>NZ_PXZM01000028.1 GCF_003013395.1 Brevibacillus fortis | reverse complement strand
TATAGGTACGTTACATATAGTTTTATCAATAAGATGTTTATTAAACAATCTATTCATGGAAACGAAAATAATACTACATAAGGCTTCAAAATCCATTGAAATTTGATAAGAATGAAAAATGGATAAAAGCTTTTTTCTCAACTCAATAGGTAATAACGAATTTGCTGTGAATTTTTGTATAGAGTAAAAAAATACACAATAATAATGCCTAATATTGATTTCATCTCCAATTAGATCGAGATTTTTAAATGTAAAATCAATATTACTTTCTTTTAGGATATGTGCATACATTTTCAAGTTATTCTTTAACGTTTGTTTATTAACATATAATAATTGGGACCACTTTTCTAATGTATGATATTTATTATTAAATATACTAATCATAATTTCATAAATTATACTTTGGGTTAAATAGGAATTAATTATAGGGAAAGTAGAATCTGTTACTGGTTTGATTAACATGTATCCTTTAGTTGTTACGCCGATAATTTCCCAATTCTGAGGTAATTCTTTTTTTAATTGAGCAATATCTTTTGAAATTGTACGTATTGTACAATGAAGGTGCTTAGCAATATAAGTTGTAGATACAAACTCCTGTCCATTACTTAAGGTTTCAAGAATAAAAATTCGTCTCTGTATAGATTTATCTTGAATTATGTTATTAATAAATCTATTCATCAAATTGTCTCCCCTTCATTCTATGTAGTCAACCAATAATATCCACCAGTTTCACTAATATTTTGCTTCGATAACGAGGGCAGAAAACAAATTGAAAGAGAATGACAGATGCTGTAGTGCTGTTCGTTTATATTCTTGTCCCGTATAATCTATTGTCTTATTTTTGTGGATGAACTGCAACGACCAAACAAAAAAAGCATTCGCAAATGTGCTGAGTATTTGCCCTACCCATGATTCTTACCGTTACCGTTTTGCTGAACTTCTCGAAACCGTCTCTTCAGGCGGTTTCTTGTTTTGTCCTGCTAGGATTGAACTTTGCTATTATAGAAGAAACGAATCTGCCTATTGAAGGAGAAACCATGTCGACTACAATTGCTATACCAAGATTGGGCGTAGGAGCTGTCATCCTAAACGACAAGAATGAGATTTTGCTGGTATTACGAAATAGAGATCCAGAGAAGAATACATGGAGCATTCCTGGGGGAAAAGTTGATCCCTATGAACAACTGGAGACGAGCGTCATCCGAGAAATCAAAGAAGAAGTTAATCTCGATGTCGAGGTAAAGGCCCTCTTGTGCACAGCAGAAACGATCCGCCCGGAAAATGGCGAGCATTGGGTTTCGGTCATTTACGAAGTCACGACCCTGAGTGGAGAAGCACGTAATTTAGAGGAAGACGGGGCTATTGGAGACATGCGCTGGTTTTCACTCGATGCACTTCCGTCGAATCTGGCTTGCTTCGCCGTACCAGCTATCGAGCTTTTGCAGAACCGGAACTGATCATAAAAAGAAAAACGGACAGTTGCCCGTGTGGCCTGTCCATTTTTTCTGAAGAAGATTACTTCCCTTTTTGGATAATCTCTTGCACTCTCCCCACTTGTCCATCCGTCAAACGAACCTTGATGCCATGTGGATGTGTACTGGAGTTCGTCAGGATATCCTTGACGATCCCACGGGTGCGCTTGCCAGTGCGTTGGTCCTGTTTCAATACAATATCGACTTCGAGTCCTGCTACGATGTCTTTTCGGTTTTTTCCGTTCATTTTTCCCTTCTCCTTTTTTCGTTCTGTGTCCCACCTATGATATAATCGACAAACAAATCCATCTCACCGGAGGAATCCATGCTTACTTTTGAAGAAAAACTAGCGATTATTGAATCTTTTCCACAACTGACTCGGAATGACGTCTCCCTGAAACGGGTTAATTTTCATTATGAAGAAAGTCTTCATGAAAAGAAAACGGTTGTCTATCATCTTCATCCGAACGGCAACGGCTTTGTGTTCGTCGGCTTTGTGAAGAGCTATCAAAAGCAAAAAGACGATAAGGGCTTCATCAATATCCGTGATTTCTCGGCGGAAGAACTCCGCACGGTTATCGAAGCGTCGATCCACTCTCTCTCCCAAAAACGTGAGGAAGCGCCTAAAATCACTGCAGCATCAGATCAACTGGAGCAAACATGGGTCGACAAGCAAAACCGCACCCTCTTGCTGCAACAGGAAGACGCGCTGTGGAACGTATACCACGGTATGAACCTGGAAGCTTCCTTTGAATCGTACGTGGAAGCAGAGCAATATCTGATTGAAGAAGGATTTTCCCTGCAACAATAAGCCCTTCCTTCTCCCTGCTACATGTACCATACCAAATCGTAGACGTTTTGATCAAATTGGCGCAAGCGATCCAAATGCTTGCGCCATCCCAACACAGGGGGAGGGTACGACATGATCAAGTACAGAGATACGCTTCTTACAAATATCCACAAACAGATTGAGACGTGGTACGACCAGGAGGTTCCCATCTCTCATGATGATCTCTATCGCTTTCTGCATTCGTTGAATGGAACATCGGGAACGATTGGATTGACCGACTTGTCTGATCTGTCTCGTCTTCTCCTGGAACAAATGGACGACATGCCTGCCAAAAAATGGCCGACGAGTGAATGGCGAGCATTTTTGCAAGAGTTGATCATCTTATGCTGCGAGAAGCGACCAGAACGGGAAGTTTTTTTCGAGGCCCCCACTCTTCGACGGGAACCCCCTTGTGAGCAACAGCCTTTGGTCCTCATCCTGGATGATGACGTTACCTTGCTCATGTATCTAAAAGAATATTTAGAAAAACGCAATTGGTCTGTCATCGCTACGGTCTACCCTCATAAGGCTCTCGACTATTTTCACGACATGAACCCTGACTGCTTCATTCTCGATTTGAATATTCCGGAAACGGACGGCTTCCAAGTGATGCAGACGATCAGTGAAAAAATAAAAAAGCAATACGTGCCTACGACCATTATCAGCATCGATTGCCAACGGGAGACGCGTCTGCATGCCTATCGTTTGGGGGCAGATGACGTCATGTGCAAACCGCTTGATATGGAAGAGCTGGTCGTACGCCTCGAACGCCAGCTTCGCCGCAAGAGCTGGATGAACAGCATCTTGTTTCTGGACGAGCTTACGGGTGTCAACAACCGCAATTCTTTTGTTGATACGTATCAACGGCTTCTTTCTGATGCCCAGCGAACGAGCACCCCATTCTCACTAGCTTTTTTGGATATCGACTTTTTCAAAGGGGTCAATGATACATACGGTCATCTGATTGGAGACGAGGTGCTGGCTCGTTTTGCTGCATTCATCGGGCAGAGCGCCGAAAAACAGGATGTACTATTCCGGTACGGCGGAGAGGAATTTATCCTCCTGATGCCGCGTACGACTGTACAGACAGGAAAAGCCCGCCTAGAGCAAATGCTCTCTGCTTTTTGCTCACTGATCTTCGATGCTCCTGCAGGCATGTTTTCTCTGAGCTTTTCTGGGGGAATTGTACAGGTAGACGATCCGCAACAGCCGCATACCTATTGGATCGAGGAAGCGGACACCGCCTTGTATGCTGCCAAAAATGCAGGGCGACGCCGAATTCAAGCCGCTCTGCTCACCGAAACGCACGACTCCCCTAAAGTGAAGCTGAAGGTCGCTATTATCGATGATGATCCGATGATTCGCGTCATGCTTGCTGATTCCGTAAAAGCCAGTTTTGACGGTTGGATACACGTCGACATCCAGGCTTACGAGGAAGGTGCAGCTTTCTTTGCCTCCACTTGGCATCAAGGACAAGAGCCCTATCTCGTCATTTTAGACGGGCTGATGCCACAGATGGATGGCCTAGAGGTTCTCCAGAAAATCCGGAATTTGCCGAATGCCAAGAAATATACAGTGATTATGCTAACAGGCCGTACGGAAGAACAGGACATTGTCCGTGCTCTCCAGCTCGGTGCGGATGACTACATGACCAAGCCCTTTAGCACGCGTGAGCTAGAGGCTCGCATTACGCGACTGGTCAAACGAATGTTGTAAGGAGGTAACAGGATGGCAACGATTATGCTGGCTGAAGACGAAGCCGTGTTGCGCATGTTGATTGGCGACACGCTCGAAGACGAGGGACATGAGCTCGATATCGCTTGCGATGGAGAGGAAGCCCTGCAAAAAATCGGTCAAAATGAGTACGACTTGATTATTTTAGATTATATGATGCCCAAGCTGACAGGCTTTGAAGTATTGCAGCAGCTCAAACAGATGGACGACAAAAAGGCAGTGAAGGTCCTGATCCTCTCGGCAAAAAGTCAACATGCCGAACAGGAAAAAATGCGTGCAGCTGGTGCCGATGACTTCATGCCGAAGCCCTTTAGCCCGATGGATCTTGTCCGGAAAGTGGAGGAAATGCTCGCATGACCGGGTGGTCGATTATCAGAAAAAGTATCACGCGTCGCTTCATTGCGATGATGCTTCTCTTTCTGTCACTGTTAATTGCGGGCGCTGGTATCGTTCAATATTTGAATCACAGCGCACTCACCGAATATCAGACAGCATTACAAACTACCACGCAAAAACAAGATTTGGTCAGAGAAATCTCTGAGCATACGAGCCAGATCTTTTTTAGGGCCAGGGGTTATTACGCTTTTTTGAACCCGAATGAGTACAATGAGTTATTTATAGAGAAAGAGAAGCTGGAACAAGCGCTGGAATCACTCAAAAAACTGCCGCTCAATCAAGAGGAACAAGTGCGTGTCGCTTCCATCGAGTCTTTCTTCACGAACTTTTTCACCAATGTGTTCCCGACAGCTTCGAATTATGCAAAGACCGGAGACTATGAATCCCTGCGAAAATTCTCTTCCAGTGGCTTGACTCAGGCAGTGAACAACCTGCTTCAATATGCCGTGCGTTACGAGGATGAGCATGAACAGGTGTTGTACAAGAAAAACCAAGCACTGTTCCAAAAGCTATCACAGCAAAGCACCTGGTTTCTCGTGTACGCGCTGATGGTGCTCGTGATCATGGTGGTAGTCACCATTCAAACCACACGGGATATCGGCAGGCCGTTGGTTCGTCTATCCAAAGATGCCGAGCAATTTGCCAATGGCGGTACACCTCTTTTGCAGGATTTGAACAGGGTTGACGAAATCGGCAGGCTCTCCCGCTCCCTCAACTATTTAATCAGGCAAATTCAAGCCAAAGAAGAAGTTCTCATGGCGCAAAACGAAGAACTGCAAGCCCAGCAGGATGAACTGATGATGCAGCAAGAAGAGCTACAAGAAGCATTGGGCAAGATGGAGGAAAATGAACGGTATTTGGAAAAGAAAAACCGCTTCATCCTCTCTCTCGCGAATACATTGGACAAAACCGAACTGCTCTCGAGTATCATTCGCAATATATCCGAGGTCACGGATGCCGATAAAGGTGTCATCGTCATGCTGAACACTGACAGGGATGCAGCTAGCTTTGGCGTTTCCCAGAACGTGCTGGAGCAACTGCGAAAAGGATTGGATGAAGGTCCGTTCGTGCGAATCAAGGAAACGAGCCAGCCATATGTCCTGATCCGTGAAAGTACAGACGCTGAGCGCGGCTACACGGAGGAACTCTCTCGAACTTCCGAGCTCTACCTTCCTGTGTTGGATGCCAACCTGACAATCGTAGCATGTATCATCCTCTCCCGAATCGATCGCAAATTCACGGATCTGGAGCTACAAGTCATCATCGGGCTCGCCAAGCAGATCTCCTTGGCACTCGACAAGCTCGCGATGTTTGAGGAGACAGAGCGACAGCGCAAAATGACACAGGATATGCTCGATTCTGTTCAAGAGGGCATTCAGCTCATTGATCTGGATGGAGAAACTCTGCAGGTGAACCGGAATTTTTGTGAGCTCTTGTCCTACGACAATCAGCTCGCTTCGCAAGGATTTGACTTAGAACAGTTCCTTTCCTATTTACAGAGTCAAACCTCAGAGCCCGATCGGCTGATTCAATATGTCAGAGCTGTCGTCTTAAATGAAGGTGCCATTCCTTCAGGCAGCATTGTGTTTCAGATGACCGGACCGCAAGTACGCTATATTCAGCTCTATGCAGAGCCATTGTACCGGAACCAAGAGAAATGGAGTACCTTGCTCGTTTACCGTGACTTCACCAATGAATACGAGATCGATCAAATGAAATCGGAATTCGTCAGTACGGTCAGCCATGAGCTGCGTACCCCTCTCGCCAGTGTGCTCGGCTTTGCGGAGCTGTTGTTAACGAAAGAGCTCAAGCCCGAGCGTCAACAGCGGTACATAGCGACCATTTATCAAGAAGCGAACCGCCTGACTGCGCTAATTAATGATTTCTTGGATTTGCAACGCATGGAATCCGGCAGACAGACGTATGAGGTAGAGAACGTTGCGATTGATCGAGTGATTCGGGATATTTTCGGACTTTATCGAGTCCAGTCCCCTCTCCATAGATTCGAACTCGATTTGCAAACGGAGCAAACCACTGTTTATGGAGACCAAACCAAGCTGCGTCAAGTATTTGTGAATCTAATCAGCAATGCTGTCAAATACTCACCGCATGGCGGCCTTGTCCGGGTGAGGTGCCAACAAGATGGGAACCGTTTGCTCGTGGTGGTCCAAGATGAAGGGCTAGGTATTCCTGCTGAAGCCATCCCTCACCTGTTTACCAAATTTTATCGCGTAGATAACTCGGATCGCCGCGAGATCGGCGGTACAGGTCTGGGTCTGGCCATTGTTCGGGAGATCGTCCATATGCACCAAGGAGAAGTTACCGTTACGTCCGAATCGGGCAAGGGCAGTACATTTACGGTTACCCTTCCGCTGGCTGAGCACGCTTTGTCCGCTGGTTATCTTTCTGGGACGGAGGAGGCAGTCTCTCCAACTGGTCAATGCAATGGAAACGTTGTGATCATCGAGGACGATTTGAACTTAACCGAGCTGTTGCGTGATGAGCTGACGAGCTCTGGATTCCGTGTCAATTCCTTCTCTACTGCGCCAGAGGCAGTGGCAGCGATCGAGGAACTGCGACCGGATGCTGTCGTGCTTGACCTTATCTTGAAGGACGGCGAGAGTGGTTGGATGGTCATTGAGGAGATACGAAAAAATCCAGATTTACGGACCATTCCGATCGTGATCTCCAGTGCTATTGAGGAAAAGAAAAAAGCATTTGATCTGGGGGCAACCGGCTATCTGATCAAGCCTTATCATCCAGATACCTTGTCTAAAGCGATTTTACTGGCCATCGCGAATCATGAAGCAACGGGACAGATCTTCATTCCCGATAAACAGTAACTATCTCAATGGACGAAAGAGGCTACGGCTATGAAAGCGTGGTCTCTTTTTTTACCTTCTCACAAAGAAAATCTTGGTATATTCATGAGCTTTCCATCACACATTAATAGAGGTTACTTTGTGCACTTTTGCCCTGCAAAGGAGGAGTTCATGTGTATTTCTCAAAAAAAGCAGTCGTTCCAATCGAAGAAGAGGAAACAGATGTATGGACGTGCAGTAACGAGGGCTGTACGTGCTGGATGAGAGATAACTTTTCCTTTGATAAGAGCCCGAGCTGCCCCTTTTGCCATTCTAGTATGGTAAAAGACACGCGCATGCTGCCGGTCATAACCAACCACAGCGGCAGGCGGAACTCTTGATCCTCTTCGCTTCTTTTTTCTTGCGGGTATTCTTGCTCTTCTCTACAATAAGCTCATGACGTACGAATGTTAGAGGAGTATGCCCATGAACCGAAAAGAGATGGAAGATCAAGTGATTCAAGCTTATCAGCGCGACGAGGGCATGATGATTCTCGTTTTTGCCCAATGGTGTGTGAATCATGGTCTAGATGCACGCGAATTATACCGCCGCGCTTATCCCGCTCAAGGGGAAAATACGTTACTCGCTCAAATGCTGGACAATACCGTACCAAAAGAAGAAGCAGAGGACATTCCTGATGCGACTCTCCTTGGTGTATTGTCGTTGTTTGGCAATGACGATTTGGCGTTTGTGGTCAGTGAGACCATCGATGAAATGAAAAAGAATCCGAAATAATGCATGAAAGCCACACGTACAGGTGTGGCTTTCTTTCTTTTTCCCACTTTTCCAGAACTCCCCTCCCCTGTCCAAATACAATTCAAAGAAAACTTTATTATCATAAAAACTATTCACAGTTTATTGTTTGAGCGACAACGTCAGCCGACAAACGATGAAATGGAGAATATCGAAATGTATACAGATTCAAAAATCTTGAAATCTCTGTTTTACATCCAGCTCTTCTCAAGTTTTCTCGTTGTAGTCGGTCATTTCACGGCTTCTGCACTTTCTTTTACAGATCCGTTTTGGATCGTGGCCCTCAATCAGATCAGTCGCTACGGCACTGTCCTGTTGACGATTGCCACCGGTTATTTGACCGCTTATTCTTTTGAAGCCAAGAGCCCTACTGCTCGCGAGTTTTTTTCAGGGAAGCTTCTGTATATTTTTGTCCCTTATTTAGTATCTGGCGTCCTGTACCATTACTTGTTGAAAAAAGGGATGCCTCATACTGCCCAGGATTTTACGAACATTGTTTTAGGCAAAACAGGTGACCATCTCTACTTTGTGTTTATGATTTGCCAGTATTACGTTTTTGCCTATCTGTTTCGCCGTGTGATCACCAAGCGCAACATTTTGTACGTCATTTGGATTTTGCTTGGTATCCAGTATGTGTACATCAACTTTATCCATCAGGGCTGGTTCGGACTCAGCACGCGTCATATGCTCCCGAGCTGGATTTTTACCCTGTACATGGGGCACGTGTTATTTTGGTACCGTGAATCGATTCTTACCTTTTTGCGAAACAACCGCTCCATCCTTACGCTGATGACGGGTGTTTCTACTGCGGCTGCGCTGTTTTTTGTTGTCTCAAACAAGCTGTATGTGGCTGTGCATTTGACCTTTGTCTTCGCCACGCTACTATCGTTTCTCGTACTTATGGTCTTCTTTCTGGAACGCGTCGATCGTTTGCACATCAGGTTTCGAAAAGGGCTGACGTATTTTATTTTCTTGTTTCACTCTGCATTTTTGATCATGTTCAAAGATTATCTATTTGAGAAATACGGCGAGGTGGCTTGGTTGTTTGAAAACACATGGTACTCGCTGCTATATTTGCTCCTGATTATTGGGTGCAGTTGTTTGTTGGCGCTCATGCTAGTCTGGCTGGTAAACAAACTGGAGCTTATCACCAAAGCTATGCGACAAACACGCAGGCAGCTTCACGCTAGCAAATAAACAGTCACGTTTGTACCATTAAAAAAAACGCCTTATTCATGGTGCACGTCTGTTATCGATCGTGCCTTCATGAATAGGTCGTTTTTGTAGGATTAGATATGGGTGCTCATCGACATCGAGCCACTCGTACATGTGTCGCAAGGCTTGAATTGCATGGAAAATTGCGTCCTCTGATCAGTAGACTCGCACATAATCGTTCCTCCATGCCGCTCAATGATTTCTTTGCAGACGTATAAGCCAATTCCAGTACCGAGCTCCTTCGTCGTGAAAAACGGTTCAAAAATAACCGAAAGCAGGTCGGGTGGAATTGGCGATCCATTGTTGGAAACCATAATCAAGGACCTGTCAGGTGTTTGGGACACCTCAATGACAATCTCCTTACCGCCTGTTTTTTTATGTAACGCATCCAGCGCATTGGAAATGATGTTGATAAACACCTGCTTCATCTCATCCTTGTAGCCTTTTAGTTGAAAGGTAGGATCGATACTGCATTTGATATCCACATTCACGTCAACGATATTCGGATAGAGGAATGACAGAATCTCATCGAACAACTCCCAGACGCTAAAAACCTCCATTTGCTTATAGACCACTCCCTTTTTCGAGACCAGCAAAAACTGCGAAACTCGGTAGTTCAGTTGCCGCAGCTCATTTTCAATAATCTCTACGTAAGGGAGATTCGGATAATCTTCTTTTAACAAACGAGAGAATCCCATAATAGAAGTAAGCGGATTGCGGAATTCATGGACGAAGCTGGATGCCATTTGCCCCAGAATCGTGAGCCTGTCTTTGTGAGAACGCTCGATAAATAGCTTTTTCTCTTCCAGGTCGTGGTCTTTGAGATCCGTGTATTTGAAAACAGCGTGCACCAAAAAGACATCGAAGCATTCGTTTATTTTCAATAAGGCAGGCATTAAAGCGGCAGGCGAAAACGGACCTTTTTGGAGAAGATCGATAACCATTTCCCGGCCCATGCAAACGTTGGAGACGAAATCGCCAATGTTGGTCTCTGCCCGGTTTCGTTCATAGGCGACCTTGTAAGCCAATTCTTTAATATCCTCAAGAGTGATTTCCGAACGAAAATATTCAATAACCATCCGATACAGTGCTCGCCCATTCAGATGGATCAATCCCCTGTATTGATCACTGTCCGAAACGGCAATTCCTCGCTTGAATTCTTTCACGATCGTTGCCTCGTGCTTGTCCAAATATACTGCCAAGTCATCCATCGGCATCTATCCCCACTCCGAATAATAGGCAAATCCCCTTCCAACCTATTATACTATTATTGCTGTTAATTAACTAAATATTTTTACTACTTTAACGAAAAAGAAATAGCAAAGGGAAAGGAGCTACTTTTCATCGTAGCTCCTTTTGCCCTACTACGTGCTTATTTTAATAATCGTCAGGGTCGCTCCAGCCCCGGTCAGAAGGGTAGCTGATCCCAATAATCCGAACAGTTGCAGCGTGATTGTGGCTCCAGCGGTGAGAGGAGCGATGACGGTATTGTTGAACGATGAAAGCGATAAAGCTGGTGAGATGATAGTCGGTGAGAATGGCGTCCCATTTATCAAAATCCTCGAGCTAACCAGTAATGCTGCCGTTGTGTTGATGGAATACGAAATCAAATAGTTGCCTGCAGACGGAACCGTAAATACCGTATTGGCGCCATTCACTGTAATACCACCTGCTAACACCTGGTTGTTCGGTAAAGGGATATTCGTGCCTCCTAGGATTACTGCGATAAGAGCTCCTGAGGTATTGGCACCGAAGGAGTTGATGTTGGTGAAGACTGTACCGGTCGCTCCAGTGGGGCCGGTTGGTCCAGTGGCTCCGGTCTCTCCCGTTGATCCCGTTGATCCAGTTGCCCCGGTCGCTCCCGTTGATCCAGTCGGTCCGGTTGATCCGGTAGCTCCCGTGGCTCCAGTTGTTCCCGTCTCTCCGGTTGATCCAGTTACTCCAGTTACTCCAGTTACTCCAGTTACTCCAGTTACTCCAGTTACTCCAGTTACCCCAGTTGTTCCAGTTACCCCAGATGTTCCAGTTGTTCCCGTCTCTCCGGTTGATCCAGTTACTCCAGTCGTTCCAGTGGCTCCGGTCGTTCCAGTGGTCCCGGTTGCTCCAGTCTCTCCGGTTGCTCCAGTCGTTCCAGTCGTTCCAGTCGCTCCAGTCGCTCCTGTTTCTCCAGTTGATCCGGTCTCTCCGGTCTCTCCGGTTGCTCCAGTCGTTCCAGCTGCTCCAGTAGCTCCGGTCTCTCCAGTCGCTCCGGTTGCTCCAGTCTCTCCGGTAACTCCAGTTGTTCCCATCTCTCCAGTTGCCCCAGTCGCTCCCGTTGATCCAGTCGCTCCGGTCGCTCCGGTTGTTCCGGTTGTTCCGGTTGTTCCAGTCTCTCCCGTTGATCCAGTCGTTCCAGTGGCTCCGGTTGTTCCAGTCTCTCCGGTTACTCCAGTGGCTCCGGTCTCTCCAGTCACTCCGGTTGTTCCAGTCTCTCCAGTTGCTCCTGTTTCCCCAGTTGATCCAGTCTCTCCAGTTGTTCCAGTCTCTCCGGTTGCTCCAGTTGCTCCCGTTGCTCCCGTTGCTCCCGTTGCTCCAGTCGCTCCTGTTTCCCCAGTTGATCCGGTCTCTCCAGTCTCTCCAGTCTCTCCTGTTACTCCAGTTGTTCCCGTCTCTCCAGTTGCTCCAGTTGCTCCCGTTGCTCCAGTCGCTCCTGTTTCCCCAGTTGATCCGGTCTCTCCAGTCTCTCCAGTTGCTCCGGTTGCTCCGGTTGCTCCGGTCATTCCAGTCGTTCCAGTCGTTCCAGTCGCTCCGGTTGATCCAGTTGCTCCCGTCTCTCCCGTTGCTCCAGTCGCTCCTGTTTCCCCAGTTGATCCCGTCGCTCCCGTTGATCCAGTCGCTCCTGTTTCCCCAGTTAATCCCGTCTCTCCAGTTTCCCCGGTTGCGCCAGTGGCTCCAGTCTCTCCAGTGGCTCCAGTTGCTCCGGTCTCTCCAGTCGCTCCGGTCGCTCCGGTCTCTCCAGTCTCTCCAGTTGATCCGGTTGATCCAGTCGCTCCCGTTGCACCAGTCGTTCCAGTGCCTCCGGTCTCTCCGGTCTCTCCGGTCTCTCCCGTTGCTCCAGTCGCTCCCGTTGTTCCAGTCTCTCCCGTTGATCCGGTTGATCCAGTCGTTCCAGTCTCTCCAGTCGTTCCAGCTGCTCCAGTGGCTCCAGTCGTTCCAGTCGTTCCAGTCTCTCCAGTCGTTCCAGTGGCTCCGGTCGCTCCAGTCTCTCCGGTCTCTCCAGTCGCTCCAGTCGCTCCGGTCTCTCCCGTTGCTCCAGTTGTTCCCGTCTCTCCCACTGCCCCGGTTGATCCGGTTGATCCAGTGACTCCAGTCGTTCCAGTCGTGCCAGTTGCTCCCGTCTCTCCCACTGCCCCGGTTGATCCGGTTGATCCGGTTGATCCGGTTGATCCAGTGACTCCAGTCGTTCCAGTCGTTCCTGTGGCTCCGATCTCTCCAGTTGCTCCACTAGCTCCTGTCTCTCCGGTTGCTCCAGTTGTTCCGGTAGCTCCGGTGGCTCCTGTAGCTCCTCTCGCCCCAGTCGCTCCAGTCATACCTGTTGCCCCAGTTGCCCCAGTTGGCCCCGTATTCCTCCATACCGAATATTTAGAAGCATCCAGCACAGCCTCCAATTTCTTTTGCAAAAGCATGTCTTGCGTTGTCGTTGCATCGAGCATGTCCCGCACACTCTTGTTTAACGCGAGCAAATCGGCAATGGTGGCTCCTGGTCCAGATAGCCCGGGAATTGTTCCGAGTGCAAACTGAATTTTTTCAGCTTCCGCATTTAAAATATGACTAAGCCCCAACTCTTCCATAGCTAAAGAAGACAACATTAAATTGAGCGCTTCGTCACGCCCTATATGAATGAACGGGGTGATATTCGGTATATTTGGAAATGACATGATTCTCCTCCTCTTTGAAAAGGATGTTTCCCCTCCCTCATGAGTTGTTACACAAGAAGCCATGGCATTCTGATTTCCCAATCACTTGAAAGCGTATTGGACGAAAAAATGGCGCTTACAGACAACCACGAGAAAATAGAAGGAGAAAGGCAACCGTTGCTCATTCATTAGAGGAATCAATACGAGGAGTAATCGTTATCGAAGTGCTTTACCTAATCGTAAACGGGGTCTTTGTTTTCATCCGTCCTCTTCCTCCAAAAAAGAAGCCATCCCCCTTAATCTAAAAAGGGATTCCAACAAACTGTCATGCAGCTCTTACCAGTAACGAATGGAGAATCTCCTTCTTTAATCAACGAGGATCGATTCTATCTTTGTAGAGAAGACCCGTGCAAAATAACAGCTTTCCAAATTCAATACGGACAACCAAGAAGGAGTATAGCCACCTATTGTTCGACCGAATTCAGTTCCTCCAGCCTTGCAAAATAAGCTTCGTTGTACGCTACACTTGGATGCGTCGGGTAATACAGCTTTGCCATGTCGTGATGAATCTTAGCCTTTCGTTGATCCCCGATCCGATCGTAGCAGAAGCATAGCTGTATATGAGGCAACCACGTCCATGCCGATTCATCTACCTTCCCCATGGAACCTTGTGGCCGCTCCAATAATGTCGCCTGCCGGTACCAGTAAATGGCCTTCGGGAAATCTTGCTTCTCCACAAAAAAAGCCCCCATCCTGCAGCAAATCTCCGCACGCGGAAGGTCAATCGCAAGTGTCCTGGTCAAAGATTGAATTTGTTTTTCAGGTTGCTTCAAGTGTGCGTAACACTCTGACTGCTTCTGACACGCCCATAGTTGATCCTCGATCCAGCCCAAGCCCCCATCCAAAAACAACTGATATTGCTCAGCCGCCTCTTCGTACTTCGCATGATCGAACAATTCATTTGCAAAATAAAATTGGTCACGCGGATCAAAAACTTCGCCTTTTTCCTTGCGCTTTACATAAATTTGCAAATTCCGATCCGTATAAGGCTTATTCTTTTGGTGAGTAACGGCTATTTCGCTATGCAGGATTTCACCCGTGACGGCCAAATACTCATGGACCGCCCCATGCCAAACAAAGTCACACTTCCGTCGGACGAGACGATTTCTTCGCAAAGATTGAACGGGCTGTCCTCGCTCATCTACCATCAAGTGGTACGGCATCGAGACACTGTCATAATCAAAGTTGTCCGTGGTCTTCAATGCAACAAAGCGTTCCCTATCCACTTCCAAAAGCACATCATCCGCATCTAGCCACAAAATGTACGTCATCTGGGCTTGTGCAAAAGCAAAGTTACGAGCTGCTGAAAAATCGTCCACCCATGTAAAATCAAATAATTGTGCACCATAGGTCAATGCAATTTCCTTGGTCCGATCAGTAGACCCTGTATCGACAATGATGATTTCATCCACCAAATCGTAGACCGTCGACAAGCATCGACCGAGTGATTCTTCCTCATCCCGAACGATCATGCACAAGCTAACCGTGAACATGCAGATCGCCCCCTCCCCAAAAAATCATTGTCTCAACATCCTATTTCCTTCCATCCCCCTTTATGTATCCGTACTTTCATAACCATCTGCTCGCACGAATATGGTGTAACAATATGTTCTGACAACAACGAAAAGAAGGTGATTATCCGAATGAGCCCTCCTCTCCTTTCCCTATGCATGATCGTCAAAGACGAAGCAGACCAGATCGAAGCATGTCTGTCCAGCGTGCATATGGTGGTAGACGAGATCATTGTTGTCGATACAGGATCAACCGATGGTACACAGGATATTTGTCGGAAATACGGAGCGAAAGTTCTGGAAATTCCTTGGGAAAACAGCTTTGCGAAAGCAAGAAACGCCGGATTGCAAGTTGCCAAGGGAGAGTGGATTTTATGGCTGGATGCAGATGAAATCGTACAGGAAGAAAAACCGGGAGTGCTTCGTCAAGCTGTGAGTGCGAGCAAAGGCGACGCCTTTTTTATGAAAATGATCCATTACACTGGTTCGCAAAAGGAGCAAGCTTCGCGCCACTCCGCCTACCGATCCGGGCAAATCCGCTTATTTCGCAACAAAAAAGGGTTCCGTTTTGTGCGAGACATACACGAAGTGCTTCAATGGCCGGCCTCCATTTCTATGGATCTCGCTGTCCCTTTGCTACCTGTACATATCCATCATCTCGGATATATGGACGATGCCTTTCAACGAAAACAAAAAGCTTTGCGCAACTTAAAGCTCTTACGTAAAGAAAGAAAGCAATCCAAACAAGACCCGTGGTGTGATTACCATCTCGCAAACGAATTTTTTCGCGCTAAACAATGGGAGCATGCATTTACACTGGTGAATCAAGCGATCAAAGGCTTTTTGACCACCAAACAGCCTCCCCCGTCTATTTGCTACAAGCTGAAATTCGATATTCTTTTCCAGCATGGCAGTATGCGCGGAGCATGGCCGGGTATTGCACGAGCTATCCAGATCTATCCCAATTACGTAGATCTTCATTTTTACAAAGGCATTTTCCTGATGGAGCATGGCTTGTATGCCGAGGCGATAAAAGCTTTCGAGTCTTGCTTGGAGATCGGGGACAATCAGTGGGAGCATTTTAGTGAGCAAGGGATGGGGAGCTTTTACGCTTTTCACTTTTTGGGACGATGCATGGAGCGCTTGGGCAAGTCACATGAATCTCTTGTCTACGATTACACAGCGAGCTCCATACATGCTTCGTACTTCGCACAAAAACGAGAGGTGGTTCGATGAGTGTGAAAACGAGCGTGCTTATTGGCAGTCCAGTTTGCCAGAAACCAGATGTTCTCCGGATGTTTTTGTTCTCGTTAGAAAAGCTGTCGACCTCAAACTTGACGCTGCACTATTTGTTCGTTGATGACAATACCGATCCGCTTTCGAGCAAAATCCTTCAAAACTTTGCAGACAAACACACAGGAAAGGTCGACATTATCCCCGCTGCTGGCAGCATTCATCCTTACACATACGATGAGACGACCCATTACTGGAGCGACGCACTCGTTTGGAAAGTCGCTGAATTCAAGGACGAAATGATCGCCCGTGCCAAACAACATGATTACGATGCCCTCTTCCTCATTGATTCGGATTTGCTTCTCCAACCAGCTACTTTGGAAGTTTTGCTCTCCTCAGACAAACAGGTCATATCTGAAATCTTCTGGACGAGCTGGACACCAGATACCGTCCCCGTCCCACAGGTGTGGCTCAAAGATGAATACACCCAATTCGAATGCGCACGCCATGAACAAATTTCATTAGAAGAACAATACTTGCGGAAGTACACTTTCTACGGACAACTCCGTGTCCCCGGCGTATATGAGGTAGGAGGTTTAGGGGCTTGCACCCTCATCCGTAGAAAAGCGCTGCAGGCTGGCGTCAGCTTTAAGCAAATTCCGAATCTGAGCTTCTGGGGCGAGGACCGTCATTTCTGCATCCGGGCTCAGGCTTTGGGTTTGTCCCTTTTTGTGGACACACACCATCCAGCTTTTCATCTCTATCGGGAGAGTGACTTTACGGAAGCGCGAACCTGGATGAAGCAAATCTACGGCTCCGCTCCTTTACGCGTCAAAACCACTCGCCCACCTGTGTTCAACAATACGATCCCCCTTGGAAACTAACCCATTATATGGTATATTGATTCCACGTCTATTTGGATGGAAAGGTACGGTAACTACGTATGCCAACAACTACTTTGTAATGGCCTAAAAAACTGGATAGCTTGCCCTTCGGAAAACAAACTGTTTTTCGCACGGGTGCAGTCTGCCCTTTTTTCCCATTACAAAGGAACGTAACGAAATCTGTAGGTGTAAATCCTGACGGAGGTTCGCTATGGGGAATCTCCGTTTTTTGTGTCCAAAAACAGGTCTGCCCTACAGGACATCCAAATAGCAAGTGCGTTCCTTTCACTTTTTACACGAGGTGAAGGACCATGCATACCATCGAGCATACGTGGGTTTTACGTGAAAATCACGAAAATCAGCCAGTCCAGCGATACTGCAGCAATTGTGGGCGAACCGTTCTCTTTTTCGATACCAACATCCGCCGCCACAACGCTAACGGCAAAAACATCTATCGCTTCGCTATCTATAAATGTGAAAAAAATCATACATGGAACGAAAAGCTCGCCATCTACAAAGCCTTTACAGATCATCGGGAGGTGCCAGATACGGAGTTTGGTGAAGAAATCGCGCCACTCTCTACTCTCCCCTTGCATGAATACCAAGAGAAAGGCGTTCAGGAAGTGACGATTCGGATTGAGAGCGCAGAGGCCCGCTTCCGCCTCGACAAGCTGCTGTCTGAACGAATAGAAGGCTGGAGTCGCAACCAGATTGTCCGCAAGATCAAGGACGGACAAATTCGTCTGAATGAGCAAGAGACGAAACCAAGTGCTGTTTTGAGTGCAACGGATATCATTCAAATTTTGATTGGGTAAAAGTATGTATAGGAAAAGTCGCAGACGGGATCTGCGGCTTTTTCTTTTATTTCTTCAATACGACTGCTTTCCTCGGCTCGTCCCACTCCACTTGCAGTCCAAGTAAGGCAGCCAGCTCTCTTGTTTTCGCATAAGTGGTTCCCTGGTCGTTTACATGGGAGACTTCCTGTCCGTTTACTGTCACTTTTTGCGTGGAAGGCTCCCATTCCACTGCTCCGCCCACTGCCTCCGCAATCATTCGAATGGGTACATAGGATACATCATCGATTAGTTTGCCTGTGGCAGTAAGTGTCAGTTCAACTGCGCACTTATCCACACCAGGCTGTGGTTTTTGTGGATAAGCTGTGAGAAACCTGTGGACATCCTGTTGAAACTTTGCCCATGCGTCCTTCGCTGTCATTCCCGTATATGTTTGAGCCGTTTCATTGACGACAAAAAAGGCCGGGCAGTTTTTCCCCGTAATGTCGTAATGACGCCACAGGTGATCGACTCCCCAGCCATGTCGTTTCAAGATATCTGCGGTCAGTGCCACTGTTTGCTCGTACATTTTCGCAAAGCTTCCATCTGCATTGACGCACATTTCAATCCCAATCGTGCAGTTGTTCGGGTAGGTGCTCAATCTGGTCAAGGCGGCCTGTGAATAAGTTTTCGCCCCGACGTGGTAGCCGATCTCGTCCTCGGGCAGACAGCGAATGATTTGTTTGTCGTCCACAATGTAGTGGGCGCTCGCTACTGTCGTTGGTCTGTTGAAGTAGTTTCGGTTTGCGGCGGCATTTGCACCGCTGCGCTCGTTAGCCGTCCAGTGGATGACGACGCCTTTTGGAACGATTTTCTTTTTGGGGCGGGAATTTACGTTGGTCAGAAGCATCTCGGTGATTTTCATTGTTTACTAGGACTCCTTTCGTTTAGCTCGCTCAGTCTTTGCTTTGATTTCGGCGCTGACTAATTTCTCGACGGATTTGGGCATCGGCCAGCCTGCGCGGTGGGCATTTGCTGTGAGGCTGTTCCATGTATGATAGAGTAGACCAAATGTGACACCATAAAACAGAAAGCCGGGTGTCCCTATCACCCGATCCAGCATATTTGCAACAGCCGGCAGTGCTAAAAGAAACAGCGAACGCGGAATTCGGGATAGGCCATATTCAGCCGTATAGGATTTATCCTTTTTCGCTGCGGATATGCCCGTGACCCAATCAAGTGCAATCATGAAAAACAGCACAAACAAAATATCCAGCCTGCCAGTTCCATATAGGTATTGAAAAATCGGAGTAAGAAACACTCCTGCGGTTACTGCCATTCCGTTCGCTGGGGTCACTACATGCTCTAAACTCTGTAAAAACTTCATCAGCTCATCTTCCTCCTCACCCCCTCGGGGCAAATGATAAGGGAGCCGCATTAGCAGCTCCCCAGTGTTACGCGATTTTTTGAAGTTTACTGGACTTTACTAGATCAGCAGGACTGACTTTCCCTATCGCATCAGGCGTCAAGTTTATACCAGCAGCAGCAAACATCCCGTCGACAGTTTCAGAGCAATTTATGCGGTCAGGAGCGTCCTGGATCGGCACCCCTGTGAGTAGATACAGCCCGTTGGTATTCGTCTGCCAAAAGTCATAGGGAGTGCCGATGTGTTTCCGGATAAACCCAGTCATTGCCTCTTCCTGCCAAGACTCCAATTCACCTCGATACCGATAGACGTCTATTTGCTTGGGTGGGTAGCTGTTATGATTCCATTGCAACGGAAACCGCCAATCTGTTTCGGCAATGTGGTACTCATCCAGAACGATGGCAACATGACTATACGGCGAGTTTGTGACTCCTTGAATCAGCCGAGCAAGAGGTGAGCTGCCACGAACAAAAAGAAGGTCAAAGCGCTTCAAGTTCATACGCTCGACCTCCTACCAGTTGATCCGGTCAACTTCTTCTTTTGTGGTTGCAGATTCTACATTTCCTTTCAACGTCCAATACTTCTCGATCTGTTGTTGCTTGTGCTGACCCGCCTCAAAAACCACATCGATAAACTGTGCCCTGGTTAGCGTTACAATGCCAGCATTCTCTGTTTTCCATTGAGTTTCTGTCAACTCAGGCTTGAGCAAAAATAAGGTACTTTGCTGGCTGAAGTTAGCCTGATCCTCTTCATTAAAACGGAAGCTGTGCTTTGTTGCGGTAGATATGAAGCCAGCATGAATCGCTTTGAAGCATTCGTTATTTAGAAGGTCGATCTTCGCTGCTTTCACCTGGTCAATGGAAGCAGTTGGAGGCGTAAGATCCCAAATAATTGTCTGGCTCTTAGGATCGATGCGATATTGGTATTGTGAGAACTTGTCCGAGTCTTGACCGTATTCGAGTTGCAGGCAGCCTACAGTTGCTGGGACACGCTCAGCCAGAGCAGCATATGCCTGGAAGTCCTCTTCCTGAGTTGTTTCTCTCACGAATCCAGCACGTTCGCCTGAATCCACCAATACACTGCCTGTCAATTTGTCAAAATAGATTTTTCGTCCGATTTGTTGCATACTATTTCCTCCTTTTATTCGAATGCTAGCCAGCGAAAACTTGTAGCTGAAAGGTTGGTGATGGCGAAAACAGAAAAGTAATCATCGTACATCTGGAGAAAGTTATTAGTAAGGTTTTGGGTTGACCCCGATACATGCCCTCCAAATGCAGGTCCTAACGTATTCTTAAAAAACACGTCGGTATCTTTCGCATTTCCAATGTAAACATTGATGTCGAAACTACTTCTGGTATTGTTTTGGTACACCATAACGTAGTTTGGTTTAAATCCGAGTCCATTTACAGTAACTGTTCCAGATCCGTTTATTGTAAACGTACCGCCAGCCCAACGTTTCCCATTGTACGCCCCAACTTTGTCCGCGAGAGACTGAACGCCTTCGCTTCCACTAGCCGCTTGTCCTTTCGCGGTAAGATTGGCTGCAAGCGTACTTTTTGCATTTTGCAGCTTTGTAATAATCGTCGCCACATCATCGGTGCTTACTACTGGGCTGCCTACAACTGCTGCAAGGTCAGCTTTTTGGTTTATGCACTCCATCGTTTGCAGTGCTGTGACCATGTCCTTGATGGAAGCTGTGTTTGGTAATTGCGCCATATGCTACCTCCTTTCTACTCAATAGCAAACCAACGGATGTAGTTGGTATAACCTGTAACACCAGTGCTACGTAGTTTGAATGAATTGGTGGTCGGTGCTGTTGATTGAGCAATAACATTACTTTCAACAGACCAGTTGTCTACTTTCTTCCAACCAGTAAATATCGGATTGCTGTATGAAGGGCATGCAGTATAACAGTGAATATTAACATCAGAACTTGTTGCATCACCCGTGTTGAAGGCAAAAATAGTCTTTGGTACGAAACCAAGTCCAGTAACGGTAACCTCATTATTTGTGCCGCTACTGCCCGGAATTGCAACAGTACCAGTAGCCCATTTTTTGCCGATGTATAGATTTGGGATAGCTGCAATGATATCAGCCCAGGTGGAAGAAGCATTGATAGCTAAAGTAGGGTCTTTAGCTTTTAAATTATTTATAATGATTGTTTTTACCACACTTTGGTTAGTATCCGCTGCGTTTGCAATGTCAATTAAAGCCTTCCTGTCTACCCCATTTATCCCTTTCCCCATGCCGTGATCCCGAAGAATATCACTTATCATGCACTTGGCACCTCACTTACAACATCACCATCAGCATCGTAAGTAATGGTTACTGTGACAGTGTAATCCGCGGTTGTTCCATCCGCTTTGTAATAAACTCGCGTATCGGTCTGATAATTACCTTTCGCATCGGGATTTGAGAGTGTAGATTTCATGTACAAGGTGTTATCCGCTACTCTTCGGTACTCAACAACCTTGAATATGCCGTTTGCATCTTTGCCACTTTTATTTTTCTTGAAATTCGCCAGTTGATCTGCAACCAAACGGCTGCTGGCGTCCCGTGTAGGGATTTGGTTAGCCCCTGCCCCTATGGTTTTACCTCCAACACTGGAAGCATCACCCGTGATGCTAAAAGCTCCTTTACCAGATCCATCGAGGCGAGGAATCTTATTTGCGCTGTTGGCGACTTCTGATTGCTTAACAAACATCTCTGTCGATGCAATGTTTCTACTATCAACTGAACTAATAATAGAACTCGCATCAGTAGCAAAGTACCAGAGTTTACATTTGGCATCTGCGATTGCCTGAGAAGTCGTGTTTTTCAACACTCCATCAGAGTCCAAATACAGGTATTGTCCTTGTGTAGCATTTAACTGTATGCTCCCTGCATTTACCACAAAACGAACACCATTAACATAGGCGACACCAGATGTCCATCGAGCTGTTAATTCGTTTGCTGAAAATTCCAATCCTGAAATGACCGGACTACCAATCACTGTTTGTGCCAAGACCTCAGTAAGTGCCTGCGCGTCAGCAATACCCTGCTCCATTTTATTCATCCGTGTTGCAGTTATCTTTGTCCCTTGCTGTACAACCTCACCTGTTACGGGATCAATAATATGGTCAACCCATGTCGTCTTTTGATAAGTCACTCTATATCACCTTCACTTCCAGCGAAAATTCAAAAGCGATTAACAGCCCACTGTCACCCTTAATCACCTGCATGTTTTTAATGGCTAGTGCATTACCCCCACTGTCTACTAAAACCGCCGACTGAATTTGGCCCTGTGCCTGAACATCGTCTAAGTAGATATACTTGGTTACTTTGAAACCATTTTTAAGTGTTTTGTGGATCGGATAAGTTCGAAGCGTACCGTTTACATTAATCAAAGCCCCGGTAAAATGATTACTCAGGTCATCCCTTAGCAATTCAAGTAGCCGTTTTTGAACAATTGCCAAGCTTTACACCTCCTGTTCTGGGTACAATATATTCGTAAGCGGATAATCCACTGAGTGGAAACGAGCATCCTCAACCGTTCCGACTGTTTCACGAAATATACGTCCCTCCATATCATCCTCGGGATAGAACGTCCCACAGATTTGATATTCTACATTGCTGAATCGGGTTTCACTTAAAACACGAATTGTTTCACCTCTGCTGTTAACTAATACTCTGCTACTATTGACGTGAACAGGTCGAATCCCCTCAAAATCTTTTGACAAATCAACGCCATTAACTGATTGTTCCGCTGAAAACTCGAAAACGATCTCCTTATTAGGGTAATCCTCTGTTACTTTCTCTAGCTTCCCTGCCGTCTGCCCCATTGCTTTTAGAACGGGTAACGTAAATGGCAACCTAGCCCAATGCTTTCTTTGGAGATTTTTACGTCTCTCTTCAATGGGCATCAGCTGCCTATTACCGAAATAAATCCAATCCCAGACATCCAACCCCCAGGTAGCTGACCATGGGCTAAACTGCTGTAAGATGTCCTCACGCTGCAAATCGAAACCATCTACAACTGTCTTTGCACCTTCAAAGTGATATTCCGCCACTTCATTCTCGTACCATTGCGGCGGCAGCATCCGCCGATAGCGTTCTGGAATCATGTTGTCACCGCCATGGTTAGTGTCGATACAGAGTCAGCAGGCACCGTCAAATTCAATTCCGCGCCGTTTAAGGTGTAGCCCGTGAAATCTATTACCCCATCCACGAAAAAGAGCGCTCCGATCTGCTGGTACACGATCTGAGAACGCCCTTTTAGGTAGGTTTTGATTTGCGTAGTAATTTGGTCTTTGACCTTCTCGAATTCCGCATCTGGTCGCAAAGCAAGTTTTACAGCGATCGTCACTGGATACACTTTCGCGGGTAACACCTGCAAGTCATGCAAGGCCCTTCGTTTGTCTTCCAGTTTCGTCCGTACACTCGTGGCCAGTTCCTGCCCCGCAGGGTTGCCTGTCAGGTCTGTGATATACACATCAATAGATAGGTCATGTCTTGCCTTCTCAATCGCAACGGCTCCGCCTACCCCGTCAACATTTCGTGCCCACCGCTCATAATCTTGACGTCTGCCGTCTCCCTCTTCTGTACGAGCTCGATCAATTAAGCGCTGCCGATATGCGTCGTCTGTCTCCGCCTCATTGCGAGATAAGCCGAAGAATACGCCTGTTGCATCCAAAAACTCTCCATCCGCCCAGGGGAGAAAACGCTGGAGAAAACCGTACTCAAATAACTGCTGCTGATCGCTGATTTCCTCTGCGATCGGATAGCCGAGGTCATAAAAGATTTCTCCCTCTTCCGTCGCTGGTGGCGTCTCTCCACGCTTTTGTGCTATCAGTGTCATCCGATTAGCCATCCGCTGATAAATCTGATCCGGGGTTTCCCTGAGAATCGGCACTTCTGGTTTGTCTAACGTTGCCATGTATTCACCTCCGTCCTAGTTGTCCCTCTCATACCCTCAATTTCGAGCGAAAAAATAACCCGGTTGTCCTCAAACCGAATGTCTACCACTTCCGCACGCTCAACCTCACTGTGAGCCTCTAACGCCTCTTGTGCTTGCGTTTTAATCGCTGGCAACGATATTCCCGAGCGCATCCTTCCTGTCTCATACAGAAAATCGACACCGTATCGTTCTGAGTAAATCTCGTACCGGAAACGACGCGTATTCAGGATTTTCTTTGCTGTCTCTGCCAGGTACTCCTCATAGGTAGTCGTCCGCAAATAGCGACCATCTGGCCCTTTCTGCAATTGTTTTGTAGTCCAGTCGAATTTGTATGTCCATGGAATCGGGTTATCTGGAGATTGAACCAGTTGTGTTTCGTCTCCTTTCAGCTCTGGAAACATTACTCCACCACCCCAAGCAGGAGGTATTGTTCGTTGTTACATCGCAACAGGGCTACTTTTTTGCCCACATCTTCTAGCTTTAATTGGGCAGAACGCAATGCCAACAGCTCATACGGTTCCAAGGGTGTCGGGTCCTCGTCGAGCTTTACAGACAAGGGTGAGAGCGACAAAAGCTTGCCGAATTCCCCTTGCGTATTCTCGATGCCGTCCTGTGCGTGCCCTCGCAGTTTTGCGATAAACGAATGCATCTCTTACGTCCTCCTCTCCAATTGGAGATCCATTGTGTATTGACCGCCTTGCCAGCGCGCTTGGCAGCTGGTGACGAGCCAATCCGTGATGGTTTTATTGTCCTTTTCCATGATTTTAATGAGCCAGCCCGCACGTAACCTTGCGGCATTTTCATCCTCGTGTTTGACTGAAATGGAGCGTGTCTTGGGGATTTTGGACAACTCTGCGAGTTGCTTGGCTGCCAATCCAGCCACGTTTTTGTCTTCGCCTGCGTCGATGATTTTTTGCATGCGTCCGAGTTGTTTGACCAGATTATCGTTAGATTTCGTTGCACTACTTACCACTCGATCATCCCGGTAGCGCTCTACTGTCACGACAGTGTAAACATCCTCGATACTCTCACCTGTCGAGCTGCTTGTGAGTAAGCTCGCCTTGAACATCGGGATGATGCTGTTTTTCCCCTCGGGGAGTACCGTCAGCTTTTCACGCTGATATTGCACGAAATAGCGGATGCCTGTCTTTTCATAAGCTTGCTCGGTCAGCGATGTAAAGAGAGACGTATATGATTGGGACGAGATTCTCTCCTTGACCGTAAAACCGAACGCCGGGCAGCTAAAATGGATACCTGCCGACTTAATAATTCGAGCAAGCTCCGTCCCTGCGTCCCCGTCCAGCTTGAGTCTTGAGACTTCGTTTTTTTGCAAATACCAGCCAAGCTCGTATGCTGTTGCGGATAAGTCGTCAGTCCGGTCATCCCGGTCAAAACGAACGAGCGGGCCGTGAAAAAGCTGCTGTGACTCTTTTAGCTCTGCACCCGCAAAGAGCATCAAAAAACCCGCCGATTGTAGCGGCGGGCCTTCTTTGATTCTCACATCGCAATTTTGCGCGATTTGTCCCCTGGCAGAGGACCAGGACAACTCGGTAACGGCTGGGGTCAGGTCATAGCGGGTCTGTTCTTTTCCGTAAATGACTCTCATTTCATCTGCCCTCCGTTACATTCTGTTTTCTCTTTCTAGCTTTTCGTTAATCTCTCTTTTCCTGTCTTCCAATTTTTTGCTGTCTAACCGTGGGGCCGCTTGCTGTTTCTGTGTCTTCTTTGCTACCTTCCCGCTCGTATTCGGACGAGCTGGCTGCTGTCGTGTGATGACTGCACCTGGGGATAAAAGCTGTGTCTGATTGCTCCACGTAATAAACTCATCTTTTACAAACAATGGAAGCTCAATCGAGCCGTGAAAATCGACGTTTTTTCCAAGAAATTTGCCGTCACATGGCCCGATGAGTACATTCCACGCCAGATCAAGCTCGTCAATGGTCAAAAGTGCTTCGGAGCCCGTTAAGCGATCCAAGCCAGCAAGCCACTGTCTGGGACCTTGATAGCCTTGCACCTCAACGTAGGGAGCCGTACTGTCTCCGGGCAAAATGAAGTCAAAGGAAATGGACTTCGGGCGTCTGGAAGAGATGCGGTTGCCGGACAATAACGTGATTGATGTCGTGCTTTCGATGTCGTTACCGTAGCCGCGAAACTGGATTTCCGCAGGTGTGACAGGAAAAGTCAGCCTGTATTTGCCTTGTAGGCGGATCATGTCGTTATCCCTCCCCTCGTCTCTAGTGCATCCAGAAGTGAGCGTTCGATGATGTCTTTAATGCGTTGGGCGACAGTTGGGTCAGTAAGCATTTTCATCATGGTTGGGATATCCTGTAATACGCCTTGTACGTGGAGTGGTACCGTAATTTGTGGAATGTTCACCGAGGTAGCCTGTTGTTTTACAGGCGAGTTGCCAACAGGAGAACGACTTGGAATAGGAGGGCCTGCTGGTATTTGTGGTTGTGTACTCACAGATTGTTCAAGAGGCTTGTCCTGCCACCACGACTTGATCCAGTCGTATAAAGCACCTCCCGCCATTGATCCACCGATATTTCCACCGACACCACCGACCACACCACCGATCGCTGTTCCAACGCCAGGGGTAACGAGTGAACCAGCGGCTAATCCGACTGTCGCTCCTAATCTTGCTCCAGCCCAGCCACCGAGGGATTCCGCCCCCAAACGAGCTGCAGCATCAAGCTTGTTCTCCGATGTGAATACTTCTGCGAGGCTTTCGATGATTCCGAGTTTGGGTACCTTTTTCATCCCAGCTTTCATTTTGTCGATGGGCAATTTGTTGAATTGTTCCATGAGCTTGTCTTTGAGTTTACTCGGGTGCAATTCTCCAAGCTTATTCATGAACCCATCCTTGAGTTGGTCGAATGACAAGCCCTTGAACTGCTCCACAAGCTTGTCTTTACCCAACTGCAATCCCCCAAGCCCAAGGCCTTTCATGAGTCCATCTTTGAGCTTACTCGGGTGCAATTCTCCAAGTTTATTCATGGACCCATCCTTGAGTTGGTCGAATGACAAGCCATTGAACTGCTCCACAAGCTTGTCTTTACCCAACCACAATCCCCCAAGCCCAAGGCCCAACATGAGCCTACCATTGCGTCCACCTTTGCGCTTCCCAAAAGGAAAGCGGTTCATGAGCTGGTCTTTTAACTGATCTGCTAACTGGTCTATGACCTCACTCGTACGTCGTTTCCTAGGAGTATTCTTGTTACGTCTATTTTTTGAAGAGGTACCTGATTTACTTTTACGGTTATTACCCTCACAACAGCAGCAGTTTTTCCCGCCAGTTGCTTCTTGAGGAAACTTTTCTATTGTTGTCCGAAGATCTTTGAATTTTTTCAGTTGAGATGTCGTGTGAATGTT
Organism: Brevibacillus fortis; assembly: GCF_003013395.1. Taxonomy (GTDB): domain Bacteria; phylum Bacillota; class Bacilli; order Brevibacillales; family Brevibacillaceae; genus Brevibacillus; species Brevibacillus fortis. The sequence goes on along the minus strand of NZ_PXZM01000028.1, from coordinate 21,399 downwards.
CAGAGCACTACCAAGGAGTAGTAATCCTCCGGCAAAAATCGCAGTACCTTTTATCGACTCGTCCAAAGAGTTAAACGAGCCCATTACTCCTTCAGCTGCTTTCGAAATCTCTGTATTTATCCCAGACATTTGTTCTGTGTACAGAGTCGCGATCTCCATGGCCTCGTTTCTCGCCATCGCTTGTGCCTGCCCAGGTTTGAAATAAACATCGTTCTGTGCAGACAGCTTATGTGCATTCACCGCTTCATTCCCGACTTTATATTCGTTTTGTTTTTCATATTCTGGTACAAAACCCCCTGTAACTATATCCTTTACTTCTTTCAGATCTTTCGACAACTCATCTCCAGCATCGCCTGTCAACCCAGCGAATGCATCTCTTTGTGTTGTCTCATCTTTTATGGAAGAAAAAGTCGTTATGAGTTTTCCGAGGGCTATATTAATTGTTTCTTTCTCCCCCGTTGCGATATCTCGATATAGCCTTTTTATTTCGTCGTCGGCCCGGGTCTTTGCATCCTTTTTCCCTTGAGCCGTATAATGCTTCTCAAGGATTTTAGCCAGATCGCCACTCTCTGCCATCTTCATTGCATTCTCTTGCAACGCACCATAGGTTTTAAAATCATTCAGAAGTTTCCCTATGGAGACATACGTATTTGCCATTTTTTCAGGCGTATTCAGCAATTTGCCATTCATAAAGTTGAAGTTAGCCATAGACTCCACAAATTTTGCGGTAATGGCTCCCCCTCCTTTGTTGCTCATATACTGAACGGCATTTGACGTCCTAACGGTACTCTCATGTCCAGTAGAGAACTCCATGGAACCCATCATTTTCATTGCTTCATCTTCTGTAAGCCTCGTCGTGTATTTAAGCATGCCTGCTTTTTCTGCGTAGTTTAAACCATTCGTTGCATGCACGAGATCAGCTTTGGCAATGAGGGCGTATGCTTGGTCCTTCTTTATATTCGGGTTAAGCTCAAGGATTGTTCTTGAAGTCTCTTCGATTTGCAAAATTTGCTTACTATCTTTTCCACCCACTTCAAAAAGCGTCTTTTCTCTTTCAGTTGCCTGCGCTTCTTGTGCGACTGAACTAAGAGTCGTTCCCAGTGCCTTTTCGGTAAGCGAAGTAAAAGAATTAAATAACCCTTTTTTGAATTCTTCATACTTCCCTATCACTTCACTGTAACCATCAAAAAACTTCGTTAGTTTCTCAGACATTCTTTCACCCCCTGTCTCTCCTTGCTGTCTCTCTCTTCACCCAGCAAAACCCGAAAAAAGCCAGGAGACCTACCCCCCAGCTCTTTCCTCGTCCTCTGCCTCAATCATCTGACAAGCAAAAATAAACAGCTTCTGCTTGTACAAATCGACTTCGTACTCGAGTAGATCCGACGGGCGGCCTCTGCCTTTTAGAAAAGCGCGGCAAATGTGCCAGGCCTCGCCGTCAGATCGGATTAGTTTTTTGCTTCTTCAATGGCTTCTTCTTCCGTCTGGGTTGCATTGACTTCACGGACAGCATTGAGCAGCTTGGTGTAGCCTTCTGGATTGTCGCGGAAAACTTTCTCGACGAGCTCGTACTTGGTGCCGACCTTGTACGCTTTCTTCAGCTCTTCTTGATTCCAAGGAAAATCGTGCTCGGTGGCTTTCACCAGACGTGCATCGTTGTACAGGAACCAATCCGTTTTCTCGCCTTTGTCAGCCATGCGTTCGCACTCGCGCAGCTCGGACAAATTCAGTTGGCGAACCTTCCACTCGTCACCGTCGATGTTTACCGTGATTTCTTTTCGCGAAGCTTGTTCATTCGCTTTGGCCAAAAATTTCTCGAGTTTGTTTTTGTTCATATTCAAGCACTCTCCTATTCAGTGTACGTTGGCAATTCATCGAGGTAGTCTGGCTTTTCGATGGACATCCCTTTCAGGTCGTAGGTCGCGTGATCGTTGCCGTCTGCTTTGGCTTCCCACAGCGTAATCTCGTCTGGGTTCAACACGATGTTGGAGATGCGGACGCGTTCGGAGTTGCCAGCTTCCTTGTCCAGCGTCTCGCCGATCAGGAATGGGAGGACTGGGGTCTTGCCTTGCGTCAATTGATCGACGCAATAGTATTTCAACGCAGCGTTGGTTGCGGTAATTTTCAATGTCACTTCGACATGCCAGTCGTTGACGGTCTGGATTTTTCCTTTTTGCAGACGATTCGTATCGCCGTACTCTACCTTGAGGACCATTTTGCCTTCCAGGGTACCGAAGATCGGGTCTCCGTTTTCATCGTAAATTTGGCAGTTCTTTAGTTTAATATCGCGTGTAATAGCCAATTACAGCACCTCCCAGTCAATGTCAAAGTATTCGATGGCATCAAGCGGCTTCGCAGACAACAGGAAGCCACGACGATCCCCGATGCCGTTCTTTTGATCCGTAAACGTCCAGCCCGTATCAATCGCGCCCTGCTGCTCGCGGACAGTCATGTACGCGTTGACGGCAGAGACAAACACCGCGCCGCCCAAATCGTTGTTTCCGAGCTTGCCTTTGTATTTCTTGCCGACTTGGCTGATGTCGTTGACGATCTGATCCAGCGTCATGCTAACACGGATTTTTCCGTAGTCCTCGCGCTCATGCGTACCCAGAACAGCCAGCGTATTGACGGCGCTCTCGATGATGTACACATCCCCGTCGCGAGTTGCGATCAGCGTACCAGAGCCGAGAGCACTCAAAATATCGGTGTGGCCCCAATCCTTGAGCACTTTTTTCAATGGAACGACGACGGCTGTCAGCGACTCATGCGCAGGTGTCGCGGCAATCATACCCGCTACCCATGCGGCCCACTCCAGGCTGCCGTATACTTTTCCATTGTTGTGTTGACCAGCGATCGCACTATTCACGACAAAACGGGCATTTTGCGCCACAGAGCGCTCGATGTGCTTCGCCATGTTCTCGTCTTCGGCCGCCTTGCCACCGATTACCAGTGTGCTGAGCTTCTTGTTTTGCGTGCGACGATCGTTCATGAATTGCTTCGCTGCCGCTTGTACAGCCGCATCGTCAAAAGGCAGATACATCGTGTCAAAATCAGCACCGGCAACCGCCATAAACAGCTTAGTCGAGTCAGCAGAGGTAAGCGCTACTGTGCCACTTTTCGCTCCTGTCAGCGCTGTTTCTGGCACGATTGTAACGGCAGTCTCGCCCAGCTTTTTCACACGCACGTAGTTGGATTGGCTCGTTTTCGCTACCAGCTCATTCGCATCCGCAAACGAAAACTTCTCGGTTTGCAGCGGGCCTGTTACCTGGAGTTCTTTTTTACCTGGCTCGGACGTTGAGGCCGTGATCGTAACCTTCAACTCGTTACCTACCAAACCTGGATACAGGGCCTCGACTCTGATCGCATCGGCTTGCTCATACACTGCTTTTGTGGCTGTACCATTCGTCATGCGGTACGCGAGAATCGTCGCGCCGCCTTCTGCTGCCAGCTCCACGGTATCGACCTTGCCAAACGTCTGTGCCAGTCGCTCCTCAAAGCTCCCCAGCTTCACTAGCTCATCTGGCGCGCCCCACTCTGCTTGATACGGCACCAATACGACACCGCTCTTCGGTACTACACGTTCTTTTGCTTTTGCGATCAGTTCCACCGTTACACCTGGACGTTCACGTTGAATGGTCATGCTTACACCCCGCCTTTGTATTTGGTCAGTCGGCTCTTCACTTGTCCTTCTGCCAGTAGTTGATCATCTGTTTCAGAAAAAAGAGCACCTGCTACCTCGAACCGTTCGGCTTCAAGGTAAGCGGCGCTCTTGATCCACTCTTGTTTGGTTTGCACAAGCTCTGGGGCCTGTGCTTGTTGTTCTTTTCGTGCCACTATGATCGGACCCCCTCTACATCAAATTCATTGATTTTTTCTGTGACTGCTCTCTGCACCGCCACGTTGTAGGTGAACTGGAACGCGATTTCCGTCCGGTCCTTTTTATCCCGCCAAATACGCAAGGTGGAGCTATCAATTTCGATGGACAATCCAGACGTCTTGCCTTGATAGCTAAATTGCCTTTGGCGAAGGAGCTCACGCAGCGGTTCAGCTGAAAGCGGCTGATAGACACCTGCTACCTTTGGATAGTGGAGGACGATGGCTGCTTCTGAGACCACCTGATAGGAAGTGAGGCTTCTTCCTTCTTCACGGACCCCTTGCGTCAAAAGAAACGCAATTGGCGGCTGGAATCGTTGCGCCATCCAGTCGTCCACATTCACAACAGTAGCCAGCTCTGGATACGCTTCATTCACTAGTTCAATGAGAACGGCTTGCTCACGATCCATCAAGCTTCCACCTCCCATACTTGCGGTATTCTCCTCTGTCTTCGTCACATGTCTCTTCCCCCCACTACTTCCCTTCGTTTGGCAAGGCATCCACGGCAAATGCCCGCCGAGCAGGGAGCGAGTAGCCTTTTGCTTTGAACTCGCAACATCGTGTGGCGCTAGTCGCCGTTTTCCCCGCTCGCCGGACAGTTGAATCATCGGCGTACATAAAAAGCCACCCGACAGCTTCATCGGATGGCTCGTATCTCTCTTACTTGTTTCGCTTGACTCAAGTATAACCGATTCGGAGGAAAAACCGGGAAAATGACCCTATGTGTCAGGAAGTGTCAACCTTTGTCAGTCTCAACATGCTTGCGAAAACGAAAAGAAGCTGTCCTCATCAGACAGCTTCTCGTCTATTGAACCAAGCTCTGTTTTCCATTATCCAGTCTGCTGAACCTGATCGCCATACATCGCCCATGCCATCTTCATCACGGCACTGCGCTTGATTTCATAATACCGCTGTCGGGACACGCCGATTTCTTTGGCAATCAGATTGTTTTTATCGCCATCCAGCAAAGCCTCGACTACCAATCGCTCCTGCTCACCCGGAATCGTCTCGACCGCATTATTGATCCGCTCGATTTTATCCTGCAAATTTTGCAGCCTCTTCCATTTTCGCTCCCGGCGTACGACCTCCGCATGGGTCTTATCTCCGTTGGTGCCCTTTCCTTTTGGCATACCTGCATCCATTCCGTACTGAGAGACCATTCCTTCCCCCGCCTCGCGCAAAAAACGCTGGATGCGCACGATCTCTATCTGCATGTAATTGTAGTCGCGGATTTCTTCCTCGGCTTTCTGTAAAAAATCTACGATGGGTGCTTGTTCACTCAGCCAGGCGAAGCCTTCTTTTCTAGCGGTTACTGTCTTCTGCTGCCCTTTTGCCTCTTGATCCCGCGTATACTTGTCCCACTCTGGGCAAGAATCGATTTTTCCTACGTGCTTATCATGAACCTGGCAATGTGCTTTCTTTCCCCAGCACGTTGCCGGACACACCTCGCATACTGCTTCCATGAAAATATCTTTGCTGATCAAGGAACTATTCCCCCTCGGTCATATATATCTAGTCCGTATGATTGCTTATCGGTTTTCGTTGACTCTTGCGCCTTTTCTTAATCTTTGAGACACACCGATCTGTCCGATAATGACTCCGATCAATAAGACAGCTGCTCCGATTAATGCTGCTTCTATCATTTCGTACGTATCTCCTTTGCATCGTCATTTTCTTGTATAATGTAAGGGGGCAAAGAGGCTACTCACCAGTTGTATTCTTTGCCCCAAGCCTTCAATGGGGATTCCGATCGTCAGTCGGAGTCTCCTTTTTTTGTTCCAGTTGTTCTTTCTTTTTCTCTTTGTTTGCCTTTAATTGCAGGTTGAACAAGTTATTAATCCGAATCTGCAAATCTACCTGCTTAAACGTGACGATTAAAGCAAGGAAGCACACGACAACCGCGAGAACCTGAACGTAATCAATCGTCATCATAGCATCACTTCTCCACTGCGGATCGCTTCGAGCATCGCGGTTTTCATTTCTTGCATGCTCTCTTCGCGAGGTAGTTTGATAAAGGAAGCAAGGTACTCCATGTCGGGGAGCAGAAAGTCGAGGATGGTTAATACGGCCCGATTATCCCCTGACTGTGCTCTTTGGAGGGTTAGGCTGAATGAGTCAGCTTCTCGGCCAATTGGCGCAAATATTTGTTTTTGCATTTACTCACTCCTTGTCTGGTCATATTCAGTTTTTTGGCTACCTGTTCTTCTGTCATTCCTTGAAGGACGACATGCTTGATAATCATCCGGGCTTTTTCTGGGAGTTGCATCAACACCTCCTGAACATACAGGTCCGACAGATTGTCCTCCATCGCTTCCGTTCCCCGCATCCCCTCATTGATAACCGTCTCCCTGTACAAACGCTTCTTGGCGGCGTACTGCAATCGCCAAGCAATCCTCTTGAGCACTTTTCTGCAATGCTCTTTCAACTGCTCATCTGTCAAATGATTCACCTTCTGTCATTTTTGAACACCCATCCGCGAATAGGAACACTAGTTCTCTTTGTAGTACAAGTATCTCATACTACGATTACAAGTTCAAGCTTTTTCTACCAGATTTTCGGTTATGATATTTCCCGTAGATCTTCTGCATAAATTTCAAATAAGACATCAAAAAACACGATCCCAAATGGAGACCGTGTCTGTGTAGAAGTATTAAATTATCCTTACACTACTGCTGTCCCTACTCTATAAAAGTACATAATTCTCATACTTTTTTGGGTTTTATCTGCCCATCAAGCAAGAAACACCTTAAATGAAGAAGGACCTTTTAAAAACAAAAAAGCAAGCCCCTCCCGCATCCACACCAGAAGAGCTAGCTTGCTTTTTTATATTTCTCACTCTTTTAATCCCAAATATTCGGACGTTCGACACCCATCGTTCGCATATAATCTAGCAGCTGACCGGTATGTACCGACTCATGATAGGCGATTCGCAGCAACATGTCTCCAAGCGTGCGGACATACCCAACATCGGATCGATCGATGCGGACACTCTCCAAGTCGCTCTTGGACAACGCTCTGACAAAGCAGAGAAAATCTTCCCGATACGGCTTTGCAAAGACCAATTCTTCTTCTACGGTCGAAAACTCTTTGGTTTCATACGGATTGGGGATATCAGACAAGGCGGCGCTTCCCCGTTGGATTAAAATCTGGTGATACAAAAACTCACCCTCGATGACATGACGAATCATTTCCCCGCACGTGAACGCTTTATCGTCAGGCTTCCAGTTAAGCATTTCTTTAGGAATTGCCTTCCATACTTTGATGCTTCTACGTCTTACTTCCTCAAAGTTTAAGATTAAGAGATCATTTTCGTTCATGCCATTCTCCCCTTTCCGTAAGCTCGTCCTAGTTTTTTTGATGGAGATCACATGTCGCTACGTGATCATTGACCATGCCGACGGCTTGCATAAAGGCGTAGCAAATGGTTGAGCCGACAAACGTAAAACCGCGCTTTTTCAAGTCCTTGCTCATCTTGTCGCTGATTTCGGTTGAAGCAGGCACATCCTTCATTTCCTGAAAATGATTATGAATCGGCTTCCCGCCTACAAACGACCAAATATAGCTGCTAAAAGACCCAAACTCCTCTACAACCCGCAAATACGCGTGTGCATTCTTCACGAAGCCGCGAACCTTCAGCCTGTTTCGAACAATGCCTTCGTCTGCCAGCAATTGCTCGATCTTGGCTTCATCGTATTGAACAATCTTCTCCGCTTCGAAGTTATCAAACGCCCGTCGATAGTTCTCCCGCTTCTTCAAAATGGTGTACCAGCTCAGCCCTGCTTGTGCACCTTCCAAATTCAAATATTCAAAGAGCAGTCGATCATCGTATACAGGAACTCCCCACTCTTTATCGTGATAATCCATATAGATAGGGTCCTGATTCACCCAGCCGCACCGATTCATGGAAAGAAACCTCCTTCACATAATACGAACATATATTCTTATATAAAGAATATACAATCATTGGGTATTCTGCAAGTTTTTCTTCACAAAAAAAAGACCTCATCGAATCTGAGGTCTCCCTGCCATCAAGCTGTTAAAATAATTGGCTTCCCCTTCGTTACAACGATGGTGTGCTCGTATTGAGCTACGTAACTTTTATCAGGGGTAATGAGTGCCCAACCGTCCCTGCCATCCTCTACATATTCCGTCCCCGTTGAAATGAAGGTTTCAACCGCCAACACGAGACCTTCTGTGAGCAGGCGTCTATCCTTTTTGTCATAGTAATTCAAAATGTAAGCAGGCTCCTCATGCAAGCTCTTGCCGATGCCATGACCCGTAAGGTTTTTGACCACTGTAAAGCCTTTTTTCCTGGCCTCCTGGTGAACAATGCGACCAATCTGACTTAGCTTTGATCCAGCCTTTGCCGCATCCAATGCCTTGTACAGCGACTCCTCGGCGCATTGGCATAAGGATTGTTTCTTAGGCTCGCCTTCCCCTACCACGATTGAAGCACCTGTATCGGCAAAATATCCATCCAGCTCCGCCGAGACATCAATATTGATGATATCGCCACTTTGCAGGACAGTATCATCAGGGATGCCATGTGCAACAATGTGATTGACACTGATACACGTATGCCCTGGAAAATCATACGTGATATTCGGTGCAGACCGCGCTCCGTACTTTGCCAAGATCTCCCCACCAATCCGGTCGAGTTCTTTTGTTGTCACGCCTGCCCGCACTGCTTTTATCATCGCCTCTCTTGCTTCTGCCACAATACTCCCGATCCGCTTCAAGCAGATCAAATCATGTTCATTTTGAATCGACATGTGTTTCCCTCCTTATCAAACATACCAGTATTTACCTATCCCATTTCTACATTGGAACATTTTTCTTTACCAATCGCAACCGAAGAAAAAACAAAGAACCTCAGAAGCATCCTCTGCGGCTCTTATCTTACGAAACTAGGCTAAATTCAGTGCATACATTCCTTGCGATGTGGTCGACTGCTTTTGAATAAACCCGATGGAGATTCGGTTAAATTCTTCCGGCTGATCGACATTGACGACATGACCGCAGTTAGCGACTAGACTCAACTGTGCATATTGCCTTTTTTTCACACGCATCTGGACGAAGGGCAAAAACATATGGTCTTCGTCACCCATGATGAACAAGGTAGGGATGGGAGGCTCTTTATCAAAGAGGGTTCCTAGGAATCGATTAATGCCTTTTGTCAGCTTGAACCATCTCTTGAATTCTTTTTGACATAGCTTTTTGGCTTCGTGGATAAACAATGAACGCGATTCTTTATGACGCTTACTCGGCATGATCACCCATGCAAATAGTCGATACAGCCACATGTACGGAATGAAATGCTTGACCATATTCCCCAGCGTGATCAGCACCTGTGATCGAACGTTCAAGTGTGTCACAGCTCCTGCCAAAACCATAGAGCGCATTCTCTCCGGGGCCTGCTCCGAAATAATCTGCACAATGATCGTCCCCAAGGAAATCCCCACAAAATGGGTGGAAGCAATTTTTAAATGATCTAAAACCTCTATGATATCTCTGCTGACATCATCAAAGGTGTATGTTTTGAACAGCTTGCCTGGGATGCTCTTCGATTTTCCGTGACCGCGCATATCTACTAGAAGAACATTGAAATTCTCTTTGTATGCCTTGAGTTGTTTACACCAAATCGATGAGCTGCCCCCTGCCCCATGGACAAAAGTCACCCATTCGCAATCTTCACCACGTATGTATGTCTTATAATGGATCACTAATATCCCCCCACCAGTATTATATAGGAGGGATGTCCCAGGTGAAAGGATTACCATAAAATTGAAATTTCTGTGTACATAGAGGCATATCGATTCACTTGAGACTCTCTACCAAAAACCACACGACATTCGAAATGAGTAAAGACTGTCCGATTCCAAAGCTGAACCCTGTGAAAAATCGGAGCTTGTTATTACTTGTTCGCCACTTCCATTGTTGGGTAAAGCCATCAATGAGCATCGGCAATAAAAGCAGTCCAATCAAATAGTAAGAGGTCACGAGATGCATCCCTGCAAAAACAGGCGCCAGTAAGTATCCAGCTAATATCGAAACACATCTGGCACATAGCGGCATTTTCTTACCCGCGATATAAAAGGAGCGATCTGGGCGCCGATGACAGGGAATCCACTGCGTATTGATCTTCATCAACTCCCTCAATCTGGCTTGCAATCGCAATCGGGTGCATCACAATTCGGACAATCAACTGGAAGATAGCTGCAATCAAACGAGCAATTGTTACGCTTTTTCCGGTTTGTCGAATAATAGAGGAACATGCTAATCAAAACAAGAAGGCCTAGTATGATCAAGACTCCTCCTGTTACATAATCCCCTTGATACAGAAATACGCCTCCCGCTATCCATGAGATCATGCAAAGCGTTAATCCAACGAAAAACAGATACATCCTCTCCCCTCTTTTCTTTCTACGTCAAAGAGTATCTGTAGTTTCACTGTTCGTTCATCGGGTGAAGTCATCGACCCGGCTGATTTGTTATGGCGTCCACATAGTTATAACGCTCTGGACTCGTGTATTTGAGCCAAAAAGCTGGAAATGGAACAGGGGTTTTTTCCCTTCTACTTGTATTTCGGTTCTCAACTTGCACATACTCCAGCTCCATGTCCCGCAGGCTTAAAAAAGTTTCCGCTGCTTCCCGAGCAGACACACAGGAGGCTGGATCGGGAATCTCTTTGTTTTTGCGAACATCGTGTTTGTAAAAACCAGTTACCTGGCCTGTCCAAGGATTCACTTTTACGAAGTACATTCGGCTTGTTAGAACAATCCCTTTTCGGCGCTCATAGAAGTAGTATGTATTTCCGGTACCGCGTAAATAAAATAGTTCAAAATAATGCAGCTCGTTAATTCCCTTCTCGATGTATTTCTCCAAAAAGCTCTTTGCAATTTGCAACGCATCGTACTCTGATAGCCGTGGCGTTTTATACTCCTTTTTTTGATTAACTGTAAAGGCAAGTAATTCGTTGGTTGTTCGATTGAGTGTAACGCATACAAAATCAGGATCGTAAATAGTTTCAGCGTCCTCATCTTCTGGTAAAGGCCAGTAATAATGGATAGTAGGAGGCCAGTCAGGATTTGCAGCATCGTCAACGAATCTGAAATATCCACTACTTGGATAGAAAGTTAATCCATCCTCATTCGGAGTCGTGACTGTCGCTCTTTCAATCTCTGAGTGAGTCACATCTATTTGAAAATGTTCCTTCACCCACAGCTCGATCTCCTGAATGTCTGCGAAAAAAATAGAATCCCCTTTGGCAACTACCGGAATGACCTCTGAGTGGTTTTCTAAAGTTTTTTTGCTCCCTATAACCGTCTTTACAATTTGTCCTGTCTCCGCATGAATGACGGCATACCTTAGTGGTGCCTCATCAGGGATATACTTGAGATTCCCTTCCTCCTGTTCATCGCATATGAGCATCATGTTTTTCTCCAATAAAGCAAGGTACGCTTGTTCCGCCTCTTCCTTTGTTATCACTTCTGGCTTGGAAGGTATATTTTTCCGATCATAATCGGAAAATCCACGATAATAGATGCCTACCAAATTTCCGAACTCATCTAAAGCTATCCGCAAATGTACTCCTGATAGTGGAATTCCATGGAAAACATAACGATAGTACGGCTCCCATTGTTTTTCCTCACGATACTCTCCCAGGTTCGCTGTATTTTCTCTCACCATCTCTTTCAGATGATCCCCATAAAATTTTTCCGCCACTTCTATAGCCCGCTCAGTTGCTGACTCAGCATCGAGCAGCTCACCAGAAGCAAGCGACTCTCGGTATGTTCTATCCAAGTCGAACTCCATCACATAACCCGTTTCTTTGTCTATTTCCAGTTCTGCACCATCATCACCTACTTTTATCTCGCAAGTTCTCCATGCATCGTCCGTTCTGATGTGCACAGAAGATATTTCACGCAAACCAGGAAAAAACCCAAACCATCTCTCCATCGTCTCCCGAACCGCTTCTGTCGGATATGTAATCATCGCTTTCCCTCCCGAACGAAAAAACCGTCAATGCTGACACTGACGGCTCCCTCCATATGAAAAATCTAAACCTTAATCATCATCACCATCATCCAGATCATCGTCGTTTTCGGTCGTGTTCGCATTATCACTTGAAGAGGTATCTGCCGGAGCACTGCCGTTTTTCTCAGTTGGCGACTGATCATCGTCATCGTCGTCATCCGTTGACCCATTCTCGATAGTGGTAGTCGAAAGCACTTTTCCAGTAATAGCATGTATGCGTACATCTACCGTTTTCGAGTCTTTTTTCGTGATCACCCGATAGACTGCTCCACTCTTTGTCTCGATTAAATCAACATCATCGATCTTGCCGCCACTTGTTCTTTCCGTCGCAATCTGTTTCGCTTGCTGTTCGGTAATTTTGGTCTGTGGCTGCACTGGTGGATTCGCGCTTTGATTCGGTTTCGGCTGCTGCTGTGATTGGGTTTGGGTTGTAGCTGGCTTGGTCGCGTTGCCTGAAGCATCCTTCCCGCTGCCATTCGGTTGCGCTGTGCTGGCTGTCGGATTTGAACCCGGCTGCGTTGGATTCGTCGCCGTTTCGTTTACCTTCGGCTGTGCAGTGGCTGCGACCAAGGAGAGCTCCTTCAATTCAATAATTTCACCTGTATGTGCATTCACCATGACGCTATACGTTCCGCGCTCATTAAGGAGCTGGAGATTGTATATGCTGTTTTCCCCTACGTCCGTCATGGAAATCGATTCAATCTTCCCAGGGTAGCGGGCCGTCACGATCTGTTTGACTTCCTCCTCTGACAATGACTGCAAATCCATGCTCGCGAAAATCCGCTGCATGCCAAATACCGTGGTAACCAACAGAAAGCTCGCCAGCAGCCCTATTTTCCATTTTTTATTCATACGTACCTCCTGCTATTTCTTAGCCTGCCCCGGCAGAAAAACGGTCACGAGCGTCCATTTCCCTTCTTCACTATCGAGTGCAATATCGCCTTGATGGGCATCGACGATCTGTTTGGCAATGGAAAGACCCAGTCCTACGCCTCCTGTTTCGCGGCTCCGGGCTTTGTCTACACGGAAGAAACGATCAAAGACGTGCTGCAAATCTTCCTTGGGAATCCCCATTCCGTAATCCTTGACTGAGATAAATGGGCGATCTCCTTGAATCCCTACACCCACTTCGATTTCATTCGAGCTGTATTTCATCGCATTGTCGAGTAAAACGACGAGCACTTGTTTTAGTTTTTGTTCATCGGCCATGACGAGAACCGATTCGTGGCTTGCACCCAGTTGAAACGACCTGCCATACGCATTGGTCAATTGTGCGATAGTCGTTTGGCACATCGGGATCAAGTCGATTTCGTTGACATCCAGATTCCATTCGGCACTATTGTTTGCGAGAAGGAGCATTTGATTGGTCATATCCTTCATGCGTACAGCTTCCGAATAGATCGCTTCCACTGACTCTGCCAGAACCTCCGGCTTTTTCGTCCCCCAACGCTTCAATAGCTTCGCATAGCTTTCTACTACGGTCAGCGGCGTTTTCAATTCATGGGAAGCATCTGAGACGAACTGCTGCTGCTTCTCGAAGTTTTGCTGCAATAAATCCATCATCTTGTTAAAGGTACTTCCTAACGCATGCAATTCATCTTTGGACGTGTTCTCAAGCGGTATTTTCTTAAAAATACTGCGCGCTTGAATGGCTTCCATCGTTTGAATCATCGAATTGACTGGTCGCAAAATCAGATTGCTCAGCATGCGGCCCGCAAAAAAAGCAGGAATAAGCACGAATAGCGAAGCAAACAACAGAACGTTTAGCAGCAGGCTCAAATTCTCTTGCAAACCCGCAATACTTTCAATGACTTCTAGCGTGACAATTTTTCCATTCGTCCAAATGATCGGGACCTTGACGTACGCGTATTTTGCTCCGTTGACATCGAAGACACCGTCACTCGCTTTTCTTTCAAAGAGGGGCTTCGGTGCCGGGATTGGTTGCGTGCTATCTACTTCCTGCGTGACGATGGCCCGTGATTGCTGATCGATAACACGGATCATCCCGTTCGATGGCAAATACGGCTGCAGCAACGTAGCCGCGTCGAATTTTTCCACACCGTTCTGATTGAGTCCGCTCTGGATGTGCAGAACTTCTCGTTGCAGACGATCCAGCTCCCCGTCTGTTGTCACTTTGTAGAACACGAAGTAAATGAAGCTGTTGACCATGAGCAACAGTAGCAAGAGTGCGACCGTCGAGAACAAATGAATTTTATTTTTGATTTTCATAATCTACCCCTTCAGCATATAACCAACGCCTCGTACTGTATGCAATAGCGGGGTTTCATACCCTTGGTCCACCTTTTTACGCAAGTAACGGATATACACGTCAACGACATTTGTGTCTCCGAAATAATCAAATCCCCATACATGTGTAAGAATCTGTTCACGATTCAGAACTTGGTTTTTATTCTGCATCAAATAGAGCAACAAATCGAATTCTCGCGGCGTCAGCTCGATCTGGCTGGAACCTCTCGTCACTTCCCGCGATTTTTCATCCAGGCTTAAATCTGCTACTTCTACTTTGGAGCTGGCTTCCACTTTTCTCGTCATTTGGGACAAGCGGAGGCAGGAACGGATACGCGCCAGCAGCTCTTCGATTTCAAAAGGCTTCGTGATATAGTCATTCGCGCCTTGATCGAGACCATTTACTTTGTCCACGACAGCATTTCTGGCCGTTAACAAAATGACTGGCGTCGCGGAATCCTTTACTCGAATCCGGCGAAGCACTTCTATACCTGACAAACCTGGTAGCAGTACATCGAGCAAGATCAAGTTCCATCCGCCTTGATTGTATTGTTCCAGCGCTTCGAGCCCTGTTTTGGCGATCTCGCTTTCGTATCCTTCGTATTCCAGCTCTAATTGAATCACACGAGCAATTTTCTCTTCATCTTCCACAATTAATATTCGCTCCGACATGTAATCCTCCTAAGCCTTGCATCCATTATCCAGATGAGTTTAGCAAATATTGGCTGTGGATCAAAGAGTAATCCGTACGAAAGATATAATTTTTCACTTATATCGATAACCCCACCCACTGCCAGTACGCGTAATAAAAGACAACCATCAGTATCGCGTGGGCCGCACCTGCATACAAGCTCAATCGCAGCAAATCCTTAGGCAAAAAGGTTTCCTTACCGCTTTCCTGGAACATGAGCAATGCTTTGGAGCTGACAGGGAAGGTGAGGCAGTAGTTCATGCCGACGATCCCTACGAACAGAACGGTCACTTCATTCAAATCAAGGCTACTCGCAAAGTAAAGAAGCGGGGGAACAAGAATGACAGCTCTTGTCGTGTGCGAAGTAATGTACAGATGCGATGTCAGCGTAAGCAGCGTGATGACGACGATGATCAACAACGACGATTCCCCTTCCATCTGCTCGGTAATCGAGAACAGCTTCTTCATGATCCATTCTGCCGCACCGCTCTCCAACAACGACTTACCGAGTGCAATGGCTGCCCCCACAAACAGAATCAGGTTCCACGAGACAGACTGTACGCCATCCTTCCATTTCATGACCCCTACATTCGGCAGTGTCAAAAGAAAGGCGCCGACGACTGTCGTGGTAGCAATCTCGATTCCGTGAAAACGCTCTGTCAGCCAGAAGATGACCATCGCCCCGATCACGGCTACCGTATATTTTTCGTTGCGGGACAAGGTAAGGGAGAGCTTTTTGCTCGCGAGTGGGCGCTGCATTTCTTCTTTAGTGAGAAACAGAGCCAGAACAATCCGGCAAGTAACGATGCTGGCCACTACCCCGAAAGGTAATCCCCACAACAGCCATTCCGCAAAGCTAATCCCTTCCCCATTGAACTCCTTCAGCATATCGAGTGCGATAAAATGGGAGCCCGCTCCGATCAAGGTGGAGCTCGTCGATACTAAAATAATCGTCGGAATCAGGATCGCCATGGCTTTCGTAATTTGTTTGTTCCCGATTTCTGAGGTCAGCGAGTGGAAAACAGGCAGTAGCACCGCTGCGCGTCCAGAAGTAGACGGGATAAAGAAAGCGAGAAATTGAGCGACGACCGTCAAGAGCCAAAACAAGCTTTTTACATTCTTCGCGCGGCTCACGACCAAATCTGTGAGTTTGCCTGCCAAGCCGGTCACTTGAAGCGCACCGCCAAGGATGAACGAGCCAATCATTAACCAAATGACATCGGAGGCCAGCGAGTCGAACAAAATTTCCTGGTCAGCCGTTCCTGTCACGACGAGGAGTAATACAGAGCCAATCGCTACATAGGCGGAGTTCAGCGAGGTTGTCGTCCACAGGATCACGGCGACACAGAAGCAGAACAAGCTCCATTTGGCTTCAAAGGTCAGGGAAGACGGCAGCATGAGCAGTAATTCAACGACCATAATCAGGACAATCGGAAGGACCCAGACAGGTCTCTCCTTTGCGACAATCTGTGCAATCACGATACTTGCTCCTTTGCCATTAAACGATTTGCGAGCTGCAGGCCTACCATGATGGTTCTCATGAAGCTTTCCGAGCAATCGGTCAGCCATTTCTGCGCATGCATGAACGCTTCTTCCAACGTAGACGGCATCGGCAAAATACTCGTGTACGCATCAATTCCGTGCTCGTAATTGAGTCGGGCACCTTTGCCAACGGTTCCAACCAAAGCCACTACCGGCAAGGCATGCTTTTTCGCCCGCTTCGCCACTTCCACTGGAATTTTTCCTCGCGGTGTTTGAAAATCAATGCTTCCTTCCGCCGTAAACACAAGGTCTGTCTCCTGGAGCATGCGATCCAAATCAATGTACTTCATGATGATGTCGTAGCGCGGATACAGATTCGCACCAGCGAGCGCATGTAGTCCAGCACCCAAGCCGCCCGATGCACCACTGCCCGGCATTTCTCTGACGTCGCTACCAAAATCCCTTTCGATGATCGCCGCGAATTGTTCGAGTGCTTCTTCCAACTCAACGACTTGCTCAGGCGTCGCTCCCTTTTGCGGGCCAAACACGCGAGCGACCCCGTTTTCCCCACAAAGCTTGTTAAACCAGTTGCAAGCCACATCGATTTGCACCTGCTTGAGTCTGTTGTCCATGCCAGAAACGTCGATTTTCGCTACTTTTGCCAGCGAGATTCCGCCTTCAATACGGATTTCTTGACCGATCGCATCCAAAAATTTCGCGCCAAGTGCTTGCGCCATACCTGCCCCGCCATCGGAAGTACCGGAATCGCCGCAGCCTAGCAAAATACGATCTGCCCCCATGTCCAGCGCCGCTTTGATCAATTCACCAACGCCATGTGTCGTTGTTTTGCGCGGGTCACGCAAGCTTCTAGGGACCAGTCGCAGTCCGGCTGCTGCCGCCATCTCAATCACAGCCGTTTGACCTGTCGCCTTTGATCCGAACACCCCGAAATGGGAAGGAACCTTTTCTCCTACGGGTCCAGTTACGTCTACATCGATAATCGAGCCATTCGAAATTTTCACAATCGCTTTTGTAAAGCCTTCTCCTCCGTCTACCATCGGCAGTGTTTGTACTTGGGAGAGCGGGAGTACACGCAGAATTCCTTCTTTCATGCACTCTGCTGCTTGCTCGGCATCTAAACTTTCCTTAAAGCCCGAAGGCACAACGAGTATACGCATAAAAACAACATCCCTTCTCTTTATTTGAATTTGCTTTCGCATTTGTCTCACTTGAGTAAGACCAATACTAAGCTTCAAAAAAGAGAAGGGAATAATAGGAAGATGAGAAATTGGTGAGAGATAAGCAAGAAGAACGTTACGATTCTAAGCGTTTCGTTTTCTGCGCAGCTGATAGTAGGTTACAGCCAATGCGAGCGCCAATACCGTTCCTTTCACAATATCATAAGCGTAATACGGCAGATTGAGCATCGTCATGCCGTTGAGCAGTACCCCGATCAGGATGGCTCCCACAAATGTACCGAATACGTTTGGCTTTCCTGCACCGAATACGGAGAAGCCTACGAAAGCAGCCGCTACGGCATCCATCAGCATGGAGCCGCCG
The DNA here is from genome assembly GCF_003013395.1 of Brevibacillus fortis. GTDB lineage: Bacteria > Bacillota > Bacilli > Brevibacillales > Brevibacillaceae > Brevibacillus > Brevibacillus fortis. The sequence continues at coordinate 3,512 of NZ_PXZM01000028.1, read as the reverse complement.
CTACTCACCTGCCCGGTACCGATCCGCGCTGCCAAGAGCATCCCGCCCAAGCCTGCAAAAAGAGCGGAGAGTACATAAGCCAAGGTACGATAGCGATTCACAGGAATCCCCGACAGACGGGCTGCTTCCAAATTGCCGCCTGTCATGTACAGCATCCGCCCCTGCCTCGTATAGGTCAAGTACACATGCGTGATCGCCACGAGTAAAAAGGTCAGGATAACGGGAACAGGAACGGAGAGAATTTCTCCCTGGCCCAGCCAGAGGAACCATTCCTGAAATTTTCCCGGAGCTTGCGAGCCATCCTGCATCGGCATATTTGCATAGATCGAGTAGCCTTGGGAATACGTCATATGAATGCCGTTTACGATGTAGAGCATCGCCAGCGTAGCCAGCAAATCAGGAATGCGGATTTTCACGACCAGGAAGGCATTGACCAGCCCGACAAGCAAGCTGAGTACAATCGGGACAAGCAGTGTCGTGAAAACTCCTTGTTCGTACCAAACCATCATCGAAGCAGCAACGACTGTGGTCAACGAAACCGTCGATCCTACAGACAAGTCAAAGCCTCCGACAATCAGGGAGAACGTAACACCAATCGCTACAAATGTCACAATCGAGATGGAGCGAAGAATGTCCGTCAAGTTGTCGTACGTGAAGAAATACGGGTTGGTCAAACTGAATAACAACATGACAATGACGATGACTGCAACCGTTCCGTATTTATAAACAAAATCAAATAAGCTAAACTTTTTATCTGCCACGTCACTCACCTCCGCTTGCGTAATACATAATCCGTTCTTGTGTTGCTTCCTCGCGACTCAGTTGCTTCACGATCTTGCCTTCGAACATGACGAGAATCCGGTCTGCGATCCCGATAACTTCCTGGAACTCGCAGGAAAAATACAGGACGCCCTTTTTTTGCTCGGCAAGATTTCCGATCAGGCGGTAAATATCGCTTTTCGCGCCGATGTCCACCCCTTTTGTTGGCTCGTCAAACATGAAGAGGTGAGCGTTTGTATCCAGCCATTTGCCGATTGCGACTTTTTGCTGGTTTCCGCCGCTGAGAAAACCGACCAGCTGCTTGATATCGGCTGTTTTTACACCAAGGCGCTGCACGAGCTCTCTTGCATTGGCCGCTTCCACCCCTCTTTTGATAAAACCGAGCCAGGACTTCTTTTTAAGTGAGGCAACAGACAGGTTGTTCTGCACAGACTCCTCGACGAAAATCCCTTCCTTGCGCCTCTCCTCCGGGACGAGCACGATTCCTGCATCGACGGCGTCTTTGGGCGAGCGCAGTTCGATACGTGTTCCATGTAATCGAATGGCTCCAGCCTTTGCCTCATCTGCACCGAAGAGCAAGCGGGCAAGCTCAGTCTTCCCTGCCCCAACCAGACCGACGACGCCCACAATCTCTCCCTCGCGAACATGCAGGTCGACGCCGCGTACTTTGCCGCCAGCAACTCCTGACGCCTCAAAAATCGTTTCGCCAATCGGCACTTCCATCTTCGGGAACTCCTCGTCGAAGCTTTTGCCCAGCATGTTCGCGATCACTTCGTCCATATTGGTCTTCGCCGTCTCTGTGGTCACGACATGCTGACCATCCCGCATAATCGTGATCCGATCACAGATTTCAAAAATTTCCGGCAGCCTGTGGGAAATGTAAATGATCCCGACTCCTGCTTTTTTCAGCTGGGCAATAATGTGAAACAGCCGCTCGCTCTCCTTTGTGCTCAACGGCGCTGTCGGTTCATCGAAAATGACGTACTTCGCCTTTTGAACGGTAGCCCGTGCAATCAAAATCAATTGCTTTTCCGACAGCGTACATTCTTCGACGAGCATCCTCACCGGAATGGAAAAGCCGAAGCTTTGTAAAATCTGCTCCGATTCGTTGTACAAGCTCTGCCAGTTGATCAGTCCCTTGGTTTTTGTTTGGACGAGCTGGTCGAGCAAAATATTTTCGGCGACGCTCAAATACGGGATCAAGGCGGTGTCCACTTCTTGATACACGCATTGGATGCCCAGTGCTTTAGCGTCCTGCGGTGATTGGATCGACACGGTCTCGCCATCGATGGTGATCGTACCGCCATCTGCCTGATACGCTCCCGTGAGAATTTTCATCAGGGTACTCTTACCTGCGCCATTGGCACCGAGCAGTGCGTGAACCTCTCCTGCGCGCACCTCAAAATCGACGGATCGCAGGGCAGGAACCCCAGAAAACTGCTTCGCTATCCCTTTCATCTGCAATGTGGACATTTTTCACACCTCCTGTTTACCTGCGTGTTCCAACCTCTATAAGGAAAAATCCCGTTGACGGATACGAATCAACGGGAAAAGCCAATTTGGTTCTTACTTGCCCCACTCTTGTACGTATTGGGACAGGTCGCCCATCGTTACTTTCTTATCCTTCGGCAGGTCTTCCTGTTTCACCAGCACTGGATTCAGCTTCACGTTGTCTGGCACTTGCTCGCCTTTGATTTTTTGGAACACGGTTTGGGCATGAATGCGTCCGATATTGGATGGGTCTACCGCTGCCGTTGCTGCCCACGGAGAATTTTCCGTCTGAATCATTTGCAGATCCTCATCGCTCAAATCGATGGAGTATACTTTGATTTCCGTACGCCCTGCTTGCTGGATGGCACGCGTCGCCCCTTTGGCAAATTCATCCCAAGCCGCCCATACTGCTGTGATGTCGCCTTTGTTCGGATACTTTTTCAAAATCGCTTCCATCTGCGTTTGCGTATCGAGTGCCGTATTGTTGGTGGCAGAACCGAATGCCGCGATCTCTTTGATGTCCGGGTATTTCTTCTGGAAAGCTGCATACGTGACTTGGCGTTTTTCCATAGGCGCGAAGCCCGCTACCCAAATTTTTACGATGCTTCCTTTACCGTTTGTATCTGCAGCTAGCTTCTCGAGGCTCAGCTCTGCCAACTTGTTGTCATCTTGCGCCACAACTGGCACTCCTGGAATGTTAATGTCTGTATCAAACAGGACGACCGGGATTTTTTTATCCACAGCCTTTTGTGTACCCTGCTGCAACGCTTCCGCCGTACCATGGTCGATCAGAATGCCATCAAACTTTTGGTTCACAGCCGCATCGAGGTTGGACGCCATTTTTACCAGATCCGTATCTGCGTTGAATACGGTCAACTCGCCGCCGTTTTTCTCCACCTCTGTCTTCACGCCATTGATGTATTGTGCGGAGAATGTCCCTACGTTTTGACGCATGATCAATGCGATTCTCTTCGCGTTCTCCCCACCCGGCTGGTTCGTGCTACCGGTTCCGGTGCTTGTTCCTCCGCCGCATGCTGTAACGAGAACGGACGCAGCCACAACAAGTGAAGTCAGTAATCCCAGTTTCTTTTTCATCGCAAATGTTCCCCCTTTTTCTCTTTAAAAACAGATAACAAGATTAAAAATTTTGTTTCCCCTCAATCGGTTGGGATAGCCCTAGCACATGTCTTCCAGTCGCCTGTATCCTCTCTTCGTTCGGGCGGTCTCCTTCCAGACATGTG
>NZ_PXZM01000026.1 GCF_003013395.1 Brevibacillus fortis | reverse complement strand
GCTTTTTCTTCTCCTCCACTATATATGCGAAAACGCTGTCGAGAAAAAGATGACCACCCTGACAACAGCCGACAGTGACTCTTATTCCTCGCCAAAGGATTCGACCAGACAGGCCACGAACCCAATGGGAAGAGAGGGGTGGCGTGCCGATGATCGGAATGGGCAGACTGCTTTTTGAACTGGGTGAGAGACTGCAAGGAAAAGCACACTTGCGATTTCTAACAGCAGGATGGGAGCGCAGGATCGGAATTGTTGTGGATGATTCACCGTCACAATGGCAATTGACGATAGCAAAAGGTGTTGCATCCTGGGACATATGGACAGAAGAGCAGTCTGCCGATTTGATCATCAGGGGAGCGGAGAAGCAAATGCACATGCTGCTTGGCGGCGATGAGCTTGTCTATGTACTGGCCAAAGAAAAGGTGCAAATAGCAGGACCATTGCGCGACCAATTAAAGCTCGATGCCATTTTGCGACTGACCTGTCGGTGAACTGTCTATTGGGTAGTGTGATATAATAGGAAGAAATGGTTTTGGAGGAGGCGCTTTGATGTCCACTGCTATGTCGTTGAAACAGACAGTTGCTGCACGTAAAGATGCTATTGCCGAAACATTCCGTCATCTGCATGAAAATCCGGAGATAAGCTGGAAGGAAGTAGAAACGACTCGTTATTTGGCGGAGCGCATGCGGGCCTTGGGACTGCGTGTTACGACTTTTGACGATTGTACAGGATTGGTAGCTGAATGGGGCGAAGGAAAGCCAGTTGTTGGCTTGCGTACAGACATCGATGCTCTCTGGCAAGAAGTGGGCGGTGAGTGGCGCGCGAATCACTCCTGCGGTCATGACGCCCATATGACACTGATCGTGGAAACGGTAGAAGCATTGGTTGCCGCTGGATATCAACCGCCGGGAACATTAAAGATTTTGTTCCAACCAGCAGAAGAAAAAGGAACGGGTGCATTGAAGCTGGTGGAGAAAGGTGTCGTCGATGACATCGATTATTTGTACGGTGTTCACTTACGACCGATTCAGGAGATGGCAAATGGAACAGCGGGACCCGCCATCTACAACGGAGCAGCCATGTTTCTCTACGGGGAAATACATGGAGTAGCTGCGCACGGAGCGAGACCACATCTCGGGATCAACGTGATAGAAGTAGCGGGAGCGATTATCTCTGGTCTCGGACATATACATATCAACCCGATGGTGCCTGCCACCGTCAAAATGACCATGCTGCAAGCCGGGGGAGAGAGCTACAACATTATTCCAGACAAGGCGCGTTTCGCTCTCGATCTGCGAGCGCAGACGAATCAGGCGATGGATGACCTCGTGAATCGTGTTCGTCAAATGATCGACGGAATCGCGGAGTCTTTTCAGGCACGCATAGAGGTAGAGTCGGGGTCCCGTATGGTAGCGGCAGAGGTCGATGATCAAGCCAAGGCATTTATGGAGCAGGCGATCATAGATGTGCTCGGTCAAGAGAATTTGCGAGCGGCGCCAGTCAGTCCAGGTGCGGAGGATTTCCACTACTATACGGTGGAGCGCCCTCATATCAAGGCGACGATGCTGGCTCTCGGCTGTGATTTGGTGCCGGGGCTTCATCACCCGCTGATGCATTTTGACCGCTCTGCATTGGAAAAAGGTGTGGCGATTTTGTGTCAAACAGTCGTAAAAACGTTTGAAAATACGTAAATCTTTATGCCTTGTGAGAGCAACACTAAGGGAGTAAACTCTTGGTGTTGCTCTTTTTGTGGGGAAAATGCCTCTGTGTATTTCACTAATAGTCGATAGACTGCTTGGTTTGTGGACAAAATACTGCTGTTGGGGAATAATACGCATGAGGAGGGTTATTCACACATTCTCCATAAGAGATTATAAAATTATGTAGCTTATTTAGCTAAATGTGATATACTAATTACATAATCGAGCGACAATTAGAAAGTCACAATAAATGGTACACATTTTGGGAAGGAGATCGTTCACACATGGAAACCAATACGGTTCAAAAGCTTACTGACATTCTTGGAGCTACAAAAGTGTATCATAACTTGCCTGTAGCTAATCTTGTTGAAATGGCAGTGAAGCGTGGCGAAGGGATTTTGACCGATAAGGGGGCGCTCAATGCGCTAACAGGGAAGTTTACCGGCCGTTCGCCAAAGGACAAATTTGTGGTGGACGAAGCTTCCGTACACGATAAAATCAACTGGGGTCCGGTTAACCAACCAATCAGTACTGAAAAATTCCAAGCACTTCAACAAGACGTGCTCCAATACTTGCAATCAAAAGATGAACTGTTTGTCTTCGATGGTTTTGCAGGGGCAGATACAACCTATCGCCTGCCAATCCGCGTAGTGAACGAATTTGCTTGGCATAACCTGTTTGCACGTCAGTTGTTCATCCGTCCATCCGAAGAAGAACTGGCTACGCACCAATCAGAATTCACCGTTATCTATGCCCCTAATTTCAAGGCAAATCCTGCCGTACACGGCACGAACTCCGAGACCTTCATCGTAATGAGCTTTGAGCAAAAGACAGTGTTGATCGGTGGCACTGAGTATGCAGGCGAAATGAAAAAGTCCATCTTCAGCGTCATGAACATGCTGCTTCCAGAGCGCAATGTACTCTCGATGCACTGCTCTGCAAACGTAGGCAAAGATGGAGACGTTGCCCTGTTCTTCGGATTGTCCGGTACAGGAAAAACAACGCTGTCTGCTGACCCGGACCGTTTCTTGATCGGTGATGATGAGCATGGCTGGTCTGACAATGGCGTGTTCAATATCGAAGGCGGATGCTATGCAAAATGCGTGAAGCTATCTGAAGAAGGCGAACCGCAAATTTGGAAAGCAATCCAGTTCGGTACCGTGCTTGAAAATGTAGACGTAAACGAAGAGACTCGTGTAGCAGACTACGATAGCATCAAATATACAGAGAATACACGTGCTGCGTACCCAGTGGAAGCGATTCCGGGTGCTGTGATTCCAGGCGTGGGCGGGCAACCAAATGTCATCGTCTTTTTGACAGCCGATTCGTTCGGTGTATTGCCTCCAATCTCCAAGCTGAATAAAGAGCAAGCGATGTACCACTTCCTGTCTGGCTACACCAGCAAAATGGCAGGTACAGAGCGTGGCGTAACTGCTCCGCAAACAGAGTTTTCTACTTGCTTCGGATCTCCATTCTTGCCACTGTATCCGGTAGTATATGCGGAAATGCTCGGTAAGAAGATTGACGAGCGCAAGGTTCAAGTATACCTGGTGAACACTGGTTGGACTGGTGGCCCGGTAGGTGTTGGAAAACGGATGAAGCTGTCCTACACACGTGCGATGGTAACAGCAGCATTGAACGGTGAGCTGGAAAAGGTAGACTATGTAGCTGACGAGATTTTCGGAGTACAAGTACCGACTTCTTGCCCGAACGTTCCTGCTGAAGTTCTGCAACCACGCAATACATGGACAAACAAGGAAGACTACGACAAGCAAGCGGCTGATCTGGCTGCACGCTTCATTGAGAACTTCGAGAAAAAATTCCCGAATGCAGCAGATATTGCGAATGCGGGTCCAAAAGTAAAGTAATGCAATAGGAAAGAAACGGGTAGACAATAAGGTCTATCCGTTTTTTCTTCGTGAAAACAGAAAAAAACGTCAGCGTGTGACCGACGATTTTGAGCTTATCCGTTACTTGTTACCATTTCCATTTGACTGTCGGAAAAGAGTCAGGTAAGCTTCCGAAGGGACCTCTTCAGTGGAGTGATAGCGATACATAACGAGAAACTCCTGATCACTTTGGAAACGACCTCTTTCTCAGGCATGCAATAGTACAAGCTGCCTTTCGGATCAGTTGGATCACAGGGAAGAGGTAAGGTGTTTTTTACAAAAAGTACCTGGAATTTAGACGGAGATGTATGGTTAAAAGTTACAAAGGGAAAAATGCTGCGGAGGCAAGAATATTTAGGAAGGATTCATGAGCAAAAACGGACTTTCTAAATATAATGATATAAAAAATACAGATATGTTTCATTCCTTGATTTATAATTATTCTTATTATAAGATAGTTATTGAGAATGGATTGAGAATTTACCAACTCACTTTTGACGTGTATGGAGGGAATTCAGATGACAGCAGTACCGCATTTGCAAATAAAAAACCTTCGCGCCAAGATCGAGGACAAAGAGATCCTCAAAGGCCTGAATTTGGAGATCAAGGGCGGCGAAGTGCACGCGATCATGGGACCGAATGGTACCGGTAAATCGACATTGGCATCCACGCTGATGGGTCACCCGAAATATGAGGTAACTGACGGCGAAGTGCTGATCAATGACGAAGACTTGTTGGAAATGGCAGTAGACGAGCGCGCACGTGCAGGCCTGTTCCTGGCGATGCAATATCCGTCTGAAATCAGCGGTGTCACTAACTCTGACTTCCTGCGTTCTGCGATCAACGCGCGCCGTGGCGAAGGAAATGAAATCTCCCTGATGAAATTCATCCGTGAGATGGACAAAAAGATGAACACGCTGGAAATGGATGAGTCTTTCTCCCATCGTTACCTGAACGAAGGTTTCTCCGGCGGTGAGAAAAAGCGTAACGAGATTCTGCAAATGATGCTCTTGGAGCCAGCCATCTGTATTCTGGATGAAATCGACTCCGGTTTGGACATCGACGCATTGAAAATCGTTGCAGCTGGTGTAAACGAAATGCGCTCCGCAGACCGTGGATTCTTGATTATTACGCACTACCAGCGTTTGCTGAACTATGTAAAGCCTGACTTCGTACACGTCATGATGCAAGGTCGTATCGTGAAGTCCGGTGGTCCTGAGCTGGCTGAACGCCTGGAGGCAGAAGGCTATGACTGGATCAAGGAAGAGCTCGGCATCGAGGACGAAACCGTAAACGCCAACGTGTAGGAAGAAGGAGGCAGCAGTGAAATGAGTGTGGATGTACAGCTACGCTTCGATTCCGAGGCGATCACCCAGTACTCCAAAGCTAATCAGGAGCCTGCCTGGTTCCTGGAAAAGCGCCTCGCTGGACTGAAGGCGGCGGGAGAGCTGGCGCTCCCTGCCTTGGAGAAAACGAAGATTGATAAATGGAATACCGTTGATTTCGATCCGTTCCAAACCACTGCAAAGGTGGCAGCGGCGAATGAACTCAGCGATTTGGTAAAAGCACAAATCGATGTCGACAGCGTGAAAAACCTGTTGGTACAAAAAAATGCTTCTACCGTTTTTCAAGTAGTTTCCGAAGAGCTGAAGGCTCAAGGCGTGATTTTCACGACTTTTGCTGATGCACTGCAAACACATGGCGATCTCGTGCAAAAATATTTGCTGAACGTTATCGCTCTTGATGAGCACAAGTTGACTGCTCTGCATACCGCAGTTGTGAATGGTGGCGTATTCCTCTACGTTCCGAAAAACGTGGAAGTAGATGTTCCCCTGCAAGCTGTGTATGAAATCGCAGGCGACAACGCTCTGTTGGCTCCACATGTTTTGATCGTGGCAGAAGCGAACAGCAAAGTAACCTACGTGGATACATATGTATCTGGCGAAGGCAAAAGCATGGTTGCGAACAGCATTGTTGAAGTATATGTAGGCGCGGGCGCATCTGTGCAAGTAGCTTCTGTACGTTCTTTGTCTGTAGACGTTCACGACTACAGCTTCCGTCGTGCAACCGTTGAGCGCGATGGAAAAATGGAATGGATTTTGGGTGAGATGAACGATGGCAATACCGTTGCCAACAACACAACGATCCTCAAGGGAACTGCTTCGATCGCAGAGACCAAATCCATTTCTGTAGGGACAGGTTCCCAACGTCAAAACCTCACTTCCCAAGTTCAGCACATCGGCACGCACACTGAGTCGGATATGGTGAGCAAGGCTGTTATGACGGATGAAGCAGTGAGTATCTTAAACGGTATCACGAAAATCGAAAAAGGCGCTGAAAAGTCAAACGGCGTACAGGCGGAAAACATCCTGATGCTGAGCGAAAAATCTCGCGGTGATGCCAACCCGATCCTGTTGATCGACGAGGATGACGTTAAAGCGGGTCACGCAGCTTCGGTAGGACGTTTTAGTGAAGAATCTATCTTCTACTTGATGTCTCGTGGTATTTCCCGTCAAGGTGCAGAACGTCTGATCGTTCTCGGCTTCCTGGAACCAGTTGTTGCTGAGATTCCAGTAGAAGAAGTGAAAAACAGACTCCGTCAGGCGCTTGAAAGGAAGTTAGGCTAATGAACGCCAAGGAGCTTCGGAAATATTTTCCCATCCTACACCAAGAAGTAAACGGACATCCGCTCGTTTATTTGGATAATGGTGCAACCTCTCAAAAACCGATTCAGGTTATCGAGGCGATGGATAAATACTACAGGGAGTATAACTCCAATGTGCACCGTGGCGTGCACACCTTGGGTAACATAGCGACAGACGGGTACGAAGGCGCGCGTGAAAAAGTTCGCGCCTTCATCAACGCCCGTGAAGCCGCAGAAATCGTCTTTACGCGTGGTACGACATCTGCTTGTAATACGGTAGCGTACGGCTATGCTCGCATGTTCCTCAAGCCGGGAGATGAAATCGTGACCACATTGGTGGAGCATCACGCCAATTTCATTCCTTGGCAGCAGGCAGCCAAGGCGACCGGAGCGACTTTTAAGTTCATTCCGCTGGCAGAGGACGGAACCGTTACTCTGGAAGCGGTCAAGGAAACGATCACGGACAATACCAAGCTCGTTGCCATTCACCATGTTTCCAACGTATTGGGGGATACTACCCCAATCAAGGAAATTGCCCAAATCGCTCATCAGCATGGTGCACTTTTGTTTGTTGACGGAGCGCAGGGTGCTCCACACAAGAAAATCGACGTCCAGGATTTGGATTGCGATTTTTATACGTTTTCAGCGCATAAGATGGCTGGTCCGACAGGAGTAGGTGTTCTGTACGGCAAGCGTGAGGTGCTGGAGCGTGTGGAGCCGATGGAATTCGGCGGAGAAATGATCGACTATGTGGATATGTACGATTCCACGTGGAAGGAGCTTCCTTGGAAATTTGAAGGAGGTACACCGATCATCGCAGGAGCTATCGGATTGGGAGCAGCAATTGACTTTTTGGAAGAGATCGGTATGGACAATATCGAGCGTCATGAAAAACATCTCGTCAAGTACGCGATGGAACAAATGCGCGAAATAGAAGGATTGAAGATTTACGGCCCACAGCAGGACCGCAGCTGTTTAATTACATTCAACCTGGATACAGTACATCCGCATGACCTGGCGACGGTGCTGGACAGTTACGGAATCGCAGTTCGTGCCGGTCATCACTGCGCACAACCGCTGATGCGTTGGCTGAATGTGACGGCTACCGCTCGGGCAAGCTTCTATCTGTACAACACAGAAGAAGAAGTAGATGTGCTGATCGCGGGCTTGAAGAAGACGAAGGAGTATTTCGGCAATGTCTTCTCTTGATGATTTATACCGCCGCGTCATTATGGATCACTACCAGAAACCGCGCAACCGCGGAAAGCTGGAAGAATCCGACGGACTCATTGTGAATTTGAATAACCCGACCTGTGGCGACAGCATCTCGCTCTCCTTGAAAGTGGAGGATGGCAAGGTGGTTGACGCGAAGTTTCTTGGTGAAGGCTGCTCAATCAGCATGTCATCTGCATCCATGATGACGGATGCTGTCAAAGGCAAGCCAGTAGCAGAAGCACTGGAGCTGTCGCAAAAATTCTCTGATATGATGCAAGGCAAAGAAATCGATGACTCGATTGATCTTGGTGATATCGAAGCGTTGTCTGGCGTAGCCAAGTTCCCAGCGCGAATCAAGTGCGCGACATTGGCTTGGAAAGCATTGGAGCAAGGTGTCAAACAGGCAGAGCAGGAATAGTGATAGGTAAGGGACATGAACACGAAGGAGTGAGCAACGATGGCTGTTAAAGGCCCAGAAATACAGGATTATCAGTACGGTTTCCACGATAAAGACGTTTCAGTATTCCGTACGAAGAAGGGTTTGACCCGCGAGATCGTCGAGGAAATTTCGAAGATCAAGGATGAGCCAGCATGGATGCTGGAGTTCCGTTTGAAATCGCTGGACATCTTCAACAGCATGCCGATGCCAAAATGGGGCGGAGATCTGGATGACCTCGATTTTGACAGCATCACCTACTACGTAAAGCCTTCTGAAAAGCAAGGCCGTAGCTGGGATGAAGTACCAGAAGAAATCAAGGCAACCTTTGACAAACTGGGTATTCCTGAAGCAGAGCAAAAGTTCCTCGCAGGTGTATCTGCTCAGTATGAATCCGAGGTAGTGTACCACAACATGCAGGAAGACCTGGAAAAACTGGGCGTTCTCTTCTGCGACATGGATTCCGCAGTAAAACTGCACCCAGAAATCGTGAAGGAACACTTCGCGACGATTATTCCTCCAGCAGACAACAAGTTTGCTGCACTGAACTCGGCAGTGTGGTCCGGTGGTTCCTTCATTTACGTACCAAAAGGCGTAAAAGTAGAAACTCCGCTACAAGCATACTTCCGTATTAACTCGGAGAACATGGGTCAATTCGAGCGTACGCTGATCATCGCTGATGAAGATTCGTTCGTTCACTATGTAGAGGGCTGTACAGCTCCGATCTACAGCACGGACTCCTTGCACTCCGCTGTCGTAGAAATTATCGTAAAAGAACGCGCTCGTTGCCGTTATACCACGATCCAAAACTGGTCCAACAACGTATACAACCTCGTTACGAAACGTGCGGTTGCATATGCAGATGCGAACATGGAATGGATCGATGGTAACATCGGTTCCAAGCTGACGATGAAATACCCAGCAGTTATCATGAAAGGACCTCGCGCAAAAGGTACTGTTCTTTCCATCGCAGTAGCAGGAAAAGGACAACACCAAGACGCAGGTGCGAAAATGATTCACCTGGCACCAGATTGCACATCGACGATCATTTCCAAGTCGATCTCCCGTGATGGTGGAAAAGTAACCTACCGTGGTCTGTCCCAGTTTGGACGCAAATCGGAAGGCTCCAAGTCCAACATTAAGTGCGATACGCTGATTTTGGATAAACTGTCCACGTCTGACACGATCCCGTACAACGAGATCATGAACGACAGCATCACGCTGGAGCATGAAGCGACTGTATCCAAAGTATCTGAGGATCAACTCTTCTACCTGATGAGCCGCGGTCTGTCAGAAACAGAAGCTACTGAAATGATCGTAATGGGCTTCATCGAGCCATTCACAAAAGAATTGCCGATGGAGTACGCGGTAGAGATGAACCGTCTCATTAAGTTTGAGATGGAAGGTTCTATCGGATAACCCTTGCGCCACAAGGGTTACAAGCTTCGGATGAAGTGTTTGCCCACAATTTGCCCACAATTTAGCTGGGCATGTAATTCACGTAGAGTGAAAGGGCATCATCTTCAATCTTCTTTGTAACATGTAAATACGTGTCCGCTGTGACTTTCACGCTTGCGTGCCCAAGTCGCTCGGACACGTATTTTATATTTATCCCTGCTTCTAACATGTGAACAGCATGGGTATGCCTAAGGGCGTGAGGTGAGAGAACGGGCAGATCAGCTCGCTTACAAATCTCTTTAAAGTAATCCCGGACCACGTTGGTACGGAGCCAGCGCCCGTCATGCTGGTGGAAGATAATATTGTCTTTGGTTGGTTTGTAGTTCTCATACATCAGACAAACCTCTTTTTGGTTGATCCTATGTCGCTTTATTAGTTTTAGTGTGATTTCGTCTAGTTTGATGGTCCTTTCACTGCTTTTTGATTTCGGTGTGGATAGGTAAGGAAGCGAGTTTAATGGATAGACTAGAGTCTTATTTATCGTTATTGTTTTCGAGTCAAAATCAAGGTCATCCCAGGTTAGTGCAAGCGCTTCTCCGACCCGAAGACCGGTACGAGCGAGTAGTGTGAAAAAAGCATAGTATTGGATAGAGTGTTGGTATTTCGCATTTTTCACTGGAGCTTTTACACATTCCAAGAACCTTTCTAGTTGCTCTCGTGTAAAGTAAGCCACCTTGCTTGACTTGTCCACTTGCTTTGGGATCTTGATCTTTTGAACAGGGTTTTCCCGTAAGATACGAAACTCGTGAACGGCGTCATTCATTGCTGTACTGAATATGCTGTGGATTCGTCGGACTGTTCCCTCGCTGTAATGACCACGTAGCTCGTTGATCCATTTTTGATAATCATTTCGGGTGATGTCTTTCAGTCGGTAATTTCCCCAACGAGGCAAGATGTTAAGACGGACATTCCTTTCCTGGAGAGTATAAGTGATCGGTTTCACATTGGGCTTCTTATATATCTCCAACCAATCGTCGAAGAAGTTACTTATTCTTTCGCTTCCGTTCTCAGCAAAACCGAAAAGGTTGATCTTTGATTCCTCTTCAGTTGCTGCAAGTTGTGCCTCTTTCTTCGTTTTAAATCCTCCCTTTGTTTTCTCTTTGTATTGTCCACTTTGCCTGTCTGTATATCTAATTCTGTATTCCCATGCTGTCCCACGTTTCCGGAAAGATGCCATTTAATATACTCCATTTCAATTTGAATTTAAAAAAAGCGCATCCGATTGGGTGCGTCTTTTTATTGGTTCCTTTTTTGAAGCAAAGTAACAATGTAATTGCTCAAGCTTCTGTTTTCATTTTTTGCTTCTTCTTCAAGTTTCGTTTTTAACTCTTTGGGCATTGTTATGAGTGCCTTGGTAGTTTCTGATGACATGATTCTTCACCTCCTCTCCAAAGTATAAACAATCTAATATAGTATTGCAATACTCTGTATCTATGTATATACTTTGGATATCTAATAGATATAAAGGAGATATCCGAATGGGTAAGAGCATGTTATTAGAAATGCAGCCGTTTAGCTATTTTGCTTCAAAGGAACAACTAAGGCACTCTATCAATGAACGGGTACGAAAATTAAGAAACAAGCTTACTCCATCAACTATGTGTGTTCTGGATATATTAAGGCTACGATCAATGAAAGTTTTAGGAGTTTCGTATCTAAAAATCGAAACAATCATGGCTTTAACAAAAGTAAGTCGGGCAAGCGTAGAAAGGGCTATTAGAAAGTTGGAACAAGTAGGCTTCATAAAAAGAGTTACAACCATTAGAAAAACGGGACTCCAAGGGGCGAACATTTACTATTTTTTGCCTTCGGATGACGGGGTTGAGGTGACGGGGTTGGACAAGCCTAAAACACCTGAGAAATCAAAGCTTGAGGTGCCTAAGCAGGAAGCTAATACAGGGGTTTTTAATACTCCAAAAAGACCAAAAGATACTAAGAAAAATAACGTAAACGGAACGCACCTCACGAAAGACAGCTCAGTAATTCCCTCATACATCCCGAAAGAATTCTCCAATTTGATCCAGCAGGGCTTTGAGAGCGGTCACGTGATAAAGCAATTCTGGAGCAAGGTGGTCCTGTTTAAGCGGGTGACTGGGTGGACTCGTAACGAAAACGTGTTGCCAGTTGCCTCAGATGCCTGGGAGTACACCAAGAACGAATACAAGAGGGATAAAAAAGAGTGGGAGCTCGATCGATTCTTAAAATGCTTTTTCGGGACGATGAAACGGATCGAGGAGAAAAGAGTCGAGGAGCACGCAGCAATTTGGGCATAATTTTTAAAAAAGTTTGCCGATACTATAAAATTCTGTTAAGGAAAATGCTATACTATTTTGGGTAAAATTTACTTTTGTCAATGATCAATTTAAAAACTGGTAAAAGCAAAAAGCCAACGGGGCTTGAGCAGCTGCGAACTGCTCAAACTCTTTACCACCAAGGATACAGCTTGGTAGCGGGCCGAAAGCCACTTTCCGTTGACATAAACAATATTTTACAGCTTTGATTAGGATACAACAAGTGGCGCAATAAACTAAATCCTGCCATCATATAATTGGTGAAAGGCTTTTGCTTCTCAAAGGAGAGAAGTGAATAATGCCAAATCCTAAACGTAAACAATTTGGAATGTTATTAAAGAATCTGAGAAATGACCGAGGATGGAACCAGGACAAACTCGCCGAAGAGTTGGACGTCTCAAGACAAACGATTGCAAATACAGAACGAGGTCAGAATGTCCCGAAAGCAAAATTTGTAGAACACGCTTTTCAATTGTTTGGTTCGGCAGAGCTGATCGAGCGTTACATCAGTATCCAAGAGGATAGGAAAGAACTTATGGCATTGGCAGCTGCTGTTGTAACAGAACAGTACCATCCTGTCGTTAATTCAGTCATGAAACAGATAATCAGAGAATCCCTAAAGACTAACGATCTTCATTCAATTTTCTCGACGTTATTTCAGATGATCATGTGGGAGTTAAAATTCAAAGGGAAAGTAAACCGACGCAAAAACGATTGGTTGATTATGGTGACGCAGTATCTTGATCCAGACCCGGATGCTTTTTTTGAAATGATCGAAAAGCTTTACCATCATTCGAGAGAATCCAGTAACTTCTCTGCTTTTATTACAATTACTGAGGGCATTAAATGCAAGGTAACACTAGGGAATAGCCGCCTGTCACAGATTCTTTGCTATCAAGCCAATGCGTATTTTTACTCTGGTAATGTACGAAAAGCCTACAAAGTGTCATCTAGGGCACTGGACGTCATGAATGGTGAAGTATACAAGCATACAGCTTTTGCTTACCATCGGCACGCACTGATTTGCATGCAACAAATTGAGTTTGAAGAAGCTCTTGAAGCAGAACTGGTCAGCCTAAGTCTCCTAAAGCCATCTGAATATCATTATTCGATTGTAAAGGCTGGGCTTGCCCGTTTGTACTATATGAACGAGGATTATGGCAAAGCGAACGAGTTTTGGGAAGATGCATTCACAAAGTATGATGTGCACGATCCTGCAAGAACGCATTCGTTAAATGATATGATAATGATGGAAATCAAGCTGGGGAACATGGAACAAGCACACGCAAAGATCATTGAATGTGATAAACTCTTGGACCGTGCAAAGGAAAACAAATGGCCCCACTACGATGTAGAAAGTATGCTTTTGAGAAGAAACAAGGTAATGCTTGAAGTAGTCGAGAGTGGAAACTTTCTCTCTCCAGCAGTGGGGAATATTCTTCAAGAGCTTAACAACAGCTATTTAAGAGATGAACGTGAACTAACAAAAAATTTTATCCTAGAGAGAATGTTTTTTTCTAGTAGAATATAGGTATATCGGAAAAGGAGGAATTATTATGAAAAAATTACTTGTTGTACCTGTTTTAGCTATGATGTTGGCTCTCGGGGTGTTTAGTGGATCAGCACTAGCTGGACCACCTGAATGGGCTCCGGCACAAGGCGACACATTGCCACCAAGCAATGGAGGAGCTATTGTAGCGCTTAGTGGCCCACCGGAGTGGTAATGATTTTCGGTAATTAAAACCATAAATGTAAAGTGATTTACAATTTTTGGTGAAAATAGGTTGTTGCACTTTACAGAAAAAAGAATTTGATTGGTATAAAATGACGATAGGTAAATAAGCCTGTCGTCATTTTTTATGTTGTGGAACTGGAAATATTTTAAAAATGCACAATCAATTCATACAACAAACAAGAACGAATGTTTGATTCAAGGGGGAGAAGTGCGTGGTCACAGTTAAGTCAACAAAATGGACTCCAGATCTGGTAGGGATTTTACATAATCTTTTAAAAGAGGACCATAGTGAAGCTCTCCAACAAATCGAAAATATCGTTTCGCAAGAAGTTCCAGATAATATAAAAAACGACCGATCTCTCCGTTGAGATTGGTCGTTTTATTTCAAAGCGTTCAATATTCCTATTACACGATCCAGGCTTTCGTCGCTGTCGTCCATTGCCATCAGGATACGAACGGCCTCTTTCTTCTTATCGTTGATGTCTGGGTCATTGAGGATTTTTTCGAAAGCATTTGCGACTTCTACCAAACCGGCTAATTTTAATAGATTCTCTAAAGGATGGTCATAAGCAGTAGCAAGTTTTTGAAGTGTTTCTGTAGTTGGGTTTACTGGTTGTTTCGTACTTCGATTCACACCCAATTCCAGATCGCGAATGTAAGAGAAGCTTAAACCAGTTATATCTGATACTGCTCGCAAGGAGAGTTTTTTGGCTTTTCTCAGTGATTCAATGGTTCTTCCAAGTTCATTTTGCATAGGGGGTAACACCTCTTTTGTGTTGTGTTCACACAACAAATTGTAGTATATATACGACGTAATGGGAAGAGATCATTTGTTCTTTGTGGTAAATTTTCAAAAAAAGTTATTGACGATATGTTGTATGTACAATACAATTCGTCGTATGGATACAACGTAAGTAAGCTTGCCAACTACAACTCGTTGCCTGTAAGCAACACTAGGGAGGTGAATCCCCTATGAAAAATTACATCAGGATTTTACGGAGAAGCCCGGAATATGATCTATCTCAAGAAGAACTAGCAATTGCCCTTGGAACAACACGAGACCGGATCAGTGCGATAGAAAATGGATCAGTTCCTGGTGGTAAATTGATGCTGAAAATTTGCACCTTTTTCAATCGTGATATACGCGAAATTTTTTTTGAAGACATTGTTGTATGCACAACACATATGCGTAAAAAAAAACAGCAAAAAAGGCAAGTTAAAAAAGCAATCAGAGGTAGAGTATGACATTCGGGGACGGCTGAAATATCATCCAGAATTCCATCCGAACCAGGGTAAGAGATTCACCGATGAGGAGACAACCTACCTTTGTAAATTCTACGCGACCGATACTCTCAAATCTCTATCACTTGCTCTTGGTCGCCTAGAAAAGTCGCTAGAGTACAGGATTGCATACCTCAAGAAAACAGGGCTCTTCGATTACTACCGCGCTAAATGGGATCGCCAAATTAATGTTTAAAGAAGGGAGTGAACATTTTGAAAAAGTTAGTAGCTATTGATTTAGATGAACAAGAGGTAAGAAATATGTGCCATGAAAAGATTTCAGAATTGATCAAGGAAGTCGATGCAGAATTGGTTTTTTGGGACAAGAAAGAGCTAGTACGTAGAACCATGATGTGTTGGCCCACTATTCTTAATCAGTTCTTTTATGATCCCAGATTCACCAAACATAAAATCGGAACAAAATGGTACTTCCCGGCTAAGGAGACTAGAGATTTTTTGATTAAATGGCTATCTGAACAACCGAAGCATTGATTCATGGTGGATAACCCCGAAAGGAGACGAGTAAGGATGGGCAAATTCGTACCTGTTTTTACGGACCTGGAAATGGCAGTTACCAAAATACTCAATGAGCGTACGGCAATGGGCCTCAAAGCCGCTATTTTAAGAGACACGACCATGAGTGTGTCGGAGGATGTTTACACCCGCCATGTGGTGATTGGGGACTCAGTAGGCTTGCATACGTTGCATCAGTTCTGCCATCAAACACGAAGCGGCGAGATCGACGGGTTTGGTCTTAGTGTGAATTGTGTTGGAGTCTATGACATCCGTAAGTATATGCGGTATTTGGAGGGTGAGGAGAAGTGAGGTATGACTTCGATTCTGCAATACAGAGGATAGCAAAGCTTTGGAGCATCTACCGTTCCCTGCGCGAACAGCCAGCTGACGGCTCATGGGACTGGTGGCTTGTGAATGAAATCAACGCGCTGGAAAGTGAAATGGCTACAGCCAGGGAAAACGAAAAGGCCACTGCTCGCAACAGTGACCAATTCAACACACAAACAAATTTGAATAGTGCTATCCTACCACAGTTTCTTGGTGGTGGACAAGCACTATGACACGAGCTGCAGCAGCCGTCGTCATCGAAGACGGACTTGAATATGATTCGTACGGCAGGATGCAATACCATCCAGAATTCCACTTCAATCATGGAACGCCATTCGAAGAGGATGAGTTGGAGTACCTCTGCAAGTTCTATGAAACAGATTCAACGAGATCACTTTCATTTGCTTTAGGGAGAACGGAACGCACAGTAAGAAGCAAGATAGATCAACTGAGAAAAACCGGGATGTATCAGGTGTATATAGATCGTTGGAATGCGCGGTATGACCTTAAATCTAACTGAAATTACAGGAGGAATATGGATATGAAATCAACAGGCGTTGTAAGAAAAATCGATAATTTGGGACGAGTTGTTTTGCCAAAGGAGCTGCGTAACATCTTTGATATTCCAGAAGGCACCCCGATGGAAGTCTTCGTGAACAATAACCAAATCATTCTCAAAAAGTATGAGCCAGGTTGCGCTTTGTGTGGAAGTGTTGAGGACGTACAACCTCATAAAACTGGAAAGTTGGTTTGCAAGGCTTGCCTGTGAAACGCGGGCTTCGGCCCTGCGTGCAGCTGATAGAAAATTGTCAGTTGCACGGAGGTTCGAACCTCCAAGTAATACATAGCGGGGTCATCGGGATCAGTCATCGGAGCTGTACGGCTGGCAGAGAGGGTGGGCTGCTGGCGGCCTCGTGACTAAAGAGAAGGGAGGAGAAAAGTATGTTCAAATTGGACGATTTTGCAAATGGCGCTCTCACTGAAAAATTCAACACGGAGGCGCAACGGGTCTTGGAAAACATCGCTGATCCAAATACCGACCCAAAGAAGGCACGGACCATCACCATGACTATCACACTCAAAGCCGATGAAAACCGCGAGCTGGCTATGGTGGATATCAACACGAAAGCGTCGCTAGCTCCATCAAAAGGCGTGCAAACCAAAATCATCATGGGGCGTGACAGACAAGGGAAGGTTGAAGCTGCCGAGTTGAAATCTGGAGCAGTAGGTCAAACATACATCACGGATGAAGGTGATTTTGCAGACGACAAGGGTAACAAAGTTGTTCAGTTCAAATAACCAGGAGGGGTACTCGTGATTAAAGAAGCCTTGCAATATTTGATTGGTCTTGGAAACACAGAAATCTTGACTGCTGCAACAGGTCAGGAATACGCCTCACAGCCGGTTCACTTGATTAAGCAGCCAACACCAGAGGCTTTAGTTGTTCGGAATCTTTCAGGGCTAGTTGATTATCTGATTAACAACTTTGACGACCAGCCTCCAGTCCTTGTCCATGTCGCTAGTCCGACAAGGGTAGATGTTTTTAGTTCGTACAACCAGGATTTTAACAGAAATCATTTGATTCAGGCCAAAGCACTACTTCCCAGGATAACTTTCGGACAATTTATGGATGCGGAATCTTTCAATATTCTTTTGCAAAGTTGCTTTGTCCCTAATGATGCTCGGGCAATCGTGCTAAAAGTAATTGGCAACTTAAAGGAAGAGACGGTATCCAATATCGGGGATGACGGAGTTTCACAACAAGTGACAGCAAAGACAGGCGTAGCAACGGTCGAAAATATCATTGTTCCTAATCCAGTTGCTTTGAAGCCGTTCAGGACATTTGTAGAAATCGAACAGCCCGAAAGCGAATTCGTTTTCCGCATGAAGTCTGGGCCAACTGCTGCTTTGTTTGAAGCAGACGGAGGGGCATGGGAACTGACTGCGATTGCCAGAATTAGTGAGTATCTGCAAGGTGCGCTTGAAGATGAAATCAAAAGTGGAAAAGTAACAATTATCGCCTAGTTATCCAAACAGAAAAGGACTCCGCTGCAACGGAGTCCTAAGTACAACTATGGTTGGCTTCATGCTACCACAGATGACGCCAGGAGGGAAGAACATTGCTTTGTATGAAGGGCGATGAAGTCAAGATGAAATCCGGCGAAATCGGAACAGTAATTGATACATGGGGGATTGCCCGGGATTGGTGCAAAGTTAAGGCAAATGACGGGCAAATCATTATTACCATGACTGAAAATATTGAATCAATCCTCAAGCGTAATCGAGAGAAATCGAGGAGGAAGCCATGATAACAATTAGCAAGTTGGAAATCGAAAACGTCAAACGTGTCAAAGCCGTCAAAATCGAGCCGACAAGAGCGGGATTAACGGTGGTCGGTGGGAAGAACGGACAAGGCAAGACGAGTGTGTTGGATGCCATAGCTTGGGCATTGGGTGGTAATAAATATCGCCCTTCCCAGGCTGAACGGGAAGGATCGGTGGTTCCGCCGTATCTCCATCTCGTCCTATCCAATGGGCTGGTCGTTGAGCGTAAAGGTAAAAACTCTGATTTGAAGGTGATCGATCCAAACGGCCAGAAAGGCGGTCAGCAGCTGCTTGATAGTTTTGTCGAAGAGCTGGCAATAGATTTACCGAAATTCATGAATTCTACGAGCAAGGAAAAGGCAAATATCCTGCTCCGCATTATCGGCGTTGGTGACAAGCTTCATGAGCTAGAAACCAAGGAAAAGGAGATTTACAACCAGCGCCATACGATAGGTCAGATTGCTGATCAGAAAGCCAAATTTGCCAAGGAACAACCGTATTTTCCAGACGCACCGAAAGAGCCGATTTCCGCGTCGGAGTTGATTCGCCAACAGCAAGAAATACTTGCTCGAAATGGTGAGAATCAGCGTAAACGGCAGCGGGTGGTTGAAATTCGGGCAGATTATTTTAGACAACAACAAGAAGTTAAACGACTGACAGAACTGTTAAACGATGCTCAGGCTAAATTCGAACAGCTTGGTAACGATCTAGGGATTGCGCAAAAAGATACACTCGACCTAATGGACGAGTCGACCGAAGCGTTGGAAGCCAACATTCAGCAGATCGACGAAATCAACCGCAAGGTCAGAGCAAATTTGGACAAGGACAAGGCCGAAACGGATGCAAACGACTACCGCGTGCAATACGAGGCATTGACGGGCAACATCACGGCGATCCGTCAGCAAAAGACAGATCTTCTGACAAATGCGAATTTGCCGCTGCCTGGGCTGTCTGTCGAGGATGGTGAGCTGACCTACAACGGGCAGAAGTGGGACAACATGAGCGGTGCCGAGCAATTGAGGGTAGCCACCGCGATTGTTCGCAGGCTCAAGCCAAATTGCGGATTTATCTTGTTGGACAAGCTTGAGCAAATGGATCTGGAGACTTTGAACGAATTCGGTCGTTGGCTGGAGCAGGAAGGACTACAGGCAATTGCTACTCGAGTCAGCACGGGAGATGAGTGCTCTATCATCATCGAAGACGGATACGTTGCTGGGCAGGAAGGTGTTCAGGTGCAACAGCAGCCAGAAGCGATTGATCCGGCCCCAACATGGAAAGTAGGTGAATTTTAATGCAAGTCATCAGTGGAAAAGTAGAAAAGGCCAAGAAGGTTGTGACCTATGGTCCAGAGGGTATTGGGAAATCCTCTTTGGCTGCACAGTTCCCTCGCCCCATCTTTATAGATACGGAAGGGTCCACTACGGAAATGGAAGTCGACCGCCTGCCGAAGCCGACTAGCTGGGAAATGCTCCGGCAGCAGGTGGAGTGGGTGAAGCAACAGGGTAGTCGATTTGGAACGCTCGTTATCGATACGATCGATTGGGCCGAAATGCTTTGCGTGGAGAGTATTTGCGCGAAGCATCAGAAAAACGGTGTTGAGGACTTCGGCTACGGAAAAGGCTACATCTACGTCGCGGAGGAACTTGGTCGCTTTTTGAACCTACTCAGCGATGTCATCGAAGCCGGCATTCATGTTGTGTTGACTGCTCACGCGCAAATCATTAAGTTCGAGCAGCCTGACGAGATGGGTGCTTATGACCGCTACCAGCTCAAGCTGGGACAAAAAACTGGTTCGAGAACAGCGGCACTCGTCAAAGAATGGGCTGATATGGTTCTGTTCATCAATTACAAGACGTTTTCTGTTGCTACGGACAAGGAAGGCAAGAAGAACAAGGGGCAAGGTGGCACACGCACGGTTTATGCAACGCACCATCCAGCGTGGGATGCGAAAAACCGCCATGGTCTACCGGACGAGTTCCCACTGGACTATCGCTATCTTTCCCACATCTTCAATGGTTCTGGTTCTGCAAACGTATCAGCTCCTGCGCAGCAACAATCGTCAGAGGGATGGTCAATGCAATCACCTGAAGGTGGTGGATGGGTAAATACTGCGCCATCGCAAGTTTATGGGCAGCCTCAGTCGCCTACGCAGCCAGACGCGGGACAGCCACTTGCACAGGAACAGCAACCTTCTGCCGATGAAGCATTGAAACCGCATATTCCGAATGACATTCCACCTTCATTGCGGGACCTGATGGTCCAACATCAGGTGTCAGAAAACGAGATTCAGATTGTGGTAAGCAATAAGGGTTACTATCCGATGGATACGCCGATCAGTAATTACGACAAGGGATTTGTGGAAGGTGTACTTGTGGGTGCTTGGCAACAAGTGTTTCAAATGATTCAAGAAACCAGAAATGACTTGCCATTTAATTAACAACGGGAGGAATTAGACATGAACAATATGGAGAGAGAATTCGGCTGGGACGACGAGATTCAAAAGGATGGTGGCGGGGACTTTGTTTTGCTCCCTGTAGGTGACTACAATTTTACAGTTACTAAATTTGAACGAGCCCGATTTGCTGGAAGCGAAAAAATGCCGCCTTGCAATCAGGCAAAGATGGAAATTACCATACACTCTCCAGAACATGGTGACGTTGTGGTTTTCCATAATCTATTCCTGCATAGCAAGACGGAAGGTCTGCTCTCCAATTTCTTCGCTGGGATTGGGCTCAAGAAGAAAGGCGAACCACTGCGAATGAACTGGAATGCCACGCTTGGACGTAGAGGTCGCCTGAAACTTGAGGTGCGAAACTACACGAGTAAGGGTGAGCAACGATCTAGCAATCAAATCAAAAGTTTCTATGATTACGATGACATCGCTGCACAACAACAGCAGCCACAATACAATCAGGCTTCACAGTACAATCAGCAACCACAATACCAGCAACAAAACCAATATCAACAGCAACAACAGTATCAACAGTCACAACAGCAGTATCAGGCACCGTTTCCAACGGGCGGGCAGCAAAGCGGCGGGTTCACGCCGGGCCAGTTTTAGGAGGTAATTATGGAGCTTAGACCTTATCAACAAGAGGCGCGCGACTCCATTCAAAACGAATGGAAAAACGGTGTGAAAAAGACGTTGTTGGTTCTTCCGACCGGATGTGGCAAAACAATCGTGTTTTCGAAGGTCATTGAAGATCGGGTAAGGCTGGGCGAGCGTGTGCTCGTCCTGGCCCACCGCGGGGAGCTGCTTGACCAGGCGGCGGACAAACTGGAGAAGTCAACAGGTTTGAAATGCGCAAGGGAAAAAGCCGAGCAAACGTCAGTTGGTAGCTGGTTCCGTGTTGTTGTAGGCAGCGTGCAAACGATGATGCGTGAAAAGCGTTTGGAGCGATTTGATCATGATTTCTTCGATACGATCATCATTGACGAAGCGCATCACTGCATTTCTGATAGCTACCAACGGGTTTTGCAGTATTTCGAGACGGCAAACATTCTGGGAGTAACGGCCACACCGGATCGCGGCGACATGCGCAATCTGGGGAGCTATTTCGAGAGCCTGGCCTATGAGTACACGCTGCCGAAGGCGATCAAGAGCGGTTATCTCAGCCCGATCAAAGCAATGACGATTCCTCTCCAACTGGATTTGACCTCAGTTGGGCAACAGGCGGGTGACTTCAAGTCAAGCGACCTGGGGACAGCTTTGGACCCGTATTTGGAATCTATCGCTGCTGAAATGTGGCGAGTAGCGCAAGACCGAAAAATCGTCGTGTTCCTGCCACTTGTGAAGACGAGCCAGAAATTTACTAACATCCTGAATTCATTCGGATTTCGGGCTGCCGAAGTCAATGGAGAATCACAGGATCGGGCGCAGATTTTGGAAGATTTCGATAACGATAAATACAATGTCCTATGCAATTCCATGCTGCTGACAGAGGGCTGGGATTGCCCAAGCGTAGATTGTGTGGTTGTCTTGCGGCCTACCAAAGTTCGCAGCTTATATAGTCAGATGGTCGGGCGTGGTACCCGGCTACACCCTGGAAAAACTGAATTGTTGTTGTTGGATTTCCTGTGGAATACCGAGCGGCACGAGCTCTGCCATCCAGCGCATTTGATTGCTGAGAATGAGGAGATCGCTAAAGCCATGACTAAACAGATTGAGGAAGCAGGCATTGCGCTTGATCTGGAAGATGTCGAAAAGCAAGCCGTGGAAGATGTGATTGCGCAGCGTGAGGAAGCACTTGCCAAGCAACTGGAAGAAATGAAGAAACGGAAGCGCAAGCTGGTCGATCCGCTCCAATTTGAAATGAGTATCCAGGCAGAAGACCTCTCCAGCTATGTTCCGTCTTTCGGATGGGAAATGGCACCGCCGAGTGATAAGCAAATCAAAACGCTGGAGAAGCTGGGCATTTTACCAGAAGAAATCCATAACGCTGGTAAAGCGACGAAGCTGCTAGAGCGCCTGGACAAAAGGCGTGAGGAAGGGTTGACCACGCCCAAGCAAATCAGGTTCCTGGAGCAACGAGGGTTCGAACATGTCGGCACTTGGTCATTCGATAATGCAAAACGCCTGATTGATCGGATCGCAGCCAATGGTTGGCGCATGCCAGATGGTGTTAATCCAAAAGAGTATCGCGGCGAGTAGCTATGAGGAGGGTAATATGAACGCTCTTAAATCAGTTCAATTGATGCGCAAGTATGCAAATTGTAAGGAATGCGGTAACGACAAAGTTGGCAACGGCGAAGGAGCTTTGCTCATTGAAGACGATATTTTCAAACGCAGTTGCAAATGCGGATGGAGTATTGAAGTGGATGAAAACGATAACCCATTGCTAAATCTGAGTATAGCTGCCTGGGCGACTATAGGTCCAAGAAAAATCTACGAGATCCATGATAAAGATGATAGGTTCTTCGGCTATGTCAGCGTTAATGAATTGCAGAAAATGGGCTACGTAAAGCGCATCGATCATTGCAAAAAGGCGGAGGAGTTTTTCAATACTCCCGATGGATTGGCATGGGTTAAGAAAAATAGATTTTTCATTGTGATGTAAAGGTTGTGACATTAATGGAACGTAATTTGGACCTTATTGCGCTGCTGGCTTACATCGACCCGGCCTATCTGGCTTATCAGGAATGGATCAATGTCGGCATGGCTCTCAAATATGAAGGATATACAGCAAGTGATTGGGATGATTGGAGCAAGCGCGACGGGTCCCGTTACAATCCAGGCGAATGCTTCAAAAAGTGGACGACATTCGAAGGAACAGGCGGTAAGCCAGTCACTGGCGCGACAATCACACAGATGGCGAAAGACAACGGATGGATGCCGCGTTCTGGCGGTGAAGACAGAGAGTTGGGCTGGGACGATGAGATTGCGGGCGATTACGTAGTGGTTGATAAGAACTGGATCGAAGGCAAGGAGATCCACGAGCCGGCTGTGTGGAATCCGGTGCAGCAGCTAACAACGTATCTGACCACACTGTTTGAGGCATCCGAAAATGTTGGGTACGTGGTGGATACATGGCAGAACGATGAAGGGAAATTCCTGCCCACCAAAGGGGCATGGGACCGGACAGCAGGCGAGCTGATTCAATTGCTTAATCAAAGCAATGGCGATATCGGGTCTGTGCTGGGAGACTACAATCCCGAAGCAGGAGCCTGGATACGATTCAATCCGCTCGATGGCAAGGGCGTGAAGAACGATAACGTGACCGAATTCCGGTACGCCTTGGTAGAGTCCGACACCATGGACATTGAAAAGCAACACGCGATTATGCGCGAGCTGGAGCTGCCAATCGCTGTCCTCGTGTATAGCGGCGGGAAGAGTCTCCACGCAATCGTTCGTATCGATGCGGTCAGCTACGACGAATATCGGAAGCGCGTAGATTACCTGTACAACGTGTGCAAAAAGAACGGCTTGAACATCGATAATCAAAACCGCAACCCCTCCAGGCTTTCCCGTATGCCGGGCATTGAGCGGAACGAAAAAAAGCAATTCATTGTAGATACCCACATTGGGAAAAGCAGTTGGGCTGAATGGAATGAATGGATCGAAGGTATCAACGACGATTTGCCGGACCCAGAGAGCCTGGCAAACTATTGGGACAATATGCCGCCGTTGGCTCCACCGTTAATTGAGGGTGTACTCAGACAGGGACATAAAATGCTGATGGCAGGGCCGTCAAAGGCTGGTAAATCGTTTTTGCAGATTCAGCTTAGTATCGCCATTGCTGAGGGCATCAAATGGTTAGTGTGGCAATGTACACAGGGAAAGGTTCTTTACGTCAATCTGGAGCTAGACAGCGCCAGTGCCTTAGATCGTTTCAAGAATGTTTACCTGGCCTTGGGGCTACAGCCTCGCAACATTGACAATATCGACATTTGGAATTTGAGAGGCAAATCCGTACCAATGGACAAGCTGGCTCCGAAATTGATCCGGCGGGCAGCCAAGAAAAATTACATTGCGGTCATTATTGACCCGATCTACAAGGTCCTGACTGGCGACGAGAATAGCGCTGACCAAATGGCCCATTTCACGAACCAGTTCGATAAGATCGCGACGGAGCTCGGGGCCAGCGTCATCTATTGTCACCACCATTCAAAGGGTTCTCAAGGTGGCAAAAAGTCGATGGACAGGGCCAGTGGCAGCGGCGTGTTTGCCCGCGATCCAGACGCGCTGATCGACCTAGTGGAGCTAGATGTAACAGAGGCTTTACTCAAACAAGAGGAAAACAAGGCGGTATGCGCCGTATACAAGCAGCTCTTTGAAAAATTCAATCTGAACTATTTGGACGAGCATGTCTCCCAGGACGATCTACTGAGTACCAGGGCGATGGAGGATCACGCCAAACGCGCCATACCAAGGCAAGCAGAAGCAGCCAAAGAGAGCCTTGAACAAGCTGTGCGCAGTGTCCGCAAACGATCAGCATGGCGCGTGGAGGGCACGCTGCGCGAGTATCCAAAATTCGATTCAGTCAACATGTGGTTCCAGTATCCCGTCCACCGCGTAGACGATGTAGGCAGCCTGAAAGACATCGAGCCAGAAGGCGATGCGCCAGCCTGGAAGAAGGCAACGAGCAAGAGAAAAGATAAAGCCAACAAGGAGCGCCGAAGCAAGGCAGACGAGTTCGAAGATGCTGTCAACAATTGCAATATGGGCGAGGCTCCGACAGTCAAAGACCTTCAAGAGTGGTTTTCGTCAACTGGAAAAACGGTTGCTGATCGTACAATCCGGGACTGGATAGCGAAATTCGGTTACTGGATCGACAAGAACAACGGAAACGTCGTTGTCAAAAAAGAAGACGGTGACGGCGGCAACGATCATGATTAATGCCGCCGCACAAAATCCGCTGAACGGCGGCGGAAACCATAATTTTATGATCATTTCCGCGCGGCGGATATACGATTTTTATGATGAACGCAATTCGGCGGATTAGCGGCGGGGATTTGGTACGTCATGGTGCATGCCGCCGGGAGGCGGGGACTCTATATATAAATATATAGGGATAGGGAGTGGCGTGTCGCAAGCGCCACTCCCCCTCCCCCTACATTTATTTAAAAAGCCGCCGCCGCAAATTTCAAAATGGAAGTGGTAAAATGGCGACCGAATTTTTTATGGCGATGATTCCCCCGACTGCTACGCATCAAGAGAAGAAGGTGTCTGGTGCAAACGGCAAACCAACCTTCTATGAGCCTGATAACCTCAAAGCAGCACGAGCAAAACTAACAGCTCATCTCGGGCAACATGTACCGAAGCAAAAATATACCGGAGCTTTACGAGTAATAGTCAAATGGCTTTTTCCGATTTCAGAGGGGAGTAAGCATTTCGACGGAGAGTGGAAGATCACTAAACCAGATACACACAATTTGAATAAACTTCCGTTCGACATTATGACTGATTTGGGATATTGGACTGATGATGCCATTGTGGCAAGTGAGATCATCGAAAAGTTCTGGGCCAAGCGCCCAGGAATCTATGTCCGAATCGAAGAGCTATAGCCTATGGATTACAAAGCCTTTTACGACGATGTCGTTAGCTGGATCAATCAGGTTAACCAAGCTGCTGCTAGATACGGGATGCATACTGAGCAATTCTGGGTATGGGTAGCAGATTCAACTGCAGCTATCAGCAAGAAGTATCAGAATAATCGGCTGGTCATCAAACAAATGCTCATGCTCGTTAACTGGCTTGAAGAAGTGTATGAAAACAGCATCAATACTAAAGGGTAAACGGTTAATCTGCTGGATAGACTCGACCGTCTCCACCAAACAAGTTGCGGACTACAGCGTAAACTCGCACAGGCAGGGACGGAAAAACAATAGCAATATGATTCGGTGGAATTTTTAGCTGCTTCGACTGAACGAGTGCAAACGGGATAAACCGTTCGGATAATACCCTAACAAGTGCATTCGCTTCGGACCAAGTAACGACATAGTAAAACGACCTTTCCACATGACAACACTCCTTTTTCTTGGAGCGTAACGTGGAAGGATGGGACAAAAAAAGCAGGGTACACAAGCTCAATTAAGTTAAGGAGGCGCGAAGGTGAAAACATGCTATGTGGGTGTAAAGGCTGAGAGCGTTGAAAAGCTTGCAAAACGAATCGAAGAAGACGAGGAGGATGTAATCATTCTACCAGTTGTTTCTCCTAAGTCGGTTTCGGCTCCAACTAAGAAAAAGCCAAATCACATGTTTGAGTTTGTGGCTATGGTACCGCCTGACATTCTCAAGGAGGAATATCAGAAGGCAGCTATTTCAAATTTCGGAGGATTCATTGTCATGAGGCTACCCAAACACATGATCAAGCCTGAATTTTTAGGGAAGTAACGGGGGGGAAGGGCAAATGAACAAGGAGCAGATTTTTACTGGACAGGATGACCTGCAAGAAGCATTAGAATCCCTCCACACTACACTTGTTTTTGATCCGAGTGATTGGGCGGTAAGTAACAGAAAGGCATGGATTTACGGAATTGTTATTGGGTGGGGAGATGTGCTGGAATCGGTCGCGAAGGCAATCGGATGGACAGACGAAACAGTAGAGCGTCTGAAAAAGTATCACAATGCCGTTGAAGCGTACCGCAAAGGAACGGAACAGCATTCAAATTTGTATCAACTTTTTCAGGAAATCTTCGGTTTTGAGCTGTCAGAACGATCGCACGACATTATCGAAGAAAGTATTGGATACACGTTGATTCATGAAGGGGTGCCTCTGAAAAAGATCGTGCAGATTGCTAAGGCCTACTACGACGAGCATGAATGGGCACGGGATGATATCCCATACTGCTTTGTGACTGGGCTGCATAACGAGGGGCTCATTTAACAAAATGCTCAGGGAGATAAGGAGGGTAGCGCATGGGATCCATCAGACACAACGCCGTTGTGGTGACAGGAGAAAATTATGACAGGAAGAAGTTCGAGAATGCCCATGTGAAAGCAATGGAGCTGTTCGGGTTGCTTACTTCACCTATCGTGACAAGCGAATTGAACGGATACATGAGCTTTTTTGTAGCGCCAGACGGCAGTAAAGAAGGTTGGGCAGAGTCCGACATTGGCGATGAGAAAAGGAAAGAGTTCGCTGATTATATTGATTCGTTGGCATATGGGGACGGTTCGAATACCGTGAAGTTCGTTGTTGTCGCGTATAACGAGTTGCACGGGACGGAGATCGAGCGAACCAACGCTTTGGATCGTAACCTTGTTTCCGAAAGTGGGATGAAGAGGGAACGAGATATCCATGAGTGGTTCGAACTAACATACGCGCAGTACCTGACAATTCCGAGGAGTGTCCTGCAATCCATGCCTGAAACATGGCAGAAGAAGTTTGTTGTACTCCTGGAGGAGCTAGATGAAACACAGTGGCTATCTTTGCTACCAAAGGATACCTGCTACAAGGTAGAACTCAGGCAAATGAAAGATTCTCTTAATGGCAGAGGGTGGACGTGGGGCGGAAAAGTATCGGACCCACTCGCTGATTATCAAAGGGGCCGAAGGAACATATTTGCCGAGTAATCGGAGGTATTGAGATGGGAGAGTATTTTGAGTGCGAAGTGAAAAGAAACAACGAGGATGAAACATTTGTAGCTACGGTCTCCCTTCGGCTTTTACCCAGAATTGGGGAACACATTAAAATCGCAACGGATCAGAATGTTTACAGTTTCAAGGTAACAGACATTTGGCACTTTGTAGCCGGATCGCAAGGAGGACATATAGTACAAATTTACGTTGATTGGGCCTAAATCATTACGTTTGAAAACTGAGGAGCGATCAAATTGAATGCTTATGGATTCGCAGCCGTTACAAACGTCGGGGTGTGTATAGCGGTGGCATCGGCACTTTGGTATACGGGGAGTTTGTGGTCGTTCCTCGGCCTTATCTTTCTCCAAAGTGTCAACGTGACAAATGAAAAAGACGAGGTGAAGCAGGATGCAAGCAGGACGTGAAGTGAAGTACCAGATATGGATAGAGCCTACAAGGGAAATGAAAACGGTCACCGCGCTATTGTTTGACGATGATGGACAGCTGTTCGGCGTAAAGACCCCAGATTCCGAAGTTAACTCTTGCTTGAGTATTCATACAGTCCGTGTAAGACAATTCACTGGCTTGAGCGACAAGAATGGCAAGGAGATTTATGAAGGGGATCTTGTTGAAATCAGTGATCATCCCTTTGAAGGACCTGTAAAAGTTAACGGAATATACGAAGTGGGTTACAACGAACGAATGGAATTGTGCTGTGGGAGTTGGTTGTTGCATCGTGAACTGCCTTACATCATGGTCGTTGGCAACAAATACGTAAACCCTGAGCTGCTGGAGGTGGGCAAGTGATGCAAGCAAAACGTGAGGTCAAGTTTCGTGTTTGGGACAAGCAGAACAAAGAAATGATCTATCAAAAGCCTCTGAGCCTAACTAAGTTCATGATTACGATTGACGGGGATTTCGGGTGGTTCGATTTTGAGCGGCAGATATGGAGTGGTATTATTCCGAAAGCGTTTATTGAGCTCCAGCAGTTCACTGGCCTTTACGATAAGAACGGCGCAAAGATTTATGAGGGTGACATCGTGTCCTTATCAATCGATGATGAGACAAGACTATTCGAGGTAGCGATTGAAACCGTCGTACGTGACGTTGTCAGCCACCCAAGCTTTGATGGGGCCACCGCTAGAGTTGCGATAACTGGAGTTGTGTTCAAGTGGAAAGGATTTGAGTTATTCCCTTGCATCAATAAAGGC
Source organism: Brevibacillus fortis (assembly GCF_003013395.1). Taxonomy (GTDB): domain Bacteria; phylum Bacillota; class Bacilli; order Brevibacillales; family Brevibacillaceae; genus Brevibacillus; species Brevibacillus fortis. The sequence goes on along the minus strand of NZ_PXZM01000026.1, from coordinate 26,779 downwards.
ATTCCTGACAATTTGAAAATGGAAGTCATCGGCAACATCCATGAAAACCCTGAGTACCTAGAGGTGAGCGATAATGCAAGCTGGGCTTGAGGTGGACAAGAAGATAGCCGAGGCAATCGGGTTGCAAGAAATACTACCTGATATGTGGATAAGGAACGGTGTACCAACTATCTTGCCTAAATTCTCGACCACCTGGGGAGACATGGGCGTGCTGGTGGAGGAAGCGCGGAAGCAAGGTATCTACCTCGACATTCTGCCAAACGAAACTTGCTATATCTGTGAAGCCAAAACAATATCTAACGCCATAATCGGACAAGCAACAAAGAGTGAAGCACCTTACGCTGCATGCTTGGCATTTCTGGAGGCAAAAGAAAAAAGGGGGATTGTACGATGAGTGTAAAATTGTATGTTTCCGAAGGACAAAAGCGCGTGGAGCTTGAGTTGTCAAAAGCAAACAACCTACAGGTGTTAAACATCATTCAGGGGATGTTTGGATTCTTGGGGTACGAGCTGAAAGAAGTCCCAAAGCCAATTCAGAAAAGCGTGAGCTTCGAGCCAATTTTGCCTAAGCCAATGGTGATAGATAAAACGGAAATTGGCGTTGAATTGAAAGACACCTCAAAGGGTGAGATGCCGACGAAAGACTCCGAGGAAGTGGACAAGCAGACTAAGGGATTACGGAAGCTACCATTCATCAATGGCGAACATACTTTGTCTCAATCTCTTGGAGAAAAGTTGGGGCCGCTTCTTTGGTTGGAAGTGAAGGAGGGCGCGGCCTGGGTGGATGGATCAGATAATCCGCTAGTTCCAAAAGAGAGCCAATCTCATATGACCTTCCAAGTGGAAGAATCGCTTATTGATCTAACTAAGGAGAATCCAGGTGTTCGTTATGTCGATGGTGTCCCACGATATCAAACATACATCTACTGCAAAAACGGAAAATGCAGTCAGCGGACAAAAGTGTTCGTAAAAGAATCGCAGTTGTCCGTCTATTGCCCAGCATGCAATACCAAGCATGTTAGACGGGATGCCACGCATGGAGGATTCCCGGAACAAGATGATTTTGGAAACTACTACAAAGCGGATCGGCTCTGGGTGGAGAACCACAAACCTCATCACGAAAGAATCAAAAGCCCGTTGAAATGATCCAATAGAGTAAGATGGCCAAACAAGGACGGTGAACAGCATGCAGCCCATCCAGTCCTATCAGGATATTTGTAAGGAGATTGATATTTTTGAAATACGTATAAAAGATTTAGAACGGGAATATCAATTTTGGTACCATGGGTGCTTTAATTCCAGTAGACGTTTTTCTGCGCCATTGGATATTTGCCTGAAGCGGATGGAAACGATATGCGATCAGGTAGAGGCATATAGTCGTGTCCTTGAAGAGAAAGAGAAAACGAGGAAAGCCATTGAGGAACGTTTGAATGAATTCGATGGGCTGGAGTACAAAGTGCGATTTATGCAGGATGTGGAAGGAAAGACGTTGGCAGAGATTGCGGCTGAATTAGGTTACTCCTATGACTGGATAAGAAAGATCAACAGTCGGATCAAGAAGGCACAAAGAAGGCACACTGCCATTGCAAAAAACGTGGTACGATGATAGCATCGAAAAATTATGAACAGCGAAAATGTACAAGCCATCCGGCATATCGGGTGGCTTTTTTCGTGCATTTTGCAAGGAGGAAAAAGGCGTGAACATTCGTACTATCCCTGTTTCTATGATCAACGTTGCTGATTACAACCCACGCCTCGACCTACAGCCAGGTGAAGATGAATACGAAAAGCTGAAAAGATCCATCGAGGAGTTTGGGTATCTAGAGCCAGTGATTTGGAACGAAGTCACGGGGAACATCGTAGGTGGGCATCAACGGTACAAAATTCTGTTGAACGAGCAGGGCCGGACCGAGATTGAGGTGGTTGTCGTTCAATTGGAACCAGAAAAGGAAAAGGCGCTTAATATTGCTTTGAACAAAATAGGTGGCGATTGGGACCTTCCCAAATTGCGCGATATGATGAACGACCTGCAAGGGCTTGACTTCGACCTTTCGCTAACAGGATTTGATACGGCTGACTTGGACGAATTGTTCCAAAGTGAGTCGTTTTCTTTAGAGCCAGAGAATGTCGAAGTGAAAGAGGATGATTTCGATGTTGAAGACGCGCTCTCAAAAGCCGAAGATCCAGTCACACGACCAGGCGACCTTTGGATTATCGGGCGACATCGCCTTTTGTGCGGAGATTCGACCAACCAAACGGACGTTGAACGGCTTATGGATGGCAAGCTTGCTGCGATGGCATTCACGGATCCGCCGTACAACGTGGATTACACCGGTAAAACGAAGGATGCCCTCAAGATTGAGAACGACAAGATGGCAGACAGCCAGTTCAAGGAATTCCTGGTGACCGTCTATCAAAACCTCTTTTACGTATCCGAAGACGGAGCGCCTATCTATGTATGTTATGCCGCTACGGAGGGCGCAAATTTTAAATCAGCTATGAAAGAATCGGGATGGCTTTTGAAACAGTGTCTCGTTTGGGTAAAAAATAGTTTTTCTATCGGCCGACAGGATTACCATTGGCGTCACGAACCCATTCTCTATGGATGGAAGCCGGGGGCTGCACATCGATGGTATGGTGACCGTAAGCAGGACACGGTCTGGGAAATCGATAAACCAGCACGTAATGCAGAGCATCCCACGATGAAGCCAATTGCTCTAGTAGCTCGAGCTTTACAGAACAGCAGCAGGCGTGGGGACATCGCGGTCGACTTCTTTGGCGGTTCTGGATCAACGATTGTTGCAGCTGAGCAAACCGAGCGGGTCGCCTACCTCATGGAGATTGACCCCAAATATTGCGATGTGATCGTAAAACGATGGGAACAACTCACTGGTGAAATAGCTGTGAAGGCATAAGAAAAGGAGAGCGCAATAGCACTCTCCCACTCAAGCCGGGTCACCCCAGCAGAGATAGTGGAACACCGTGGCCACGGATTCTTCAAGCCACTATCTCATTTCCATAATATAGGAAAGCTGTGGTGGCATCAATGAAAAAGCAAAAAGACGAACTGCTGACCGACTTTGTTGATACGAACCAGAAATATAGAAAGGTGGTCCATGCGGTCATTGCCCAATGGGTGAAGGATTACAAAACTGGGAAGATCGTCATCAACTCAGTGCGTGATCTGCATTTGCTCATGAAGATGGAGCAAGAGTTGCAAAAATCTATAGCTGCAGATACCAAGCGAATAGAGGACAAGCAAGGACGCCACGCAGGTGAGGAGCGCCAAATGACTATGTATGACGATGGTCAATAGGTACTTCCAGACAGCCTGATGCCATGCGGGTCGAGCGAGCCCCGAAATTCAGCTAGACTCAAAATTTTAAAGTCACTTCCTATTCACAGATCGTTGCTACTACTGAAAAAGTCGCTTCATCTACTGTCCCGAATTGCCGTGGGTCAAGAAGAGGAAGCGATTTGTTTTTTACTTCCGAAAGAAAGGAGAGAACTCATGGATATGATTGTGGGCACACAGCAGCTTGCTGATGTGATCGGAAAAACCCCCAAATGGGTAAATACACTCACCCGGGATGGTGTCCTTGAACAAATCAGCAGAGGAAAATACGATCTAGCCAACAACGTTCAGCGGTACATCAAATACGCGCAGCATCTTAGCGATAATACAGACATCGATTACAACGAGGAAAAAGCGCTGCACGAACGCGCAAAGCGAAAAATTGCTGAGTTGGATCTGGCAGAAAAAGAATTGTCGCTTATTCAAATAGATGAAGTAGTGAAGATTATAGAGCGAATGGTTGGTCTGTTCAAAGCGCGCTGCCTCACAATCCCATCGAAAGTATCTCCTTTGCTCCAATTTGAAACAGAAATGCCGGTAATCGTGGGGATATTGCAAAAAGAGATTAAAGAAGCATTGCAAGAGCTGGCCGATCACTATACCAACTTTGCTGAAAAGGGCACGGTCGAGCCAACTGGTGAAGAGCATGAGCCAGAAACATCGTAAGCTTTACCAGGCTATCGCCCAAATCGTTTCTCCTCCTACCGATTTGACAATAACTGAGTGGGCAGATGCCTACCGATATCTGTCTCCTGAATCGGCAGCTGAGGCAGGGAAGTACAGAAGCGAACGGGCGCCCTATCAAAAGGGCATGATGGATGCAGTTAGTGATCCAGAAGTAGAAGAAGTAGTATTTGAGATGGGATCACAGGTTGGAAAAACGCTATCTCAGGAAAACATCATTGGATATTACATCGATCAGGACCCGTCTCCTATGATGCTGGTTGTCCCCACACTAGATATGGGAAAAAGCTTTTCAAAAGATCGACTAAGCACAATGATACGCGATACGCCAGTTTTGACTAAAAAGGTAGCTGATTCGAAAGCCAAAGATTCAGGAAATACCATCTTGCACAAATCATTCCCGGGCGGTCATATCACCATCGTGGGTAGTAATTCCCCTGCCTCCCTGGCGAGCCGCCCGATCAGGATATTGCTGGTCGATGAGCTGGACCGATTCGAGGCGACTTCTGAGGGTGACGCGTTGGATTTGGCAAGAAGACGGACAGCCACGTTCCACAATAGAAAAATTGTAGTTGCGTCAACGCCGACAATTAAGGGCCATTCGCGGATCGAGCAGTTATACAATAACTCTTCGAAAGGTGAATGGAATCTTCCATGTCCAAAGTGTGAGGCACTCCAACCTTTGGATTGGAAACGGATCATATTCGATTCCGTATCGATGCGCTGCTTGCATTGTGGCTTCGATTCTCCTGAAATTGATTGGAAGAAACAACAGATTGCCGGAAAAGGTGAATGGATACATGAATTCCCGGAACGAAAAGTAAAGGGATTCCACATGAACGCGTTAGCGTCTCCATGGACTCGTTGGCAAGAAATGATCGAAGCTTTTTTGATCGCACAGGACGAGTTGAAAAAAGGAAATCCCGAGCAGATGCAGGTTTTTGTTAATACGTTATTGAGCGAAACATGGGAAGATCGCGGTGATATTCAGGACGAAAACATTCTCCTGGAGCGGCGAGAAAGCTACGATGCTGAGCTACCGAACGGCGTTCTCGTCCTTACGATGGCAGTCGACACCCAGAATGACCGATTAGAGTACGAAGTTGTCGGCTGGGGCAAAGAAGAAGAGTCTTGGGGAATCGAAAAAGGAGTTATCTGGGGAAAGCCAGACAATCCGCAAACATGGAGAGAGCTCGATGATAAGCGGGAACGAGTCTGGAAATTCGCCAATGGTGCAGGACTGATTATAGCGTGTACTTTTGTTGACTCAGGCGGTCATTACACCGATGAAGTTTATAAATACTGTGGGCAGAGACTCCAAAGCCGTGTTTTCGCCATTAAAGGGGAAGGCGGTTCAGGCCTTGAGTTAATTCGAAAGGTATCCAAAAACAACAAATACAAGCTTCCTCTCATCCTCCTTGGTGTGGATTCTGGAAAGACGACGATCATGCAGCGCTTGCTGATCCAAGAGCCAGGACCGCACTTTTTTCATTTCCCGATTGAGGAAGAGTGCGGATATGATCAGATTTATTTCAAAGGTCTTGTTTCTGAGCGGCAGGTGTTTCGAAGAAAGAATGGCCAAACGGTCATGGTTTGGGAAAATGTCGCCAAGGACAAGAGGAATGAGCCGCTGGATTTACGGGTCTATGGTCTTGCAGCGTTGCGTTTGCTGAAACCAGACTTTGATGCACTCGAAAAACGCTTGCGGGAAACTAATCCTCCCGTAAAACATACAGCTGCAGCCAAACAAATATCAGGCCAGCAAGCAAAGCAGCTAGTCAAGCGCTCAAAGCTTTGGTGAGGGGGTGTAGGATATGGCTTATGATCCAAGACAACAGACAAGGCTACAAGATGAGCTGGAAATTGTTAAAGACCGTCTGAGTAAATACTACGAGGCTGAAACAGCCATTTTGACTGGGGCACAGGAATACCGTATCGGGTCCAGGAATTTGCGGCGTGGCGACTTAAAACTCATCAAAGAAGAGATTGAGAAGCTGCAAGACCGGAAAAACGAACTGGAAAACTCACTAACAACAGGTGAGAGTCCATCAAAGCGTAAGGCATTTCGAGTCATCTATCGAGATTTGTAAGGGGGTGAGTAATTTGTGAAGTTCTTAGACAAAACAATTGAATGGCTATCACCAACTATGGCGTTAAATCGAGAAGTGAATCGCGCAAAACTATCGGCACTTCGGAGGGTTACGAATAGCGGTTATTCGAATAGCGGGGGCAGCAAACAAAAAAACTCAATGAAAGGCTGGCGCAGTGACAGCAAAAGTCCGCAAGAGGACATCGGACAAAATCTTGCTTTACTGCGGGAGCGCAGCCGTGACCTTTACATGGGTGGGGGTCTGGCTACAGGAGCCATTAAGAAAAATCAGTCGAATGTCGTGGGCTCAGGACTCACACTCAAATGCCAACTCAATTACCGGTTACTTGGTATTACAGCGGAGCAGGCAAAGGAGTGGGAAGATCGTACAGAGTTTGAATTTAACCTTTGGGCATCATCCAAGATCGATAACACTGGGTTAAATGACTTCTACGATGCACAACGGATCATGTTGACCGGATGGCTGCTGAACGGTGATTCCCTTGCTGTTATGAAATATACAGATGCCGCAGAGCGGCTAAATCCATATCGTATGCGGCTTCACCTCATTGAGGGAGACAGGCTCAACAATCCAAATCATACGCAAGGATACTCCCCAATCCTTACTACCGAGGGCTTCTCGTTTTCCGAATATGTGCAGCTGTCAGATGGCCGTGCTATCCAAAATGGAGTCGAGACAGACCCGAATGGTAAAGTGATTGCTTACTGGATAAGCAATAAACACCCGAACAGTACGATTCCACAAGGACATATAACACAATGGACGCGCGTTGAGGCACAGAATCCAGTTTCCGGATTGCCTAACGTGCTTTTTGTCATGGATGCGGAGAGGGCAGAGCAATATCGCGGTGTACCGTATCTTGCTCCTGTCATCGAGCAAGTCAAACAAATGGACCGTTATGCCGAGGCTGAGATGGCAGCGGCGATCATCAATAGTTTTTTCGCTGCCTTCATTACACGAAAAGAAGGAGCAAAAAACGAAATACCGTTTACCAATCCCATTCCTGAAAGTGAGCAATTGAAACTGTCGCCAGAGGAACGGCTTTCCAGTTACGAGTTGGGTCCGGGAACCATCAACATGTTGGCAGAAGGCGAGGAAGTGACCTTTGGAGATCCTACGCATCCGAACGCCGGCTTTGATTCGTTTACAAAGACCATGGCGCAGTTAGCAGGCGCAGCGTTAGACATGCCATATGAAGTGTTGCTTTCTGTGTTCAACAGTAGCTATTCAGCGAGTCGAGCTGCACTCTTGCAAGCGTGGAGATCCTTCCGAGACCGTCGTGATTGGTTCTCGCATGATTTCTGTCAGCCGGTCTACGAAACATGGTTATTTGAAGCCGTGGCAACCGGACGTATTAAGGCACCTGGATATTTTAACGATCCGGTCATGCGAAAGCTTTGGAGCCAAGCCATTTGGATTGGACCGAGTCCTGGTCAAATCGACCCTGAGAAAGAAGTAGATGCTGCCGTGAAACGAATCAACAACGGATTTAGCACGCATGAACGAGAAACGGCGGAGCTCACAGGGATGGACTGGGATAGCAATATTGACGTGCTGATGCGCGAGTGGGAGGCACGTCGGGACCTGCCACAAGCACAAATTCCGGGCATGAAAGGAGGTGACAAACAAAATGCCAAAACGGATTGAAGTTAGAGGTGCAATCATCCCGAATGACCATCAATGGATTTACGACTTATTCGAAATGGATGCAACAAGCCCTGGAAAAATATCGAAAGCGATTGCGGAAGCAAACGGCGATGATCTTGAGGTCATTATCAACTCAGGTGGTGGTGATGTTTATTCGGGCAGTGAAATCTATACCATGCTGAAAAGTCATCCAGCTGGTGTTGACGTCCAAATCGTCGGTGTGGCAGCAAGTGCTGCTTCTGTAGCGTCCATGGGTGGAAAGAAGGTCAGAATGTCACCAACGGCACAATTCATGATTCACAACGCAAAGACTCGGACTCAGGGAGATAAGTGGGAGCATCGGCACACAGCGGATTTCCTCCAAGCGGTCGATAAGTCCATTGCGAATGCATACCGACTAAAAACAGGGTTGTCTCAGAACGAATTGAGTACCCTCATGAACCGCGAAACGTGGATGACGGCACAAGAAGCATTGGCAAAAGGGTTTATCGATGAAATCATGTTCGACGATTCTAATCAGCTCAGTGCTGTCGCACATGCAGGCATCGAAATGATTCCCCAACAGGTGATAGACCGTGTCCGAAATGAAATTATGAAGTTCCAAACGGAAGGAGCGAGCATAATGCAAGTAACCAATCAAACACAAGTAATCGATCCACAACCACCGACAGCATCAAATGCAGCACCACAACCACCCGCACCGAATCAGGCACAAAATACTCAAGATGCAGCTGCACAAGAGAGGGAGCGCCTTCGCGCCATTGACGCTATTGCAGCAAATATCGATCCTGCTTTGGTCAACGAGGCGAAGTATGGGGAAAACCCAATGACAGCAGCTGATCTGGCGCTTAAGGCTATGCAAGAGGGCAAGATGATTAATAACGGCCTATTCAATGCGGCAGTAGCAGCTAATCAAGCGTCTGGAGCTCTTGATGTGACAGCTCAATCACAACAACAAAACACGGAAAAAGAGTATGACTTGAACAACTTGAAAGACGTGAACGCAGTCTTCCAGCAACTCGCACATTCACATTCAATGCAACGCCTACAAAGATAAGGGGGAATAACCATGGCAAACGTTTCTACTACATTTGGCACGGTAGATAATCAGTCATTTTTCGCGGGAACGGAAGTGTCTGCGATGACCACAGCAGTGACATTACTTGCTGGTCAAGGGAAGCTCAAACGCGGATCGGTGCTCGGCAAGATTACTGCCAGCGGAAAATATGCATTGGTAAATAAATCTGCGACAGACGGCAGTCAGATCGCATCGTTGGTGTTATCTGAGGACGTGGACACAACCGGAAGTGATGTAAACGCAGTAGCGTATAAAACGGGTGTCTTTCGGTATGATGCTCTGAAAGTGGCGGCCGGAGACTCAGTAGCCAACCACAAAGATGAGCTTCGCACCGTCAACATTCACTACAAAACTGATCGGGGGTAAACAACCGTGAAAATTAGACAATCCGCCATTGCAGGACGCTTTATGAGTCCACAAAATGCCGCAACTGTTACAGGTGGCAGCATTAGCATCTATGAACCACAAACCATACTTCCATCGTTTCAACGAAGAATGCCAGTTACAACGTTCCTTCGGGACATGTTCTTCCCTGGAGAGGCGACTTTCGATACAAAGCATGTCCTAGTGGATTTCTACAAAAACCGCCAACGTGTTGCACCACTTGTTGCAGAAGGCAGTATGCCAGTTAATATCAAGCGAGATGGATTTGAAACGAAAATTTATACGCCACCTTTTATCAACCTGTCTTCCCCAATTGATATCAGCATGCTACAAACTCGCATGCCTGGGGAAGCGGTATTTGGCGGTATGTCGCCAGATGAGCGTGCTGTACAACAGATGAACCGCGACTTTTTGGAGCTCTCCGACATGGTCACGCGCCGCGAAGAGCTGATGGGTGCAGAACTTATGCAAACGGGGAAAGTGACCGTATCTGGTTACATCGATGATGCTGCAACGGTTGTTCGTACTGATACCATTGACTTTGGATTCGACAACATGATCAATCTTACAGCCGGAAGCCAGTGGAACCAGTCTACGTCCAAAAAGTATGAAGACTTAGAGGAAGCGGTCAGAAAATCTCGTAAGGCCGGATACAATCCAACTGTCGCCCTTCTGGGTGATGAGGCGTGGGCTAATCTTCGAGCAGACGATAATTTCATGACGAAGTTTATGGACCTGCGATACGCGCAATTCGGAACGATCAATCCCCAGCTCAGCATCGAGAGTGGAAACGGATATACGTATATTGGTCGCTTGACTGAACTTGGCCTCGACTTGTACCGATATGATGCGTGGTACTACGATGAGGCAACGCAGGCTCTCAAACCATACATTGACCCCGAAAAGGTCATTGTCGCGCCAAGAAATATCGGGGAGCTTTTGTACGGTGCGAATACCTTCATTCCAGAAGATAGTATCAACTATATAACTGTAGCAGGGCCTCGTGCGACAAAGGTAACGGTCAACCGTGAGACCGATGTGAAATCTCTTATTGTGAAGAGCCGTCCATTGCCGAAGCCGTTTGACGTATCTGCATGGTCTGTTATCAAAACGCGCGTGTAGGAGGAAACTATCATGCGATTTCTAGTGCAAATTGGAACAGTGAAGCATAATGGTGTCTTTCATGAGAAGGGCGCCATTTTTAATGCTCACAAAAAGGATGTAGCGCATCTGATCGGTGAAGGCGCGGTAGCTGTGTTTGAAGAGACAGATGTTGTCGAAGACGTTGAAGTAGGATCTGTTGAAGCAACAAACGAGAATAACGAACAGGATGAGCATTCCGACGATAATCAAGAGATTGTCTTCGAACTGGATACGGATGAATTGGTTGTGGATGCTCCTAAAGGCGGAAAAGGCAAAGACAAATGAGCACATTCAAGGACCAACTAAAGGCGGATGCCGCTGTCTTTCTCAATCCAGGCGAATTTGCAGATCAAATCGATATCGATGGGAAACAGATAACCGGAATGATTGAGCCTGTCGCGATTGGTGGGGGGAATCGATCGTACTCCTACCCGACCCATGACCGCGAATACACGGAAGAAATAATGCTCTATGTGAACCGAGCCGATTTTACATTCATTCCACCAGTTGGACACACGTTAAAAATAAACAAAAAAGCGTATGTGATCGTGGCTCCACCTGCTGATCTTGAGGGCATCTTGGAAATCCGCCTTGGGGGTAATTCAAACCCATGATTGATTTCGACAACTCAATCAAACAGAGACTGAATGAAGCAGCAAATCTTCTGGCACATATGCCGAAGCAGATTCCAAAGGTACAGGCACGGGCTATGAACCGTGCCCTGTCCAGCGGGAAAACGGAAGCAGCCGCCAGGGTGAGAGATACGTACCTTGTCCGAAAAAGAGACGTTAGCGAGACAATGGAGCTCAAAAAGGCATCCGCGAATAACCTGGATGGCAGTCTGGAATCCAAGGGTCATGTGATGCCGCTGATTCGGTTTCGTGTCACGCCGAAATCACCGCAACCCGGTAGGAAAAAACCCATCTTGGCACAAGTATTACGAGCTGGCGGGAAATCTCCGATTCCTGGTGCGTTTGTTGCGAAAGTCAGAAGTGTGGCCTCTGTATACAGACGAACGACACAGAAGAGGTTCCCAATCAAAGGACTCTATGCGCCTGCTGTACCGCAAATGCTAGACAACGAAAAGGTACGAAAATCAATACAGAATAAAATGCTGGAGACATTGGACAAGCGTCTCGAGCATGAAATAGGACGGGTGCTGGATGGTTAATGTGGTCCTAGTCAAAAAGCTGAAAGAGCGTATTGAAACGCTCGTGAAAGATTTTCTGCTACCCACCAACGTAGATGGCCACGATCACAAAGCACCACAGGTAGTCAGCGGATTCCTGAGTGAGAGCAAGCAATCACCTGTAGCCGATCCGCAAGAAATCAAAGCCGAGCTGCCCGCCGTTGTCGTTCGTTTCCTGAGAGAGAACGATGGGAGGCAGGCAAACATCGTTAAAATTCGTGTAATCGTCATCACATACAGCGAAGATGAGCAGAACGGCTGGATTGATAGCTTGAATGTATCAAACCGGATAAAGATTGGATTAAAAAGAGATCCGATCATTGATGATCGTTTTCAGATCGATGACGAATCTTTCGAAACGGAACAGCCAGACGAGCAGCCATTTCCTGAGTGGGCGACATACATCACGTTCGACGTACTGATTCCGCAAGTACAGTCCGAATTCGATTGGGGGGTATTTTATAAATGAGCAAAGCAGAATCAAAGGTGACTGCAAAAGAACCAATGCACGTCATCTACTGCGGGAGTAGTTTACGTGATGGCACTCTGCATCGATACGCGCTATTTACGGACGGGATTCCACAACATCTGAGCAAGCACATCGAAGCGTGCCCAGCCATCAAGAAAATGTTTGTGCCCGTAGAAAAGCTATCCCAAACAGAAGCGGCGATTAGAGATCATGGAACACCTGAGAGCGTCTTTTTTCAGCAGACTTCTGATTACGCCGCAGGAAAGAGAGTTGAGGAATAGTGGCATATAAACACCAGATAGGCGTCTCAGAGAGTGATACGAGCATTCTTTCTCCTGTTAAGGCCACATCCGGACTGCCCGTATATTTCGGTACTGCGCCTATTCATTTGACAGACAATCCAACAGCATTTGTGAATAAGCCGGTACTGGCCTACAGCTATGAGGAAGCGGTAAAGGCTCTCGGGTATCATTCCAACTGGGACGATTATACGCTGTGTGAAGCAATCAAAGCGCAATTTCAGCTTTACAATGTTGGCCCTGCGGTATTCGTCAACGTGCTTGATCCTTCCATCCACAAGGTAAACGTGAAGGACAGCACAATTAATCTATCTTTGGGTAAATACATGATTGCTGCCGAAGGAGTGCTATTGGCGAGCCTCATTGTTAAGCTCACAGGTGCTGGTAATGCGCTGGTCCGTAATAAGGACTTTACAGTTGTATTCAATACGTCGGGACACCCTGTTATTTCGCGGGTGGATGGTGGAGATATTCCAGCAAACCAAGCCACATTGACTGTATCCTACGATAAACTCACGCCTTCGGCTGTAACGGATGCCCAAATCATCGGGGGGATTGATTCGGCAACAGGCAATGTGACCGGGCTAGAATTGATCAACAAGATTTTCCCATTGTATCGGTTGGTGCCAGGACAAATTATTGTGCCGAAACACTCAAAAAAGCCGGCTGTTGCCGCAGTCATGAAAGCAAAAGCGGTGGGAATTAATAGCCTATTTAAAGCCATGGCAATTGCCGATATTGATTGCTCGCCAACAGGTGCTGGCGTTTACACAGATGCGCCCGCATGGAAAAATTCCAACAACTACAGCGACCCTTATCTTATTGCCTGCTATTTGAAACCGAAATTGGGTGACGAGATTTATCACGAGATCTATCACCTGTCTACGCAATTTGCAGCGTTGAATAGCAGAGTTATTGCTGACAATGACGACGTTCCTTACGTATCTTCTTCTAACAAAAACATTCAAGCAAACGCTGTTGTAAATGAAGCCGGAACCGAGATCAATCTTGGCGTAGATCAAGCTGCCTATCTGAATGGGGAAGGCATCGTTACAGCAATCAATTTCACTGGTGGATGGAAACTATGGGGGAACAATACGTCAGTCTATCCAGCCAATACAGACGTAAAGGACCGTTTCTTCCCTGTTCGTCAGATGTTCAACTGGATCGGAAATACGTTGATTCTGACACACTGGCAAAAAGTTGACGACCCGACAAACAGAAGGTTGATTGACACGGTTGTTGACTCAACAAACATCTGGCTGAATGGGCTGACAGCGCAAGGTTCCATACTCGGCGGGCGTGTAGAATTCAGAGCAGCGGATAATCCGGTCACATCTCTACTGGACGGAAAAGTTTCTTATCGGTTGTTCCTGGCGGCTCCCGTACCGGCTGAGAACATCGAGTTCAAACTTGAATTTGATGTGGCCTATCTACAAAATCTCTTTGCAGCCTAATCATACAAGGCAGGTGGATAAACAATGGCTAACAAAGCAATTCCTGATCGCGTAAAGGATTTCATGGTATACAAAAATGGCACAACAGACCTCGTAGGGGTGGCAGATATTCAATTGCCATCCTTTTCTTTTGCTACAGAGGAAGTCAAAGGAGCTGGTGTATTTGGCAGCTTTGAATCCCCGGTAGGGCATTTCGGTAGCCAAAAAGTCACATTGAATTGGCACTCGATCACAGATAGATTGTTTGACTTTCTGGAGCTAGGGGCTCATCGGCTAGATTGCCGTGGAGCTTTACAAGAGCATGACCGTGGATCTGGTCGTCTAATTACCCGTGCGCTACGGATTGTGGTACAAGGGAACACCACCGGTGGAGAACTGGGAAAGCTAGAAAAGGGCGCAACAACAGACAGCAATACAGAGTTGGAAATCACCTACATCAAGATCGATATTGACGGAAAGAACGTTCTGGAGCTCGACAAATTAAATTACATCTATCGAGTGAACGGCAAGGATCAGCTGGCTGATACGCGTCGGGCGCTTGGGCTATAGAAGGGAGTTTTGCAAAAATGAAATTACCACTGCCATTGGAAAAACCATTGAAAGTAGACGATAAGGAGATAACCTCCTTGACGTTTGATTTCGATAAACTGACAGGCGCGGATATTATCAATGCTACTAATGAGGCCCGTCAGATTAGCGGATATTCCCCGAATGAGATGCAATCATCGACTTTCCGGGCTGTGCTTGCCGCAAAAGCTTGCGGAGTCCTCTACCATGATCTATTAAAACTTGGGGCACGGGATTTTTTCCGAGCAGTAACAGCGGCACATGCTTTTTTGCTCGGTATGGATTTGAAGGAGATGGAGGAGATAGAGAAGACGGAGGAATAAGAGAGTTACGGAAACTCGTACTCAATATGGCAAGAAACACGCATACCAGCATGGAGTTTTTCCTTGGCATGACTTTAAACGATTTTAATGAATGGGTAACAGTAGCCATGGAAATTACGGAGGGAGGCGAAACGGATGGGTAGGAAACTGTATGAATTCACAATCAAGATGTCCGGGAAAATGAATAGATCGTTCACCAGCGCGTTCGATAACGCTTCCCGCCGCATGCAGGATATGCGAAAAAAAATCAGCGGCTATCAGTCTTCTATTGAAAAGGCAAACAGCAAGTTGCAATCTATGACCACCTTGCATACGAAAATGTCGGCCGCGATAGATAAAACCAAACGCGGCCTTGCCGCTTTGGAGCGGAAATACCGAAGTGGCGCGATTAGCGAAGAGGTGTACAGACGGGAAAGTACGAAGCTACAAAACGACCTTCAACGGTTTACCAACGTGCAAAGAAGAGCGTCCTCACAGGTCGATAAGTTTAAACGGAACATATCAGAATTAAATCGAGAAATGAGAAGCGAATCAAACAATCTGAATTCTTATTCGCGCCAACTTCAAACCATGGAGGCAAAGGCACTTGCAGCGGGGGTCTCCATAGGAGAAATAGCGATGGCAGGGGCCGCATTGATACCTGTTGGAGGGTATCTTGGCACAGTTGGGGTTGGTCTGGCTGGGATTGCAGTCGGAGCAAAGACTGCGAAATCTGCATTTGACTTGATGATGGATAGCGTCAGCAAAGCGGCTGATAGGGAGTATAACATCGAAGTTATTGAATCGCTACTCCGGGACCAAAAGAAAGCGAACCAGTTGTTCAACTGGATGGAGAAGCGTGCCATCGAATCCCGTTTCGGGATGACGGACTTCTTTGAATCCGGGCAAGCGTTTTTGTTTAAAACGAAGGATTTGCGGCAAGTTCAAGCATTGCTTGATATCTCCGAGAAGCTGGGGACGATCAATAAACAACAGGGTATGCAGGGGGCGGCAATCTCTCTCAACGAGTTATTGATTGGCGATACCACCTCCATTGTTGAACGTTTCAATATGCCTCGCACAGACATCAAGAAGTTCGCCAAGTCGGGAATTGACGGCATTATCAAAGGCATGAATGAGCTGCTGGATAAACAAAACATCGATGCCAAGCTGTTGAGTGATGTCGATACAACTGGTCTTGTT
The DNA here is from genome assembly GCF_003013395.1 of Brevibacillus fortis. Lineage (GTDB taxonomy): Bacteria > Bacillota > Bacilli > Brevibacillales > Brevibacillaceae > Brevibacillus > Brevibacillus fortis. Next base: position 10,891 of record NZ_PXZM01000026.1, on the reverse strand, counting down.
ATGTATGAACAGCTCGTGGAAAAGCTACAGCTTACCTGGACGAAAATGGGGGCGGAAGCATTAGATGCGTTGAAGCCTACCCTAAAAGAAATCGATAATTTGACCAAAACAGAAGCGTTTCAGGATTTGTCGAAGCTGGGATCAGATGCCTTTGCGGAAATGGGAAAAACCATTACGAAATCCGTCCAGTTTGCATCCAATAAACTACAGACGATTTTCAATAATCCAGATTATAAAAAGCTGGATATCTGGGGGAAAATCGAATTCATCACTGCGGATGCTTACGAGACGTTTAACAAGTGGTGGAGTTCCGGCGGGAGTGAATCTACGCAACGTGTCACCTACGAGATATCGACGAAACTGGGTGAGCTGATCAAAGCGGCAGCTGTACCCCTCATTCCAATTGCACAAGACGTGGGATATGATGTCGGCAAATCCATCATTCAAGGCATTTGGGATGGAATGTGGGGAGAAAACAAGCTGGAAACTCCCTTTAGCAAACTGGAAGCTCGGATAGAGAGCATGAGAGCTGCTGGTCAAGATCCGACCACTACACCTGTTTATGGTGGGCCGAACGCAACCATGACAGCAGGGCCGGAACCTGCATGGTACGAAAAAGCGTGGGGTTGGGTAAATGGTTCCCATGCAAACGGACTACCTTATGTCCCGTTTGACGGATACCGGGCGGAGCTTCACGAGGGTGAGCGGGTATTGACTGCCCAACAAAATCGCAATCTCGATTCAAACCTATGGTCGAGAGCGAATCAGGCGTTGTCGTCACGTAATGGCAATCAAACGCTTGTCTTTCAGTTCTCGCCAAACCTTTCAGGCGGAAATCGGGCGGAAAACGAGTCGATGCTTCGAGACTCGTATCATGAATTCAAAGCGAATATGCAGCGGTTCATGAGGAATGAGAGGGCGGTGAGGTTCAACTGATGGCAGGGACTTATACAACGAATGCAGGAGACATGTGGGACTGGATCGCGTATAAAACGATGGGCAGCGAGTATTTCATGCCACAGTTGATTGAAGCCAATTTAAAGCATCGTGAGACGGTAGTCTTTTCTTCCGGAATCGTCCTCGTTGTTCCCGACATTGACACCGCTACAGCGCAAGACACATCGAATCTGCCTCCCTGGAAGAGGGAGTGATAACGGGTGGCACAGCCGAGGCGAGTCAGTTTTGAACTTTTCTATGACAACAAGAACATTTCGAATGACCTGCAGCCGTACCTCACCTCGTTTGAGTACACCGACAATCTCTCTGGCACGGCCGATACTATATCTATCAACCTAGCAGACCGGGAACGCCTTTGGTGGGCAGCATGGATGCCAGAATTGTATGCAAGCATAAAGGCAAAAATCATCCGTGAAAACTGGATCGATGACGGGAAAATGGATGCTTTAAATTGCGGGTATTTCGAGATCAACGAGATCAGCCTAACAAGTCCACCCAATGCCGTAAGCATCCAAGGCGTGTCTGTGCCAGATGCATCGACGATCCGGGCACAACGAAAATACCGTGCATGGGAGAAAACGCGGTTGTCGGTGATCGCAAAAGATATTGCAGGCAAGAATGGCCTCAAACTTCTTTTTGACGCAGAAGACGAGGACTATGATCGGATTGAACAAACAGAGGAAACCGATCTTGGTTTCCTCATGCGCTTGTGCGATGATGCTGGCATTGCTGTTAAGCTGACAGGCAAACAGATCAGTTTATTTGATGAATTCAAATATGAGGAGAAGCCTCCGGCCTTTTCGCTCAATTACGCAACGTCCAAGATCAAAAGCTTTTCAGCACAGGTGACCACGACAGGCATCTATAACCGAGCGATTGTGGACTATCACAGTCCAAAAGGGAAAAAGAAGATCCATCATACCTTTATACCTCCTAACGCTCCAAAAACGGGACGTACGCTGTATATCAATGAGCGCGTAAAGGATGGACGTCAGGCAGAACGAAAAGCCAAAAGTGCGTTGCGCCAAGCAAATAAGGAGCAGAATACGGCAAGCATTACCTTGATGGGAGACGTTAACCTGGTAGCCGGTATGACGTTCATGCTGAACAATTTTGGGGCTGTCAGCGGGAAATACATCATTACGCAAGCTGTTCATGCTTATAGCGGTAATGGCTACGAAACTTCGCTTGAATGCAGAAAGGTATTGGGCTGGTAATGGATATGAAAAACATATTACGTGTCGGCATTGTATCGAGCGTAGACGAGAGGGACGCGACAGCAAGGGTTGTTTTCGGTGATCGCGAGGATGTGGTGTCCTACAAAATGGACATCCTTTCTCGTGGTTCTTTTTTGTTAAAAGATTATTGGCTACCGGATGTGAACGAACAGGTATGGTGCCTATTTTTGCCGACAGGGAATGCGGATGGGATTATCCTCGGATCAACGTACAATCAAGAGGACCCAGTGCCAATCAAGAACAAAAATAAACGACACATCCGTTTTGGTGATGGGACATTCATTGACTATGATCGAGAAACGCATACCTTGACGGTCGATTTTTTTCATCCTGGGAAAATCGTCTTCAATAACGCCGTTATCAAAAACAACCCATCGACACAGCGAGGTGAACCGGAATGGCGGTCATCGGAAGTCTTGGAGAAGTGATTTTTGAAGTATCTTCTCAGCGTGTTCGTACTTTTGATGATATGACAAGAAATGGCTCGAGCCGGTGGGTAACCCATGACATCCATCGAAACAAACCGATTCCGGAATTCGTTGGTCCGGGGCTTGAAGAAATCAGTCTTTCGATTCAATTGAAAGCTTCACTCGGGGTAGATCCAGAAGCAGAACTGAAAACCTTGCGGACCAAAAGGGATACAGGACAAAGGGATTTATTGGTCATCGGAAACAAACCTGTTTCAACTAGCCAATGGGTTACCGAGTCGGTCAGCGAACAACACAAAAACTATGACGGCCGTGGTCGTTTAGTATCTGTTAATGTTGAGCTGCGTCTCAAGGAGTATCCGAAAAAGGCGGGAAGCTAATGGCTCAAATTGTAACGATAACAAGTGATTTTAATGAGGTTATTTTCGGCGCGACCGGAGAAACAGAAGTTATCCAAAATGTGAGAACGATCATGATGAGTATGATTCATACGTGTCCAATGTATCGTTTATTCGGATGGGACCCAAACATAGATGCTCCTGTGAATGCCTATAAGGCTATCTCTTCGGCACGACTCATTGAAAAAATCCAACAGTATGAGCCGCGCGCAGAGGTACAGGAAGTTACGTATGAAGGTGATGAAAACGGGATGTTAAAACCTTTGGTAAAGGTGGCGATAAAAGGTGTCCAGGTTTGACTTTTTACCAGATGTATCGTTCGCCAATAAATCGCCTCAACAGATCGAAGCGGATCTGATCGCAAACTATGAAAGAGAATACAGGAAACCACTTGCACCAGCCGATCCGGTACGACTCTTTATCAAGAGCCTCGTGCCTTTTTTTGTGCAGCAAAGAGTCATTATCGACGACTCTGCAAAACAGAACTTGCTTAAATACGCGCGAGGAAAGTACCTGGACCTAATTGGCATCTTGCTGAACGTATTAAGAATACTGGCTACAAAGGCTAAGACGACGATTCGTTTTACCTTATCGACACCAGTATCCCAGATCATCCCGAAAGGGACCCGAGTCACAGCAGGGGACAACGTATTTTTTGCAACAACAGTGGACGTCACAGTCACAAGCGGGGAAACGAAAGTAGAGGTCAAAGCGGAATGTGTTTCCGTGGGTGTGATTGGCAATGGGTATCCAGTTGGGAAACTGAACCAATTGGTTGACCCTCTGCCATTTGTCCAATCGGTATCCAATGTCACAGAATCGGGCGGCGGGGCAGATGAAGAGGACGACGATTCATATGCAGAACGAATCCGGCAGGCACCAGAGAGTTTTTCCGTGGCTGGCCCATCGGGAGCTTACGAATTTTGGGCAAAGTCCGCCAGTACCCTTCTGGGGGATGTAAATGTATCAAGCCCAAGGGCTGGAGTGGTAGAGATTCGACCTCTGCTCAAAACGGGCGAGATACCTGATCAGACAATTCTCGATCTGGTCGCGGCAGTTTGCAACGATAGAAAGATTCGGCCACTGACCGACCAAGTTTTTGTTTTGGCCCCGACTCAAAAAACATACAACATTGAGGCTACTTACTGGATTGATACAGACAAGGAAAGTGCTGTTACAGCGATACAAGCCAAAGTGAATCAAGCTGTCATTGATTATCAACTTTGGCAAAGAGCCAAGCTTGGCCGTGACATCGATCCATCCGAGCTTGTTTTTCAAATGAAAAAGGCGGGAGCTAAACGGGTATCTGTGACAAGTCCAGTTTTTACCACGCTGACTGAATCACAAGTAGCTAAAGAACACACAGTCAACGTGGTATACGGAGGGTTGGAAAGTGGTTGATATCTACAACGCAAAGCTGTCGGACATCCTTCCCTCGTCCATAAAAGAAGACAAGAAGATGCGAGCGTTAGCTGCAGCGATTATAAGGGAAATGCAGGACATATCCTCTGACATGAAACTAGTGCTCATGTTCTCTCGGATCGATGAACTAGATTCAGAGGTTGTGGACATTCTGGCCCACCAATTGCACGTCGATTTCTATGATTCAACACTATCCCTTGAAAGTCGGCGGGAGCTCGTTAAAACGGCAATTGGAGCTCATCGATATAAGGGCACGCCCTGGGCAATCGAACAGGTCGCATCCATCGTGTTCAAAAACTCATCGGTCCGCGAATGGTTCGAATATGGAGGGGAACCGCATCATTTTCGAATTGAGACGGAACAACTGGTATTTGCGCCTGGCGACCTAGCAAAGTTCCGCCGCCTTCTGGAAGGTGTGAAGCGCAAAAGCTCCTGGCTAGATGACATTGTTTTCAAAATTATAGCCAGCACGATCAGAGTAGATATTTCTTCCAAGAGATTTATCGTTGATTACTTTGTGTGCAATACCTTTTACCCAAACGAGATTGTTGTCAAGGCTCCAAGCATGCCCGTTTTTGTTGCGCCAGGCATGCCTATGTTTACAGCAACGGAAGGATGAAGGAGGGAATCAGATGCCAATTGGCACAAGACATATTTTACGTGACGGGGGTCTTTTACCAGTTCCGCAATACTTCAATGGAATGAAGGATGAATTCCAAGAGATTCAAGGTCGCAACGGAGCCATGTTCGTGCAACTACGTGGTTTAGCAGCAAAAGAGCCTTTTAGTGGCGCTACTGACACCGTTCAAGTTTTCGATGAGCCTATGTTTGGTTTTGTCATTAAAAATGATGGAACGAGTGACCTTGGCTTCACCATCAACGGCCATACATTTACGGTCAAAGAGGGGGAAGTGTTCGAGGAGTTTTTCGAACCGTTTACACAGGTGACTATCAAAACAACTTCTCCATTTCGTGCATACGTAAAGGGGTGATCAAAATGGCGTTAAAAGTGGAACCAGCCTTTTTGGAATTCATCCGCAATGCGGTGAGTGCAAAACTGAGCAATGCGATCGTCACTGTTGACGGGAAATCGGTCGTTCATCCGATTACACAGACGAAGCACCTTACCAGTGCCCAGAAAACGGTTGTGCAGCTATACGTTTACTTGGACGCCGTGGATGCAGCGGGCACCATTACAGAAGCAAAACTAGTGGACGCAAGCGGAGCGACAATGATTACCTCTGAGGCACATATTACCTCGCATGAAACAGGGGCTTTGTTGCTGTTTGAAATACCTTTTGATGTGAGGAGTGTGTAAGATGCCATACGAGCGTCAATATTGGACTGACCGGCTTGTGAATACGGAAACAGGTGAAACAATTCAAGATGGCACCCGTTTCACAGCACGGCGCATGAATCACATAGAAGAAGGTATAAAGGGCATCGATGGCATTGTGATCAAATTAGAAAATCGCATCCTGTATCTCCATGCCAAGATCACGACAGGAGACAGAACGGCGGGGAATAGTGGAATTTTTGTTGATCTGTTTGACGGCATCCAAGATGCGGTCATTGCATTAGACAAGACTAGAACAACGATTCAGAGCACATCTGGATCGAATGTGGCCGTTGCGCAAATAACTGGCTTCGCCGTTGGACAAGAGGTTACTTTAGCGTCTGTCACAAGTCAGGAAGAGAGAACAATTACCGCAATTGACCCAGTAACTCGGATTATTACGCTAAACACAGCCCCTACAGGAACATATACAACTAACGCCATACTGGCACGCTCTACCGTGGAGATTGATACGGCAGCAAAACGAATGCGTCGAGGAACAATTGACACATATAGCGTGAAAATAGCGGTAACGTAAAAAAGGAGGCGGTTAGATGGCAAGTAAATCAACCGTTGTTAGCTTCCCTGAATCTACATCACAAAGCCGGTCACAAAAGATAACCATTCCTAACCTAAAGCGTGTGGTGTCAGTTACAGTCAATACGGGTAAAGTGTCACACACTGTCAATGGCAGCGAAGTGACGCTCAATGTTACCGAAGGTTCTTACACTCGATATACTACATCCAGCACGCCGAACACCAAAACCGTATCGGATACTCGTACAAGCAGTACGGATAGTTTTCAATCGACCATCAGCTATAACGATGGCACCTATAGTGGTACCTTGTCTAAGTCAGGAGGATCGACTCCTTACGTAGTTAGTGGTAGCCCTTCTGGTCAAAAATCAGTTACTGATTCTCGCTCTTCGTGGTATGACCTGGGGGGGTCTTGTAGCGGTGCGCAAAGCGGCGCATTGTCTGCGTTACCATCGTCTATTTCCTATTCGGACGGTGAAGGATATTCTGGTACTTTACAACGTACCGGGGCGTCTGCGGGATCATGTCAACTTTTAAACAATGAGGGCGGAGGAGAAAGAACTTACGGTGCGTCTGCTACTGGCACCTATTCCGGTACGGTGTCTAAGCCTGATACGCGTAAGTACAACTACTCCCAAAGCTATTCCGGCACAGTGTATGGACCATCTTCGGTATCATATACCTACTACTACGCTTATACCGTAACGGTTACTTATGAAGATAACTTTGGTCAGACGCTCACACTTACAGCTCCAGTAAGTGGGGTCAAGTTGTCTGTGGGTAATACTTATGTGGTCACGGGCACCACATTGGACACTGATCCTGGGGATATCATATCAGTCTATGTACGTGTCAACAAAGGCACGAATTATCGGATTGCCCAAGGATCAGTCGATGGAGTAAATCCGTTAGCCTTCAGCAAGACACTGACATTTACAGGTGGAGCATTGAAGGACGGAACGACAGCCGTATCCGGGCTACTCGATGAGGGAACAACGCACCTGTTGGAAGTATGGTCGGAGGATAACAAAGGCGGCACCTCCATCATTGCGGAGCGGACCTTTACCGTGATATTGAATCGTCCTCCAACTCTGACTCATTCATTTGTGGCGAATAATGATAACTTGTCGGATGATTCGCCCATTACGATCAATGGGACGGTGTCCGATCCAGACGGACAAGCAGTAACCATGAAGTATCGCATGAACGGCGGTGCAGATGTACCCATATCAATCAGTAATGGCGCGTGGACGATAACCGTCACACCAAAGCAGATGGTTACCGGAACGAACAGTCTTGTCATAACAGCAGCAGACTCATTAGGAGCAACAACGGTCCTCACGTTTTCCCTGACCCGTTCGGTGACGAAAACACGCCTCAAAACTGCCCATGCTCGATACAAGCTATCTCCTCAGTCAACAACAGCCAAAGAAGTCCTAGCTTGGCTCCAACATGAAACAGGAGATCTGATTGTGGACGGAGCTCTTTCCATTGTGGCGGCTGGCGTTGCTGAATCTTACAAGGCCATGACCAAAACGTCTGCTCCTGTTATCACTGGAATCGTAGAGAAGGAGTTCATTGGAACGTACGCGGCACAAGGCGCACAACTTCATTTGAAATTTACACTGACCTGCAATGACGTCAACTCAACAGCGTCAGCTACGAATTTATCGGGGGCGATCAAAGCATGAGATACCGACAAAGAAATTCAGATGGGTCCCTGGGCGATTGGGTCTACACGCCAGCAGGAGAGGAGGAGCGAAAGCAGGAAGAGGCACTACAAAAAGAGCTGGAAGCATTGCGGAAAGAAAATGAGAAGCTGAAAAATGCTCAAAATGGCGGTGGTGATAATGGCGTGGTCAATAAGCAGGAATAGGAAGAATATTGAAAGCCTAGCGAAGTTGCAACGCTCCTTTAAAAAGGGACAGATTGTTGATCCATGCTCAGACAGTTCAGCATGGTATAAAGCATATGGCACTGGCACGGTAACTTTCCCGGATGGCAAGCTACGTATTCTGTCGGCAGGTACTGATGTAGCCGCCCGCCGCGGTTGCCAATTCAATCTAAGCGGTGCAAAAACATTAAAAATCCGTTTTTATCTCGATAACCATACAGATATGTATGACATACAGTTTTACTTTTCCAATGACACAACATACACGGATTACCTTACCTATTCAATCCGTTTCTGGCGTTTGTCCGCAGGTTGGAACGAACACATTATCGACGCTAATAAGCTCGTGGTTAGGGGAGGTGGGAGTCTTACTCGCGAAATTGTGTCTATGCAAATCCGAGTGTTGGCGTATGAGGGAAAAACGGCATCCGCTACTTTTGACCCGATCATACGTGATGAGTCGCAACGCGGGAAGGTCATCTTCATGTTCGATGATGGCTGGGACTCGCAATATACGGAAGCGTTCAAGTATATGAGTAAGTATTCTATGCCTGGCGTGATCGCAGTCATTCCTACCCGTGTGGGAACCCCTTACTATGTCACGATGGCGCAGCTTAAGGAAATTTATAGTTATGGCTGGGACTTGGCAAACCATACGCAGAACCATCTTGATTTGGCAACCTTGAGCAACCCTATGATCATCGAGCAAGAGATTTTATTGGGGGAAGCATGGCTCAATGCAAATGGATTTTCGCGAGCCTCAAACATCGTCGCATATCCATTCGGCTCCTATGACAACAGGGTGTTACTAGCTATGCAGTCGCGGAGAGCAGGACGCATCGTCATGGATGACACCGTTACTCAACCACCTCCAGATAAGCGCCTTATAAAGATTCAACGTGCTGATTATACCGCCGCGCCAGACAAACTAATTGGATTTATCGATGAGGCTGCAAACCTTGGCGGCGTGTGCCTGTACTTGTTTCATAAGATCGTGAGCGGAGCAGCCGTGGACAATCTTGAATACAATGTGGATTTCTTCAAACAGGTCGTTGATTACGCCTATTCCCGGCGAGCTGACATCGATACGGTGACGTTCAGCGATTGGCTGGACAGTTGCGGGTTGTAGTAAACGAATATTGTTTTTCATGGGGAGCTGCTAACGTGGCTCCTTTAATTTTTGCCCCGAGGGGGGTGAGGAGAAGATGAGCTGATGAAATTTCTTCTAAGCCTAGAAAACGTAGCAACCCCAGCAAACGCCTGGGCGACAACAGCAGGTGCAATCGTGTCGCCCGCCTTTCACTATCTATACGGAACGAACCGCCAAGACATCCTGATTGTGCTCTTTTTCATGATTGTCTTGGATTGGATCACAGGCATTTCCGCAGCAAAAAAAGATCAATCCTACTCCTCAGACTATGGCTTGAGCCGAATACCACGTACGATGTTCCTATTTGCACTACCAGCACTAGCAAACTTGTTGGATCGCGTCATGGGCACCCCAGGCTTTTTGTTCTACGGCGTCACCTTCGGCCTCATCTACCACACTTGGACAAGCCTCACCGCCAATGCTCACCGCGCAGGCTGGCCTATGCCGAAATCTATCGAGAATCTGGTGGGATCAGAGATCAAAGCGAAAGCAGAACGAGCTGCACGAAAGGAGACAATATAGCAATGAACATTACTATTCAAGGTGCGCGTGTGGTCGACGTTCGCACCTCTTTGCCACGTCACAAAACACTAAGGTATGGACGGCGCAAACCCTCGGATATACGATCGGCAGCCCTCCACCATTCAGCTACAAAAAGCGGGTCGCCAGAGGCATTCGCAGGCTATCATGTCAGTACTAATGGATGGCCGGGCATTGCTTATCATTTTGTGATCCAAAAGGACGGAACGATTTACTGGTGTAACGATCCAGAAACAATTTCCTACCACGTGGGCAATAGCAACCGTCATGCGCTAGGCATTTGTCTTGTCGGTGACTTTAGGACACAGCAACCCACAGCAGCGCAGATTGATGCAGCAAATCGACTGATCGAGCACCTACAGGTTCAGATTCCATCCATGAAGCAGGTGTTCGGTCACCAGGAGTACCCCGGCTACGCGTGGAAAAACTGCCCTGCATTCCCGATGGGCACATTCCGCACAAATTATTCACAATTCTTGCAAAAAACTGTGGGTAAAGTGGATAAGCCCATGCAACTTCCGGTTGCAATTAAGTTGAACGAGGCATTACTCGCGGTAACTGGCTTTTTGCAGGAAGGCGTTTCTATGCTGCCAGTCCGTGCAGTAGCCAATGTTGTAGGTGGAAAAGTGGAGTGGATTGAACAGTCGAAGGACGTTCGCGTGAACGGGAAGGATCTGAATGAAAAGGTGATTGATGGATCGGCCTATGCTCCTGCTCGTGAGTTGGCTGCTGCACTTTGTCTACAGGTTGAGTGGGATGGCAGTACAAATACAGTAATATTGAGAGGATGAGGGCTTTGGATAAGGCAAACAAAAAGAAACAGGGAGTTTTGATGATTGTAGGGGGAGCTCTTGCAATTGTAGGAGCAGGGTACGGGTTACTGACAGATGAGCAAGTTCAGTCGCTTCAGAAGGCTTTTGAGTTAATTTTAATTGCATTCTAAAAGGCGAAGCCCTCCTTCGGAGCAACAATGAAGTGCCCCCTGTCAAGT
>NZ_PXZM01000025.1 GCF_003013395.1 Brevibacillus fortis | reverse complement strand
CAGGGGTCAGTGCATTTATTCCGGAGCGGACAGTCATACCCCTTGCGGGGCGTAGGCCGAAGCGCAGACTGGAAATTCGCTTCTTCCCCCCACTCGAGTCACTTATAAAAGCAAAAAGCGATGCCAGGAACTTCCCTGCACCGCTTCTCCATGATTCACTTTCCTAACCGCTTGTGCTGGACATCTTCTACACGCTGACTGATCCTGGCGAGTACAAAGGCGATGATGACCGAGAATATCACAATGCCGTAAAATCCGGCTCCGATCCCTATGCCAATCCCCCCAGCGAAAAAGATCATGGCTGCGGAGGTCAGTCCTTTTACTTTCAAGCCATCCTTCAAGATGACGCCTGCTCCCAAAAAACCAAGACCTGTGACAATCTGAGCAGCCAAGCGCATCGGGTCCATCATCGTTCCGTTTCCTGGCGCGCTGTATAGCTTTGTGCTGTAAATAGAAACAAGTGTGATGAGCGTGCAGGCTACAGACACATACATGTACGTTTTCAGCCCGGCAGGCTTGTTTCTGTGCGAGCGATCCCACCCGATGAACAAACCGAGAATCGCGCTCACCACTACCCGCACATACATTTCCAATTCATACTGCACATACAACCATTGTAGAGTCTCCATCCTAGTCACCTTCTTCTAGCGATAGAGACATGATATGTGCAGATTCGAAAAATAGACCGCCTTTTCTATAACTTACTCCCTTTCAATCTTCACTTCTGGCCCGACAAAAACCTCAAACAATCGCTCCCAAGGAAGCTTGATTTCTATGTCCGCTAATTCTTCGATTTCGCCTTCAAACGTATTCTTGCCTCGCTTCCCGATCACCAGCGATTGATTGGCAAAGTAGTTTTCGTACCATTCTTCCGCGTGTGGCATCAGTGCATCCCTCACAAAATCATTGACTTCGTCGTAGTCATCTCCGAGATTCCACTCATTCCCTTTTAACTCTTTTACGAGGTTGCGTGCTTCTGCCATCACTTCATTTCGATAATGGTGGTCATTCACAAACGAAGACAGGAGCAAATTGATATGGGCTTCTGCAGCATCCACCGTTAAGGGCACACCGAACTGATTTCCTTTTTCCAAAAAGGCTGATCGTTGCAGCGCTTGTCCTAACGCGCTTCCCATATTGTTTCCTGCTGTTCCCCATGCCGTGTACGCGAACAGTTCTCGTAGCTTTACTTCTTCTTGTAATCGCTCGATCAGCTCAGGGTCAGCTTTGTTTGTAATCGTAACGTCCGTAACCGCGACCTGCTTTCCTTCCTCCAGAAGATCATTGATATCTTCGACGAACTCATCTAGGTCTTCGCGTCTTTCCGCGGTGCTCTGTCCTTTTTTCTTCGGCGAATTGATCATTAATACGATATCTGCATCGTCTTCATCCCGAACGGGTTTTCCGCCTGCTGCGATGATATGTTTTTCGACATTTACATCAAAGGTCGTGTCTTCGAACGGAGCCGTCCACTCACTGCCTTCTATACCCGAATACTCGACCGCTACCTTTGGATGGATGCGCATTTCGTTCAAGGCGAGTCTGCTCAACAAGACAGTCCCTACCTCATCCGCACCGGGGAAAATCGCTACACGATCCTCTACATCCAGCTCCTTTGCTTTTTTGACCAAGGTCTCCCGCTCTGCCCGGTGAAGACCATGGGGAGCAGCGTCGTCCTGAGCCAGCACTAAATAATCAATGGTCCCGTCCTCTACCCAGTCAATCAACAAGGAGTTAATCTTGTGGTTACGCTCGCGTGCGTTCAAGTAATCTTCCAGCACAGACTCGGGAATCTCCCTTTCCAACTGATCGAGTCGATCCTTTTTTTCTGTCATGCCAAGGTTGTGCACTTCATCGTATAAAATGGCCCATTCTCTGATTTGCTCATAGTACTTCAATGTTTCTGGATCAGTCGCCGTCACCGCCAAGCGCTGAATCGTATCGAAGACGTAGATCGGCTTTTTAGAATTTTTGTCTCTCAGTTTCTTGATGGCCTTAATATTCGATAGGGCATCTTCATAGGACTGTTGATCCGTACGGGACGCAACCAGCCCGCCATATGCCAGCATGCTGACAGAGATGACCAAGCCGTCCACTTTACTTGCTTGTTTGATCAGCCAATCGCCAATTTCTTCACCGTCGCCTGGAGTCATAAAGTGACCGAGCATGTCTTCATCCGGCATAATCGCCTCCACCCCGCCTGCCCGTGCTGACATTTGCGGAAAATACGTATTGACTGGGCGATCATCGAGGGGGACAAGGGCGACTTTGGCGATTGGTTTGGGTGACGCTTTTTTCGCCGCAACTGTACTCGTCTGCGTAAAGGGAACCATGCCTGTTACTAGTGCTGCCGTAGCTAGTGTTGAAATGACAACGCGCAACTTTTTCATAGATCAAATCTCCTTTCAAAATGAAAAGGTTTAATCGAGGACGGCATTCGCTAGACGTAACTGTTCCTGTAATTTCGCCACGTGAATCAAACGCGGAATGGTCTTGTCGTGAAACGCGATGGCCGCTGCCGTACCTGCTGCTTGACCTGTCGCCATACAGCTCGGAGTAAGCCTGGTCGTAGCCAGCGCCTCATGTGTCGTAGAGATACAACGCCCCGCCGAAAGCAGGTTGTCGATGGACTGAGGGATCAGGCATCGATACGGAATGTCATAAGCGCCCTCCCCTTCAATATCTGCTGCCACTACGCCTTTGCCAGAAGGATCGTGAATGTCAACCGGATAGCCGCTTCGTGCGATGACATCCGGAAAACGCCTGCCCGCTACCACGTCTTCTATCGTCAAGCTGTAAGCCCCGACGATTCTGCGTGTCTCACGGATTCCAATTTGCGTTCCGACTGCGGAGATGGTTGCTGTCGCGAAGCCCGGAACTTTGCTTTTTAAAAATTCAGACATCAATATCACCTGACGTCTCCCTTCTTCCTCCGCTTCCGTCAAATCCTCCACATCTGTTCCATCCAGCCCCTGCACACGCGTGCAATTGATCAGAACTTCATCGCTCTCGGGCCCAGTGAAAAACAGGATTTGATCCCGATTAATCGGAACACCTGACATCTTCCAATGCGTATAAAAGCCTTGGACGCCCGTCAGTGGAATGGACGACAACTGTGCAAACGGCGTCTTATGATAAAACTCATCCGGATGATCAAGCATGTACTGCTTCACCTGCACCAGATCGACGCCGCGCATGCGAAACTTCATCGTCATCGGCTGCGTCAGTCCATCCGCTTCCCGCCCTTTACTCGTGGGCGCTCCCGATAGATAAGCAATATCTGCATCTCCTGTGGCATCGACGAACACCTTGGCCTTGATCTCATACTTGCCCGACTTGCTCGTGAGCGTAACAGAAGTAATCTCTGTCCCCTCCACCTTCACCTGATCGACAAAGCTGTGGACAAACAGCTTGACGCCAGCTTCTTTGAGCATTTCCACAGCGACCAGCTTGTAAATTTCCGGATGATAGGGCGTGACTGTGCTGACGAAACCCACCGTATCCTGCAAATGTCCAGGTGATCCCCCCTTTTCTTGCAAGCGGTCGACGATTTCCTGTGCAATTCCTTTGATGACTTGCTCGCCTTTCTCCGTATGAAACGTCATCCACGGATAAACGAGCGCAATCGTCGACATCCCTCCGAGAAAGCCGTAACGCTCAATCAGGATCGTTTTGGCTCCCAACCGTCCGCTGGCGAGAGCGGCATTGATTCCTGCCGGTCCCCCGCCTACCACGACTACATCTGCTTCCACTACGCGATCCATCTTCCCTCACTCCTTGTTAAACTTCCTTTCATGATTTAATCCTTTAATCCGGTCATCGATACACCCTCGATAAACTGCTTTTGTGCGAAAAAGAACACGATCAAAAGCGGCAAGGTCGCCATGACGGACGCACTCATCAGATGATGCCAAGCCGTCCCTACTTCATCGGTAAACAAGGACAAAGCGAGTGGCAGCGTCATCAGCTCTCTGTCGTTGATGAAAATGAGCGGATCGTAAAACTCGTTCCAACTCGTTAAAAACGTAAAAATCGTCAGTGTCGCGATAGCAGGCTTCGCCAGTGGCAGCATGATGCTCCAGTAAATCCGCCAACGCGAGCAGCCATCAATCATCGCCGCCTCCTCCAGTTCTTTCGGAATCCCGAGAAAAAACTGACGCATGACGAACACCCCAAAAATTCCGCCTGCCCCGAAAATAGGGAGTACAATCAACGGCACATGCGTGTTAATAAATCCAAGCATGCGCATGAACAAGAACATCGGAATCGACGTCACTTCATGCGGGATCATCATCGTAGACAATAGCACCAGGAAGACGATATTACGTCCGCGAAACGGAATTCGTGCAAACGCATAACCCGCAATCGAGGCAAATAATACCGTTCCAACCGTGACCAGAATCGCAATGTACAGGCTGTTCCAATAAAACAAATGAAACGGCGTATTCGCCAAAACCTCTGTGTAGTTCTCCAAACGGATCGACGAAGGGATAAACTCTGGCGGAAAGACGAATATTTGGGCCGGCTCTTTTAACGATGTAGAGAGCATCCACAAAAATGGCACCAGCATCAGTAGGGAGATCGCTCCTAACGCTACATAGTGACCGCCGATTCCCAATAACTTGCCCGCTTGTAATCCGTGGCGATTACTCTTCATGGAACACCCACCTTTTTCTAAACTGCCACTGCAAGAGCGTAAAGACTAAAATGATAAAGAACAGCACAAAGGCAAGTGCCGACGCATAGCCGAATTCAAAGTTTTTGAAGGCACGCTCCCATATGTAATAGACGAGCACCTTTGTACTGTTATCCGGACCACCTTGCGTCATGACGTAAATCTGCCCAAAAACCTTGAGCGAGCCGATGATTGTCAACAGGGTGGTTAAAAAAACCGTCGGACTGATCATCGGAATCGTAATCTGAAACAATTGACGCGTACGACTGGCCCCATCAATACGCGCCGCCTCATATAAGTGAACGGGCACCTGCTGTAAGGCAGCGATGAACAGAACCATGTTCAAGCCCACATTTTTCAGGACACTCGTCACGATCACCACCGGCATCGCCAGCTTTGGATTGTAAAGCCATGAGGGACCTGTAATCCCGAACATCTGCAAGATTTGATTGATAAACCCTGTGTCTGTCGCAAACAAATACTTCCACACAATCGCCCAAACGATCAACGATGTCATGACCGGCACAAAAATGGCCGTGCGGAAAATCCCAATCCCCGGCAGCTTGCGCACGAGCAGTAAGGCCAGCCCCAACGCCAACACGATGTTCAGGGGGACAAGTCCGGCAGAGAACATAAATGTATTGCCCACGACCGTCCAAAATTCGGCATCCTGAAAGATCGCTCTGTAATTTTCCAAACCAATAAATTCGGCTTCCCCCAGTAACGGCCAATCCGTAAAGCTCATGTACAACGCGAGCAAAAGCGGACCAAGCAACAGCGTCACAAACCCGATGACCATCGGGCTTATAAACAGCCATCCTGTCAGATTCGCTTCCCGGTTGAAAGATTTCTTCCTTGTGCCACTTGTTCTCTTGTCAGGAGAGAGCGGGACATTCAACTTGCTCTCCATACGATCCCTCCTTAGTTGTCAATCGCATTCCGCAATGCATGGATGGAACGGCGGATTTCATCCTCGGTCCTCCCGATCGCCATCGCTCCAGCTAACAGGACACGAACTCCCGTCTCCCGCAAAGCTTTTATATCTTCCGCCACAATTTTTCGCTGTGTCGGGACGATGATGGGAACGCCTGCCTTCTCTACGATGTACCGATAGGAGAGCAGGTCGGCAAACGTAAGCCTCGTGCCATACTCACTCCCCGGAACAATCGACGCCTCCAATGCGGTCATCGGAAAATGCTTCACCGCTTCCAATCGGGACAAGTCAAACTGATCATCGATGGCAAACGTACTTGCCACCCCTTCGATTTTCAAAAGGGACGAAGGCATATGATGCCCATAGATGGAGATAAAATCGATTCCCAGCGAATCGAACTGCTTGATTTCCTCGGGATTGAGCTCCTCCATTGACCCGCCCGGAACAATACCAATCGGCCCTGCGAACTGGCTGCGTATCGTTTGGAGAAAATCCGTATATGCAGCCAGAGGACCGAACCGGTTGCCACTGGCACGATGGTACACATTGATGTGCATCTTCAAGCCATCTGCGCCTTCCTCCATCGCAGCTCGGGCTAACGTCTCATCGTTTTGCGGGAGACTGACCATGAGCAGAAACGGCTTCTCTTCTAGTACCTGTTGAAAACGATTCATCGTAACCTCCCTATCAAGTCACAACGGCCTGTATCCCAGACCGTTGTGATGAGCTTACTTTTTCATGATCGGATTTACTTTCTCTTCCAGCGACTTCACAATATCCGCAGGCTGTGCCGTTTGACCGAATAATTGATCAAATCCAGCCAGTATCGCTGTATCGATTTTTTGCCATTCCACATGCCCTGGCTGCAGGTGTGCCTTAGGCATTTCTTCGATAACCGCCTGCTTGATGTGTGCAGGGTCGGGGTTGCCTGGAACATTCAAAAATGGATCGGAATTCAGCACAGACAAGCGCGGCGGTACAAAGTAAGTCGAGGTCTCCTGGACACCCTGCTCACTGGCGAGGAACTTGAGGAATAGCTTGGTCTCCTCCAAATGTTTTGTTCCTTTGAAAATCGAATACCCTGCCTGACCGAGCATCGGTGCCGAGCCTTGTGAACCCGCTGGCATCGGAGCAATGTCCCACTTGAAGTCCTTGATCGTCCTCGCCTTCGAAACGTAGCTGTACACATCAAAGAATATGCCAATTTTGCCAGATTCAAAGCTGACTTGCTCTCCCGCCTTCGGATGCGACCCCTCTGTAAACATCATCCGTTGGAGCATACTGAGTGTCTCTACTCCGTATTGGTCGTTCCACGTAAACTGATTCATTTCTTTGTTGAAAGGGCCGCTGCCATTTGACCATGAATAGGAAGACAGGATGATCCACGTTTTCCAATCACGGAAGAAGTTGGCCCCGTAGATTTTGCTCGCCCCAGTTCCGCTCGAGATCGCCTGTGCCGACTTCTCGAATTCCGCCCACGTCCATTTCCCTTCTTTCGCTAGGTCGTTTGGCGATTTCAAGCCTGCCTTGTCAAACAAGTCTTTGTTGTAAAACATCACGGTAGGCGGGGTAGAAAACGGCAGTCCGTACAATTTGTTGTCTTTTTGGAACAGCTCAAGCGTCGACGGAATAAAGTCGTCCAGCTTAAAAGCAGCGTCGCTCTTTACATCCGAGACATCTTCCAATATCCCATTTCCCAAAAACTGCGGGACCATTCGCTCAGACACCCAACCGATATCGGGCAACTCCTGACCAGCAGCGAGCACCGTCACCTTTTGCTGGTAATCGGGGAATGGCACAGATTCCAGCTTCACCTTGATGGTGGGGTTCTGTTGCGTGAATTTTTCAGAGAGCTTCGTATACAGATCGAGGTGAGCTTGGTTGCCCCATGTCAAAAACGTGAGCTCGACTGCTTCTTTTTTGCCCGCTGCGGAGTCTCCGGGAGTCGTCGCGGTGTTGCTGCACCCAAATGTAAACGCTATCAAAGCAGTGGACAATGCCAAAAGGATTGCCTTTTTCATGGCGTACCTCCTCATCTGTTTTCCCTATCACAAGTATAAAATTGATCGAATAGTAAGATAAATCACGCGAAATTTAGATTTGGTATGAGATTTAAAGATCTTCACTGCCTGCAAGATCTCGGTAGCTTCCAGGTGTCATCCCGACTTCCTTTTTAAATACCAGCATGAAATGCTTCGAGCTCTGATACCCCACTAAGCGGGCGATATCGTACACCTTCAGACTCGTCTCGTGTAACAGCTGCTTGGCCCGTTTCATCCTCACCTGCGTGATATAGTCAGAGACATTTTCCCCTGTCTCGGTCTTGAACAATTGACTCAAATAAATGGGATTCAAATGAACAGACTCCGCCAGCGTCTGGAGTCTCAGATCGCCGTCCAGATGATCGTGAATGAATGCTTTTACCTTGCGAATGATTTGTCTTTCTTCTCTATGACTGCCATCGACGCTGCTTTCTTCTTCCCGAACGTTCTTTTTGCGATCCAGTACTTGCCTGATTTTTGCGAGCGTGCTCACCAGCTCTAATCGATCAATGGGCTTCAAAAGATAATCGGAGACTTTGTACTTCAATGCTTTCTGTGCGTAGTGAAAATCACCATACCCACTAATTATCACGATGGGCAGCTCTTCGTACATCTCCCGAATTTTCCCGATCAGCGCCAAACCGTCGACTTCCCGCATGCGGATATCTGTCACAATCAAATCAGGCATTTCCGTACGAAGATAATGCAGTGCCTCCTTTCCGTTTTCCGCTTCTGCCATGACGGCAAAACCAGACGTACCTTTTTCAATTAACGTTTTTAAGCCTTCCCGAATCATTCGTTCATCTTCCACCAGCAATACTTTGTACATGGCGTGATTCTCCCTTCTGGAAATCGAGTGGAATCTTCATCGTAATTTCCGTGCCTTGATCCGGTCTGCTCACAATCGTCAGCCCGTACTCTTCCCCAAACAATAAGGTCAGCCGCTGGGAAATGTTTCGCAATGCTGTCCCATTGTGTGCGTTTACTGTCACCTCATGTTGCTGCATAGGCGTACGCAGACTTGCGCGCAGGCGACTCCATGTTTGTTCGGACATCCCCTTCCCATTGTCCCTCACGCTGATTTGCATCACACCCTCCTGACAATGCGCTGTGAGCCATATCGTCCCTCCCTCATCCTGATGCTCAATCCCGTGGGCAATCGCATTTTCAAGCAATGGCTGTAACAGCAGCTTGGGAATACGCTGATCCGACAGCATCTCTTCCACGTCCATATACACCTGAAGGCGATCTCCCAGACGAATCTTTTGAATACGGACGTAGGATTCCAATGATACGATCTCTTGCGTCAGCGTAACGTGCCCATCCCCTCGTGCGACCGTATAGCGCATGAGTTTTCCAAGCGAAGAAACCATGTCGGACACATCGTAATTTCCCGAGCGAATCGCCATCATATTAATTGATTCGAGTGTATTGTAAATAAAATGCGGATTAATCTGGCTCTGCAAGGCAGCCAGCTCCGCCTCCCGCTCACGCAAGCTGCTGAGATAGACCTCATTGACTAGGCGGTTGATTTCCTCGACCATCTGGTTAAATTGCTCACTCAGCTTCCCGATCTCGTCTTGGGAATCGACAGGAACTCGTTCATGGAGGTTCCCTCGCTTGACTTGCAGCATTTTTTCTTTCAATTGAACGAGCGGCTTGCTGAGCGAATAGGAAAAGTAAATCGCGAGTCCACCAGCGACGAGCAAAAACATCGCCGCAATCAACATCGTAAAACTGCGCAAGCTATTGGATTCTGCGAGCAAGATATCGAGCGGAATCAGACTAATCACTACAAGCCTCGTCTCTCTCGATTGATGATCCACAAAGAGATATCGCTGTCCCTGAATCATTATCTGATTGGCATCCCCGCGATTGATCCCGTCGGTTTCTTGCAGCAAAGTACGATAACCCGGTGAGCCTTCGCTATCCCTCTTTTCATAAAACAGCTCGTTTCCCTCATTGACGATGATCAAGCTCCCATCCTTAGTAAAAGGCATATCGGACAAGATCTGCTCAAACATATCCATTTTCATATCAATCTTAATAATTCCGAGCGGCACTCTCGTATACGGCTCTCGCAATAACCGAGCCACTGACACATAGCCCTCATTAGCGGCATCCAAGTAATAGCCGGGCCGATGCTGTGGAATAAGGACGGCTGCCCCCTGCTCCTTGATCACGCGCGAATACCATTCCTCTTCTGCCCAATTTCCCTTGCTCTTCATGATGGAAGGGTCCAGATTGGAAAAAATCATGCCATTCCCCGCGATGATTTGAATGCCTTTTACTTCTGGTCGGCTATAGGAAAGACTGGATATATACAGTGTCATCTTCTCCCTTTTTTCCATGGAGAGAAAAGAAGTAGCCGACGTACTCGTACGAATTTCTTTTAAGATGGACAGGACTTCTGGATCGTAGAGCGGCATGAGTGATAAACGCTTCATCTCCCGTACATTGCGCTCCAGGTTTCGATTGATCTGACCCACAATCTGCCCCGTGTATTCAGCAGTCCTCGACTCCGTTGAAGCTGAAAACTGGCTGTACGTGATGATTCCTTGCAAACTTAACGGGATTGCAATCAAACAGAGAAAAAGCGTGAGAATCTTCGCCCGCAGTGTTCCTTGCAAAAAAAATGTCGAGACTTTCCTTTTCATGATTGCCCCTTTCCATTTGTTTAAATAATCAGTATTTTACCCATCAAAAAATCCGTCAGGTCAAAATCCTGACGGTCTACTCCTCAGTCTATTTCGATGCCCAAATTCTTGCGGTCCAAATGACAAATCTCCTGACACGCGATGTACAAATGCAAAAAAGGCTTCTGCGTCAGCGATTTTTCCTAAACGGATGATGACCTCTTGGCCAGACTTAAGCTTGGATACCTTCATAAGAACCTCCCAGCATCGGAAACTTTTCATATTATTAAAACAAAAAAACGGACGCCTGTTAACCGTCCGCTTGTAGCTTGTACGACTATTCCATTGTTTTAAAGTAAAGGACGGTATCATGCAAGCTGCCATCAGCAGATCGGGCAAACCCCGGAATGCGTCCTGCTTCCTGATAGCCCATTGACTGATAAAGCTGGTTGGACGGATCGCCCGCTCGTGTATCCAGTACGATAAGGCTGCGGTTTTCAGCAAGTGCCCTTGCCTCTGCTAGCAGTATCAGTCCACGCCCAATCCCTTAACGCTGCGCTGTAGGATGAACCATCAGCTTGGCGATTTCTGCCCGATGCAATCCATTTGGACGACTCACGAGATGCAACTGAATTGTTTTTAAGGTCGATATCCGTACATACTGAAAACAAACAGCAAGCATAGGTAGATAATCGCTGCGGGTACAATGGTAAGAGCAATGAAAAACCTTTTCTTCACACTGTTGGCTTTTCGAAACAGCCAAAAGTAGATGAACAGCAGGATGAGGAGAAATGGGACAAAATAAAAACCGAGCATGAACCCCACCCAATCCGAGTTGGTTTCCCAGAACTGCTCCGGCACTGGTACCCGATGATATTCACTATATATCTGTTCTTTACGTGAAACAAATAGGTAAGATAGCACGAGGTAGTAACCGAATATAACGAATTTCAGCCAAGGCCTGATCTGTTTCGCGGCGAGTGTTATGGAAAAAATGATTCCTAGGATAAACCATAATGCCATGTATTCCATCTGGATCCCTCCTACGAAGGATTATAGGGATCGGATCTACTGGAGATAAGTACCAACTTTTTTTGGTACCTCACCCTCACGTGATTGCAAGAGTCGACAAAATTTGGAATACTCCCTATAATAGACTTGTCAAACAACACGGTATGCGAGTATCTTTTCAATAGAAAGCTCATTACCTGTAGGAGATGGTCACGATAACGTACGCTCTTTCGTTTTTGCTGTCGTTTTGTATCGTTATGGTGCTGATTCCGCCTCTGGCTAAATTGGCATTTCGCCTTGATTTTGTGGACAAGCCCCGTAAAGACGTGGAAAGAAAAATTCACCGGGAGCCTATCCCATTGACAGCGAGCTACGCCATTTTTGTCGGCTTTGCTGCATCGTTTTTGCTCTTCTCGAAAGAATCAACCGGGCAAACGATCGCTGTTCTGTCAGGCTCACTATTGCTGCTTATTATCGGTACCATTGATGACTGGTACAAGACGCAAGGCAAGGATTTTTCCGCCCTGCCCAAGCTGATCGTCCAAGTATCGGCCGCCGTGATTGTCTACATGTCGGGTATTACTTTTTCCGGTTTTTACAATCCATTGAGTGGCGAATACATATTGCTCCCAGAATGGTTGCAATTCATTCTGACCATCCTTTGGATTTTCGGAGTAACGACGGTCATCAATTTTTCGGATGGCATGGATGGCTTGGCTGGAGGGCTTTCTGCGATATCCGCAGGCACGCTCTTCGTGGTCGCCTTGGTAAAAGGACAAAGCACATCTGCGATTATGGCAATCAGTCTGATCGGCGTTGCCTTGGCTTATCTGAGGTACAACAAGCCGCCGGCCAAAATTTTCATGGGAGATGCAGGCGCGACCTTCCTCGGCTTTATCTTGGCGGTCATTGCGTTGGATGGTGCCTTTAAGCAGGCAACGGTTCTCTCCTTGTTCATTCCGATTTTAGCACTCGGTGTGCCGATCTTCGATAATCTGTTTGTAGTGACCAAACGCTTCCTGCAAGGAAAGCCGATCTATCAAGCAGATGCCAGCCAGGTTCATTATCGCCTGCTGCGTTCTGGACTCAATCCGAAGCAGGTCGTCACTTTCCTGTGCTTGATCAGTGTTTGCTTTAGTCTGACGTCCATTATCCTGCTCCTGCTCGGGGTATAGGTTATCGGTCACAACGAAAAATGCCGCTCGGGTCTAATCCCTGCGGCATTTTTTTATGAGTGGATTACGCCAAAGTCTCTCTTCGCTGTCGTGGTCGTCTGAAACGTTTGAAAGCCTGTCCGTTCGTACAACGCAATCGCAGGCTCGTTGTGGGTACCTGTAACGAGATACGGCTTCAAGCCTTTTTCTAGCGTTCGGTTCACAAAAAAACGAACAAGCTCTTTGCCGTAGCCTTTGCCTTGATGCACGGGATCTACGAACACATCGTAGACCTCGCCATGTCCTGTGATGATCAAGGACCCGACGAATACTCCCTCATGCTCGAATATGTAAATATCTTCTCTCATGTCGTTTCGCAGCCATTTCTTCCAAGCGTTCATCGTTTTCTCAGGATAGTCCGCTAGACGGTACGGCTGAAGATCGATGCCTTTGCGCACCTCATAGTAAGCGTCACTCTGCGATTGGATGTACATATCCATATCGGACTCGGTGAATTTTCGCACGTCAAGTGTCGGCGCAGGCCCGATCTCTCCTGTGTATTTCATCAGATGATGTCCCCAGATAGAAGAAAAGCCTCTCTTGGCAAAAAAATCAGCACCCTGCCCGTGGTCTACGCGATAGGTAGCCATGACAGCCGTCGGCTTCTCCTCGTGCTGTTGCAGTTCCAGCCAAAGCTTATCGAAAAGCCGTGAGCCAATGCCTCGCTTTCGATGGTCCGGTCGTGTATAGACGTAGATTTCTGCTGTCCCGTCTTCGCCGGAGGAGTTCAAATCATATGTGCCACAGCCGATGATTTGATCGGCTTCCTCCCAGATGTAAACAGTAGCTTTTTCCACGATATCGCCAATCTCTTCGGTCCTCCAAAGCATGCCTTCGCCAATCATCGTCACGATTGTCTCTTTGTCATTTGATTGTGCTTGTCGTATCATCTAAGCACTCTCCCGTTAGCTCTGTTGGACAGTAGCTGCTTCTGCGGCTTTTTCCAACTGCTTACGATGTTGCAGGCAAGCCTCACATCTTCTGCTTTTTCGCCCGAAAGCCGTGTAGTATTTGCTTTTTTTGCAAGATCGGCACGTAATGTACAACGAGCTCGACAGATTGTAGTTCTCTTCTGGGGTGTTTTCTTTCAGGTGCACCGTCTTGTTGTATTTAATGAGCAAATGAGCGGTGTGGATCGCATCGACCAAGGCCGAGTGCAGCCTGCCTTCCTGAATAATTCCTGCCGTGTCGATCGCCTCTTTTAGACTCATCTGTTTACGATCAGCCAAAAGCAAGCTAATTGGCGGCTGGATGTCATTGTAATTGCGCATCCAGTTGAAGTCCAAACCGAATCGCGCACAATGCTCGATCATAAGCCGCTTGTCATCTTGTCCCCATGTGCACAGGTAGTATTCAGAATCGGTGCCGATCCACTTCATAAATTCTGCAAAGGCCCGGCGAAACGGGATAAAGGTTGGCATGTTCTCTTTATCGAGACCGATGAACTTGCGCGTTCTGTCTGTGATTCTGCGCTCGATGGCTGGAAAGGTGTAGCGCTGAAATGTGTCGACCTCCACGCCATTTTTTCCGGGTACGACCTTTGCCGCTCCGATTTCAATAATTTCCGGGATCTTGTCTTTCTGATAAGTCAGTGTCGTTTCAAGGTCAAAAACAATGATCTGCAAGCGTAATCACATCCTGTATGTATTGTCTCTATTATGGCTTGGATCGGGCATAGAAAGCAAAACAAAGACAAAAGCGGCTGCCTGATTGAAACAAAAAAAGGATAAGAACCCTCAGGATTCCTACCCTTGTTTCTCTATTTAACTCTGTAATTTTGCGGATTCCCTCGTCAACTGACGCAATCCGTAGCTCATCCTCACGACTTGCCCGTCTTCATCCCGGAAAAACTCAATCCAGGGAATGGCGTCTCTTTTTTTGAAAACGAAGCTGTCTTTTTGTACTGGGATCAGTGGGTACGAGAGACCATCCACCTCCAGGACAAGCTTGCCTTCGCTTTTGACTATCGATGCGCTTACCCATTCCTGCGAAGAGTAGTGACCCTCGTACAGTGATAGCTCCTCATCTGCGAGCTCGTATGGATCATAGTCATACAACGGAGCACCTGCCAGCCTTGCAAAGTAACTGTTCAAAAAGCCGAGGACCAACTCTCGGACGCTCACACCATCGAGATTGACCAGGATCACGCCTGTTATCCCTTGATCCGGAATTGAAAAAATATGCGAGCTGATTCCCTTCAGCGATCCGCCATGCTCTACCAGCAAGCCATCTGGAAAACCAGAAGAGACCATCAATCCATAGCCGTATGAGCGGTGTCCGTCCACACGAGCAAAGGGAGTGAGCATCTGCCGGACGCTATCGGCAGACAGAATAGGTGTCGGGTCACCCGTTGCCCCCAGACGAAAGACCTCTAAATAAGTGAGTAGATCATTCACCGTCGATTTGAGGAAACCAGCTGCACGCATCGCTGGGGCATCGTGCCAGATGGGCGCGGCAATGATTTGGTTTTCGTCATCGATTTTTTTGTTGGTATACAAGATCGTGACGTCATCCTTGTCGGCTAATTCATCCACGGAGAAAACGGTTCTGTCCATACCCAGTGGCTGCAAAATATGCGTTGCGACGTAGTCTTCATACGTCTGGTTGCTGACCCTTTCAACGATCGCCCCCAAAAGCCCATACGCATCGTTGTTGTAGCTAAAAGCACCCCCTGGCTCCGAGAGCGGCTTCTCTTTGAATCCAGCGATGGCTTCCATGACTTCTTCGTACGTATCCAAGTAAGGCACTGTCTTCAGTTCTTCCTCTGCCTTGGTTCCGATGACAGCCGGATCATTCTCCATGCTTCGCCGCATCGCCCCGTCTAAGTAAGGCATGGGTGCTATTCCAGGTGTATGGGTCATGAAGTGATGAATCGTCATGCGTGCTGTCAGTTCGTAGTCGCCCGCACGAAATTCAGGCAAATGTTTCACGACCGGATCATGGACAGACAGCTTGCCTGCCTCGTGCAGCTGCATAATTGCGACGCAAGTAAACGATTTGGTAATAGATGCGATGCCAAAAACGGTGTCGAGGGAAAGTGGCAGATGCTGTTCCCTGTCACGAAAACCGAACGTCCCCTCGTACAAAAGCTCACCGTTACGTGCAAAAGCAATAGCTGCGCCTGGAACCTTCGCCTCGTCCAGCAGCTGCTGTGCATACGTCTTGAACTGTTCCTTCCATGCGGTCATTTTCATCATCTCCCCATCGCTTGCTCATAAATCGCTTTTGCAACACGGGCGATGGTTAGTTCTGCGGCTTCTTTGTCAGTCACACCACGTGAAAGTGCAGTGATCGCAATCATTCCTTTTCCTTCGGGCAAATAAATGATGCCAGCATCATTAACGACTGCATTGACGGTCCCTGTCTTATGCGCGACAGTTGTTCCTTCTGGCAACAAGTACGGCAGACGGCTGTTGTAATGCTGACGTCGCATGATGTCCAGCATCAGCTCGCAGGAGGCCTCCGTGAGAATTTCTTTTCGCGCAATCATGATTAAAAGACGGTTCAGCTCGGCTGGAGTCGCTACGTTATTATCACGGGTAGGCATCGAAACATCGTGGATCAATTCATAATTGCCTGACTCTTCCCGTCGCATGAACTCATCGAACCCTGCCTGCGAAGGTGTAGGCTCATTCATACCTACACAGTGGTTGAGAAGCTCCCAGCAATTATGCCGTAAATGAATCTGCGAAAGTCCCAGCTCATGCATGTGCTCATTTACCTTATCAATGCCGCCGACCAGCTCGAGGATTTGGTCTGTCGCATAGTTATCGCTGACAATCGTCATGAGTGTCGCCAAGTCTTTTACCGTTAAGGCCGCTCCGGCATCCAGCTCTTGCAAAATGCCTGACCCCGGCACGCGTTCCTCCCATTTTAGTGTCACACGCTGGTCGAGGCGGATTCGTCCTGCTTCCACCTCGCGCATCAAGGTGACCATGATCGGAATTTTGAATGCGCTCGCCAGTTGAAATAACTCTTCATCCAGATGCCCTGCTGTCTCTCCTGTTTCCAGATGCACAGCTGCGATCCCAAAAATACCGGGTGCTTCATTCAGCACGTTCTCTACTGCTTGTTGCCATGTCATGTAAATTCCTCCCCCATCGCTCGCGAAACGGCCCACACATAGATTTTCGTGCAGGCCATTTCTTTGATGCGCTATTGTTCTTTGTATCCCCACTTGAAGTCGATGTAGCCCAACGGATCTACCGTAATGCCTTTTACCTTTTCATTTTGTACCCATGAATTCACGCTGGAATATACACCTGTGACCGGCATTTCTTCCATCAGGATGCTCTCCGCTTCAACCAGATACTGATTACGCTTGGCCTCATCTGGCTCGGCGTACGCCTTTTTTACTAGCTCTACATATTTCTCGCTAAACCAGAAGGTAGAGTTATTGGAGCTGTATTTCTCCATCATCAGCTCCAGGAAGTTGACGGAATCGTTGTAATCTCCCGTCCAGCCTGTTCGCGAAATCATGTACTTCCCTTGCTCCTGATCGTCAAACATGACCTTCAATTCTTTGTTGATCAGCTTGACGTCTACCCCCAGTGCTTGCTTCCACTGAGCCTGTAACGCTTCGGCAATCTTCTTGTTGAGGTCGGAGGTGTTGTAGAGATAGGTGATTTCGGGCAGCTTGTTTATGCCGAGCTCCTTCATTCCTTCTGCCAATAACTGTTTCGCCGTCTCCACGTCGTTATCCTTGAAGTATCCTTCCGGCTTCAGGGAGGCGGAAAGTGGGACGAAGCCCATCAAGGGAGTCTGTCCAGCTTGACCGATGTTTTCTGCGATGTCACTGCGGTTGAGAGCGTAGGCAAACGCTTTGCGGATTTTACTATTCGTAAACGGCGGCTTTTCCGTCTGGAACAAGAGATAGTAGTTGGTGGCGCGCTGCATGGTTTGCAGCTTGCCTTCGTCGCGCAACGGTCCAATGGCATCCGCAGGCAGTCCGCTAATTGGGCCGCCAGCCCAATCCAGCTCGCCGCTATTGAACAGCTCCAGCTCGGTATTCGTATCTTCTATCATGGAAAACTCGATTTCATTAAACTTCACGACGTCTTTGTCCCAGTAATGCTCGTTTTTGGACAGCTCAATCTTGTTTTTATGCTGCCAATTCACCAGCTTGAACGGCCCATTGGTCACGATGGACTCGGGCTTTTTCGCCCAATCTGGATTGGCTTCTACCACCTTTTGATTGACTGGATAGTAGAAGGTCGCAAGTGTCAGGAAGTAAGGGGTAGGGTTTTCCAAGGTGACTTGCAGCGTCTTGTCATTGACGACCTTGATGCCGACATCCTCCACTTTCGCCTTCCCTTCGTAAAAGTCCCGGGCATTTTTGATCGGATAGTACTTGTAGGCGGAGCCGCTGGCTGTCTTCGGATTGAGCACGCGCATCCAGCCAAAGGCGAAGTCTTGAGCCGTAACCGGGTCTCCATTGCTCCACTTGCTCTCGCGCAAAGTAAAGGTGTACACCTTTTTGTCCTCAGATACTTGAATGTCGGATGCAACGGAATTGACTGGCTTGCCATCCTTGTCCAATCGAACGAGTCCGTCGTACAGCGAACGGATGAAGGCGCCGGAAATCACATCGTTGGACATGCCTGAATCAAGTGTTTCGGGCTCGGCGGCATTCATGCGCAAGGTCTGCTCTGCCGCAGGCGGCGCTGGTGATGATGGCTGCTGGTTGTCTGGTGCGGTTTGAGTCGGCGTATTGCCGCTGCTACAGCCTGCAAATAGTCCCGTAAGCAAAACGATGAGACTTGTCATGATAACTGGTCTTTTCATGCTGTACCCCCCTGTTTGAGTCGGATAACCGATTATTAAATAAATATTCTGCAAATTTTATGCCATTCGTGTTTTCGGCTGTTCTTTTGTTGATTTTATTCAGTGCTGCATACTTTTACCCAAGTCGATCCGACAAGTTTCTACCAGTAGTCTCTGTCACGCAAAAAAGAAGTATTCATCATTGAATACTTCTATTCATTCGCGCATATGGGGCTGTACTCTCTAGCTTATCGCTGGTTCATACATGGCTACCGCATCACATGACCGTCGGCAAAAAACGATCGGGACATGCTTTTGCTTCGCCAGCTTCTTAATATTTTTGCTCAAGCTGTGACTGACGAAGTTAATAAAGACAAGAACAAGCTCTGTATCAGAAGGAATGGTCGCCTTCACATCAGATTTTTTGCGACCAGATACATGATATACATTCTGGAACCCTTTGTTCTGCAACAAGCTCTCGATTTCTGCTACCCGATCTCCTCCTACCACAAGAACTCCTGCCATGGTCGTTCCTCCTCTCTTTTCTCCTATTTTCCGGTGCGCGCTTGCGGAATCTTTGCCTCAGGCTTTTCCGCCGGGAGTCTGTACTTTTCCGTTCGCTCAATCTGAACTACCTGTGAATCGTGAACCACAATATGTATGGAGCCGTATTCCAAACCGTCCAATGCACGCGCGATTTTCTCTAATAAGAGATCGTCTAGGGAATGCTCATTCTTTGCCATGGGGGCCACCCTCCTGTTCAGCCAAATATTAATGTATATTATTCCTACCCATTTAGTATGTTTTGTGATCTGATAATACCTCTTGATACCCATAACTGTCAATGTCAAACAGTTTGGGCATCAAGAGGCTAATCGTTTGAAAACCGATGCATTTACTTCGATATGAAAATATTACCATTTTATTCTGCTATCGGTCAATGCCCGTGCAGCTCCCGTTACACCAAATGGCAGGCGACAAATCTGTCGGTGCTAACCTCGCGAAAAGCAGGCACTTCCTGTCGGCAAATGTCTTTCACATACGGGCAGCGCGTGTGGAATTTGCACCCTGCCGGAGGATTTGCCGGACTTGGCATGCCTCCCTGCAAAACGATCCTTTCGCGCTTTTTCTTCGGGATCGGCAGAGGGACAGACGAGAGCAATGCTTTGGTATACGGATGAAGCGGCTCCAAAAACAATTCATCCCGAGGTGCCAGCTCTAGTAATGACCCCAAATACATGACACCGATCCTCGTGCACAGATGCTCTACGACGCTCAAGTCATGCGAAATAAATAAGTACGTCAGCTTCCTTTGCTCCTGCAACTGTGCAAACAAGTTAATGATTTGGGCTTGAATCGACACATCCAGAGCAGAGACTGGCTCATCCGCGACGATAAAATCAGGGTTCATCATAATGGCCCGGGCGATGCCGATCCGTTGACGCTGACCGCCCGAAAACTCATGCGGATACCGATCGACATGATACGGTGCCAATCCACATAAAGCCATGACCTCTAAGACTCTTTCTCTGACCTCCGCTTGTGGGAGAAGCCCATGATCAAGCAGCGCTTCCCCCAGTGCCTCTCCGATTCGGACGCGCGGATTCAGCGAGCTGTACGGGTCTTGAAAAATATATTGCATCCGCGGGCGCAAGGCACGGAGCTCTTGTCGATTCAACGCGTGCACATCGATACCCTGGAAGCGGACTTCTCCCTCTGTCTTTTCCAAAAGGCGCAAGATCGTGCGACCTGTTGTGCTTTTCCCGCTGCCGGATTCACCGACCAGCCCGAACGTCTCCCCTTTTTGGATGGAAAAGCTAACGTTATCCACCGCTTTTACATGGCCGATCGTTCTGCCCAAAAGCCCTCCGGTAATCGGGTAATATTTTTTCAGCTGGCGCACTTCCAGCAAATTATTGTCCACGGGCGATCTCCTCCTCATACAGCCAGCACGCGACCTTTCTGCCGTCTTCCCCCTCGCGCAAAGGCGGCTGCTGCACCCGGCAAATGTCCAAGCATTGATCGCAACGGTCATGAAAATAGCAGGCTTCACCGAGCGTCGTCGGATTCGGTACTTGACCAGGGATGGAATACAGCTTGGCTCTGCGCTGATTCAACACAGGCTTGGAGCGAAGCAAGCCTTGTGTATACGGGTGCCTCGGCTCTTCGAACAGCTCGACGACAGGAGACACCTCTACCACTTTTCCTGCGTACATCACGACCACATGATCGGCCATCTCCGCCACGACACCCAAATCATGCGTGATAAAAAGAATCGCTGTCTGGGCTTCTTCCTTGATTTTGTGCAGCAGATCGAGAATTTGCGCCTGAATAGTCACATCCAAAGCAGTCGTGGGCTCATCGGCGATCAGCAGGCGGGGATTGCAGGAAATAGCGATGGCGATCATAATGCGTTGCAGCATTCCCCCGCTCAATTCATGGGGGTACGATTTGGCGATTTCCTTTGCCCGCGGGATTCCGACCAGCTCGATCAGCTCGACGGCTCGCGCTTGGGCTGCTTTTTTGCTTAGACCTTGATGCTCCATGATCGGCTCCATGATCTGCTCACCAATGGTCAGTACTGGATTGAGTGACGACATCGGCTCTTGGAAAATCATGGCCAGTTCGTTGCCACGGAGCTTTCGCATCTCTTCTTTGCTGACTTTTCGCAGATCACGGCCTGCAAACCATATCTCACCCGAAACGATACTGCCTACCACCTCTGGGATCAGTCCCATCAATGACATGGCTGCCGCGCTTTTACCGCAGCCTGACTCGCCTACGATGCATACGGTCTCTCCCTCATGGACGCGCAGATCGAGGGCATCGACTGCTTTGACCACGCCTTGTTCAGACTTGAAGTGCGTGCTTAGATTTTGGATTTCGACTAAAGCATTCATGCTTGGCTCACCTGCCTTGTCTTTTAAAAGTAGCTGTAGTGGAGGGGGAGAAGTGATTTCCAGTCTACGCTTCGGCCTACGCCCTGCAAGGGGGGTATCACTGTCCGCTTCGAAAAAAATGGCGGGAGCGCTT
>NZ_PXZM01000024.1 GCF_003013395.1 Brevibacillus fortis | reverse complement strand
AAAAGAAACGCAACGTGCCCATGCGACGAAGCGGCTACCACTTTTGCGTTTCCCCGCTAATCGCTTCGGAGCGGGCAGTCTCAGCCCCCAGCAGGACGGAGCCTGGAGCCTAGACTGGAAATATTCTTCTCCCCACGAGAGCCACTAGACGAGAAAAAAAGCGGCACATCCCGATTAACAGGATGTGCCGCCTTTATGGTGATGATTAATTGTCTCGTTTCAGTGGCTCGGAGAGATCTACGTGCCCCATCAGCGTTTCTACTTTCTTGCCATCCTCCAGGAAGACAATTTCCTTTACTTCCGAGAACTGAAAGAATGTATTCTTCAACGCATCCATAGCCATCGTCTCGCCACTTGAACCCATATTGAACTGATTTTTGCTATCTGCATCAATCGTCAGGGTTCCTTTATCAATTGTGATCGAGTGGTACTTGAAGTCTTTCCACAGTGGAACGTGCACGTCTGGCTTTACAGGCGTCTCCAGCAGGGCCAGTACCTTTTTGTACTTCTCGATATCTTCGGCAAACGTGATCTCTTGCTCTTCTTTTTGCAGCTCCATCACATTATTATCCGAATAGTAAACGGTGACCATTTGCTTTTTCAGAGTCGGCTCTGTTGTCGATGGATCAGTTTTTGAACCAGATGGCTGTTCTACTGGTGTGGTTGGCTGTGGTGTTTCCGTCGCGCTCTGCCCACATCCGGCCAAAAGCAGCATCACTAACGCTGCCATCCAGATCACTCGACTTTTTTTCATCGTGAAAAGCCCCCTTACTGATAAGACTCGTAGTATTCACGAATAGCCGCAACCATAGCTTTCGCGATTTTATCTTGGAATGCCGGATTCATTAGCTGCGCACTCTCCTGTGGATTGGAGAGGAAGCCTGTCTCGGTCAATGCGGCAGGCATTTTTGTGTTTTTGATCACATAAAAGCCTGAACTCTTGACTCCACGATCCGGGAACTGCGTTGCTCCTTGTAAATGTTTATGTACCACTTGGGCAAAAACTTTACTGTTTTCATTATAATAGAAAGTTTCTGTCCCAGCCGCTGTTGGTTTCGGGAATGAGTTGGCATGAATGGACAAGAACAAGTCTGCTTCCAGATCATTGGCAATAGCAACTCGCTCTGACAGTTCATAAAACACATCCGTTGTCCGTACTGGAACGACCTGAAATTCTGGATATTGCTTCAGCAAAGCAACGACTTTATTGGCTACAGCCAAAGTGAAATCTTTTTCACGCTTGTCAGCAGCACTTGAAGTTCCTGGGTCTTTTCCTCCATGACCGGCATCAACGACGATCAGGTAGCCTGTCTTCTTCGGTTTTGGCGTCAATTTTACTTCGATACCGTCTTCCGTGTAAGCCAGCTCATACGCGCTCTTTTGGTTCAGCTCAATGACGACGCGAACCGTGTCAGGAGATGCACTGTATTGGCTGTAACGCAGGTTAGCGATAAGAGGTTCTTCTTCCGCTCGCTCTGCCTGATTCTGTTCATCAGAATCTGAATCTGTGTCTTGGTCTTCATCATCAGCGGAGGCAGTTTCCTCTGATTCGCCTACGCTATCGTTTTTCTCTTCTTGACGTTTTAGATCTTCGATTAAATCATCATCCAATGCAGTTTGTGGGAGGTCCAAGACGATCCGGTGAGGACCTGTCATCACAAAGGACTGAGGAATAACAGGAACGGTCGTTTTAATACGTACACGGTCGCCGTCCTCAGATACATCTTTCAAAATATTGAGGCGATCGATCTCAACCTGATTATTTTTCTTGTCCCATGCAAATGACCCTCCAAGCTCGTCCTCCAATTGACGTAATGGGAGGACCAACTGATCATCAATCGTCATCCCGCGCTCAGGTCGTTTCCACGCAAAGCCTTTTTGTCCCACTTGCTCAGCTACAGCCTGTGCGGACGCGTACATCGTGTCTTCCACTTGATACAGCTTGATCGGTTGGGTTGGTGCCTTGCCATTCAGCTTGACCTGTGGTGTTTCGTTCGCAATGACAGTTCGTGTGCTGTTGTCCCACCCAACTGTAACACCAAGTGACTCCCCGACAAAACGCAGTGGCAGTAGCATACGCTTTTGTGAAATAACAGGTGGCGTATCGAGCTTCACTTGGTTTCCGTTCAACACCGCTGTACGGGATTCAAGTGTAAGGGAGAGCCGTTGTGTGCCTTTGGTAATCACAGCTGTACGAGTAGCGTCATTCCAATCCACTTTTGCACCTAGCCCTTCGGCGATGACACGAACGGGAACCAACGTGCGTCCATTCTTGATGACTGGCGGTACTTCAGCATTCACTGCTTGTCCACCAATCATGAGATTGACAGCGTCCTCTGAGGCACTGCTTGCTGCAACCGCCCAACCAGGGATCAGCAGCAGGACCAGCAGCGCAAAAAGCAGAGGGTAAAATCGTCTCTTCATCCTGACCTCCTCCGTGATGTCTGTTTTTCTTTCGTTATGTGGCGTCAGCCAATGTGCAACGTTCACCATTCTATTAGACGCTAGATGATCTGTAAAGTTTATAGTCTTTTGGTACCAAAATGAAAAGACCGCCTCCGCAAGCCCCGCGAGACAGTCTTTACACCTGATCATTTGTTAGCGAAAAAAACCCCGTCTCTCTTGCCTGCTTACTTCTTGAACAGGTCTTTTTATCATGTTCAAGCCTCCGTTGGCAAGAAATTGCTGAATTAACGAAAGCACAGCTGGATTCGACAGCACTTTAATGGAGTCGGCTACTTTCGGATTTTTCAATTGGGGAATAGCGTCGCCTAGATACGGTAAAAGCGGCAGTAAGTCTTCGATAGAAATGGCAGGCTTTTGTGGTTGGGATACAACTTCCACCGGAGCAGAATTCCGTCGTCCACCAAACAGGAAACCTCGTCGTTCTCCTGTATTTTTTGGAGGTGCTTGTTTGAGACGCCCCAGTGTATTCTTCATGTCCTGGAGCTCCTGTCGCACCTGACTCATCTCTCTCATCATTTGAGCATTGCTTGTATGTTGTGCATCCGCAAGTTTGTTGATCGATTCTTGCAAATGGCTCCTGGGGACAGCCTGCTTCTTTTTCGCTTTCATTTTCTCAACGATAATCCCACCTCCCTCCTCACTCTGCCCCCTTATCTAAAGCGTTTTTTAATATTTTCCAAATCCTTTGCAGTGACGCCTTTTTTCGAAAGCTTATTCATCAGACTTCCGACATTTTCTGTTTTCTGCATCTGACGAAACTGCGCAGCATACCCGTTAATCTCTTGCTCGGTCAATTTTTTCCCTGACTTTCTAGCCATTTCACGAATGACTTCCTTGATTCCCGCATCTGTCCTCAACTTTTCCTTAGGAATTGATTTAACAATGTTGAGCAAAGAACCAATATCCATCAATATCCCCCCTGGTTGCAGTTAGTTCCTTTTTACTCTATGTAGCCAAGAGCGCAATGGATTGGTCATTTGTCCATGAGGCAGAAAAAAAGAAGAGGTCGTAAAAAACCTCTTCTCATCCGTGTTTTGATTATGGAGTAATATCTGCGTATTTGAAATCGATAGCACCGAGGCCATCGATTACGACATCTTTCAGATTCTCGTTTTGCACCCAAGAGTTCGTGTAGAAGTAGATTGGCATGATTGGCATTTCGTCCATCAGGATTTGCTCGGCTTGAGCCAGTATTGCTTTTCGCTTGTCTGGGTCTTGCTCCAGAGCGGATTGGTTCAGGAGCTCCTTGTACTTTGGATTTTCCCAACGCGTATCGTTGTTTCCGCCGTCTTTTTCCTGGAACATTTCCAAGAAGTTGATGGGATCATTGAAGTCACCCAGCCAGCCTGCACGAGCGATTTGATAATTGCCTTGGTGTACGTCCTCTAAGTATACCTTCCACTCTTTATTTTTAAGTTTTACATCTACGCCGAGGTTTTTCTTCCATTGACCCTGAATTTCTTCTGCGATCTTTTTATGACCTTCAGAAGTATTGTAGGAGAGTGTGATCGGTGGGAGTTTGGTGATACCCTCTTCCTTCATACCTTCCACCAATAATTTCTTTGCCACTTCAAGGTCATTATCTTTGAAGTAACCGTCTTTGTTCAACGCCATGCTCGGTGGTACATAGCTTGTTGCCGGTAATTGACCCGTTTGCAGGATGTTGCTAGTGAGGCTTTTACGATCAAATGCATAGGCGAACGCCTTACGAATTTTTGCGTTGGTAAAAGGTGCTTGCTCTGTATTGAAACGATAGAAATAGGTTCCAGCGATTGGCTGTGTCTTCAGTATGCCAGCTTCCCTCAAATATGGAAGTGCGTCGGTAGGCAGCGCAGACATGGGAGCACCAGCCCAGTCCAGCTCGTCGTTATCAAACAGGGACAACTCCGTATTCGCATCCTCAATCATGGAAAATTCAATCTTGCCCAATTTCACGTTAGCTTTATCCCAGTATTTCTCGTTTTTTACGACAGTCAGATTGCTCTTGTGTTCCCATGTTTCCATTTTGAATGGTCCGTTGCCAACAACCGTCTCCGCCTCGTCAGCCCATTTTTTGTTGCCTTCGACTACCTTCTTGTTCACCGGGAAGTATGTTTTGAATGCAACCAGCTCCAAGAAAAATGGTGTCGAGTTTGTCAGTTCCACTTTTAGCGTCTTATCGTCAATCGCCTTTACGCCAACGTCTCCCGCCTTGCCGATCCCTTTGTTGAAGTCTTCTGCACCTTTCAAATAGTACAGTTGATAGGCATAGTTGGAAGCTATCTTTGGATCGAGTGCGCGTTTCCAAGCATATTCGAAGTCATGTGCCGTTACTGGATCACCGTTGCTCCATTTTGCTTCACGAATCTTGAATGTATAGGTTTTCCCATCCTCAGAAACGGTATAGCTCTCTGCCGCGGCGGCTTGCAGCTTTCCGTCTTTTCCGAGACGTGTCAGACCTTCGAATATAGCAGTGATAATCGTGCTAGAGGTAGTATCCTCCACAATGCCTGGGTCTGCTGTAGGCGGCTCCTCTTGCAGGTTTATTCTTAATACTTTCGGCTCAGCGGCTTGGGCAACTCCTTCGTACCCTGTCATCATTCCACCGAAAACGAGGACTGAACTCAACACCATAAAAACACTCTTCTTCATCATATACACCCATTACCCCCTAATAAAATCTTCCAAAAATAGTATACAATAAAAAGTAAAAATTTGGATATTAAATAGACAAAAAAAGAAGAAAGGTGAGACACCTCTCTTCTTTTACATGCACAGTTATTATTTCTTTTCTGCGATATCTGCGTATTTGTAGTCTACAGCACCCAGACCATCGATGATTACGTCTTGAACCTTGTCGTCCTTCACCCAAGATTGTGTGTAGTAGTAGATTGGCATAATTGGCATTTCATCCATCAGGATTTGCTCAGCTTGTGCCAGGATTGCTTTACGTTTTTCTGGGTCTAGCTCCAGAGCGGATTGGTTCAGGAGTTCTTTGTACTTCGGATTTTCCCAACGAGTATCGTTGTTTCCGCCGTCTTTTTCCTTAAACATTTCCAGGAAGTTGATTGGATCGTTGAAGTCTCCCAACCAGCCTGCACGAGCCACTTGGTATTTACCTTGGTGTACGTCATCCAGGTATACCTTCCACTCTTTGTTCTCGAGCTTTACGTCTACGCCGAGGTTTTTCTTCCATTGATCTTGGATTGCCTCAGCAATTTTTTTGTGGCCTTCGGAAGTGTTGAAGGAAAGAGTGAGGGCCGGGAATTTGCTGATGCCCGCTTCTTTCATACCTTCTTCGAGCAATTTCTTCGCTGCTTCGATGTCGTTATCCTTGTAGAAGCCGTCTTTGTTCAGCGCCATGCTTGGTGGTACATAGCCTGTTGCAGGCAATTGACCAGCTTGCAGGATGTTGTCGATCAGGCTTTGACGATCGATCGCATAGGCAAACGCTTTACGGATTTTTACGTTGTTAAACGGTGGTTTTTCTGTGTTGAAACGGTAGAAGTAAGTACCCGCGATTGGCTGAGTTGTCATTTTGCCAGAGTCTTTCAAAGCCGGGATCGCGTCTGTTGGCAACGCAGAAGTTGGAGCGCCTGCCCAGTGCAGTTCACCGTTTTCGTACATGGACAGCTCAGTATTCTCATCCTCTACCATGGAGAATTCGATTTTGTCCAATTTTACATTATCTTTATCCCAGTAGTTGTCGTTTTTGGAAACTACAAGCTTACTCTTGTGCTCCCAAGTATCCATTTTGAATGGACCGTTACCAATAACTGTTTTCGCATCGGTAGCCCATTTCTCGTTACCATCCACTACTTTTGGATTAACTGGGAAGTATGTTTTGAATGCAACCAGCTCCAGGAAGAATGGAGTTGGGTTCGCCAATTCTACTTCGAGTGTTTTATCGTCAACTGCTTTTACGCCAACGTCTTCTACTTTACCCTTGCCTTTGTTGTAGGCTTCCGCGCCCTTCACATAGTACAGTTGGTATGCATAGTTAGAAGCTGTTTTTGGATTAAGAGCGCGTTTCCAAGCATATTCGAAATCTTTTGCCGATACAGGATCGCCATTGCTCCATTTATTATCACGAATTTTGAATGTATATTTTTTACCGTCCTCAGAAACAGTATAGCTCTCTGCTGCTGCTGGAGCATATTTACCGTCTTTACCAACGCGAGTCAGACCTTCAAAGGTAGCTGTGATGATTGTGCTGGAAGTTGTATCTTCCGCGATACCTGGGTCAGCTGTTGGTGGCTCGGAGTGCAGGTTCAGTTTCAGTAATTTAGAGCCAGTTGCCGGTGCAGAATTTTCTGTCTTTCCTGCCGATGTATTGCTATCTGCTGGTGCCGCCTGGTTTCCGCCACCGCATCCTGCGAGTGCCGCACCAAGAACGAGGATAGAACTCATTGCCACGAAAACATTCTTTTTCATACAAGTAATCCCCCTTTTCTAAATCTTTTATCAATATACATGGTTTTATATATTTTTTAAATATGTTTTAGAATGATTTAATAAATTTTTATTTATTTATAAAGAGAATTAATAAATTATAAAACATATTGATCGATAAATAAATTTTCCATAACATTCCTACCTAGATGTTTTTAAAGAAAACCGCATAATATCAAGCTTTATCAGAGCTTCGAATTCAAATCAAATTCATTGATGTATTTTTTCATTCACCCAATTTTACCCACATTCAGTAAAGTAACAATAGTAATTTAATTTATAATTTTATAATTACTAACATCATCGTCAATCTTCTGCTCGATTTCTTTACTCCCGAAATGGTTTACAAAAAAAGAAGAGTGCCGAAGCACCCTTCTTTTATTACAACGAGCTATGCTCTTTTTCTTATTGAATGTCTGCCCATTTCCAGTCTACGAAACCGAGACCGTCGAGTACTACACCTTTTACTTTGTCTTTTTTCACATAAGAATGTGTGTAGTAGTAGATTGGAACTGCTGGCATTTCGTCCATGAAAATAGCTTCTGCTTGTGCCAGAATTTGTTTGCGTTTTTCTGGATCCTGTTCCAGAGCAGATTGGTTCAGCAGCTCTTTGTACTTCGGATTTTCCCATTTCGTGTCGTTGTTGCCGCCATCTTTGTCCTTGAACAGGTCCAAGAACGTGTATGGATCGTTGTAGTCACCAGTCCAGCTGGAACGTGCGATTTGGAATTTACCTTGGTTCACATCTTCCAAGAATACTTTCCACTCTTTGTTCTCCAGCTTAATGTCTACGCCGAGTGCTTTTTTCCATTGGTCTTGGATCGCTTCAGCAATTTTCTTGTGACCTTCGGACGTGTTGAAGGAAAGAGTCAGAGTCGGCATTTTCGTAATGCCTTCTTCTTTCATACCTTCAGCCAGCAATTTTTTCGCTGTTTCTACATCGCCGTCTTTGAAGTACGGGCTTGTTGCCACTGCCATTGTTGGCGGGACCAGACCCATAGCTGGTTCTTGGTTTGCTTGCGTGATGTTGTCGATGATGGACTTACGATCAATCGCATAACCAAACGCTTTACGGATTTTCGCGTTGTTGAACGGTGGAACTTCCGTATTGAATTTGTACAGGTACGTACCCGCGATTGGGCGTGTTTGCATTTGACCGGATTCTTTCAATGCAGGAATCGCATCGGTAGGAAGTGCACTCAATGGTGCTCCGGACCAATCCAGATCGTCATTGTCGAACATGGACAGCTCTGTATTCGCGTCCTCAACCATGGAGAAGTTGAGCTTGTCGAGTTTTACAACGTCTTTATCCCAGTAGGTATCGCTTTTCACGAGAACCAATTTGCTCTTATGTTCCCATGTTTCCATTTTGAATGGACCGTTACCTACGTGTGTAGCTGCTTCGCCCGCCCATTTGTCGCTGCCTTCCACTACTTTTTGGTTAACTGGGTAGTACGTATAGAACGCAGTCAGCTCCAAGAAGAATGGTGTTGGGTTCTTCAAAGTCACGACGAGTGTTTTATCGTCTGTCGCTTTTACGCCAACATCTTCAGCTTTTGCTTTACCCTTGTTGTATTCTTCTGCATTTTTCAGGTAATACAATTGGTAGGAGTAGTTAGATGCTGTCTTCGGATCGAGCGCTCGCTTCCAAGCGAATTCGAAATCCTTTGCAGTAACTGGCTCTCCATTGCTCCATTTGCTGTCACGCAGGGTGAATGTATAAGTAAGACCATCTTCGGATACGTCAATTTTTTCTGCTACAGATGGTTGTGGTTTGCCATCTTCGCCAATACGGGTGAGACCATCAAATGTTGCACGCAGAACCGCACTGGAAGTAGAATCCTCAGCCAATGCAGGGTCAGCAGTTGGTGGCTCGGACATCATGTTCATTCTCAATTCTTTAGGACCACTTGTTTGCTCCTTAGAAGCATTGCCTTGCTCGCCTGCTTTCTCACCGCCGCCGCCACAGCCTGCCAGCGCCGCACTCAAAACCAGGATAGAACTCATTGCTGCAAAAACGCTTTTTTTCACGGTGTTGACCCCCTTTTTTCTATCGGTAAAACTTCATTGAAAGCTACTCCACAAATATACTGCATTTTTAGTAATATTGAAGACATTTTAAGTAAAATTAATTATGTTTTATTCAAACATCAAATTCTATTAAAGGAAATAAATTTAGTATTTTTCATCATGTGAAGTATGCCTCGTACAAGAGAATTTATGCAGCAAAAACAACCCCTCCAGCCAGAAGGCGAAGGGGTTCACTATGATTACATTTGGGTTCGTCGATATTCATTCGGGGCTACACCGACGATTGCTCGAAAATCTCGAATGAAGTGAGAGTGATCATAGTAACCAAGAGAGGTAGACAGGTCCAGCCAATCTTGGACCGTTCCCTGGTCAATCTGTTCTGCCGCCTCATGCAGTCTGTATCGTTGGATGACCGACTTCGGGCTGACACCTACATAACGGTCAAATAAGCGCTGCATTGTCCGTGTGTTCATTCCGGTCAATTGTACCGCATCCTCGACCTTGAGTACGGATCGATCGGCCTGGATCATCCTGACGATTTCACTGATGCGCGCTACATTCGGGTCTGGCTTGGGCAAATGTTCGAATAGAAAGGCTTCTACTCTTTTCACCATTTGCTCATCATCTGGCAGGCTTAACACTTCTTTCTCGAGCTGCTCAGTCTCAACACCAAATACAGCTTCCAGACTCGTAGAAGTGCCACTTAGCCTTGATACCGGGGCATTCAGATACGGATAAAAACCTCCCGGCACAAATTTCACTCCGAACACCTGACCTTGTCCCTCTAAAAGATGCGAGGAAGTCGTGCGGGCTACACCAAAAATGCCTGTTGCTCCTTTTTCAAACACCAGATTCACATTGGGATGAGCGAGTACGGTTTGTGAGTAAGGAAGTTCTGTACGCAAATCCCACCTGACGACCCAGTAGTGCTGCACAAAGTAGCTAATTTCAGCAGATGGCTCGTATCTGGCAAGCGAAAATTTCTTCCGTCCAATCATGGCATGCAGAACACCCTTTGGGAGCTTGGCAGTCTTATTTTCCAAGGTGCGCCTCCTGTCGTGTTTTTACAATACACCCTACCAAATTCTTCTTATAGTAAGAGTAGTAGTTGGGAGACCCGATTACAATTCCCAAATGAAAATATCAGGAGGTAAAACGATGGATCTTCGCTTTGATTTCTACATTGATGCTACGCCAGAGCACGTCTGGCATGTCCTTACTTCCGATAATGGCGTAAAGAGTACTTTCTTTGGCTGTACGATTCAGTCGACTTTTCAAGTAGGCGATGAGATGGCTTATGTTGGTCCGGGAAAAGACGGTGACGATACAGTGCATGTATACGGAAAGATTTTGCAGTTCGATCCTCATCACATTTTCAGTTTCACTGAACATCCTGGTCCTGCCTACTACGAGAATCATGCGGAATTACAGTCTCGCGTCACGATTACCTTAGAACCGATTGGCGGCTGCACCAAGCTGACGCTGATTCAGGATCAATGGACAGAAAACCACCCCTCCCACGCAAGCGCCAGCAACAATTGGCCGATGATGCTCTCGTCGATCAAGACGTATGCGGAGACAGGCAAGACACTTGATTTTGGATTCTAATAGAAAAGAATCCCGAGACCAGCAATTTCGTTGGCCTCGGGATTTTTGTTATTCTCATTACTCCGTCATTTCTGCCCACTTCAAGTCTATAAATCCGAGACCATCCACTTGTACGCCTTTTACCTTGTCGCTTTGCACCCATACATCCACATCCGTGAACATGGGGATCAAAGGCATGGCATCCATGAAGATTTGCTCAGCCTCTCCAAACAGCTGCTTGCGCTTCTCTTGGTCAGTTTCTACCGATGCCTGCTTGAGCAGCTCCTGATAGCGCGGATCTTCCCAGCCCGTGTCGTTGTTGCCTGTATTATCATCTCGGAACATTTCCAGGTAGTTCATTGGATCATTAAAGTCTGCATTCCAGCCGATACGGCCTATTTCGTAATTGAGTTGATGCATATCCTGTATGTGAACAGTGCCCTCCTTCACCATGAGCTTTACTTCAATGCCAAGTTTTTGTTTCCATTGGTCCTGAAGCGCCTCAGCAATTTTCTTATTTCTGTCGCTTGGATTGTAAGACAAAGTGATCGGAGGTAGCTTTGTTACGTTAAGCTCCTTCATGCCTTCTTCCAACAGCTTTTTGGCTGTTTCTACATCATTATCCTTGAAGTAGCCATCTTTATTGATAATCATGGATTGCGGCAACATCCCCATCGTCGGCACTTGGCCTACTTGTGTAATGTTATCCACGATGGTCTGACGGTCAACCGAGTATGCCAATGCTTTACGAATTTTTACATTGCTGAGCGGGCCTTTTGTCGTGTTCAACTTGTACCAGTACATCGTCGCTTTTGGATGCACCACGAGCTTGCCTGTTTCTTTCAATGTCGGAATCGCATCGGTGGGAAGCCCGCCGAGTGGCTGACCTGCCCAATCCAGCTCTCCGTTCTCGAACATGGACAGGGCTGTATTATCGTCCTCGATCATCGTAAACTCAATGCGATCGAGCTTCACTACGTCTTTTTCCCAGTAGTGCTCATTCTTTTCCAGTATGATCTTGCTCTTGTGCTCCCACGCTTTCATTTTAAATGGACCGTTGCTTACGTGCGTTGCCGCTTCGTTTGCCCATTTCGGATTGGCTTCCACTACTTTTTGGTTAACCGGGTAGTATGTGTAGAAAGACGTCAGCTCCAGGAAGTAAGGCGTAGGATTCTCCAGCGTGACTTCCAGTGTTTTGTCATCGATTGCCTTCGCACCGAGCTCGTCTGGCTTCGCCTTGCCTTCGTGAATCAGCTTCGCGTTTTTAACGTAGTACAGCTGATAGGCATACTCAGCACCGAGGGTCTTGCTAAGTGCACGCTTCCATGCATACACGAAGTCATGGGCAGTCACTGGATCACCATTGCTCCATTTAGAATCGCGGAGCGTGAACGTATACACCAGTTTGTCATCCGAGATTTTTATATCGGATGCTACTGAATTCACTGGCTTTGCGTTTGCATCGAAGCGAGTCAAGCCATCAAACGTAGCCCGAACAATTGCTCCAGCAGTGGCATCCTTTGCAAGACCGGGGTCCGCTGTCGCAGGCTCACTCATAATGTTCGCCCGAAATGCTTGCGGCTTTGCATTTGCAGGCTTTTCAGCGGGCGCTGCGGTTCCCTCGGCTGGTGGGGTTGTCGTTGATGGCTGCGTACTTGTGGAGCATCCAGCTAACACGCTTCCGGCGACCAGCATCGCGCCAAGAAACAACTTGAGATTTCGTTTCATCAGAAAATTCCCCCTTATCTATATTTTCTCACTTCAAACACAATATACTCGACCGGAATTGGGTTGAAAACAGGGTTGCTATAGATTTAATTTAATTTTACGAAAATTCACTACATTATAAATAAAAGTAAAACCCAACCAGCTTTGTAGGCCAGTTGGGTTTTGTTGATCGATCAATTATTTCTACTTTAGAACGCTGGAATAATCGCGCCTTTGTATTCATCTTCAAGGAACTTTTTCACTTCAGGTGAGTTCAGTTCTTTAACCAGCTTTTGAATT
This sequence comes from Brevibacillus fortis, assembly GCF_003013395.1. GTDB lineage: Bacteria > Bacillota > Bacilli > Brevibacillales > Brevibacillaceae > Brevibacillus > Brevibacillus fortis. The sequence continues at coordinate 111,790 of NZ_PXZM01000024.1, read as the reverse complement.
GCTTCAGAATCCTTGTTGTCAGGACGAGCTACCAAGAAGTTCGCATATGGAGAATCTTTGTCTTCAATAAACAGCGCATCTTTGGTTGGTACGAGCTTTGCTTCCAGTGCATAGTTGGTGTTGATCAGCGCCAAATCTACTTCTTCCAGAACGCGTGGCAACATTGCTGCTTCTACTTCTTTGAACTTCAGGTTTTTCTTGTTCTCTACTACGTCTTTCACTGTACCGCTGATGCCAGCGCCTTCTTTCAGCTTGATTACGCCGTTTTTCTCCAAGAGTGCGAGTGCACGACCACTGTTTGTCGGATCGTTTGGCAGCGCGATTGTTGCGCCATCAGCTAATTCGTCTACAGATTTCACTTTTTTGCTGTAAGCGCCGAATGGCTCAATGTGTACAGCCACTACTGGCTCCAGGTTCATGTTTTGTCCTTTATTGAACTCTTCCAGGTAAGGCTTGTGCTGGAAGAAGTTTGCGTCGAGTTGTTTCTCGTTCACTTGAACGTTAGGTTGTACGTAATCGGTGAACTCTTTAATTTCCAAGTTCACGCCTTGTTCTTTCAGTTTTGGTTGAACCAGCTTCAAGATTGCTGTGTGTGGAACGGGAGAAGCGCCTACCTTCAATGTTACTTCCTGTTGTCCGCCTTGTGCGCCGCCTTCAGCTGGAGCAGGTGCTGTTTCCGTTTTGCCTCCGCAAGCTGCCAAAGAAAATGCCAACACAGTAGAAAGTACAGATACGACTAGCTTTTTCATGAATGATTTCCCCCTTGCATGTATTTATCTTATTTTTTTGAAACCCTATATGGAATGATCCTACTTACGGCTGAACTTGAGAACCAGACGGTCCCCCAGCGATTGTAAGATCTGTACCATCACGAGCAAAATAACAACAGTCACAATCATGACATCGGTTTGGAAACGCTGATAACCGTATCGGATCGCTAAGTCACCCAAACCACCACCGCCAATTACCCCAGACATCGCAGTGTAGGAGACCAGCGTAACCGTCGTGATCGTAATACCCGCGATCAGGCCTGACCTAGACTCTGGCAAAAGGACGTTCCAGACGATCTGCCAGTTAGAAGCTCCCATGGATTGTGCAGCCTCAATCACGCCTTTATCAATCTCACGCAGAGAGGTTTCTACCAAACGTGCGAAAAACGGAGCGGCACCGAACACGAGCGGCGGAATGGCACCAAGTACGCCGAGTGAGGTTCCTACGATCATCTTCGTCACAGGAATCAGCAAAATCATCAAAATGATAAACGGTACCGAGCGCAATACATTGACCACGAATGATGCCATCGTATAAAAAGAGCGGTTTTGTAAAAGCTGTCCGCGTGAGGTCAAGAACAGAATGATTCCCAGCGGCAAACCAATCAAGACGGTAAACAGGGTGGAAAAGCCGAGCATCGTGAGCGTGTCCATCGTACCTACGCCGATTTCAGCCCAATCCACATTTTCGAATGTCCAGTCCATTTATATCACCTCTACTTCCAAGCCACGTTGGCGCAGCGTCTCGATGGTCTTTTGATTCTGTGCGACATCGCCTTCTAGCTCGATCACCAACTGACCATACGGCGTATCCTTCATGCGGGAGATCGTTCCCTGCAAAATGCTGAAGACCGTACCTGTCTCTTGCATCGTTTGGAATAGGATCGGCTGATACGTTTTTTCACCGAGGAAGGTGACACGAGCGATCGTGCGGTTCCCCGAGGCCTTTTCGTGCTCGACAGCTTCACGTAGTTCAGTAGAATCCGCTACTTGCTCCACGAATTCTTGTGTCGTTGGATGCTTCGGACGAAGGAATACATCCAGTACGTTACCCGACTCGACGATCTTTCCTCCATCAATCACGCCGACACGATCACAAATGGAGCGAATGACGTGCATCTCGTGGGTAATCAACACAATGGTCAAGCCCAGCTTGCGGTTGATGTCCAAGAGGAGTGCCAGAATGGAGTTCGTCGTCTGCGGATCGAGAGCCGATGTAGCTTCGTCACAGAGCAGCACTTTTGGATCATTCGCGAGCGCACGGGCAATCCCGACACGTTGCTTCTGTCCGCCAGACAGCTGGGACGGATATTTGTCCTTATGTGCCTCCAAGCCAACCAGCTTCAGCAGCTCGGTTACTTTCTTATCAATCTCTGCCTTTGGGCGCTTTGCCAGCTTGAGTGGAAACGCGACATTTTCGCCGACTGTCGAAGAAGACAGCAAGTTAAAGTGCTGAAAAATCATACCGATTGCCCGGCGCTTTTCTTGCAGCTTCCCTTCAGCCAGCTTTGTCAAATCGACGCCGTCTACAATAACTTCCCCCGAAGTTGGGCGCTCCAGCAAATTGATGCACCGGATCAACGTACTTTTTCCTGCACCAGAGTGTCCGATAATCCCGTATATTTCTCCTTGCTCTATGGAAAGGTCGATCCCCGTTAATGCTGGGATGGTTTTCCCTTGTACTTGATAGCTTTTATGCAAATGACGCAGTTGGATCAACGCATCCACCTCCCGACCACAATCTTGATAAAATAGAAAAACCCCTTTTTCATAAACGAAAAAGGGGCTGCAACGCAATGTATACGTTCGCATCCACCCTTCTCATCTATACAAGATCCAAACAACCTTGTAGGAATTGGCACCGCGACGTTCATTCGAAAATGAACCGGCTGCCGGGCTTCATAGGGCCTGTCCCTCCGCCTCTCTTGATAAGAAAGATATCTACGTATATTATGTTCGTTTTTTGGGTTTCATCATGATACAAAACGGATTATATCCTTTTCGGAAATATTACGTCAATAGTAATAGAAGGAAAAGTTTTACGAAGAGAAGAACAGCACGCTCAATTTGGCGTGCTGTCCGTACTTCCGTCCACAGATTGACCTGTCGTTTCGGTCGCCTTCGGAGGAGCTATTTTTTCTTGCATAAAAGACTGAACCTGATCGACATCTGGAATCAAAACAGAGCCTGCGCGGTTCGATTCACGGAACATCCCCATTGGCGGCAATTGATAATTACCGGGCTGTAGCGTGTCCAACTTTAATCCGAGTGCAGACAGCTTCAGCATGTCCACCGAACTAATATTGGTTTGAATATACGGGGTTACTTCCTTCAAAATCGTAGGAAGCTGAATCAACGTCGTGCCATTCTTCATCTGATTCACGACAGCCGACATCAATTTGCGTTGTCGCTCCGTCCGTGTATAATCTGAGGTCGCATCATGGCGGAAACGGACATATTGCAAGGCTTTGTCTCCATCCAGCTTTTGCAGACCCTTTTTCAGATTAATATCGTAGACACCTTTGTCTGTCGGGTCATGATAGTACATGTTTTTTTCTACATCGATCTCGACTCCGCCCACTGCATCAATCAAAGCCTTGAAGCCTTCAAAGTCAGTAATGACGTAACGATCTACCGGAAGTCCAGTGAACTGACTAACGGTTTCCATTGCCAGCTCAGGCCCACCATCTACAATCGCAGAGTTGATTCGCGAGCTGCCTTTACCGGGAATATCTACATACGTATCACGCAGAATTGAGAACATATCATAACGTTTCCCCGCAGGATCGATGCTGACCAGCATCATGGAGTCAGAACGAGGAAGCCCGTTATTTTTCATTCCTCTGCGGTCTACTCCCATCAGCAGGATGTTGACACGTTCCTTGCCATCCCACTCGGGTATTTCTGCTGCTTTGGTGGAATTCCCACCACTAGGCGGTGCAATGTTGGGCTCTTGAATATTTTGAGCAAATTGATAAAAAGAGTATCCGTAATATCCAGCTGTCGTAGCCATCACGACAAGCAGAAGGAGCAACACTCGTTTCCATATTCTCATAAAGTCCACCTTTATTCTCTTTATCCTCAGTTGATGTCATCTCTCCACTTTGTTTAGTATACTCGAATTCGACAAAAGTGGAGCAGCCTTTATTTGGGTACCTGTGACATTATATACATTTTAATTTACAAAGTTTAGAATGTTCGCTATACTATTCTTATCCTTAATGGTAAGGGGTGTATTCGCGTGATATCACCATCAGCTTTCCTCAATCGCTATCCACGTGAGGCCATTTTCTTCCTCATCGCCAGCTTTATTAACTCCTCCGGGAGCGCCTTTATGTGGCCACTTACTACCTTATACGTACATACCATTTTGCAACGCTCGATGACAGAAGCTGGATTCGTCTTGATGATCCAATCTCTCGCCGGAATCTTTGGCCAATTCATCGGCGGTTCGTTGTTTCATCGATTAGGTGCTAAGCGTCTCATTGTCGGCGCATTGATTATTCAAGGACTTATTCAATTTTCCATTCCTTTCGTTCAGAGCTGGCCTGTCTACCTGATTCTAATGATGGGGCTTGGCTTTACGTTCAACTTGTCGTTTCCTGCCATTCAGGCATTTATCGGCTTTCGCTGGAAAGAACAGCGCCGAGAATTGTTTAACATTGTCTATGTCGGAAACAACCTAGGGATGGCAATCGGAACCGCTTTGGCAGGTGTCATTGCCACTTTATCCTTCCAGCTAACATTTTGGTTCAACAGTACGAGCACCTTATTGTTTGCCCTGTTCTTCTTCCTTTTTATGAAGAATATTTCACATCAAGAGCTGGTCGGAGAGCAACAGGAGGAACAGCAAAAACAGCACGAGAAAAACAACTTTACCCTGTTATTGCGCTACCAATTGTACTTGTTTATGGCATTAGGCGCAGCATTCATTTTCTTTTCAAACACGGTATGGAACACAGGCGTAGCTCCTTATATTACCGAACAAGGTATGCCTCTTTCTTCATATAGCTGGCTGTGGACCATCAACGGTATCATCATTTTTGCTGGGCAACCCATCACGTCCTGGATCAAGCGGCTCGTGAATCAGAGCTTGTCTGCCCAACTCGTCGTCAGTACCATCGCGTATGCTGTCGGTTTTGGGTGTATGCTTGTCTACCACGGTAGTTATTACGCATTTGTTGTCGGAATGGTTATCACTACATTTGGAGAAATGCTTATCTCGCCGACTATTCCTACTTTTATATCGGAAAAAACTGGGGAGAATGCACCGTTTTATTTGGGGGTTGTTGGGGCGATTACTACGGGTGGAAGGCTACTGGGACCCTTGGCTATGGGATTCATGTATGACAATGGCGGCATTCATCCAACTCTACTCTTGGCAACATTTGTCTCTGCCGCCTCGGTCCTGCTCTGTCTGTTACATGCTTATTTTCATCGGGAACAACGAACTGAGGTTGCCAAATACTGATTTCAATTGCAAAGAAGCCGCCCGATCCTTTTACAGGAACGAGCGGCTCGTTCATTACCCTACTTCTTTTCTCCCTTAATTTGCACTTCCCAATCGACTTTGTTCTCTTTTATTACATGATCGAGGACAACTGTTATTTCCTTCACATCTTTTTTCTCAAAGAGCACTTCTAGCTTCCCTTCGAGTTTTATCGTACCATTTTGGTTTTCTTTTTTGTTGACCATTAACCTTACTACTCTGGCCTCATTCCCGTTTTCGTCCTTTACCGTCAATAGCTTTGGAAGTCCCACAATATCTTTGGCAAGAATGGCTTCCACTGGAATATCGATTAAGGTATCCCCCTCATCAACTTCCATTTCGATCGATTTAAACGTGATTTGGTTCCCAGCTACATCCACTTTTTTCGGATTTTTCTCCAGTTCAGCAAGAGATAGCTTGGTTTGAGAAGAGACTTTCTCTCCTGTATAGACAGTATCGAGCTTCATTGTCAAGTTTTTTGCTGGGTCCAGCGGCATGTACGTATGGACAAAACTCCTACTTGGCTGCCACTTCGTTGTGAAGTCAACCGACGAGCCATAGCTCATGCCTATGATATTGAGATTGTGATCCCTTTCATCGGAATTAATCATATCATCCCATTTGCCCACTACAGTCCCCTTTTCATCGACAAGCTCGTAACGAAAACCCGCCACTACTTTCTCATTCGGATTGCTGTTTGAGAACTCTAGCTGCGTAGCAGTGGGGGCAAAGCGCGCTTCTTTTAGCTCTACTGTTGCCCCTGTTGGAGTTTTTAATTCCTTGTTTAACGCTACTGTTTTCATGGCTGCTTTTGCTGGTCGCATATCAATCGGTATATCGAAATTCCACGTGCCTTTCGTATCTGTCAGGCGCTTCACGCGCATTTCCAAAATCAATTCGTCCGGCATCGGATTCGCTTCATTAAAGTATACACCCAGTTGTCCTCCGTAGGCGAAGTTTTCACCGTTCGGCAGCGGCAGCCATCTCAGCAATTCTGATTGATCATCTAAATACGTGATTACTTTGCCATTTTTGTCTTTCAGTCGAACTTCCCTGAATTCATGAACAGTGTCACCTGAAATAATTGAGAACTGATCCTTCCAGAACGAAGGAATCTTTTTGCCTGACGAGTCCTTCACCGAGCCCAGAACCATGATACGCAAGGGATCTGCTACAACCGCACTGATTTCCATGGTCAGACCTTGGTCTGTCACCTTCATGTCAAGCGGCTGTACAAAGCCGTTTTCTGCCGCTTTCTTCACGCCAATGTCTGTCTGCTTTTTATCAAACAGGTTGACTACTTGTTTCGCGTTGTAAGGCCCTTTTGTTACCGTTATTTCGCTCGGATTGATCGACGCATAAATCCCATTCATATAGCTCGCAAACGTAGGAGAAACTGCTGTTCCGAATGTGACAACCATAGCCAATCCGGCAACTGCAATCGTTGTTTTCTTCACAATATCCACACTCCGTTTTTTCCAATTCATTTGAACCGGTTGTTGTTGTATTGGTTTGAGTTTAAGTACGTTCATCGGGTAGGCGGGGAGCTTGTCCATGACATTTTGGATAGTGGCCTCCGTCTGCCATACATCGTCCGCAGCATCGTCGGATGTATCTTGCTCATCCAAAAATTGCTCAAACTTACTCTGGCACCAGCTGCATGTATCCAGATGCCGTTGTACTTCTTGTTTCATTCGCAAAGGAAGCGCGTCTTCCAAATACGCTTTCAGCATAAATGTATCCAAGCATGTCATAGGTGGAGGTCCCCTCCTTTACCCGAATTCGTAATGGCATTTTTGAGCTTGGCCCTACCTCTGGAGAGACGTGTTCGCACCGTACTGATGGGCACATCCAGCTCCTCGCTAATTTCCTCATAACTCAAAAATTGGAGGTAACGTAGTTCCAGGACGACACGGTATTTGGACTCCAGGGTCATCATTCGATTTTGTAAAAAGACTTTCTGCTCTTTCGCAAGGTACTCGAGTTCAGGTGTATGATTGGTAGCCAGTTCAATCTCTGCTTCTGCAACCGGAATCGATCGTTTCCGGTTACGCAGCTCATCAAAGCAATAATTGGTGGCAATCCTGTAGAGCCAGGCACCGAATTCGTAGCTTTTGCTGTAGTCACCCAAATGGTAATACACCTTGATAAAGATCTCCTGAGCCATGTCCTGCTCAAGATGCGGCTGTCCGATCATCTTGCGAATGAGCAACCTGACCCTTTTGTTGTATTTTTGTATGATCTGAGAATACGCCTCTTTGTTTCCTTGGAGGACCTCCTCAATGATCAGCCTGTCGTCCTGCATCTGTCTTCCTCCCCATATCCAAAACCTGTATCGAGGGCTACAGGTCCAAAAAGGTACGCTGCGCAGCTATCGCCTTTTTGCTTGTACACTTTAATACGACGGAAAATGGTGGAAAAAGATCGCAACTTTTTTTAATAAATTTTATGTAAGTTAAAAAGTCGAACGAGAAAGTGGAGGTTTGTATTACCTGAGAGTTATTTGCGGCAGTCGGGTAGCCTAAATAGCAATCCAGAAGAAATCACTACAAACAGTCATATGCTAATATAGGAATGTCTTTCGAGAACGAGAGAAAGAGAGGGCAAACATAAGTGATGGAAGCAAACGATCAAGTAGCGCCAAAACCACATTGGAAAAAGAACATTATTCTCTTTCTAAGCAGTCAGGCGATTTCACTTTTTGGATCATCTTTCGTTCAATATGCGATGATGTGGTATATAACGCTGAATACGCAATCGGGTATCATGATGACGTTATATATCATTTGCGGCTTCATCCCTACTTTTCTGTTATCCCCTGTTGCGGGAGTTTGGGCAGACCGCTACAATCGAAAATTGCTGATCATTTATGCGGATGCAATGATTGCCTTTGCCACGCTTATACTCGCGGTCGTCTTTTTAATGGGATACAATGCGACTTGGTTGCTCTTTCTCATGGCTGCTATTCGTGCAGTCGGAGCAGGCATTCAAACCCCTGCTGTCGGAGCTATTTTGCCGCAAATTGTACCAAGCGACCAACTGACGAGAGTGAATGGAATAAACGGAAGCTTGCATGCTGTGATTATGTTCGTATCTCCAATGGTGAGCGCTGCATTACTTACCATGTCTACCATTGAAATGATTTTCTTTATCGATGTCATAACTGCAATGCTTGCCATTGCTACATTGCTCATCTTCCTTAAGATTCCTCTACACGAGAAGGCTTCGGAAATACAAAAAACAAGCTATTTCAGCGATTTTAAAGAAGGATTAACTTACATTAACAACAATGATTTTCTGAAGAAATTCTTTTTATTCTTCGCCTTCTTCTTTATCTTGATGGCACCTGCTGCATTTTTGACGCCACTGCAGGTTACACGCAGCTTCGGTGACGAGGTTTGGCGATTAACAGCAATCGAAATTGCTTTTTCAGTCGGGATGATGGCTGGCGGAGGAATTATTGCCTCGTGGGGAGGCTTTACAAACAGAGTGCATACCATGACATTCGCGAGTTTTATCATGGGTGCCTGCACATTCGCCCTTGGTATCATTCCGAACTTTTGGATTTATCTGGTTTTCATGGCTCTATTTGGAGTCGCTATGCCCATTTTCAATACCCCCACAATGGTCTTGGTTCAAGAGAAAGTGGATGAAAACTATTTGGGAAGAATATTTGGTGTGTTTGGCATGATTTCCACTTCGATGATGCCAATGGGTATGCTTATTTTTGGACCGATCGCAGATGTTGTTAAAATTGAGTGGCTTCTTGTTGCAACGGGGCTATTCATTTTAATACTGGCTATGTTATTAGGGAAAAATAAGGTATTAATACAAGCTGGAAAGCCTACATTAAATGAGTCTCCATGAACAAGGTCTCCCTTATACGGGAGATTTTTTTCATACAAAAAAGCTGCCGGGATATCCCCGACAGCCTGTGAAAAGTGATTCAGTTGATCCTAACAGGTGGGCAGGTGAGCGACTTTCCGTTGTCTTGCCGACCAAGTCCGATAATGTACGGTACCGCCACATGGCTCCATTCTACCGGATTCGGTGCAGTGTCCACATCTTCTGGCGAGCATGATTGGAGCATGGAAGTATCGATACTGCCTCCTGGATCAAGCGCCACTGCTGCCATTCCCTCCGGTAATTCTGCTGCCAATGATTGCGTCAATCCTTCGATGGCGAACTTCGATGCGCAGTACGGCGATAAAAACGCTTCCCCATGTCTTCCCCAGTACGAGCTAATATTTACAACGACTCCGCCATTTGCGCGCTGAACCATAGACGGTAAAAAGGCACGAATCACATAGAAAACACCATTCACATTGATGTCCATTACTCTCGAAAACTCACTTGCATCAAGATTCATGACAGGACTGTTCCGGTTGATAATGGAGGCATTGTTAATTAGCAGATCGGGAACTCCTACCTCGGCTCTGACTTCCTCGGCCCACTTTTCCACCTGCTCCATCACCGAAACGTCGACGACAGAGAAATAATGCTGTTCCCCGAATTGCTGACGCAGCCCTTGCACCTCTTTCTCCGAACGACCGCATCCTGCAACCGTCCAGCCTGCTTCGTGAAAGCGCTCGACCATCGCCCTACCCAAACCACGTGTCACGCCTGTAATCACTACCAGCTTGCTCATTCTCTCTTCCTCCTCCGTTATTATACTTATTAAACATTTTAGTATAATAATAAAAGGAAATCAATCCCAATAAATCAGAAAAGGTAACCCTTTTTCACTACAGAGAAGAATATTTTCCGCGAATCACTTCGGAGCCACATAACTAGAAACCTTAAGTCGCTGCTGTAGTGCTGGGGAGGAAACAGGAGAAAACGCTCAGCTTCTAGGGCCACCCCCTAGAGGATTGACTGCACGACTCCATGCAAAAAGCGAAACCGCGTCCAAAGTGGTCGTTTCAGGATGCATTTCAGAGGTGGCCGCTTAAAGGCGTGTTTCGCTTTTTGCATTGCGTCTCTGTAGGTGTCCCTAAGATCTTCGCTGTTTTCTCCTGTTTCCTCTGCGAGCTTTTCGTGTTATCCGATTTTTTAATGCCTTAAAAGATGGAAGAATTTATTCAGTTACGACAAAGAAGAATATTTCCAGGCGTAGCGACTTGTGGAGTCCCACCTAGCGGAGAAGGGATTAGCGGGCAACAGAAACGCAACGTGCCCGTGCTACGAAGCGGCTACCCCTTTTGCGTTTCCCCGCGAATCCCTTCGGAGCGGGCAGTTTTAACCCCCAGTAGGACGGAGCCTGGAGCCTAGACTGGAAATATTCTTCTCCCCACCGTAGTCACATAACTAGAAAACTCAAGTCGTTGCTTTAGTGCTGGGGAGGAAACAGGAGAAAACGCTCAGCTTCTAGGGCCACCCCCTGAGGGATTGACTGCACGACTCCATGCAAAAAGCGAAACCGCGTCCAAAGTGGTCGTTTCAGGATGCATTTCAGAGGTGGCCGCTTAAAGGCGTGTTTCGCTTTTTGCATTGCGTCTCGGTCGGTGGCCCTAAGATCTTCGCTTATTTCTCCTGTTTCCTCTACGAGCTTTTAGTGTTAATCGTTTTTTTAAAGCCTTAAAAGAATGTAAGGATGTCATCAGTAACGCAAGAGAAGAATATTTCCAGACGTAGCGACTTGTGGAGTCCCACCTAGCGGAGAAGTGATTAGCGGGAAATAGAAACGCAACGTGCCCATACAACGAAGCGGCTACCACTTTTGCGTTTCCCCGCAAATCACTTCGGAGCGGACAGTCCGGGCTTCCTGAAGGACGGAGCCTGGAGCCTAGTCTGGAAATATTCTTCTCTCCCCTACAGCCACATTTCAAACGATTAGTAACACCAAGTCTGTAAAAAAAGACGCCCGTTACCGAGCGCCTTGTGAGGTTCGTGCTTTCTTATTTGTAAGTGTCGTAAGCGTTGGTCAACAGGCCTGCGATTGTTGCCAGTTCATTGTTCTCGATCTGATGACGCTCGACCATCGTCATGATTTTGCCGTCCTTCATGATCGCGAAGGATGGGGAAGACGGTGCATAGCCTTCGAAATACTCACGTGCTTTTGCAGTTGCTTCCTTGTCTTGACCTGCGAATACAGTGAAGATGTTATCAGGCTTTGTAGCGTGATTCAAGGAATGTACAACTGCTGGACGAGCGAGTCCTGCCGCGCAGCCACAAACGGAGTTTACTACGACAAGTGACAAGCCTTTTGCGTTTGGCAGTGCTTGTTCTACTTCTTCAGCAGTGCGGAGCTCTTGAAAACCGTTGCGAGTCAACTCATCGCGCATCGGTTGAATTACTTGGCTCATATATGCTTCATAAGACATCATTGGGCAACCTCTCCTTTATATCACGTGTTCATCTTACTTATTATTATAACCCGATTGCGCCTATCCGAGAAAGCAGAAGTGGTGACCAGCTACACTTCCATCAAAATGGTAAGGATCATTGGATTTCGGCCTGTTTTTTCGTAAATGAACGGCTTGATCACTTCATTGATCTGTGACTTCAGCTCAGACCATTCCTTGATTTTCTTATCCAATGCTTCCTGAAGACGCCCACGAACCAGCTGTGTCGCTTCCTGAATCAAGGATTCCGAACCGCGTACGTAAACGAAGCCCCGGCTCACAATATCTGGGCCCGTCAAAATTTTGAAGTTCTTCATATCGAGGCTGACAACCACGACCATCAAGCCATCCTCAGCTAAATGCTTACGATCGCGCAGGACGATATTGCCCACATCACCGATACCACTGCCATCAATGAGGACAATCCCTGCTTGTACTTTGCTGAGCCACGCTTTTTCGCGGTTGCAGTTCAGTACTTCGCCGTTGTCCATAATAAAGATATTGCTCTCCTCGATCCCAACCTGTTGCGCCAGCTTGGAGTGAGTCTTGAGCATCCGGTATTCCCCGTGAATCGGGATGAAATATTTCGGACGAATGAAGTTGAGCATGAGCTTCAATTCTTCACTGCTGCCATGTCCAGATGCGTGGATGTCAAACGCATGACTCAATACCACGTTGGCACCTGCACGGTACAGCTTGTCTATCGTGCGACTGACGTTGATCGTGTTCCCAGGAATCGGGGATGCGGAAATGATAACCGTATCTTCTGGATAAATGGAAACAGTACGGTGCGATCCGGAAGCAATCCGGGTCAACGCTGCCATCGGCTCACCTTGACTACCCGTGCAAATAATTAGCACTTGGTTGTCCGCGTAATTGTCAATGTGCTTAATATCAATCAACATGCCCTCTGGCATTTGGATGTAGCCCAGCTCTTGTCCAATCAAGAAAACCTTTTCCATACTGCGACCAATAACCGCCACTTTGCGATTGCATTGCTCGGCAGCGTCTACCACTTGTTGCAGGCGATGCACGTTGGAAGCAAAGGTAGCCAGGATGATACGTCCACGCGCTTTGCGTACCACATCGAGAATCCCTTCCCCTACCGTTCTCTCCGACATCGTAAATCCAGGACGCTCACTGTTCGTACTGTCGGACAAAAGCGCCAAGACGTCCCCGCTCGCACCAATGCGTGCAATTTTTCCGTACTCCGTTGTTTGTCCGACTGGTGTCATGTCAAACTTGAAGTCACCCGTGTGAATGACCATTCCCTCTGGTGTATAGAGCACAATTCCCAGGGAATCCGGAATACTGTGGTTCGTACGGAAGAATGTCGCCTTCAGCTTGGCAAAAGGAATTTCCGTATCTTCCGAAATTGGAATCAGCTTCACTTCATTTTGCAAACGGTGCTCTTCCAGCTTCGCCTTAACCAAGCCCAGGGTCAGACGACCACCGTAAATCGGCACCTTGATTTGCCGTAAAATATAAGGAATCGCTCCGATGTGATCCTCATGTCCGTGCGTCAACAAAAGTGCTTTTATCTTATGCTGGTTGTCCTTCAGATAAGAAATATCCGGGATAACCAGATCAATACCAAACATTTCATTCTCGGGGAACTTTACCCCACAGTCAATAATGATGATTTCGTCCTCATACTCGACGCAGTACATATTTTTTCCGATCTCGCCGAGGCCGCCCATCGCGAAAATCTTAACGTCGCTCAATCTCTTTCCTCCTAACATCGTCGTGCATGATTATGGGAACCCGAACCAAGCATGCCATTCTTATTATATCACAACGTATGACGTTCGTTTCACCCAGTCTTGTCTATTCCACACATTCATCTTCGGTCAATAATCGAATACTGATACTCCAAATCGGTAACTCGATCATTAGTAACGACACTTGCCCTTGCCCAAAAGTCGTGCTTCGCATAGGAGTCGTCCGTCCATACCTCCGTAATTTCTCCTGAAGAGAGCTTTAGTGGTACTGCCTCGATTTCCTTTAATACGGAGCCGCTTTTGTTTTGCAATCGCAGTTTCAAATCGATCTCCAACGGTTTATCTGATTGATTCCCTACCAGAATCAGACTTGTATACGGATACCCGGCACAATTTTTGGTACAGTCTTGCCTGCTGTATACAATGGCGATATCAATGGGCTTCTCATTGTCCATCTTCGCCAATTTCCACTGGTCTTTTGCTTTTTGTACGACTGTAATGTACTCCGCTTTCTTCAAAAAGGGCCCCATGCCTAAAAAGGCAGCAGCAAAAAAGCTAAACAACCCAACGGCTGTGCATAGAAAAACGAGGTTCATCTTCCAGAACTGTTTTCTCATCGTGATCAAAAAGCCAATATACATGAGGATACAAACAAACACCAGGAAGATACAAAAGTATAAAAATACCTCCAAGTCAGCCTCTGTGGGTAACACCGGAATGCCATACTTCATTTGCCAATGTACATTCGCGGCGAAGCAGCCTCCGTAAATCAATACAGCTGAAGCAATTGTTAGTCCCCATTTTTTCCAAAACGGAGGCTTTTGAAAAATCACCGCCAGAACGCCCAACAGAACGGGAACGCCAAATAAGGGGATAAGCAAGTAATGCATCGAATACCTCCCGGCACTTCATTGTCATTATTTTCTACGAATGATATTCCGAAAAGTCTTCAAAATACATGGCAAACCATTTCGAAAAGGAGAGGATAAGCAGGTGCAAACCGCTCACCGCCTATTTCGCTTTCGGAACATGATGCCCCTTCTCTCCACCGTACTTTTACTGCTCCTGTTTCAGCCGCTCTCTACCTATGCCCAGCCTCCCTATGCAAAATGGGGCAGGCTCGCGATGCAAGAAACGATGAAGCGATATCCAAACGCTCAAATTGTGGACTACCTGCACGTCGGACGAAAACAAAAAACGCCCACCACGTCGGAAGAGACGTTTAAGCTCTTGCTTCAAGAGGGCAATCGCAGGTGGGCGTTACTCGTTCATATTGAATTCGTAAATCAGACAGAAGAAGTCGTAAATATCTCCTATGAGGATACCCGTTAGTCAGCGAGCTGTTCCATCTCTTTCATCATGACTTCCATGTCCATGTCAGCTGCCATCCCGTACGCGCGGCGCATGTTTCCATCTCCATCAACAAGGAACATGCGAGCCGTATGGGCATAAGAACCATCTGGCTGCTTAATGACCATCATACCAAAATCCTTCGTCACTTTCTCTACAGCCTGAGCGTCCCCGCGCAGGAACTTCCAGCCACTCTGATCTGCCTTGAATTTGGCTGCGTACTCCTGCAAGACTTCCGGCGTATCGTTATCAGGGTCAAAGGTAATGGAAACAAACTCGACTTTATCTCCGAACAATCCCTTTTCCTTCAACTGATCCTGCAGCTTGGCCATGTTGTACGTGGTCGCCGGACAAATATCCGGACAGTTGGTAAACATAAACTCCACCAGTCGTACCTTGCCAGCACTTGCATTAAACGTATAGGTTGTTCCGTCACTGTTGTCTAAGGTGAAGTCCGCGATGGGCTTCAACACCTCGATTTTCTCTTCTGTCATGTACTTATAACCAAATACTCCGACGATAGCCAAAAGGATAATACCAGCTAACACTGGAAACCAATGTTTCTTCATCGCAGATTCCTGCTGCAATTGTGTTCCTTCACTCATAGGTTGCTTCCTCCCTACTTGTCCCATGCGAGATGCCTCCTGATTACACGCTGGAGGCATTCACACTGTTTCTATAAACTTCTTACTGTTCTACTTCACCTGGCCATGCGAGCATGCCGCCAACCATATTCGCCACGTCATACCCTTGTTCACTCAAATACGCTGTAGCATTATGGCTTCTGGCACCACTACGGCAAACCATCACAATCGGAATGTTCTTATCCAGCTCATCGATACGATGCGGCAAAAAGCCGAGTGGGATCAGCTTTGCCTCTTTGATATGACCTGCATTCCACTCATCGACCTCACGTACATCAATGACTTGCAGTTCCTCTTTGGCTTCCAGCTTTTCCAACAGCTCTTGTGGTGTCATTTCCTTTACTCCATGGCTCATCGCTATTTATCCTCCTATATGTACGATCAGATCAGTTGTAACCACCTCCATGATATCACACGCTTTTTTACTTTTCTAACGCGAAGAGCATCTGGCTTCATCCATGAGACCTTGCTCCCTATTTTCTACCATTATCGCCTATTTCGCTGTGGTAGTAGCCACACGGGATGTGAACAGCTTGAGACAAAACCGTTACAAATTAATGGCGTGAGTGAAGAGCTTTCATACATATATACACAAAAACCTCCCTGATAACTGTCTATTATACATTGACAGCGAGGGTATATTTTCATACAATTACGACAACAACTTTTTCTCATCGAGAGCGGTGGAGGGACAGGCCCTACGAAACCCGGCAACCAGCAGATTAGCTGCATGGTGCTAATTCCTGCAGAATCCAGTGATTCTGAGAGATGAACACAAGCCCGTGCATGATCGGAGCCTTCTTCTTCTCAGGAGAATGCTCCGTTTTTTATTTTCCGATTTCCCATAGAAAAAGGAGAGATGAACATGTCCGATCAACAACAATGGAAGCCAGAAACACTTGCTGTACACGGTGGACAGGAGGTTGACCCTGTAACAGGCTCACGTGCTGTTCCGATCTATCAGACGACCTCCTACGTTTTCCGAGATACAGAGCATGCAGCGAATCTGTTTGGTTTAAAAGAGTTTGGGAACATCTATACACGCATCATGAATCCGACGCAGGATGTGTTTGAAAAGCGTGTTGCTCTGCTCGAAGGTGGCGTTGGTGCACTCGCGACTGCATCCGGGCAAGCTGCCATTACGTTCGCCATCTTAAATATTGCGCATGCAGGAGACGAGATTGTCGCTTCCAGCAGCCTCTACGGCGGTACCTACAACCTGTTCGCCCACACTCTTCCCCGCCTCGGTATTAAAGTTCATTTTGCTGATCAATCCAATCCGGAAAATTTCCGCGCCTATATCAATGAAAAGACAAAAGCCGTGTTTTGCGAGACGATCGGCAATCCGCGTATTGATGTCGCGGATATCGAGGCCATCGCCAATATTGCCCACGAAAATGGCGTGCCTCTAATCGTGGACAACACCTTCGCAACTCCGATTTTGTGCCGTCCTTTTGAGCACGGGGCCGATATTATCGTGCACTCCACCACCAAATTCATCGGCGGTCACGGAACGGCAATTGGCGGTATCATCGTAGACTCTGGAAAATTCGACTGGAACAACGGAAAATTCCCAGGCCTGACTACACCAGACCCAAGCTACCATGGCGTCGTCTATACTGAAGCAGTCGGTCCGCTTGCCTATATTATCAAGGCGCGCGTCCAGCTCCAGCGCGATATCGGAGCGGCTGTCGCCCCGATCAACTCCTTCTTGTTCCTCCAAGGCCTGGAAACCTTGCATCTGCGTATCGAGCGGCATAGCCAGAACGCCTTGGCAGTAGCCCAGTTCCTCGCCAATCACTCTGCCGTAGAGTGGGTGAGTTATCCGGGACTAGAGTCAGACTCCCAGCAAGAATTGGCACAAAAATATTTGCCAAAAGGTGCTGGCGCAATCCTGACGTTTGGAATTCGCGGTGGCATTGAGGCAGGAAAAACATTGATCGAGTCAGTGAAGCTGTTCTCCCACCTCGCAAATGTCGGAGACTCTAAGTCACTCATCATTCATCCAGCTAGCACAACACATCAGCAGATGACGGAAGAAGAGCAGGCAGCAGCCGGAGTGACCCCGGGACTTATTCGCCTCTCAGTCGGCACAGAATCGATCGACGATATCATCTCTGATCTGGAGCAAGCACTGCAGCGTGCGTTGCAATTATCTACGGTCGGGTAATGGGGTATCTATGATAAAAACAGAAGCACGTAGCTCTCTTACAGAGTTACGTGCTTCTTTCTTTCTATTATAGTTACAGTTCGGTTCCCTTGCCTTGGAACGCTTCCAGATTCCAAGTCAGACTGAGGGTGTCCCCTTGGAATTTATTTTGATCTTGGCCATTCTCTTTAAAGATGACTTTCATTGCGATCGTATCTTCATCACCCACTGGGAGCTTTTTCAAGCTCGTGTACAGGGTCGAGATGTCAGGTGACTGGCCGTTGCTTGTTTTCCGTTGCAGCTCCCCCAAAGATTCGTTCAACAAAATCACTTGTCCATCGCTCGTTAAAAACTCCACGTACAGATGGTCGCCGAAGTCTTCTGTACCGTTGTCACCCTTTGCATCACTCACGGTGTATTTGGAATGCATCAGCACTTTTTCGATATCCAATGTTCCAGAGTTCTTTATGGTAAAGTATCGAACCATGTAATCTCCCGGCTTGATGTTTTTCACATCATACACCACTTGCTTGTTCACGGATAAATCGAGGGTTCCAGCAGCAAATGTATTGTTGACCACTTCTTGGTCGCTAAAGTAAGCAAAAGTCGCTCCTCCTACCAAGGCGCTACCTACGCCCACTGCTGCGAGGGCTAGCATGAACTGACTTTTCCACTTTTTCATAGGTCATCTCCTCATTTGTAAAACGAAGGTGGGTAGCTCCCACCTTCGTTTTGAATCGTTATTTCAGCTTGATTAGAGTTCTTTTCCTTTGGTTTGTGTAGCATCAAAGGTCCATTTCAATTTAACCCCATCGCCTTGGAACTGGTTTTGGTCTTTGTTGTTTTCTACAAACTCGATCTCCACACGGATATCATTGATATCTTTTGCATTCAGTGTGTGGCCAGCTAACAGGTCTGGACGAGCTACACCTTGTTTTGCTTTCATTTCAGACAATGTGTCCGAATAAACAATAACGTCCTTGTTATCTACGTTATAGATAAAATTCACACGCAAATGCTTGCCCAGATCTTCAGCGTTGTTTCCTTTTGCATCTGTAATGGTGTAATCACTGGTCAAGAACACGTTTTGGATCGCCAGAGTTCCGTTGTTCGTGAGCTTGTAAGATCTCTTTGCTTTGTCACCTGGCTTCATGTTTTTAAGGTCAAATACTACTTCTGGGTTCACTGCGAGATCCAGAGTGCCTGCTGCAAATGTGTTTTCTACTTTCTCTTGATCGCTGAAGTAAGCAAACGTTCCGCCTCCAATCAGTGCTGCACCCAAACCTACGGAAGCCAATGTTAATGCGAATTGCTTTTTCAAGTTCATGTATAATTCCTCCTATGAAATGATTGCTTTTCGTTTGTGGCACCCCGTATGTGGTGTGCCTTACACTTCCAATCTTACTGATTTCGCCGCGTTCCAACTTCCTGCATCAGGGTGAAAAAAGGAGGAGGAGACGGATGAACTCGCTCTACAACTGCTCCGCTACTTGCCCTCATACTTGAGTATGAGAGAGAAACATCCAGACAGAAAAAAACCGCCAAGGCAAAAACCATGGCGGTCGTTGAAACTAAAATCAGCTCGTCTGCGCTCCTGCTTCTTTCATCATCTTAAATAGCTTCATGACTTGACTCACAATTAAATAGATTCCCGGAACCCCTAAAAATACGAGCATCCCTACTTTGGAACGGATGAATTCTATCAAATAACCGAGAAGCGGCACATAAAACTCTACTTGCCCAATCAGTCGATCTTGTGTGACTGGCATGGTGTCATTCCCGTTGTTGGCATCCCCTCTCGTAATCAACCCTTGGCCGGTGACCTCGACGACTCGGTGAGTAATCGTTAAGTCGTCCTCATTTTTAAACGTGACGATGTCGCCTTGTTTGATGTCTCCAAAGTTGACTGGCTTCACTGCGACGATGCTTCCCGTATCAAAAGTAGGTGCCATCGATCCACTCAGTACGACCATGATCTCGCTGCCAAACAAGGTCGTCTTTCCACCGTTCATTTTGCTCGCAAACAAAAAACCAGAGAGAGCGATGATAAGCACAAGAAAAAGAGTCGTTGCATAGGACAAGCATTTTTTGAGAATGACCACGCATCCATTCCTCACTTTCCGTTTCCGTTCATTGATCTAATTGTACGGAATTTCCTTCCTGTGAACTTCCATCATCAGGTTGGAACCAGCTCATCCTGAAGTATGAGTTGACGCCTCCTACTAAAAAGACCCAGCGACTTAAAATCGCTGGGCAAGTATGGGGTATTTTGGCGGGTACCGTCACTTAGCCAAATCCACAAGCTGCGAATCGCCACCCGCTTCTTCCTCGTCATTGTCTGGCAAGGAAGGGTTGTCAGCAGACGGTTGATCCGGTGGAGGTGCGTCATCCCCCGGTTCCTCTGGAGTAGGCGGTGCCGGACCGCTTGGCTCCGTCGGTGGAGCGGTAGGGGTGCCGTTATCTGTTGGCGGTGGAGGAGACGGTTCCGATGAGCCTCCTCCAGGAGCAGGCGTATCAGGAGTTCCCGGCTGACTCGGTTGACCCGGCTCGGTCACTTCGCTCACATCCGATTTGCTCTTATACGCTGTGCGCAGCGTCAACGGGATTTTGTGCGTGTAGAAACCACCGAGGTCCGTTATTTGCAGCTCTCCTTTTTCCGTTTTCGATTCTCGTCCGACCATATGGCGGTTATGACCGATGCGAAACACGATTCCTTTTTCATCATCCATTGCCTCGACCACTTCTACTGTAACTTCTCCTTCTAAAAAACCGGTTACGGTTATATTTTCCACGCCCAATGTCAGATGCTCTCGCTTAGGTATAAACGAAATCCGTTGGACGCCTTCATGAATAATCAATCTGCTCTGCGAAGACTCCGAAGTAGTGCCATCCGCATTTTTCTTCCTGGTAACCTTCGTTTGCTTGATGACCTCTGTTTTCAGAACAATCTGCTCCGTGTCGGTCACGAAAACATCTTCATTGGTTCCAGTCGTGATCGGCGACTGCTGCTTTTTTTCGCTGGTCAAAAATGAGAAGGTTGTATCCAGGTGAGCGATGTTCAGCACAAAAGTGACTGTCACCAGCCCGATCGCCAGTTTTTTCAAGATCCCATCCCCTTATTCCGCAAAAATCGAATCAGCCGTCGCCTGCTTCGCTAAAAAACGTAGCTCCAGTTGCGCGCTCAAAGACTGAAAACTGTGGTCGACACCTTCTTCTGGCAGATAAATCGTAAGAAAGAAGGACTTATCCGCTTCATCTGCATGCATGAATTCTTCTGTGCTGTCGGAACGAATCATGCCGGGCGCGCCCTGATGCAAATCGCGCACCAAGCCTTCGTAAATGACATCCTTGTCTTGTTCGATCTTGATCCGCAATACCTCTTCCAGCTTTTGAGCAGAGCCTGGCACTCCGGCATCCTTTACTTTCGCAACGATCTTGTAAATGAAATCAAGATCACTGGCTCCATTGGAAAGGGTCGCCTTTATTTTCCGAGCGTCACCAGGAATCATCCGGGACAAATCAACTACCTGATTGCCACCACTCACTACCTGCCACTCATCGGCAAAGCGACTATCCGAGATATCGAGCAATCCGACGGCAAACTCATGTCCAGCGTCCTTGGCTTCTTCCCACATCCAGCTATAGGTCGTAGCAGGCGGGCCCCACAACGAAAAGGTCACTCCCATCAAAAAAACACAGCCGATCACCTGATCACGCAGAGCTTTCCTGTTCGTCCGCGTTTTCGTCCTACTCATACTTGTTGTTTTCGAGGTACATGTCCGCTTTCTGCAGATGGAGAGCCAGCTTCGGTGTTGTGTTGCCTTCTTGCGCGATCTCCTTAAATCCGTCAATGCCATCACCTACCCGGACTCCGTTGCTTTCAACCGCGTACTTGTTCACTTTCGTAAAATCGTTATTCACGATTTGGACTTGTGTTGCTTCTGTGTTTTCGATCACCACTGCATGGTCCCCGCCATTGAAGGTGTTGTTAGCCAAAAGTACCGCCCGGATTGCCTGATCGAGGACAATCGCCTGCGCTGGACCCTCAAAGACGCTGTCTTTTACCGTCAAGCCTTCCAAGTAGTTGCCTGTTTCTGTTTGAGAGTCGGTCTCTGTTTGAGCTTCCGCCTTCTCGCCACCTGATTGGGTCCGGATCGCTACATCCAATCCGCCGTCAAATGTACAATTGCGGAAGCTGACATTGGAACCGACCAGGATGCCTGTACCACTGCCATCAAAGCGGATTCCCTCAAAAGACGCATGGCTTACTTCCAGCTCGTTTGCGTTGATGACGACTTTCCCTTCTTGCCCAGGGGCTGCTTTCCACGTAATATTTTTCGGCAAATCCAAGCCGCTCAAATCATAAGAACCTTCCGCCAAAATAAAGGTCATTCGTTTTTGTCCCACACTGTCTGCGTCCTTCGCACTTTCTTCCTTTTCCACTCGTTTGGCTAGCTGCATCGTCGAAAGTAGTGCCGAGCCGCTCAAATCAGCAGGCGTAAATGTCATGACGGGCCCGCCTTGCGCGAAGTAATCCCCATTTTCTTGCTGGGTTGCGAGGAATCCGAAATTGACTTCTGCTGATTTTTCCTGAACTTCATTTCCTGTGCTCTCTGGGAGATACACCGTATAATTCAATTCATCCCGTCCGCCCTTTTCCAACTCAGGAATGACGACATTCGCTTGTGTCAGCGTGCTGATTCGGCCATGGTACAGCAATTCACCATCACTGCCTCTGCGAATCTCCGCCACGAGCTGATTGTAGACAACATCATCACCGGTTGCTTTTTCTGCCAACAGGGCGTACTTCACTGGCACATCGCTTTCATTCTCGACACGCAATGTCTTTTCCATTCGGACACCTGGTAAAAACGGTTGGTCATCCGCCGCTTGGAACTTCGCCATACTCTCTCCCAAGCTGATTTGCAGTTTGCCAGCAGCAAAAGTCGCATTGCTCTGTTCCTGACTCGTAAAGTAAGCATATGTACCAAAACTGGTGCTGGCAGCAATGGAGCTAATGAATGCTGTCCCCACCAAAATTCGTTTCCACGGCCAATTTTTCACTTGTTCCCACTTCATGCTTTTCATGCTTGTCTCCCCCTCCACGTTCGTTCAGGTTTGAATCGGTTCTTGGCTGTTGCCAGGCTGGTTCATCGCTCGTCTTTTGGAGGAAACGAGGTAAATGACAAAACCTGCGAGAATCAGTAGCATGACCAAAGGCTGTTTGATAACCTGCTGCAACGTAGCAGCAAACGGAATCGTGAAGATGACCTTGCCAATCAGTCTGTTCGGATCCGTCCAGCCGCCATCTGCCTCTTGATTGGCATCCCCTTTCGTTTGGAGATAGCCGTTTTCCAGTCGCTGTATCACACGGTGGGTAATTAAAGAACGAGATTGATCGTCCTTCCAGTACGTAACAATATCACCCGTTTGCGGGACGGTACTCTCATAGCGCTTCACGATGACCATGTCCCCGGTGTTAATCGCTGGCTCCATACTCCCTGTCAAAACAGAGAGCACCTTCCAATTGCCGATTCCCGGAATCCCATCAGCGTTCAGGCGGCTGCTCGTGAATAAAAAGAGATTGATGATCATAAAAAAGGCCAGTAACACGATGCCTGTACGCTTCACCCAGATTCTTCCCACACCGCTCACCTCTTTGTCTCATTGTACGTGGATTGTGCTGGCTTCATCTTCCACCACCGGAAGGACTGTGCACACTCAAAAGGTGGAACATTTTTAGCGTTCGGAATGACCGGATCTCATACTGAAGGAGGAGGGAAAACAAAAAAACTGCCGCGTGGGCAGTTTGCGCTAACAGTTGGTATCTAGTTTTCCATCACGCAAGAGGAAGTGATACGTGCCTTGTGAAGGAATGAAATCAACATCGTGCTGGGCAGGGATCGCCTTTTGCCTCGTAAGATCGGTTCCACAATACGGGCAAAACCATGAATACGAGTCCCCACTACTGTACGAGATTTTTTTACAGACCAGACATTCTTTCTGCACCATGGTCACGTTCCTCCCCTCTCTCCTATTTTCCCAAGAGGAGAGGCACATGCCCATCGGAAATCAGATTGGTTGTGAGTAGCCGTCAGTCTGAAAGATTACCCGACCATCGGCGGTACATTTGATACCCGGGTAGGGGAATGAATCTGTACAGCACGGGTAAACGCACGTACTACTTTTTCGTCATAGGCCGTACCTGCCATCCCGCAAATCTCTTCAAACGCCTCTTCCAGGCTCGCCGTTTCTCGATAGGCTCGCGGCGCTGTCATAGCCAGGAAGCTTTCCACAATTCCCAGTATTTGCGCCAGCAAGCGGATATCTTCGCCTTTTAGCTTGTTCGGATATCCTGACCCGTCGTATTTCTCATGATGATCCTGCAAGGCAAGCACCACGCGGGTAAAGGCCGGGTCATTCCGAAACATCTCAATCCCGAACATGCAATGCTCCTGAATGATTTGGAATTCAAACGTCGTCAGCTTCTCCCCTGTCTCGAATACATAGTCGGGAAACTTGATCCGACTGACGTAATGCAGAAGGGAGAGGAGCTTGATTTCCCAGTCTTGTACTTGTTCTTGCGGGAATTCGAGCAGCATCCGTTTCATCAAACGGCTCATTTGTTCAATTTCTTTGCTGCTCGTCTGTGTCTTCCTCTCAACGATCGGCACGAGCGTATTCAGCAGCGTAATAGCCGCCTCCCGATTGTACGCCTCTGCCGATAGCCTGGACTCCCCCGCCACCTTTTTCATGGTAAGGTGTCCCGCCCAGGCACATAGCGCACTTCCTCCTGCCAAGATGAGCGAAAAGAAAATGTTCAAGGTGATGGTCTCTTCGTTTTCATAGCCAAGGGAAAACGTAAAAATGAAGTAGCTGATCGCTCCCCAAACGACCAGAAGCAATCGATCAAGAAAGAAGCTAAGGAAAATCGGATAGAGCAAAAAAACAAACCATATGCCCATGAACTGATGCGGATTATACAAGCATAAGAATAGCAGCAAGGCCATTCCCAAAAAGGCGGAAATATGATTCGAGTAAAGATCCGCAATCACGTAACGTTTGTGCAGCACATATACGGTCCAACTTACCGCAGCGCAGGCCGCCAGTCCAACTTGTGCGTTCCACTCCGATGCCATCATTCCTAATACATGTAACAAGAATGCCATGAAAGAAGTCAGGCTGACGAGGATCGAGATCCAGTAGAACATCCCATTTGCCAAAGTTGTGGAGTAGTTTCGGTTCTTCATTCGGAGCCTCATAGACAACCCCCTCTTCACTGTTTTCTAGGAATGCGGGTAAGTCATCTGTTAACGCGGAACTTTGACAAGTCCCTTTTTCAACGCATACAACACGGCTTGGGAGCGGTTCGGCTGTCCCGTTTTTCGTAAAATGCTGCTGACATGCGTCTTCACTGTCGCTTCCGAAATGTAGAGCTGCCCGGCGATTTCTTGATTGCTCAGATTCTCTACGATCAATTGGAAGATTTCCTGCTCCCGCTCTGTGAAGGCGATCTCGTTTTCGTCCTTCTTTTTTCGCTGGAGCTTGGACTGAAAGCAAGAGTAGCCCATCATGACCATGTCCATGGTATGCAAGATTTGTTCAGGCACCGTATCCTTCATGATGTAGCCGTCTATATTCGATTCCAATGCACGGAAAACGTCCTCACTCTCGTCATATGCCGTCAAAATTAGCAGCTTGATATCGGGGAGCTGCTCCTTTAGCATTTTGCAGCTGTCAATAACGGACGCCCCAGGCATTTTCAGATCGGAAACGATCAAATCAGGCTTAAGCGCGAGTGCCTTCGTGACCAGCTCATCGCCATCGCTCGCCTCATCGATCACTGTATACCGGGGAGAGCTGTCCAAAATCATCTTGAGACCCTCGCGTACAATCCGATGATCATCCACCAATAACAATCTCGCTTTATCCAAACATCTCCACTCCTCTTCTCGGTATGATCGCCGTGACCTCGGTTCCTTCTTGGGGCTTGGAGCGAATGTGCAGCGTTCCCCCTACTTC
Organism: Brevibacillus fortis; assembly: GCF_003013395.1. Classification (GTDB taxonomy): domain Bacteria; phylum Bacillota; class Bacilli; order Brevibacillales; family Brevibacillaceae; genus Brevibacillus; species Brevibacillus fortis. Next base: position 86,301 of record NZ_PXZM01000024.1, on the reverse strand, counting down.
ATTGATTCGCTCCTTCATCCCGATGACTCCGTACGTATTCGTTCCTTCTTTCTCTTCCGGTAAAAATCCGATCCCGTCGTCTTTCACACGTACTTTTACTTGCACAGAGGAAGCCTCCACACTGACCGACAAATTCTGGGCGCGAGCATGCTTGATCGCATTTGCCGTAGCTTCTTCCACCATCCGATAGATCGCATCGAGAACTATTAGCTCCTCCTCGATCACATGCCCTTTGGCGGAAAAGCGAATTTGCAGATCTGTACCAGCCGTCATTCGTTTGAGTAGTTGCTCGATCGCTTCTGCAATTTGCTCCGACTCCCGGAATTGACGCAAATGGGTAATCGTATGTCTGACTTCTTGATGACACCACTTGATCCGTTCTTCGATCTGTCCCAATCGTTCTGCTAACGTTTCTCTGATTTCCTCCGGGATAGCACGCTTTAGCTGGAACAGCTGGGCAGATAGAAAAAACAACTGCTGCGCAAGGCCGTCATGCATGTCCTGCGCTAGCTTTCGGCGCATGTCGTTATGCAGAGATTGCGCCAGTTCATAGCGGGCCCGATTTTGTTTCCCATGCTGACAAATGACAGCAGATATAAAAAGCAACAAAATCCGATCTAACCGGTAAAAACCTCGCTTAGGGTTAATCGAGTAAATCAAGCAACCCCACGCTTCTCCATCCAGTTGAAGTGGAATACATGCATACGTGTCCTCTTTGCCCGTATAGTCATTGAGTGTCTGTACAGAAAAGCGTCTCCACTTGTCTGCTCCGGCATCGAGCAAGGTATGGAGAAAAAACTCGCGCTTCCAATTCCCCTCAGCATCATGCTCATGGTACAAGCATAGGTATGCTTGCTGTGCATGGAACACCTTGCGTATCATGTGCTCCGTCACGGAACATAGATGGCTGGCAGGTACAGATCCGACTTTTACGAGGAACAGATAGACTTGATAGGACTTGGCGTAGAGATATCTCATCAGCCGTAAAACGGCCCGAGCCCAAAATAAAACACTGATCCAAATGGTGATGTCTAGCAGCAAACGAAGTTGGTTGAGTCTGGTTTGAGAGAGGATCATGGTGAAGTCGATGAATTCTGGGAGAAGGGAGATGACGATAACGAACAATCCAACAATGAGAAGAAGCTGCTCTAACCGCAGGATAAGCATGAGCCAAAGCAGCGTCGTGTAGGCGAAGAGCATAAAAGGACTGTCCCATTTACCCGTCTGGACGATAAAAAATATGGCAATAGCCATGTCGATGAGTCCAAGCAAAAACCATAGCTTCTTCGGAATGGCATAGGCGAGAATGACCGCATAGACGGAAGTAACCATGAGAAACAAGGTAAACACACGGTAATCCCAATTCGGTGCCTTCATGTAAAAAAAGAAAAAAGCCAATAGCAAGACCCATTGGAAGAGGTAAATGACAAGGCGGAACTCATATAGTAGTCGATTCATTCGAGTTAGGCTCCAATCCTATTGTCCTAACAAATCTAAAAAAATACATATCTATCGTACCGTAAGTGAGCGAAATAATACAATATATGAAAAATGTCGAATAGAAAATTAACTTTTTAGCCAGATAGACCTACACCCTCGTAACACATCGAAACAATGGTAGGAAGATAGTCTTGAAGGTCCTTATCTGAAATTATATTCGAAAATAATTGAACTTTACATTCGAAATTTTTATAATACTATCATTCAAGAAAATTTTGGGAGAGTGCATAGACGTGAAAGTTTTGAACATTGGAAGTGAACGGACAACGTATCGGGTGGAGATCTCGTATTCTCCTTTATTCGAAGCGGCCTTGGGAATCGCCGCCGCTACCTACGATCAATTGCACCACACGATGGAACACCCCCCTGCCTATTGGCGTCAGCTGTTGGACGAGCTAGTGCCTTCTGTACGGCAAGAGGTCGACTATGCGAAGGAGCACAATACGTGGAAGACGCTTTTGCAACTTCTCGATCTTTGCCCTTTTACTGATCTAGATTCATTTCTCTCGTATGTCAGCGAGCTCTCAACAGAACAGCTGCGATACGAGGCTCTCCCTTATCTGGGTGAAAATATGCAAGAAGCACGGCGGAATGCTGCACGAGGAAGCAAGGATGATTGTGCCGTTTTGCAGGAAGCGTGCCGCGCGCACCTCTTTTTTGAATCGTACATCGGACATATTACTTCCGTTGATGCAGAAGAGCTGCGGAGTCATATTCTCAGATTGATGGAAGGCTGGTATACCTCTCACATCAAGCCGCAAGAGGACGTGATCGCTCGCATGCTAGAACGGGATTGGTCGCAAAAGCAAGCCAAGCTAGGAAAACTCAGCCCGGAAGCCTTGGTGGAGTATGCGACGGGATCGAGCTATCTCCCAGAGCCTGCCGTGACACGCGTACTGCTGATCCCACAAGCGATCTATCGCCCGTGGACCGTACAGGCTGATGCCGATGGGACGAAAATTTTTTATTACCCTGTTGCTGACGAAAATTTGCACGATGCTGTAGATCCTTATCAGCCACCCCCTTCACTGGTACAAGCCTTAAAAGCACTCGGAGATGAGCATAGGCTGCGCATGGTCAAAATGTTGGCGGAAAAGGATCTGAGCCTGCAAGAACTAACAGATCAACTCTCCATGGCGAAATCGACAGTACACCATCATCTGTCCATGCTGCGTTCTGCCCATCTCGTGGAAACAACAGGCTCCCGTTACAGACTCCGCCGTCATACGCTGGACAAGCTCCCCCTGGTGTGGGATGAATTTCTGGACAGGAGCACCTCATGAACCAGACGGTGGTACAAGCCTCTGTCTGGCAGCAGCGTTCCTATCGTTGGATTCTTTTCGGTCAGCTCATTTCAGAACTCGGCGCCTCACTCGGTACCCTCGCCAATAGCTGGTTAATCTATCAGGCAACAGGCTCACAAGCTGCCGTCGGACAAATGTGGCTGCTGTACTTCTTGCCGTCGCTCGCCATTCAGTTGGTAGCCGGACCGTACATCGACCGATTTGACAAGAAGCGTGTCATGATTTTTTCTCAATGGATGAGGGCTGCTGCGTTTTGTTTGTCCTTTGCAGTCATTACTTCCGGGACCGAATCACTCTGGCCACTGTATTTCACGGCCTTGATCAACGGTCTCGTTCAACCTCTGTATGTGCCAGCCAGTCAGTCGCTCCTCCCTGCTCTTGTCAAAAGAGAGCAGCTCCTCCAAGCCAACGCCTATTTGGATAGTGTCCTGCGAATTGCCTTGATTACAGGTCCTCCTTTGGGCGGGATTCTCGTGGCTGGTATCGGCGGTGAATCGGTACTCGCATTGGTCGCGATCAGCTATACGCTCAGCGGTTTCTTTCTGGTTCTTTGTCCATTCACCCCAGAGGATCCTGCCCACAAGAAGCAATCGTGGTTCGTCATGTTTAAGGCTGGCCTCTTGATTTTTTGGCAGAAGCCTCTTCTGCTCTGGCTTGGCTTGTACTCCGCTCTCGTCCAATTTGCTGTCGGAGTCACGCTCGTACTAAACCTGCCTTTTGTAGTCGGCGAGCTGCAAGGAACCTCGTTTCATGTAGGCTTGTTTTTAGCTGGCTATCCGCTGGGATATTTCTTCGGCTCCTTGCTCGTGCCACGCTTCGGAAAAAGCTTCGAGCAGCCCCTGATCATGTTGGGATCACTTGTACTAGGCGGCTTAAGCTTTGTTGCGATAGGCTTTACCCATGACTTATGGCTCGCGATTACCATCGAACTACTGGCTGGTCTGTTTGCTCCCTTTTTCCAGGTACACAGCACAAGTCTATATCAGCTTCACGTTCCTTCCGAGCTAATGGGGCGTGTACTTTCTGTCCGACTGCTCATCGTGCGTGCGACAATGCCCGTCGGTATTTGGCTCGGTGGACAACTGAGCGATCAGGTAGGAATTCGCCCTCTTTACATTTCCGTAGGTGCCTTCATCGTCGTCGCCGCGCTGCTGGGAATATTATTTCGAAAATTTGTAAATAACAGGATATTCCATATATAATGAGAACCGTATGACTCCTAAATTTTGAATGGGAAAAGGAGAATTTTCATGACTCATCCGACATTGGATAACCTTCAGCATGCTGTCAGCAGCGTCATTGTGGGAAAAGAAGGCCAGATTCGTCTATTGGTAACGGCCTTGCTCGCCCGTGGTCACGTATTGCTGGAGGACTTGCCCGGAATGGGAAAAACCGTGCTTGCCAAAACATTGGCGCAAGCGATTGGCGGCTCTTACAACCGCCTGCAATTTACCGCGGATTTACTGCCATCTGATGTCGTCGGTCTACACGTGTTCAATCAAAAAACAAATGAATTCGAACTGCGCAAGGGACCTGTTTTTGCGGATGTCTTACTCGCAGATGAAATAAACCGGGCCACTCCCCGAACGCAATCCGGCTTGCTGGAATGCATGGAGGAACGCCAGGTTACGATCGAAGGCGTCACCTTGCCGCTTCCTTCCACTATGCTGGTCATTGCTACCCAAAATCCGATTGAATCAGAAGGCACCTATCCGCTGCCGGAAGCTCAATTGGATCGCTTCCTTTTCAAATTATCTCTTGGCTACGGTACGAGAGAGGATGCCAAAGAAATTTTGCGGAGATTCCGCAGCGGCTCCCCATTAGAGGCCGTCGAGCCGGTCATCACTTTCGAGCAAATTGTGGCTCTGCAACGCGAGGTCACGACCGTTCATGTCAGCCAACCGGTAGAAGACTATGTCATCGACCTGACGGAAGCGACTCGCCAGCATCGCTCGATTGAGGTGGGTATTAGTCCGCGCGCGATGCTCGCCCTGTTGCGATCCGCTCAGGCTTATGCATTCGTTTCTGGTCGTACATATGTCTTGCCAGATGATGTAAAAGTGGTGTTCCCGAGTCTCGCCGCTCACCGCATTCGCCTCTCCATGGAAGCAGAGCTGCATGTGACAGAGCAGGAAGTCGTGGAGCAAATCTTGACTAGCGTCCCCGCTCCCGTCGAAGAAAGCGTGTAGCGCTATGATCACCAAGCAAACTTTTCATGTAATCGGTTTTGTATTGTTGCTCTTCGCCATTTTTTCCGGCCACTGGTTTTTCTTTCTGTTTGGGGGCTTTTTCTTTTTTCTCCCTGCTGCACAAGACTGGTGGGGCAAGTCCATGTCCAAATGGGTGTCACTCGAATGGTCCAGCGATCATACGCGCGTCCTATCAGGGACACCCGTGCACGTTACGGTTCGCTTGCACAATCGTTCGTGGCTGCCATTACCTGCTACCTGGCTCCGCTTCACACTGCCGGAACATGTCGTAGTGGAAGGAGCAGACGAGGTGCGAACCCTCAATCACCGGACCAGCGTTCGCCTTCGGTTTGATCTGCCGATGCGGCAAAGTGCTGTTCGCACATTGATTCTCATCCCGAACAAGCGAGGCACAGTCTGGCTGACGGATATTCAATCCGAGACATTGCCATTACTGGGCGAGGAGCCTACCGCCATGACATTGTCGATTTCCTTTTCCTTGCTGGTCTATCCGCTGCCTCTTGCTCTTTCTCCCGTCTTGCTCGCTAAAACGGAACCGGACGGGAATCGGCTTTCTCGTCAGCGCCAACAGGACGATGTCACTTTTCAGCGTGGCGTTCGGTCATACATGCCAGGCGACCGTTTCAAGCACATCCATTGGAAGGCAACCGCCAAAACAGGGTCACTGGAGACGCGCCTTTTCGAGTATACAGCCCATCCAAACTGGCGAATCGTCGGGCATATCCTGCCCTCCTATGAACCGATGATGCAAAAGTATAACGATACCACCAATGAACGGACAATCTCGTGTCTTGCGGCTTTGTCTGGCCTGTGCAGGAGAAAATCGGTCGGATACGAGCTGTACCTTACCGTAAAGCAACGAGGACGTGATCATTTCCATTTACCTACAGGAAATGGCAAGGCACACCACCTGCACGTTATGACTCAGCTGGCGCAAATGCATCATTTTGTGACGACGTCTCTGGCACCTGTTCTCCGCCGTCTAGAAGGGGTCCCTGGGAAGGAAGCCATTCTCATTGTGACACCACGAATGGACCAATCTGTACAAGCCTCGGCGGAGCGTCTTGTTCAATGCGGTCATCAGGTTGCTGTGCTGGATGTCTCATCTGATCCTGTCACTATCCAGCGTTTTGAGCATGCTCGCTTGAAAAAAAGGAGCGTGATGATGCGATGACACTCTCGTTGATGGGCCGGTGGACGCTCGCCTTTTGGATGGAGGCACTGCTTACTGGTGTTTTCCTGATATTGTTTGGGTATATGACGGCAGGCTTTGGTCAACTGCTCTCGTTTTGCCTGGTGGCTGCGATTCTGCTCATGGTTGGGAGCTGGTTGTATTATGGCGGTGGCGGACGATTTCTGCTCCATCTGTTGCTCTATCCCATTGTGTTTGTCATAGGAATAGGCAGCTTCTACTTTTACGATTCCTGGCTCGTCGCTCTGATTCTAGCTGCTGTTTATTTTTGGAGAGTACAAAGCGCTGCCCAGGAAGGTTATCGACATGACAGTCTGCAACGCAGATTTGTTCTCGCGCTAATGGCGGGCCTGATACAGCTCGTGATAACAGGACTTTACACCTCAATTGTCGACCCGGGTTCCTATTCGCCCGCAGCCTCTTTTTCCATGCTTGTCCTCATTACTCTCAGCTATATTTTGGTGGCGATCGGGGCGTTCGTGTTGCGGGAAGGATCACTTTCTACGAGTCTGCCTGCTCGCGTCAGTTTGATTCTCGGCAGTCAAGTACTCGGCACTCGTATTCTTTTGATCGCAGGTTATTTGGCTGTCGGGTCTATCGTACTTGGTCTCTTTTATTGGATATGGACTTGGATAAAAGGACCACTCACCGCTGGACTGTACACGCTATTTGAGCCTGTGCTTATTGCTATTGTGGAATTGTTCGAGCGTTTGTACGAGAGAGCGAACCAAAACCAGGCAGGCATGCAGTTACTCATGGAAAGTACGGGGCAAAAAGCTAATAATCCCATGGTACAAATGCAGCTCGAAGAACCGCTCTTTTCTGTTCTTCAGCCATACTTAATCGTTGCCTTCATCCTCGTCTGTGTGATCCTGCTCGGCCGATATATATGGAAAAAACGCTTCAAAGGAACAACTACTCCGAATCCAAAAGCGATGGCTGCACAAAATACGGTGTTGACCACTATTCCCCCCTCTGCCAGCGAAGAAAGTACAGGGGACGATACTGCTAAATGGTTCAAACAGTCCATTGGCTCAGAGGATGATCCCACCCGATACGCCTACTATCAATTTCTCGTCCTCATGGAGCAGCAAGGAATGCCAATCGAGCTGCATGAGACACCCCAAGAATTTCTCCATCGCCTGTGCGAGCAGTCCTCGCTAGATGCAGGTCAAATCGATGCAGCCGGCCGTATTACACGCTACTATCAGCAATATCGCTATCAGGAGCAGTCACTTCCCGAAGCGGATTTGACAGCGATGCAGCAAGCCGTGCAAACACTCGGCTCTCGTTTTTCCGAGACGTAATACCGTTCTCCAACCACGTGCTACCTTTTAGCCGTGGTTGTTTTCTTTTTCTCTTGACATCGAGGTGCCCCTCCGGCATAATTTCTTCAATTTTGCCCACCCCCAAATTGAATTTACCAAATGGTTAATTGAACAAGAAAGGAGAATGCTCGGTGCAAGATTTGCCTAACTGGCTGCGTAAGCATCTGCACGTCGCATACATACCCGGCTATGAGTTTTTCTTAAGTCTTCACGTACTTGCAAAGCCGGAGCATCACAGCGCCCGCTTGCATTGGGCGGAGGAGCTGCTCACTGCGCTACCTGCCCCACTCTTGGAAAAGCTTCACTATTTTAGTTCCATGTCCAATCAGTTTCTCGATGCCATGGATTTCCTGACGCCTTGGGAGGAGTGCTTTGAGCATTCTGTTGAGGCCGCACTGGAACGTGTACAGGCGATGGATGCTGGCGAATTTGCCCAACTCATGATCGGTCCTGTCTATCATCCCAGACAACTTCACGCTTGGATGCAAGGACGTACGGACGAGATTTTTGATGAACTGAAACCGGAGCATCGGGAGCTTTTGCGCCATCCACTCTCAACCAAGCGCAGTTTTCTAGAGTTTTGCTACGACTACCTGCCTTTTTTCCAGACAGAAGAGCGGCGGATTGAACCGTGGCTCGTCCGCGCTGTACATGAGGCACAAGAGCAGATCAGGCTTGATCCGATTCCGTTTTTGTCGCAGGTGCACCCTCGCTTGAAGGTGCACGAAGACTTCTTGCAATTTCACAAGGCAAAAACGTACACATTTGGCTATTCAAAGCTCGCTCGTATCCATTTGCGTGTCTCTACTTTTGTCTCGCCGCATTTGTTGCTTGGCATTTACGACGATCATATCTCTGTGTGCTTATCCATTGACGTTCCCGGCACCTCGGCTACCTCGGTTATTCCCGCTGACTTCATCAACAAGATGAAGGTGTTCAGTGATCCGACGCGGACGGCGATTCTCAAATCGTTATTGGCTCATCCTTACTGCACGCAGCAGTTGGCTGACCTGCACAACATCAGTGAGCCTGCCGTCAACAAGCACTTGAATCTTCTGGTAGACACAGGTTTTATCTGGAGTGAACGGCGAGGACGGTATGTGTTTTACCGCGCGATTGCATCACGTCTGGAACAACTCGCCGTCGATCTGCATGAGTTCATCGATATGCCTGTTCCCAGCCTTGCCTCTCCACCTGCTTCATCACATCCCCCAGAACGGAGGAAATAACGTGTTTCATGTCGCCAAAGCTACCTTTATCCGCAATACCCGCGTAATGATTCGTGCCTATCCGTGGTCGTTTGTCATCGGCCACATTTTTTCCGGGGTGTATACGGTGCTGTTCGCCTTCTTCGCCTATCACTATGTATTTGCCGGACAGCTGGACGGGAATTTCGTGCATCTCACTGGCTCGTCCGATTACTTGTCGTACGCCATCCTCGGCGGAGCTTTTTATGCATTTGCCGTCTCAACCTTGATGAATGTCAGCCGCTCACTCATTACGGAGCTACGGGAAGGGACCTTGGAGGCTGTTTTGCTCACCCCTTCCATGCGCAGGGGGTACTTTTTAGGGAATGTCGCCCAACAGCTCATGCGTACTTTGTTCGAATTTTCGGTGATTGTACTTGTAGGGGCGTTGTTCGGACTCACCCTTTCTCATACGAACGTATGGAGCGCCGTCCTTGTCTGGATATTGTCTACAGGGGCTTTCTTTTGCCAGGCACTCGTTTTGGGCAGTCTCATGCTTTACTTCCGCGATACGTACATCACACAAAACACACTGTTTGCCGTGATGGCCTTTGTCAGTGGGGTGACGTTTCCGATTCCGTATTTGCCTGAATGGCTGCAACCGCTCGGACTCATCATGCCGCTCGCGCCTGCACTGGATGCTTTCCGGCAATGTGTGATTCAAGGAGCGCCGCTGCATGCCGTTTTACCACAGCTATTTCATATGGCGGCCCTCTCCCTCATCTATCTCGTCATCGGGGTGTGGGGCATTCGTAGGATGGAAAAACGCGTCATGGAATCGATTTTTGGATAACGAGGAGGACAACAATCATGCTAATTGCAGAAAATGTACGGAAGGTATACCGGGTAAAGGAGAGAAAAGGCTGGTTTCGCCAGCAATGGACAGAGGTCGAGGCAGTTGCTGATCTGTCCTTTCGCATGGTACCCGGCAAAATCATTGGATTGTTAGGTATTAATGGGGCAGGAAAAACAACAACGATCAAGATGTGCTCCACACTGCTCACCCCGACCAGCGGCACCATCACGGTAGACGGATATGACGCGGTAAAGGACGACCGGTTCGTCAAGGCGAAGGTCAACATGATCGCAGGGGGCGAGCGCATGCTGTACTGGCGGCTGACAGGGCGGGAAAACCTGCAATACTTCGGCAGTCTGTACGGTTTGCAAGGGCAAGCCTTGCACAATCGGATCGATTCGTTGCTCTTGCAGGTTGGCCTGTATGAGGCCGCCAACACCCCTGTCGAGCGTTATTCCAAAGGCATGAAGCAACGACTGCAAATCGCCCGCGGACTGATCAATGATCCGCGCTACCTGTTTCTTGACGAACCGACTCTCGGCTTGGACGCCCCCATCGCCCGACAGCTTCGCAAGCATGTGAGTGAGCTCGCTGCTCAGCATGGAAAAGCCATTCTGTTGACCAGCCACTACATTCATGAGGTAGAAGAGCTTTGCGACGAGGTATACATCATCGACAAAGGAAGGCTCGTGGCGCATGATACACCGGAGCACCTGACCAAATCGCTTCATTTGGATACAGCCTTACAGGTAGTGATCCCTTCTCTTTCCGACTCGCTCGATTACGATTTGCGCCAGCTAGTTCTGGATTACGGCGGCTCGCGTGAAATCGCAGAAACAGACGAGCAGACCTGGGAAGTGACGTTACGGGGAAAAACGGATATGACGACTCCGCTGCTTTCCCTCTTGGCTGCTCACCAATCCCCTGTCTTGCGCCTCTCTACCCAACAGCCATCACTGGAGGACGTCATCCTGCACATGGCAGATCGGAGGGGGGCATGAAACAGCTAGGCAGTCTGCTTTTGGCCGAAATCATCAAGGAGCATCGCCATTCGTTTCATAGCAAAATGATCTACTTCTCGCTCTTGGTCTGGCCCGTCATCAATTTCGTAACTGCGTATTATTCGTTTGCCCCGTTCCGGATGGGAGCTGATTCCCCTCTAGCCCGGTTCATCAGTTACGAGCAGTTGCCGTTGTTCCTGTTGACTGGCTATTTAGGCTACATCTTTTATTGGTGCCTGGTGCAGTCGTCGTGGCAAATGAGCTTTGAGAGGCAAGCGGGAACCATGGAAATGATCTTCATCAGCCCGGTCAACCGACTCGCTTTTCTGTATGGACGTTCGCTTTCTTCGCTGATCGAGGGGGTCTGGCTGTTCTTTTGCTTTGTCCTGTTAGCCTTGTTTTTTGTCGATGGCATTCAGCTGAGCGGCTGGTGGGCACCTCCGCTCGCCTTCCTCATTTTGCTGGTATCGGCTATCGTCTGGGGTGGCTTTCTCTGTGTGCTCTTCCTGTTTTCACGCGATTCGAGCTTTCTGTACACCGTACTGGATGAGCCGATGCTGATCTTTTCCGGTGTCCGTCTACCCCCGATGGCCTTTCCGGTTTGGGCCAAGGTCATTTCCTTCTGCTTTCCCCTGACCTACGCGCTTCAATTGATTCGCGCTCTACTGATGGAGGGAGCGTCGTTGCAAACTATGCTGCCGAGCATGGGACTTCTAGCGGCTGTCTTGCTGGTGCTGGTGACGGCGACCGTCGTGTTGTTGAAGCTAGCGGAGAAGCATATGAAAAAGACAGGGAACATGGTGATGTATTAGTTGGGCAAAAAGGAGCTAAATATAGAACGCCCTTTCCTAATTGGAAAAGGCGTTTTCTTATTTCCCTCTTACTCCACCGTCAACAGCTTCTCCACAAATCCCCCAATTTCTCGTTTCCGATCAATAAAATGAACCTCCAAGATCCAGTCACGCGGCTGACCTTGCTGATCCGGTTCCCTCATCGGCTTGTGGTTGTCTGGGTGAATGTAGTTATCGATGTCATCCCCCTGAATTTTTTCATGCGGGAATTCACCGATGAGATGCCCTGCGTGCGGTCCACCGTACTCCCAGCCATATTGTTTTGCAAGCTCGCACATGTAGAAAAACAGCTCGCTGCTCGTAATATCCGGCTTGGACAAAAAGTAAGCCTTACCCTCGTCCCACGCTTTTTCAATATCGTCGCGCAGCTTGTGTTTTACCGGATCATTGCCGAGAACGTACGTCCGGCCGAGATCAGCCTCCCAGTCCTCAAAAATAGGCCCGAAATCAAGAAAGACAATATCTTCGGGGGAGACAGTCAAATTCGGTGGGTTTTCTCTGTACGGATACAGCGTGTTTCTTCCCGCTCGCACAATCCGCTTATGCCAATATTTTTTGATCCCGAACAATTGAAAGGCCAGCTCGTAAATCTCCTTGTTGATATCTTTTTCCGTCACACCGCTGCGAATGATGCCCTTCCCTTCGATTGTGGCAAATAAAAACTCAGCTTTGGTCTCTGCTTCGCGCAGGGCCTGATGTCTCTTCTCCAATAATGGATTCATCATTTGATGGCCGTTGCCAAAAGATTGTAAAAGTCTACACATCTTTTGTTTGCTTCCTGCTTCTCTGTGTCTGCTTTGGCCGAAGCTACTCGCATCTGATAGGACACTCCACAGGCGTAAATTCGGATACAACGAATCCTACAGATTAGCGGTAACTTATTGGGGTTAGCTCGCTAATTTTGCTAGGTTGATAGAAGCATTTACATCTCTATCTATCTCTAGCCCACAAACACATTTGAATATTCGATCTGAGAGCTTTAAGTCTTTCTTGACCTCACCGCAATCAGAGCAGGTTTTTGATGAAGGATACCACTTGTCGGCTTCCATGAAGCGAATACCATATTTCTCGCACTTGTACTGTAACTGTCGCTTGAACTCGTAAAGTTTTTGCTGTGCGATAGCTTTTGATAGGTGGCGGTTCCTCATCATGCCTTTGATATTCAATGTCTCCATCACTACTGTGCTAGGCTTGGTTTTCACGATAGCGCTAGTAGCTTGGTGACTGTGATTGGTACGGATATTCGTTAATCTCCGATGAAGCAAACGAATGTGTTTCTCGACCTTTACAATGTTGCAAGTTTTGACGAAACGGCTTCCCTCCTTATTCATTTCGTATTTTCGAGAAACCTTACGTTGCAACCTACGCAAGCGTTTCTCTGCTTTCTTCATTACCTTTGTCTTGTTAATGTTCTTGAAAGTCATTCCGTTAGAGCATACCGCAAGGTCTTTTACGCCTACGTCAATTCCAAGGCTCTCGCCTGACAGCTCCGGCTGAATGAATTCTTGTTCAACACCTATAGATAAGTACCAATACTTCCCGTCAAAAGAGATTCGAGGCATCGTATAATTCACATCTGTTGGCAATTGTTCAGATGTCGTTACCCATCCGACCTTTTCAATGAGAACGTGATTCTGCTTAACTTTCAGCTTCACGTTGTCGTTGTAGAAAGACGGCTTAGAGCGTCTTCTGCTCTTGAAGTTTGGCTTATCCGCTAACTTCTTGAAGAATTTCTTGTAAGCATCGCAGGCGTCTTTGACCGCCTGCTTTGTGATGTTATTGGATACGTCATACAGCCAATATTCTTCTGTTTGCTTTAGCTGCGTCAGCTCCTTACGTAGATCACCGTCTAGCAAGAACTTTCCACCGTTACGATAATTTTCTTCTTGCTTTGCAAGCGTCCAGTTATAAGCCCAACGAGCAGTACCAGCAGATTTCCAAAGTTGTCGTTCTTGTACAGGAGTTGGCTTGAGCCTAACTTTCTTCGCTAGAATCATTTTCTGCCAACTCCTTTATCATTTTCTTTGCTTTGTTTGCTCGCTTTCCTGGCAGTCTACAACTAAACACCGTTACGATCTGGATAAGGTCTTCAACTAATTCCTGTTCTTCTGTTTTCTCGGAGTTGTCTATTATTTCAACAACAACGCTGAATCTATTGCATAGATTCTCAAAGAGTTCGAAGCCAAAGCTTAGTAACCTATCCTTGTAAAGAACAACAACGCGATCAGCCTTACCTTGAATGATGAAATCCATGAGTTGAAGCAACCCACGTTTTTCATAGTTAATACCACTGCCGATGTCTGTAATCACATCAAAAGAGTACCCTCTCGCAATCATGTAGGATTTTACATTCTCCACTTGACGTTCTAAGTCATCTTTCTGCTTGTTACTTGATACTCGGCAGTAGCCAATTGTTATTCTTTCCTGCTGGACAGCAGGTCTTCGCAGATACTCATGCAACTGTTCATCCGAGTAATAACGATATCCATTTTCTTTTACTAAAATTGGGGTTAGCTTTCCTAACTTATCCCATTCCCTTAACGTTTTAGGCGTTACACCGATCAGCTTTGCAAACTTCCCTATGGAGTACATTTTTCATCACCTGATTACATTGTACTACAGGTTTATTTTTGTATAAAGTTGTTTAATGTTATATTTTCCGTTAATTACCTCCCACACAATGCAACCACTCGCTAATGAATGAATATGAACAAGTGATTTATCCATTTTTTGTAATTGGAGATGCATGTCTATTCAATCAAAATTTTTTGAGCATACCCTATCGTATATCATCTAAAGAAGTGATCATCCTTGAGAAGGAATAAATCCCGCAACAAAGGATACAAGAAAGTAAATGGTCGTTTGGTGCAATTTTCTACTCCTCCTAATCCTGATCGTGATCCTTATTCTAGACACAATCCTCCCAGAGAAAGAAGCATGAGATGCAGAGCCTGTTGCTGGGAAGATCCTGATCGGCTGCAAAGTGTATGCGGTTGGTGTTGTGCTGAGATGATCCAATAATAGTTGATAGAAACAAGCGTCCGGACCTCCACATTCGGACGTTTGTTCATCATTCAGTTGTCCGCGCCCAGTTCTCGCAATTTTGCGATAATGAATTGCTCCACCTGATCATTCATGGCGATTTTTTCCTTCGCTAATGCTAACAACGGTTCATACTCGCCAATCAATACGGAATGCTGCGCTTTTTCAAACAGCGGCAAATCATTCATGTCATTGCCAAAGCAGATGAACGGCTCCCCTGCAACATCGAACTGATTCAGGGCAGCCCATTTGTTCACTCCCCGATAAGTGAGGTCGAGAATGCCTTCCGCCGAATGATAATGCAGCGTAACATCGAGTTCCTTGATTCTCGCCACCAATTCTTCATAACGGTCACACGATAAAATCAAGATTTTCAGGACGGCATTCAATTGATCCACATCCACACGACTGGCTGACCGATTGGGATCGACTTGGCACAAAAAAGGGTGGGTCGACACACAATTATGTGCGTAATTCCACGAGTCATCGATGAAATACTGCGCGCGATAATCATCGAGAATGCTGATGATTTCATGTGCCAAACGATCCGGGATCGGCACGCAGGCCTGCAAGCTCCCCAGGTGATGTGTCATCGCCCCATTCGCGCCAATGAGGAGATGGTTGGCAAACCGCTCATCGAGAACAGGCAGCATATCACGATATGGTCTTGCGGAGGCGAAACCTACAGTATGTCCCGCTTGCTCGAGCGCAAGCAGGCTATCCAAAATATTTGTGGAGATCGGCTGACCCTTGAAACAGATCGTCCCGTCCAGATCAAATATGAACTTCATTTTGTCCCACCCTTTCTAATCGCTGTCCTGTCCATCGTAATGGATAGCCGTCCGAGACCAAAGGGACAGATCGTTCAAGATGAGTGGGACAGAAAGCTGATCTGTTAATCGAACCAGGCGCTAGCCAACAAGCGAATGCCCTCCCGAATATCATCGGGGGTCAATGCTCCGTACCCTAGCAATACCGTCGGATGCTCTCTTGTATCATGCAGCCAGTATCGGGCAGTTCCGTAGACCTTTACGCCTTTCTGATAGGCACGCTCCATGAGTTCCGCTTCTGTCCGTTGACTTTTTACGGTCAAAAATACATGTAGCCCCGTATCCTTCCCTTCTATTTCCACACGTCCTTCCATGTAACGAGCTACTGCCTGAAGAAACACCTCTCGCTTTTCCACGTAGTTTTTTCGCATGTGCTGCAAGTGTCTGTGCCAATAGCCATCGGACAAATACGCCGCTAGAGTCAGCTGGTCCAATCGGGAAACGGGCTGATCGTATTCAGGCATGCGCTGGTGAAAACGCGATAGCAACTCGTAAGGAAGGACGACATAGCTGACGTTTACGAGCGGCAGCAATGCTTTGGAGAGCCTCCCAATGTAGACAACCTTTTGAGGAGACAGACTCTGGATCGAAGGGATGTAGCTCTCCTGATATTTGAACTCCCATTCGTAGTCATCCTCCACCAGATAAGAATGCGATAAGGATTGCGCCCACAGGGTCAATTGGTTTCTTTTCTCCAAAGACATCGTCATTTTGTTGATGAATTGCTGGGAAGGGCTCACGTACATGACGCTTGCCCCGCTTTGCACAAGCTCTTCTATGGATACCCCGTCTGCCTCCAAGGGAATGCCGTGTACACGGTAGCCACCGTTTTGAAACGTATTTCTCGCACCATCATAGCCCGGATTTTCCACGCCAATCACATGCTTCTCTCTGTCCAGCAGCTGGACGACAATCGACACCAACTGTTGCGGTGTGGCACCAATAACGATCTGCTCCGGCGTGGCGAGGACTCTTCTCGTTTCATGCAGCAATTTCGAGAGTTCCTTTCGCAAGACGTACTCGCCTTGATCCAGCCCCTCCACCATATACGTGAGCTGATGGTAGGAAATAAGC
Organism: Brevibacillus fortis; assembly: GCF_003013395.1. Classification (GTDB taxonomy): domain Bacteria; phylum Bacillota; class Bacilli; order Brevibacillales; family Brevibacillaceae; genus Brevibacillus; species Brevibacillus fortis. The sequence goes on along the minus strand of NZ_PXZM01000024.1, from coordinate 69,926 downwards.
TTGTTACGCAGCTTATTCCACGGATGAAAAGGGAATGCCCCCAGTTCGATGTTGCCGTAGCGAAAGTCATAGCGAATCGGCGGTATACGAGAGTCTTCCGGTTCCGCTGTTTGCTGCCCGGAAGGAGGTCCTGCTTTATACGTCACCTGATACCCTTTTTTCGGAATACTGCTGACGTACCCTTCCGATACCAGTAGCTGATAGGCAACTTCTACCGTGTTTTTGCTGACCGCAAGCGATTGGGCACCGCTTCTGATCGAGGGGAGAAATTCTTCATATGTGATTTGGTTACGCAATATTTCGTCTTTGATAAAGTGATAGATTTGGATAAACAGTGGCTCTCCCTCTGTGAAATGAATGGCAGAAAGCTCTCGCAACGTACAGGAACCCCCTTCCTTTTTTTGTTTTAGTCTACCACATATTAGATTAAGCCTGAATGAACAAAAGGTCAGCTATCCGCTAGAAGACTCTGTCTCTTCGTCTTACCGAACTGAAAGTAGTAGAAGACCATAAGACACACATGCATAAGGGCCATCATCAAATAAATATTGCTGTAAATGAAGCCGCTGGTATATGGATTCATCGGGTTCCAATTGGTTGTCGCCCCAAGATCGATAACCTTGCTGTATACCGCAGACGCGATCCCCATGGAAATGAAGCTCAGCATCGAAAAGATTCCCATGCCTACTCCCGCCTGCTCCTTCGTCAACGTCCTCGAGATCGAGTTCGCCATCGAAATTTGCATAAAAGACTGCCCCACATTGCCCAGGATCAAAAAGAGCGCAATGCCTACAACTGAGGTGCTCGTGAAAGTAGAAAGCAAGCCAAAGCAGCTAATCAGTAAGCTAGAGGCAACGAAATACAGTAAAGCATTCCCCCGCCTGTCTGCGAGCTTCCCCCCCACGCGTCCAAGCAATGCCGAAGCAATGGCTGCGGGAACCATCACGAAGCCGATCCAGCTCGTCGATAGCTGCTGCACCTGAGCCAAGAGCAACGGACTGAGATAATAAAGCGATATCCCCATTCCATTCAAGAGAAATGCCATAAGAATCCCGACTGTATACTGCTTGTTGGCAAAAACCTTCGGCTGTACAAATGGATCAGCTACCGAACGAATGCGTACGACAAACAGGAGCAAAGCAACCAAACTGCCCAATGCAGACCACCACGATCCATTCGTTACCCCCAAGAGCATTGACGTCACGCTGATCGCAAGCAAAGAGCCGCCCACCCAATCAAACTTCCCACCAGACGCTTTCTCCTCATCCTCCAAATATTTGCGGTAGAACGGCAGCGTAAGCAAGATCAGAAGCGGTATGGAAAACAGCCAGCGCCAATGGGCAAAGCTGACGATTAACGCCGCGACCACAGGACCGAGTGCACCGCCAAGAGCCAATCCTACTGCCGTTCTTCCTAAAACAGAACCCCTGCGCTCAGGCGGGAAGTATCGCAAAGGAATGAGCATCGCGGTAGCCGGAATGACAGCCGCCCCTGCTGCCTGCAAGCATCTTCCGAAGAGGGCCATCGCAAAGGAATCGGAGACCAAACCGAAAAACGAACCAGCCGTAAACACTACGAGCCCAAACGTCAACAAATTCTTGAGCTTGTATCGATCCGCCAGCTTGCCATACGTCACGGTTCCGATCGCGTATAACAATCCATATGCGGTCGATAGCCAGCTCACCTGCGCTATGCTCAAACCAAACTCCTTGCTAATTTCGGGGAGTGCAATGTTAAACACCAAAGCACTCATGGATGAAATGACCAATGTAAACATCAAGATCCGGATTAATATTTCCCTGTTTTGCTGCGTTTTCGCTTCCATGTCGCATCTTCCCCTTTACTTTTGTTAGTTATTCGCTGACTGTCAGTACTGACTGACATTCGAGTGGTAAAAAAACTAGGGAGTCAAGCCCCTAGCAAAAACCTCTACACTCTCTTCGATAAATACATCCAGAGATACCCCTGAAAAATTGCTAGTGCCATCCAGATCGTTCAAAAACGCCCCGAAATTCATTACCATGAATGCAGTCGCCTGAGCCTCAGGGTTCGTCTGGATCATCTTGCCTTTATTGCCCATCTCTTTGAAGTAATCCGTAAACAGTGCCATCAACTGACGCGGGTGCTTTTGGGTCCGCTCGCGAAATCCGGGCAAATGAGCCTCGTCTTTAATGCTAATCAAAATCATTTTCCGATTGCGGTTCATCATTTCGTGATACGTTCGGCTGATCAGTAGCAAATCCTCGCGCAAATCCCATGTGAGCTTCTCCGCGAAAAGCTTTGTCAATCCTTCCGTGTAATGAAAACGGTCAAAGGCGCACTCAAGCAAATTCCGCTTGCTGCCGAAGTGACGAAACAACGTCTTCTCGCTCAATCCTGCCGCAGTGGCAATTTCTTGCGTAGTTACGCCGTTGTAGCCTCTTTCCGCGATGAGATCGATTGCGGCTATCATCAGTTTTTCGCTGCTTGTAAGACTTTTGCTACTGTTCATTACTACCCTCATTCCCGAAAATGATTGTCAGTACTGACTGACATTTATCATAAATCGATTGCTAAAAAGTGTCAAGGGCTCACATTACAAAAGGGCTTTCCTCCGACCGATACAGTCGAAAGGAAAGCCCCCTCGCTCTCTTCCTTGATTAAAACGCTCTTGAATATTGCTTCGGTGGCTGGAGCTCATCCGCCGACAGCTCATGAATCGCATGCAGTGCCCAATAAGGATCACGCAGCATGCCTCGACCGACTGCTACCAGATCCGTATCGCCATTTCCAATCGCTGCTTCCGCTACCTTCGGATCATCGAGGTTGCCGACTGCAATGACTGGTACTTCCAGTGCCTGCTTAATCGCGCGTGCCAATGGAACCTGATAGCCAGGATGAATACCCGGACGGCCTCCTGAACCAATCGGTCCTTCCCCGCCGCTGGACAGATGGAAAATGTCTACGCCTGCTTCCTTGTAACGGCGGCACAGCTCCGTGCTGTAATCCAGCCCATATCCGCCATCCACGTACTCCACGGCAGATACGCGCATAATCAGTGGCATGTCGGCTGGAATCACCTGTTTAATCGCCTGAATAATTTCCACGCCAAACAGCGCTTTATCCCGCCCGTACTCATCGTCTCGCTGATTCGTCAAAGGGGAGTGGAACTGATGAATCAAGTATCCGTGCGCACCGTGAATTTCAATAGTATCCACGCCAGCTTCCACCGCACGTCTTGCTGCGTCCTGGAACTTGACGACCATTTGTTTAACCTCTTCCGTCGTCAACGCCCGTGGCGTTTTGTAGCGTGCCCCTGGGAAAGCAATCGCGGACGCAGATACAGGCACTTCGGCGTCTTCCGCTTTGCGGCCCGCATGAGCAATCTGTATGCCAATCTTGGCCCCGTACTTATGAACCTCGGAGACAATCCGTGCATACGCCGGAATTTGTTCGTCAGACCACAAGCCCAAATCGCCGTTGGAAATTCTACCATCAGGCTCGACATCGGTCATTTCTACGATGATCAGACCTGTTCCGCCTACTGCGCGAGAAACATAATGAACAAAATGCCAGTCCGTTGGTGTTCCATCGTGTGCATCTACAGAGTATTGGCACATCGGTGGCATGACAATCCGATTTTTCAAGGTAAGTCCTTTGAACTGAAACGGGGTAGACAACAACGCCATTTGCTCCACTCCTTACTTTTTTTTATTATCATGCCAAAAGTAAGCATCTTCTGCAATCCCAAGTTGCACTTTGTGAAAACGATAAAGGGCTTTGTCCGGCTGTTGTGGTGGGGAGGAAACAGGAGAAAACGCTCAGCTTCTTGTCCCACCCGCTGAGGGATTGACTGCCCGACTCCATGAAAAAAAGCGAAACCCGCGTCCAAAGTGGTCCATTCAGGAGGCGTCTCAGAGGTGGCCGCTAAAAGCTTGTTTCTCTTTTTTTCATTGCGTCTCGGTCGGTGTACCAAAGATCTTCGCTTATTTCTCCTGTTTCCTCTGCGAGCTGTCAGTGTTCATCGTGTTAAAAATCCTTAAAAGATTGAAGAAAGTAATCAGTTACGCCAGAGAAGAATATTTCCAGACGTAGCGACTTGTGGAGTCCTACCAAGCGGAGAAGGGATTTGCGGGTAAAAGAAACGCAACGTGCCCTTACTACGAAGCGGCTACCACTTTTGCGTTTCCCCGCTAATCCCTTCGGAGCGGACAGTGCAGCTTCCCCGCGGGACGGAGCCTGGAGCCTAGACTGGAAATATTCTTCTCCCCACCACAGCCACACAAAAAAGACCTCTGCTTTTAAACAAAGGTCTTCTCCATTGAAAACATTATTCACCTAAATCAACGTTATGGTACACCTGCTGCACATCATCCAAGTCTTCCAAAGCATCGATCAGCTTTTCGAATTGAGCCTGTACATCTTCTGTCAGCGTTACTTCGTTTTGTGCCAGCATGGTCAGTTCAGCTACTGTAAACTCTGTGACGCCACCCGTTTTAAGTGCTTCCTGTACAGCATGGAACTGTTCTGCATCCGCGTAGACGATGACAGCGCCGTCTTCATCCAAAATGTCACGTACATCTACGTCCGCTTCCATCAAGATTTCCAGCACTTCATCGGAGGTTTTACCTTCCAAGCCGAAAACAGCTGTTGGATCGAACATATACGCTACAGAACCGGATACTCCCATGTTACCGCCGTTTTTATTGAATGCAGCACGCACTTCAGGAGCTGTACGGTTTACGTTATTGGTCAATGCATCCACAATGATCATCGATCCGTTTGGTCCGAAGCCTTCATAGCGCAGCTCGCTAAAGGTTTCATCAGAGCCGCCCTTTGCTTTATCAATCGCGCGGTCGATAATCGCTTTCGGTACGCTGTAGGTTTTGGCACGCTCCAGGACGACCTTCAGAGCACGGTTGGACTCTGGATCCGGCTCGCCTTGCTTTGCCGCTACGTAAATTTCCTTCCCGAACTTCGCGTAAATACGACTGGTGCTTGCGTCTTTAGAAGCTTTCTTCTCTTTAATATTGTTCCACTTACGACCCATAATCCCACTCTCTTTCAATATGACAGATTAAATATGAATACTCCGGATTCCTTTTACACACTAGCCTATTATACCTCAATCTTATGAAATATGTTAAGCAGTGGAAGAATTTAAAAGCACAGCCTCTAGATGAGAGAGCTGTGCTTTGCTTTTACGAATCTTACTTTTTGGTCAAACCCTCGTAAATCGTCTTAATATTCCATTCCATCATTTTGATATACGTATCGCCATCTTCTCCCGGCTTTCCGAGAGAGTCTGTAAATACTTTCCCGACAATCGGTACACCGGTTTCATTCGATACCATCTCCATGCTGCGTGGATCGATACTCGTCTCTACGAACAGAGCCGAGATTTTTTTCGCACGGATCGTATCGACCACCTGCGTGACTTGCTCTGGTGTTCCTTGGTTCTCCGAGTTGATTTCCCAGATGTACGCCGCGTCAAAATCGTACGCTTCGCTGAAATATTTGAACGCACCCTCGCTCGTTACAAGCACACGCTGCTCTTTCGGAATCTGGTTGTATTGCTTAACCGCTTCCTCGTGCAGAGCATTCAGCTGTTCGATGTATTTCTTGGCGTTTTGCTCATACGTTTCCTTGTGGGCTGGGTCCACCTTGATCAGGGCATTTTTTGCATTCTCCGCATACTTGATTCCATTGCGTACATCCAACCAAGCGTGGGGATCTTCTTCGCTCTCTTTGCCTTTGGTCGTCAAGTGTTTGGCCGCTACACCCTCACTGAGTCGGAACACGGGTGCATCCGGACCTGATTTGCCCGCTGTGTTCATGAGATTATTGAACCAGGAGTTACCCGCCTCTAGATTCAAGCCGTTGTAGAAAACAGCGTCTGCATCCGTCGTTTTTTGCACGTCAGCAGGCAGTGGATCATATTCATGAGGATTGGAGCCAACCGGAGCGAGACTATGTATCTCTACCCGATCTCCCCCAATGTTTTTCACGATGTCATACAGGATGGAATACGTGGTCACGACCTGCAGCTTGTCACTGTCTGATTTCGTAGGCTCGTTCCCACTTTGCGGAGCACCACACGCTGCCATCAATACGGTTGATACAAGAAAAACGAAAAACAGATTCCACTTCTTCATAACGATAATCTCCTTTACTTTGAGAGCTCGACTCTTTTTTGCCGGGCTCGGATTGATTTCCATACCACCCCGTGTTTGCGGGAGAAGAGAAAGGCCAGGAAGAATAGCACAGTTGCAACCACGACAATCGTGGCACCAGAGGCCAAATTATAAGTAAAGCTGAAATAAAGGCCGATAACCGAAGACAGCATACCCAATCCGCCAGCCAAAAAGATCATGATCGACAAGCGGTCCGTCAAAAGATAAGCGGTAGCAGCCGGTGTAATCAGCATGGCGACAACTAGCACGATTCCTACAGTCTGCAAGGAAGCGACAGTTACCATCGTCAACAAGGTCATCAGCAAGTAATGAATGAGGTTGTTACGCAAGCCGTAAGCAGCAGCAATGGTCGGATCGAATGAAGTCAGTAACAGTTCTTTGAAAAAAGCGTAGACTGTCACGATGACGACGACCCCGATGCCAACCGTCACCCACATGTCTGACGAACGAACAGCCAGTACATTCCCGAACAAAATGTGATACAGATCCGTACTGCTTTTCAGCATCGTAACCATAATGATTCCAATCGCAAAGGCGGACGTGAACAAAATCCCAATCGCCGTGTCGTTCTTGATGCGGCTATTTTGACTCACGTAGCCAATTCCAACAGCGGTGAGCACACCCGTTAAAACAGCGCCCACAAAGAAATTGATTCCAAATGCATAGGAGAGGGCCACTCCAGGCAAAACAGCATGTGAGATGGCATCCCCCATCAAGGACATTCCTCGCAAGATGATAAAGCTACCAATGACGCCGCAGATTAATCCAACCACTACAGACGTAAACAATGCTTTTTGCAAAAACTCATACTGTCCAATTGCCATCAAGAAATCCATTATGCAAGCACCTCGGTCTTTTCGAGAAATTGCAGCTGATAGGCGTATGCTCTCGACATTACTTCTCGATTCAGCACTTCATCGACCGTACCGAACTTGATCAATTCTTTGTTCATCAGTAGAAGCTGATCAAAATACGCATTCGCTTTTGACAAATCATGATGGACGACGACGATCGTTTTGTCCTGAAATTGCAGCTCTTTCAAAATCCGAATGATGGTGTCCTCGCTCGCCACATCAATCCCCACAAACGGCTCGTCCAGAAGCAGCAGTTCCGGTTTTTGCGCAAGTGCCCTTGCCAGGAAGACACGCTGTTGCTGCCCGCCGGAGAGCTCCCCAATCTGCCTGTCGCGGAAATCCTCCAGCCCTACTCTTCTCAGGCATTCCAGCGCCCACTCTTTTTCCTTTTTCTTCGGAAATTTGAACAGTCCAACACTTGGATATGTCCCGATCAACACGGTATCCATCACGGTGATCGGAAACGTCCAATCAATCATGCTCCGCTGTGGTACATAGGCAATTTTCTTCCGGAATTCATTTGTCTCTTTACCAAAAATCCGTACATACCCCTTATCTCTCGGAATGAGTTCTAAGAGGGCTTTGATGAGAGTTGACTTCCCTGCCCCGTTTGGACCGATGATTCCAACCATGCTCCCTAGCTCAACGTCAAACGAAACATCCCGAACAACTTCGTTCCCAAAGTAAGAGACATGCAAATCCCTTACTGCGATAGCAGATTCCATGATTTTTCCCTCCATAATAGCCCGTTATATGATCCCGCCCAAAAACCGATGATGAAACGGGTAATTCCTATATGCACTCATGCCTACACACAAAAATGTAGTCTTGTACCAATAATATTCGCCCAAGCAAACTAATATGCTTTCGTATAAAAAAGTTGCCCTAATGCAAAATTAAATGATTTCCATTCCCGTGTCAATATATTCTTTTATCTGAGATGCAAAAAAGAAGCCCAACCCTTGTTCAAAAGAGCCAAACTTCCAAAATATTACTATTTCGTTCATATTTAAAAGCTTTTTTTCTATAAAAATAAATAAACATATGTTAAGGAACTATAGTTATGTTAATATGAACATTATCTGTTTGATAAAAATCTAAAAATTGAAAACTAACTAAAAATAGAGAGAGGTGGATCGTATGCAGGATCAAAAATTGGAGAGAGGTCTAAAAAACAGACACGTACAACTCATCGCGATCGGCGGTGCAATCGGAACAGGATTATTTTTGGGCGCAGGAAAATCGATTCATTTGGCCGGCCCATCCATCTTATTTGCTTACTTGATTACGGGCATCATCTGCTTTTTAATCATGCGCTCACTCGGGGAGCTCCTCTTGAGCAATCTGAACTACCATTCTTTTGTGGATTTCGTCAAAGAATATTTGGGGAACATGGCCGCATTTGTCACAGGCTGGACTTACTGGTTTTGCTGGATTTCCATCGCCATGGCCGACCTGACAGCTGTTGGTCTGTATACGCAATACTGGTTTCCAGATATACCGCAGTGGATGCCAGGCTTAATCGCCCTCGTGGTTTTGTTAATTATGAATCTGGCTACGGTAAAGCTTTTTGGAGAAATGGAATTTTGGTTCGCGCTCGTTAAGGTCATCGCAATTCTCGCCCTGATTTTTGTCGGCATATTCATGATCATCAAGGGCTTTTCTACGAATGCAGGTGCGTCCAGCTTCACGAATCTCTGGAGTCATGGCGGTATGTTCCCGAACGGCTTCAATGGGTTCCTGCTCTCCTTCCAGATGGTCGTGTTCGCTTTTGTTGGGATCGAGCTGGTCGGGCTGACAGCAGGTGAAACAGAGGACCCAAAACGAGTCATTCCAAAAGCGATTAACCAAATCCCGATTCGGATATTGATTTTCTACGTGGGTGCACTCATCGTCATCATGAGCATTTATCCTTGGAACGCGATCAACCCGTTGGAGAGTCCATTCGTGCAGGTCTTCGCCGCGATTGGAATTGCAGCCGCTGCCGGTATCGTCAACTTCGTCGTACTGACATCCGCAGCTTCCGCATGTAATAGTGCCATTTTTAGTACAAGCCGGATGGTTTACTCCCTTGCCAAAGAAAAGAATGCACCTGTGCCACTTACCAAACTGACTACCAACAAGGTCCCGGCAAATGCACTACTCTTTTCGACGGTTGTTATCCTTATCGCAGTTGTATTGAATTACGTTATGCCAGAAGGCGTATTTACACTGATCACAAGCGTTTCAACCGTTTGTTTTATCTTTATTTGGGGAATCACCGTCATCTGTCATTTGAAATATCGCAAAACGAGACCAGAATTAGCAAAAGCGAATCCATTTAAAATGCCGCTCTATCCTTTTGCCAATTACCTGATCCTGGCATTCCTTGCCTTCATCCTGGTCGTCCTTGCACTCGCCGAAGATACACGAGTCGCCTTGTTCATCACACCTGTGTGGTTTATTTTACTCGTCGCGATTTACAAACTGCGGAAAACGAAGACAAATGAAATAGAGGTAGCAGAACACTAAGCAGCACCTCCTGTTTTCACTTTTAACATCGGTGAAAATGGGAGGTGTTTTTCAAAATTTTTTCTAAAAGAAAACTAGCTTCCTTACGCTGCGATGTGTACTATATGTAAAAAACCAAATCCAGCATGAGGTGATAGTAAAAATGACACAGCAGCATTCGTCCTATGCAAGACCTCCACTCGCAGATTGCATTCCTGATCTCGTTGCCTTTTCCAGAGGGGAGAAAAAAGCGACCCTCTTCATCCATAACGGCACCCTCGTCAATGTTCTCTCCGGTGAAATCTTGCCGAATATGTCCGTCGCTGTCGTTGGCACCCGTATCGCCTATGTCGGTCCTTTTGTGGAAGGGATGACAGATGAATCCACCAAAGTAATCGATGCAAAAGGAAAGTATATGGCACCAGGACTGTTGGACGGGCACTGTCATATCGAAAGCAGCATGCTGTCCGTGACGCAGTTCGCCAATGCGGTACTGCCGCTCGGAACGACAGGCGGCTTTTTCGATGCCCATGAGATCTCGAATGTTCTCGGTCTACCTGGTTTGCGCATCATGCTGGATGAGGCGAGACAAACTCCGATGGCTGCTTACATGCAGGTCGCTTCCTGCGTACCTTCAACGGATGCTTCTTTTGAAACGGCTGGGGCAGAATTCGGACCAGCAGAGGTCGCGGAAGCATTGAGCTGGGGACCGGATATGATCGCACTCGGGGAAGTCATGAATTTCCCTGGCGTCGTGTACGGAGACCCGAAAATGATAGGAGAGATTCAAGCGACATTGCGGGCAGGGAAAGTGGTGGATGGTCACTATACATGGCCTTCAAGTGATCCCCGTCTGGCTGCTTATGCCGCTGCGGGTGTGTCTGGTTGCCATGAGTGTGTGACCAGCGAAGATGTCGCACAGCGCGTACGCCTCGGAATGTACGCCAAAATGCGCCGCGGTTCTGCCTGGCACGATGTTGCAGCAACGATCAAAGCACACACCGAACAGGGCATTGACTCCCGCCGGATGATGCTCGTGTCCGATGACCGTATCTGTGATTCGTTAAAAGTAGAAGGACATATGAACTTCATTGTCAGACACGCGATCTCGCAAGGGGTAAAGCCAGTTACTGCCTTCCAGATGGCGACCATCAATACAGCAGAACGATTCGGTGTCGCAAGAGATGTAGGCTCGATCGCACCCGGTATCATCTCCGATATCATTTTGCTCGACGGGAATCTGGCTGATGTGAATGTTGTGATGACGATCGCGCGTGGTGAAGTAGTGGCGGAAAATGGTGAAATGACGCTCGAACTTCCTCCGTTCCCTTACCCTGAGTTTGCTGTGAACTCTGTGAAAATCAAGGCCGAGCTCACTCCATCTGACTTCATCATCAAGACCCCTGTTCCTTCTGGGACGATCAAGACGCGCGTGGCAGTTGTCCGCGAAAATCACGTAGAGACGGACGAAGTGTTTGTGGATGTGGCTGTCTCAAATGGTGAGCTTCAGATTACGCCAGAGAGCACCTTGTGCAAAATGGCTATTTTCGAGCGCCATGGGAAAACAGGCGGCTCTGGCATCGGGCTTGTCGGCAATGTCGGATTTAACCAGCCAGCAGCGATTGCCATGACTGTCGCCCATGATTGCCATAACGTGCTTGTCATCGGAAACGACGATGAACGGATGGCACAAGCAGCCAATGCTGTGATCGGCATGCAAGGCGGTATCGCTGTCGTGACTGGAGACGGTAAAATCGTGGAGCTTCCGCTGCGTTTAGCTGGGCTGATGTCGACCGAGCCTTATGAAACCGTTGTGAAGCAATCGATGGAGATTAGCCAAGCATTGGTGAAGGCGGGCTGCACGATGAACTACGCCTTTATGACATTGTCTTTGCTTGCTCTGGTCGTCATTCCAACCTTGCACATTTCGGATACAGGCTTGATTCGCATTTCAGATGCGGGATTTGAGCGTGTATCGCTGTTTGTAGAATAACTACCACATCCCCTCTTTTGCGAATGGGCAGGAGGGGGTTTTCTCTTTTCGCTACCTTACTCTTCGACCAACTGAACCACTTTGCATAATTGATAGAAATAAAAAACGCCACGCATTTGCTCGAGATTCATCTGATCTAGATAGCGCAACGTTTCCAAAGCGATGTTTCTCGCCCCCCTCACATCCTCTTCATTCATGCTCGCGATGGCTTCCTTTAGCTCCACAACCGATGAAGAATAGACAGCAGGTCGCAACGTACGAAGCAGCATGATCTTGCGGATTTGCGAGCGATTGAAGAGACGGTAGCCATTTTTCTCGTCACGGGAAGTCGTAATGAGTCCAACCTTTTCCCAGTGGCGGATGGTTGAGCTTGGCAGCGAAGTCATCGCTGCGACCTCCCCAATCTTCATCCATTCACTGTTTTCGGCTTCCTCATCCTTTCCTGCTCGGCCGTCTTCGAGCATCGCCAAGTTTCGTTCCGCTAATTGCTTGTCCCTCTGCAGATTAGCCTGTACCTCATTTATACGCCACAGAGCAGCCTGCAACTGTCTATCCTGGATCAGTCGTATGACCTGCGCTGTCACTTCCATCCCAAAGCCGGGAGACATGCCTTGAATACATGTAAAATAAGCGACGTGCTCCGCCGTATACTTCCGGTAGCCACTCGCCGACCGCCCTACAGGCGGCACTAGCCCGTGCGCTTCATAATTGCGCAAGGCACTTGTGCTCAGCTTCAACTCGCGTGCAATATCAATGGGGCGCATGGCAGCCAGCCTCCTTCCGACTTTCTTCAATAAAGATTAAAGCTTTGTTATAAAGTTACTTCAATTTTTATCTGCTTTATTCCTTTTATTTTGGATAAACCTTAGAATTAGCATGAATGTTGTAAGATGAATGTGACAAGTGGAAGGAGGCGCATTACCCAATGCACAAAGCTGAATTCGAACGGCAACTGACAACGCTCATTCAAAAGGGCTATCCTGACATGGCGGGCATGACAGCAGATGAGTTCAGGAAAAATCTAGCCCCGCTGCAATCACTGGCAGAAGCTCTCCCTATTCAAGAAGACGATCAGCAAGAGGACCTCGTCCCCTTTGTTCTCGTTGTGAAAGGCGATTGGTTCGACGGAGAAAAAGCGATGCAAGCAATCGAGCGGCAAAAGAAAGCTGGCTTCAGTGTCATGGATGCAGAAGAAATCCGGCGGTTTACACCCATCGAGGGCATCGAGATTCCTACTGAGATGGCCTATCTGATGACCGGAATTGATACAGGAAAAGAAACGCTGAACGTCACTCCGAATGACGCGATGCCCATCCTCTTGGAGCAACAGCGTTCTCCGCTCACGCTGGAGGAAGGAATTGCTCTGATCACCCATTTCCCGGACCGCGTAAAGAAAAACAACGGCTTTTCTCTGCTCGGCTCTCGTTGTGGCGACCGTCGTGTAACAGCCATGTGGATCAGTGAAAACAAACCGAAGCTAGGCTGGTGCTGGGCTGGCAACCCTCATACGTGGCTTGGTTCTGCTTCCTGCCAAGCTCGTTTGGACGAAAAAAAACCTTGAAGCTCATTCAAGGTTTTTTCTCTATCTCACCCTATTCTTTCAACGTAACGCCGTTGATTTTCAAATGAGCGCGAAACATTTCCAGCATCGACGGCATTGCCTCTTTTTCCGGCCATGAATCCGTCTTCCACAGGCCTGCTTGTTTAAATGCGCGCGGGCAATGTAGGAAGCACTCCTCCACCTTCACGATTACGCCGATGCCGCTTGTTTTGCCCTTCCATCCCTGCTCCGCAAGCAGCTCTGCGTCTTTCGTAATGCGGGCTGAACCGTTTATCCGCAACACTTCTTCCAGACCTGGAATCAAGAAAATCATGCCCACCTGTGGATTGCCGATCATATTCAATAAAGAGTCGATTCGTCTATTTCCCATTCGCTCTGGAAAAATAATATGCTGATCATCTAATACTTTGACGAAGCCCGGCTCGTCACCTCGCGGGGAAACGTCACATCTGCCAGAAGCATCAGAGGTAGACAAGAAAAACAACGGTGACATGGACAGGTAATGGATCACATGCGACTCCACCTGCCCGATGCTTTTTTTCACAACCGTCTCATGCGGTTCTCCCACCATGCTTTTCAATTCTTCTGCACTGGTAATGAGATCTTTTACTTCCAACGGATTCCACATAGGATCTCCTCTCCTCTATCTACGTATATCCTTGCCTTTCATCATAAGTCCCTTGAGGCTGCTCGTATACTGATGAAATCTTTGTAAGCAACAATTTTACGTTCTAGCATACCATCCACATCGATTAACGTTTTTATTAGTTGCTCTATATAGTGTTTATGTTCTTCTAAAAGACTCAATCGAGCCGAGGTAGTCTGATCTCCTTCTAAAAACAGTGAAGCGTACTTCTTTATTTTCGAGATCGGCATTTGCGTTTCCTTTAACTTGATAACGAATTGCAGCCATCGAATATGTGAATCGTTATCTTGCTCGATTTATATGACAGTGAGAAGGTCGTAGGAATCGTGAATGGAGCAACATATGAGTTTGAGCTAAAGGAACCACTCTTTACGTATGCGACGTTTTTCACAGAAAAAAGAGGATGCACAAGTCCATCCTCTTTTTCATGAATTACACCATGACTTTGCAAATGTCGTTCGTAAACTCTACCGGATCTTGAATCGGCAAACCCTCAATCAAGAGAGCCTGATTGTACAGGAGGGTCGTATACAGATTGACCTTTTCCTTGTCTGTATCAAATGCACCTTTCAACGACTGGAACACCGCATGGTTCACATTGATCTCCAGTACCTTGTCTGCCTTCACATTCGAATTGTTCGGCATCGCATTTAAGATTTTTTCCATTTCGATCGTTACTTCACCCTCTGTCGACAAGCAGACCGGGTGCGACTTCAAGCGTTTGGAAGCTTTTACGGCTTTGACTTTTCCTTCGAGCAACGATGCCATATGGTCGAACAGCTCTTTGTTGTTCTCGTTTTCGGCTTCGGCTGCTTTCTCTTCTTCGCCCGGCTCGATTCCCAAATCCCCGCTCGACACGGATTTGAATTCTTTTTCCTTGTAGTTCATCATCATTTTGATCGCGAACTCATCTACGTCATCTGTGAAGTACAGGATTTCGTAACCTTTCTCGGATACGAGCTCGGTTTGCGGCAGCTTCTCGATTCGCTCGATCGACTCGCCGGATGCGTAGTAGATGTACTTCTGATCTTCTGGCATTCTCTCTACGTACTCATCTAGCGTCACCAGCTTTTGCTCTTTGGAAGAGTAGAACATCAACAGGTCTTGCAGTGTTTCTTTATGCGCCCCGTAGTCGCTGTACATGCCGTATTTCAACTGTCTGCCAAACGACTTGTAGAACAGCTCGTATTTCTCCCGCTCTGTTTTCAGCAAGCTTTGCAGCTGGCTTTTGATTTTACTCGTGATATTTTTCGCAATCAGCTTCAATTGACGGTCATGCTGCAGCATCTCACGGGAAATGTTGAGCGACAGGCTCTCGGAGTCAACCATCCCTTTGACAAAGCTGAAGTAGTCTGGAAGCAGGTCCGCACATTTGTTCATGATGAGAACACCGTTCGCATACAGCTCCAAACCTTTTTCGTACTCCTTCGAGTAGTAATCAAACGGCATGCTCTCCGGGATGTACAAAATCGCCTGATAAACAACGGCTCCGTCTGCATTGATATGGATATGCCCCAGCGGCTTGTCGAAGCCATAATGCTTGCTTGCATAAAACTGCTCGTAATCCTCAGTCGTCAGCTCGCTTTTATTTTTTCGCCAAATCGGAACCATGCTGTTCACGATTTGTTCTTCGATCACTTGTTCATACTCGTTCTCGCTGCCCTCTTTTGGCTTATGCTGCGTAACGTCCATTTTGATCGGGTAACGAATGAAGTCGGAGTACTTTTTGATAATCGCCTTTAAACGGTATTCCTCCAAAAACTCGTCGTAGTTCTCTTCTTCCGTATTCTCTTTGATTTCGAGAATGATTTCGGTCCCGATGGAATCTTTTTGATAAGGCTCAATCGTGTAGCCATCCGCACCGCTGGACTCCCATTTGTACCCAGTATCGCTGTCCAGTGCTTTACTGATGACCGTAACCTTGTCGGCAACCATGAAAGCAGAGTAGAAACCTACACCGAATTGACCAATGATGTTGTAGCCATCCTTCGCGTCGTTTTCTTTTTTGAACGCCAAAGACCCGCTCTTCGCAATGACGCCCAGATTATTTTCCAGCTCCTCCTGCGTCATGCCGATACCGGTATCTGTCAGGGTCAGTGTTCTGGTGTCTTTGTTAACCGCTACTTTGATGTAATAGTTTTCTTTATCAAAAACCAATTGATCATCGACAAGCGACTTGTAGTAAATTTTGTCGATCGCGTCACTTGAATTGGAGATCAGCTCGCGCAAAAAGATTTCCTTTTGCGTGTAAATAGAATGGATCATCATTTCCAACAGGCGTGTAGATTCTGCTTGAAACTGCTTTTTTTCCATGAAATACCCACCTTTCCGGACTTCTTATGTATTCTTTTTTCGGTGTTAGCACTCTCACCTCGCGAGTGCTATTCTCTATTTTTATAACAGTCCTAGATTTTTCTGTCAATATGAACCAGCAACAAAGAAAAACCGCCAACGCGACGGTTTTCAAAAGATAGCGCCTATTAAGACTCCCTGATCATCGCCATATTCACGATCCCCAGATCGAGACAAAGAGAGGTGTAAAGAAGAAACCCTCGGGTCAATTGCCCAAGGGTAACTTTGATTGCTGCTGTTCACTTCACCGGAATATAGCCCGTTTTTTCTACTAATTCTTGTCCCTGTGGAGACAAAATCCATTCGATCAGTTTCTCTGCATTCGGATTGTCCGTTCCAGCCGTCACAGCGTAAAACTCCGCCGCAAACGGATACGCTCTGTTTTTTATCGTTTCCTTATTCGGCATAACCCCGTCAATTGCGAGGAGACGAATGTTTCCGTTTCGCACCATCTCTGTGGCATAAAACAAGAACGAGTAACCGATGGCATTCGAGTAATTTTTGTAGCTGGCTGTTTGCTCGATGATTCCACCCATTCCCGTTACCACGTCCTCTTGCGGCGCGGTCATGAGCTCCCTATCCCCCATGATCTTCTGCAGCATCGTTTGACTCCCGCTATTTTCTGGCCGCTGAAAGGCGCGAATGAGCTCGTAGACGCCCCCGACTTCATCCCAAGAAATGGTGTCACCTGCATAGATATCCTGAATCTGCTGGGTAGTGAGTCCTTGAACAGGATTCTCTTTATGGACAAAAAAGACAAAGGCTTCCCTGCCGATTGGTGTCAACTTCAGCTCAACGCCTTTTTCCTTTGCTGCCAGGAGTTGCTGCTCGGAAGGGCCTGCTGCAAAGATGACATCGACTTTGCCATCCAGTAAGTTTTCGTACGCTTGTGGCGTCTTACTTACCATTACTTCGCTGTCTTCGCGGTTGTATGCTTTCTCGGGATAAACCGCTTGCACAAAGGAAGCGTAAAGAGGATACAAAGCGGTCGCCCCATCTATTTTGGGCAAATCAGACTGTAACGACAGTGTCGCAGGTTGATCAAGTTTATGAACCTTGGAGTCTGTACCAAACGGTTTATACTGTTCCAGATCGACTTCCGCCTCACTGACCACAGGAATGCTGTTATGGTAATAGCTGCTGATCTCATATCCTGCAACTGGTAGCGTACAAAAGAGAAAATAGACAAAGAGGGCTCGGTTCCATAACCGACTCTTTTGCGGAGCGAACATTTGTCCGATGATGTAGATGATAAACACGACTGTTGTGACAGCGACAAGAAGGGAATAAACTCTTCCCTGTGCGTTCAGGGCAGTCATCACCACCGCCACGACTCCGATCACCGTGATGATCGCACCCAAAACGATACAGCCAAAGATTTTTCCCACCAATTCTTTGTTCATTCATTCTCCTCCCAATTCTCCTATCGTTATTATAAATGATTGGAAGAGTTTAGGAAGGAGAAGCATACAAAACGGATCCAGTTCACTCGATACCTAACCATTCCTTGTAGTCTTTTGCCCATTTTTGCAAATCATTTATGAACAGGCTGGCGTGATACCCATCACAAACCGCATGATGGACCTGCAAAGAAACAGGCAATAACGTTTTGCCTTCTTGCTCGAAATACTTTCCACTCGTAATGATCGGCAGCAAATACCGCCCATCTCCCGAAATATTCAGATTAAATCCACTGAAGCTAACCCAGGGAATACACGAAACAGGGAAAGTATACGGCGGTTCCAGTTCTTTCGCCACAAGACCTTTATTGTTTCCGTACTTTTTCATATCCGCAACGTAATTTTGATAATACACATGGAACTCGTCAGCGAACTCCGTCCACATCGTAGAAAAAGTTTGATCGTCCTGGTGAAAAAAAGTATAGCTGGGTATCATACTCTCCCAATAGCCCAATACGCCATCTGAATCAAAAGAAGTCCGGAATTCGCGATGCGTATTTACAACCTTCGTCACCATATACAGAAAAGCAGGGTACAGCTTCATCCCCTTTTGCCGTAGGGCAGGGAGCAATTCCGTTATATCAATGTTAGCCGTCATACTGAAGGTGCAATTCACTCGGTTCAGATAATGCTCGAAATAAGGCTTTCTATTCCATTTATCTAGATCAATTCGCTGAAATTTCATTGGATATCCCTCCTAAAATCGAAAACATCATGATTTTAGGAGGCGATTCTGCGTGCCCTTTTCATAACACCATTCCCTTCTCCAATCCTGCCTTACCCCTCCAGCATACCATTTGCATCTCTTTCTGACATCAGCCTGTGTATAGCCGCTATGTTTAAGCAGAAATAGGGAAGGGAAAAGGAAAGAGATGGTAAAGGAGGACCGTGATGAAAAATATCATTTTATGCTTAGCTCTTTTCGTTTCTATTCTTTTTTCAATTCCCCTGCCTGTACAAGCCAGTCAGTTCAGCGATATCCCCGATGGACATTGGGCTCGGGAATCGGTTGATTTCATGGTGAAAAAAGGTGTATTAAGCGGTTATTCCAATGGAGCCTTCAGACCGAATGAGGCGATTGACAGAGCCGAACTGACTGTTATGGTTCATAAGCTGTTTAACAAGCTTCGTCCGAATCTCACCCCGTCTTACCCAGACATGAAAATACTGAAGTTTGAAGACGTTCCAAAAAATCATTGGGCTTATCAACCATTGATGGAGATGTACAGTGCCGACGCCCTCGGTGTTGTAGACTGGTTTGGATCCAAAATTTACATCTATCCCGAAAAAAAGGTGACACGCTGGGAAGCTATGTTCATCTTTCAATCATTTTTTAGTCAAAAGATGCATCAAGTGCCCGACGATCAAGTCTTGCAAATACTTGCCGGAATTGACGACATTACCTTACAGTCGTTTGACTCAACTGGGTATTCATCGCCTTACCCTGGTTCAGCTGCTGTGGATTTAATTAAAAGCGACGAATACACGATTAGCTATAGTCACCTCGACACTGGAGAAATCCTATTTGCCAACCGTGGCATTGACGCATTAAAAGCTTATGCACTCGCATGGCTGGTAGGCAACGACATCATGAGTACGTGGGGAAACGAATTGGAAATACACGATCCACTCACACGAGCAGAGGCAGTGGTGATGCTGCACCGCACTTACAACGTCTTGTTAGCGGACGGTTCTCTCTCAACTTATACGAGTAAATGATCCTCGCTCAAACTCTCATTTTGAAAAAGGAGCCCTCCCATTCGGAAGGCTCCTTTCTCAGCAACTGTCTCTTTACTCCATCTACATTTTGCTCATATCCATATACAGCACATTCCACCGATGACCATCCAAATCAGCGAAGCCCGCCCCGTACATTCCCGGACCATGCTCACGAGGCTCACTGAAAATAGTACCCCCAGCCTCAACCACCTTACCCACCAATTCATCCACTTCTTCTCTGCTCTCGGCATCGATCGAAAACAATACTTCCGTTCCGCGCTTCGTATCTGCCAGTTCATTTTGCGTAAACGATTGGAAGGTAGCCTCCGGGAAAAGCATCACCAGGAGGTTTTTCTCACCAATTAACAGGCCCGCTACATCCTTGCTATTCTCATGACGAGGATGAAAAGAGAATCCGAGTGCGGCAAAAAACGATTTGGACTTTTCGAGGTCCTTGACGGGCAAATTGATCCAAAGCTCTTTTGTCATGGGAATTTCTCCTTTGCGTTTTGGTTGGATGATACTCGTTATTCTCCTTTAAGAATAGCAGAATCATGCTCGATGGCTTCTTCCCGATTGCTATTTTTTGTTAAACGATTCATTCATATTATTGCGATATTGACACTCGGAATTAGAACCGATAAAGTATTGGATAAACTTGGTTGCGCAAACGCGAAAATTCAAAAAATACGAATGAGGTGGGCAAATGGCAAACGATTTGATTCAAGCAATTACCCTGTTAAAACAAAAAGAATGGGTAGATCTCACACACACATTCGGTCCAGAGTCTCCGCACTTCCACGCCTTTGACGCCGCCGAATTCCAAACGCTGTTCACGCATGACGACGGCTTCTTTGCCCAGCGCTTCTCTTTTCCTGGACAGTACGGTACGCACTTGGATGCTCCCATTCACTTTGTGCGCAACAAGCGTTACTTGGACGAAATCGAGCTGAAAGAACTCGTATTGCCGCTCGTCGTCATCGACAAATCAAAAGAAGCCGAAGCCAACAACGACTATTCGCTATCCGTGGAATACATCTTGCAATTCGAAGCCGAGCATGGTCAAATCGAGAGCGGGTCCTTCGTCGCCTTGCGCACAGATTGGAGCAAGCGTTGGCCAGATGTGGAGGCCTTTAATAATAAGGATGCAGATGGCAACAACCACGCTCCTGGCTGGTCATTGGAGGCTTTGAAATTTTTGTTCGAGGAAAGACAAATCAAAGCAGTCGGTCATGAAACATTCGATACAGATGCGACTATCGATTACCGAAAAAACGGAGCGCTTTTGGGTGAATATTTTGTACTCGATCAAGACACCTATCAAGTAGAGCTGCTCAAAAATCTCGATAAGCTACCAGCAAAAGGTGCTGTCATTGTAAACATTACACCAAAGCCTGAAAAAGCCTCCGGGTTTCCTGTTCGCTCGTTTGCGATCTTGCCATAACATTCTCCTTTCCATCCTGCGCAGCTCATTTCGCTGCGCTTTTTGCTTGGAGAAAGCAGCAAAAACCCCCAGTAGTATCATACCGGGGGTAAGCTTTTAGCCTTGCTGTCTGATTACGCTTCCTTTTCTTGCGTGTGCTTCAAAATCGCTTCGCTGACGACATCCCAATCCCCATGTGGCAGCTCATGCCCTGTCCCTTCCAACGTGAGCAAAACTGCTCCCGGAATGGTGTTCGCAAGATGTAATCCATGCGCGAAAGGGATAAGCAAGTCTTCTGTTCCGTGAATTACGAGTGCTGGGACAGCGATCTCCCCTGTCCGCCCCAAGTATGTTTCACCGCCCGTCACAAAGGCGTGGTTGTTCTTACTCGCATAATGGTTGCTTCTGGCGATATCTATTTTGGCCAATTCACGAACGCGCTCCTCGTCAAAAGGATGCTTGGAACCGACAAGAACCTTCGAACTCGCCACTGCCACCTCTAAAACCTCTTGTTCATTCTCCCAGTTGATATCCCCCATCTTGCTGAAAAACTCCATCAGCTTCTCATCGATTGGCGGTAGATCAGGAGCAAAATTCGAAGTTGCGTGCAATGTGATCGTTCGAACTCTTTCGGGATGTCGCAATGCAATGATTTGCGTCAGCATTCCGCCCATAGACATACCAACGATGTGCGCCTGCTGTACCCCGTATGCATCCAGGACATGAACCGCATCATCCGCCATATCTTCAAACGTATAGCCAGGTTGCCCAACCTCATAGGTCGTAGAGCGTCCGACATCCCGATTATCAAAACGAATGACAAAGCGCCCGGCGTCGGCTATTCGCTGGCAAAATTCTTCTTCCCACCAAAGCATGGACGTCTGAGCTCCCATAATCAGCAAAATCGCAGGATCTGTGGGCTTGCCAAAGCTTTCCGCGCAGATTTCCACACCGTTAACTTTTAGTATCTGTTCTGCCATTGTACATTTTCCTCCTCAACGAACTGAAATAAAAAAACACAGGCTAGGCTGCCTGTGCTTACGTCATCGAAAAAGGAAGAAGAAAGAAAAACCATGATCATCAGATACTAGCATCTGATTGTACATCAGTGGTTCCATTCTCTTCACAGATCATGCAAATAGAGGAGGTCATACGCTTGCCTTCCTCACTCCCATTTGCCCATGATTCAATTGGGTTACCGTAGCGGCAATCCATTTTTCGATTTGTATGCACACAACATAGCCTTTTTTCTTGCTATTTCTTGTATGGTGTTGTGCGAATTTACTATCGAAAAATTAATTTGCCACACGTAACCCTCCGTTCCTGATAAGTTGTGCTCATCCTACCACATACTTTTTCAGCTGTCAACGATTGGCAGTTTCAATGGTAGTTCGTATCCCTGTTTCCGCAAAAATCGTCTCAACGTCTCGGGTATACTGCAGCTCAACGACTTGATCGCATGCCAGCTTGGAAAGAATCTGATCATGCGTGATGATGACGACCGTTTTGCCTGCTTGGGCCAGCTTTTTCACCCATGCGGCCACCTTTAGCACTCCGTCTCCGTCAAGTCCGCTGGTCGGTTCATCCAGCACAATCAACTCTGCATCAGAGCAATAAGCGGCTGCCATCGTGACCCGCTGCTTCTCTCCACCGGATAATGACGCAGGATGACGATCGCGAAGCTCGCGTAAACCGAAAGCATCCATCGCCTCATACGCCTTTTCGCGGAGCTCTTCATTCAGGATTTTTCCCAACACGATTTCGTTTCCGACACTGTCTGCGTAGAGCTGGTAGTCCGCATCCTGCATGACCAAATAGCTCGCAGCTCGTCTTTTGCTCGCGGACAGTGAACAACCTTGGCGGACAATCATTCCTTTTCGCTCACGAAGAAGACCGCATAAAATTTTGCACAGCGTCGTCTTACCCGTACCGTTCTCTCCGGTCAGCGCTGTTACACTCCCCTGCGGAAGCGAGATATTGATATCGGTGATTCCGTCGTTTTTCTTTTTGTAAAAATAGCTAAGCTCTCTTCCCTCGAACATGAATTCGGACGTCTCTGGCTGCTCCCGTTTTCTCGTCGTCTCGGGAAGAGTCATGTCAGGATGACGCAAACCATACGCACGCACGTCATCATGAGACAGCTGGCAAAACTCGTCCTTCGTCCACGTATGTGCAATTTTTCCATTCTCCATGCAGACAAACAAATCGACAACGGGTAAAAAAGGGACAAGCCGATGCTCGCTGATGAGCAGGGTGGTGCCGTTTTGTTTGAGCTTGCTCAGAATTTCAATCAGGTTTTGCGTAGAGGAAACGTCCAGATTCGCAGTAGGCTCATCCAGCAAGAGAAGTGGCGGTGTCAAAACGGATGCGGCCGCTATCGCCACCCGTTGCTTTTGCCCGCTGGACAGCTTATGTAAAGAGGTATCGAGCAAGTGGGATATCCCCAGCTGGCTCGCCTGCCTATCCATCCGGCTTCGAATCTCGTCCGGTGCCATGCCGATGTTTTCCGCAGAAAACGCCAGTTCATCCCGAACGGTTTCCATAAAAAATTGGCTGCGGGGATCTTGAAATACGACGCCCATTAACCGGGTACGTTCCTCCGGCAGCATGCTCACAGGACTTTTGCCACCAACGCTTACATCACCTGTGAGACGTCCGGCATAAAAATTCGGTGCAAGACCATTGACCAGCCTCATAATTGTACTCTTGCCGCAGCCTGATCGCCCACATAGCACGATACACTGTCCAGCCTTTACAGATAAGCTTATATTTTTCACGCCGGTCTCCGTGTCATGTCCCCCATCTTCCTGTCCATAATGAAACGTGACATCGTTCAGCTCAATCATGAGATCATCCCTCCCGTCCAGTAAATTGCCGAGCCTATCAGTGCATACACCCCTACTACGATGCCATCCGTGATCTTGAAGCCAACTGGATAGATAGAGGTCCGGGCGTTTGTGCACTCGATGCCGCGGAGCTCAGCGGACGACGCCAGTTCTGACGACAACTTCAGGCACCGGACGACCAACGGCATAAAAAAACATTCATAGGCCATGGCTGGATGCTTCAGTACACTGTACCAATGCGGAAAAATCCCTCTGGCGCGGATACCGTCACGAATCGCCTTCATTTCCATAATGACCACGGGGAAAAAACGGATCAAAATGCAAATCATCACCAAAATCGGTTTGGGCACAAACATCTTTTCAAAGGCACTCATGATACTGCCTGGTGGCGTATAAATCAGAGCCGTCCCGATCATAATGACAGGCATCATTCTTACCATGGTGTAAATGATGAGCTTCATCGTTCCCAATGACAGCGCATTCGGCATAAAAAACACAAATGCCATGCACACGCAATAGAACACAACCAGTTGAAACGCCTTTCTGGACAGGTGATTCCATACCAAGTACACTACACTTAGTGCCACCAAAAAATGCACCTGCATATCATCACGAACGGTCATGGCCAAGATGCTCGCTATAACCAGCACCAATAGATGCGTTCTGGGACCGAGCCGCCGCGTACGAGATGTTTCTTTTTCATAGGCTTCTTCCTTCATCCGACAAACACCCCTACAACCGAGATCACACACAACCTTATCAAGGGGACAAGGAGCAATGCAGCAATCCCCCTTACAAATCGTAATGATAATGATGATCATAACCTCTAGCAATACGACTGGTAGACATACGTCTTTTCGTGGTATGTTTTCGTCCGATCACGGCATGGGTGGTGACAATAATGAAAGATATTTTGACAGAACTACATACGCCGTGTTTATTGCAATGCGGCTTTTACCCTGACGACGACCACGGTCCATACAATCGCGAGGGCGCTTGCTTTTCTGTTTTGCCAGAGAAAGGGCACGGGCGCTACTGGACTTATACGCGCGACAACCTGTTTTCGATTTCGATCCAAGATTTCGTCTTTTACGAGGATTTATTTCTGGAGTTCCAGCAACCCAAGTACCTGAGCTTCAATTATTACGATTCCGTCTCTGGAGAAGAATTCAACCCGTATAAACGATTGTCATGCGGCTGCATCCGCGTCCATATCGGCTATAACAATCTGTATCGGGCCACCTATCGCAAAAACATTCCCATTCGCTCAACGGCTATCGAAATCATGCCGGAGTATTACGAGGATTATTTGAAAAGCAAATATCCAGTAGAGTATAAGGACCTGCGCTCGTCCTTTATTACTGTAGATGGAATGACGAATTTCTCCGAGCTTGTTTTCTTGCTCCGACAGATACGGAATTTTCAAGGAACGGGGATTGCCGCAAAGCTGTACTATGAGGGAAAAGTCGCAGAAGCAGTATCGCTGATCGTGGAAAAGGCCAAAGCACACAAAAAAACGTATCCAACCAAAAGCATATCCCAGCAGGATTTGGACGGACTGACAGCTGTGACCGCCTACATTGACGATCACTTTTCCTCCGAAATACACTTGGAGGACCTCGCCCGAATCGCCTGCATGGGACTCACCAAGCTGAAATGCACCTTCAAGCAAGCTTACCAATGCACCATTACAGAATATATCCAAAACAAGCGCATGAATCACGCTGAGCAACTGCTTACCAGCACCGATTTACACATCAATCAGATTGCACATATCGTGGGCTACCACAACTCCAGTCGCTTCTCGGAGCTGTTTCGCAAAAGCACCGGGCTGTTGCCTAACGAATACCGGAGATTCACTGTTACAACCAGATAGCATCCTATTAAAAAGCTGTAGCCGATGATGTGGCTACAGCTTCTTTGTGTTGTTTGTGCTTATCATTTTTCTTCTTTGGCAACGAAAAGCAGTTTTCGCAGACGCTCATCCCGCAGCCACAATCCGCCCCACATCAAAATCGCGAGGTAGACGGCAAACAGCGTATGCGTAAAAAGAGGTGCATCTACACGGATTTGGGTAGCAATGACCCCGCCGAAAAATCCGGTCAACAAAAGTGCGCCCAAAACTGCTGTTCGGGGAATGGCATACAACACGGTTGAAACAAGGGCGAGAATTCCAATCAGGCCAATGTGATGCTCCGCATAGCCGAGTACGAGAGTTCCCTCTACGACAGGAGCAGGCTGGATGAGTTTGAATACGCCGTCAAAAAGCATAAAAAGAATGACAAGTCCGCTCATAATCCGTGCTATCCAAAGACGAGTTTTTGAAATTTGACTCCGCATGGGTACCCCACCTTTCATTTTTTCCTAAGCAGATCGTAGCACAATCAAGGCGGCAACATTTCTTTTGTATTGCTCTTTTAAGGGACTGTCTTTTTCAAAAAACGAAAAAACCTTCTCAAATGAGAAGGTTCTGAATTCGTATAAACGATTAAACCGGAAGCGTCACTCTGTAACCTGGTTGGTTCTTTGGATGATTTTGATTCACGAACACACCACGGTCATTTTTCAACACGATTACTTCAAAGAATGGACGGAAACGATCTTCCGAAATACCAAACGCAGTCAAGAACTTGCCAAACAGCTCTTGCTCTTCACGCTCAGGTTGGCCATCTGCCAGGGAGGAATCGATCAGGTTAACCAGGATGCACATTTTTTGAGCATCTGTAAGCAATGGAGTTACTTCGCTCAGGAATTTCTCGATGGAGTTATTGCGTGTATATTTCATTGCGTTTTCGAGCAACTGTCTGTTATTAGCACCTACACCAATCACGCCGTTGCTTTCTTCCCCGCCCAATACTGCGAGCAATTGACCGATTTCTTCGTGGTCCATTTCTCCATCTGATTTCATCATGTAGAGCAAGGAACATGCGAATCCAAAATGAGGGGTCATTTCTTCCCCTTTGTCCGTCTTAAACATATCAAACAAGCCCACGCAAAATACCTCCTATGTATGCCAAGATAGTATAATTTTACTATCATCTGGATAATGTTAGCAACAGTTGCCCGGGTAACCATTTTTTCGGTCAATAATGAAAGGAAGTGCCAGCCTGCGCCGACACTTCCTTTTCTATCTCTTATTTCAATTGTTGTACGTTATAGCCTTTTGCTTTCAGTTGATCGATAACCATGCCTTTCATCGAGAAGTGGGCAGCCCCGACCACGACAAAAGAAGTAGTTTCTCCTTCTTTCTCCAACACTTCTGCCAGTTTAATAGCCATGTTTTTGTCCCGCTCACCGAGAAGGCGCTGATTCACTTCGCCTTCACCGAAATCGCCATGCGTCGTCATGATCTGGGTGAAGCCAGCCAGATCGCCTTCTACCCATTCTGTCTGCATGTCTTTTAATAGTTTTGTGCTTTCATCCAGTCCTTTTTCAGCCAACACGCTATCTAGCATGATATTCAATTCTTTCTCCTGCTGCTCTGCCGGTACACCTGACAACAAATCCGCTTGCAGCTTAATGCCTTCCAGCTCGTTGATCGGCTTGTCATCCAGCATCGCCTTCGTCAGGAAGTACCTGTCGATGCCGGATAGCATTGCGAACTGAACATCCGTTTCTCCATCTACGTAGCCAAGCGTTGGCACAGACAACGAAACAGCAAATGGCTTGTAGGCGTCAAAAGAATTGGCTGGCAGTTGCAGCTTTGCAAGCAATTTTTGCACCTTTTGGTACGTCTCAGCGGATACATGATCCTTCAGTGTGGTGCCATCCGTGTATACCATTTTTTGTGTCAAATACTCATTGTCACCGTTGATAATATCGGCTTCCACCCACAGTTCATCCGACTCTTCATACGCTTCCCGGATGTCTTTTTGCATCGGATACATTTCTGCGATCCCCATGTGAATCGAGCCAAGCAAGTACATGGTATTTTTGCCATTGGTCACTTTCCACATGAGACCTTCGGCACCGCCGCCCACCGTATCGTATGCGAACTCGACCAGTCGGCTTGCCATCACCGTCGCTTGTTCAACCGTACTTGGCTGATTCAGCTCGAGACCTGCGCTTGTCCCTTTGACCAAGCCTTTTTTCTTCATGTAGTCAATCGGGTTGTCCCCGGTCATTTCGAATACTGCTGGCAATTCGTAGTTCGCCAAAAGTTTGTACAACGAAATAATGACTGCTTCTCTCGTAATGACCTTATCAGTCGTAAAGGACAAGGAAGCGTTCTTTTTCTTTAGTCCGAGAAGATCCAGCTTTTTCGCTGTTCCTTTCATCAAGGTATTAAACTTGTCAGCAGGAATCGATTGCTGAAAAGAAGCATCTTCATACCACGCCAGTGGAAAAATTCCGTATTTCTCCCCTTCGTTCAACGTTGTTACCGACCAAGGGCTAATTGCGGGAGCTACAGGAGTCTGCCCGTGTACAGGAAACACATACCCTAGCAAAAGCGCCAAACTGAGTGCACCTGTACCCGCCAAGCGAGTCAGTTTGCTCCAACGTTTGTTTAGTTTCATGAAACTTTCTCCTCTCGATTCTAAGCTGAATGATTCTATGCCATACCGCCTTAGTGGTAGATTATACCACAATTTTCTGGAAGAGTAACCGAATGATAGAAAAGAATAGAAAAAACAACCTTTTTCAGTATACATAAAAAGCATCGACACTGATCATCGACGCTTTCCCTATGAATCCCGTAAGTTATCGATTCGGTTTGGTCAAATACAGACGCATGGTTAACGGAGCAAATATGACAATCAACAGCAGACATACTCCGATCCCGGCCAAAACATCAGACAGATTTGCGGTTCCCCCCATCCATTTGGGCATGGTGGAAGAATCTACGAAGATCGTGCTGGCAAAAAGCAACGGGTATACAAAAAACATACTTGAACCCGATACTGTCTCCGGTCGCTTTGCCAATATACCAATCATGGAAAAAATCCAGCTCACGCTAAAGGCGAAGAAAATGATATACAAAATAGCGAGTACCGCACCGACTATGCCGCCTTCTGGGCGAAACCCGAGCAGCACCCCTGTCCCAAAGGCGACGAGTATGGCAATCGTATAGCGCGAGCCATCTGTCAGCAATGGACCTATGACAGACGCTGGCTGCCAAAAGGGCATGGTACGAAAACGGTTATACACGCCCTTTGCAATATCCTGGCAGATGGTCGTCCCGCTATAGACTGTCATCGGAATGATCGTCAACACAAGAACACCTGGCAGAAAAAACTGGAGATACGCTGCGGTAGAACCAGCGATGGCTCCTCCGAACAAATAAGTAAAAATAAGCAACGTAATCACAGGTGAGAGGATAGCGTCCATACAAAATGTGAAAAGGTTGTTCTGTGTGCTTTGCCATGTGCGCCACATAAAGATGCGGATCGCTGCAAAGGTACTGAGCGTATTACTTGCGTTCATGAGAATACCTCCTTCTTTTCCCCATGAGTCAGTGCCAAAAACACTTCTTCTAGGCTCGGGTCACTCAGAGAAAAATGCTCGATGGAAACATCATTAGCCAGAAGCATCCCGATTGCTTGGTTTGCCAGACTTGCTTCTTTTACTGGGATTCTAAAAACGTGTGGGTTATCTTGATCCGAAAAAATGGGCAACTGAAGAGACTCTGCTATCAGGCCGCTTACCTGTTCCTTGTTTTTATGCTCGGTCACTCGGATCGATAATGTCTTTCCTCCCACCGAGGCCTTCAACTGCTCAGGTGTCCCTTCCGCAATAATTACTCCTTTATCGATCACCGCGATCCGGTCTGCTAATTGATCGGCTTCTTCGAGATATTGGGTCGTTAATAGCACAGTGGTACCTGATTTCAAAAGCGTACGGACGACTTCTCATACTTGTTGCCGACTTTGCGGGTCGAGACCCGTGGTTGGCTCATCCAGAAAAATGAGCTCAGGCTGTGTGAGGACACTAGCGGCGATATCTAACCGTCGCCGCATTCCACCAGAATAGTTTTCTACCATACGATCCATGGCATCTGATAGCCCAAAAGTATCAAGCAGCTCGCTTGCTTTTGTACGGGCTTCCCTCGCAGAGTAGTCAAACAATCTGCCAATCAGGATTAAGTTTTGCAATCCGGTTAATCCTTCATCCAGCGCCGCAAACTGTCCCGTCAGGCTTATTTTCTTGCGCACAGCCTGCGCGTTTTTCACAATATCGTATCCGGCAATCAACACTGTTCCTCCATCCGGTGCAAGGAGCGTAGAAAGCATATGGATGGTTGTCGTTTTTCCAGCGCCATTCGGGCCGAGCAAAGCGAACAGCTCACCTTTTTTTACATGCAGGTCGATACCTTTGACCACCTCATGATCCCCGAACGATTTCCTGAGGCTCGTGACTTCAATTGCGTATGACATGGTGGTCACTCCTTATACAAAATAGCTTTTATGTTCGGATGCCCATTCGGCAAACGTTCTTGCAGGCTTTCCCGTCACTTGCTCCACCGTGGACAAGACCGTGTAGCCCACTTCAGGTGGATTTTTGCCCATGGCTACGAAAAATTCGATATCTCCCTCTTCGTAACCCTGATCTCTCCAATTCTGTCGCGCCTGCTCCTCCGTAAGCTCTTCAAACCGTATTTCTTTACCTATAATTTTCGAAATTATCTGAACTGATTCGATACGTGTAATCGCTTCTGGGCCAGTAAGAAAATAACTTTGCCCATGGTGTCCCGATTCAAGCAATGCCACCGCAGAAACACTCGCGATATCGGCTTCGTGTACTTTGGCGCTTAAAGCATGGCCAAAAGGCTCTCGCACGCCCCCCTCTAAACGAATCGATTCCTGCCAGTCGATAATCGCATTGGACATGAATTCCACAGGCTTCAGGAGAGTCCATTCCATCCCACTGTTTGCCAGTGCTTCTTCCACAGGCCCTTCGGTGTCGCTCACTAATACGGACACGCGCTTCACACCAGCTCTTTCCGCCATTTCGACTACCTTCGGATCGGTTTGAAAGGTGTAGCTAGAAGCAATTAAGTGCAGAGCCGTTACACCTTGCAGCGCCGCTTCCAAGCTTTCCGGGATAGCAAGGTCTCCTGCCACAACCTCTACTCCTGCGGGCAGATCGGCTTTTTCCGGATTTCGCGAAATGGCACGCACTTTGACTCCTTTTTTCAAAAGCTGATCCACGACATGTCTCCCTACCGTACCTGTTCCACCCGTCACTAAAATCGTCATTTTGTACGTCCTCCTCAAATTATTGATAGCGTTGCTGAATCTCTTTAATCTCTTTTAATACATCTTCCTTTAAGTCGTCAGGTGAAATGATCTCCACCTTTGATCCATAACTTAATACGACTGACATCGCGTAGTCTCGTTTATAAAAAATTTTGTGCAAATCGATATGCGTACCGTGATGCGTGCATTCTCCCGGGAATTGTTCCACCACACGCAGCCCTACGGACGGATCAAAACGGAGATGCGCGAGTGTCCCTTCAAAGTCTTCCGTTTCTTCTTCGTCCTGGCTTGTCTGGTCTTTTCTTAGTTGAAAAATGACTTCTGTCACCTCAAGTGCGGTAATCCTGGAAAGGCGAAAGATTCGATTGGCCTGACGCCACAAGCAATACGCCTGGAGATACCACGCTCCACGCTCCCAAAATAGACGGAGCGGCTCTACTCGTCTTTCCGAGACCGTGCCTGATGCACTCCTATACGAGAAGCTCGTGACCCGATTTTGCTGGATCGCCTCTGAAAGCGGGTGAAGGGCGGTCTTCTCACCTTCTACCGTGCTCAGATTAAAAATGATCGATTCGTTATTTCCCCCATTCAGTAGAGCAGGCTGTAGACTGCCCAGCTTCTGAACAAGTGCGGTATATTTACCTCCGATAGCTCCTTCCGTGCTTTTTAAGAGATTGTAAATGACCGAGAAGTCTTTCACAGAGAAGTGCTGCTTCGTGAGGAAGAAACCTTCCATCAGCTCGAATCCACCATCTGCTCCCGTAAAAGAAACGACGGGAATGCCAGCTTGGTTAATTAACTCAACATCACGATAAATCGTTCGAACAGAGACCTCAAATCTGGCTGCAAGCTCTGTCGCCGTCACCCTTTTTTTCGTCATCAGCTCTATCGTGATGGCGAGTAATCGATCCAGTTTCATCTGTTTACACTCCTCATGTTCATCACCCATTCGGCAACTGTCCTCATCATAATGCACGAATCCTGACATCATGTGTGTCAGGATTAAAAAAACTCACCCTCTTATTTTACATGAGGGTGAGTCCTTTTTCGAAAACGCTACTTGATTGATGCTTCTTCAATTTCTTTAAACGCCCAATGACCATGCACGACATCCGGCCATCTTTGCGTGCCAGTCTGGTTTTGCGGCACGCGATTCAGCACGCGATTGAGAATCGTTACGGCTTCGGCACGAGTCAGCGCTTTCTCTGGCTGGAAGGTGCCGTCAGGATAACCTGCCATGTATCCTTTGGCAACAACCGCTGCAATGATTGGAGATGACCAGTGATCTCCCCTCACATCGAAAAAGGCAGTGCCCCCTCCTGCACCTTGTAAGGCCTTATACTTGTAAATGACCGCGGCTATTTCCGCTCGGGTAATGTTGGCCGATGGGCGGAATGTTCCATCTGGGTAGCCGCTCATCATGCCCACCGCACTTGCTTGATGAATCGGATTTTCTGCCCAGTAGTTGTCGGCTACATCCACGAACCTTCCCTTACTCGCAGATGATTGGCTAACCATCCCAGCGTTCAGTAAAATGGCAGCCATCTCTGCACGTGTCACCGTGCGATCCGGTTGAAACGTTCCGTCTGGATAGCCATTGATATAACCACGTTGGCTCTTACTGTTTTTATTGGTTGTAGGTCGATCCTCTTTCTTATCTGTAGGGCTACCGCCAGTGAAAAAGCTGTTTGTCGGCGTGGTATAGGAACTTTTTTTACGGTCTCTGTCCCTGTCCCGATCCCGATCTCGATCATCGTCATCCTCTAGATCTCTCCATGCTTTTTTCAAATCGAACAGGGCGTCGTCTACCTCAGACTGTGTAGCATGTGGATCGTCGATGACATCCCACGCCTGTTCGAGCGCATCTTCCAAATCACGCCAGCTCGATCTGGTGTAGTCGTCTTCATCCAAGTCTCTGTCCTCGATATCCTCCACTTTGGCTTTCAGCTCTCTTTTATAGACCGCGGTATCTTGTCTCTTCAAATCTTGTCTCGCTTTTATCAATTTCTCAAGGGCAACATCTACAACAATCTGGCTTGCATGCGGATCATCCAGTACAAAGTAGGCCTGCCCGAGTCTGTTCTGCAACTCCTTCCAGCTGGCCCTGGTGTAATCTTTTTCTCGCAGCTTTTCCACTGCAATGTCCTCTACTTTCGTTTGCAGCTTACGCTTGTCGACTGTGCCTTCCTGCTTCGTCAGCCCTTCTCTTGCTATTACTAACACGGACAAGGCACCATCGATTTCTGCTTGGGTGACATTTGGCTTCGTCAGTACGGCTTTTGCAGCATCCAACGCGTACACCAGCTTGCTCCAGCTGTCGGGCGTATATTTTTCCTGGATTAAATTCTCTGCGGTAATATCATTGACTTTTCCTTGTAAGTGACGAAGATCTACAGTAGATTCTACCGCGGCAGGTGTTTCCTCTGTACTTGCTGCTTGGCTCACGGGCACGAATATGGATGCTTGGAAGATCAAGCAAAAGAGGCTAAAGAAAACAAGACTCGTTACTGCTTTTGGAAAACGTCCCAACTCCCATCCTCCGTTCTTTACGATGATCTATCCGACCATCTATTTTCCAACCATTGACATTATATGATGAAGACCGATAAGAGGATTCATATTTTTAGAGGAGGAAGCAACTATCCAAAAACAAAGCAAAAAACCAAGTAGCCAATCGAACAGCTTCTTGGTTTTTTGTTTTCTGATGCTAAGCGGAAATAGGTTTTTCGGGAGGTTGCTTTGTCTTACCGGAGAATGAAAAATTCGTCCACATACGCAATAGTCGTTCCACTGGGCCATAACGGAATCGTTTTAGATACAGCGGGCTTATGAAAAGCTGTCCCACATAAATCACGATCGCTAATCCGCATCCAGCCAATACCCCGATCTTTCCGAACCATCCGAGTCCATAGCCATAGAAGATCGTCGTACAAATGACAGTTTGCAAAAGGTAATTCGTTAAGGAAAGTTTACCAACCGCTTGAAACCTTGGCAGCCAAGTGGATTCCGTGCTTCTGGAAAAGAACCAAACGAAGGCGAAAATGTAACCAATGGCAAGGATGGTCCCCCCCGATATCTCACCGACGCCACTCCACCAAGTTCCTGGTAGATACACATGTACTGCTTTTAACAAAAGCCCCGTTGGCAAGAAGATCAGCATGTTTCGAAGATACGAGGTTCGTTCTTCCTCTGGCTTCTCGAACCACCTGCGCTTCGCCGCATACATCCCAAAAAGGAACATGGGTGCACTCATAAGCGGCGTGATCAACAGTAAAACAACTATCATGTATTCCGGCAAGCCAAGCGGATCTTCACTGCTTCTATGATGAACAATCTCCGCGTATGTGCCCGTGCCATAGACGGTCATTGTTTTGACGACATACGCTTCCATACGAGCAGAGTCGGTAATACTCGCAGGATCAGGATCATTCGGATCATCTGGAATAAGACCCATTAAGCTGATGAGGCATAGTAAGACAATCCCCCAAACGAGCAACGTCTTCGGTTTGCGGTTCATGAACAGCAACAAAAAGAAGCCCATCATGCCATAAAACCCCAAGATATCCCCTTCCCACAGGAAGTACGAATGAAGGAGACCAAGTCCGATCAACATCAAAAACCTGCGGGCAAGGTAGCGTTTTTGCCTCAACCCTTTGGCAGCCAAGCTTTGCTGCATCTTAATCATACTAAAGCCAAACATGAAGGTAAAAATCGGCATAAAGCTGCCTTCCACGAATAATTTCACAAGCTTAAAAACAGTCATTTCGTAATCGGGGAGGGCGTATAAATCCATTTCTTGGCTTCCCCAAATCCCATACTGGAAAATCAGCATATTCGCCATCAAAATCCCTACTAAACTAAATCCCCGCAAGCCATCGATGATACGAACGCGGTTTTGCTCCATGACAATCACCTCATGCCTGATTGTAACGAGCTAAGCTTAATGGCTTCTAAAGGGTACCTTACCGTTACCTTAAATTTACATTCATCGTGGCTTGCGTATGGTGGACGATCAGGAGAACCTCAACCGATCAAATATCGCGACGAATGTTTTGGCGATGTTTCTGACATCATCCATTCCATGATGACACTGCTTGTTACATTTCTCGTCTGCACCCAATATTGATCTCATCTGCACCCGATATTGATTTCTCTATTCTATGATATGGCTATCTTGTAAGAAGGAGTTATTGCGTATGAAATTGGTACAACGATGGGTAAGTATTTTTCTGTCAGCGGCGATACTATCAACCCTCGTCGCCTGTGGTGCGGCCGACGACAAGGGGCAGACTCAGCTCGCTACGACACAGGCGCCTGCAGGCAGTGTTCAGGAATTGTTCGGCAGTAGCTTGTTCGTAGGCGACTCCATTATCGGAGGACTGACGAACGATGACCTGATGCCTGAAGCGAACGTTATGGGGGGATTGGGCGCAACGGTCCAATCTACACTGGACAACGTCGAAGAGATCACGAGCCGCAAACCGTCGCATGTGTTCCTGTCAATGGGGCAGAACGATCTCGGGGAACCGCTAGAGGAAGCGAAGAAGACATTCATACAGAAATACACTCGGCTGGTCGATCGTATAAGGGAACTCCTGCCGACGGCCCGCGTCTACATGCTGTCGATTACGCCGGTAGATGCTACATCACCGTTCGGTGCGTCCATGAACCCGCAGATTGAAACATTCAACGCAGCCCTGCAGAAAATGGCGAAGGAGAAGGGAATCGACTACATTGACCTTGCACCCATTTTCCGGCAGCACAAGATTCAATACGATGAAGACGGCTCTCATTTTACGAACGCATTCTACCCCATCCTGCTGGGCTATTTGAAAGAGCGAACGGATTTGGCCAATCAGTCGCGCGGTCCGGCGGTCACCGATACGAACGAAGCCTACAAAGCAGCGTTCAGGCACAGTGTTTTCCTGGGGGATTCCATCCTAGGGGCGTTGTCCTATCTGAACAAAGTGGATACATCGAATGTCATCGCCCCGAGCGGCGCGACGCTCTCTCTCGCTCTCATGAATGTCGAGAAACTCGCCAGCCGGGCACCGGAACATGTATTCATTCTGCTGGGCAGCAATGACATTCGGTTGTCGGACAAGCAGGAATTCGTCGAGCGCTATCGCCAGCTGATCGGCAGTATCCGGAACAAGCTGCCAAAGGCAAGGCTCCACGTCCTGTCGATCCCGCCAGTCGCCGAGGAAACCCTGAAGCAAGTGCCGCAGTATGCGAACATTACTGCCTTCAACCAAGCGCTTGAACAGTTGGCCGATGAAGTCAAAGTCGATTACGTGGACTTGTCACCCCTCTTCACCGCCAACAAAATCCAATACGCGGACAACGGCGTTCACTTCAAACCGCATTTCTATCCGTTGCTCCTGGACTACTTGAAGGGGCTTGGAAAGTAAGGAAATGGCCGGTTAGTTGGCAAGCGTCAAACAGCCCCCACCTTTTAACTAGCGTAGGGGCTGTGTATTTTAACATTTTACAAAGTGGTTCCTGTATCCTTCCGTGTTGATTTCCAAGGCATTTAGTTGTCCACCAGAATAGCCACACCCGCCATCTATTCCTATTTTATCACCTTCTGTTGAATACCAAATTTGATTGGGTTCTGGATTCGATATTATTCTAGAAGTTGGGGTGTGTCCAAATACTACAACTTTGTCAATGCCTGTTGGACTTTCTATAAAATCCTCACCTATCCAGACAAAATCGGAAGGTGTTGTTTCTCGCCAATTCCTTGGACGAACTCCTGCGTGTACAAAAATATGTCCTTCATCTTCAAAGTAATAAGGTAAATGATTTATAAAATCAATTTCTTCTTTGCGCTCTACTTTGAGTGTTCTTTTAACACGCTCTATTTCGTTAAAAACTGAATCATCAACACCTTGAAGAAAACTTTCTATTGAGTCCATACCACCCATTTTATGTAGAAAAAACAAATCAAAGGAAGGGTTCCGAGAGTCTAAAAATTCAATCAAAGAATATTCATGATTCCCCATTAAAGCAATTGCATCTTCCTCCTCCACCATTCTTTTTATCTCTGAAACAACTTTTAGAGATTCAGGTCCTCTACTTATATAATCTCCAATAAAAATAACTTGGTCCTGTATTGGCCTATAATTTATTTTTCCAGTAGCTGCTTAAGTACATGAAAATATCCATGGATATCACCAATAATAAGTTTCCGTTTCATAGCTACCTCCTTCCTGCTTACTCTTATTATCACATATTCATAAAAAAGGAAAACAACTACACGAACTAGCAAAAGGCTCGCCTCGCCGCCATCTGAAATCAAATTGCGCTGATTCTTTTTCCGAAAACTAGCAACAATTCTGTCGATTAAACGTACAACTCTTATAAGATACATCATTTACCAATGTAATCGAGGTGTTAACAAGCATGGAAACATCAATCTCAATTGTCACCTACCGCCCCGAGCTGGCCGCAGCGGTCGCAGATATGTGGAATGCCAGCCGAGATAGCTGGGGAGGCGGAAATTCGATTACGACAGCCGAACAAATCAGACAGGAAGAAGCAGCCTCTGATGCTATCACCGTCTACCTGGCGATGGAAGGTGAAACGGTCGTCGGCTATTGCAGCCTGGCAGAATATCGGGAAGATACCGGTGCCCTCTACATCCCGTTGCTCAATGTACGTCCCGACTATCATGGAAAGAAAGTCGGCCGGTTGCTGCTTTCATGCGCATTAGAAAAAACGATTGAGCTCGGCTGGCCGCGACTTGATCTGTATACGTGGGCAGGAAACACGAAGGCTGTTCCGTTGTATAAGAAGTTCGGCTTTTTCTGGGAAGACCGGGACGACGCCACTCATCTGATGAACATGATTCCTTCTGTGCTCCGTACCGAAGCAATTGCCCATTATTTTGAGGAGCTTGACTGGTATCAGGACTCCACGCGGGAGATCGTTGTAGAGCCGGATGGACGCAAGGAAAACGGCTTTGATTACTTCACATACTCTTGGGCAAAAGGAGAACAGAGCTTGCGTGTGGAGTTTGAGCGGCGCGGACGAGGCATGCGCCTCATCGAGACCGAGGATTATCTCGTGTCTGCCGAGGTGGAAAAGCTGGAGCTGGTCTTTGGACGGGAGTACCAGATTCACTACCGGATCGTCAACAAATCAGGCAAGCCGCTACAAATTTCGTTAAACGGGCAACCGAGCGACACAATCCGTTTTAATTATCAGCACGAGCTGGCTGTTACAGGTGAGACGACGCTCTCGGCAAGCTTTTTTGTCGATCCGATCACAGAAGAGCAAAGCATCTGGCGCACGCACCCGCGTGTCTGTACTCACCTGCTGATTAACGGCAAGGCAGCGCTGTTTGAAGTAGGAATTCTCCCGAAGTTTCCTGCTACCC
Organism: Brevibacillus fortis; assembly: GCF_003013395.1. Classification (GTDB taxonomy): domain Bacteria; phylum Bacillota; class Bacilli; order Brevibacillales; family Brevibacillaceae; genus Brevibacillus; species Brevibacillus fortis. Next base: position 31,832 of record NZ_PXZM01000024.1, on the reverse strand, counting down.
TTTCCTTGCATGTACCTGGTCTTTCCTATCCGGGCCAGACAAAGTCGTTTTATTTGGACGTGGAAAACAGCTTTGCTGAAGAAGCGGAATTTTCATTCGAGTTGCCAGCCTGCTCATTTTTCGGATTGCAAGAGCACCGCCATATCCTGAAACTATCTGGCAAAGAGCGTATCTCGCTTCAGCTTAACGCTGACCTCTATGAACACGGCTTTTACGAAGCCAACGTACAGGTGGAGGCAAAGCTTGCGGATGGCAGATCGGTTTCTTTTACCAAAAAAATCGGAGCTGCCTTTACAGGGCTTGGTGCCATGGTGTCGGGGGAAACGGAACAGACTTGGCAAGTTCACCATGGCCGCCATATGCTCTATTTGAACAAAGAAGATAATGAGATGACCGTTGTCAGTGGGACAGGTGGGGAGCCAACCGAACTCCTCTATCCCAAGCTCGGCAAACCGTTTTCCAGCGAATTCTCGAAGAAACGTGCCGAGCAGGTTGAATTTATCACAGAAAAGGGAGCGATCGGTATACGTGTAACGTACCGCTCTGGTGCCTACCCGCAAATAGCGCTGGTTAGCAGTACGCTCCTATTCGGAGACGGCACGGTTGAACACGGACTGGAGATCGAAAACAGCTCTGCTGACAAGCTGGCTGCTGAGCTCTGGCTTACTCAAGGCTTTAGTCACAGTTTTCATCGCCCTATTGTGCCGTATCAAGGCCGTTATGTTGAAACACCATCCTCTTACGGTAGCGATATGGATTATTGGGATGCTGAGTTAGTCAGTGAAAACTGGCTGTTTACACAGGATGAAGCAGCCCCATGGGGAATGTGCTGGCCTCCTGAATACCGTTTTGATATTCAAGGCTGGTATGTAACACTTGAAACCAATCTCGGCATGCTTGCTCCACATGAAACAAAATCGTTCGGTCCCATTCACTTCTCGCATGGGAGCTATGCAGACTGGAAAGAGTTCCGCGCCTTTGCCCGTAAAGAACCACTGCCAGAAGACCTGATCTTGACCTCCCACCTTGAGTTGATTACCAATGGACAAAATCCGTTTGTCACAAGCAAGGAACTGGATGTGCAGGTGAAAGAATACAAGCAGCAGTATTTGGACGGAGAACTGATGGCATCCCTTTTGAGCGAGTCAGCTTCTGAACAAACGCAGAGCTTTACAGAAGAGGAAGAAGAGACAGAATCTGGCTTCTCCTTCATGACGCCGGAGAAACCAATTGACCTCGTGCAAGTAGAGGGGCGTTTTACCACGCATGTGTCGCATTTGCAGAGCGCGATTTTTCCAATCGGTCCAGGCAAGGTCATACAGGAACAAACAGTAGAAGAGGGACAGCAGGTCTATATAGCCGACAATGGAAGATTGCGGATCAAAGCCGCTCCGGATTTTGCTCCGACGCTCTACTCGCTCACCAACAATGGGCAGGAGTGGTTAGATAGCGCCTTCCCGGAACGGAAACCGAAATCTTGGTGGAATCCGTGGACAGGTGGAATCGGCAACTATATTGAGGAATTAAGCGCGTTTTCTCTGATTAAGGAAGAGCGTACTGCTTCCTTTGTCGAGCTAGTCGACAACAAGCAAAATAAGTGGCAGGGCATCAAGGTGAGCTACCATGTGAAATTGCAGGAGAAGTATCGCGGTTTGACTTGCCATCAGTATTACTTGCTGCTGCCAGGAGTACCTGTCCTCTGCCATACGGTAGAGATCGAGCAGAATACCGGAACGTACTTTGCTGGCAAAGAATTGTCCACGGACATCTTTTTGCACCCAGGAACTGAGGACGAGTCGGTATGGCTGAAAACCGTCGGTACGAATGGTGAGGAGCTCAGCTACAAGCTGGCACAAGGTGAATTGGATGTCCTTGAAGTTTCCGATTATGTCGTCGGGCGAGCTTCCAGTAAGGACCAGATGCACATCGTTACTGACCTCGATACAGCGGACCTCCAAGTATACGCAAACAAGGAAGTGGCGGTAGCTTCTGTCATACGCGAACTGAATTTGCCAAACAACAGCACTGCCTTTACTCCGCCTGTCTTTTTCTTGTTTGCCGACAACACGCTTCCGTCCAATGCCTTGTCTGACTTACGGGCGATACGCTTTGCCAAATGAGGGAGGGCATCACAATGAAAATCATTGATGCGCACATGCATTTATCCCATATCGAGGAATTCAAGCGGACGGCGGCAGAAAAGTCGTTTGTCGATTACTCCGTCGCTGGTCTCTTGCACGAGTATGCCGAGAATGGCGTGGTCCTAGGGATAGGCATGGGTTTGACAGAGACTCAGCCAGACGGCTTTCCCGATGTGGAAGCTGTCACTCCCATGGGACTAGACCTGACAGACGAGCTGCCGCCACAGTTCGTCTATTGCCTGGGAATCAACCCATTCAAGCTGGATGAAGCGGCAGTGGCACGCCTTGAGGCTGACCTGCAAAAGCCCAACGTAGTCGGGTTGAAAATCTATCTGGGCTACTATCCCTTCTACGCCTACGATAGCGTCTATGATCCCGTCTATGCGCTCGCTGCCAAATATCAGGTACCTGTCGTCTTTCACACCGGCGATACGTACTCGGAGCGTGGGCTCCTAAAATACTCCCACCCTCTCGCACTGGACGAGGTGGCGGTGAAGCATCGAGACGTAAATTTCATGATGGCCCATTTTGGCGATCCGTGGGTACTCGATGGGGCAGAAGTCGTTTATAAAAACCGAAATATGTTTGCAGATCTCTCCGGCTTAATGGTCGGTGACGCAGCCAATTGCAAGCGACTCGCGGAATCCCCTCTCTTCTTCTCCCATCTGCGCCACGCGATCACCTATTGTGATCATTACGACAAGTTTTTGTTCGGAACAGACTGGCCGTTGGCACCCGTGAAATCGTATATCCAGTTTGTACAGGAGCTAATCCCAGCGGAGTATCACGAGGATGTGTTTTACAAGACAGCATTGAAGGTGTTTCCCAAAATCAAGCCGTTGGTTGAGTAGACGATACAAATCCCATGTCTCTTCCTCTCGAAGAAACATGGGATTTTTCATTTGTTCAATAAAACTTCTTCTATCTACGACAAAAAACGACAGTTTTCGTATTATGATAGAATATGCGAGTTTGCTTATACAACGTCAGTATCGGACATTAATGGGGGAGGACATGTTTCCTTGAAGAAAAAAATTGCCTGGGTTACAGACAGCACCGCACTCATACCTGAACACATCTTGGAAGAGCATGACATCTACGTTGTTCCACTGGAGATTATCTTTGAAGATGGCACTTATGAAGACGGCATTGATTTAGCGCCTGAAGAGCTTTATCAGAAAATTGTGCAGGCCAATTATGCTCCCAAAACGTCGCAGCCTTCCATCGGAAAATTTGTGACGCTCTACGAACGATTAAAGGAAGAGTATGAGTGCGCGATTGCTGTCCACCTCTCCTCTGATCTGAGTGGAACCTACAATACAAGTGCAACGGCAGCCAAACTGGTAGAATTCCCTGTCGAGCTAGTAGATTCCAAGCTGATGTCGTACCCGATTACCTCGATTATCTTAAACGGAATCGAGCAGGCCAAAGAAGGAAAAAGCTATCAGGAGATTGCTGCTTCCTTGCGCGAGGAATACAAAAAGTATGAAAACTATATCCTGGTCGGCAGTCTCGACCAGTTTTACAAGGGCGGCCGAATGACCGGTTTGCAATATTTCATCGGCAATCTGCTTCAGATCAAGCCGATTTTCCAAATTAAAGATGGACTGTTTGGAGTATATGAAAAGGTTCGTACCGAAGGGAAAGCGGTCAAGCGCATGCTGGAGCAGCTAGAAAATGCGAAGCAGAATTACTCCGTGAAGCACGTGCAGATTTTGCATGGCAACGTCTTGGAAAAAGCGCTTGAGCTGAAAGAGAAAATTCAGAGCAAGTACTCCGATGTCGAGGTGTTGGTTGGACCGATCAGTTCCACGATTGGGGCGCATGCTGGGATGGGGACGCTGGCGTTGGCTTGGCGGAATGAGTAGAGATTGAAAGAGTTAGGAATAGAAAATTCGCTCGGGTATGGTAAAACGATACCTGAGCGAATTTTGAGTCTGTAAAATATTCTATATAAACTTCCTATTGTTTCCCAACAAGACCATAGTACAAGAGATGATCCAGATCTCGAAGCACTGATGGACTTGTATGTGTAAAGAACCCAGGTCGACCTAATGCTTCTTTAAATATTTGAATATAATGCAATATAGCTTCCAGCGAAATATGCTGGGCGATACAGCCCTCTTTTTTTCCTTCGTCAACCAGTCTCGTAAAAAAAGGGATCGTTCTGGTTTCGTAAAATTCCTCAACATATTCTTTCATACCTGCATCATCCATAAATGATTGTATCCAGTTTGTTTCCAAATTTTTAAAGGTTTCTCCTCGATCAAACATGATTTTCCCTAACTTTTCATGAAAAGAGATGTCCTCTCTCAATATCTCTTCGTATTCCTCTATCTTTTTCTCCATTACATGAAGGATCGTGTATCGAATCAGCTCGTCTTTGCTGCCAAAGTAATTATAAATGGATACGGGTGATACCTTAGCCTTTTTTGCTACTTCTGCTATACTGATCCTATTTGCGTCAAAAGCAAGGATCAATTCAAAAGTTACCTTTACGATCTGTTCTTTTTTCTTTTCTGTTCGTAGTTTGTATCCGTCCATGCTTTTCACCTCACTAGCACTATACTAAATGTTTTGTAATGAATCAAATCATTTTATTCAAAATAACATTGACGACGTTATTATCTGCGAATAAAATGAATTAAAAATAATGTTTCGTTACATTTCATTCAAAAGAGGTGCTCCCATGGAAGAACCAAATCAAATGGGTAACATTGCAACAGGGCAAAATTGCATCCCTGGTCCTCGATCGATATTAGGTTGGCGTATGAACATGCTTCGCTTTTTTCGTAATCCATTTACTTATTCTCGTTGGCTTTATGAGACTTATGGCAAGACCGTCGCAATGGGGCACGGAGATAATCCCTCCTACGTGTTTGCCTTTGGACCAGACCTAAACGAACAAATTCTTACGAACCCAGATCTTTTCAAAATCAGCTCTTCTCTCGTTAAGGTCCCTAAAGATTCTCTCATGGGTCGTATGTTTTACAACAACTTGCTAATGATGACCGGAGAGAAGCATAAGCAATATCGTCGTCTGATGCAACCAGCCTTTCATAGGCAACAAATCGTATCATACTGCAACGATATGGTTCAACTCACAAAGCAACTGAGTGATAGTTGGCTGGGGCTTTCTGAGATTGAGTTAAATCATGAAATGAAGAAATTGACACAACGGATTGCTGTCAAAACGCTCTTCGGATTATATAACGAAGCAGAGCTAGACCAGATGGGTCGATTGATTCACGAAATCACTAAATCTCCGTTGTTTGTTACGCTTGCACCCATCAACATTCCAGGAACACCTTTTCATCGAGCTTTGAATAGCGCCAAACAACTTGATGCACATATCCGAGTTATGATTGAAGAGAAACGAAAGAACCCAAATGCTGTAGATGTACTTTCATCTCTGATTCAGGCGCGCGATGAGGATGGCACCAAGTTAAGCGATGATGAATTGGTTGGTCACACTTTCAGCCTATATGTAGCAGGTCATGAGACAACAGCGAATGCCTTAACCTGGGCTTTCTTTCTACTTAGTCAACACCCAGATATACAGTCCAATCTTTTGGATGAGTTGGACGGGGTACTAGCTGGCAACGATCCGACTATTGAAAAGCTCAGCTCCTTGTCGATGCTGGATGGTGTGATAAAAGAGACTTTACGTCTGCTGCCGCCTGCTGGGATTGGAGTACGAATTACCTCCTCTTCTTGCCAGCTCGGAGGTTTTACGATCCCAAAAGATACCAATGTCTTCTTCAATCAAATGATTACCCATCGTTTGCCCGAGCTTTATGATCAAGCAGATCTCTTTAAACCGGAGCGCTGGCGCACCATCAAACGGACTGCTTACGAATATCTGCCATTTAGTGCTGGCGAACATATGTGTATGGGTTCAAATTTTGCCATACAAGAAATGAAAGTTGTTCTGGCAATACTCCTCAAGCGGTATCGTTTCTCTGTTGTTCCCAATGCCAAGATCTCACCCAATATGATGATGCGACCCGTTCACGGAATGCCTATGCGTATTGTTCCTCAAGACAGACAGTTCCAAAAAACTCCGGTTTGTGGAACCATCCATCAGTTGGTTGATTTTTAATGGTGAAACCATTCGCAGAGCGTGAAGAGGTTGCCTCATTGGCAACCTCCGTTTTGTATTGATTAAGATGATCTATATTGAATTCCCCACTAGACTTGCCTTAAGCAACCCACTTGCACTACTTGGCTCGTCTTTCAAGCACTGGTTATCGCCAAATACAAAAAAGTGATCTTTAGCCCTAGACACTGCGACATTCATCAAACTCTTGTTTGCATCCATAAAAAAGCAACCTTCGTTCCTTCCATACACGGTAGACATGAGAATGACATTTCGTTCTCCTCCTTGGAAAGTATGCACGGTACCGACGCTTATTTTCGAACGTAAATGGGGAGCCTGCTTTCCAATTTCTGTTTGGATGCAACGAACCTGTGCCTTAAACGGAGTAATGATTCCAAGTAAATTTCGCTCTGCTTCCTTTGGATATGCCGCCTGAATTTGTGCAAAATGATCGTTCAACCATTCAGCTATCTGGGCTGCCTCCCGTCGATTGTATCTGCTCGTTCCTTGCTTGCTAGAGTTTTCAGAGTCAATCTGTCGATATCCCATTTGAGGCCACTGTATTAAGGCTCGCCCTGCATGTTCCTTCCCTTTTCCTCGTTTCGGCTCCAAATTCCCTTTGTAGACCAGCTTGTTACAATAATCAATTATTTCGTTATAACAGCGACGATGCTCAGATAGAAACAATCCCCGCTCCTCATATTTTTGATAACGGCAGCTTTTGGCGGCCACTCTCATCACACTTGAGCCATATCCATTTAATCCACATAATTCTAATTGTTCATACCTGTCCAATTCATTAATCGCTCCACTGGAAAGTGCAAGTGCTTTATCCAATGCTCGATTTATGCTCCACACTGGCTCAATTTGATAGACATCCCCAACAACGATCGCTTTTTTTGCCAGTGCGAATGCACCTGCACCGATTTCTGGAGATACTTGCCCCGCTTCATCCACAATAAGCAAATCGATGTAGTTATACAGAAAAAAATTAGTTTGGTCGCCATATGCCAAGAATTGTTTCGGAAGCATGAAAAAAGTCATCACCAGACAAGGAGTAATCATTGCAAGTCGGTTATAGAATTTCTCCAAAACATTCTTAAAGGACTTCCCAACTTGCTTCTCGGTTAATGCATCTTCCCCGTTTGCCCACCGACATTCAAAATAATGAACGGCTAGCCAAAACTCTACATAACGAATCTTTTTATCTATCAAATCGTTCATCTTGTCGATTGAAACATCATATTTGCTTGCTTCGTTTTCATGCAATTCAATTCCATGTTGATTTAATCGCTTTAATTCGCTATCATACCGCTCGATCCATTTCTTTACAGCAGCTCGTTTCTTTTTGAGATCATCAAGCTCTCGAATACATTCAGTAAGACGAACGCTGTATATTTCTTTGATTTCGATTAGCTTCATAGTGCCTTGCAAGTAAGTCCACTCTTCTTCGTTCATGAATAGCGTGAACTCTGTTTGTACACGCTTCGAGCACCATCTAAAGAAAAATGGAATCTTTTTGTAACACCCTTCCCACTCCTTTACTCGCATGGGAATGTCTCGAATCGACTTTTGAAGCTGCTCGATTCCTTCCTCCAACAAATTGAGGTAGCTATCTATTCTCTCCCCCTTGCATTCAAATTGATTTAACTTGTCGCACAATACTAATAAGGCTTGTTTTCTCTCTTCAAAAAACAATAATTCTTCGTGTAGCCTTGTTTGGCAGTCAGCTAATTCTACATATTCTGTTTCGAAATATTTATTGCAACTTTGCAGTAGTTTGTTCTTTGATTTTTCGAGATTTTCTCTTGCTTCAACACTGGCAACAAAATGCTCTCCTCTAGAATTAGTGAATTGATAGCCATTATTTCGGGCTTCCTTTTCTTTTTGTCCCGATGGAAAATATGTAGCAAAACTAGTTACCCCTTCAATCCAACGTTCCTCTAGATTAGAAATTCCAACCCTACTTATGTTTCCAAATGAAGTGATTATATTCGTAACTGCTTGATTGTTCGTCGATGTCGCTACGATAAGCGGCGCTTTTTCTTTCTTTAATGCCCTTTTGACATACAGATCGGCAACGATGGATTGCAAAAGAGTCGTTTTCCCCGTACCCGGCGGCCCATTGACTGCCAGAATATCGCCGTCTCTCATGTGATTAAAATGATTAACTGCCTCTCTTTGCGAAGGAGATAAAGGAAACTCTCCCCCCATTTGACCAGCGTGCAGCTTCATATTCGACAGGCTATTCTCGATTAGGGAATCAAGATTTGCTGGCTTGGTTGAAATGAATCTTTCATATAGACCCTTGGGTAGATCATTTTCCAACAAATGGTTGTACAAATTCATGACATGATAGGTAGAATGTACAGTGTTATCAATAAAGAGGTACACATTACTCTCCAACTCAAGCGGCAAATCATCGCCTCCTCGATTTGGAATTTCGTTATGTTCGAATTTAGCCCCGGTAATAGACTCATAAAACGCTTTAAAAAATTCAACGTAATCGGACCAAGTCTTGAGTTGTTCTACTCGATCTACATGGTTACTAATAAATTGATCAACCTCATCCGCATAGCCAACAGACAACTTAGGCTCCACCATGGGCTGAAGGTACTCTCTTGGAAACCATGGCAGCTTCTTATCGCCGCTATCATACCTTAACTTTCCATCTCTATGAAGAATCGCTGGAATAAAAAATAGGCCAGTCAATTCTTCTATTTCTTCTTGAATCTTCACATATGCCTCAAAGACAGTTTTCACTGTTTTGGCGCAAATCAAGACATTGATGGTACCCTTTTGAGACGTGTTTTCTTCGTTTGCAAAGCCCTTGTTTGCTTCCAAAAAGATTTTATTACAGACGTCTGCTTCAATCTGTCCGTCGATAAGTTCAACTGGATTCACAATATAAAATGGGTCCACCTTAAAATCAATTCCAGTATGAGTATTCGCCGCGACTACACTCCTGAAATATCGTGTGATTTCTTTACCTTTTGCCCCCATATCATTCTCCTAATCCTTCGCAAGTAGTAGACAATAAAAAAAGAAGGCCGAGGAACGCCTTCCCTAAAACTATCATAATACAGTTATTTCCTCTTTTTCAAATTTCCTTTTAACCTATTCCACCCTAATCACTACATTCCCCTTCTTGCGCCCCGTCTCTACATATCGATGTGCATCCGGTACCTGTTCCAACGAATAACATCTATCAATAACCGCTTTTATCTCCCCTGCCTCCATCAACTCTTTAAGAAAATTCAAATCCTCCGTCCGCACCTTTGCAATCCCTTGACCATCCACTGTCAGGAATCTCCCTTTCGGCGCCAGTGCTTTTACACAATGGGACTTCGTTGCTTTCCCAACGGCATCAAACACAATGTCATACCGCTCTTCTTTTTTCGTAAAATCCTCTTTCGTGTAATCGATGACGTAATCGGCTCCCAGCGCTTTCACCAACTCGACATTGGCAGTACTACATACCCCAGTCACCTCAGCCCCAAAATACTTGGCAAGCTGTACCGCGGAGGTCCCTACCGACCCAGAAGCTCCGTAGATCAGCACTTTATGTCCCTTTTGCAGCTTTCCTTTTCGAAAGAAATGCAAGGCAGTCGTTCCACCAAAAGGAATCGCGGCGGCTTCTTCATAGCTCGCATTCGTCGGTTTTACCCCCACGACGGCGTTTTCATGCAGACAGATGTACTCCGCATGCGCACCGCATCGCATCCCGCTTAATGCATAGACTTGATCCCCTTTTTTAAATCGCTTTACCTGTTTTCCAATCGCTTCAATTTCCCCAGATAACTCTACACCGAGAATAGGATTTCTCGGTTTTGTGAGACCGAGCACGAGACGCATGGGAATCCAGAGCAAAAACGGACTTTTGAAGGCTCTTATCCTACAGTCTCCTGATGTAACAGTGGTGGCATGAACTTTTATCAGAATTTCATTCTCCTTGAGAATAGGCTTCTCTACTTCTTTCAGCTCCAAGACATCTGGCGATCCGTATTTCGTACATACCACGGCTCTCATTGTCATCCTCCTATACTCCACTTTGCCATGAGTATAGCGGGAGCACGGTATTGACTTACAGATACTTAAGTATTGTTTTGGATTTACAACAAGCCCAACTGGCGAGCCCGTGCGACTGCTTCCGTACGCCGCTGTACTTGTAGTTTGTCAAAAATATTCCGGTTATGCCCTTTCACCGTGCTGAGCGCGAGGAACAGCTGCTGGGCAATATCACGATTTGATAATCCTTTTGCGATGAGGTGCAAAATTTCAAGTTCTCGCTCACTAAGTGGCTCGATCAGGGAAGCTGCATGACGGGGTTGATTCGAGTTGCCTTCCCCCTTCGGCCCTTCCCCTTTACATTCCGTAAGCAGCTTTTCTATATATCGTGGCATCTCTCCATGGACTGCCACCTCACACAATAACATTTTCATCGGGATACCTTCGTCTACAAAACTGCGAATGAAGCCACCCGGCTCCGCGATAACCAAAGCGTCTCTCACCATTTGTGTAGCTTTTGCTCGATCACCATGCGCATGCCAAACAACCGCTAGCAACAGCATGGTTTTGAGTCGTTCATCCTCTAGCTGTTTTGCCTCTGCCTGCACGAGCAATGGTTCGAGCATCGCAAGTGCCGCTGACGAATCTCCCTGTGCCAGAAGTACACGGGCTTGGAGTATGGGAAGGTCGTGCTTCTGTGCCAAACGAGCCGCCATTGTGAGGTTATCCTGCTGAAGCAATAGGAGGACTTGTACTTCGGCGATTGAGGATATCTGTATGACAAAGCAATGCTTGCGAGCAACATGCTCAGCCTTTGCAATCATGGCTGCCGCTCCACTAGCGTCTCCCTGCGCTAGCTTCAGTCTTGCCAAAAACACCTGCGCTGCCACGCCTCTGTCCGTTTGCTCCAGCTGACTTGCTAATTGAATAGACTGTTGTCCATAGTGTTCCGCTCTATGCAGGTCGTTCCATTCATAAAAAATCCGGGCCAAGCCTAGATGCGCTTCACAAGCAGCTGGCAAGGGAGGCTCCCCAGCCAATTTTCGTACATGCTGATAAGTCTCAGCCGCCAGTTGGAGCTGATTATCTGCCTCCTGTAGCTTCGCTAGTCCAAGCGTAGCCATCATGGTGATGACGAAATGGCCAATCTTCTCACTGATCGATAAAGCCTCATGGTAAGCCTTGCTGGCTGCGGTACGATTCCCATGGAGATGATAGGCATACCCCAGCGACCAAGTAGTGGCTGTGCGGACAGGCAAGTTGTCGGGGTGCAGGTAATCCAAGGCTCGCTTGGCCTCAGACATGATGACCTCTGATTGGTGCTTGCTCACAGCCAGTGTGGCGCGTATGGCAGCGATATGCCCAATGGTATCTCTGGCTTTGGCATCTGGCTCGAAGCTTTGCAGTGCTTTTTCGGCGGCTAGCAGTTTCGGTTCAACGCCAGTCATTTGACCTGTCATCAGCAAGGCTGAGGCATACATCACCCACAGCGCGGGCCTTGCATCCAACTCCTCGTGTGGTAACGACTCCAGCCAGTCCAGTACAGGGACTACCCCACCACGAAATAGCAGCGGCATCCTCTCTCCCTCCACGAGTCGCGCTGCTCGCGATGTATCCTTGGCTGCTACTGCATGATGAAAAGCTTCCATCTCAAGACCATTGTCTTCATACCAAATGCTTGCATGGGTGTGTAATTCTCCGACGATTCGCTCGCCTTCTCCTGTTGTCGATCGGAGCCTCTGCCGCAGTAAATCCGCAAAAAGATGGTGATAGCGGTACCAGCGCCGCTCGCTGTCTAGCGGGACGACAAACAAATTGGCGCGTTCGAGATAGGTTAAAGTTTCTTGTCCTGAAGTATGACTTTGGCGAAAAACTGCGTCACAAAGAGGACCGGACAATCGGTCGAGGATGGATGTATGCAGCAAGAAAGTCTGAATACTGGCAGATTGCTGGGTGAGCACTTCTTCTACCAGATAGTCGAGGATAAAATGATGATTACCGGAAAAAGATTGAAGGAAGCTTGCGACATCTTTTTGTTCTTTCATGGAAAGAGCAGCTACCTGTAGACCCGCAATCCAACCTTCTGTGCGTGACTCGAGCAGGGCGATGTTTTCCGGTGATAGCTCTAACCCCATCACCTTCTCCAAAAATTCAGCTGCTTCCGAATAGGTGAAGCGCAAATCGGATGCGCGTACTTCATTCAATTGGTTCCGCACTCGTAACCGAGCAATAGGTAGACGTGGTTCCTCGCGGGTCACCATTACCAAATGCATCTGCGGGGGCATGCGTTCAAGCAGGAAAGAGATGGCCTCGTCGAGTGGCCCCGTTTTCAAAACGTGGTAATCATCGAAGACAAGGACAAAAGGGTTGGGAATAGCCATTATTTCACGAAGCAGAGTCGTGATCATCCATTCGATTGGTAGAGGTTGAGGGGAATGGAGCAAAGGAAATATGCCCGATCCAATATTCGGTCCAATATTTTGCAGAGCTGTGAAAAGGTATGTAAGAAAACGCGCAGGGGCATTATCCCCTTCATCCATGGAAATCCAAGCGACGGGTCGATCACCACTGGCGAGCCAATCACTGACAAGTGTCGTTTTACCGGAGCCTGCTGGTGCTGAAATGACCGTCAGTTTACGGTTTAGGCCCTCGTTTAACTGCTCGATCAGTCGATGACGGGTAACGATCTTCAACCGTGGCGGGGGCATATACAGTTTGGTGGTTACAATTGGAATCGTCATACAGAAATTATAAGGATCGCTGTCTCTAAGCGTCAACTCCGCCGATTTTTTGATTTACTCTCTGCTTTTTTCAAATTGCTCGCTACTCGGTATTGGACGATTTTCCTAATCAGATCATAAGGTAAGGGCTGATCGATCGGAAATTGCAATGTCCCTTTCGACTTGTGATATTCCTTCGCATCCGGTGCCTCCTCCTTTATCTCCCAAACGGACATGACACAAAAAACACGCCGAGCTGGCGTGTTTTCGTTTTGGCGGCAAGGATGCTATTTCGTTATACGTTTTCCGATAGCCTCCACAAGCTCCTTGGTCGTCTTGGGCAAATTCGATTTCAGAATGGAATTGATCATGGGACCCTTCACACCATTGGCGGTGATATCGAGACAGCCCGTCATTTTCGTACGCGCCTCCCCCAATGCTTTTGCTTTGAAGTAGCCTTGCCCGGTGAAATTCCCGCTGATCCCCGTCAGGGTAAACCTCACCTCGTTCGGAGGCGTCCATTCGGTGATATCCACTTGCAGGCTGATCGTTTTCTTCATGATGCCGATATCGCCTGTAAACGTCCACGTGACACGTCGTTCATTGATTACCTCGTGGCTGATGTAGCCAGGTACCAGTGGAACCCAATTCTCCACTATACTCACGAACTGCCATACCGCCCCGATGGGCAGGTTCAGCTCCACATCATGTATTCCTTGAGGCATGATTGCTCATTCCTTCCCCAGTGTTCTTTGGTATCTTGTTATGTTTATTGTCGGAACACGGGAGATATTTCAGGAATATGGCGAGTTAATCCCACCAAAAATACCATACATCCTGTTTCATTAAATAATCTGCGTAATGCCCTATTGAAGGAAACTCATCCAAGACGTACTGACAAAAGATGAAATGCTCTTGTGCCAGCTTGAGTGCTTCCTGACGAGTCTGCGGTTTTGAACCAGCTTGAAAAATCCAAGTATCTTCTGTCACAGCGAGAACCTTGATTCCATACGCCTCCTGCCAATGCTTTACTATCACCGACTGGTAAACGGGTAATGGGCATTCATTATAGCCTCCCATGGGAACCCATAACGGTGCTTCATAACCAGACGATAACGGCAATTCCAGAACAATCAGTGCCTCATCTTCTAATCGATCCTGTATCCATTTTTCACTTATGAGAAAGGATTCGGTCTCTGTCTCACTGAGTTGTTCTTCGATTAGCTCATGGCCTTCCCAGATCAGCGAATATGCCTGATAGATGCCTTCAAAGTTCTTTCCTTCTAAACTTTTCAACTCGGATGAAATGTCTGTATATAATAGGCGAGATTCTACAATTCGTCGAAAGACATCCTCCACTGATAAGCGGTGAACTTCCTCTAGCTGGTTATGTACATAATCAGAGAGTGATCCCTCCTCGTCCACAGCTTCTTCTATCATCTCTAGTATATTATAGCTAGGCAGAACCAAGATGCTGTGCTTATCTATCTTTGTGGCAGGTACCGAAAAGTCTTCCGCAGCAACCACTTCTATGTCGCATTCCTTTAGGTAATTCGACAACTCTTCTACCATCGTTACACCTCTTTTTTCTGTTGTTTTGTTCAAACCATAGACTCCCATCTATTTTACTTCAATTTCCAGATACAATGGAAATGAACAAAAAGCAAAAAGAAAAATGCTTGGTTTCCCAAGCATTTATGATTTGGCAAGAAACTGTTCCGTATAGATTTTTAGCAAATATTCGAGTGTGATCGGATCGCTGTAGGTAGACGCTTCCGTGTCAATCTCAATGATGCGATTATTTTTTACTGCCGGAATGTTTTTCCATGTCACGGATTGCAAGAATTCATTGTTACTACCATTTCTTCTGCTGAGGACGAGATAATCACCAACATAATCCGGAATCGATTCCAACGATAACTTATGGTAACCAGCGCTCAGAACGTCTTTTTGGACTTTATCCGGCATGTTTAAGCCCATTGCTTGATAGAGGATTTCCGTGCCGCGCGCCCAGTTATTTCCAAATACATAAAAATCTTTCGTGTCATACTCGAGCACAGATACTGTTGCATTTTCACCGATTTTCGCTTTAATTTGCTCACCAGCTGTTTTTGCACGGCTCTTGAAATCATCCATCCATGCTTGGGCTTCCTTTTCCTTGTTCAACAGCTTGCCGATCTCCAACTGCTGCGACAAGTAATCCAGTTTGCCCCACGTAAACACGACAGTCGGCGCAATTTTGCTAAGCTGATCAAGATTTTTCATTTCTGATCCCGCTACAATCAGATCAGGTTTCAGGGCAAGAATTTTCTCCAAATCTGCATCCGATACGACTTCCACATCTTTTAATTTTTCTTTAAAAAGCGGATTTTGCTTCGTCCATTGATCTACTCCGACAAGTGTACCCTCTATAGATACAATATTCGGGGCATTTGTAAGTCCGATGATTCGTTTCGGTTGTGCCGGAACCTCGACAGGTCCTTTTTCAGATTGGTAAACCACCATTCCCTCTTTCGTTTCGTTGCCTGCCGCCGGTGTCTCTGGTTGTGCAGGTTGAGCCTGCTGTTGCCCACAAGCGCTAAGCAAGAGCATGAACATGAGAATGACAGGGATGAATGCTTTTTTCATGGTAAGCGATCTCCTTACTCTTGATACTAATTTTATGAAAGTGATTATCAATCGCAATTACTCAACTACTATAGTAATATCTCTTCTACTTGTCAATATTGGAAACCTGACGAGGTGTTGCCTTCGCTAGTTTGCGCAGGATATGAAAAAAGAGATAGTTCATCCCTTTTGCTTGATAAGTAGTCTGATTGAAGCTCCCGATCAGATATACGTCCAAGTTGGGAAAATAGAGCATGTAGCTGCCACTCGCCCCTAAGTGTCCCCACCCCGTATATTTTTGCGTGAACGGAAGAAAACGCATCCGCATGAATCCATAGCCATAATCCATGCCGATCCGCATGTTGTTCCACTGCTGCATGATTTCGAGGGTTTCTTTTTTGATCATCTGATTCTGGACGAGTGCTTTCATGAAACGCAGCTGATCTTCCATAGTACTTACGGTTTGTCCTCCTGAGAAAAAACTGCTGAAGCTGCGGTAGCTCTCTACATTTATTTTTTTCCCATCCAAATATAGATGTGCTACCGGATGCTCGCTTTTAATGATGGGCTCGGAAAATTGAGATAAATAAGAGTGATTCATTTGAAGAGGCTTAAAAATGTAGTCATGGAGAACTTCATGATAGGGCTTGGCAGTCACCCTTTCAATCATGAGCCCTAACAGATTGTACCCTGTGTCTGTATAATGAACGCGTTTTCCGGGCTCAAAGCGCGGCTGTAAGTGCTTTTTCGACCATTGTATAGTTTCTTGCGGCGTCCAATAGCGCGAGGAATCTTCCAAAATTCCTTCCAGTAATCCCTTCCCCCGCTTCGGCTTTTCTTCAAAGAAATCAGGTAATCCAGAAGTATTGTTGAGCAGATGCTTGATCTGAATTTCATTTGTGTAGTCTTTTCCTTTCCAGATGTGCAGATCTTTTCGAATCTCATCGGGTAAATAATTGGCAATCGGGTCTTCAAACGTGACGAGCCCTTTTTCTGCAAGGATCGAAACGATAACAGCTGTAAAAGCTTTGCCCACACTAGCTGTGTGATAGGATTGATTCGGGTTGGCTGTCTCTCCATCTGTACTGCCAGCTGCTATTGGCCAGTGGATACCCAGCTTATCGGAATGGATTAACAAATAGACATTGTGCAGTTGTGGATCAGAGGCTACTTTTGCCTTCAGGTTGCCCTCTATTTCATTCCTTATCATTTCAATACTCATGCGTCTCCCCCTCATTCACCAGCAAGGACTTATGCGACCGCTACTGATAAGCTATGTGCCTTCACTTGCCCATTATGAACATAGGGAGTTTTCCAGCTATAATGAAAGGAATAGTCCTGTGGCAAAGGGGGAAGGAATTCATGCTTTTTAAAAATCACATTCTGAACGGGATTGCTGACGGCACTGTTTCGCTAGCATTTCGCCGTTGGAAACAAGCGCGTGTCAAAGAGGGAAGCCAGCTTCACACTCCAATCGGACTGCTTGAGATCGGGTCTGTTACCATCGTTTCCGAACTGGACATAAACGAATCGGAGGCCATTTGTGCGGGATATTCCACACCCGAGGAACTGTTGAAGGAAGTCCATTCTTTCAGCCGTGAAGGGACGATCTATCGAATCGAAGTGACTCGTATTGGCCCTGATCCACGAGAAGCATTACGGGAGCAGGACGACCTGACGGATGAACAATTTCTGGAGCTGCATACTCGGCTCAAGCGGTTGGACAATGCCAGTTCTTCCGGACCTTGGACGGCTGTTTTCTTAAAGCTCATCGACGGGCATCCTGGAGTCAGAGCGGCAGAACTGGCTGCTGAAATCGGGTGGGAAACAGAAAAGCTGAAGTTGAATGTGCGTAAACTGAAAAACCTCGGACTTACCATCAGTCTTGGGACTGGATACCGGATTTCACCGCGTGGAAAAATGGTTATGAATAAGCTCGGTATCGAGTAAACAATACCGAGCTTTCTGGCAAACTATTCTATGATGGATCTCTCTTTACTCTTGTTCTGCACTTTTCGCATAGGATTGCAGTTCCATCAATAAACGAGCTACATCAGCCTTTGTCAAAATCTTAGTAGGCTGCCCGGTAGTGACTACTGGCAGAGCTCCTTTCTTGTCTTCCGTCCCTTTTAGCAACCTGGAAATCATCTCGTTTGCTTCCGCGTTTGTGAGATTGCGATCTGGATTGAATTGCTTATTGCTGGTTGTCGCTTGTATCAATCCTATTTGCATAGCGTCTTTGACAGTTTCATAGAGTGGGTGAACTTTATCAATATCCGTATAAAATTGCTCGTCTCCCACCGCTTCATCATAGCTTGGAGAGAAGTCGTAGCGCGCCTTGGCTTTGAGCAGAATGCGTAGAAACTCTCCACGGGTGACAGGCTGATCAGGATCAAGCTTGCTTTTTGTGACGGGGAAAAAACCATCTTTCACAGCGTACAAAAGCTCTAAATATTGAGGGTGAGCAGCAATATCCTGGGGAGTTTTTGACTGTAGGTAATCCGTATAGCTCACCCATTTTCCGGAATCTGCATCAACCACACCATCGTCTCCTACCATTCTGTAAACCAGCTTTGGTTCACGACTGACCAGATAGCTACCGTGTCGCCATTCTGGATGTGGCATGAAATAGGTAAGTCGAAGCTCCTTGTTGCCCTTTTCTACCAGCTTTGCTTTTTGTTCATCGATTCTAGCTTTCTGTACTTGAATGCTCGCAAGTGATTGATAGGATGGAAAGGTATGCATCCCCATCACCTCTCCATGTACAGGATCAACGGTTACCCCCGTTTCAAGACTTTGGACAGGTATTCCCTGCTTCAACCAGCCAAAAGTAATGTAGTAGCCGCCATTTCGCTCAAACAGCCATTTTTTGCTCTCTTCTGTTGGAGGCAGAGGGATCGCATACAGCTCTCCTTGCTGATCGGGATAGAGCTTTTTCATAAAATCGGTCGCAATCGCTTGTGCTTTTTCGTAAGGAATCGGATTGGGAAAGATTCGATCTCCCGTTTCTGCATGTTCTTCCTCCATGTAAAAACTCATGATCTCTCCATAATCATCCATTCCTAGATGGAATTTCATAGTCTTTTCTTTTCCTTGGGCTGGACGAACATAATGAAAAGACGTTGCACTGCTGGAACTACCCTCCCCAAATCCATTCCATGATACCGAAGTAATGCTCCCCCCCATTGTTCGTTGATCACGCTCGGCTTGGAACATAGTACGTGCAATCTCGTCTGCCTTCTCTCTTATTTCGTCATCCGCCACTTTTTGTTCCTTGCCCATCGTCCTGGTTGATGTTCCAATCGTGACAATTGGCGACTGCTGACTGACACTCTCCCCCAACATCGTCATGGGTTGATTCGTCATAGCATCGATGAAAACTGGGGCTTTCTCATCGTAAGCATAAGCCAGAATCATATTTTTCTTGGGCAATCCATATTTTCCAATCTGTTCCCCTGTATAAACATAGTGAAGCGCTGGCTTCACCGACTCATCCCACCGTCTTCCTGCCTCCTCCGCTGATATGGCTGGAACAGGAGATGGAAGCTCTCCATCGAACCATTTGCGGCTGTAAAAACGGATTTCACCTTGTGAATCAATAATCACCTGAAGATAGTTCTCCAGGAATGGAATATCATTTTCTACGCGAACAAAATAAAAAACATGATCCATTACTTGCGGAGGAGTGGAATCGTCAACCTGATATTCATTTGCTCTGGAAACATGCCCTTGCACTTCAGGGGCAACCGTATGTATGAATGCTTCTGCCTTTTTCAAAGCCTCTTCCTCTGAAATGATATTCACCGACGTTGCTTTGGGCTTATCATCCGGAAAATTTGTAAACTGGACCAACTTGCCTGTTGTCGCGTCGACATCTATGAATAGACTTTCATTCCCGCCTTTCTCTTTGACCCAATAGCTCTTCCAAACCGCTCCGTTTTGACCAAAAGCGATGGAGTCATCCAGATAGATATCTTTCACGATGTACCCATTCGTATGGATAGGTATCTTTTTTATGAGTGGTCGTATCTGTTCCTCTGTAAGATAAGCCGAAGCCGAAGGTCCCGCTGCAAGCACAAATGTATCTATTCCTAGTTTTTCATTCACTGTTGGTACGATAGAAAAATAACTGCCCATGATCGCCAGCATTGTCACTGATTTAATAACAAGAGAACGCTTCATGATCTCACCCTGATATTTTTATTTTTTCTTGATTATACCAATATATCAAAAAGGTGGTTTATATTTTCATCATGTGTGATTCTCACAAGGATCTTCAGGAGTTTTTATCCCTGGTCTGTTAGCCCTACCTTTTCACGAATGCCAGAATTGTGTTTTTCTTACTCCGTACTTGGAACCAAACTTTTATTCTCGAATGATTTCGAGAGCACAATTAAAGGTGTGGAAAATCCGTAAACATGGCATGTATCCAAAAAGGCAGCCAGTGACTCGGTCGTCTCAGTCAGCACCTTCATCAAGTAATTGTATTCCCCGCTGATTCTGTAGAGATCAACAATCTCAGGTGCTCGCTCGCTGAATGCAATGAAATCCTTGCACATACTCGTTTTAAACAATACAAATGCCGTGGTGTGCTTGCCGAGCTTCTGGGGAGAAAGCTCCGTCCGATAAGCAGTAATGACGCCCTGCTCCTCCAGCTTTCGCACTCTTTCCGTTACAGCCGGCTGCGACATCGCGATCATGCGGCTCAGCTCGGAAATGGGAATCCGGGCATTCTCGTGAAGCAACGACAAAATTTTATGATCGATTTGGTCCACCCACATAACACCTCATTTTTTGAAAGTGAAATACCTGAAATAAATGAAAATATAAGGTTAATGACTTGAATTCCCTTAAAAAACTTATGTAAATTGTAAGCGATCTCCCATAAAATGTCACTCATAAACAGAAGAGGAGAATGAGACCATGACATTTACCATAAACGAATCATTCAACATAGGCAGCTTGCACTTAAAAAACCGGCTTATCATGTCACCCATGCAGCAGTATAGGGGTACTCCGGAAGGCTTTCCCACGGACCATCATATCGAATTTTACAGCCGAAGAGCCAAGCATGTGTCCCTAGTGATTGTGGAATCGACCGCCGTCTCAGCCAACGGCAGACTGTTTCACAACGACATCGGCATTTTTACCGACCAACATGTGGAGCCTTTGCGCAAGATAACAGAAGCTGTTCACTCAGAGCACACCCCGATCTTCATCCAGTTGTCGCACGGCGGAAGAAAGGCTTCCCCTGATGTAACGAAGCAATTGGTCGCGCCAAGTGCGATTGCGTACGATGATTACTACGGGACCCCGGAGTCGCTGTCTCTTGCCGAAATGAAGAGCATCGTCGAAGAATACCGTTTGGCGGCAAAGCGAAGCGTCGAAGCCGGCTTTGATGGCATTGAGCTTCACGCGGCACACGGCTTTTTGCTTCATCAATTTTTATCGCCTTTGTCCAACACGCGAACGGATGCCTATGGTGGAACTCCCGAGAACAGGGCACGCTTTTTACAAGACGTACTTCTGGCGATTCGAGCCGAAGTGGGACGGGATTATCCCGTTTTGATCCGTATTTCTGCCACAGATTTTGTCCAGGGCGGTCTAACCCCGAAAGACTGGGTGCAAATGCTAAAGCCGCTTGAGTCTGAATTGGATGCGATCGATGTCTCAACAGGGGGACTGCTCCCGATCCAGCCTAGTGACGTCTATACGGCTTATCAGTTGCCTCACGCAGCTGCGATCAAACAACATTTCTGCATTCCGGTCATTGCCGTGGGAAAAATATACAGCCGCAGTCTCGCCAATCGAATTCTCGAAGACCAACTCGTCGATAGTATCGCAATTGGTCGCCCCCTCCTGGAAGACCCTGATTATGCAGGACGTATTTTATTTGCCTAATCGACACAGGAATGACCCGAATTTGTTCACTTTCTTCATCAAAAAAAATGGTAGGATAGAGGCATCACTTCATAAAAAATGAGGAGAGTCACAAGTGCGGGTACATCCAATATACTTTTTACGTCTTACAGGCCTATTCGATGGCCTTTCTTTATTAGTATTGATGGGCATCGCGATGCCCTTGAAATACGTGTGGGGCTTTGACAAAGCCGTAACCATCACAGGAAGTATTCACGGTGGGATATTTTGCTTGTATGCTCTGGCGATACTCTATGCGTCTATTCGTGTGAGATGGAGCCTGCTCTGGTCTCTTGCTGCGTTACTCGCCGCTTTTGTGCCGTTTGGGAACTTCTTTCTGGATCGTAGACTGAAAAAGGCACAGGATGTGTATCCTCTGAAGCCGTTTAATAATGCCCTGCTCGTATACGGCATCGTTTTTTTCTCGTTCTTTGATTTGTTCTCGCAGCTGCCGGTCATGAGTACCTTTGCTGCTTCCGTGGGCGCCAGCTCATTTGTTATAGGTTTTGTCATTGGTCTGTATTCGTTAGCCAATACCTTTGGCAATATTATCTCTGGCATACTGACAGATAAGGTCGGTCCATCCAAGCCACTGTTGATCGGATTGGTTTTATCAAGTTGTGCCTTGCTGCTGTATCACATCGTCGATCAGCCGTTTTTGTTGATTATCGTGCGAATCATTCACGGATTTGTTGCCGGTTTGATAGTTCCTGCTGCTTTTACTTTCTCTGCGAATAATACTGCCCATGAGCAGCAAGGGCGAAAGGTTGCTTTCACTGGTACCTTTGTGGGACTCGCAGCCATTATCGGCCCTGCATTCAGCGGCATTATGGCAAGCAAAACCTCTGTGCCTTTTGTCTTTACATGTGTAGCTGTTATGGGCTTTTTCCTAGCCATTCTGTCCGTCATTTTTTTGCAATCCACTCAGGCTTGCAAGAAAGAGAAGCTTAAGACGGACGTTCCATCCTCAGCCTTGATCTTCAATGCTGGAATTATCAAGGCTTATGGCGGTGCCTTTTTGCTCATGTTTTCACAAGGTGTGATCGCTTACCTTTTGCCTTTGCATGTCCAATCGCTTGGATATGATTCGAAATTAAGCGGTACATTAATGAGCACCTTTGGGATGATTGCCGTCCTGCTTTTTGTGCTTCCGACCAACCGGATTTTTGATCGTGTCGCCCCTTCCAAAACAATATCCATCGGAATTGGTTTCATGGGCGTGAGTCAGTTGCTTATTGGTCAATCCAACACGACATTGGCACTGTACTGCGTGTTAGGACTATATGGGATAGGCTTTGCGCTCTTGTTTCCCTCGGTCAATACGATGCTCATTCAATCAACGCCGCAAGAATTACGGGGAAAAGCACACGGTTACTTATACGCCTTCTTCTCTCTCGGTGTGGTTGTCGGCTCAGGCCTTTTAGGTTGGCTACCCTTCTCCATTGAGGAAGGATTTCTGTTCACAGGAAGCCTACTGCTCGTGTTTGCTGCTTTCATTGCCATGCATAAGCAGCGAGAACGCTTGCTGAATCAATAAAATAATCGATAGCAGCCGTCGTTTGTAACAACAAAACCTCCTCAACCACTAAGCTAGTGGCGAAGGAGGTTTTGTGCTAATGCTTTCAACCGCGGAATCACTACGAATCAAGCATGCAGCCAACAGACCAATGCCAAGTACGATTGCAAGCAGTACAAAAGTTAGTTCATAGCTACCAAATTTCATTAAACGGATGGACAATATCGGCCCAAGACTTGTTCCCGAAAACAGGATGAATGTATAAACCGAAACCGCAATCCCCCGCGATTTGCCTCCCAGCTGTCCAATAAGCGTGATCAGCGAAGGAACAGATAATGCAATTCCGGCAACGAAAAGCACACTCGTACCGATTAAAAGAGACAAGTTAGATATCATACCGAGGAAAGCCATACTGACTACTGCCAGACCTAATCCGCAGCGAAGCACGGTTCGTAAGCCAAACCGTTTTGCCAGCCCGCCCGCCAGCGGAGAAATGAGCATGCCCACTATACCAATCGTTCGAACAAGCAGAATATCCTTGTTGCTAAGCCCAAAATCAGGACCCGCCAAATAACTGCCCAAGACCGTATACATATTAACAAATGACATAAGCAATACAACAGCGATTATGTAGCTCAAGACGATATTTTTTTGTTTGAACATGGAGGGAATTCGCTTAATCGGCTCCCAAATATTAACGGAAGCAAGGGGACTCTCTTCTTTTGGTAGCCACTTCATCACCACGAACAGTGTCACGAAATAGATAGCAGCAAGCATATAGAATACGGCGTGCCAACTGTATTGTTGACTCATGAAGCTACTGATCACTTGACCAATGATTCCTGCCGCCAAAAATCCTGTGCTGATAAATCCGATTGCTGTTACCCGTTTTGCCGCAGGGAACATTTCCACAGCATAGGCGAGCGCGACAGGCGAGAACGTAGCAGCGGCAGCACCTTGCAAGCTCCTGAGTACAATAATCCATGCAAAATGATTTGCACTACCAAGCAACAAAGACAAGAGAGTAAGCGCAATCAGCCCGATCACAATAACTTTCTTGCGGCCATACTTTTCGGACAATGGTCCATAAATCAGGCACCCTATAGCAAACCCAACCGAAAATGCGCTGCCTGCTGCTGCTGCCTGTGTCAATGTAATACGGAAAAGATCGGCAAATATGGTCATAAGGGGAATCGTGACGTATAAGCTCGACATGACGACGATTCCAGACCAGCATAGGATTGCAGTCATGAGTGAGTAGTTTCGTTGTGACATGGCACACCTCTTTCTCCATTATTTACATGCATTATAGTTAGATTATCTAATTATATTCACAAAAAAATATGATCTTATCTTCCCACCCCCAGTTTCTTTTCCATGCTGCTCTTCAACTTCATCAAGATTTTTTCCAACAGCATCCGTTCTTCCTCTTCTATTTCGCTCATAATGGAGGAGCAGGCAGACCAGAAAACGGGCAGTGCTCTGGCTACTAATTCTCTGCCTTCCTGTGTTATTTTGACATGAATCTTGCGACCATCCAGCGTGCTTTGCTCCCTGATTATCCAGTGCCTTTTTTCCAGCCAGTCCAGCATAGCTGTAACAGAAGCGCGCCGAATGCCCAGCCTGTCTGCAAGCGAAGAGGGGGTGATAAGTTCTCTGTCTTCATGTAACGTAAGCAATAGCAATACGTCCCATTTACTCTCCGTTAGGCCGAATGTCTCCAAATTCAAATCAATTGTGTCTATGGCGTTATCCCCCAGCCATAGCATCAATAACCCCAAATGAGCCAATTTGCGATCCGTATTTTGTAGAGCTGTTCTTTCCATCAGATCCAAATACGGCTGAATACCTAGTTTTGGCAATTGATCGGATGTATGCTCCCTCTTGTTTTTTCTACTCATAATCCACCTTATATAATTAGATTATCTAACTAAAATTAATGTAACGTATTTGTCTAGCTTTTGCAACACCCTAGAACCTTATTCCAACGGACCTGGCAAGACGAAAGCCAAGATCATCGATTCGAAACGTAGGGTGACTCCGGCGGCGACATGTCGCTCCACAGCCTCTGGCTTCTTCCGCCCAGCTGCCACCGCGAAATATTCGGTAGGAGCCGTATACATTCTCATCGTAAAGGTCCCAGCACCACTCCCAAACATTTCCTAGCATGTCATAGAGCCCCCACTCATTCGGTAGCTTATGCCCTACCTCATGTACTGTATCCTCAGCGTTTTCTTGGTACCATGCGATTTCATCCAGCTCGCCGTACCGATAACCACCCGTCCCTGCTTTGCACGCGTACTGCCATTCCGCCTCTGTAGGCAGACGATAGCCATCCGCTTCCTCGTTCCATACGACCCTCTCACCATCTTCACTTATTGAGTAGCATTCCGTGAGACCAGCTTGCTGAGAAAGCCGATTGCAAAACGAAAGCGCATCGTTCCACGAGACATTTACAACGGGAGCCTCTGGGTGGTCATTCGGTCCAGCTGCTTTTTGGACAACCGAGAAATAGAACGCATTCGTTACAGGAACTGGTGCGAGTAAAAAAGAGTTCACCTCGGTTGTCCATGTGGCCTTGATTCGATCGTCCCTCAATTCGATTTGCCCTGCCGGGATGTTCACCATGGTATAGGCCTGTGCCATCGTTATTTCACCTGGCTTAACTTTTCGATCGCCTGCTCTTCGGTCGGCAAGAAAAAGATGTCTTTTCCA
Organism: Brevibacillus fortis; assembly: GCF_003013395.1. GTDB lineage: Bacteria > Bacillota > Bacilli > Brevibacillales > Brevibacillaceae > Brevibacillus > Brevibacillus fortis. Next base: position 6,107 of record NZ_PXZM01000024.1, on the reverse strand, counting down.
TTGTTGGATTCATAGATGAAATCTTTTAGACTTTTACTTGTGTACACCGAAAAATCCCCTACAATCGCCACTTTTACCCGATAATTGATGAACTTTTGCAGAATTTCGCCAGCAAGACGTGTTTTCAAATCGAAAAAGCCATCTACAATCAATGATTTGTTGAGAACGATACGATCACTGTCTGCTTGATAATGTACCGTTGCGATTAGGTCCAATGCGGACTGCACATCCTCGATAAGTACCTCGCTACCACTCACAATGGCAATATTTTTCCCGCAAGCTACTATCTTCGTAATATTCATGTGTACCCTCCTCATCTTCTATTGGTTATCTGCCTCACATAATCCTCACAAATATACCGGTTGTCTTCACCGTTTGCTGGCTGAACTCTCGCCACCCGAAAGAAGCTCAAGCCCACAACCATCGCCATAAGTCCGTAGGCAGCGCTTTGCGAATCCTCTACAGACATTAGCCCGGTTTGATTACCGTAAGCAAAAATCTTTGTAATGCCTTGCAAATCTCTCGCATAGCTCTTCGCGACTACTTCTTGCAGATTTGGGTCCAATGCGGCTTTTGAGAAGTATTGTACAAAGAGCCTTGCTTGATCTTCATGCGGGATATACATCTTATCGATTCCATCCAGCTGCGAAACATTGATCTGTTTTTCCTTGTCGTTCACGTATGGCGGCAAAATATGCTTCAGTGTAACGTCCATCATTTCCTGGGCTGTCATGGTGTTGTCCATGTCAGATTCTATTTTCAATCCATAATAGGCCAAGAATGCTTGAAAGGCTTCACTCGTCAATTGATCTTTATTCTTAAAATAATACGTGACGACTCCCTTTGAGCAGTCCGCATACTCCGCCACCTTATCCAACGTCATGCCATCAATCCCGTGATTGCTAATACAAGTGAGGGTCGCATTTATGACATCTGCTCGGCGCTTTGGTTCCATTCCTAATTTGGGCATGATTATACCTCGTTTTTTTATACTGTACGGTCGGAATAAAAAAAGTGTACACCATGATTTTCCAGTTTGTCAAACGAAGAGGCTCCACCACACAAAAAAAACACGCGTACTCAGCGTGTTCCATCCTAACGTTACATGGCAAGTGCTTGGTGACTGATCCGATATTGCCCCGGTGTCAGCCCCGTCCATTTCTTGAAAGCATTTTGAAAGGCGCTTGGATCTGAAAAATGCAACAGGTACGCAATCTCTCCGATGGAATGCTCCGATTGCTGTAAATACCCCATCGCCATTTCTTTGCGGACATTCGTGGACAATTCATGATAGGAGGTGTCCTCTGCCTTTAATTTCGCTTGCAGGGATCTTGTACTCATGTGAAAAGCAGCGGCAGTTTGCTGTAAGGTCGGAAAAGCCGCAGGCATACATCCCATCATCCATTGAAACACACGGTCCGAAAATTCCCGCCCTCTGATCAGCCTCTCTCTAATTTCTTCCGCAATTGGTTCAAAAGCTTTACGCAGCCGGACATCTGAATACAGGATCGGGTATTGCAAAACTTCCTTGCTGATCAAGAGCCCATTTTCTTTTCCACCAAAGTGTGGCTCCATTCCAAATAGATTCAAATAAGGAGCGATATCGGCCGTAGCGTCGTGTGTGAAATGTATCTCCTGTAACGGAATGGCGCGATGGCTCATACGGACGATCAAGTGGTACAAGGAGCTGACCATATCTTCCATACAATGTCGAGACACGCTCCCAGGGCTTTGTCTATGAAATCGTAGGAAAACATTGTTCCCCCGCTCCGCCCAATCCAGCTCGTACCCGCTGCAAAGGATCACGTGATACCGCTGATAAGCCATCAATGCATCGATGATTTTTTCTGAATGCATCATGACATAGCCAAGAATCCCGAGATCAGCAATATCGGTTAACTGTCCTTGATGCAGTCCGAAATGATCATCCTGCGTGTAAATGGCAGCTTCCTTCATCAATCGCTCGAGCTCCGCTTCGGCAATGCGCGCCTCCACATCCTGCAACAAAGTACCGTCAAAAGAAATATGGTCACAAAAACGCTCGAAATCAAACTTTTTGTGAGTGATTGTCTTCAAAATCGGATACACCATCGAAATCGCAAACCCCTGCGCATTTTCCAAGTACGGTACCTCCTTTGCGTGAATCCACAACATTTATGCGCTTTCGATCATTCATCTGTTCCCTTCCACACGCTATGCTGAATACAGTTCAGTTTACCACGATCTGTCGGTTATAGAATCCAATCTACATTCAACCGATCAAAGTGTTACGAAGGGGGACATGAAAATGAACATTCTCGTTATCATCGGACATCCAGATCCAGAGAGCTATTGCTCTGCGTTGGCGCACGCCTATATGAAAGGAGCCTCAGGTAAAGCAGCACAGATTCGCACCATTGACTTGAGCCAACTCTCTTTCGACCCGAATCTGAAGTATGGATATCGGAAAAGAACGGAACTGGAGGATGACTTAAAAGAAGCGCAGGATTTCATCCGTTGGGCGGATCATCTGGTCATTGTCTATCCGACTTGGTGGGGCACCATGCCCGCAATCTTGAAGGGATTTTTCGATCGTGTCTTATTACCTGGATTCGCCTATAAATATCGGGAGGATTCGTCTCTATGGGATAAATTGTTAACGGGCAAAACTGCGCATGTGATTGTGACTATGGATACACCATCTTGGTACAACCGATTGGTCTACTGGCAAGCCGGACATCTCGTGATGAAACGCAACATTTTGAAGTTTTGCGGATCAAGCCTGTGAAGGTTACGGAGATCAGTGGGGTGAATGCCTCGGCGGAGGAAACGCGCAAGAAGTGGCTGGAGAAGGTGAAGAAGCTTGGGGAGAGGCTAGCCTAAGGCCACCTTCCAAGAGTGGATCAACCACATCGACGTACACGTGATTTTGTTTAAAGGCATTCGTGCTTTGGATAATGGGATTTTTTTCAATTCTTCAAATGTATTCTTTACATCTTGCGTTTTTGCCTTGCTGATCTGTTGCGGAACTTCCAAACCCATTTCATCGTACAAGACCGGATTGAAATATACATCTCTCGGGTATACGTAAACTTGTGTACCAGGAATACGAACAGCGGCTACTTTTTTCCCCTGTAGCGTCCACCATCACTGTCTTTGCACCAGCTTCCTGTCCAAGATATCTGGGTCCATTTTTACAGCCATATTTTATCACAGGCCTTTATCCAGCGTATCTCTTTCGCTGGAATGATTTACCTAGGCAAATAAATCGTGCAAAGTGTATTTATTATGTAGCTGATTCTGAGTATGATAATAGTAAAAATAATAAGAAAGAGGCTATCATATGGATTCTACTTTTTCATCAAGAAAAGCAACAAAGACGAAAACCTTGGTTATTAACGCACTTTTTATCGCTTTTACTCTCGCAGCCACCATGTTCATTAATTTGCGACTCCCTATCATGGGGAACGGTGGTCTCATTCATCTCGGTAACGTGCCTCTTTTAATCGCTGCTTTTGTGTACGGCAGAAAAACAGGAGCCATCGCAGGCGCTTTTGGTATGGGTCTCTTTGACCTTATCTCCGGCTGGACAGCATGGGCACCGTTTACCTTCGTGATCGTAGGTGCAATGGGCTATGTAGCTGGCCTCATCGCCGAAAAGGTTCCTGGCAATCGGGTATTTGTGTACTCACTCGCAGTTGCCGCTGCATTGGTGATTAAGATCGTGGGCTACTACTTTGTTGAGGTTATTCTTTACGGGAACTGGATTCAGCCGTTTGGCTCCATTCCGGGAAACGTTTTGCAGGTGGTTGTAGCAGCGGTTATTGTGATTCCGCTGGTGGGACGCTTGAAGAAGATTGTTGGGCAAGGTTAAAAGAGGAAGGATGGGGCAGCGCTCCATCCTTCCTTTTTTGCAAAAATAAAAAGATCGGGAAACGCGTGGGAGCAGTACAAATTACCTTTGGGAAAGGCCGGCAGCACAAAACCAGATTATCGTCCATACTCCATAGCCGTCTTTCCTACTCCTTGCCCAGATCTAACTGATACAAGGCAATTTTGTGCTAGAGCATACAATACTTCTTGTTGCCAATCGTCTGGTTCAACACCCAACATATCCTCGACGAAAGCATCTGGATCATTTATAGGCTTGCCCTCTTCAGTAAACATTGGCATGTCCTGTTGCCCAAACTCCACATATTTAGAAATGTCAGCAAAGGCAATCTTCATGTACTCCGCCACAATTCGTTGCACACTCATTCCCAACTCATCTGTCATTGCTTCTTCTGTCGCTTGATCTCTGCCTGAATCTGAAGTTTCCTCAAGTTTTCCCATCCGATGGGATAAGCTGTTTTCTTACTGTAGCCGACAACCATAGCAGCACGAGTAGCATTAAAGTCTCGGTTCCTCGATTGTGCTACTAACTGCCTCCCATTTATCTTTGTTCTTCCAACCTCGTACTGTGCCTTCTGAGATACCGATCTGCTCAGCGATGTCCTTCAATTTGATTGCACCATTAGTCTTCTTCCATAACTTGAATGCCTGCTCTCTGTTCGGATCCCTTGCTCTGGCCATTACATGTCCACCACCTCACCACTTCATAGGGTTGTTTTCAAAAAGAAAGATGCTCCCTTTACGAGCGCATCAAGTTTGATCAATCTTCAACATTTAACATTTCACGCACTGCCGTCAAAAACTGCTTACTCAAAAAAGCAAAAGCCCAAATCGACCCTAGAAAAGGAATCAAATTTAACCACGCCAACGTTTTTGAAAAAGAGCAAAATTACAGCCAAAGATTCATTGTGATGAAATAGACAAATGCTTTTATCATCGCGTAGAGACGACCTTTGTGTTGAACAAATTGCCCTGCATGTTTTAATGCTGCGGCTATACCAGCAAGTAAAACAGCATATCCAAGGGCGACTGTGACATTAATTTGAGCTAGGTTTTTTGTCAGTTCGCTCCATTTTCTCAGATCATAAACGTTTTCAAACAGGGTATAAATTACTCCCATTAACATGACAATACCTAAAAGAATCCCGCCTGAAAATTGAGCTAGTTTCTGCAAGTTATATACCTCCTTTTAACAGAAGTTCAACAGTTGCAGACTATCTCCACTCTTTTCATAATTCATCCTTTTGCAACTCCAAGTCCAGCCTTCTTCCAAAGCTCATATGCTTTATCGCGATTCGATTCTCTTGCGCGTGCCATTAGGTTGTATCACTCACCTCCAATTAAAAAGCACACTCGCTGTGGAGTGTGCTAATCGTTATTAATTAATATATTACAAATTACGTTCTATTAAATAAATTACCTATCTGGTCAGGATCAACTTGATATGGGCATCAAGTAAGTAATAATTGCCTCCAATAACAAAAAAGTCCCCCTGTTTTTCACAGGGGGCTTTCTTGGAACTTTATGACTATTCTTTACAACATCGTTACATTGAACCCTCAACGCTCCAGTCATCATTTTGAACATGTAGCCTTAAATAAGAAGTTGCCCCTCCTGCACCACCTATTGTCGTCATAGTCCATTTTAATGTCGCCTGAGCACTTCTTCGCTTATCTTCTTTTGGACGGTTAATTGTGAACTCATTCAAGGAATATGAGCCACCAATAACCACAATTCGCCAATCGTAAATTTCAGATATATAGTCATAACCACCTTGCACATGAACAAAATCAGCTCTAAATTCTGCTGACTGAACACCACTTGTCCCATCTACTAAAACGTCATAAACTTTGCAATATCCAGAACCACATTCCTTCGACGAAGCTGGAAGGATCTCATTTATATTTTGTTTAGTATTTATTACCTTTTCATTTAGTACAGTTGCTTTTACTTGTAGAACAGACCCATCAGGAAATGTAAACTTTTGAACTGGATTTTTTGCAGTAAGTTTTAGGTTAGAAGTAACCTGTTTTATTTTATTTGGATTCATAGAATCCCAAATCTCACCTTTGTTGTACTTATCAATCAATTCGTTTTGTGTTTTATCATCAATACCTAATTCTGTTAAGTTTCGTTTAAGTTGAGCTACCTCTTCGTTATTCAATACTACTTGCTGCTGTTGTACGACTTCTGCTGCTTTTACTTGACTAACCCCTGTAGATCCCATTGCTGTAAAT
>NZ_PXZM01000023.1 GCF_003013395.1 Brevibacillus fortis | reverse complement strand
TTTCTTGGGTAACAGTTCAGATGCTAGGGTTCTGTTTATTTCTAATTCGTCCGACGCTGTTGATCGGTCTGTTTAATTTTAATCCGTCGATACGTATTGATCAGTGGACGGTGACGGCGGCTAACGAGTCCAACAATCTCCGTTCCAAGATGAATGACGATCAACAACGCAACCATGACGATAATCGTAGTCCACTTCGTCGTCTTCGTCAGCAGAATCGCCATCATTCCAAAGAAAATGCTGATCGAGTAAATCGTGAGTACAGTCGAGCGGTGCGACAGCCCCATGTTCAGCAAACAGTGATGCAAATGCCCTTTGTCTGGGCTCGAAATCGGCTTTTTGTTCACGATCCTGCGCACGATGGCGAAGAACGTATCCCAAAGCGGTACACCCAGCACGACGATTGGAATGATAAAGGAAACGAACAACGCTTCTTTAAAGCCCATGATCGACAGAGCTGCCAGGTTGAAGCCCAAGAATAGCGAACCAGTGTCGCCCATGAACAGACGAGCCGGATGAAAGTTAAAGTAGAGAAAGCCCAGGATCGCTCCGAGGAGCACGAAACAGTAGGTCGCTACCTTGTAATCATCCATCAACAAGGCCATGACACCCATTGTCCCTGCAGCAATCGCAGACACACCTGCTGATAGGCCATCGAGACCGTCAATCAGGTTCACTGCATTCGTTACACCGACAATCCAAAACATCGTGATCGGAATCGCGAGCCAGAAGAGCCAGCCACTACTGAAATCAATACTTCCGCTATACGGCAGATTCACGACGCCGATTTTCAAACCAAAAGGAACGACGACAATCGCTGTTGCGACTAGCTGTCCAAGCAGCTTCCACTTCGGCGAGAGCTGGTATTTGTCATCGAGCATGCCAACGACCATAACGATCGTACTTCCGATGAAAATTCCCAACATTTCCGATAGGCTTGTATACGGGACAAAAAGGAAGAACGCAACCAAGTAACCGATATAAATAGCCAAGCCACCCATACGTGGCATGATTCGCGTGTGTACCTTGCGCTGGTTCGGGGCATCCACTGCTCCTACTTTTACAGCCAGGTTTTTTACATACGGTGTTGCAATAAACGATATGATCAGCGAAGTCAGAAATCCGAGGATTAGTGTAGACATCGACTGTTCTCCTCTCTACGGATGCATCTAGGAACGGCTACTCCATTTTTCTTTCAATACGGTTAGAACAAACCGGGGAATAGCCAGTTGACGCTTCCAGCGAGAAGGCTCGGAAGCAAGTCGATAAAACCATTCCAAATGCAGTTTTTGCCAGATCTCGGGAGCGCGCTTCACTTTCCCGGAAATGACGTCAAAGCTTCCGCCTACCCCCATCATCAGGGAGGCATTTAACTGATCGCGATACTTCGCCATCCATTCATCCTGTCTGGGCGCACCCAGTGCCGCGAACAGAAGCTGCGGTTTCGCTTCGGCAATTTCTTGTACAATTTGAGTTTCTTCCTCTGGGCGAAAATAGCCATCCCGACATCCGACGATTCGGGCGTTCGGATAACGAGCACTCAGTATGTCTTTTGCCAAATGAATGACATCTGGCTTGGCACCGAGTAAATACACGCCCCATTGATGTTGATCGGCTTTCGCCATGAATGCTTCCAGAAGCTCTACACCGGTAACGCGCTCGTAAATCGGCTGATTCGTCCATTTGGCGGCGTATACGATTCCGATTCCATCTGGAACAACATAGGCTTGTTCTACAATAGAACGGAAAGCGCGATTCTCTCTCGCTACCATGACGATTTCCGGATTGGCGGTTACCACGTGGGTCTTTTGACCGCTTTGTATTCGCTCTGTTATATGATCGACAGTCTCACGGAAACCGCGAGTCGTAAATGGCACATCTAATATGGTTGCGACCTGTTTGGTCATTTCTTCACCTTCAAGTGCTTGTTAGTAAATGAATGTTTAAAAAGTCGACTTTTTAAACTACCTATTCAATGCATGGAGTTGCCCATTAGCCATTTTACCCGAAAAGAAAGGCACATTCAAGATGATCATGAATGTGCCTTATTTCCTGCCGTCAGGGCAAACATCAATCCACCCTCTGCTACTACTTTCCCATTTACCAGTGCTTTTCCATGTCCTTTGCCGACGGTACCACGCACACGAGTAAGCTCAACCTCAAGCACCAACGTATCTCCCGGCTTCACTTGATCTTTGAAACGGAATTCATCAATACCTGCGAACAGTCCAATTTTTCCTTGATGTTCCTCCATACTGAGCATCGCTACTGCTCCAACCTGCGCCAAAGCTTCCACAATAAGGACACCTGGCATAACTGGATAACCCGGAAAATGACCTTGGAAAAATGGTTCATTTACTGTTACATTTTTAATCCCTACCGCTTTTTTGCCTAGCTCCAGCTCTTCAATTCTGTCGATCAACAAAAACGGGTAACGGTGCGGTATGATTTCCTGAATTTGCATAATATCCAAAGGCGCTTTGATTTCCATTATGTATCGCTCCATTTCCATACTTAACTAGACTTGTCTATGCATGAATACCCTTTGACCTACGAAACAATATACATAACTCCCGCCACGTCTAAACGGACAAGCGGGGTTAAGATAAAAGGGGCACTTCCTTCCTCCCCAATGAGCGGGAAGTGCTCTTTTTCCCCTTACACGCGGTTCAATAGTCGAGCCTTTGCCAGATAAATCGCGCTCACGATAAATGAGAACGCTATAACTGACCAAAGTATCGCTTCACTGTACTCATAGCGATACATAACCAGTGGGATGACAACATACAAAAGAACGGTTGTCAGCTTGCCGTAGGCGTTTGCCGGAACGGTTTTTTTCCCGCGGAAGTGATAAACAGCTCCTGCTACTATCATTGCCAGATCGCGCACAAAGAAAAACAGGGCGGCCCATATACTGATTCGATCAGTCAAAAATAATGAGGCGATGACCGCCAACATCATTAACTTATCTGCCAGAGGATCTAACATCATTCCGATGGTGGTCACAAGCTTATGCTTCCGCGCGATGTACCCGTCGGCAATATCGGTCACTCCCGCCAAAATTAAAATGCCTAAAGCAATTTCAACATGATACGGAAACTCCGAAAAAAAGACGTACAGGTACAAAGGGATGAGCACGATGCGAAAGATCGTAAGCAAATTAGGAAGATTCACGGACATCCCTCCGTATTCCAATCGTCACTTCCTTTTTCAACCACTCGCCCTATTATACTCTGTGGACAAACACCACAACAAGTCCTCGAAAAAATAGGAGCCCCAACCATAGGTTCGGGCTTGTCCTGCTTCGTTATTTCGTTTCTTCAAACATTAAATCCCACATATGTTTGTAGGTTCCCAGCTCGAATACGTCAGACATCGGCTTTTTGCCAACCCCACCGTATCCGATCATCAGACCAATGACCAGTGAGAAAAACAGCAGGAGTGGGACCAGCACCATCTTGGCAACTCTCAGTCGCCAATTCTTGCCGCTCCGTTCCCGCTCTTTTCCTTTTGTCTTAACTTCTTCGGTCTGACGCGGGAAACGTTTGCTCTTCCCTTGTTCCATGCTCCTCTCCTCCGTCATGTTGATTAATATGGGTTATCTGCTTCTCAGTTGGTTGGCAATGCCCATCATTTGATCACTGATGCCGATTGCGCGTGAGTTCAATTGATACGCGCGTTGAATGTTCACCAGTTGGGACATTTCCTCTGTCATGTTGACGTTGGATGATTCGAGAGCACCTTGGCGCAATGTTACACCATTATCATATGCACTGGTGTATTTAGTTTGTGGTCCTACCCGGAAAGCCAATTCGGCATCAAACAGATTCTCACCGACTTGCTTTAGCTGATCAGGGTTTTCTACATTCCATACACCAATTTTTACAGGGGCCGGCATTCCATCCGCACTGAAAGTACCATCAGGAGAAATCTCAATGTTTTTTACTGGCTCCGGGAATACGATATTCGCTCCATCTTCGTCTGTCAAAATATGACCCGAACTGGTGTGCAATACATATCCATTATCATCAGCATCAAAACTGAGCTTAAAAGAGCCATTACGAGTAAATCGGCTTTCTTCATCAACGGTAATGTTATTCGCATCTTTGATTTTACGAGTGACCAAAAAATAGCCATCTCCTTCAATCAAAACGTCTGTCGGCACATCTGTCTGCTTGAGACTGCCTTGACCGAGATCCAGCTTGGTCATAGCAAGATGGGCTCCACTACCTACTCTCAGCCCCACTGGTGAATTACGATTTTGGTTGTCCGCTGCCGGCTGCTCGTTCATTGAGTCTGTGAGGAGCTCGGAAAACGATGCGACCCTGCGCTTGTACCCAATCGTATCAATGTTCGACAGGTTGTTGGCTGTATTGTCCAACGCTTGCTGAATACCGCGCATAGCTGATGTGGAAATATTAAGCGACTGCATCCTTCCTACCTCCTATTATCCATTAACTCGACCAATTTCATTAGCAGCCTTTTCTAGCGTACCATCAATCGTGGTAATCACCCGTTGGTTCGCTTCATAGGCGCGAAGCACACTCATCATACTCGTCATGGTTTGACCTGGGTCTACATTCGAACGTTCACGCCAGCCCTGTTGTGTACCGAAACGTCCTTCGACCATAGGAGTATTGTATGTACCTGCTGCTATGGCAGCCTGATCGTTGGCTTCAGCCAAGTCAATCCCTTCTACCGCTATGTCGCCTTCGAATCGAAAAACATTCGTTCCTTCTCGTACGAGCTTCAGCGGATCGGTTACCACAGCAAGTCCCAATCTAGCATGAGTAGGAAGCGCCGTATACTGTTCTACTTTTGTAAGTGGATCAATGGTAACTTGCATTAATTCGCCACGCTCGGTAATTTTCAGGTTTTGCCCGACATTGGTACCGAGTGCGGGATCATGGTTGATACGAATCGCCTGATTAGAACTATCCAGTACATAATACCCTTCCGCTGTCACCAGATAACCTTCCGCATTCACGCTCCAGTTACCATTTCTCGTATAGCGGATATCCTCTTGCTGCACTGGCGTTGCTAAATTTGCTTGTTCAATCCGAGCCACACTGTAAAACAACCGCCGCTCATTCCCATTCTGATCCGGCTGAATATTGTCCATCAGCGCAAGATCATACGGATTGCGTGTCTCTTCAATATCCCCCTGCGCAAAATTCGGTAGCGCTTCCGACATGTATACCCCTGTGTTCAAACGCCCGATCATGGCAGGCTGTCCAGGCATAGTAGGGATACCGGGAACATCCAGTCCTTCCTGATCATTCATGCGGGAGAGCAATTGCTCCGGAAATGCACGCATGACACCCACGTCCTGTTTGAACCCGGGTGTATTGATATTTGCTAAATTGTTCGCCAGCGATTCTTGCCTGTTCTGCAAAGCCAGCATGCCAGATGCAGACGTATACAAGCCTCTGATCACGTAATCTTACCCCCTGAATAATCGCTTATTCGAGTGAGCCGGCATCTTGTCCAAATAGTCCAGCATCATTCCTGTTCCTTTTGCAACGCACATCATTGGCTCTTCCGCTACCAGCACAGGAACCTTCAGCTCCTCTGCCAGAATCTCGTCAATCCCGTGCAATAATGCGCCGCCACCGGTCAGGAAAACACCCTTATCAATTATATCGGCAGAAAGCTCCGGAGGTGTTCGTTCTAAAACAGATTTTGAGGCTTGTACAATCGCACTCACCGACTCAGCCAGGGCTTCCTGGACTTCAGTGGAGCGAATGGTAATCGTTTGCGGCAAGCCGCTTACCATGTCTCGACCCCGAATGTCCATTTCGTCCTGGCGTCCGCCGGATACGGTTCCAATCTGAACCTTGATATCTTCAGCCGTACGCTCTCCAATCAGCAATTTGTATTTATTTTTTATGTAACGCATAATAGCCACATCGAATGTATCGCCTGCTATTTTAATGGAGGAAGACGTGACAATATCGCCCATCGACAATACCGCTACATCGGTCGTTCCCCCACCGATATCCACTACCATATTACCGGACGGCTGAAAAATGTCCATTCCTGCCCCAACTGCGGCAACTTTCGGTTCTTCTTCGATAAATACTTCTCTTGCTCCACCGCTGCGCTCAGCTGCTTCGCGAATTGCTTTTTGCTCAACAGACGTGATGTTGGTCGGGCAGCAAATCAAAATGCGCGGACGGGCGAACATGCTCTTTCCACCAATTTTGTTCAAAAAGTGCTTCAGCATAGCCTCTGTGATTTCAAAATCCGCGATAACCCCTTCTCGCAAAGGTCGGATCGCTACGATATTTCCTGGGGTGCGGCCTACCATGCGATAGGCTTCATTTCCTACGGCCAAAACTTTTCTGGTTTTACTATCTATTGCCACGACAGATGGTTCGTCTAGGACAATTCCCTTGCCTTTTACAAAAACCAAGACATTGGCCGTGCCCAAGTCGATTCCGATATCTTTGCCAAACATGAAAGGTCCTCCCTGATTACCAGTTACATTTCTACCTAATATCATAGGCTCTTCTACGTGAGAGGACAAGGAAATTCTTTCTTACACACTCTCCTCCTGTTCTACTCGTACTTTTTTACTACGCCTTTTGTACTTGATCTTGGTCGCTTCGCCTCCTCGAAGATGTCTGATGGCTTTGTGATATTCCAAAATTTCCTTAACCTGGTTCGCCAACTCCGGATTTATCTCAGGTAGCCGCTCAGTCAAGTCCTTGTGCACTGTACTTTTCGAAACACCGAACTCTTTGGCGATCATCCGAACCGTATTTCTTGTCTCTACAATATATCGGCCGATTTTGATGGTCCGCTCTTTGATGTAGTCGTGCACATTACTCGCCTCCTTGTATCTACATTGTCTGATACAATATATGGGTGCGTAGGGACACATATTCTACGTTTCCAAGCCTGACAAGCCAGCACGGCCGCATCTTTTTTCAACAGGTTGTACCACACGCAAAAAAACACCCGCAATTGTTGTATTTTGCAGGTGTTTTTCTAAATTCATTGGTTATTGATTTTTTACTTCCGATTCAGCCTGAATCAAGTATTGCTCTGGATTGACAGGCTGGTTATCGATCCGAACTTCGAAGTGAAGATGTGCGCCAGCGTCTTTTTCAAAGGTGTTGCGCCCAGCAGACCCGATTACTTGACCTTGTGTTACTTCATCGCCCGGTTTGACAGTTACGCTTTCCAGGCTTTGATAGACGGTAATCATTTTGTCTGCGTGCTCGATCTCAATCTCGTTGCCGACAAGTGGATCGTTCACCACTTTTACTACTTTACCCGCAAGAGCTGCAATCACATCAAAGCTCTTTCCATCCGTGGATACGAGGTCGATACCTGTGTGCGGATAGAAGGTGTTGTCGAAGCTCACCAATGCTTTTTGCTGGTTGTCCTTGGAGGCTTTCTCATCGTAGTAGTTCATGCCCACATTGTACTGTACGCCTTTTCCTACTGGCCAAGCGAGTGGTTTTACGCCACTTGTAGCAGGTACCGCTTCTTCGTTTTGCGGTGTAGTCGTCTCAGGAGCTGCAGGAGTTGTCACTGCCACGCCATCTGTGCCATTAGTCATTTTGGATACCGTGTTCATGACATTGCCCTGATACCACATCACAAAAGCGAGAATGATTGCTGCGGTGCCGATGTAGATTGCAGGAAACGCCCATTTCTTGCCCAAAACTTTTTTCCAAGAACTTGCCTTCTTGAATGGAATTGGTTGATTTTTTTGATCTTCCATTTTATTCATCACCTCATCCCTCAGTATCGCCAGAATTTTGGCGTATAAACCTGAGAGAGTAGGGAAAAGTAAAAATTTGCTTTTCTTTTAAGCTGGGATCACTTTTATATACGCTTGCAGACTTATCCCTTGGTAGAAGTGCTTGACGATTTGCTCCGCGCTTTTGCCGCTTTTGGCCATTCCATTTGCCCCCCACTGGCTCATCCCGACACCATGACCGTACCCTTTGGTCGTAATAAAAACCTGATTGCCGCGCAAGTCCAATGTAAAGGAGGAAGAGTTCAGGTTGAGCTTTTCACGAAATTCTCGTCCGGAAAATTCCTTGCCACTTATGGTGATCGTTCCTACGCGATTTCCGGTTGTACGTGATTCGATCCGATACCAGGAACCATTGGAGGAGGCCTCCTGCGTGAGCTTGACGCCCAAATTCTTTTCTAGTTCCCCCGTGGACATGACGACGGTTTCCTCATAGCGAGGAGATTGAATATCCCACGGACTCGCAACACTCTTCAAATAAGGAATGGGTTTTTCCCAATATTCATCCGAGTTTTCTGTAAAACCATTACTGGTGGAAAAAAACGTCGCGTCAATGGGCTCGTTCTGGTAGGTCAGGATTATCCCTGCTGTCGCCATAACTGCTTGCTGAATGCGTTTGTTTTTCCATTCATACTGATCTCCCCAACGCTCACGCCGCTGCTTTTCATCCATATAGACTTGATGCTGCACTGTATCCAAGACCTCACCGCCTGATGGGACATCATCAAACTTGCCCTCTTTTAATCGGCGCACAATATAGGTCCTGGCCGCCAACGCCTGTGCTTTTAAAGCCTCCAGCTCAAACTCGGCTGGCATTTCCGCCGCTACCACTCCGGTAATATACATTTCTAGCGGAAATGTTTCCACGACCTTTTTTTCTGTACGGTACACCTTTACCGGCAGAGAGGAAGCTGCTTCTTTCATCGCCGGTATGGAGGGTTCCGAGACGGTCACAGTAGGCTGACTGACAGGGCTCATTGCTGGTGAAAACCAAAAGACCAAAGCTGCAGGCATCATGACGAGCAAGATCGGCAAAGCGATAAACCACATAAGTAGATAGCGTTTCATGCAAGAGATCCTCCCCGTTACGTACTAGACACGAAAAGTCTGAATAACCTACTAAAGTCTATGTACTGTAACAGAGCGGTAGAACGAGAGAATGAGAGAGTCGAGAGAACGAAAAAAAGACCCCCTGCATACGCAGAGAATCTTTCGTTTTGCCATATGGTTGACGCATTTATCAAGCAAAATTAGGAGAGAAGCTTACTTTGATGGTTTCGGAAACTGCTTTTTCACGAGCCTTTTCTTCTGGAACCACGCGTTCTACATCTGCTCCCAAAGCCAGCAGCTTTTCCGTAAAGTTCACGTAGCCACGGTCAATATGGTGCAGGGCAGAAACCTCAGTCTCTCCCTCAGATACGAGCCCAGCCAGTACAAGTGCTGCACCCGCACGCAAGTCAGTTGCTGCTACCTTGCTTCCTGTCAGCTTGGAACCGCCTTCGACAATGGCACTGCGGCCTTCGATCTTGATATTCGCATTTATGCGACGGAACTCTTCCACGTGCATGAAGCGGTTCTCAAATACCGTTTCGGTCACGATGCTCGTTCCTTCCGAAACAAGCAAAAGCGCCATCATTTGCGACTGCATATCCGTTGGGAAGCCAGGATATGGCAACGTTTTGAGGTCAACTGCTTTCAATGCGCCTGTGCGGCGTACACGAATGCCGTTTTCTTGCTCCTCAATGTCCACGCCCATTTCACGAAGCTTGGCGGTCACGGATTTGAGATGATCGCAAATCGCACCTTCCACAAAGACATCCCCACCGGTAATCGCTGCAGCCACCATGAAAGTTCCTGCTTCAATACGGTCAGGAATGACACAATGTGTGCAGCCCTTCATCTTTTCCACGCCTTCGATGCGGATTGAGCCTGTACCCGCTCCGCGGATTTTTGCTCCCATCCTGTTCAGGAAGTTCGCCAAATCAACGATCTCCGGCTCTTCTGCCGCATTTTCGATCAATGTGGTTCCCTCTGCCAAAGCAGCGGCCATCATAATATTTTCTGTTGCACCAACGCTAGCAATATCCAGGTAGATTTTCGCACCCTTCAATCGTCCTTCTACCGTCGCTTCAATAAACCCTTGTCCGATTTCGATTTTGGCTCCCATAGCCTCAAACCCTTTTAGGTGCTGGTCGATTGGGCGCGTACCAATGGCACAGCCACCCGGAAGAGCGACACGAGCTTGTCCTTTTCTGGCTAAAAGCGGCCCCATCACGAGGAAGGATGCGCGCATTTTGCGGACCAGTTCATAGGACGCTTCAACACTCGTAAGCTTGGAAGCATCGATCGTCAGCACTTCGTGATCATATGTAAGGGAGATTCCCATCGATTTCAAGAGGTCGCATATCGTCCGGACATCGTCAAGGCCTGGTACGTCTGAGATGACGCAAGTCCCTTCTTCTGCCAAGATAGATGCTGCAATAATAGGGAGTACGGCATTTTTGGCGCCAGATACTTTTACATTTCCAGCCAATGCCTTACCACCACGGACAATAATTTTATCCAATGTGTACCCCTCCGCGTGCTAATATTCCACAGTGATGATTGGTGTACCTACCGTAATCCATGTCCCAGAATGGCTATCACGATGCGTAGCCACCTGTAGATTCATCTTTTGACCGTTTAACGCGATGAATGATTCCCACATAGGGGTATACCCTGAAATACTGACAACCGTTTCATCTTGCAAACGTTCCAATTCTGTCGCCTGGAGAGTACCAAAAATCGACAATATTTTACCCTCCTGTTGGTCAACACCCATCTTAACATTGTACAATCCGCGAATACAAGTGCTAATTTGCGGAATAAAGTCGGCGCTTTGCAGGGCATTCGTGAAGGTTTCCTGTACTTGTCCAATATATAGTAGCGAATCACGGTTTCCAGATAACTGAAGTACTAGATATACAGAAAATGCTCCATTTTTAGGAACTCCTGTCACCTCGTAGCTCAGATCCACGCCGTTTTTTGTGTATGTAGTCCTATATGCGAACATGTTGTGTTTACGCGATTGTTCGCTTGGGGAAAACGGAATCTCAAGTTGTTGTGCCCATTTCGTCGCCAACTCTTTTACTTGTTCAGGTCGCAGGCCTTCCCCTATCGCCGTACGCATACGTACCTGAACCGATACACCCGTTGCGCCGGTTTCTTCTAGTACTTTCATCATTTCGGTCGCAACCGGCTGTTCTTCCTTTGCTTGTGCAGGCATCCAATACACGGCTCCCATCACGAGCAATAGAGCCAGCACGAACCAACCAGACCATTTCCCCATTGATACCCTCTCCCTATGCTTACATGTATCTCTTTGTACTTCTCATTTTGTACATGTAGCTGGGTGGATATACCAGCGAATCGTCGTCTTTCTCGTATTTAGTTGAACAAATTCCCGAATGTCAGGGACCAGCCCAAGTAATCAAGGAAAAAGCGGGACAGTTCATATCCAATCACAATGGAAAGAAAAATTTGCAACAGCTTCGCCTGAGCACCATTTGGTTTTTTCAAAATCTTATCAAAGCGAAAAGATTGCAACGCCCACCAAGCGAGCGCAATAAACGCAATCGATAAAATGATGCTCAACAAGCCATATACTTCTTGTGGCATGCTAGTTACCTCCTCATTACCCATCCGAGAATCATAGAAAAAGGGACGGCCCGATCACGAGCCATCCCTTCTATTGTACCTGATGTGCTATTCAGTTACGAGTATCACTGAGAGCTGGGAGAGAGCATGTTCCCAAAATCAAAGGACGGATTGAAATGAATCTGGATATAGTCGGTGACCAGACCCGGAAAAGCACCGAAGAATACAGTAGCGATTGCCATGATGAGAATAAACGTCCAGATGCCTTTGGGCACAACCATAGGTGCTTCGGTTGTCCCAGTACGCATGTACATCTGACGAATAATCCCAAAGTAGTAGTAGTAGGAAATGACGCTGGTGATGATCATGATCGCCGCCAGCCAGTAGTTTTCTACCACTAATGTACCCATGAACAGATAGAACTTCCCGAAGAAACCAACCGTAATCGGGATACCTGCCAAGGACAAGAGGAAGATGCTCATCGCGATTGCCATCACTGGTGAGCGATGATACAATCCGGCAAATCCTTTCAAATCCTCTGTCTCTTGCTCACGAGATACTACCATGATCACAGCGAAAGCACCAAAGCTGACGAGCAAGTAACCGAACAGATAGAAGATCACTTCACTGAAAAAGAGAGAAGTCGGCGGTACAA
The DNA here is from genome assembly GCF_003013395.1 of Brevibacillus fortis. Taxonomy (GTDB): domain Bacteria; phylum Bacillota; class Bacilli; order Brevibacillales; family Brevibacillaceae; genus Brevibacillus; species Brevibacillus fortis. The sequence goes on along the minus strand of NZ_PXZM01000023.1, from coordinate 376,194 downwards.
ACGGTACGAGCAAATAGCCCGCTTGCGCAATACCTGAGTAAGCCATCATACGCTTGACGTTTGTCTGTCTGAGCGCCATCGTGTTCCCGATAATCATCGAGGCCGCTGCCATCAGCCCCAGATAGAGGCTTCCCTCTTCGAAAAAGAACCGTCCTGATCCTGTTCCATCGGAAACGTTGAAAAACGAGATCATCATCACTCGAAAGATCAGCGCGAACCCTGCTGCTTTTGACACAACTGCCAAGAAAGCAGTGACCGGGGTAGGAGCACCCTGATAGACATCTGGCGCCCACATGTGGTTAGGCGCTGCAGATATTTTGAAGGCAAGACCTACTGCGAGAAACGCAAACGCCGTATAGACGAGGAACTGGTAGCCCGCCATTCCCGCTTCTGCCAATCGGAACGAGATTTCATAAATATGTGTGGTTCCCGTGAGTCCGTACACGTACGACATCCCAAACAGGAGCACAGCCGTGGCAATACTTCCCGAAACGACGTATTTGAACGCCGACTCGTTGGAGAGCTGCGATTTTTTTCGTAAACCGACCAGTACATAGGACGAGAGAGACAATAGCTCCAGTCCCACAAACAAGGTAATCAAGTCAGCTGACGAAGCCATGACCATAGCCCCGAGAAGCCCGGTCAGCAGCAAATAATAATATTCGCCTCTGTCCTGAATTTCCCCTGATTTTAGATAAGACAGGGAGATGAGAATAGCAAAAGCTGTCCCTGCCAGAAAAATCAGCTTGAACGCATTGCCGTAATCATCGATTCGGATCATGTCAATCATGTAGCTGTATGGCTTATCGAGAGCATTCATATTGATGATCACAAAGATCGCCGCTATGACGGTTCCCAGGAAGGATAGCCAACCGATGACCTGCTTGCCGAGACGCTTGCCCGCAAAAAGATCCAACAGTGATAAAAAGGTAGCAAAGCCAAGAATGATAAACTCGGGCAGAAGGTAGCTCCAGTCATATGAGAAAATATCTTTAACTTCCATGGATTACCCTCCTATTCCCGTTACGATAGGTACGATCGTTTTCAGCGCCTGCTGCATCGGATTCCCCAGAACTGCCGGATAAACCCCGATGAGAATAATACATCCCAACAGGACCACCATCGGAATGACTTCCATCGGCTGTGCATCAGCAAGTCCTGTACATCTACCAGGAGTAGGGCCAAAAGTTGTTTTCATGATCGCTCTGAGCAAATAAACCGCGGTGAGGACAATCCCGATCGCACCCACTGCTGCCAATACTGGCAAACGACCAAACAGACCGAGGAAGGCAAAGAACTCACTAATGAATCCGGACATGCCCGGAAGTCCGAGTGAAGCCATCCCGCCTGCCAACAATACGCCGCTGACAAACGGCATGGACTTGGATAAACCGCCCAAATCGTCGAGCATCGATGTCTGCGTCCGATCCCAAATGACACCGATCAAGAAAAAGAGCAGTGCCGAGATAAAGCCGTGGGATACCACCTGGAACATCGCTCCCTGAAACCCGATCGTGTTCATCGATGCGAAACCGAGCAAGACGATGCCCATATGGCTGATACTGGAGTAAGCCAGCACCATTTTCAAATCCTTCTGTACAAAAGCCAATACCGCTCCGTACAAAATGTTGATGATCCCTAAAACTGCCATTGTTGTAGAGAATTCATTGGCCTGCTCTGGGAAGAAGCCGACTCCCATCCGCAAAAGACCGTAAGCCCCCATCTTCAGCAAAATACCAGAGTGAATCATGACGATAGAAGGTGGAGCCTGTACGTGTACGCGTAGCATCCACGTGTGGAACGGAAATACTGGCAGCTTGATCGCAAAAGCGATAAATAGCGCTAGGAAGATTCCAAAACGCATTTCCGGTGTAAGGATTTCGGTAATCGGATGCCCTGGTGTCGTCAAGATCGCCGTGATTTCATCCATATTGAGCGTCCGCATGATGACAAAGATAACGATGAAAGCAAGCAGCATGATCCCTGAACCGATTCCGTTATACAAAAGGAATTTGTTCGCCGCCTGCTCACGCTCCCCATATCCCCAAATCCCGATGAGGAAGTACATCGGTACGAGTGTCAACTCGAAGAAAATGAAGAACAGAAACAGATTGTCTGCAGCAAAGACTCCCAACATGCCAATCAACAGCAGGTGAAACAGGATAAAATACTCCTTCTGCCTCTTCTTGATCTGCCACGAAGCAATTGCCGCGAGGGTACCGATAATCGCCGTCAATAATATCAATGGCATCGAAATACCATCTACGCCGAGTTCGTAGTTGATCTCAAAAGCAAAGACGGAACCTGCCTGAGCCATTCCAATCGGAATCGAAATCCAACTGTACTTTTCCACGAACTGCAAGTTGGCTGTCTCGTAATCAAACATGCCGAACATCCAACCTGCCAAGATAAGTGCCGGCAACGTTCCAAAAATCCCGACCTGCTTGATCACACCTGCCTGTCGACTGGGAATAAAAGCCATGACGAGAATCGCCAGCAGCGGAGAGAACACCAGTGATGACAAAAGGATATTACCCAAAGAGTCCACCTCCCTTGGCCGTCAAACTGATGGCGATGATTAATAGCAACAGACCGAATATGACCATTGCCCCATAGGACTGAATCTGCCCACTTTGTACTCTTGCGTGCAAATAGCCGATTCCTTGGGTGATTTTTGCTGTCAATCCAACCAGACCATCCACAATATACTTGTCAAATACATCCAGAACAAATCCAAGCCAGCCTAATGGACGAACAATGACGTTGTGATACAGCTCATCGATGTAGTACTTCTTATATGAGAGCTGATAGAGCCACGGCATTGCTTTTGGAATACTGTCCGAGGAGATTGATTTCTTGCCGTACATCAAGTAAGCCAGTACGACTCCAAGAATGGAGATCAACAGTGCCACAATCTGCAACCAAGCAGCCGCGTGCTCTGTGCCTTCCCCAAAAATGCTCGTGATTGCCGTCCCTGTGTTCGTTGACAATAACCAATCAGAGAGTAACGGCGCGTATGGCGTATTCACAAAGCCTGCGACAACCGCAAGCAATGCCAAGACCAAAAGCGGACCTGTCATGACACTTGGAGATTCGTGTGCTTCGTGCTTACCACGTGCCTTCCCTGCAAATGTCAGGAAGAACAAACGGAACATATAGAATGCAGTAAAGAATGCTGCTAGTAGCGCGATGAACAGCAAGTCGTAGCGGTGCGCTCCGTAAACAGCCCCCAGGATAGCTTCTTTCGACCAGAAACCAGCGAACGGAAAGATCCCTGCAATAGCCAAGCAACCGATCAAGAAAGTCAAAGCGGTGATCGGCATCTTTTTCCACAAGCCACCCATTTCGAATACATCCTGCGTATGTACAGCATGGATGACACTACCTGCTCCAAGGAAGAGCAGTGCTTTGAAAAAGGCGTGCGTCATCAAATGGAAGGAACCTGCTACATAACCTGCAGCACCCGCTACACCCAATGCCAGCATCATGTACCCGAGCTGACTGACTGTGGAATAAGCCAAGACACGCTTGATATCCCGTTGGGTCAAACCAATGGAAGCTGCAAATATGGCGGTGAATCCTCCTACATACGCTACGACTGTCAAAGCGGTATCGGAAGCGATGAACAGCGGATAGGTAGCAGCGACCAAATAAACACCAGCCGCGACCATCGTAGCCGCGTGAATTAATGCAGATACAGGTGTTGGACCTTCCATAGCATCAGGCAGCCACGTATGAAGCGGAAATTGACCTGATTTTCCCATGGCCCCGACGAAAATGAGGATCGCCGCAAGCGTAATCATCCATGGTTCCAGACGTCCGAGCGCGATACTCTCAAAAATAGCTCCGTACTCGAAACTTCCGGTCCACCAGAACAAAAGACATATCCCAATGAACAGACCAAGGTCCCCGATGCGTGTAACGATAAAAGCCTTTTTGGCGGCCGCTTTTGCCTCTGACTTGAAGTAATAGTAGCCGACGAGCAGGAAGGAGCATACCCCTACCAGCTCCCAGAAAATATACACTTGTAACAAATTTGGCGAGATAACTAATCCCAGCATGGAGAACGAAAACAGTGCCAGATATTGATAAAACACCGGAAAGCGTTCATCCCCATGCATGTAGCCCTTGGAATAGATTTGAACCAATAGACTGACCAATGTCACAATGACGAGCATCATAGCATTCAGCGGATTCACTTCGAATCCCATGTTGATCACGATATCGCCAATATGCAGCCAATCTATCACATAATTGTAATCGGTACCCCCACCCTGGAATCTCTCCCAAAAGATGAGCACTGCGATTCCAAAAGAAACAGCCGTCAGGGTAATGCCCACTATGGCCGCTCCTTCTTTCAATTGGCGACCAAATGAGACGATCACGATGAAAGCAAGAAGCGGAAACAGAGGGATCAGCCAGGCATAGTGCATTAGAGTATCCATCTTTGTCCTCCTTTTCAGGTTTCCCTCTTATCGTTTCATTTGGTCCATTTCATCTACATTCACAGTCTCCTTGTTGCGGTACAGCGCAATCAGAATTGCCAACCCTACGGCAACTTCGGCAGCTGCAACCGTCATCGTGAACAAGGTAAAGATTTGTCCTGTCACGGATGGATACAGTCCGAATTTGGAAAAGGCGACCAGGTTAATATTTACAGCATTCAGCATCAGCTCGATTGATAACAAGACGACGACTGCATTTCGCTTCGTCAATGCGCCGTACAAGCCTACACAAAAGAGAATCAGAGCGACCATTAAGTAGGAGGAAATGCTTACTGTCATTCGTTATCCCCCTCCTTTTTCGCCATGATGATCGCACCGACCAACGCGACCAACAACAGAACAGACAACAGCTCAAATGGTATGACGAATTTGGTGAACACTTCGATACCAATTTCTTTTGCATTGTCTACAGGAGCCTCTGCAGGTGGCGGTGGCGCAGGCCACGGTGTATTTTGCACACCCCAGAACAATAATCCAAACAGAACGATTACGAAGAGCAGGACAAAACGGTTTTTCCATGTCCGGCCTGTTCCTTCATCGTTCGCATCGTGCTTGGTCAGCATGATTCCAAAGAGCATCAGAATGGAGATAGCCCCTGAATAAACCAAAATTTGCGCAACCCCGACAAACTCCGCTCCCAGCAAAACAAACAGACCTGCAATGCTGATAAACGTAACACCCAATGAGATGACCATATGGACGACGCGCGTAAAGCTGATCATAAACACCGCGCCACCGATCGTCAGGAGGGACAGGATAAAAAAGGCAACAAATTCGCCTGTCATATTAATTCTCCTCCCTGACGTTCGTATTGTTGTCGTCCAGCCATTTCAAGTTCTTGTACAATTCGTCCCGGCTATAGGCAGCCAGTTCGAAGTTGTTTGTCATCACAATCGCTTCTGTCGGACAAACCTCTGTGCATAGATCGCATAAAATGCACAGCTCAAAATTGATATCGTACGTATCGATAATCTTTCCTTTTTTCTCCGGATCAGGATGGGGCTTCCCTGTCAGTTGAATACACTCTGTCGGACAAATGCGTGCGCATTGGTTACAGACGATGCATTTTTCAGGAGAAAAGTGCTGAATACCGCGAAAGCGAGGCGGCATTGGAAAGGGCACATCCGGATAGAAGTGGGTTACTTTTTTCTCCGTGAGCTTTTTAAATGTATACCCCAGGCCTTTGGCCAGTCCTAGCATGTGTGTCACCCCTCAGGATTTGAGAACTTGGCTGCACCACGTTTTTGGCGAAGCCTGCGCTATGGAAACAATGGGACGTAGTCGTTTTCGATCAACTCGCTACTAGAACATGCCATTTTGGTAAGAAACCACTACGGCTGTGAGCAGGATGTTGAACAATGCCACGGGCAACAGCACTTTCCAGGCAAACGACATCAGTTGATCGACACGTAAGCGCGGCATCGTGGCGCGAATCCAAAACTGGAGGAAGACGTAAAGAGAAAACTTAAGGATAAACCAGACGATTCCCGGAATGAAATCCAGCGATGGATGAATCGGCAACCATCCACCAAAAAAGAGAATCGTGATCAAGGCACCCATCCCGAACATGTACACATACTCCGCCAACATGAACATCGCAAAACGGAAACCGGAGTACTCGACGTGGTAACCGCCAACAAGCTCCGACTCTGCTTCCGGCAAGTCAAACGGCGTTCGATTTAGCTCAGCTTGGGCAGCAATGATAAATACAGCAAATCCGATAAACTGCGGAACAATATTCCAGACATCCCGCTGCGCCTCGACAATATCTTTGAGATTCATGCTGCCCGTCAATAGAACGATACCCACCACGGACATGACCAGCGGTACTTCATAGCTGATCATCTGCGCAGCGGAGCGGAGACCCCCGATCAGCGAGTACTTGTTATTCGAGGCCCAGCCAGCCGTGATCACGCCTAGTACTGTGATCCCAGACAAGGCGATATAGTACAGCAGTCCTATTCCCAGATCAGCGAACTGAATGCTTTCCGTAAAAGGCATGACCGCCAATACGGCAAAAGCAGGGGCATAGGCCAATATAGGCGCTAAAGTGAACAACGCTTTGTCAGCGTGCTGCGGACGAATATCTTCCTTTAATAGCAGCTTGGCAACATCCGCAACCGTCTGGAGAAGTCCCAATGGTCCTACTCGATTCGGCCCGATGCGCAGCTGCATCCACCCAATCACTTTACGCTCAAAGTAAATGGCGTACGTAACGAATCCCAACACGACTGCAAGCAGTAAAACTGCCGCAACGATAAACCAAAGCGTGGACCCCCATGAGGGGGCTTGCTGCAAGAGAGTATTCATCAACAATCAACCTCCCCGAGCACGATGTCGATACTGCCCAGGATTGCAACCATGTTCGAGAGGTTTTCCCCTTGCAACAGCTTAGGCAGAATTTGCAGATTGGTAAACGACGGTCGTCTAAACTTCAATCTCCACGGTTTATCCTTACCCTGACTGGCAATGTAGCAGCCAATTTCTCCGCGAGGTGACTCGATTCGCACATAAGTCTCCCCAGCAGGCGGGCGAATCACACGTGGCACTTTCCCCATTACTTCGCCTTCGCTCGGAAATTGCTCTAATGCCTGCTCAAGAATCCGCAGCGATTGCTCGATTTCTGCCATACGTAGGTGATAGCGCGCCATACAATCGCCCTCAGTTGCTGTCGGCACATCAAATTCAAAACGATCGTAGATGCAATACGGCTCATCCTTGCGCAGGTCCCACTTGACTCCAGTCGAGCGGAGCATCACGCCAGATAACGAGTAATCCAACGCAGTTTTTGTATCGAACTTGCCAATTCCATTGAGTCGGCTAATAAAAATCTCGTTACCCGTCACCAGCTGGTGGTAGTTATTCAATTCTTTCTTCATGTACTGGACAAATTCTTTGGCTTTGTCGATCCAGCCTGGAGGTGCATCCCATTTCACTCCGCCTACGCGCATGTAGTTAAAGGTCATCCGCGCCCCGCATAGCTCATTAAACAAATCCAGTATCGTCTCCCGATCACGGAACGCATACAGGAAGGGCCCCATCGCTCCAATGTCCAAAAGAAACGTGCCCCACCAGACCAAATGACTCGCCACCCGATTCAGCTCCATCGCAATCAGTCGCAAAAACTGAGCTCGCTCTGGAATCTCCAACCCCATCATCGTTTCTACTGCGTGACAGAGAACGTAGTTGTTGGTCATGGCGGAAACGTAGTCCATACGGTCTGTATAGGGAATAATTTGTGTATAGGTCAAGTTTTCTGCCAGCTTCTCTGTTCCTCGATGCAAGTAGCCCATCACCGGAATGGCTTCTTTAATGGTTTCCCCATCGATTTTTACTACCAGGCGAAATACCCCGTGTGTACTTGGATGCTGTGGACCTACGTTTAATAACATCTCTTCCGTACGAAGTCCTGTTTCAGAAGAGGTATCAACATGAGTCGTGAGGATGTTATGGTTCATCTGCTAAACCTCCTCGTCGTATTGCACATAATCTTTGCGCAGCGGATACCCTACCCAATCATCCGGTAACAGGATTCGACGTAAATCCTTATGTCCCGGGAAATGAATACCCAAAAGGTCAAAAGTCTCTCTTTCATTCCAATTTGCGCCATGCCAGAGGTCCATTACAGAAGCAACTTTTGAATCTTCTCTGCTCGTTTTGACCTTTACTGCCAAGCTTTGGCGATTTTTGTAGGAATAAAAGTGGTAGTATACCTCCAGGCGATCCTCGTAATCGACACCGTGAAGATCGGACAGGTACTCAAAGCTCAATTGCTCGTCATCTTTTAAAAATTGGGCAATCTGGTGCCAACGTTCGTTTTGAATGGTGAGGGTCGGCACTTCCTTTGCCAGCTCGTTAATATACGAGGCCTCGATGACTTCCTGTCCAAATGCTTCTGATATTCGTGACACGTATTTATCAAGATAGGGCTGGTTTTTGGAAGGTGCTTTTGGCGCTTCCTCTGCCGGAGCCTCATCTCCAGTCGCCTGCGATGCTTTTGCCTTCGCTGCAGCAGCGGCGGCTGCTTTGGCTTTTGCTGCGGCAGCTGCCTTTGCCTTGGCATCGTCATCACCGGATTCATCGCCGCCTGCTTCCCGTGCGGCTTTTGCTTTTGCAGCGGCGGCTGCGGCAGCCTTGGCTTTTGCGGCAGCTGCGGCCTTCGCCTTGGCATCCGCATCTGGAGCTGAATCCGCTGTATCGGCACCATTTTCCGCAGCTTCTTTTACTTCCTTCGCTGCTTTTGCCTTTGCAAGAGCTTCTGCGGCAGCTGCTTTCTTGGCTGCGGCTTTTTCCTCAGGTGTCATTTCGGATACAGGCTTTGCTGGTGGTGGAGAAGCTTCTGCCTGTTCCTTTGCTGCCTTTGCCTTGGCGATTGCTTCAGCCGCTGCTGCTTTCTTCGCTGCGGCTTTTTCCTCTGGCGTCATTTCAGATACAGGCTTTGCTGGTAGAGCAACTGCTTCTGATTGTTGCTCGGCAACTGGAGTTTCCACTTCCGCAGCCTCTTTTGCTTCCTTCGCCGCTTTTGCCTTGGCAATTGCTTCAGCTGCAGCTGCTTTCTTCGCTGCGGCTTTTTCCTCTGGCGTCATTTCAGACACAGGTTTTACTTCCAGAGCAGAGACTTCCTCTTGTGGCTCTTGAGATGCCTGTGCTTCCTGTTCTCTTAATTTTCGCAAAGATTCAGCCTTGGCACGGGCTTCAGCCGCTGCCGCTGCCTTTTCCTCCGGCGTCGGCTTGCGTTTCTCGTCGCTCATAGATTGGTCACCTGCTTCCCAGTCTTCGCTTCGTAACGGATTTTTTCTTGGAGCTTATTGATTCCGTAGATCAAAGCGGCAGGGTTAGGTGGACAACCCGGAATATATACGTCGACAGGTACAATCTGGTCTACACCTTTTACTACGCTGTACGAGCGCACGTATGGACCTCCCGCTGTCGCACAGGAGCCCATGGCAATCACCCACTTTGGTTCAGGCATTTGATCATATAGCCTGCGCAGTAGTGGTGCCATCTTTTTCGTGACGGTTCCGGCCACGATCATGACATCAGATTGTCTTGGGGATGCTCGAAAAATAACGCCAAACCGGTCGAGGTCATAACGCGCTCCACCCGTTCCCATCATCTCGATCGCGCAACAGGCCAAGCCAAAGGTTAATGGCCACAACGAGTTGCTGCGAACCCATCCCTTCACTGTTTCCAATGTCGTGAACATGACGTTGCGATTCAATTCCTCTTGTAATTCAGGCGCAATGCTTGTCAGGTCTAGTTCCATTCCAGCACCTTCTTTCTCCACGCGTAAATCAATCCTACGATGAGCAAGGATATAAAGATGACCATCTCAACTAAGGCGAAAAGCCCCAGTTCTTTGTAAGCGACGGCCCACGGATACAGAAAGAGTGTTTCTACATCAAAGATGACAAACATGAGGGCAAAGATGTAATACTTCACGTTGAAACGCACCCAACTGTCACCAACAGGAATGTTACCGCTTTCATAAGTAGTTTGCTTCTCCCGTGTCGGTTTCTTTGGACGAAGCAATGGACCAACAAAACTGACTGTAGCCACGGGCAACAACACACCTAAAATCAAAAAGATCGCGACAATCACATAATTGTTGGTATAGATGTCACTCACCCACGTTCCCTCCGCTCTTGAGAAAGGTATGAATCGTCTTGCGCTGTCCTCCAGAAGAAGTCGAGACTCCCTCAAAAGGGTACTGCTCGCAGCATCAAAGGTGTAGGTATGAACGCTGTCGCATATCGACACTGCTAGAAAAAAATACCTTTATCATTATAGCAAATTGCCAATAGGGTGTCTAACGAAAGCCTTCCTTTTATCCCATATAAAGGGAAAAACTCAGAGATTTCTCCCTGAGTTTTTCCAGCATAGTATGATGACCAAACGAATATGCCCGTCTGGACCTCTCATTCTCTTAATTATTGAACGTTCTTAGAAAATTGCTGTCCGAGGAAATCCTCGTAAATGCGCTCCCATACAATCGTAAAGTTCATCTTCTCGTCTTCTGGGATCTCCAGCATATTTTCAATCGCTTCTTCCATATATGGAGTCAGCTTGATCAGAACCTCTGCCAGCATCTGGTCATTGGTGTTCAGTAATTGCTTCATTTCTGCTTTGGATATGCTAAACGTATTTTCTTCTTGCTCGTGCAGCTTCATCACGAGGCGGCTAAACATCGGATGAACCAATGCTTCCAGTTTAACATGAGCCAATGCAAGAGATTCTGCTTCACTCAGCTTGAACAGCTCGGATGCATCTGGGAATGGATAAACCGGTACATCCCAAGCATCTCCATTATCAATTACCAGACCCCACTTCACGAAAAGCTCAATAGCCTCGTCAAGAGATGTCGGATATGCATAATCGGAACGGCTCATGAATGCTTTGAATCTGTTCAAGAGGTTCACGTAGCCTTTGAAATCCTCTTCAGACTTAAAGCCTTCTTGAACAGGCTCAGTGAATGTGCTCTTCAATGCATCGAATTCGTTCAGAGCTTTTCTCATTTCTTCTTTTGTCTCATGCTTGGTTACTACATAGCACATTGCCTGGAACAGAACATTCATTTCATGAGATAGCACGCTTGTCCAGCCATTAGCCGCAAAGCTGCTAGGAATCACTACGCCATCTTGATTGTGGCGGATATCGCGAACGGTTTGCATCAATTACACTCTCCTTTAATCCCAATAGCCAATGCCGCTTTTTCCCGCTGTTTTTCATGCTAACGTAGCTCGTCGGCAGGGCATTAGGTCTATTATACACAGAAACATTAGGCAATTACCAACTGGAAATATCATGCCCGATTACCATGGCTCATCATTCATCCCATATAACCGAAAAATCCCCGCAGCCACATGGGCGCGGGGATATCTAAGCTTACGCTTTACTTCGCTACGTCGAGACGTGCCATCGCACGTTGCAGCGCGCGTTCTGCACGCTTGACGTCGAGCTCGGCATATTTCTCAGCCAAACGCTTTTCAGCACGCTCTTTCGCTGCCTTCGCGCGTTCAACATCGATGTCTCCCGGCAATTCAGCCGTTTCAGCAAGGATGGTCACTTTATCGCCGCGAACTTCCATGAAGCCGCCGCTAACAGCCATCTTTACTTCTTTATCGCCTTCTGTCTTAATCCGAACTGGCGCTGTTTTCAGCGGGGTTACCAACGGCACGTGGTTCGGCATAATACCGATTTCCCCTTGCAAGCCGCGAGCAATCACCATTTCAGCCTGACCGCTGTAGACAACCCGTTCAGGAGTTACGACTTCAACTGTCATCTTACTCACTTACTCGTCTCCCCTTTCCAGGGTGTCTTACGCCATTTTCTTCGCTTTTTCTACCGCTTCTTCAATTGTACCTACGTACAGGAATGCGCCCTCTGGCAGGTGGTCATGCTTACCTTCGAGGATTTCCTTGAAGCTGCGAACAGTTTCTTTCAATGGCACGTATTGGCCTGGGTTACCAGTGAACTGCTCGGCAACGTGGAAGGACTGGGACAAGAAACGTTGAATACGGCGTGCGCGTCCAACTACTTGCTTGTCGTCGTCGCTCAACTCGTCCATACCGAGAATCGCGATGATATCTTGCAGTTCTTTGTAACGTTGCAGGATTTTTTGAACGCTACGAGCCACATCATAGTGTTCTTGTCCTACTACATCAGGAGCCAGAGCACGGGAAGTGGATGCGAGTGGGTCTACCGCAGGGAAGATACCCAACTCAGCGATGGAACGCTCCAAGTTCGTTGTAGCGTCCAAGTGAGCAAACGTAGTAGCAGGAGCCGGGTCAGTGTAGTCATCCGCTGGTACGTAGATCGCTTGAATGGACGTTACGGAACCTTTTTTCGTAGAAGTAATACGCTCTTGCAGCTGACCCATTTCGGTAGCCAATGTTGGCTGGTAACCTACCGCAGATGGCATACGGCCCAAGAGAGCAGATACCTCAGAACCCGCTTGAGTAAAGCGGAAGATGTTATCAACAAAGAGAAGAACGTCGCGGCCTTCTTCATCACGGAAGTATTCCGCCATAGTCAGACCAGTCAACGCTACACGAAGACGTGCACCAGGCGGTTCGTTCATCTGACCGAATACCATCGCGGTTTTCGGCAGTACGCCTGCGTCTTTCATCTCGTGGTACAGGTCGTTACCTTCACGGGTACGCTCACCTACACCTGCGAATACGGAAATACCACCGTGCTCTTGCGCGATGTTGTTGATCAGCTCTTGAATAGTAACGGTTTTACCTACACCCGCACCACCAAACAGACCGATCTTACCACCCTTGATGTACGGAGCCAAGAGGTCAATAACTTTGATACCTGTTTCCAGGATCTCAACAGTCGTTGCTTGGTCTACGAACTCAGGAGCTTTACGGTGAATTGGGTCGCGACGATCTACTTGACCAAGTTCTTGCAGGTCGATCGGCTCACCCAATACGTTAAATACGCGTCCAAGTGTAATTGCACCCACTGGAACGGAGATAGCTGCACCGGTATCTACTGCTTCCATGCCACGAACCAAACCGTCAGTGGAAGACATCGCAACGGTACGAACCAAGTTATCGCCCAAATGAGTAGCAACCTCAACAGTCAAGTTGATGTCGCGCTCACCAGCGCTTTGTGCTTTATGTTGAATCTTGATCGCATTGTAAATGGCAGGCAGGTGTCCGCGGTCGAACTCGACGTCAACAACCGGACCCATTACCTGAACCACGCGTCCATTCGCCATCTTACTTCTTCCCTCCTGTAAAGCTAAATTGGGAGCTATTCGCTGCCACTAAGCCTGTGCGTTTGCACCTGCAACGATCTCGGAAATCTCTTGTGTAATGGCTGCCTGACGAGCACGGTTGTAGCTCAACGTTAAACGGTTGATCATATCCGTAGCATTGTCTGTCGCGCTGCCCATTGCCGTCATACGGGAACCTTCTTCGGAAGCTTTTGCTTCGAGGAGTGCACTGTAAACCAGTGTTTCCGCATATTTCGGCAACAGATCCGCCAATACTTCTTCCGAGGACGGCTCATATTCGTAATTCAATTCGCGCGCATTGTTGCTCTCGGGAGCTTCCAATGGCAGTAATTGTTTTACGGTAGGTATTTGCGAAATTGCACTTTGAAACTTGTTGTAGCACAGGTACAGTTCGTCAATCTGCTCGTTCTCGAACATTTGGACTGCTGCACCGGCAATTTTCTTGATATCAGCAAAGGCTGGGCTGGCTGGCAGACCTGTAACTTCCTCCAAAAGCGGGTAGTTCCGTTTGCTGAAGAAGTCACGACCTTTGCGGCCAATCACAAAAATACCGTACTCATCCTTGGACTTGTGCTTCTCGTTAATGGTATTTACCACTTTACGGAGAATGTTGGCATTGTAACCCCCAGCAAGTCCACGGTCGGAAGTGATGACAATATAACCAGTCTTTTTCACCGGACGATTTTGCAACATTGGATGTTTGGAACTAGAGTTCCCACTCGCGATGCTTGCGATCACTTCTTGGATCTTGTCAGCATACGGGCGTGCCGCCTCAGCTTTATCCTGGTTACGGCGAAGCTTTGCAGCCGCCACCATTTTCATCGCTTTCGTGATTTGGCGCATATCTTTTTTACTTTTGATACTGCGTCGAATCTCACGTATTCCTTTAGCCACTCGTTTTCACCACCTTGAGGACGCATGCACGGGCAAATGGCCCGGCATGCATCTGATGTCTATCAGGTTAACGATTAGCGAGTTACCGAAAAGCCTTTTTTGAACTCTTCGATCGCTGCGTTGAATTCTTTTTCATCTGGAAGGTCTTTCGTTGTGCGGATGTGCTCCAACAGTTGCGGTTTGTTGGAATCCAAGAAAGACAACATCTCTTTCTCAAAGCGGCGCACTTCTGCAATTGGAATGTCATCCAGGAAACCTCTTGTAGCGCTATAGATAGAAGCAACTTGCTTCTCAACAGACATTGGATCGAACTGACCTTGTTTCATGATTTCCATCAAGCGCTCACCACGGGTCAGACGAGCTTGGGTCGCTTTGTCCAGATCGGAACCGAACTGAGCAAACGCAGCCAACTCACGGTATTGAGCCAACTCGAGCTTGAGTGGACCTGCTACCTTTTTCATCGCCTTGATTTGCGCGGAACCACCTACACGGGATACAGAAAGACCGGTGTTAACCGCTGGACGTTGACCTGCGTTGAACAAGTCTGTCTCCAGGAAGATCTGACCGTCCGTGATGGAGATCACGTTGGTTGGAATGTACGCGGAAATGTCACCCGCTTGGGTTTCGATGAATGGCAGAGCCGTAATGGAACCCGCACCCAACTCATCAGACAGTTTCGCAGCGCGCTCCAGCAAGCGGGAGTGCAAGTAGAATACGTCACCAGGATATGCTTCGCGACCTGGAGGACGGCGGAGCAAGAGGGACATTTCGCGGTATGCAGAAGCCTGTTTGGACAGGTCATCGTATACGCACAGAACGTGTCCGCCTTTGTACATGAAGTACTCAGCCATTGTTACACCAGTATAAGGAGCTAGGTACAACATTGGAGCTGGGTCAGACGCAGTTGCAGAAACGATGATGGTGTAATCTAGAGCACCTGCTTTACGCAGTGTTTCTACGATGTTTGCAACGGTGGATTGCTTTTGACCGATTGCAACGTAGATACAAATCATGTCTTTACCTTTTTGGTTGATGATCGTGTCGAGCGCCACTGCTGTTTTACCAGTTTGGCGGTCACCAATGATCAACTCACGCTGTCCACGACCAACTGGGATCATCGCGTCAATCGCTTTGATACCTGTTTGGAGTGGCTCGTGTACGGATTTACGCGCCATAACGCCAGGAGCTGGGCTCTCGATTGGGCGGAAACCGTCATTTGCAATAGGGCCTTGACCATCGATTGGTTGACCCAGTGGGTTTACAACGCGGCCGAGCAGCGCTTCCCCTACTGGAACTTCCATAACGCGGCCGGTACGTTTTACAGTGTCGCCTTCCTTAATGTCGCGGAAAGGTCCCATAATAACGACACCCACGTTATCTTCTTCCAAGTTGAGTACCATACCCATTACGCCATTTTGGAACTCGAGAAGCTCCCCTTGCATGGCCTTTTCCAAACCGTGAACACGAGCAATACCGTCACCTACTTGGATGACTGTGCCTACATCCACAACTTCGATTTCAGATTTAAAGTTAGCGATCCGCTCTTTAATGAGGGAGCTAATCTCTTCTGGTCTGATTGCACTCACGAAAATTCACCCCATTCATCCAACTTCTTAAAAGCCATCGAACTTTACGCCTTTTGCGCAAAGGTTTCCAACTTCGTTTTCAGACTGCCATCATACAGACGGTCGCCAATTTTGATAATAATGCCGCCGAGAATCGCTGGATCTACAACTGCTGTCATACGCAGCTTTTTGTTCAGCGTTTGACCGAACTTCTCAGCCAGCTCATTTTGTTCTTCAACAGAAAGCGGCTTTGCACTTGTCAAAATTGCATCTGCGAATCCACGAGCTTCGTTCGCCAATTGTACAAAAGAACGGTAGATATCAACCAGGTCAACTTCGCGTCCGTTCTCAATCAGGACGTTCAGGAAATTGAAGGTTTCTTCCCCTACATGGCTTTTGAACAATTCGTCAGCGAGCTGGCTTTTCGCATCTGCTGCGATGTGCGGGTGCAACATGATCTTTTTCAGATCTTCATTGCCTTCAACCGCTTCCACGATCGCACTCAGGTCTTTCTCCACCTGATCAATCTTGCTACGCTCACTCGCTACTTCAAAGAGAGCGCGAGCATAACGTTTCCCTACTGCGCTACTCATAGGCGATCTCCCACTTGTGCGAGAAATTTGTCAACAGTAGACTTTTGAGCTGCTTCGTCCAGTTCTTTCTCGATGATCTTGGAAGCCAAGAGCACAGAAAGACCAGTCATTTGCTCACGCAGTTCGAGTTTTGCTTTTTCTACTTCACGAGCCAGTTCAGCGCTTGCATCTGCTTTCATGCGCTCAGAAGCTGCTTGTGCTTCAGCAACGATTTTGCTTGCTTCATCAGACGCTTGCTTTGCAGCACGGTCGATGATCGCTTTGGATTCAGCGCGAGCTTCATCCAAAAGACGGCGTTGTTCAGCCAAAAGCTTTTCGGATTCCTTGTGGTTGCGTTCCGCAGTAGCGAGCTCGTTCTCAACATGAGCACGGCGCTTTTCCAATACGCTCGCAATCGGTCCTGTTGCATATTTGGAAACAACGATCAACAGCAAAACGAAAATAATCACCTGGAGTAGTAATGTGCCCCATTCCAGGGATACGGCTCCAAACTCAACCATTTTTAGTTCACTCCTTCCTGACAAACGAAAGATTCTGCAATAAGTTCTTTGCGTACTTACCAGAATTATTACTAGAAGACTTCATTGCCAAGCTTTGGCCGAAGCCTGATTTTTCCCTACTAAAAGATAGGCGAAGGTGACCCCTCCGCCTATTTAATACTGTTCAACTGTTCGCTTAGCCCAGACGTCCCATCAAGATGAAACCTACAGCTACCGCGATAATTGGAATCGCCTCTACGAGACCCATACCGAGGAACATGATACCCATCAGGTTACCACGAGCTTCAGGTTGACGAGCAACACCTTCAATTGTTTTAGAGATTACGTTACTTGCACCAAAAGCACCACCAAGTGCTGCCAAACCGAAAATAAGACCCATAGCAATAGCTACACCCATAACTTCCATGTTAAAAATACCTCCCTAAATTGTTGTTAACAAAAAACTAGATTTTAGTGTTCATCATTCACAAGTTGTGAAATGTAAACCATAGAAAGAGTCAAGAAAATGAACGCCTGAATTGCACCTACGAAGACGGAGTAGCCGAGCCAAATAAACAATGGTGCCGCGGCCAAAATCCCCCCACTCAATAGGAAGGCAATCATGATCTCTTTTGCAAAGAGGTTACCGAACAAACGCAAAGGAAGCGTCAGTGGCTTAATGATAAACTCCTCAAGAATGTGGATCGGGTTGAGGAATACGTGTTTAAACCAACCACCTGGACTTTTCTTGATGCCGAGGTAGTGGGAGTAGAGCAACACTACCAATGCCAAACCAAATGTTACGCTTGGTGTAGCAGTTGGAGACTTCCACCAGATTACATGAGCTCCTTTATCACCCAGCTCGTGCTCAACGGTTGCGCGCTTCTTCGCTTCGGCTTCTGGCGTAGGAGCAATCGTCAGCATCTTCATAACACTTTCGCTGATTTCACCTTTGTGCACTGTGGTGACGTTGGCGATAACACCTAGCTGGTTCCCAATGAAGATGTAGAGAAACAACGTAATACCAAGCGTCATCATCATCATGACTTTCTTGTGATCCATGTATCCTGAAGTAACATTCTTGACAAAGTCAAAAATCCACTCAACTGCATTTTGCTTAGCACCAGGAACTCCGGTTTCCAGCTTTCGTGTCATTACAAACAGGAAGATAAACACAAGCAGTGCGGTAAGAACCATCATGAGAATCGTAGCGATGTCAAATACCATGCCGCCTAACTCAAATCGTAACGTATAATGATGACCCATCTTTTCACCCCTTTCCATCGATAGATAGAGGTTGTCCGAAACTATGTCTACACATTGCTATCGAACGCTCTCTGGTTAATCACTTCATTAATAAGGAAATGCTGGTAACAAATCTATTTTGAATTGCGGAATACGAGTAGATAGCTGATCCCTTGGATCAAAAACAGCCCAAGTAGAACCCCTGATAATGTGAACATATGAGGGAAAAGAAAAGTAGTATAGGCGGCTAGCCCGGCAATCATGAACCGAAGCATCGTGCCCGTTCCTTTTGGTCTGACATTAGGGTCATCTGCCATTTGCCCAACAACCCAGACCTTACTTGCGAGAACGCTGGTATTAATAATTCCTGTCACTGTTCCAAGCAACAAGCTCTGCAAGAAAACCTTGTGTTCAGGCAATACAACCATCAGTATCACAAACAATGCCATACACCATAAAGAATAGCGAAAAGTCTTTCGCATCGCTAAAGCAAACGCTTCCATCGTTCGTCACCCCCTACAAATATGGGCGAATGAGTCGATAGACAGTGTATACACCAACAGCAATCCCTGTAATCAAGCCAATGAGCAAGAACCAAGGATCAGTCGCTAGTAGGCGATCCGCGTATCTGCCGATCATAAAACCGGCAACCACACAAATGGCAAAGTCAAGACCAAGTACGCTGACCAAACCAAGTGCTCGCCATGGATTGTCAAGTTTCGCCAGTTTATCCTTCTCCTTTCACATAAGGAGAGGGCACACAATTTCCAAATGCCCTCATCCATATTAACGAAGATTTATTCCCTTTGTCAACGCAAGCGTTTCTGTGTACACAAAGCGTTCACAATTTAAAAATTAAATTTTCTCGACAATTGTGGAGACCCCTTGTCCACCGCCGATGCAAAGAGTTGCTAACCCATATTTTGCCCCTTCACGCTTTTGCAATTCATGCACCAGCGTGACCAAAATTCTCGCGCCACTCGCACCGATTGGGTGACCCAAAGCAATGGCTCCGCCGTTGACATTCAGCTTCTCGCGATCAAAGCCTAGTGCTTTGCCAACAGACAGTGATTGAACGGCAAACGCTTCGTTCGCTTCGATCAAATCGATGTCAGCAATCGACAGACCCGCTTTTTCCAGTACGCGTTTGGTCGCAGGAACAGGACCGTACCCCATGATGCTCGGATCGACACCGGCACTCGCATTGGCTACGATACGGGCGAGAGGCTTCACTCCCAGCTCTTCCGCTTTCTCGCGTGTCATGATTAAGAGAGCTGCTGCTCCATCGTTGATGCCGGATGCATTTCCTGCTGTCACGGTTCCATCCTTTTTAAATGCAGCCTTCAGCTTGCCTAGAGCTTCAGCTGTCACGCCAGCACGCGGGAATTCGTCCACAGCAAACAGCACCGGGTCACCCTTTCGCTGCGGGATCGGAACCGGCACGATTTCTTCTTGAAAACGACCACTAGCGAGCGCTTGCTGAGCCTTTTCCTGGCTCCACGCTGAAAATTCATCCTGCTCTTCGCGTCCGATTTCATATTTGGTGCAAAGATTCTCCGCTGTGATGCCCATGTGATAGTCGTTGAAAGCACACCACAGTCCGTCGCGAATCATAGAGTCCACGACTTTTTGATCGCCCATGCGATACCCTGAGCGAGCACCTTCCATTAAGTATGGTGCCTGGCTCATATTTTCCATCCCACCGGCCAAGACAACTTCTGCCTCGCCAGCAAGGATTGACTGAACAGCCAGATGAACGGCTTTGAGACCTGAACCACAAACCTTATTGATTGTCAGGGAGGGAACTTCATGAGCAAGGCCCGCGTGAATAGAAGCCTGACGCGCTGGGTTTTGACCCAAGCCTGCTGACAGTACGTTCCCCATAATCACTTCATCGACCGCATCCTTGGAAACACCTGCACGCGTAAGCGCTGCTTCCAGTACAATCCCGCCCAGCTTTGTCGCGCTGACACCTGCAAGCGTTCCTTGAAAGCTACCTATAGCAGTGCGTACAGCACTCGCAATGACGATTTCTCTTTGACTCATCTTCCACACACCCCTTGAATACACAGGATAGGCAACCCTCTTAAGATTCCATCTTTTCATGATAATTCCTGCCAGGAAATCGCTTTCTTTTCCAGTTCATGAAAAACCGTCACGGCTCTTGGGAGAAGAGGGTGACGGTCTGTATGATTTATAGCAGTACTTCTGCAATTTCATCGACGATATTGTTGATGGCAATCGGGCCGTAGTAGGCGATCCACACGGTTGTGTTTACCTCGTACACCTTATTTTCCTTGGCGGCTTTTAGCCCTTTCCAAATGGAGCTATTTTTGTACTCGTCCGTTAATGCTTGATTCGCTTTGTCTGTTACGACAAATATGTGATCGGCATTTACCTCTGGCAATACTTCCAAAGAAATCATCGTAGCTGTATCTGATTTATCCATCGCTGGCTTGGGAGGAGTCAGGCCCAAATCGGAATACAATATTGCAGCCGTACGGTGTTCAACTGTGTGCAGTCGAATGGCATTGTCACGAGGACGAATAAGTGCAACGGACTCACCCTTGAGCTTGTTTGCGAGTTCTGCTTTCAATTTGTTCGTTTTCTCTTGGTAGTCTTTTACGATTTGCTCAGCTTCTTGTTCTTTTTCGAGAATTTTTCCGAAGGTAATTAGCGTCTCTCGCCAGTCTTCGTTTCGGTCAAACATGATGGTTGGAGCGATTTTGTTCAAATTATCATAGATTTTATCCTGGAACTCCGTGCATATGATCAAGTCAGGCTCCATAGCAACTACCGCTTCTGAATTCGGCTCGTCTTTTGTTCCGAGCACGTGAACATCTTTTAGCTTGTCCATGAGATACTCTGGAAATTTCGAACCGTCCCCCGTTGTAATGACACTACCTACAGGCAATCGCCCAAGGCAATCATTTGATCTACATATTGCGTATCAAGCACAGCGATTCTGACTGGTTTAAAATCAAGCGTCAGCTCGCCTTTCATATGCTTGATCGTACGTGTCTCGCTTTTCTTCACTTCTTGATCCGCACTAGATTGCGTTGTATTCGACTGCGTCGCTACCTGATTCGAAGCGCCTGTTGCTGTACTTCCCGAATTACTAGAATTTGTTCCGCCCGCTGAGCAGGCTCCGAGCAGCAAGGTAAGGCTAAGCATCAGATTCAGCGCCAGCATCGCTTTTGTACTCTTATACATCGGTACGGCTCCCCCATCTCTTGATCGCAAATGATTTTGATTTTCATTTTCAATGTGATCATTATATTTCCACAGCTTTTGACCAGCAATGGAATATCGCGACAAGAGTAATGGACTTTGGCGACGAATTTCCGATGTCAGCGGATTTTCCTTATAAGCAGACGGGGGGAAGCCTGTATATTTTTTAAAAATACGACTGAAATAATAGCTGTCTGTATAACCTACTGATTCCGCTACCTCTTTTAGCCCCATGTTCGTTTGACGCAGCAATTCCTGCGCTTTTTGAATGCGCACCTGGATCAGATAGTCGATAGGGCCGACCTCCAGCTTGGTTTTAAAGGTGCGTTGCAGGGATCGGGGGCTACAGTTTAATAGCGTGGCAAGATCATCGAGTGTGAAAGCCTCTGCGTAGTGCTCCTCGATATACCGAACGGCCTGCACGACCAAATTCGGTACCGTTACCCCGATTCCTTGCGACTGCATCTGTGCCATCAGCTCACATACCAGTTGATAAAGCAGGGCTTTGGCTCGAAGCTTGTCCAGGTTGCCGTTCTGATTCCACACTTGCTGCATACGTGATATTGCGACAAATACATTAGCCTGATACATGGGAGTAAAGCCGTATTGGATGTGAAAAGGTTGTGTTTTATCCAG
Source organism: Brevibacillus fortis (assembly GCF_003013395.1). Classification (GTDB taxonomy): domain Bacteria; phylum Bacillota; class Bacilli; order Brevibacillales; family Brevibacillaceae; genus Brevibacillus; species Brevibacillus fortis. Next base: position 354,300 of record NZ_PXZM01000023.1, on the reverse strand, counting down.
TAAACGCAGCTGCTCCTGCCGACAAGGCAACGGCAAATGAGCTTTGTACAAAATCAAATAGTATTCCAGCTCATCCTTTATTTCCTCGATATCCACATAAGTACCTTTGCCAGCATGGGTCATATAACAATTCTTGATAGCATGCACATTCCCATCAAGACGAATCAGTCCACTTCCTCTCACCGAAAAAAGAAAGGCGCTTGCTGGCAATTGATAGGATCGCAGCTGCTCTCCGGCTCGCATGACGATATGCCGTACATCATGTAGTCGTACAGTTGCCTGATTCCATAACAAAATATGATCATCCACGTTCATTGTCTGGCGCTCAACTCCTTGTTAGCCCTCCCATCTTTCTTCTCTTCATTCTATTTGATAATCATTCTCATATCTATAGCAAAAATCAATTCAAGCACACTACATGGATGAAATCGCGCGAACGTAAATAGCTTCGTAGGTGACAGGGATGCCCGTTTCTCTTTTATGCGTTTGCTCATAGTAACGTATCATTTCTGCAAGTAGCTTTCTGCGCCCAAGACCGCTCCCCTGCTCCATACTTGCACTAGCGCCCACAGCTTTTACGGCATGCAGAAAATCCCTTACACTCGGGTAAGTAAGCCTTTCATACTTTCTAATTACCTCGATATCCGTAAACTCTGCTTGCTCCAACAGCTCGTACCAATCACGTGCAGAGAGAAACTCCAAGCCATGGCGTACTCCCTTCTCCCCCAAAATCGCATGAGCATTCGCAAACGAATCATGCAGCTCCCAAAAAGTATCGGGGCCAAATGTTGAAAAAACCAAAGGTGCTCCGGGCTTCAGAATTCTTCCCAGTCCTTTTAGCGTATGCGCTGGCTTGGCAAACCACTGAAAACACGCTCCTGAAACCATCAAATCCTTTGACTTTGCCGGTTGTTCCCAAACCCATTCTTCGGCATCGGCTTGAAAAAATGAGCAAATCATGCCGTCCTTCTCCAGATTGTTCTTCGCCTGCTCCAGCATGCCTGACGCAATCTCTACCGCTTCGTAATGGGCAACAGAAAAACGGCTGCGAATGACGCGGGTTAATCTCCCTGTCCCACAGCCAATCTCCAAGATGTTTCGCACCTCGTTCTCGTTCGTTATTTCTGTAATCATTTGACTCAAATGATCGACCATCTTCTTTTGCACGAGTGCGTATTTTTCGTATGAGGCAGCCTTTTCACTGAATCGGCTGCTAATTGCCCTCTTCTGCAAGCTGCTCCACCATCCTCTTTAGCGAATCTCCTACAGCCTCCGGAACAAATACATGCGGGGCATGACCACAGTCAGGAATTCGCACGAAATTCGCACCTACAAGCCTACTCGCTAGTTCTTCCCCGGCTGCGAGCGAACAAATAGCATCCTCTGTTCCATGAATGACGAGAGTAGGAGCTGTCAGGGAAGACAGGAACGGGCGGCAATCCTCTTCTTCTAAATAGGTCAAGCCCGCGATCAACGCTGCCGTACTCCACTTCTGGCTGTCCATCCCCACGTGCAAGCCTATTTGCTCACGCTCTCCTGGTGTTAGCATCTGTTCGACAAATGCGTCCATCACCCGCTCGCGTGCTACGGAAAGCTGCCTTTTCATCCTTTGCAAAACAACAGGATGCCACCCTTTGCGAAGGTCAGGCTGTTCGCAGGTAAAGCGTGCTGTGGTGCCTATCAGAACAAGTCCTGAGACCGGGTACTGGGCAGCGAGGCGCATTCCGAGCATCCCTCCCATGGACCACCCCACCACAATCAGTTCCTGAGCGGAAAGAGAGCGAAGTTCCCCCTCTACCTTCTCGAAAAATTGCATGGGCACAGTGACGTCCGAAAAATCGGGCGTGATATGCTCATAGGAAGGAAATTGTGAACGTACAGCATCCCAAGAGCTATCCGACATCCCCCAGCCTGTTAGCCACAACATTACTTTTCTCACGTTACCGTCCCTCCCTTTGAAGCTCGTTCCTGATTTCGCTCACTTGCTCGCAAGCCCACTCCAGCTCTTCGCGCGTATGGTCAGCCATCACCGCAAAACGGATACGAGCGGTTCCTGCTGGTACAGTAGGCGGTCGAATAGCAACTGCTGCAATCCCTCGCTGCCGAAGCCTTCTGCTAAATTGCAACGTCCAATCATTCTCTCCTAACGTAAGCGGGATGATTGGCGTATCTTCTTCGTCTACGGTAAACCCGTGTGAGCGAAGCAACTGGCGAAACACGAGCGCATTCTGCCTCACCGCTCTTCTGCGCCAAGACTCTGTTTGCACCAAAGACAAGGACGCCAGATTCGAACCAATCACAGCAGGGGGCAGGGCAGTCGAATACACGAGCGAGCGTGCTTTTGTCATCAAATAACGAATGATGATCTCATCTGCACATACGTATGCCCCATAAACACCAAATGCCTTGCTGAAGGTTCCCATCAAAACATCGACTTTTCCGGAGATGCCCAGCTCATGGCACAAACCCTGCCCTTCTTCCCCACGCACTCCCCCTGCATGGGCTTCGTCAACCATCAGCATGGCATCGTAGCGATCTCGCAGTTGTACTAATTCAAGAAGGGGAGCTTTATCTCCATCCATGGAGAATATGCTGTCCGTGACAATCCACTTCCGTCTTGCATCCTGATGCTTTTTTAGCAAAAATTCCAGATGCTCCATGTCGTTATGCCTGTACCGAAAATGCTCCGCCCGACTGAGCACGATCCCATCGACGATGCTGGCGTGATTCAATCGATCACTAAAAACAGCGTCGCCCCTTCCGGCAAGCGCTGCAATTACCCCCGTATTTGCCTGATAGCCGTTTGCAAAGACAAGCGCACCTTCTCTCTGCTTCCACGCCGCCAATTGTTGTTCCAACTCGTCATATAACGCGTAGTTGCCATGGACAAGACGAGAGGCAGTTGCTCCTGCCCCCCACTCCGCTGCCGCCTTCTTGCCAGCTTCCACGATTCGTTGATCGTGGGCCAAGCCCAAATAATTGTTCGACGACAGGTTTAATAATGGTTTCCCTTCGACTTGAATCCACGTGCCTGCACGATCACAGACTGACTCTACGGTGTTCCATTGTCTTGCCAGCGATTGTTTCCGCAGTGAATCATATTCTTCTTCCAACCATGTGTATCGTTTGTTCATGGCAGACCTACTGTCCTACAGCGCACACAGCTCGATTTCAAACCCGAGGTCTTCAATCATCTGATGGTCTGTCGTGATTTCCTGCCCAGGCGTCGTCAAATAGTCGCCCACGAACAATGAGTTAGCCGCATACAAGGAAAGCGGCTGCAAGGTACGCAAATTCACTTCGCGACCACCTGCAACGCGAATTTCTTTGTCCGGGCAAATAAATCGGAACAAGGCGAGAACACGTAGAGCCTTCATTGCCGGGGTGCGTCCTTTATCCTCCAATGGGGTTCCTGGAATCGCATTTAAAAAATTGATCGGAATAGAATCTGCGTCGAGATTGCGAAGGGCAAATGCCATGTCAACGATCTCCTCATCACTCTCCCCCATGCCGATGATCACGCCTGCGCATGGCGACATCCCTGCTCTTTTCACGGTGTCTACTGTCTGTACACGTTGATCGTACGTGTGCGTCGTCGTTATCGATTCGTAATGGTTGCGACTCGTATTGAGATTGTGATTGTAGCGGTGGACGCCTGAATCTTTTAAGCGGGTTGCTTGTTCGTCGCTTAATATCCCTAAGCAAGCGCAAATTTTCAGTGGCATCGTCTCACGGATTTCTTTGACCGCCTCTATGACCTGCCCCAGCTCTTTTTCAGTGGGACCGCGTCCTGAGGCGACGATACAGTATGTACCTGCTTGCCGATTCATGGCTTCTCGCGCACCTGCGAGCAATGTTTCCTTGTCCAGCATCGTGTACTTGGATACGGGAGCATTCGAAACAATCGATTGCGAGCAGTAACCGCAATCCTCTGGGCATAGGCCACTCTTGGCGTTAATGATCATGTTCAGTTTGACCTTTTTTCCGAAAAAGTGCTTCCTGACGCGGAAAGCTTCGTTCATGACCAGCAGCAGCTCATCATCTGGCGCTTGCAACACCTTCATTGCCTCTTCCTGGGTAAACAGTTCTTTGCCAATCGCCTTATGAGAGTATCCCTTCCAATCCAGACAGGTGCTTTGCTCCATTTTCTCGTCTCCTCTTTTTTTATGATTTATGGCTCCACTGACACAACTGTCCGATGTCTACACATTCATGGATCAGCTTTGTCAATTGCTGGCGCTCTAACGGTTGGTTTATCCATGGAAGTACGCCCCATACGGGAACTCCCCCATAGCTCTCAATCATGCTCGCGTTTGTTTTGACACTCTCATCGGTGACACCAGCTGAGTTGCTTTGATTCAGGATGACACCTACCACCTCGATCCCGAGTTCCCGAGCATACCAAACGGACAAGAGCGTATGATTAATTGTGCCGAGCCCAGCCCGAGCCACGATGAGCATGGGCAGATTCAATCGAACAGCGAGATCGGCCATCGTTTCGGTTCGAGTCAATGGTACAATCAGACCACCGGCTCCTTCGACAAGAAGTGCCGGATAACGTTCCATCAGAGGTCGCCCTGCAGCGATTACTTCCTCCACGGTCAAGCTTTTCCCCTCTGCTTCAGCAGCGAGAAGAGGGGTAAGCGGCGCCTCAAAACAGAGCGGGGCTATCTCCTCACACGAGTCAGGCACTCCGCTCCACGATCTCAAGTGCCTAGCGTCACTGTTTTCATCATGCGCTCGTGCACCTGACTGGACTGGCTTCCAAACCCCTATGTTCACTCCAGTCTCACGCAACACGGATGCGATTCCGGCAGTCACAACCGTTTTGCCTACCCCTGTATCTGTTCCTGTGACGAACAATCCGCAAAAGGGGCGCTCCGACATGCCTATCACTCCCCTGTCGTTACATCCTGAATTGATTCAGCCAAAATCCGAACCATGTCAGCCAATTCTTCGGTTGTAGATACGAGCGGCGGGATAAAAACGATGACGTTGCCCAACGGTCGTGTCAAAAGTCCTTTTTCTCTCGCTACCTGACAGACACGCACACCGATGCGCTCATTCCAGTGATAAGGCTCCTTCGTCTCTTTATCCCGAACCAGCTCGATTCCCGCCATCAAGCCTTTTTGCCGGATTTCTCCTACATGGGGCAGGTCGTACAGTGGCCCTAGCAATTGATCCAGATCGATTGCTTTTTGTGCTACATGTTGAACGACTCCGCGCTCCTCCATCAGCCGCAGATTGGCGAGAGCAACTGCACAGCCAAGTGGATTTCCCGTGAACGAATGTCCGTGGAAAAAGGTTTTCTGTTCCTCGTAGTCGGCGAAAAAGGCATCGTAAATCTGCTCAGTTACTAAGGTAGCGGCTACAGGCAAATACCCTCCCGTAAGCCCTTTGGCAACTGCCATGATGTCTGGCACGACCCTGTCATGCTCACAAGCGAACATTTTGCCCGTGCGTCCAAATCCTGTCGCTACTTCGTCTGCGATCAAGAGTACATCATGAGCGCGCAAAAGCTCTGCGATTTTTTTCAAGCAGCCATCCGGCATGATAATCATGCCGCTTGCTCCCTGCACGACAGGCTCCACGATCATCGCCGCAATCTCATGAGCTCTTTCCGCAAGCAAACTTTCCAGACTGCTCAATGTAGCCTGAACGGCTGCTTCTTCGCCGCCTTGCCTGTATGGATACGGGTATGGAATGGCATGTGGAGAAAAGAGCAGCGGTTTGTAGACCTGATGGTAGAGAGGAATTGCTCCAACACTGGTAGCTCCGATCGTATCCCCGTGATAGGCATTGTTCATCGTGATAAACGAATGCTTGCCGGTCTGCCCTCGATTTTGCCAGTATTGGAACGCCATTTTCAGCGAGATCTCGACCGCCGTTGCCCCGTTGTCAGAATAGAAGACTTTGCTCAATCCTTTTGGAGCAAGGTGGATCAGCTTTTCCGCCAATAGAATGGATGGCACATTTGCCATGCCTAGCAAGGTAGAATGGGCAATCTGGTCGAGCTGCTCTGTGATCGCCTGATTCAGCTCGGGAACGTTGTGGCCATGGACGTTCAACCACACAGAGGAAAAACCGTCGTAGTAAGCCTTGCCGTTCACATCGAACAGCTTGATCCCTTCTCCTCTCGCAATAATTAACGGCTCCTGTGCGACGTAGTCTTTCATCTGGGTGAAGGGATGCCAAACGTATTGCTTGTTTTTGGCGGAGAGCTCTGCATAATTATTTAACAACCAAATCACAACCTTGGTTAACATATATTTGTTAACTGTTATTTTAAATTGGTTAACTCATTTTAGCAAAGCTTTTTTCTCGACCTTGAAAAATTAAGATCTAAGATGGTTCTTTTGGTTTGAGTCAGCATTGTGGAGGAGAAGAAAAAGCACAGTTCTCTTCGACTCTGACACGCCAGCATCGGGGATTGACTGTCCGTCTCCACTTCAAAAAGGGGACCGTCGAGCCAAAGCCACCCTACGGGCGGAAGTTTCTCAAGGAAGAAGTGTTCGACAAGCGTGGTCCCCTTTTTGAAGTTCCGACTGGGTAGGCGTTGTCAAGGTCTGCGAGCCCTGTGCTTTTTCTTCTCAGCAGCTTTGTCAGTTCATCGATACCTTCCAAAACTTAGGAAGACCATCCATAAATCACTGGCTCAAACTAATAAACGGCTTTATAAATTCTTATAGACAAAAAAAGGTCAAGCTCCTCTGTGTTAAAGAAGCTTGACCTTTCATACTGATATTCTTATTTGTCTTGATGCAGGATGCGATACAGTGCAACGACACACACTGCTCTCGTCGTCGGTTTATTCGGCTGATAATTTCCTCCGACTGGATCAATCAGACCGAGTCCGACCATGTTGTTGATGGATGTAGATGCCCAGGATGGCCAGGTCCCTTTATCAGAGACCGTTTTCGTCGCTCCCTTTTTATTCACGAGGCGATCGAGAATGACTGCGGCCTCTGCGCGAGTCACCGGCTGATCCGGACGGAAGGTGTTATCGTTATACCCCTTCACCAGGCCTTTGGAAACAGCAACCTGTACGGCACCTTGCGCATAGGAAGGCACCTTATCCTTGAAATTCAGCTTTGGTGAGGAAGGGAGCTCCCATTCAAAAGTGCGCGCGAGCAGTGTGACGAATTGTGCTCTTGTCAAGGAAACCTCTGGACCGAACGTCGTCTCCGTCAAACCCTTCACGTAGCCCTTTTCCGCCATGTATGTGATTTCTGCCTTGGCTGAATGCTTTGCAATATCTGTGAATCCAGCGCTGCTCGTGCCTGCATTGTCCAGGTAGTACGGAATATACTTGCCGTAGCTGTTGACTTCATATACCCACTGACCTTGTGCATTCACGGTTCCCATAAGCGGATCCAATGTATTGTTTACTTCGTTTACGTACAAGAGTCCAACGCCTTTTCCAGCGAGCCATTGCTTCGGTGCCAAGGTCAATTGAATCGAAGAAGTGGATATCGCGTCCTCTTGTCCTGCTTTTAGTTCGCCCGGCTTAATCGCAAACGAATAATCAGCAGGCACATAACCTGGCATTGGCTGGGTCACGATCGACTCCACATCAATCAGCGCACTATCTAGGTACGATGCGGTATTTTCAAAGGAATAATGGAGATCGAGCTCCGCTCCGAGTGACATGCTGCCTGGCAGTTCAGGAACAACGGTCGCATCGCTCGGTTGACCTGTCTGGTTGCCCAAGAGGAGCGAGAATTCGTCGAAGTACAGTGTCCCTTTGTCGTGTGTAATACCATCATTGGCTTGGTCAACGACATACACACTCTTCAGTTGCAACGGATACGCAACATTGCTCGGGAAGTAGCCTTTGACCTGCTTCCAGCCTGTCCAATTGATCTCTTTTGCCAGATCGACATAAACTGCTTTTCCGTTCGCATCCACTACTTCGGCACGGAGCCAATGTCCGCTGTTGTCACCATTGACCCACAAGCCCAACCCGAGCGGCTTGCCAGGAATGGTCACAGGTTTCGCTCCCATAACACCGTACGAAATCCGCATGTTGTTTGCTGGAGCTCCAGAGAAGTTATACACCAGCTTCGCTGCCTTTTTCGTGCGGAATGTCTGATCGGAGACAAGCGCGAACGAACCTGCGGAACTAATGCTGGTTGGATTGGCTGCATGGTACAAGCCAGCCTGATTATCAAAGGTGAGCCATGGCTGTTCAAATTGTCCGACGGCAAATGGTACGGTTGTCGCCACGCCATCATACGTAATCGTCAGGTTTCCGGTGCCCGGCTCATTGCCTGCTACCAGTTGCAGATTGTCGTTGATCGTCGCTACAGAAGAATCGACACTCGCTTTTACGCTAAGTGGCGTCGCTTGTACGGTAGAGCCCTTCTTCGTTTTGATTTTGACATCGAGATTAATGGATTGTCCCGGTGCAATCGTAATTGGATTCGGGGAAACGACGATTTGCTGGACATCATTGCCGGAAATGACTTGAATGTCTTTATTTTGCGTCACATTGCCCAATCGCGCAGTCAATGTGATCTTGCCGGAGCGAGCTGGTGTGAATTGCTTGCCATTTACGGTTCCTGCTTCGGACTGACTGCCATCCCAACTCACATCGCCTGCATTGATCGCGTACGGTTGGTAATGAACGTCATATCCTTTGGATGCGCTGAGCGAGATGGTTTGTCCGATAAGCACATCTGCTGGTACATCGATTTGGAAGCCTCTCAATTCTCCAGCAGGTGCCGTGTTGTATACGGCCAGTCCAGTAGGCACTCGACGCTCAGCACCGCCGCTCGGCTTATTCGACAGATTCGCGTGTGTCTCACCCAGCATGCGAGCTGACATGGTCGTAGAGCCGCCACCGTCAAAGTTTACAGCCCGATAAGAGCCGAGCTCCGCCATGATTTTTGCCAGTTCGTCCAAATAAACACCTTGGCTCGCATCGATTGTGACCATGTACAAGGTCTTCCCATCCTGGGAAACACCGACCGCTGTGCGCGCCGTTTTGTTCGTGATGGACTTGTCCGCCTGAAAGGACGACAGTGCTTTCCCTTGATCGACTAAAAGGACATTACCACCCACCGCATGGTTTAAATCGAGTGTTTGCGGTGTCGTTTGATACTCAACTGTTGCAGTAGCGCCTACTGGGAAGTTTTGTTTGAGAAATGCTCCTGCTGCTCCATGTCCCCAAAGGACATAGCCGTTGTAAGGTATGTATACGCCAGGTTGATTCAAACGAACTTCCTTGGCTACGTTGTCTACAAACAGAATCTCGACGACATCTTTGTAGCCCGATATCGTCCCTAAACTGGTTTTGCCAAAGGAAGGGGTATAGACATTCAGCTGATTTTGGTGACTTTTTCGTCCATCACTTGGGTTGTACTCTTCCTTGTTGACTCCCTGAATCGAATAGGTAGCGCCATTAGGAGCAGTAACCTTGCCGCCAAAACCAAACTTATCGACGATGGCCATCTTGTCTCCCGTCAAGCCCAGCGCGTACCAGTAAGAGACCAAGCCCATGGATGAAATGAGTTCGTCGTCTTTCATGACAATGCCAAACGGCGCTCCCCGCTTCGACATGTTAAAAAAGTCGGCATTGATCGCTGCTACAGCTCCTGTTTCACGCGCCATTTGTGTAACCGTCTGCCTGTCTGTCAGCTTGCCTTTCGTTCCGTATACCGGTTTGACCTCAACGTAAGGATTATTCATGTCAACCTTAGTCACCATGATCGTGACTACTTGGTTGGCAAATGATTTCGTATATTTCTGCAAAGTGGTCCCCTCACCAATTGGGGTTTGCCACATCATATTCAATGCACTGGTTTCCGCTCTGGCGTGTGCGACATTGGTCGCAAACGGCACAAACGGAACAAAAGCTCCCCAGGCCATGGTCGTGGCCGTGAGCAGCGTCACTATCCTTTGCGCTCTCATGTTGGTAACTCCTCTCCGTATTCCAAACTCTGTCTTTCTATCATCTAAGCTCAGCAACTAAATATTAGACGCAAAAGGTCATGGATAGTTTCGCCAATTCTCTCGATTCTCTATTAGAAAAACATACCAAATCGTCAGTCTTCGAAACCTAAAACTTCCCCGCTTCCAACAAGAAACCCGCCCGGTTTTGACGAACGGTACCTGGCGGGTTTTCCTAGCTGTATGTTACTGACCTGGTTGGAAAGGCTCTGGTTGTTCAGCTCGCAAACCAAAATGATAGAGGATTGCTTCTACGATACGACGGGAAGCCTCGCCATCCCCGTATGGGTTGACAGCGTGCGCCATTGCATCGTAAGCCGCTTGATTGGTCAGCAGTTCTTTTGCCATTGCATAAACTTGCTCTTCGTCGGTTCCTACGAGCTTCAACGTGCCTGCTTCAATCCCCTCAGGACGTTCTGTCGTATCGCGCAGAACCAGTACTGGTACGCCAAGAGACGGCGCTTCCTCCTGCACCCCGCCAGAATCGGTCAGGATGAGATGGGCACGACGAGCGAAGTTGTGGAAATCAAGTGCATCCATTGGTTCGATCAACGAAATGCGATCGTGGTTTCCGAGAATCTCCTGCGCCACTTCTTGTACGGCCGGATTCAAGTGAACCGGATACACAACAGCAATCTCAGGATGCTCATCTACCAGTCTTCGAACAGCACGGAAAATACGGCGCATCGGCTCGCCCAAATTTTCGCGACGGTGAGCCGTCATCAGCACCAGCTTCTGACCAGCTACGCGATCAAGCACCGGATGCGTGTAATCCTCGCGAACCGTTGTTTTCAGCGCATCAATCGCTGTGTTTCCTGTCACGTAGATGCTCTTTTCCGGCTTTGCTTCGCGACGAAGATTGTCAGCCGATCCATCTGTCGGAGAGAAGTGAAGGTCAGCCATTACACCTGTCAACTGACGGTTCATTTCTTCCGGAAACGGCGAGTACTTGTCCCAAGTGCGTAGACCCGCTTCCACATGTCCGATCGCAACTTGATTATAAAAAGCAGCCAGACTCGCAACAAAAGTGGTTGTCGTATCCCCGTGTACGAGGACAATGTCCGGTTTTACTTCCTTCATTGTTTCGTCCAGACTCTCCAATGCGCGAGTGGTCACACCCACCAGCGTTTGGCGATCCTTCATGATGTTCAGATCAATGTCTGGTTGAATATCAAAAATGTCCAAAACCTGATCGAGCATTTGACGATGTTGGGCAGTCACGCAAACGATCGATTCGATCTGTTCGCTGTGCTTGTTCAATTCATGGACAAGCGGCGCCATTTTGATCGCTTCCGGACGTGTGCCGAAGACCGTCATTACTTTTACAGTTTTCATCCGTTTTTCCCTCTCCGACTACTTCGTGCCGTACAAGCGGTCACCCGCATCGCCCAAGCCTGGCACGATGTATCCATGGTCGTTTAAATATTCATCAACAGCTGCTACGTAAATATCTACATCAGGATGCTCGTCCTGAACCAGCTTGATGCCTTCTGGAGCAGCGATGAGGCACATCAGCTTCAAGTTTTTCGCTCCACGTTTTTTTAAAGCGGTAATAGCAGCAACAGCAGAGCCACCAGTCGCCAACATTGGGTCAGTTACGATCAACTCACGCTCAGCAACATCGGATGGCAGTTTCACATAATACTCAACAGGCTGCAGGGTTTCCGGATCACGGTAAAGACCTACGTGTCCTACTTTGGCAGCAGGGATCAGCCTCATCAGCCCATCCACCATACCAAGACCAGCGCGCAGAATCGGTACCAGCCCTACTTTTTTACCGGCAATTACATTCGACTGACAGGTAGCCACTGGCGTTTCGATGGTGGTTTCCTCCAACGGCATATCACGGGTAATTTCATAGCCCATCAGAGTGGTCACTTCATCTACCAGTTCGCGAAATTCCTTGGTCCCTGTATTCTTGTCACGAATATACGTAACTTTATGCTGAATCAGCGGATGGTCAAACACATATACACGGCTCATGTCATTTCCTCCGTTTCCCTATCAATACATCCTTTCTATAATAGCTGGTGAGAGTGGTGCCGTCAATTTGCCTAATCTTCGCACTTTTATTGCATCCTCGATCCCTGTCAACAGCGAAGAAGTGGAAAAAAAGCAGACCCGTATGGGAAAAATTCCACTGGGTCTGCTTCTCGTTGCCTGGATTAAATATTCAAGCCTTCATACATCGGGAAACGTTGGCACAAAGCTGCCACACGTTGGCGTGCTTCCTCGTGCTTCGCAGCATCCTCTGGGTTTTTCAATGTCAGAGCGATAATCGCTGCTACTTCTTTCATTGCTTCCTCATCAAAACCGCGGCTTGTTACTGCTGGCGTACCCATGCGCACACCGCTTGTGACAAACGGGCTTTGTGTATCGTAAGGAATCGTATTTTTGTTCGTGGTAATGCTTACTTCGTCCAACAGATGCTCGGCTACTTTACCTGTCAGGCCGATTTTGCTTACATCAATCAATACGAGGTGGTTATCCGTTCCGCCGGAAACGAGCGTCAGACCTTCAGCAGTCAGCGCTTCAGCAAATGCACGTGCATTCTTGATGATGCGAGCTGCGTAATCCTTGAAATCTGGTTGCAGGTTTTCGCCGAAGGCAACTGCTTTCGCTGCGATGACATGCATCAACGGACCACCTTGAACGCCTGGGAACACGGATTTGTCGATGCCTTTCGCAAATTCTTCTTTGCACAAAATCAAACCGCCGCGTGGTCCACGCAAAGTCTTGTGCGTCGTAGAAGTAACGAAATGCGCGTGCGGTACTGGGTTTGGATGCAGACCTGCCGCAACCAGACCAGCGATGTGCGCCATGTCCACCATGAAGTAAGCGCCCACTTCATCCGCGATTTCACGGAACTTGGCAAAATCAATCGTACGCGGATAAGCACTCGCACCAGCAACAATCAGCTTTGGCTTGTGCTCCAACGCTTTTGCACGAACATCCTCATAGTTGATCAGGTGAGAGTTTTCGTCTACACCGTAATCAACGAAATTGTACAGCGTACCGGAGAAGTTCACTGCACTACCATGCGTCAAGTGACCACCGTGGGACAGGTTCATTCCCAGTACGGTATCGCCTGGCTGAAGAATAGTGAAGTATACAGCCATGTTCGCCTGAGCACCGGAGTGTGGTTGTACGTTTGCATGCTCAGCGCCGAAAATTTCTTTTACGCGGTCGCGCGCGATGTTTTCCACGATATCCACATACTCGCAACCACCGTAATAGCGGCGGCCTGGATATCCTTCTGCATATTTGTTCGTCAGAACGGTTCCCATTGCTTCCATAACTGCGCGGCTTACGAAGTTCTCAGAGGCAATCAGCTCAATCTTGTCGCGTTGTCTTCCGAGCTCCAATTGAACGGCTTCCAATACTTGCGGGTCTTGTTTACGTAAAAAATCTAGCATAATAGTTTCTCCTCCTTAAAAGTTCGTGATCAAAAAGTGGGCTTGTCCCACATTCTTTTTACGTACAGCTTTCATTCGGTGGTGTCTTCTCATACACGGCACGCGGCCCGCCAATCAGCTTGGGACGTGTTCGCGCTGCCGTAACATGTGCTTGTCCAACGAGGCGCTGTGTCGGACGCACAGGTACTGCCACATGCTTCAAATGCATGCCGATAAGGGTATGACCGATATCAATGCCTGCATGCGCACGGATTTGTTCTACAACGGCTGCATCCGAGAACTGTGTAAATGCATGCGCGGCCATCGCCCCTCCAGCAGTTGGAACCGGAACAACCGAGACCTCTTCCAGTCCGTACCGCAATGCGACATCACGCTCAACGACCAGAGCCCTGTTCAAATGTTCACAACATTGAAAGGCAACAGCAAAGCCGCGCTTCTCTGCAATAGATTGGATCCCACGATACAGAGCTATCGCTACATCTTGGCTGCCAGCTTTACCGATATGCTCCCCAAGTACTTCGCTGGTACTGCAGCCGATCACCATGAGTTGTCCGGCCCCAAGCTCTGCCAAATCGGCTACTTCTTCGACAATTTCACTGATTTGTTTTTCGATAGCGGATAAATCCACTTACTTCACTCCCGCATGCTTCGCTTCAATTTGGGAAATTTTTTCCACACGACGCTCGTGGCGACCACCTTGAAACTCTGTTTCCAACCAAATTTTCACGATATCAAGCGCAAGACCCGGTCCAATAACCCGCTCCCCCATCGCCAACACATTGGTGTTGTTATGCTCACGGGTAGCGCGTGCAGAAAACGTATCATGCACAAGTGCACAACGGATGCCGGGAACCTTGTTGGCTGCGATCGACATGCCGATACCTGTTCCGCAAACGAGAATGCCTCGATCAAACTCCCCCGCTGCCACCTTTTCCGCTACTGGCAAAGCATAATCGGGATAATCAACCGATTCCTCGCAGGTGCAGCCGAAGTCTTCCGTCTGGATGTTCATGGAGGCCAGCAGAGTCTTGATCTCCTCTTTTAGCTTGTATCCACCGTGATCAGCAGCAAGTGCTACTTTCATCTGTCATCCCTCGCTTGTCTCATAATCTTCGTCTAGTATACATCAAAAAACGATAAGTAAAAAGTGAACATTTTTATCAAATCACTAAAAAATCGTTCGTACTCTCGCAAAAAACAAGGCCCCGGCTATACACCAGCACCTTATTCATCCACTGATTTACGAAGGCCCGGGTCCTTCAGCATCATGGAAAGCCTTTCGAGTGATTCATCGATTTCTTCGGCACACCTGCGATAATCCATCAGTGATCCCCCATACGGATCAGCAATATCACTAAAGCCTTCTATCCCAACGAACTCTTGTAGGGTATGCACCTTTTCAGCCGCTGAGGGGAAATACGTCAAGATCGCGCGCTTGTGACCGTGCGTCATCGTCAAAATGACATCAGACCATTCAATCAGCCCTTCGTCTACCTTGCTGGCCTTATGATCGTGGGTAATCCCTCGCTCTTCTAATACTTGTTTGGCGTGCAAAGAGGCATCTTGACCGGCGAATGCCGCCACTCCCGCTGAGCGTATTTCAAGCCCCTGCCCGTCTGTCTTCACACGAAACATCGCTTCTGCCATTGGGCTTCGGCACGTATTTCCCGTACAGACGAAAAGTATCCGTTTCACGTATCGTTCCTCCTCTCCTATTAATTAGTCAGGTTATATCATAAATTTTAACCCAAAACCAAACAAAATAAGTCCACCTACTAATTCGCTATAATCCCCAAGCCACCCTCCCACACTCCTGCCTAACAATAAACCGAAGTAGGACATGGTGGCACCCATTATTCCAAAAAGAGAGATGGCCAAAATTCTATTGACCTCGATCAAGCCGAACGAGAAGCCGACGGTGAAAGCATCCAGGCTGACACTTAATGCGAAGAGCATAAGTCCGAACCCTTTTGTCTTCAAAACACTTTTTTGATCCCCTTGAATGAAGCCATTCCATAGCATATGCAAGCCGATGATCATCAGGACTCCGCCGCCAATGAACACGGCTATATCTCCAACCAAATCGGACAAATACGCTCCAACGACAATCCCGATGATCGGCATCATAATATGAAACAGTCCGATGGTGATACTTACTTTAATAATCTCTCGTAACCGAATCCCAACCATTCCTACGCCAATTCCCAACGAAAAGGCATCCATGCTTAAGGCGAACGCAATAATGAGCAGCGTCAAAAATTGCCCCCATTGGAATAACACCTGGTCCAAGCAGCTCCCCTCCCGTCTCTTCACCTTATGCGGACAAGGGGGAGTTTAGGACAGGTTTACACGGACAAGACACGGCCTCCAGCAGCCTTTTCCAAACGATTCATCACAGCCATACCCAACCCGTTTCGCGGGAAAGTCTCCCCGACAATATACTGCACCTCTTGATCGTCGAATTCCCGCAGCACTGCATACAGCTGTTGAGCAACTACTTCCAGATCCGATTGAGATCCGACCACAAGAACGACATCTGCCGCCGTGTGGCTTTGCCAAAAGGGAGCTGTTTCTTCCGTTGCCAGCACACCCGTTTTTTGACCATGCTGCTTCGCGTGTTGCAGCATATCTTCCATTTTCGCCCGAACTTTTTCACTCTTTCCTGACACTAACCACATTTCCCCTTCTGGGGCGTAGTGCGTATATTTCATCCCTGGAGAGCGCGGTGCCTCGGCTGCTCCCACTTGAAAAGAAGGGTCCAGCTCTACGCAGCCAATCACTGGTTCCATTTGCTCCCGAGTAATGCCGCCTGGGCGCAGAATCATGGGCGGGTCCTGCGTAACATCAATAACAGTAGACTCTACCCCAACACCTGTTGCCCCACCATCGACCACACCTGCTACTCGTCCATCCAAATCAGCCAATACATGCGCCGCTGTCGTTGGACTCGGACGACCAGAGCGATTGGCACTCGGTGCTGCAATCGGCACTCCTGCTTCCTTGATCAAAGCCAAGGCAATCGGATGGTCAGGCATGCGAACCCCGACTGAATCCAGTCCTGCCGTTACCAGCGAAGCTACCTGATCTGTTTTTGGCAAAATCACCGTCAAGGGACCTGGCCAAAACGCCTCCATCAGCTTTTTCCCTTTCTCCGGAACTTCACTTGCTACCGTGGACAACTGGTCCCATGCTCCAATATGTACAATCAGCGGATTATCGCTGGGTCTGCCTTTTGCTGTAAATATTTTTTCCACTGCTTCATTTGATAATGCATTCGCTCCCAAGCCGTAAACCGTCTCCGTGGGAAACGCGACAACTGCCCCTTCTCGAAGAAAACGGGCTGCATCCACAATCTGTGCACAACTATGCTGATTTTCCACATCGTTATCCACAGACCAGACTTGTGTCACAAAATTCATTTCCATCGTTAAAAAATCCTTTCTCTAGCTCGTTTCTTTGTAAGGAGTGCCTTAAGTATAGATGTGCACCAAAAAGTTTTCAACAGGCTGTGGGTAACTTGTGAATAACTTTTCTGAACAGCGTGGAAAACGGAACATTGTTACCTTTTTTTAACTTCATCCGTCTCAACCTTGTAGTAGAATGAACACGAAAACAAAACAATAACTTTCCCTTTATCGAAAGGACCGTGAATGATATGTCATCTTTTAAATCCTTAGCTTCCAGCCTGCTTGGCACAGCTGTATTGTTAACAGCTGTCGCTGCTCCAGTATTTGCAGCACCTGCTTCACCTGCAACCTCCACAAAGCCTGCTGTACAAGCGCCAAAGCCACAAGCTAACGGTGTGGTGTTCACACCAAAAACCATTACGGTCAATACAAAGGAATTTCAAGGAAAAGTATCCATCCCAGTGATTAGCGGGATGAAGGATAAAGCTTTTGAAGCAAAACTGAACGCTACTCTGTTGAAAGAAGCGCAAACAGGCTTGGCGGAAGGGCAAAAAGCCGGCAAAGAAGATGCGGCAGAAGCGAAAAAACACGGATGGGAACCCCGCCCTCATGCACTCGACATCTCCTATGAGGTACACAATGCTGGCAAGCTCGTTTCTTTCTCCGCACAGACATACATTTATACAGGCGGAGCACATGGCATGACGGATGTTACGTATTACACCATCGATAATCAAGCCAAGGCAAAAGAGCTGAAGCTGGCTGACCTGTTCCAGCCTGGCTATGACTACCGTACTATTCTCAATCAAATCATTTCGCAACAAATTAAAGCGGAGACCCAGGCAGACGGATTTAATCCTTATGATGGATTCGAAAGCATCAGAGAAGACCAAGGCTTCTCCTTTAAAGACGGCAACCTGGTGATTCATTTTGGTCAATACGAAATTGCCGCTTATGCAGCAGGAATGCCAGAGTTCGCGATCCCTGCACATCGTTATCAAGGTCTGTTGAAGCCTGAGATTCGTGAGGCTTTGTTCAAAAAGTAATCGCAGCAATTCAAAACGACACCTGCACATGCGGCGGGTGTCGTTTTTTATGTCCAGCTTAGGAGAGCCAGCTCTCGATTTTTTCCCATAAGTAAAATCGTACTTCTACCTCAGGAACAGAGGCAGTTGCTTCTTCTGCTTTTTCTACCTCTTCGGACTCTTCTACCTCTACTTTTGTTTGCTCAGCGTCCACCTTATTTGACTCAGAAATTAGCCCTACTTCGTTCTCTTCTGGGGTTAAGACCGCTACCTGCTCTCGATCCAATCGATCATAGTCTTCTTCCTGCTCAGATATGGATGCTGTCTTTTGCTCTGATTCTTCAGGCTCTGGAGTTGGCTCGGCTTGTACAGCATCACCATTGGACATGTCAATAAAGCAGAGCGGCGGGAAAAGGACACACCACCAGTTTTGACCTTTTGCTCCTCCAATTTGTACGCGGACCGCTCGGTAATTACCCGCAGGATACACATAGGAACCGTACAGCTTCGTCGGAAAAGGGACTTCTCCGAAATCGACTACAGCGTTGTACGAAAAACCGCGTTCCTTAATCGTCTTGTCTACGACTTGTTGAAGGACAGGCAATTGTGCTTGAATCACTTGCTCTGCTTCCTCCAAAGACTCGATATCATCCGCCCACGTATTCATCTGAGCGATAATCGCATCTCTGACTTCTCGTTTTAACCATTGATCTTGGACAGAATCGCTGTTCGCAATAATGCGCAAGCGAACGGATTCCTGAGGGATCGGCCCATTATCCAACACATTGGCCGAAGTAAGCTGCCCCTCCCAGCTCATCATTAGCATAAACAGGCTAAATGCCATTAACATGATTCGTTTCATCGTTATCCGTCTCCCTCTATACTGATCTTCTCTCTTTAGCAATCAGTATGGACGGATTCACACGATTTCAAACATTCATTCCATATATAAAAAAGGCGAGACGAACAAGTGCTATCGTCTCACACCGATAACGACTCGCTCGATCCCCGCCAAATCCGGAACAATCTCTACATCATCCATGACACCAGATGCCCTCATCAATGCCGCTACATCCCCAGCCTGATAAATGCCTACCTCAAACGCTACGACTGCTCTTTCTTTCAATAGATTCGGCAGCGCCTCACACAGTCGACGATAGCAATCCAGACCATCTTCGCCGCCATCCAAAGCCAAGCGAGGTTCGTGTACGCGCACTTCATCGTCCAGCTTCTCGACATCGCGACTCGGGATATAAGGTGGATTGGATACGAGGATATCTACCTTTTCGCCTGCGTTCAAAAGTGGCTGCACCAAATCCCCTTGTAGAAAGCGGATGTCTGCACCAAGACGACTTGCATTTTCTCGAGCGATTGCCGTTGCCTCAGGAGACAAATCTACCGTAGTCACGCGCCATTGCGGTTTTTCTAACGCGAGTGTAATGCAGATGGCTCCACTCCCTGTTCCGATATCCACTACGGCTAGTTCTTCACGCTCAGGCCAGAGCTTCACAGCAGCATCCATCACTTGCTCCACCAGTATTTCCGTCTCTGGCCTTGGAATCAGCACACCTGGTCGCACCGTAAAGGGACGCCCGTAAAACTCCTGTTCGCCAAACATATATTGCAAAGGCTCGTTATTCGCCCTGCGCATGCACAGTCCGTCGAGCTTCACCAATGTTTCTGCATCGATTGAATCTGTCATCGCCATTAAAAAGCGCGTCCGATCCCAGTCGAGACAATGGCGGATCATTAGCTCCGCTTCGAACAAAGGATCCTTTGTCCCTTTTTCCCGCAAAAAGGAAGAAGCCCGTAATAGGGCTTCTCGAATCGTCGTGACATCAGACCAATCAAGCTGAGTGTGCATGGCTTTTCAAAAGCTCCGTTTGTTCATGCATGATCAGGTTGTCGATCACTTCATCCAATTCGCCTTCCAATACCGATTCCAGTCGGTGCAGGGTCAGACCGATGCGGTGGTCGGTCACGCGGCTTTGTGGATAGTTGTACGTGCGGATGCGCTCGCTTCGGTCACCAGTACCCACCAAGCTTTTGCGCGTAGCATCTGCTTCCGCATTTTGTTGTTGCATGTAGAAATCATAGAGACGAGCGCGCAATACACGCAGCGCTTTGTCTTTGTTGGAATGCTGGGATTTCTCATCCTGACAAGAAACCATGATGCCTGTAGGAATATGCGTTACGCGAACCGCCGACTTGGTCGTGTTAACGCTCTGACCGCCCGCACCACTGGAGCAGAACGTATCGATGCGGATATCTTTTTCATGTACTTCTACTTCCACGTCTTCTGCTTCTGGCAGAACCAGTACAGTCGCAGTAGAGGTATGGATGCGCCCGCCGGATTCAGTAGCTGGAATGCGTTGTACACGATGCGCGCCGCTTTCGAATTTCATTTTGCTGTAAGCACCACGGCCGGACAGTGAGAAGACAATTTCCTTGTATCCACCGATATCGGTTGGGCTTGCCTCTAGTACTTCAATTTTAAAAGCGTTGCGCTCTGCAAAACGTGTGTACATACGGAAAAGTACAGCGGCAAACAGTGCAGCTTCATCACCGCCCGCAGCACCGCGGATTTCCACAATCACGTTTTTCTCATCGTTCGGGTCTTTTGGAAGCAACAGGATCTTCAAGCGTTCTTCCAGTTGCTCCTTGCGTGCTGACAATTCATTGAGCTCGAGCTTGACCATTTCACGCATCTCGTCATCCAGCTTCTCTTCCAGCATCGCTTTGGCGTCATCGATTTGACTCACCACTGATTTATATTCACGGTATGTCGTTACCGTCTCTTCCAACGAAGATTGTTCCTTGGACAGTTCACGCAAGCGTTTAGTATCACTAATGACGTCGGGGTCACATAGGAGATTGGTTACTTCTTCAAAACGCTCTTCAACTGCAGATAAGCGTGTAAACATTTGTATTTCACCCCATCGCAAAGAATAATAGCCTTTTGGCGCAGGCGAAGCCTTGGTAGCATTTATGTCGATATGAATTGCGATAAATTATGTTCTACCAAAAAAACGGTTATAACAGATAAATTATAGGAGGAATGGCGCAAGAAGTCAAAGTACAATATTACTGGAAATGTTTTACGTGATGCCAAACAGGCCCGGCAATGCCGAGCCTTGCTACATACGTCCTGCTCACCTGTCAGCGATGGTAACCATCATGCGAGGTTAAGTGAAAATCGTAGTTTGGAATTCTTTCTCGAAGAAGCGAAATCACCTGCTGCTCGATGGTACGCGCTTGATTCGCAGTGATGTTATGCACAAGGTCAAGAGTAACATATGCATTGGCATCGCTGAGTGTGATGCGCGCATTTTCCACACCTTTCACCGACATGGCGATCCTCTCCATATTGGTCACTTCGACGGGCGTATTGCGTACATTCAATTGACCGGTAACCATATTCGGATTTTGATTGCGCCCCATCAACGAATCACGATCCATGGCGACAGGTGCGCGTCCTTGCAATGTGTCGCCACTTTGATCCCCTTTTATCGTAGCACGGTGCTGCGTGTTTCTCATATCTGTACCATAGCTTTGTTGCTTCGTTGTGTTTCCACCGCAGCCGACGGTGAGGGCAGAAGTCAGTGCCACCAAGCCCAGTATGACCAACGAGCTTCGCCAAATAGGCTGTGTCCGCATGAAAAAGCCACCTCCTGTTTTGCTTAGTCTGTGCATCGCCTCTTGGGCTCATGCACGGGACAAACAGGGGGTGGCTTACACTTTCTTTATTCGGAAGCTGGAGGCGTATAGTAATGCTTGCGACAGACGCTGCTGTATGTATCATTTCCAGCAATTTCAATGGTCTCCCCGGAGTAGACGGGTTGTCCATTTTTGAACTTGAGAATATGCGTCGCCTTTTTATTACAGTAAACGCAAACGGTTTTAATCTCTTCTACCTTGTCAGCCTCACACAACAGGGCGGCGCTGCCAGGGAAGAGCTCATTCTTGAAGTTTTTCAACAAGCCATAGACGATTACAGGGATGCCCAGCTTGTCTACAATTCTGACGAGCTGATCTACATGGTGGCGGCTAATGAACTGAGCCTCGTCAACCAATACGCAATGCGGCTTAACTGACTCTGCCTCTACGATTTGATACAGATCGGTCTCTTCGCTAATCGGAATGGCTTCCCGGCTAATCCCAACACGCGAAGCAACTTTTCCCACGCCATAGCGATCATCCACTGCTGGAGTAAACACTACTACTTTTTTCCCCGATTGCTCGTAGTTGTGAGCAACGGTCAATAATTGAATGGATTTGGAAGCGTTCATCGCTCCATACCGAAAATATAGTTGTGCCACGTCTCTATCTCCCTTTGCCTAAAAGTCGTTACTCAGTCTTTGCATGGCGGTCTTTTGCCTCCTGAAACAAGGCCATGGTCAGCTTTCTTCTTTGTGCATGGTCCACACAAGGAATCGGGTAGTCGAAGCCAATCTTGCAGCCTGCTTGCTCTTGGATATGCTCCGGCATGTCCCACGGTTTATGAATATATTGTAGAGGTACTTCACGCAATACGGGAAGATATTTTTTGACGAATGCACCGTCTGGATCAAACTTTTCCCCTTGTGTGACAGGATTAAAAATCCGAAAGTACGGTTGCGCATCAGTCATTGACAATCGGGTAGCCCGTCTCCCCTTCATACCAGCGGGCAAAAGACAGCCGGGAGGTCGCATTCATCCCTGGCATGTCGCGTTTTTCTTTATAAGAATAAATAATTGCTGCAATCATTTACGTGCCGACAGCTCCCCGAACTGCTCCCTTTCCCACTCGGTGCCGATCGGTCGTTTTCGTCCAAACGCTTCCACAGTAGGAACTGGCTCAATCGCCAACTCAGATCCCGACGGAACCAGATTACGGCAGTCATCGTTTAGTCATCCCGAAAAAATCAGTGCCAGAAAAAGACAAAACCAGGCAGATTGCTCTACCTGGTTGTTCCCATACACTCTGATTATTACAGATTGTATTTGCGTTTGAAACGGTCTACACGGCCGCCTGCATCAACGAATTTTTGTTTTCCTGTGAAGAAAGGATGGCAGTTGGAGCAGATCTCCACTTTCAGCACTTGTTTCACGGAACCGGATTCAAATTCGTTACCACATGCGCAGCTAACAGTTACTACGTTGTACTTAGGATGAATGTTTTGTTTCATCTTATCTACACCTCTTTCCGCCCTGAATCGTTTGCCGAAACAGAGTTATATCAACACATATCAGATAGTAGCATGCCCACTGCCGAAATGCAACAGGTTGGCTGATTACGCCATGTTTTTCCTACGTTGGAGCTGATCTGGAGGAATGTGTGTAAACGAACCGATCACCACATCTGGCAGCTCCTGCTGATAAATTTCGATGGCTTGCTTCATGCCGAAGACTTCGCCTTGCGCTTTTGGAATCATCGACAAGTAGCTCTCTGGATCGATATTCAGATTCCGCAGCTGAATCAGCTTGATGCCTGTTCTGCGGATGAACTCGATCATCGCTTCCATTTCCTCTTCGCGGTCAAACACGCCAGGGAAGCACAAGTAGTTAATGGACGTATACACACCCTTGGATGCAGCGTACTCAGCAGAACTCGCTACATTCTCCAACGTGTAGTTGCGCGGACGGTAGTAGGCATTATAGTGTTCGTCAATCGCACTGATGATACTCACGCGCATCAGATCAAGTCCCGCGTCGACAATGCCTTTGATATGATCCGTCAAACCCGCATTCGTATTGATGTTGATAAAGCCCAAATCTGTCGTTTCCCGTACACGACGCATTGCCGGAACGATAATGGATGCCATCGTAGAAGGCTCACCCTCACAGCCCTGTCCGAAGCTGATGATGCTCTCCGGTGTCTTCAAGTGGTGCAGCATGACTTCCACCAGCTCGTCCTCTGTCGGCTTGAAGTTCATCCGCGTCTGTGGAGAAGGGAATCCACTGTCATCTGGTTGCTCGGAAATACAGCCGTAACAACCCGCATTACAGGTATAGGAAACAGGCAAGCTGCCTTCCCAGCGGTTGAAAAAGTTATTGGAGGCCGTCAAGCATTCGTACTCCAACGCACAGTGGGACAAGTGGTTCAAAATGCGGTTTTGCGGAAACGTCTCCAACGTCTTTGCCACTCGCTGGCGCAGTTCATCCATCGGAAAGTTCAACGGGTCCCATTTGTAGATATCGTCACTCGCTCGACCCGTTACCCAGAAACGGTTATCCTTCCAAACAACTGCGGAATAGCCGAACAACGGCAGCTTGCTTTCCTTGTTCGTTTTCACGTAGCCTGGCAGCAAGAGCCTTGTAATTCCTTGTGGAACCAGTGCACCAACTGCCGTACAGCCATCTAACTTAACCATTTCACCTGTGTCAGGGTCCATCCCGATCGGCTCAGTGTCCGGCAAACTGACCAACGTCGAGCCTTCCGGGAGCGGGATCAGTTCTTCTTCCAGAATTTCTGTCAATATATCTCCGTTACGAGCCACTGCAAAAAGACCTGGGTGGTCGTATACATTGCCTTTTTCATCTGCGTAAACTAAATACATGGGAAAATCGCCTCGCTTCTTTGCTTTGCCCATTGTATCGCATTGAAAAAGCAATGTAAATTGTATAGGGTTACCTACCAAGATAGGGAAGCGGATTGATCGGCACATCATCCTGTCGCACTTCAAAGTGCAAATGGTAGCCCGTAGAGTTACCTGTTTGCCCCATGTATCCGAGCATCTCACCAGCTTCTACGGTTTGACCTGGAGACACTAGCAGCAGACGCATATGGGCATAAAAGGTTTGCAAGCCGTCTCCGTGATCGATCACGACCATCCGACCGTACCCAGAGCGATTGGCACCTGCCTCCACTACGACGCCTGCCCTCGCTGCCAAAATCGGTGCCTTCGATTCCTGTTCATTCCACAAATCCACGCCCTTGTGTGTTTTCCCCCACCGTGCACCAAAGCCACTTGTAATCGTAGCCTCTCTGACAGGCCAATCTAATCCGCCGCGAATCCTCGCGACGACTTGCCGACTAGCTGCTTGCACGGCACCTCGTTTCTGCTGCGGATCGTTACCCAACATCGGATTGCCTTTTGCGATAGGGACATACACGACCTGTCCTACATACAGGTTGTCCGACAGCCATTTTAGTAGCGGATTTCGTTCGATTAACGATTCCCGACTCACACCGTACCGCCTTGCTATGTAATCCAATGTTTCTCCTCGTTTCACCATATGTCCAACTTCATCACGCTTGATGATTAACTTCATGCCTACGCTTAACAAGTGGGGATTCGTAATGCTATTTGCCTCTACCAGTTTTTTTAAAGTAAGACCGTAGCGCTGGGCAATACTGGATAGCGTATCCCCTTGGCGAACAGCGTACACGACTGAATTTGCTTTTGTTGCTGGTGCAGGTGAAGCCAGACTGGCATACGGATTAAACGCTTGAAATAGCGCTTGCTCCACGACCGCTTTTTTCGCTTCCATCTGTGACTCCACCGGAGCGCTAACTTGCACGTACTCCACGAAGCATCTCCTCCTTCTTTTCCAGCTCCCCTTCCTAACGGTATGCCAACGCCACAAAAAAAATGACGGTGAGTCATCATGAACTCACCGTCGTGCTAGCTGCTTTCCCTCTGCCCTGTTGCTTGGACTCAAGGGTTTGCAAAAATTCTTCGTTTGTTTTTGTATCAGCAAGCTTTTTAATAAAGGAGTCTACAAACTCATTTGTTTCATTCATGTTCTTCCGGATCATCCACAGCTTATCCAGCTCTTCTTTCGTGAGGAGAAGCTCTTCGCGGCGCGTACCCGAACGGCGGATATCGATCGCCGGAAAAATTCTGCGCTCCGCCAGCTTGCGATCCAAATGAAGCTCCATGTTTCCGGTACCTTTGAACTCCTCATAGATCACATCATCCATACGGGAGCCGGTCTCTACCAAAGCAGTCGCCAAAATGGTCAAGCTGCCGCCTTCTTCAATATTCCGCGCTGAACCAAAAAAGCGCTTCGGACGATGGAAAGCTGCCGGATCAATACCACCGGACAATGTTCGACCACTTGGAGGAATAACCAGGTTGTAGGCACGAGCCAGACGTGTAATGGAATCCAGCAGGATCACCACGTCTTTTTTGTGCTCAACCAGTCGCTTTGCGCGCTCCAAAACAAGCTCAGCAACTTTGATGTGATTCTCAGGCAACTCGTCAAAAGTTGAGGCAACTACCTCTCCTTTGACAGATCGCTGCATATCCGTTACCTCTTCCGGACGCTCATCAATGAGCAGGACAAACAAGTGGATATCCGGACGGCTTTCGGTAATGCTGTTGGCGATCTCTTTGATCAGCATAGTTTTCCCCGCTTTTGGCGGAGCCACAATCAATCCACGCTGACCAAGTCCAACAGGAGAGAGAAGATCCATCAGGCGAGTGGAAACACGCGCAGGGGCTGTCTCCAGTACTAGCTTGGTTTGAGGATACAACGGTGTCAATGCGGGGAAATGAAGACGCTCTGCGGCTGTCTCAGGGTCTTCTCCGTTCACTGCCTCTACTTGAAGGAGTCCAAAATAACGTTCATTCTCCTTAGGTGGTCTTGCTTTTCCTGATACCACATCCCCCATCCGCAGATCAAAACGGCGAATCTGCGACTGGGAGATGTAGATATCTTCCGAGCTAGGGAGATAGTTAATGGGACGGAGGAAGCCGTATCCCTCCGGCAATATTTCGAGAACCCCCTCCATAAACATGAGGCCATCCCGCTCCGCCCGCGCTCGAAGAATCGCAAAAATCAATTCCTTCTTCTTCAGCTGGGAGTAGTACGGGATATGGTATTCCTTGGCCAGCTTATAGAGGTCGGTCAGCTTCTTTTCTTCTAGTTCAGAAAGTAACATACATCCACCACTCTTTATTTACTCTTGAAAAAACCTAGTTCAACAAATAAATGCGAAAATTGTTTTCTTACAAACCGTTCATCGGATTGCGTTCTAAGCGGTGGTTCCCTTCAATGAAGCGTACCGTTCCGGTTTTTGCACGCATGACAACGGAATTGGTCGTCGCACGAGTTCCTTGGAAGCGTACCCCTTTGAGCAACTCCCCATCCGTCACACCTGTCGCTGCAAAAATGGCGTCATCACCTTTCACCAAGTCATCCATGAACAGTACTTGATGAGGGTTAGTCAATCCCATTTTGACACAGCGTTTAATCTCTTCTTCATTTTGCGGTAAGAGCTTACCCTGAATCTCTCCCCCGAGGCATTTCAAGGCAACAGCTGCCAGAACACCTTCAGGAGCTCCACCAGAGCCGAACAAAATGTCCACACCTGTATCCGGGAAAGCGGTATTGATCGCAGCAGCTACGTCTCCGTCTGAAATGAGGCGAATGCGAGCACCTGCCTCACGAATTTCATGAATGACCTTAGAGTGACGATCACGGTCAAGCACAATAGCGACCAAATCACTGATATCTTTCCCCTGTGCTTGCGCTACCGCTTTCAGGTTATCGCGAACCGGTGCGTTGATGTCAACCTTGCCCACGGCTTGTGGTCCTACTGCCATTTTCTCCATATACATGTCAGGAGCATGCAACAAATTTCCCCGGTCTGCAATGGCAATGACCGAAATCGCTCCCCACGTACCTTTTGCAAGGATATTTGTTCCCTCCAAAGGGTCAACAGCAACATCGACTGCTGGAGCTACTCCTTGTCCAAGACGCTCACCGATATACAGCATTGGCGCTTCGTCCATTTCGCCCTCGCCAATTACTACGACGCCATCCATCGGCACTTTCATAAATTCATTACGCATTGCGGTCGTTGCCGCATCGTCAGCCTCATCTTTTTTTCCGAGACCCATCCAACTGGCAGAAGCCAAAGCAGCGGCTTCGGTCACACGTACCAGTTCAAGTGTTAAACTGCGTTCCATTCTGGAAGACTCCTCTCCTGGTGATTGGTTAACGCTGGTGGTTTTCCATGCTCTGCAAGCCCATCCGAGTAATATCGGCTCCCAATGCTTGCAGTTTGCCCACCAAGTTTTCGTAGCCACGATCTATATGTTCAAGTCCTTCTAATTCTGTGGTGCCATTCGTTGCCAAACCGGCAATGAACAAAGCTGCTCCCGCACGCAAATCCGAAGCTACCACCTTGGCACCATTCAGTTTGCTTCCGCCTTCAATGACAGCGGATCTTCCTTCAATCTTCAAGGAAGCTCCCATACGGCGCAGTTCATCTACATGTCGAAAACGCGAGCTGTAAATATTGTCGGTCACGATGCTTGAGCCTTTGGCAAGAGTCAGCAAGGTCGTGATCGGCTGCTGTAAATCCGTTGGGAAACCCGGATACGGACTCGTTTTCACGTCAATCGATCGATAAGAATCATGTCCAATGACTTGAATACTGTCATCCTGTTCGACCACTTGCGCACCGATTTCGCGCAACTTGGCCGTTACAGACTCCAAATGCTTTGGAATGACATTCTCCACCATCACATTGCCGTTCGTAGCCGCTGCCGCAATCATGTACGTCCCCGCTTCGATCCGATCGGGGATGATCGTATGACGGCATCCGCGCAAGCGCTCTACGCCTTTAATGCGGATCATGTCTGTTCCAGCGTCTTTGATGTTTGCTCCCATATTGTTGAGCAAAGTCGCTACATCGACGATCTCAGGCTCACGTGCAGCGTTTTCAATAATCGTCACACCATCTGCTTTGGCAGCAGCCAGCATGATGTTAATGGTCGCACCGACACTGACCAGATCGAGATAAATTCGCGCACCCTGCAAACGTCCATTTTGGGCACGAATGGTCATGACGCCGTTTTTGTTCTCCACCTCGGCGCCCATCGCTTCAAAGCCCTTGATATGCAAATCTACTGGACGCGGGCCCAAATCACAGCCACCTGGCAAACCAACCTGCGCTTCACCGAACTTGGCGAGCAAGGCTCCCCATAAATAGTACGAGGCACGAAGCTTTTTGATACGACCATTTGGCATGAGCATCAGCTGCATCATGCGTCCATCAATTTCCATCCAATCTTCTTCAAACAGCACGTCAGCTCCCATTTCCTGCAAGAGCTCGTGATAAATACCTACATCCTGAATACGGGGGAGATTCTCAATAACAACGGGTCCATCTGCCAGCAACGCGGCTGGGATGAGTGCGACTGCGCTGTTTTTTGCTCCGCTGATGGTCACCGTCCCCGCGAGCGGTTTTCCACCGTTGATGATCAGCTTATCCATGCTTTGCTCTCCTCAGGCTTAATCGGGAAAGAAGCACCTTCCCCAATGGAAAAGGTGCTTGGACTTTCAACACGTGTCCTTATTTTTGCATGCTTGCCCAGTCAGCGAGGAATTTCTCCAAGCCACTGTCCGTCAGTGGATGGGCAATGAGTTGTTTGAACACTTTTGCTGGAATGGTAGCGAAGTGAGAACCACGGCGAGCTGCCTCCGTTACGTGAACGGGGTGGCGCACAGATGCCGCAATGATTTCGGTATCGATACCATGCACAGAAAAGATTTCTGCAATATCTTCGATCAGTTGCATGCCGTCTTGGCCAATATCATCCAAGCGTCCCAAGAACGGAGACACGAAGCTAGCGCCTGCGCGCGCAGCCAAAAGTGCCTGGTTCGCAGAGAATACCAGCGTTACGTTTGTTCTGATTTTGCGCTTAGCAAAATACTTGGTTGCCTTCAAACCTTCTGCAGTCATCGGCAGCTTGATGACGATATTTTTGGAGAGAGCAGCGAGCTTCTCACCCTCTTCGATCATGCCTTTTGCATCTGTGCTGATGACTTCGGCACTGATCGGACCGTCAACAATATCAAGAATTTCTTTCAGCGTTTCTACAAAATCACGCCCTTCTTTGGCAACCAAGGACGGATTTGTTGTTACTCCCGCTACAACTCCCCATTCGTGAATCTCGCGGATTTCTTCAACGTTTGCTGTATCGATCAAAAAACGCATGATTAGCCTCCCAGTTACGCGCGGTTGCTGCTTCCGAACAAGCGCATTTTTCCTTTAACAACTTCCTTGATCGCATCGCGAGCAGGGCTCAGGTATTTGCGTGGGTCGATCTCATTCGGCTTGGCAGCCAATACTTTGCGAACCGTTTCCGTGCATGCGACTTGGCTTTCTGTATTTACATTGATTTTTCCTACGCCCAAGCGAATCGATTCGATAATCGCATCGTCTGGTACGCCGGAACCACCATGAAGAACGATTGGCGCTCCAATGTTGCTCGCTACTTTTTCGATGATGTCGTAGCGAATTTTTGGAACTCCTTTGTACATACCGTGTGCTGTACCTACAGCAATCGCTACGTAGTCTACTTTAGTTTCGTCCCAGAAGCGGATTGCTTCCTCA
Source organism: Brevibacillus fortis (assembly GCF_003013395.1). GTDB lineage: Bacteria > Bacillota > Bacilli > Brevibacillales > Brevibacillaceae > Brevibacillus > Brevibacillus fortis. The sequence continues at coordinate 324,167 of NZ_PXZM01000023.1, read as the reverse complement.
GGATTTGCCAGGGTAGCATCTTCCTCGTCAACAGACAGGTCGTCTTCCACCCCACCGATGGTACCGAGTTCACCTTCTACCGATACGCCAACAGCGTGAGCAGCCTCTACAACCTGTTTGGTCAGGCGAAGGTTATCTTCAAACGAATGATGGGAACCATCGAACATAACAGAAGAGAACCCAGCGCGAATGCACTTCATTACCATGTCGAAGTTGCTACCATGGTCAAGATGCAAAGCAACAGGAACTCCTGCGCGTTCAGCAGCCACTTTTGCAATCGCTACTGTATAATCGATCCCCATGTATTTCAGTGCTCCCTCAGAAACACCAAAGATCACAGGCGATTTTTCTTCCATCGCAGCTTCAGTAATCGCTTGAGTAAACTCCAGATTGTTCAGGTTAAATTGTCCGACGGCGTATTTATGCTTTTTGACGTCTTCGGTAAAAGCGGTCATAGGTACCAGTGGCATTTTGTAAATCCTCCTCTAGCAGACTTCAGTCATGTGGCTTATTATACCACAGACAAGCATTTGTTAACAGGGACGCTTGTACCCTGACCTTAGCAGTCAGTTCCTAGCAAGCTAATTGCTGATGCACTGCCATTCGTAGTTCATCGATATCAAATGGCTTCGTAAAATGAGTCAAAGCTCCCAGTTGTGTTGCTTCTTTGATCATGTCCAGCTCTCCGTAAGCTGTCATCATGATGACTTTGATTTCCTGATTGATCTTCTTGATGTGTTTCAAGATCTCAATACCATCCATCCCAGGGATCTTCATGTCGAGGATAACCAAATCTGGCGATTCTTTTTCCACGATTTCTAATGCCATTTTCCCGTTTGCCGCCTGAAAGGTCTTGTACCCTTCTTTTCCTAGCACCTCATACAGTAAAATGCGAATCCCATACTGGTCATCCACAACCAGTACCTTTTTATCTTGTTTGTCGAACATTCTGATTCCCCCCTGACGAATGCGTTTTCTTAATTACTATGGGTTCGCCTAAAATCAGGAAACTCCTTCACCTTTTTTACTTAACGTCCGCTTAAAATTTCCCATAGGCCTTATTTCGAGTATAATGGGAAAAACCAATTTCCCCTACACACAAGGAGTCAGATACTCAATATGGATGCTCTGTGGCTGATTTGCTTGTTAACATTTATTATCCATACGACAGAGACACTTACCTACGGAATCCGTTTTGCAGGGGTACAAACGGGCAGGATTGCTGTAGCAATGTCTCTGGTCGGAATCGTATTGCTCCTGTCCCGTACTTCCAACCTGATTCAAGGGCCATTCACTGGGGGTTTGATGGATCAAGCCGCTATTGAGCACTTTGATCCTAGCACGCAATTGCATGTGATCATTGCCGCGTCCTCGCTTGGAACCTTAGCGGCTATTGTATTGTTTCCCACTTTTGTCCAAATATCGAAACGGTTGATCTCGCACTTAGAAATAGCGGGCTCGATTCCGCAAATGATTCGCACGGCGGTTACCGTCGAAAGCATCCGACGTGTCCATCATCATGTCCGGATTCCTAGCTGGCAAGCCATCTCTCGGTTTCGAATCAAAGGAGTTCCCAAACGATTACTGCTATTAAATGCATTTGGGACAGCTATCTACACAAGCAGCGTACTGTCCGTATTGTATGCGACATTGCTAGCCCCGGATTACAAAGCAACCGTTTTGATGTCTTCCGGGTTAATCAACGGTTTTGCCACGATTTTCATGACGATTCTGGTAGACCCGCAAATTGCCCTTTTGACAGAAAAAGCAATGCAAGGGAAAACCTCGCAGGAATCGATTCGTGACATGTACCTGTGGCTGATGCTTTCACGTTTTATCGGAACGATTTTGGCTCAATTCCTGCTCATTCCCGCCGCCTACTGGGTAGCCTGGCTCTCGCCCTTGTTTCACTGATCTGTTTTTAATAGCACAAGACGCACCAGCGACTCTACATCGCGGGTGCGTCTTTCTATTTATCGACCTATGTTATTTGTTCAGGGAAGCCTTCACGAAGTCACGGAACAGTGGCTGTGGACGGTTCGGACGGGATGTGAACTCTGGATGGAACTGTGTCGCTACATACCATGGATGTTCTGGAACTTCCACGATTTCAACCAGACGACCATCTGGAGTTGTACCCGCAAAACGCAAGCCCATTTGCGCCAATTGATCACGGTATTGGTTATTTACTTCATAACGATGACGATGACGCTCATAGACCAAGGTACTTCCGTATGCAACCTCAGTCAGCGTGCCCTCTTCCACTTTGGTTGGACCGAGACCAAGACGCATTGTACCGCCCTTGTCCTCGATATCTTTTTGCTCTGGCAAGAGGTCAATCACCGGATACGCTGTATTCGGGTTGATCTCGGAGCTGTTTGCGCCGTCCATACCCGCTACGTGGCGAGCGAACTCGATCACAGCGATTTGCATACCCAGACAAATTCCGAGGAATGGTACTTTATTTTCACGAGCATAGCGCGTAGCGATGATTTTACCTTCGATACCACGATCGCCAAAGCCGCCTGGTACGAGGATACCATTTACATCACCGAGCAGTTCGCCAACATTTTCTGGCGTAACTTCTTCCGCGTGCACCCATTTGATTTCTACTTTGGAGTCGTTCGCATAGCCACCATGGTACAGCGCTTCTGCTACAGACAAGTACGCATCATGCAATTCTACATATTTACCAACGATTGCAATGGTAGTCGTTTTGGACAGATTTTTGATTTTCGATACGAGCGATTTCCACTCGGTCATATCCGCTTCCTGGCAATTCAGACCCAAGTGGCGGCATACATAATCGTCCAAGCCTTGTGCTTGCAATTGCAGTGGTACATCGTAAAGACTATCAGCGTCTACACATTCCACTACCGCATTTTTATCGATATCACAGAACAGAGCCAACTTGTCTTTCATGTCTTGCGTCATCGGTTGCTCCGTACGTGTCACGATCACATTTGGTTGAATACCCAAGCTGCGCAGTTCTTTCACGCTGTGTTGCGTAGGCTTGGTTTTCATTTCACCTGCTGCCTTGATATATGGTACCAGGGTTACGTGAATGTACATGACGTTTTCACGACCGATGTCACTTTTGATCTGGCGGATGGATTCAAGGAATGGCAAGCTCTCGATATCCCCAACAGTTCCACCGATCTCGGTAATCACTACATCTGCACCGGTTTCGCGACCTGCACGGAAAATGCGATCTTTGATTTCGTTCGTGATGTGAGGAATAACTTGAACGGTTCCTCCCAAATAGTCGCCACGGCGTTCTTTGGCGATGACTGTAGAGTAAATTCTACCCGTTGTCATATTGGAGTTCGCGCTCAGGTTGATATCGATAAAGCGCTCATAGTGGCCCAAGTCCAGGTCTGTTTCCGCACCATCGTCCGTTACGAAAACTTCCCCGTGCTGATACGGACTCATCGTTCCCGGGTCAACGTTGATGTATGGGTCACACTTCTGGATGGTTACTTTCAGACCCCTATTTTTCAAGAGTCGGCCCAGAGAAGCCGCTGTAATTCCTTTTCCCAACGAGGATACAACCCCGCCTGTCACAAAAATATACTTCGTCATCGTTAACGTCCCCTCTTTCCCTCACCCTTAAGTTGTTATAAAAATCGAATGAAGACGGCTCCAAAAAAAAGAAAAACAAAAGCGAGTCCTATCCCGTTAAAGAAATGGGGTAGGGGCACTTTTGTTTTATAGTTTCCCATATTTGATCCTTCTTCATGTGAAGCCCAAGGAGTATTTTATCTGTCCCTCAGGCGGAAGTCAAGAACCTATTTCTCTTCTTCGTCGTCGATCTCTTCGTCAGATTCCTCTTCCGCAAGCTCTTCGTCCTCTTCGAACATCTCATCATCTTCGTCTTCGAGTTCTTCCTCTTCGATTTCTCCATCGATTTCTTCTTCTTCGATTTCAGAATCTTCGTCGACGAATTCCTCTTCGTCCTCAAAGATGACCACATCGTCGTCCTCGTATTCTTCGACACCTTCGTCTTCGGAATCGTAATCGTCGAAGTCGTCTTCCGTGACGATTTTCTTCTTCTTCGTTCCGCCACCCTCTTGGGTTTCTTCCACGGTGTCGGTTGGGTACCAGCGTTTCAATCCCCATACATTGTCACCGAGGCACACGAAACGGCCATCAATGTTAATTTCTGTGTATACTTGCGCGATGATTGCCATGAGTTGTTCATCTGTCAGCTTGCGCACTGCAACCAGTTCATTCATCAGCTCGCGGAAGTTGTAAGTGCGGTTAGTTTCACGCAAAATTTCATACGCAATGTCAACTAACGCCATCTCACTCAGTTTCTCGGAATCAATATGAGCAAACAATTGACTCACTCAGGGCACGTCCTTTCCATATAAAAACGATTGATTTGAATACTGACCCGGTGCCCTGTTCGGGGACGCAGGCTTGTATAAGTCATTCATAAATGATATCGATTTCTTCGATTGTACATCGTACAACATAAGAAGGCTATCATACAGTATTCCTTATTTTAGACGAAAATGCAAGGCTTTCAAACAGGGGCTGACTAATTCTTGTCGACACCAAAACCAAAGACATCCCTCGGCAATCGCTACCGAGGGATTTGTCTTACATATTTCTACGGTACTGGCCGCCTACTTCATACAAGGCAGCACTGATTTGTCCAAGCGATGCTACTTTGACCGTCTCCATCAGTTCGGCAAAGATGTTCTCCCCCGCCATAGCCACTTCCTGAAGACGTCGCAGAGCAGCCGTAGACACATCCTTGTGGCACTCCTGGAAGGCTCGCAGGTTCACGATTTGCTGTTCTTTTTCCTCTTCGGTTGCCCGAGCCAATTCAATCTCGTAATCGTCCTCGGACGCATTCGGATTAATAAAGGTGTTTACCCCAATAATTGGCAGCTCACCTGTATGCTTTTTCATTTCGTAATACATGGACTCATCTTGAATTTTTCCGCGCTGGTATTGGGTCTCCATCGCCCCCAGAACGCCTCCACGAGAACTGATACGCTCGAACTCTTGCATGACAGCTTCTTCCACCAGATCGGTCAGCTCATCGATGATAAATGCACCTTGCAGCGGGTTCTCATTTTTGGCGAGTCCCATTTCCTTGTTGATGATCATCTGAATCGCCATGGCGCGTCGCACAGAGTTCTCTGTCGGGGTCGTAATCGCTTCATCGAACGCATTCGTATGAAGAGAATTACAGTTGTCATAAATCGCAATCAAGGCCTGCAAAGTCGTTCTGATATCGTTGAAATCCATCTCCTGCGCGTGCAAGGAACGGCCGGATGTCTGGATGTGGTACTTCAGCTTTTGACTGCGGTCATTAGCACTATAACGGTTTTTCATCACGGTTGCCCAAATCCGACGAGCCACTCGTCCAATCACGGTGTATTCTGGATCGAGACCATTGGAGAAGAAGAAAGACAGGTTGGGCGCAAAGTCATCGATGTTCATTCCGCGGCTCAAATAGTACTCTACATAGGTAAATCCGTTAGACAGCGTAAACGCAAGCTGCGTAATCGGATTCGCCCCCGCCTCCGCAATATGATAACCGGAAATCGACACGGAGTAGTAGTTCCGCACCTTCTGGTCGATAAAATACTGCTGGATATCCCCCATCATTCGCAAGGCAAATTCTGTCGAGAAGATACACGTGTTTTGCCCCTGATCCTCTTTCAAAATATCTGCCTGAACGGTTCCGCGAACAGTCGACAGCGTGTACGCTCTGATTTGCTTCGCTTCGTCCTCGGTAGGCTGACGCCCTTCTTTTTGGACAAAAGCACCCAGTTGCTGCTCGATCGCCGTATTCATGAACATGGCCAAAATCATGGGTGCAGGACCATTGATCGTCATGGACACCGAAGTGCTGGGTGCACAAAGATCAAAGCCGGCGTACAGCTTTTTCATGTCATCCAGGGTGCAAATGCTGACCCCACTCGTACCGATTTTCCCGTAAATATCAGGACGGTAGTCAGGGTCCTCACCATACAGCGTAACCGAGTCAAAAGCCGTGCTGAGTCGCTTCGCCTCATCATTTTGAGACAGGAAGTGAAAGCGCCTGTTCGTCCGCTCGGGAGTACCTTCGCCTGCAAATTGTCGCTTGGGATCTTCTCCCTCGCGTTTAAATGGAAATACTCCTGCCGTATACGGGAATTCACCAGGGACATTTTCTTTTAACGACCACTTTAAAATTTCGCCCCAATCCTCGTAATCTGGGACGGCGACTTTTGAAATGCGTGTCCCCGACAACGATTCGCTGAAAAGCTTGGTGATCAATTCTTTATCGCGAATTTTCGTAACGAATTGATCCTTCCGATACGCTTCCTTGAGCTTCGGCCAATTATCGAGGATACGCCGGCACTCCGGATGCAGCTTTTCTTCAAAGAGAACGATTTGTTTATCAAGCACCACCGCCAGCTCGGCAGCTACAGAATCGCCCGAGGCAAGCACCGTCTCCTTTGCGCCCTGCAATTGAAACAGTTTGCGTGCAATCACCGACTGCTCTTCGGCATAGACCCGGTATTGCCGGACAGTATTGGCAATGTCTTGCAAATAATTGATTTTCTCTGTCGGAATCAACGAAGTTTTATGAATATGAACCGGAGTCGTATCCAAATGATTTACAGACCAGTCAACGCCAGTCTTTTCTACAATTCGATGCATCAGGGCAGCAAACAACACATTCGTTCCCGGATCGTTAAACTGGCTCGCAATCGTACCATATACAGGAACCTTCTCATCCGGCAGCTCAAAAAGCTGGTGATTGCGTCGATATTGCTTACGAACCTCGCGAAGAGCGTCCTCCGAGCCTTTGCGCTCAAATTTGTTGATCGCGATCACATCAGCAAAGTCCAGCATATCAATCTTTTCTAGCTGGGATGGTGCCCCGAATTCACTGGTCATGACGTACATGGAGACGTCGCACACTTCAGTGACCTGCGCATCCCCCTGACCGATCCCGCTCGTTTCCACAATAATCAGATCGAAGTGGGCAGATCGCGTTACTTGAATCGCGTCTTTTAAGGCCGCTGACAGCTCCATTCCCGATTTGCGGGTGGCGAGACTGCGCATGTAAACGCGCGGCGTCGAATTGGCATTCATGCGGATGCGGTCACCTAGTAACGCTCCGCCTGACTTTTGCTTGGACGGATCGACAGACAAGATCGCGACCGTCTTCTCAGGATAATTGCGAATAAAACGACGAACAAGCTCATCAGTCAATGAGCTTTTGCCCGCTCCACCCGTACCCGTAATTCCTAATACCGGAATGGTTGAATCGGCTTCCACTAAACTTGTGCGGAGAGGTTCTGTCCATTCGGGCTGGTCCACTGTATACTCTGCAACGGAAATAAGCCGGGCAATCGCCTGGTGGTTTTGCTCGCGCAAGCCTGCTACTTCTTCCTCCAACTGCTTGACGGTCGGGAAATCGCTATGTCTGATCATATCGTTTATCATGCCCTGCAAGCCCAATCGTCTGCCGTCATCCGGCGAGTAAATTTTACAGACTCCGTACTCTTCTAATTCCCGAATCTCGCGTGGAACGATAACGCCGCCACCGCCGCCAAAAACACGGATATGCTCTGCTCCCCGCTCGCGTAATAAATCAATTACGTATTTGAAATACTCCACATGACCGCCTTGGTAGGAGCTGATGGCAATCCCTTGCACATCCTCCTGGACAGCGGCTGTTACAATATCGTCAACAGAGCGGTTGTGTCCGAGATGGATCACTTCTACTCCCGACGATTGTAAAATACGGCGCATGATATTAATCGAGGCATCGTGACCGTCATACAGACTGGCTGCGGTCACAAAGCGAACCTTGTTTTGCGGACGATACACTTCCGTTTCCATCGTTCCACTCTCCTTTTCATAAGCTTAAAAAGAGGAAAAACAGGGCCAAGCAGATCAAGGCGCGGTAGACGCGAGGCATGCTTGGCACCCTATGTTTTCCAGACTTTTTAAACTCTCTTCTTAATCGGAGACACTGATTTCGCGCAGCAGAAGCGCGATCTGCTTCTCTGTGTACTCCTCAATGGTATAGTGCTTTTTCAATGCCCAGCGGCGGAAGACCCACATTTCGCCCAGCACCATGATATTGTCCGCCATCAGCTTGACGTTCTTTTCGTCTATGCGCAGCGAACCGTCAGCAATCCCTTTTTCCAGAATTTCGACGAAAATATGCGAAATGGCTTCTTCACGCCCCAACACGTAGCGGAGTGTTTCTTTTGGCAATGATTTGGCTTCCTGATAAATAAGCAAGACGCGGTCGCTCATCTGATCCATCACGCGGATCAGGCTCTTTAGTGCTACCTTTAATGTTTTCAAACCAGTTCCGTTGAAGTTGATCGCTTCACGCAAGCGCGTCTCCATCTCCGCATGAATGGCATCACAAACAAGATAGAGCACGTCTTCTTTTGACTCGATATACTCATACAGCGTACCAATACTAAACCCAGACGCCCGGGCAATTTCCCTTGTCGTCGTTTTATGAAAGCCTTTATTAATGAAGAGATGAACGGCAGCCTCAATAATCTGCTCTCGTCTTCTCTCGATCAGTTTTGGGTCCTTTACTAGGGACGGTATCGCTTTTCTCTTATCAGACACTCCAAAATCCACCTTTCCAACCGACTGAGCGTTTGGTCAGACGCCTCATAGAAAAGAAGGCGCAAACACTCTACTTTTGTATCATTCGCAGATCATTATACGCGAGTAAGAGCACAAAGCCAAACTTTTCTTTTCTACGTTTTCAACCGTGTTGGAAGACTGGACCACTTCCTACTCTTTTAGTAGGAAGTTGCTGATCACGACACGCTGGATTTCATTTGTTCCTTCATATATTTGTGTAATTTTGGCATCGCGCATGAAGCGCTCCACAGGATACTCACGCGTATAACCGTAGCCACCAAAAACTTGAACTGCCTCGGTAGTCACTTCCATCGCTGTGTCCCCGGCGAAAACCTTGGACATGGCCGATGCTTTACCATAAGGAAGACCTTGATCCTCCAACCACGCTGCTTGGTAAGTGAGCAAACGGGATGCTTCGATCTTGGTTGCCATGTCTGCAAGCTTGAACTGAATTGCCTGCAAGGAAGCGATTGGTTTGCCGAACTGGTTGCGTTCTTTGGCATAGTTCCGCGCATGCTCGTATGCACCTTGTGCAATTCCCAATGCTTGAGCGGCGATACCGTTTCTTCCACCGTCCAACGTCATCATCGCGATCTTGAAGCCTTGGCCTTCTTCGCCCAGTCTATTTTCTACCGGCACGCGCACATCTTCAAAATTGACCGCAAGTGTTGGCGAGGAACGGATACCCAGCTTTTTCTCCTTTTTCCCCATTGTGAAGCCGTCCATGCCTTTTTCTACGATGAAGGCCGTGATGCCTTTATGCTGCAACTCTGGTTGAGTGACCGCGAATACGATGTAGATTTCGGCTTCGCCCGCATTGGTAATGAAAATTTTGGTGCCATTTATAATATAGTGATCACCATCGCGTACGGCTGTCGTGCGCATTCCAGCAGAATCAGAGCCAGAACCCGCCTCGGTCAAACAGTACGCGCCCATCTTCTTACCTTCTGCTAATGGACGCAAAAACTTTTGTTTTTGCTCCTCTGTCCCGAACTTGTAAATCGGCCAGCTCGCCAAGGAAACATGTGCGGACAGTGTCACACCGATGGAAGCATCCACACGGGAGAGTTCTTCCACTGCAATAACGTAGCTCAGGTAATCTGCACCTGCACCTCCGTATTGTTCCGACCAAGGAATTCCTGTCAGTCCAAGCTCAGCCATTTGCTCAAAAATGGAACGATCAAAGCACTCTTCTTCGTCGCGCTCGGCTGCTGTCGGAGCTACTTGATTCTCTGCAAAGTCGCGAATCATTTTGCGCATCATGTCATGTTCTTCCGTCAGTTGGAAATTCATATGGCTCACTCCCCCATGTCTTTTTCATCTGTCTATTTAATCAGCAAGCAAATGCTTGGCGATAACGATTCGTTGAATTTCGTTGGTGCCCTCATAGATTTGCGTTACTTTCGCATCCCGGAATAGACGCTCCACCGGATATTCTCTGGTGTAGCCATAGCCCCCAAAGATTTGCACGGCTTCAGTGGCAAGCTCCATCGCGGAGTCTGTGGCAAAACGCTTTGCCATCGAGGCTTCCATTCCACAAGCGATTCCTTGACTGCGCAGCCACGCCGCTCGGTATACCAGCAACCGGGCTACTTCTGCTTTCGTCGCCATGTCAGCCAGCTTAAAAGCGATGGCTTGCTGCTTGGCAATCGATTGCCCGAACTGCTTGCGTTCCCGCGCGTACTCTGTCGCGTACTGGACTGCGGCCTCGGCAATACCAAGGGCTTGTGCAGCAATCCCGATTCGACCGGAATCCAGATTCGCCATCGCGATACAGAAGCCTTCCCCCTCCTGACCTAGGAGGTTGGCAGCCGGTACACGCGCATTGTCGAATACAAGCTCTGTCGTATAGGAACCGTGAAGCCCCATCTTCTTTTCCTTTTTCCCAACCGTGAAGCCCGGCGTATTCTTGTCTACGATAAAGGCGGATATTCCTTTCGTTCCTTTCGTCGAGTCGGTAACCGCAAACGCGATATACGTATCTGCCTCCCCACCGTTTGTGATGAACACCTTGTTTCCGTTCAGGATGTACTCATCACCTTTTTTCACGGCTGTGGTTCGGATACTGCTCGCGTCAGAACCTGCATGCGGCTCGGTCAAGGCAAAAGCTCCGAGGTATTCCCCACTCGCTAGCTTGGTCACGTATTTGCGTTTTTGCTCCTCGGTACCGAAGTAGAGAATCGGGTTCGTGCCGACTGAGGTATGCACGGACAAAATGACGCCTACAGTCGCACTCACCTTGGAAATCTCGTGAATGGCCAAAATGTAGGAAATAAAGTCCGCTCCTGCTCCTCCCCACTCCTCGGCGACCGGAATGCCCATGAGTCCCATCTCGCCCATCTTTTTGAGGATCTGACGCGGGAACTGGTCCGTCTCTTCCATCACCGGTACGAAAGGTGCGATCTCTTTCTGGGCAAAGTCTCGCACCATGCGGCGCATCATCTCTTGCTCTTCGTTCAATCGAAAATCCATGTCCGTCCTACCTTTCTGCAAAATTCCACTGTTAGTTATACACGTAGAAACCACGACCGGATTTTTTGCCTAGCCATCCTGCTTTGACGTACTTACGCAGCAACGGGCATGGGCGGTATTTCGAATCACCGAACCCTTCGTGCAGTACCTCCATAATGTAGAGGCAAGTGTCCAGCCCGATGAAATCAGCCAGCTGAAGCGGCCCCATTGGATGGTTCATGCCCAGCTTCATGACTTCATCGATCGCTTCCGGTGTTGCAACTCCTTCGTACACACAATAAATCGCTTCATTAAGCATGGGCATCAGTACCCGATTGGACACAAACCCTGGGAAATCGTTTACGCTCACGGGCACTTTGCTCATTTGTTTGGACAAATCTTCTGTCAGTTGATAAACCTCATCGGCTGTTTGCAGGCCGCGGATGATCTCAACCAGCTTCATCACGGGAACTGGGTTCATGAAGTGCATGCCGATTACTTTTTCCGGCCGCTTCGTAACTGCTGCGATCTCGGTGATCGGCAGGGAGGATGTATTGCTCGCAAGCACCGTATGCGGCGGACATACCTCGTCCAGCTTGGAAAAGATTTGCGTTTTGACGGCCATGTTTTCCGTCACCGCTTCTACCACAAAATCTGCATCAGACGCATCTGCCAGATCAGTAGACAGTGTCAAACGACCGAGAATCGATTCCTTTTCCGCTTCGCTGAGCTTGCCTTTTTCCACGTTGCGCGACAAGTTTTTTGCAATCGTAGCCAGACCGCGTTCCACAAACGCCTGCTGGACGTCATTCAAATAAACACGAAAGCCAGCCTGCGCCGCTACTTGGGCAATCCCGCTGCCCATCTGTCCTGCTCCGATGACCATAATGGTTTGTACGTTCATGCAAAAAGGCCTCCCTTACTCCACTTTAATCAAGATGGCGTCACCCTGTGCGGCACCACTGCAAATTGCCGCGATTCCCAAACCGCCGCCTCGTCTCTTCAATTCATAGGCGAGGTGCATAATAATCCGAGCCCCACTCGCCCCAATCGGGTGTCCAAACGCGATCGCTCCGCCGTTCACATTCACTTTCTCCGCGTCCCAGCCGACAATTTTTCCACTGGTCAAAATCACCGCAGCAAACGCTTCGTTCACCTCGAACAAATCGATGTCAGAAAGAGCTACTCCTGTCTTCTCCAGGAGCTTGTTAATGGCAAGCCCCGGAGTTGTCGCGATATAAGGTGCATCTGCGCCGACCTCGGCGTGACCAAGAATCGTCGCAAGCGGCTTGATACCTAGTTGCTGCGCTTTTGCATCCGACATCAACACCATCGCTGCCGCTCCGTCGTTAATTCCTGGAGCATTGCCTGCCGTGATCGTCCCGTCCTTTTTGTACACGGGAGGCAGCTTCGCCAATCCTTCCTCGGTGGTATCTGGACGCGGTCCTTCATCCACGATTACTTGCAGCGGCTCCCCTTTTCTTTGCGGAATGGAAACCGATACTAGCTCTTCGGCAAAAAGTCCTTTTTCCATCGCTTGAGCAGCTCTCTGCTGACTGCGCAGTGCCCACGCATCCTGCTCTTCCCGCGTAATCCCGTTCTCTTCCGCCACATTGCTACCGTGGACAGCCATCGCCACTTGATGAAACGGGCAAGTGAGGCCGTCATACATCATGAGATCGCGAACCGTCGCATCTCCCATCCTCATCCCGTTGCGTGCATCTGGCAGTGCGTACGGTGCGTTGCTCATGCTCTCCATGCCGCCAGCGACGATGATTTCTCCGTCTCCTGCGCGAATGATCTGGTCCCCCAACGTCACTGCACGCATCCCGGACGCACATACCTTGTTAATCGTCTCGCTCGCTACATTCCATGGCAAACCAGCCTTACGAGCCGCCTGGCGTGAGGGCACCTGACCCGCACCTGCCTGCAAGACCATGCCCATAATCACTTCGTCTACCTGTTCTCCAGAAATGCCAGCGCGCTCTACGGCTTCCTGGATCACGATGGAGCCGAGCTCAACTGCCGATAGCGCTTTCAAAGATCCGCCAAACTTACCAAACGGGGTACGCGCTGCCCCTACAATGACTGTTTTCATCGAATGACCTCCATTCGGATGATAATTCACATCAACAATAACTCAATCGATCGAGCGTTCGTTCATTTTGCATGCTTTTATTTTGCCGTCTTCCGTACGAATAGTCAATCAATAATGAAAAAAAGAAGAGCCTGACTTTATTGAGAGTCAGGCTCTTCTTGCTATTGTCGTGCCATCCAGTTTAGTTTCCAGATGCCTTGTTTGTTTTTCTGCATTTTATATCCAACCTTATCACTGTTGTCCTTGAAGGTCACCCATACAACCGCTTCCTTTTCAGACGTTTGCTCAAGCGTTATGTCACTTGCCAATTCTCGCATCTTTTTCAACTGCTTCCAGCTATTTCGTGCTCCAACCGGATCTTTCTTCATATCTTCCAAGTATTGCTCCGGTGTTGGCTTCTCTGATCCATCGTCCTCGATATGCAAAGCGTACTGCATTTCGAGTTGACCCTCTTGCTGTGCTTTCACATACAGCTTCAATACATCGATTGGAGATAAACCACGCAAAAGATCATCTTTTTTCTCATACATGTAATTGTAATAACGATCCTGTTCCTCTGGCTTTAAATCAAATACGGACGTAGCTACTGGTGTTTGTGTGCCATTCTGGGGGACATCTACGACATCCTCATTAACGGTACCGTTACTGTTCATTTTGAAAAGATAGACGTCTTTGCCTTGGACATAGCTTAGGGTATACCAATGAAGCTTTTTATCCTTCCATCCAACTAACAGCTCCAAGCCCACGTCTCTTTTTAACAGACCTTCTGTTTCGATCATCGCCCAATCTTTTCGTTTATACCCTTCTTTTGCGAAAATCGAATAGCCCCAATACTCATCTGCACCATCGTCCCCGCCACCTCCGTAATCATCCATGGCTGTGTAAGTCATCGAAACTTTGTCTTTGATTTGATCTTGTGTCATCCCAACACGCAAGACACCGACGATTTCATCCACCGTTTCCATAATCGCCTGATCATCAGAAGCAGGGTGCGCCTTTGGATCGGGCTTTTGATGGGTACCTGGCTCGGCAGACGTTCCGTTCGGCGTATGTGTACTCGTGCCTTCCTTTTGCAGTAGATAAGGGGTAAACCCAATGACAAGCACAACCGCAACAAGTGCTGCGCTTAAAGGGTAGGTGAACCGAAACCTTTTCTTGCCTTTCTTCTCCATATTCATGCGAATCCGCTCCTCCAAGTCAGTGGTATCTTCCATTCCGCGCAACAACGTTCGGTCAGCCGTTTCCTTGAATTCCTCCAGCAATTTATCCAGGTTCATTCGATCCCCTCCTTTTCCAGGAGCGCTTTGAGCTTTTGACGTGCACGGTGCATTTTCGTATAAATCGCTCCTGCGGACGTGTCCATAATCACCGCAATCTCCTCGACGGACAACTCCTCGTAGTAGTGAAGAACAATCAACTGACGATAGCTATGCGGCAGCTTCATGACGAGATGAGCAAAACGAGCGCGAAGGTCATTTTGTAAAACAGCCGACTCTGCTCCCTCGACTACCTCTATGTCCACTTCTGGCTTGAAAAACAGATGACGAAACGACCACGAGCGAAGGTGCTTTTTCGCTTCGTTGACGGCAATTCGGTACACCCATGTTTGCATCGAGCTTTCTTGGCGGAATTTCCCCAAGTTTTTGTAAGCTATCAGGAACACATCCTGAGCGATATCTTCTGCCACGCTGCGGTCCTTGACTATCAAGTACACAAGTCGCAGCACCTTTTTCAAATAATGCCGGATTAATTCATCAAATATTGCTTCTGTTGTTTTGGTTAAGCTTTTCTCTGTAAGGTCCAGCTTCCTCACTCCCTTCCCACTCCTTTAGATTCAGCTAGCTCCTCTATCTTACAGTTTTTTTTAAAAAAATAATGCGCAAGCCTCGTCGCTTGATCAGCATGAGGCTTGCGCATGGTATGAACCTAGATGGCGTCTGCGAGAATTTCCGCGACGTCGCGTGTTTTGACGTGATCTTCCTGCTCTTTGGTCTTGATTCCGTCGTTCATCATCGTTAGGCAGTACGGGCATGCACTGGCGATTTCCGTCGGGTTGACCTCCAGAGCTTGCTCTGTACGTGTGACGTTGACACGGGAACCTTCGTGCTCCTCCATCCACATCAAGCCGCCGCCCGCTCCGCAGCACATACTGTCGCAGCCGCTGCGCTTCATCTCGACCACCTCTACGCCTGGAATGGCTTCGAGGATCACGCGTGGCTTGTCGTAAATTTCGTTGTAGCGGCCCAAGTAGCAGGAATCGTGGTAGGTGATGCGCTCTTTGACTTCCTTGGTTGGCTTCAATTTGCCTTCCTTCACCCACTCCGCCAACAGCTCGGAGTGGTGATACACCTCTGCATTTAACCCAAACTCCGGATACTCGTTCTTAAACGTATTGAACGCATGCGGGTCGCAGGTGACGATTTTTTTGACTTCATACGCTTCAAACAAAGCGATATTTTCTTGGGCGAGCTGCTGGAACAAGAACTCGTTACCAATGCGGCGAGCGGTATCGCCAGAGTTCTTTTCCTCATTGCCCAGGATGGCGAACTTCACGCCTGCTTCGTGCATGAGCTTCACAAATGCCTGTGAAATTTTTTGACTGCGCAAGTCAAACGATCCCATCGAGCCTACCCAGAACAAGTACTCGAATTCCTCGACCTGTTTTACCGTCGGCACCTCGTACTCATCATTCAGACCTTCAATCCATTTCGTCCGGTCTTTGCGGTTGATTCCCCATGGGTTACCTTGACGCTCGATATTGTTCAAGGCACGCTGCGCTTCGGCTGGCATGCTGCCTTCCGTCATGACCAAATAACGGCGCATGTCGATGATTTTATCTACGTGCTCGTTCATCACCGGGCATTGGTCTTCGCAGTTACGACAGGTCGTACAAGCCCATAGCTCCTGCTCGGTAATGACATCGCCGATCAAGTTTTTCTCATAGACCGCGGTTGCTCCTTCCGCCGTCGCCGCTACTTCAGATGCTTGGATCGCAATCTGGTTGGCAGTCGTCTGCGAAAAGGCGAAGTTCGGCATCCATGGTGTACGTGATGTCACCGACGCACCTTTTTCGGTCAAATGATCGCGCATTTTCGTAATCAGATCCATCGGGGAGAGCATTTTTCCCGTTCCCGAGGCTGGGCACATATTCGTGCAGCGACCGCACTCCACACAAGCGTACAGGTCGATAAGCTGCGTTTGTGTAAAATCCTCGATCTTGCCGACACCGAATACTTCCTGCGTCTCGTCCTCGAAGTTGATGCTGGTCAGCTTGCCTGGCGGGTCCAGCTTCTTGAACCACACGTTGACGGGCGCAAACAGCAAGTGCGCGTGCTTGGACTGCGGCACATATATCGCGAAGCCGAGCAAGATGATCAGATGCAGCCACCAGAAAACGTAAAAGCCTACCGCTGCACCGGTTGTCCCTACCCCAATCGCGGAGAATACGATTGCGAAAACAGAAGAGATCGGAGCAAAGCCGGAGGGTTCGTGTCCGAGCCAAATTTGTTCAAAAGCAAGCGAGAGCAACACGGTCGCCATCAAGGAGGAGATCAGCAAGAGGACGAGTCCTGATTTGAAGCCGCGCTTCAGACGCTTGAGCTTTTCAATATAGCGGCGGTAGAAAGCGTAGCCGACCGCTGCCAAAATGAGAAACGTGGTGATCTCCTGCATGACGGAGAAGTATTTGTGCGCGCTACCAAAAGGGAGCTCGTAGCCTTTCGAAAGCCCTTTGATAATCAGCTCGATGGCTCCGAATTGCAGAGTGATAAAACCGTAAAACATGACGACGTGCATCACGCCGCTCTTTTTGTCCTTCAGCAGCTTCTTGTGGAAAATGACGTTGTCCAGCATCAGATTGATGCGTGCCCCAAAGTCATTTTTCACATCTGGCTTTTTCCCCAGCTTGATGAACAAGTATCTGCTGTATACGACATGCCCAGCTAAATACAGCCCGTAAGCGAGAACCAGGAAAAAGGCGATCAAATTAATGAGTGCCAGCATAATTTCTACTCCCCTCTAATGCGAGTTTGTCTTTGGACGTGAAAATCGTTTTTTTCTATCTTATCAGAATCATGGAAATAAATGAATGAGTATTCAGTCAGTTTGTTTATTTTTTTCGAAAAATGAAACGATACTGAGCGACCGCTCATATTAGGTACAACTCGATCTTATCACACAAGTTGCGAATCATCCATCCTCTTCAAAGAGTTGGAAATATTCTTACGAAAAAAGAAACAGCTACCTTCATACGGGTAGCTGTTGATCCTGCTTATTTTCCTGAGGCTTCCTTCGTCTCGGCAGTGGTCTGTTCTTTTTTGGTCTTTTGCTCCGACCGCACATCTGCGAGTGATTTGACCTTGGTCGCCTTGATCCGCTTGTTGCGCGGCAGATCAGTCGGCTCCAGATTGTCTACCTCGTCTTGCATGAGTGCTGCGATACCAACCGCTTTGCCTTTTGCAGCCATGCAGTATTCGCAGTTTTCCTCGTCGTGCTCGTGGTATTGCTTCGGCTCTGGATAGGACGTGATAACGCCTTCAAAATTACGCAGCACAACTTTATCAGATGCTTGCGAGATGATGTAGTTCGGGCTGACTGGAATTTTGCCTCCGCCGTGGGGAGCGTCTACTACAAAGGTCGGAACTGCATAGCCGGAAGTATGACCGCGTAGGTGCTCAATGATTTCGATCCCTTTGCTGACAGGCGCGCGGAAGTGTCCGATTCCTTCTGACAGGTCGCATTGATAGATGTAATACGGGCGGACACGGATTTTGACCAGGTCCTGCACCAGCTTTTTCATCGTATTCGCACAATCGTTAATGCCAGCCAAAATAACTGCCTGATTGCCGAGCGGAACACCAGCGTTGGCGAGCATTTCGCAAGCCAGCTTCGCTTCCGGCGTAATTTCTTTTGGATGGTTAAAGTGTGTATTGAGCCAGACTGGATGGTATTTTTTCAGAATATTACACAGGTTTTCGGTAATGCGCTGCGGGAATACAACTGGTGCACGCGTACCGATTCGAATAATTTCAACATGCGGGATGTCGCGCAGGCTGCTGATGATGTATTCCAATACGCGGTCGTTGATCAACAGACCATCTCCACCGGAGAGCAGTACATCGCGGACTTCTGGTCTGCTGCGGATGTAATCGATACAGGCATCCAGCTGTTTCTTTGGCACGCCCATGCCGATCTGGCCGGAAAAGCGACGGCGCGTACAGTAACGGCAATACATGGAGCATTGGTTCGTTACCAGGAAAAGCACACGATCTGGATAACGATGCGTCAGACCAGGTACGGGAGAATCGGTGTCCTCGTGGAGTGGATCTTCCATGTCGTATTTCGTACGAACCATCTCAGAGGACAAAGGTACAGACTGCATGCGAACCGGATCGCTTGGATCATCTGGATCCATCAGATGAGCATAGTACGGTGTGATGTTGAGTGGAATGGTTTGCGTAGAAATCCGTACGCCCTCTTCCTCTTCCGGTGTCAGGTTGATTACCTGCTTCAAATCATCGACCGTCTTGATGGTGTGCGTAAGCTGCCACATCCAGTCATTCCATTGCTCGTCCGTGACATCCTTCCAAAGTTCTATCGAACGCCAATCGCGTTTTGTCGCTACTGTCATGTGCATCCCGTCTCCTCTCGTCTTATGGTGAACCTCTGCGTTTCACTCAACCAACAAGAGATGCAAGTGTCATGCCAACAAATCAAAAGATTTAGAAAATAAGGAATAGAGCGTTTTGTGAGCGCTCCATCCTGACTTGTGCCTATGTGAGTCTGCCGAATTTTCGGCACTCAACAGGGAGGGATCATCCGTTGCGAGAGCTTGTATTGCAGTGTTTGTCTTGGGATTCCCAAGAGCTTGGCGGCACGAAGGACATTACCGTCCGTTTGCTGCATCGCATCTTTGATCACCTTTTCCTCCACCTCACGCAAAATATCGGGCAGCGTACAGCCTTCCTTTGACAGGAGTTGCGCCGAAATAGGCGCTTCTTTTTTCTCTGACTGCGAGCGTTCCAGCAAATGAGCTGGAAGATGATCTAGCAAAATGATGTCAGACTCCACCATATTCATGGCTGCTTCTATGACATGCTCCAGTTCACGTACGTTGCCCGGCCAATCATACGCAGCAAACAAACGCGCTACTTCACTGCTGATTCCACGCACATTCATCTCGAAAATCCGATTGAACTTTTGCAAGAAATGATCGATCAGCATATCTACATCTTCTCTGCGCTCGCGCAATGGCGGCAATTCAAAAGAGACGACGTTGATCCGGTAGTACAGGTCGGTTCGCATGACTCCCCGCTCCACGAGTGACTGTGGTGCTTCGTTGACTGCGGCAATTACCCGTACGTCCACTTTAGTCGATTGGCTCCCGCCGATTCGTCTGATCTGACCGTCCTGGAGGACTCGCAACAGCTTTGCCTGCAAATCGAGCTGCATACTGTTCAGTTCATCTAGAAATAAAGTACCGCCGTCCGCCAGCTCGAATAACCCTGGTCGATCATCGGCTCCCGTGAAGCTTCCTTTTGTCGTGCCAAAGAGCAAGCTTTCGAGCAGCGTAGCCGGCAGCGCGGCACAGTTTTGCGCGATGAATGGCTTATTGCTGCGTACGGAAGCCTGATGGATAGATTGGACAAACAGTTCTTTTCCCGTCCCAGTCTCGCCATATATCAACACGGGAGAGGTTGTCCGAGCAGCTTTTCGAGCACGTTCTTTGAGGCGCTTCATTTTTTCACTCATCGTCAAAATGTCTTCGAAATGGAAAGTCGTCTCATCTACCGTGCGTTTTGTTCGTTTCGGCTTGCTAATCTTGGCCTGAAGATCGACCAAGCGCTCCGACAGTTCTTTTAGCTTGCCGATATCCTTCGCCACCTCGACTGCACCGACTAACCGTTTGCCTACCCTCACCGGAAGTGTCGTGTTGATTGTCTCTACTCGCATTCCCTTCCAGTTCTTATATGTCTGTGTCTGGTTGTAGATTGATTCGCCACTATCGATGACACGAAGCAGGGTACTCGACTGTCGATCAAGTGAAGGAAAAACCTCCAATAACGGCTTCCCCAATACCTCTTCTGAGGTCAGCCCATCGAGCTTGGCTGCGACGTGATTGTAAAAAATGGTAATTCCATTTGCGTCCACAACGTGAATTCCTTCATCGATGGCACCCAAGATCGCCTGCAACATTTCTACCGTATCTGACAACGGCATCCTGGCTTTCACTCCTTCCTTCCACATGCTGCCAAAAAATCATCACTTCGCCGAATATTCGGCACTTTTACGATATTATCGATTACGCCCTACCTGAATAGCAAGCATTCCGGTATACAGTAAATGTCCCAATACCCAGATGAGAAACGCTGTCAAACTCATCGCAGATTGACTCAACAGGCTAAATGGGAAAAACGCGACAGAGAAACCGAGCATCCAGTACAGCAAGTATCGTACCGATTGGGCTTTTCGTTCCCGCGGATAAAAATGCATGAGAAAAAAGGCTACGATCACACTGAGCAGCAAGTGAATCAAAAGCTCTACAATAGAGGGCAGGTTTTCCATGCCCGGTACATAGCTGACATCAATTAAAACGGGAAAGGTATTGGTATCAAACAATCCATCTCCGAGCGCCAAAAAAGCAGCAAGACCCAGACCGGCTAATAGTCCATTTACAAGTACAAACATGCTGTATCCCCCTTTCACATCCAGCCGCAAGTACTCCTATTGTACGTGCAAAAAACCGCCCTTGCAAAGGGCGGCTTATTTTCCTAGCTCTATTTTCAGCTCATGCTCACCAGCGTACTGCTCATTCATCCATAGCTGGTACGCGATTTCTACCTGTATAGGCACCTCTTCCTCGTAGCGGATTCGCAGCTTGTTCGTATGCGTCTCCATCGCAAACGGGCCATAGGGACTTTGATAGGTAGAATGGGTGCTAGCTCCTTTTTCGAATTGCTGTCTGGTTGAAACACCGCCCTGACGAACCAGCGTAATGGACGTATCTGTCAGCTTCAGAGTCGTGCTTACTTCGCCTGCGCCTTCCATCTGCTCTTTGTAGGTCAAGTACCAGGCGGATGCTTTTTGCACTCGCTTACCCTCATAGCTGTGGGTCGTTTCTTCCCAGTTGCCTTCGACATGATGCCGTGCCGTCAATTTCACTTGTATGTCTTGCATGCTGCTTCCACACTCCACTTTCTTTCGCTTCCCATTTATCCCTACATTCTACCCTTCATCACTCTTGTGTGGCAACCGCCGCCTCTGCTTTGGCATCCGCCAGCAAGTATCTCATGGTAGCGGCAATTCCGATCGCCGCAAGCAACAGCAGACCTGCCAACACTAAGTACCCGACTCCTGCCCCCGTATAATCGATCATAGCCGTAAACATACCGATAAGAACCAAACGCATCATCATGCCGATTGAGTTGAAAAAGCTCATCACCCGCCCCATCTGATTCTTCGGCACAACTGTCATATAGAGCGATTGCCGAATCAAGCGGACAGAAGCGTTACTCCACCCGTAAAACGTGTACGCCGCAATCAGCGCCCAGCCATACGGCAAAGCAATCATGACGACAATGGCAATCGCGAACAACAACGTATTGCCGATCATGGCTGCCAGTTGTCCCATCTTGCGAACGACGACAGCAACGAGTAAACCTGCCGCTACCGCACCCAGTGCATACGTGACCTCTCCTAGTGAATAAACCGAGACACCTGCCTGCAACGTTTGACTTATGTAAACAGGCTTCAATAAGTTCGTCGCCATAACAGCAATGAAGGGCATGAGTGCCGATATGCCAAACAGGAGGAAGCCTTTCTTTTGCCGAATGTACCGCCAGCTTTCCATCAGCTGCTCCGTCCAGGCGACACCCTGATTTTGCTTCGCTTCTTTTTCCAGCGTGAATGTATACGTCATGGTAGACAGCAAGGTAAAGGCGAACAAGTACGTAATAGCATTAAAAATAATGACCACATGCAGCCCGTAGGAGCTAAGTAAAATTCCCGCAAACGCGCCAGCAAGAACGGATGCCGTCTGTCCTTCGATTTCGAGCAGACTGTTGATGCTGTTGTAATGCTTGGGCTCGAACGTCTCCTGAACCAGTGCGGACTGTGTCGGATAATGAATCTGGTACATAAAGGTCGTCGTCAAATAGATAACGATCAGCATCCACTCGGTGTACTCTCCGAAAAAGCCCCAGATCGCAAGCATGCCAAGTACGCCAAATCCGATCAAGTTTTCTACCAGCAGCATTTTTTTGCGGGAATAACGATCGATGAGTGTACCAATATACGGACCGATGAAAAACATCAGTACCGCTGAAGTAAACATGGTGGAGCCTAGCAACTGAGCCGAGCCTGTCGTTTCCACGAGGAACCAGGCAATCCCGATCATCGTCATGCCTTGCCCAAAACCGGAGAAAAGATTAGAAAAAAACAGTTTTCGAAATGGAGCGTAGGCAAATACTTCTCTCATAAAAACAACTCCTTCTTCCTCCGTCACTAAGAATCATTTCACTATTATGATTGTACTGACTATTTTATACTTTGTAAACTATAATGTTTATTAATTATAAAGGAACGTCTCCGCCTAAAATGAAAAGCCCCCGGTTCTAATACAAAACCGGAGGCTTATTCAAAAGAAGTACACTTATTTTACAAAGCTCAAGAGCAGCTCACGAACAATTTTAGATGCCGCGATTTGCGTCATTTCACTGTGGTCATACACAGGAGCAACCTCCACCAGGTCACAACCGATGACATTCGCACCGTTGTTAGCCATGAAGTGAATGGTATCGAGCAGCTCACGAGACGTGATGCCGCCTGCTTCTGTTGTACCTGTTCCTGGAGCGTGCGCAGGGTCCAATACATCGATGTCAATCGACAGGTAGATCGGACGGTTGCCGATAGTAGGCAGCACTTGCTTCACTGGCTCCAGTACATCGTATTTGTACAAATGCATGTTTTCTTTTGCCCACTCAAATTCGTCTTTCATCCCGCTGCGGATACCGAAAGAGTAAACATTTTTGCCGCCGATCAGGTTGCATACCTTTTTGATCGGGGTGGAGTGGGAGTATTCGTATCCCTCGTAGTTGTCACGCAGGTCTGTATGCGCGTCAAAGTGGAACACGACCATGTCTTTGTACTTTTCATAAACAGCTTGGAATACTGGCCAGGAAACCAAGTGCTCCCCGCCCATACCCAATGGGAACTTGCCATCAGCCAATACTTTTGCCACGAATGTACGGATCGCATCCAGGCTTCCTTCCACGTTTCCAAAAGGAAGTGGAATATCGCCAGCATCAAAGTATTTGATGTCTTCCAACAGCCTGTCCAAGTACGGGCTGTACTCTTCCAGACCGATGGATACCTCACGAATACGGGAAGGGCCAAAACGAGAGCCCGGACGGAAGCTCACTGTCCAGTCCATTGGCATACCGTAAATAACCGCTTGGCTTTCTTCATAATTCCCGTGACTACGGATAAAGACATTTCCAGAGTATGCTTCGTCAAAACGCATAGATGTTGTTCTCCTCCGACTAGTCGCGGGTCAGCTCAGCCACAAAGTTAGGCAGTTTGAAAGCAGCCTGGTGAACTTCCGCATTGTAGTATTTGGTGCCCAAATCTTTGATTTTCGCTGGATCTACTTCCAACGGATCATGTTGCTTGGAAGCAATAGTGAAGCTCCACAGTCCGGATGGATAAGTAGGGATGCTGCAAGTGTAGAGACGAGTAACCGGGAAAATCGATTTCAGGTCTTTGAACACGCGCTTGATCAGTTCACGGTTGAACCAAGGAGATTCCGTTTGAGCAACCATGATACCGTCTGGTTTCAAAGCATCGTGAATGCCTTGGTAGAAACCTTTTTCGAACAGACCTACAGCAGGTCCTACTGGCTCTGTAGAGTCTACCATGATCACATCGTACTCACCTTTGTGGTCATGGATATGTTTAATACCATCGATAACTTGTACATCTACACGCGGATTGCCTGTCAATGCACTCGCAATCTCAGGGAAATATTTTTTGCAAGATTCAATGACGCCACCGTCGATTTCAGCCAGAACTGCTTTTTCTACAGACGCGTGCTTTACGATTTCACGAATAGCACCGCCATCGCCGCCGCCTACAACCAGAACCTTTTTCGGGTTTGGATGCGTATTCAACGCGATATGAGAAATCATTTCATGGTAGACAAACTCATCGACATCGGTAGTCATAACCATGCCGTCGAGCACTAACATGCGACCAAACTGCTTCGTATTAATTACGTCGATTTGTTGAAACTCGGATTTCTCACTGTATAGGGTTTCTGTAATTTTCGTTGTTATCCCGTGATTTTCCGTCTGTTTTTCGGTGTACCACAATTCCATGTTCATGGCTATGTAACCTCCTTCAATTAACCGCATGAAAATACAATATAACAAGAAAATTATAGTAGCTGTCTTCCAAATTGCAAGATATTTTTCTGACGAGGAAAGTTTAACCAGCTTGCAAGCGACACATACTACTAGTAACGTAGTATGTCCTATTTTATTGATTCAACCGCAGAAAGGAGGAGAGGCACACATGGAAGTCATTCGCGAAGCCCCATTGCTGCGCTATTTACGTTGGGCTAAGAAATTCGTAAAATTTGTCATTCTCAGCCTATTATGTTTCTCTTTTGCTATCTTGCTACTCATTTTGTACTTACGCTCACAACCACTCCCGGAAACGTTCGTGAAGCAAACCACGACGATCTACGCTTCCAATGGAGAGGTTTTGGATACGATGCACCGTGGCGAGAACCGGATTTCTGTGCCACTTGCAGAGATTTCACCAGCATTGCTTGATGCGACCATCGCGATCGAGGATCGTTCGTTCCGCGAGCATTTCGGCTTCGATTGGAAGCGATTGGCCATGGCCGCTTATGTCGATGTCATTAACATGGACATGCGTCAGGGTGCTAGCACCATTACCCAACAATTGGCAAGAAATCTGTACCTCAGTTTGGACAAGACGTGGGAGCGAAAAATCAAAGAAGCCTTGCTTGCGATTCAGCTTGAACTGAATTACAGCAAGGATGAAATATTAGAGATGTACGTCAATCAGATTTATTACGGTCATTCAGCCTATGGCATACAAGCTGCTGCCCAAACCTATTTCGGCAAGGACGCCAAAGATTTGACCGTTGCAGAAAGCGCCATGCTTGCAGGCATCCCTAAGGGTCCTACTTATTATTCACCATTTGTCGATGTGGAACGCGCCAAAGCCAGACAAAAGCTCATTTTGAATGCCATGGAGCGCGACAACCTACTATCATCGAAGGAAGTAGAGCAAGCCTACGCGGAACCAATCAAGCTGAAACAGCGAACAAACGAGAATGTAACCGAGCCAGCTCCGTATTTCCGCGATTACATCGCCAATTTGGTAAAAAACAAATATGGGATTGAAGAAGAAAAATTTATTCATGGCGGTCTGAAAATCCACACGACTCTTGATCCAGTCATACAAAAAAAGGCCGAGGATATTGTTGCCTCCGTCTTGCCGAAGAAGAATCCGAATTTGCAGGTAGCCCTCGTCGCCATGGACCCTGCTACCGGCTATATTAAAGCGATGGTAGGAGGACGCGACTACAAGGTGAGCCAGTTCAACCGCGTGCTTGGCAAGCGGCAGCCCGGTTCCTCTTTCAAGCCGATCATGTATTTGTCCGCCTTGCAAAACGGCTATATACCACTCACTTTGATGAAAAGCGAACCGACTGTTTTTACGTACGATAACAATAAGCAGTACATTCCCGGCAATTTTGGTGGAAAATATCCAAACGCCATGATCAACATGCGCGAAGCGATCAAAACCTCCGACAACATTTATGCCGTCAAGACCATTGATTTTCTCGGGCCGCAAAAAGTGGTTGATCAGGCAAAGCAATTAGGTATTTCCAGCTCGATGCAAGCAGTTCCCTCTCTGGCACTGGGAACTTCACCTGTTTCTCCCCTCGAGTTAAACGCAGCTTATGCAACAATCGTGAACAAGGGACAAGCAGTGAAGCCCATTGCCATTACCTCTATCGAGGACAGCGAGGGCAATATTTTAGCCGAAGAAAAACCAGAGAAAACACAGGTAGCTGATCCTGTCGCGTCTGCTCTTCTCGTGAATATGATGCAAAGCGTATTCGAACAAGGCGGCACGGGATATCGCGTTGCAGGTGAAATGAACAGACCTGTAGCAGGGAAAACAGGATCAACGGACTATGACGCTTGGCTGAGTGGATTCACTCCGCAGCTGGTTTCGACCGTATGGGTAGGTTACGACAAAAATCAAAAGGTCGATGATGTAAAGGAAGGCTATCTGTCCAAAAAAATCTGGGCCCAGTTCATGGAAAGTGCGCTCAAAGGTCAGCCTCCAGCACTCTTTGACATGCCAGCTGGTGTTGTTTCTGTCTATATTGATCCCGCTTCTGGAAAATTGGCGACTGAGCATTGTCCGAATCCACAGCTCTTTTATTTCGCCAGTGGCACAGAGCCACAAGATTACTGCACGGATCACATCCCGACGAATGAGACACCGACACCTTTGAAGCCGCCAGATTCTTCAACCTTCTGGCAGCGCATGGGCAGTTGGTGGAAACCCAATCAGTAAAGAAAAAAGGACGTTTCTCCTAAGCGAGAGTACGTCCTTTTTCGTATACCTATTAACCTTGCGTGCTCTGATTGTCCCCGCCGCCCACGACTCCATCTCCATCGGCAAAAACATGGTCGTTGACGATCGTAATCAGACCGGCATTATCAAGCTGTTCCAATACTTCAAACAAGCTGTCCCTTTTTCCAGCAGGGAGCTTGCGTACAAAGTTGTTTATCTCGGTCGGAGTCACGTGTGTGCGGAAATGGACGCCACCGTGCTTCACAAAATGATCATGCGATTGTTCATTACCACGGAGATCTTCTCCCAATGGGTACCGCCCCTTCCGTCAAACAGTTTGGTTCAATCCTCATTAGTGTTCCGCGATATCCCAAAAACTATGATCAATAAAAGAAAATATATACACAAACAGGGAAAGAGTGACGGCTCTCTCCCTGTTTGTTGACCTAGTGTACATGTACACAGATATGGAAATAAGTTTACCTGACTTCAATTGTGTGAACAATTGATTTCACGATTTGTTCACAGACCGTTCACGATTTCCAACTTTAGGACAAATTTTGCTTTAATTCCTCAGTGGAGTTCTCAAACATGTCCGCGTTATTATCAATCAAAAGCTTTTTCAGAGCGGCTTTTTCCTTCTCGGACAAATCAGAAAGCATAATACGTCTCTTCATAGAGTAATCCATGCGATTCACGTGATCTGCCAAAATTTTGTATCCCCGACGAGCTTCCCGATCGATTTCCATGTAGCACGCAGTTGCCCCTGCATAGTAAGGACCAGCTTCATTGCGATCGACTGTTACCCAAACGAGCCAATAAGGCTTTCCATTTGGTACTTCTTCTTTATTCATCGTCCATTTGATGCCCTTTTCAACTGCACTTTTGGCATGCAAAGCACCCATGTCAATGTACGCTTCGTCCCCATCGATAATGACTGAGGACACAGCATTCAGGTCGAGTACACCTTGACCAAAGCCACCGTGTACATCGGTTTTTCCACTCATGATGGTAAAGCCGCCTTTTTTATTATCAAAAATATCCATTTGAATAACCTCCAGAATCATTCTCCTTCCTTTTATTCTACTCGAAATACGTGCAGGGACGCAATTTTCCTATGTGCCCAGTTATTTATCCATGGGCTTTTGGGTGTTTTGTTTTTTGTTTACAAATCGGATGGCTTTTTCGACTCCCCATATGATCAGGATCGTTACGACTGCTGTGTTGACCGCCATGGCTGCTTTCATGACTAACAGTTCACCTAGCATCGTGTCAGAGGGAACGATAAACAGGTAGTACACGAAGCTGATAAAAAGGACACTCAGAAAGATCAACCAGCCTCGAAAGCCTAGCGTGAAGCGAATGAAAGCGGCGATGAGCAAACCGATCAAAGGTCCCGCAAACATCAATGAGAATACGAAAGGACCGAGTATGAACCAGACAAACCAATTATCATCCATTGTCTTACTCCCTTTGCTTTTGATGGCTACTCATCATGGGAATCCGTAGATTCTTCTACCTCTGCCAGTCCATGCTCATCGAGCACGTAGCGTCTGCCTGTTTCTTTGTAACGCTCCGAATCATCTGAAGAGAAACGTTTGATCAGATAGCGCGCTGGCTCCTCTCCCTCTACAGCTACAGGCGGCTGGAATTGCAGGTCTTCACCATCTCGCACATGGATGACAACGATGCGATCGTGATATTCAATAGACAGGTCTTCCCGTACTTCTTTTTTATTGGCATCGAGCGTAAAGTTCTGGCCCGATTTTTGTATCGCCACTTCAGGAAAGCTTTTGTCATCTTGTGCAATGATGTAGTACAGGTAGTCAGCATTTTGATCCGGGGCATTGCGCAATCCTGGTTGTGATTCCTCATCTCCCTGTAGTAGCCGCGTTACTTGTTCGATGACTTCTGGTATGGTCGGCAGCTTGGCGTGTTCGCCTTTCACGTAGTAGCGTTTTTTCATATCCTTTTGGGCGTAATTGGCACTCATATACGGAACGGTACCGTCCCCAACGCCAGGATCGAGAATCGGGGACCATTCGTTATAAAACGAATCATAAAAGTAACCGAGTAGTGTTACCTGACCTGTACCTACGATGGAATACTGTGGAACATTGATCGTTTTGTTATCCCACTTTTCATGCATCTTGCCGCCATGTCTGACGAGCGGCGCGTAGTCGAGGCGAATATTTTTGTCCTTTAAAAATTCATCGTAGGTGTAGTACTGGATGTTACTCTTTTTCAGGAAGCCAACCGTTTCAAAGTATTTTTTGGAGGGTAACAGCTCGTAAACGGCAGGTGCATAAGAAGAAATCACTTTCCCTGTTTCCTCATCCAGCCAAGGGATCGAAAAATTGTATCCGTGTTTAAGAGCCTGATAGGCCCGTGGAGAGCCAAGGAAGGGTGTGCCCATATACACGACACGATTCACTTTGCGCTGGTAGGAGACATTAGATAAGAGTGTTTCTTTTACCAGGAGCCCAC
Source organism: Brevibacillus fortis (assembly GCF_003013395.1). Lineage (GTDB taxonomy): Bacteria > Bacillota > Bacilli > Brevibacillales > Brevibacillaceae > Brevibacillus > Brevibacillus fortis. The sequence continues at coordinate 294,880 of NZ_PXZM01000023.1, read as the reverse complement.
CCATGCTATGTGCCACTAAATGCACTTGATTTGCTCCGCTTGCCTTCAGGGCAGCATCGATTTCTTCTTTTAGAAGTTGGGCATTTTTGGTGCTGCTGTATCGCCAATCGTACGGCAGTGCAAATAAGCTGCGATGCTTTTTGTATCCCGCTTTCTCCAGTTCCTTTACCATGCTGTAATACTGTTCGGTAAGTTCTTTTAAAAACGGCGCATAGGACAGATATTCGATCGCGTAAAAATCGTCTTTTTCGGGGTGAATCGTCGCATCACGGACGACTGGCTGTACTTCTACACTATTTGGCTTGATCGGCTCCAAGGAGAGTAGCCTGCGGTGTTTGGGATCATTAATTCCAATGAGACTATCGCCAAGTCCCAACCAGATTTCCGATCTCTTTCCATTCTCCTCCACTTCGAGTCGCGATCCACCCACTCCCGGGATTAAGATGACCGGGATCGTTCTGTCACCTATATAAAGACTGTACGAGTTCGCGGTAAATCCCGAGCGTTTACTGGCCATAACCTTGACTTTGTAAGTTCCAGGATAGGCATTGAAGATAATATGTTCATCTGAGTTCTTCGCTTTCTCGGATCTAGCGACTACTTTTCCTGCCTCGTCTAGCAGAAATACGTCCATATCCATTCCAGTAGGGATATCCTTTAGAGAGACCTCTACAGTAGAGGAGAGCTTAAAGGATAAGCTGTAAAAATCCACATCCGTCTTTGAATGAAGATTTCCTACGATATTTCGGTTATACGCATCAAGCTCGTAGGCCTCTTCCATTGTGTTATTCGGCTCGTATCCATCTGCCTTGCCCCCTCCTTGATCCGCATGAAAATCGGCTCGCAAACGGTAGTAGTAATCTTTCGAAAACGAGCCCTGCTTTCCAACGACCTTGATGTAGTACCATTTGTCTTTTTCCAGTGCGAGTCCTTCGATTAACTCAGGCTCATTTCCAGGCTGATCAGAACGAGCAAGTTCCCGCTCCTCCTCATCATACACATACAAATCGTAGTCCTCGTTTGCCCGAATATCTCTAAGGGATATACTCATCTGCCCATTTGTTGTTCCTCTGATTTTCCAAAAATCAACATCATCTTTACTGCTAATCTTTCCATGGCTATCCTTTCCATCAAATAGCCAGTCCGATTTGCTGCCCAACGTATCATTCGGTTCTACCTCAAAGCGAGCTTCTCTACTGCGCAGTTCCGCTTCTTCTGGCTTATTCTCGCCTGCAAAATGCGCATAAAATTCCTCTGCCAACCGCGAAAGCTCTTCATCGTTGGTATCCTGTTCTTGTTCTGTCTCTTCTGGCGGAGCTTCGTTTTGGTCTTCGATCTCTATTTCGATCAACTCTAATAGTTCTTCCTGATCGGCAGCCATTTCGTCCCAAGCTGCCTTTTTGATTTTTATTTTCTCTTCAGTCAGCTCTATCTGTTCAGGCAACGTAAGCTCCCAGCTACTTAACGGCTCCTCTGAATCATCTATGAACATAGTTATCTGGATAGGACTATCATCCATCGGCATCACTGCGAGGGATATCTGGGACTCCTCGTGAAAAGAACGGGTTTTGCTGTCGCTGTCCTGATTGACAGACAGCTCGACTTTATCTGGAGTACCCGATAATTGTGCCTGAAAGCGCACCTCTCCCTCTTCGATCCAGGCCCACGCCTCCTCTATGAATATCTCCCGTTCTTTTGCCCAGCCCTGTTCCACTGTATTTCCCAAGCATAATGCGAATAGGAGAAGTGCACATAGCAAGCGCCGCGTGATTATTCCCACAAAAATCCCCCTCATCCTTTTTCTTTCTTTACAGTAGAAAAAGACAGAGAGGGGGTGCAAATATATTTACTGAGTCGTATGGTTGCGGATTCCTTGTCGTTCCCAAGCATTCGCAATGATACGGAAGGGTAAATGATAATCTTTTAGCTCGTGCCCTTGCCCGGAAGCTTTATTTTGATATGGAAAGCCTTTGTTCACGTCAAAACGAAAGGAAACAGAGTAATAGACTGCGTAGCTCGCATCCTTTTGGAAACCATGCTGTTTATCCCCCATCAAAGGCGTATCTACGCCCACTTCACGAGTTCCTAGCTTCGAAGCGGAATAGGAAGGTCCTCTCCAGAACTGGGGAGTTGCTAGTTGCAAGGCTAACAACGACTGTAACGGCGTTTGGCGTAAACCAGTTTCTGAAATCCACGCCCGCGCAGATGTCATTACGGGAAACTGATTGCTCACGGGATGGCGGTGTCGTTCCTGTAGCTCTACTTGTGTCAAGATGCGTTCCCCCGCGTAATAATCGTTGGGCTGGCTGTTTGGATACCGATCTCTGGCATGATACGCCGCCCACTCGTCTGTATGGCGAATCGCGCCTGTTGCATTTGGCTCAAATACTTCAAAGGGGCGCTCTCCCCCTTTTACCGTAATGGTATAGCGTCCTGCCATCGTTTTGGATATGTTCTGTGGTTCGCACACCTCTTCATCTTCGTCGTTCATAGCACAGCTCTCGTAGGACAGTTCAAAATCGACTTGATAATCCATCACGATGACAAAGCCGTTGATTTCCGCTTTGTACTTTTGCGATTGCAGTACTTGGCGCCAAGTCGTCTGCGTTGGGACAGTGGTTCCCGTGTACACGACCTCTGTGCCTGTAGATGCACTGCTTACCTGCCATTGCATCGGTGCCCCAGGGCCTGTCAGCTTCAGATCAAGCTGCGGCGGTGTATATACTGCCATACTCTTAGCATCTGAAATCCACCCAGGATTCGCAGTGACGATTACGTTTTTATTATTTTCCCCGCTAACTGAGCTCTCTAATTGTGCTTTGAATTCCGTTATCTTCTGATTGAGCTCCTGCTCTGCTTTTTGGAAGCCTTCGTTTATTTTCGTCTGATCAATGACCACGCGAATCGTAGCAGGCTCTCGTTCCCACACGCCATCTACATGTAGCGGCAGTTTTTGTAGCTGTCGACGATCACTGTCATAAATCTCTAAGCCAATTTCACCGCCATCGAAATCGCCTCCACCACCAGGCGGATCGGGAACTTCGCCACCGACAATCTTCACTGGCCAAGTCGCACGATTGTCCGTCCAGATCGTCTCATTTTCCGGCATCGATTTCGCAGGGTTGATATGGGCGATAAAATCCTCGGATTTTTGCGGATACTTCGTCGGAACCGTGATCTTACGTACCTCACCCGGCTTGAATTCATTCACGTCCAAACTGGTTTCCTTTTCTGAGCTAGCCCAGCGAACAGCCAATTTCGTATCATGCATGAATTTCCCGGCATTCTTCACGTTGAATGTAATTTTCGCATCGGTTCCTGCCGCTTGAGGGCTCTTCGGATCAATTTGAAAGCTCGATTTCACAATAAGCAAATTCTCTCCATCCGGTTTTGGATCGCCTTTGCCGATTTGCACAAAAAAATGACCATCGCATCCGTCACTCTGTGTTGAATAAAATTGCACCTTGTACAGCCCTTCTAAAAGAAGATCATTTTCGTCCCTGGGGAAATACACCCAGTGACTATTTGTGGAGTTGTTTGAGCTATCGAGTGATTTTCCGTTTCGCTTTCTTTCCCAGGAGCCGGTCGCTGGGTCGAACCATCTCATAGAAAAGTGACTATCATCCGACAAAAACATCCGAAACCGATGCTTGTCTGGAATCTCATCTGCTGCTATTTCAATTGTTTCACCACGTTGAATATCCTTACTCCACTTTTGGTTGTTTCGATCGATTTCTACTGACGCTAGAATATCCCAACATTTTTGGTCAGATTCAATGGTGAATCGTACCTCACCCGTGCAGCCCGTCTCAGACTCGAACAGCAGTACGATTTCATCACCAACATCTACGCTTGCTGGCAACATGAGCCTGAATTGCTCGCCCGCCGCAAGCTTGTCCGTTAACGCTGTTTTTCCTCTAGAGCTCTTCCAATACCAAGTACCAGATACCTTCGAGGAAAACGATAGATTGGTATCGTATTGATCTCCAGTCTCCGTAAAGTACTTGATGTATATGGGGTCTTTCAGTGTAAATCCTGAGCTGGCTGATCCATTCATGCCCTCCCCTTCAGGAGAAAATGGCAGAGGTGGTTCGCTATGCACCAAAAACGCCACCTTTTTTTGATCAGCAATTGTGCAGGAAGCATCTTTTACGACGATCGTGATTTCCCAATTGCATTCAGGTCGCTCCCTCCACTTTGTCCCATCAAAGTTTAGCTTCAGTTTGTACGTTTTTCCGCGCTCGAATTGAAAATGATACGGGTTATGAACATTCTCGTACGGAAGCTTTAAGCTGGAGGAAGGATAGGGACCCCATCTGCCATTGTCATTTTCCTGAACCGGCAAGGTATAGATTTTTCCGTTCGGAAGAGATACGTCCCACTTGAGCAACGCTTCCGAGCTATCACCGGATTTGGTCTTGTATTTGGCTCGAAACGTAAGTGTGTCGAACGGCATAATCTCAATTGTTTCACCGTTTCTTACTGCAGATGCCGACAGGGTAACGATGGGGCATGAGTCTTCACCGTCTGGCGACTCGACTCTCAAATATTTCTCCCAGCATTCAGTTCCATCATCACTGATGTAGACGACTTTTACCCGTCCGGAGCTACCCACACTTCCTGTTGCGACCTTCCGATTCCCATCCGCTCCAGGCTTCAAGTCATAGCCATTCATTGTGTATTTTCCTGGTTTATTGGCATAAAGAGTGATTTCGGCATTTTTTTCGACAGGGATATCTGAACCTCCGCTTGCAACAGCATTGTGGTCTTTTATATCCTTATCGCCAACGACTTGAATGTTCAGTTTGGTTTTTGTCGACCCAATTGAACATGCTGGACCTGGGTCAGGCTTTTCGGGGTCTGGCTTTTCCGGTGGGGTTACATCGCCTACCGTGAATTGTGCTGTGTACGGTGTGGAAACGCTTATGCTGCTTGATCCTTGGCGGCTCCTTTGATGCAGGTCAGTGACTGTTAGCGACACCTCATAGACGCCCGGTTCCGTTGGTTTATATGCTGTATTCGTATAGGTCCACTTGTAGCCTGGGGGACTGCTTGTCTCGCTTACCTTGGGAATTGCCGTGCTTGGATCGTTGAATTTTTGATTAGATAAGATGCTTTTGTATCCACGTCCTGTTGTCTTGTTGATCACATTTAAAGACCATACAAAAATGCCGCGGTCATAGTAAGAAAAGTCCGTGGCATTTGCATGGATCTCAACTGTTTCGTTGAGGTTGTATTTGGTTTTGTCGGTGGTGATGCTGCCGGTGGGCTGTGGGGTTGTGCGTACATGTCCTACGGATTTATATCCACCAATTCCATCTGGGACAAGGTTGTCTCCTTTTGTATAGCCTGCACCACCTGATGTGGCAGCCAATTCTGCGAGATTGTAGGATTGGTATGGTGGACTACTATGATTAGTTAGATTAGCAACTTCTTTACTGTACACATTAGCAGAACCACCGAGAATAAAGTTGGGGTTTCCTCCAAAACGATTGATCCAATAATAAGCTTCGGACTTATCTACGAAGTACCACCCTTTATCTGCATTTTCATCTACATCAGAAAATAACAATACTTTCTGTCCATCAATACTTCTATCAACCTCTATTTGGGCTATTGACGCCCCCAGTCTTCCAGGTATCGTTTGGATATAAACTGTGTCGAACCCGTTTTTAGGCGCAAGTCGCTTGTAGGAATCAATACTCGCGATTTTGATTCCATGTAAATTGGGTGCAGCCTCAGTAGTCAGTGGATGCATACCGATCAATCCTATCAAAAGGCAGAAAGAGAGCACAGAAAAAAAAGCTTTTCTGTGCTTGTACATTTTATTATTCATATTAGTACCCTCAACTAGCGATAGAATTTTTGTGTTCTATTTTCACGGTCAAGCTTAGGGAGTTGGGGATACCAATACCCACCTGCTATTCCTGAGTCTTTTGAGTTGATTACTTCGAAAGAAAGGGAATTTACTGTACTAACAGGAACTGAGAACGACTCATTATTTAAGAATCCATTTCTTCCATCACCGTTAGTAATAAACATTGCTCTAATCATAAAGTTACCGTCCCCTTTTGGGACTTTTCCTGTAATTTTTCCATTTACCACTTTCAAACTTTTATGGAATTCATCTGCATATTGTCTACCTTGCTCGAGTTGCCATTTATCCTGCCACATGAATTGCAAAATTTCAGCAGCATCACTTCGAAGTAGTGGTAAATCCTCGCGGAACTTTGGTTGTCCTTTTGGTGCTGGCTTCATCCATCCCCAAGTAACCAACGCACCAGTATTAGTTAGATTCGGGCTTTTTTCACCTCTATATGGCTTCCACGTATTAAAAACAAGCAATGCTGTTTCTTCTTTAGTCAGTAAACGGTTTGGATCAATCTTCACATTATCCAAAATCCCCGCTTTCTGCGCCTTCTCATAGCTCGTCTTCGCCCAGTGCCCTGCTGGGAGCTGCGGTACGGGGGCTCCCTCCTTCAAACCGCGAATGGCTACTAAACTCGCGATAAACTGCCCTTGCGTCATTTGACTATTCGGATAAAAGTTCCCCTTGCTATCCAGCCATAAATATTTCTTCTGTACACCAAATTCAATGGCTGCCTTTGCTGGATGTGATGCGTAATCCTTCTCTGGTGCAGCAGCTTGCACGATATGATTGTCAGCAACTCCAGTAAACCCTGCCATTGCAAGGACAGATGCTAGTAGGTATGACATCATTGCACGTTTGTTCATGGAACGACCCCCTCTTTACCGGATATTTTACCTATATTATCCATTTTAAGATAGAGTCTGTTCTAGGTTCCTTTGCAAAAAACTTCGCAACATATTCTCGGGAACGGCTCCTTCCAGCTTGTCGACCACCTTACCTTTTTCGACGACAAAAACAGTGGGGGTTGCCTCTGCACCGAGGCGCGATGCTTCATCCAGCTCTTTCTGCTTATGGATATTCAGTCGTTGGATCATTTCCGGTGGATACGCCTTCACGACTCTCTCGAAGGTCGGGCCAAACTCCGTACAATATCCGCAGCTATCACTATAGACGTACACCACTCTTACTTCATGCGCACTGGCTGTACCCCACGCACTTATACCGACGGCAAAAATAACAGCACCGAGAGCGATCCACAGCCACCATTGCTTGATTCTACTCAAGTCCATCTCCCTTTCGCTAATCAAAATGTTTCATACCTATGTACTTGTCAAAGAACGATGCCCGTATTATGCAGCTCCAATCTGAGACAAAAAAAGCCAGCCCCATTGGACTGGCTGACATGGATAAAAAAAAGACGTACCACAACTCTTGCAAGTTCGTACGCCGTGCTTGTTCTCGTATGATGTTCCCTATTGCTCAAGTGCAGTGCCGCCGTCTTCCTTCATCAGCGCACGCAGTTCTTCAATAAACGCCTGACCTTTTTGAATCTCCTCTTCAGTGTAGCGCTGCTTGCTCTTAAACGTAAAGATTTTGCCCTTCATTTCCTCATACGGCAGGTGGTTGAAATACAGAATCGTAGACACCAGCTCGAGAAAACGGGAATTCTCCTCGTTCATACGCAAAATCGCACGTTCTCCACTACCGAAGTCAACCTCATGAAACTTGAGAAAATCATGACCGGTTTCGTTCAAAGAATAACGATACATATGAATGGCACCTTTACTCTCCATTTGCTCATCCAGAAGCCCCATGTTGCACAGCTCATCGACTCTGAGCGTCAGTTCCTCCGAATATGGGCCGTACATGTGAAACTCGTAGCGCTCATCGAAATCCATCTCCAGATGTTTTCCTATGTACACCATCTTCTGCAATTTTTTTCGCCCGCTCACTTCGCCGACTATCTCAATCAGGCGTATGATCTTGGCGTGACGATTAAGCATCCTCCATCACTCCCAGACGTTCTCGAATCTTACGGGAGAGATCCCCCGGCAAAGCCATGATTTTATCCAATGGAAAGTACAGCTTGTAATCAAAACGCCGCTTTCCGCTAATGGCCTGTACAATCTCTGACTTCTGTGACAGCTCGACCAGTTCGCCTGAAGGCATTTGGAGCATAATCGGAATGCGCTCCTCTTCTTCTCCGGCACGGTAAAAATCATACGGAAGATCGGAGGTCGTGTCTACCTCCAAATAATACATCGGATCAATTCCGGCAGATTGAAATAGTTCTTTGAGCTCAGACAGCAAGCGAAAATCCCTCGGATTATATTCGACGTATTTAAAGAGATTCCTGTCCAAAAAACGGCCGCACAAATCTTTCAACACCGGATCTTGCTCTCTGCGCCATAGCTGCATATAGAAAAGAATAATCGACTCATCGAGCGCCAAATAGTCAGCGAGCTCTACCTTTTCTTGCAAGAAAGGAAGCAGCATGACAGGCTCCTGCATGAACGGATAGCCTTGAGAGAACAAAAGCTTCGCCCGTTGAAAAATTTTGCACAAGATTACTTCGGCACTGCGTGTCACGGGATGAAAATAGACCTGCCAGTACATTTGATAGCGGGACATGATGTAGTCCTCGACGGCATGCATCCCGCTGAACTTAAACACAATGCCATCCTCCTGCGGCCGCATGACACGCAAGATTCGCTCAATCTCAAAATTGCCGTAATTGACGCCCGTATAGTAGGCATCGCGCAGCAAGTAATCCATCCGATCAGCATCGAGCTGGCTGGAGATCAGGCTGACGATCAGTTTATTGTCATATGTCTTATTAATCACTTCTGCCAATTTCTTCGGGAAGCTCTCATCAAAACGACGAAGAATTCGGTTGATTTGCGTATCTCCGAGCAAAATGGCGCGCGTCCAATCCTCGTGGTGGTACTTGAACACCTTTTCAAACGAATGGGAAAACGGACCGTGGCCCACATCGTGGAGCAAAGCCGCACATAGGCACAGCAGCTTTTCCTCATAGGTCAACTGAATACGGCCTTCGAACGTCTCCAAAATCCTGCGCATCAGTTCATACACGCCAAGCGAGTGGTTAAAGCGGCTATGCTCCCCACCGTGAAACGTAAAAAAGCTGGTGCCCAGTTGCCTGACTCTGCGCAAACGTTGGAATTCTGCCGAGTTGATCAAATCCCAAATGAATTTGTCCCGCACATGGACATAGCGGTGAACAGGGTCTTTGAATACCTTTTCTTCATGAAGAAGCTGTGGCTGTTGCATCCTGGACACTCCCTTCCTGTACTGCGTTCTCTCTATTACTGACAGTGAATTTTGATTCTATCATATCATACGACAGGGTAGAGAGAAAAAAGTAACAGCGACGAACCTCCTAAAAGGTCGTCGCTGCTCTCAAACCTACAAAGTTTCCGCCTCCGGTCCATACAAATCCGGGCGCTTGGCTGCTTTTTTCGCCAGCTTTTTGATCTTGCGCTGCGTCAGTACCGTATAGAAGGACGGTACGACGATCAAGGTCAACAGCGTCGAAAACGCCAAACCGGAAATAATAGTGACCGCCAGCGGTTTGAACAAGACATCACCAGAAATGGCCAGCGGCATCATACCTGCAATGGCTGTGAGCGAGGTCAAGAGAATCGGCCGCAGTCGCGCCTCGCACGCAGAAATAACCGCCTGCTTGAGCTCCATGCCTGTATGGCGTGCCTCCTCGATGAACTCGATCAAAACGATCCCGTTACGCACCACGATACCCGCCAAAGCAATAATCCCCATCATCGTCATAAAGCCAAGCGGCGTCTGCGTAACGAATAAGCCAATCAAGCTACCCGCTACGGCGAGGTAAATCGTACTCGTAACCAGTACAGGAATGGTTAAGGAGTAGAATTGCATCGCAATCAAAATCAGGATCAGGAATACGACAAGGATCGAGAGTTTGCCCATGTCGATAAAAATATCGGTCTGCTCGGAAGTCTCGCCACCAATTTCATAGCGATAGCCTTCCGGCAAGGACATGCTATCGAGCATCGGCTTGATCTCTGCCATCACTTCTGTCGCAGTTCGGTCTTTCAAATCACTGGTAACTGTCACGCTCCGCGACAAGTCACGGTGCGGGATCGTCTGTGTGCTGAAGGTCGGTTTTACTTCCGCGAGCTGTGACAGCGGAATTAGCTCACCCCGTGCATTTGCGATACTGAGTCGTTGGAACAGCAAGGCAGGGTCTTCCTCGCCTTTTTGTAAGAACAGCTTCATATCTACTAGCTCTGAACCTGTGTCAAACTCGCTGACGGTGATGCCTTCACTCACCAGACGCAATGTCGTGGACAAGTCCGTGTAATTGACGAGCTTTTGCTCCATCAGTTCTTTATTGACGACAAATTCCAAGGTGTAGCGCTCTACCCCGAAATCGTCTTGCACATTGTACGTTCCTGCTAAACCAGCAACCTTGTCTTTCACTTGTGCGGAAAGAGAGCGCAGTGTCTCAATATCCTCTCCGTACAAACGAATCACGACTGGTTTGCCTACCGGAGGACCTGCCTCCAGCTGCTTCGGTAGGATACTCGCTTCCGGAAACAGCTTTTTGAATTCCTCCGTCCACGGCTCCAGCATATTTTCGAGTGTTGTCTCTTTTTCATTATAGCGAACGACGAGTTGGCCGACGGTAATGCCACTTCCGGCACCTGTATCGCCCCCAAACATTTTCGGAGCGCTGTTACCCGCATACGCAGATACCGTCTCGATCCCTGGCTGCTTCAATACCCAATCCGATGTCCCACGCACCACTCTGTCTGTTGCCTCCAGACTGTTGCCCACTGGGAGACGAATATCGATGAGAAACTGAGGACGATCATCGTTCGGGAACAATTCCACCGGAGTGAGCGGTATCAATCCATATGCCGCCGTTCCGATCAATACCCCAATCATTCCCGCCAAGAGCGGACGCTTCAAAATTCTCGGCATGAGCTTGCTCGCATACCACTTGGTCAGCTGGAGCAATTGTTTCCCCAACAGTCCAGCGGGCTTGCGATAACCCTCTACGCCAGCTTTTCTCCGTTGCTCATACCACTGGCGAAAGATCGGGATGATCGTCAGTGACATGACCATCGACGCCAGCATCGTCATGGAAATAATCGCTGGAACTGGGCGAATGAACTGACCAACGTTGCCGCTAAGAAACATCAACGGGGCGAACGACGCAATCGTAGCCAGCGTAGCCGTCGTGATCGAAATCGATACTTCCTTGGCGCCATTAACGGCCGCAGCTAGCGGTTTTTCGCCCAGTACAGACAGTCTCCGCTCAATGTTGTCATTCACTACCACAGCGTCATCGACCAAAATACCAAGCACAATAATCAAGGAAACGATCGAGATCATGTTGAGTGAAATACCCAGAGAAGGCAGGAACATGAGTCCCACTGCCAAAGAAATCGGAATCGCCATCGCTACTACCAGCGATGTGATCAGGTTCAATCCAAGCGCGCACACCACCAAAACAGCGACGATAGCAATCATCATTTCCCGGGTAAGGTCGCTAAAAAGCTCATCCACGCGTTCATTTTGACTATAAATCGAGTGTCTCTCGGCCCCTGCCGGAAGTGTTTTATCCAAGGTGACCATCATCTCGTCTACACGCTTCTGCAAGGACGGCACATCACTGCCCGTCTCCGCATTGACGCTGATCGTAATCGAAGGCTTTCCATTGAAATACGAAGTCGTTTTAACCGTCTCCGTCGCCATTTTGACCGATCCGATGTCCTTCAAATAAATCGGGAAGCCCTCTTTTGAACGGGAGATGATGACTTTGTTCAGTTCTTCAACATCTGTATTTTCCGCCAGCTTGAGCTGGTAGGTCCGTTTTTCTGTGGTCAGGTCGCCAAGCGGAATTTTTTCATTTTCCTTTTTGACGGCCATCATCACCTGGCTCCACGTGATCCCGTACTGGCTCAGCTTTTGCGTATCCACCTCGATGTGGACTTCCTGCTCCGGAAGTCCTTCCACCAATACATCCGCTACGTTCGGAATCGTTCGCAGCTGTTCTTTCCACGATTTCAGCATGGTACGCATGCTGTACAATTCCTCACGCGTGTCAGCGGTAACCGCAAACGATTGGACAAATGTACGGTTTAAATCATCATTAATAATCGGCTGTTTCGCATCGGCTGGCAGATCTGCTTCTGCGTCCTTTACCTTCTTCCGCAATTCATCCCATTTTTGCTTCGGGTCTACATCGCTCTTTGTTTCCACCATGATAAAAGAGACCCCGAGGGAAGACGAAGAAGAAATATAATTGAGTCCCTGTAATTCATTGATTTTTTCTTCCAGCTTTTTCGTAACGGCCTGCTCGACCTTTTCCGGCGAAGCTCCCGGGTAAATTGTCGTAATCGTCGCCAGGTTAATGATGATATCTGGCGACTCTTGCTTGGGCTGCTGAAAAAAGCTGAGGGAGCCTACAAGTACAATCATGGTGAAAAACAGGAGCGTGATTTTGCGTTTTTGTACGATGTACTTGATCACGGTTGTGTACCTCCTGCCGCCTCGATTGGGTCACCGTCAAACAAACGGTCCACCCCTTTGACGATCAGTTGGTCTCCTTCTTTTAGTCCATTCTTAATCTCGAGCTTGTCACTGGCAATCTGTCCGACGACTACGCTTGTTTTGACAGCCTTTCCGCCTGCATTGACGAAGACATGCGCGTCATCTTTTCCTCTGCTGATGACTGCTTCTACTGGTACGTAGACACCTTCCTGCCCTGTTACCGTTTTGGTCGCTTTCACCACCTGTCCAGCAAACCAGTCACGAGCTTGGTTGGCGATTTGGACCTCTACGCCAATCGTTCCGGTGCTTTGGTTCGTGGCAGGAAATATTTTTGTCACTTTGCCATCCCGTTTTTGTCCATACAGGTCAAGGGAAATCGTCTCGCCAACTTTCCATGAAGAGATTTCACGGTCAGGAACGGGCAATACGACTTTTAAAGTGTCGATGTTGCCGACTTGATAGACAGGGGTACCTGAGCCGACCAAATTGCCCGCAGACGAGAGCTTGGCGATGATCGTCCCGTTAATCGGCGAGCGAAGCTGCGTTTTTGCGAGCGTATTGGCTGCCACTTCTTTAGCGATAACGGTCTGATTGAACACAGCCTGCGTCAACTGTTTGTCTTCGGCACGAGCCCCTTGGGTAACCAGCGAATAGGACTGCTGGGCATTTTGCAAATCTTTTTGTGCAATCGTCAGTCCATTTTGTGCACTTTCATACTCACTCTTGGAGATGGCGTTTTGCTGGTAGAGCTTTTCAATCCGGTTGAAATCATCCTGCATTTTTTGCAGACCCACCGTTGCCTTCTCCACCAGCAATCGCGCCTGCGTCACTTCTTGCTCTCTCGCCCCATTGTTTACCTTGCTAAGATTTGCTGCACTCTGCTGCATGGCAGCGTTGGACGAAGCAACCTGGAGCGAGTAATCTGTGGCGTTCACGCGGGCGAGTACATCACCTGCTTTGACCTTGTCTCCTTCTTTACGGCTCATCTCCACGATACGACCGCCGACTTCAAAAGAGACGAGTGCTTCCTCCAAAGGAGCCAGCGTACCAGACAGCTCCGTGACGGTTACGGCTTGCTCCTTCTTCACTTGTGCAACGACGACATGCTTCACTTCCTTCTGGGGTGCCGCAGCAGGTTGTTGCTCGCTGCAAGCCGTCGTTGCCAATAGTCCGATCATCATTACAGATACAAGCCATTTTCTCCTCATGACTTCCTCCGCCCCTATGTAGCTATGCTGTTATTTAAAGTCCCTTGATGCCTTGTAGCAAGATTTCAGAAGCATTTTCAAAAAGCTCTTCTTCTACCATTTCGAGATCGAGATTGACCCGATACTTCGCCATGAAGGCATAGAAGAAAGTGGAGACGAACATAAGAGCTGCCGTGAACGGATCTACCTTTGGCAAATGCCCTTGCTCTTGAAACGCTAGGAGCTTGTTGGACAATACCTCGACTGCAGTCATCGGCAGGCTGCTGAACATCTGCACGACTTCCGGGTGGTTATCCGCTTCAATCATGCAGATCATGAAAATTTCTTTGCGCTCGACCAATAAGCCGTAATACGTGCGTGCGTAGCTGACTAGCATTTGCTTGAGATCAGAAAACTCGCCTTGCAGCCCTTGCTCCAGCTGCTCTCGGACATCCATGATTTCTTTCAGGAGCTCTGTCAAGATGCCTACCTTGTTCTTGAAGTGACGAAATACCGTCACCTCATTAACCCCTGCAAGCTCAGAAATCTTGCGTGTAGTCGCTCCCTTGTATCCCTTTTGTGCCATTAGCTGACGTGCGGCCGATAAAATTCGCTCACGGGTTTCCTGTTCCTCTTCGCCTCTCCCCCCCAGCTTCTGTTCTATATCTGGGTGATCCATAACGCACCTCCGTGCCAAGCAAGCAATTACTTGCATTTTCATTTTTTTCCAAACTCATTATATAAAGGAACTGCATGCATGTAAATACTTGCATACAGTTCCGAATGTTAATTTTTCCTTGTCAGCCTTAACGTTGTGTCTTCGTCTTAATCTGCGAGCTTGGGTCTTGCTTGCATTCTGTGCTGTATTCGACCAGATCGATTTCGCAGTCGGGCCCAATCTCGATCTTGTTGCCGCGAACGACCTTGGCCTTTGTGTTTTCCAGATAGATTTCGTCTCCTTCAATCGTCTCTACGGACAAGGTATTGTTGAGAAAATGCTTCAACAACTTGCCCAAGGTGCTGTTGCCTGTTCGGCGCACCTCGATGTGCTCTCCGCCCATTTCTTTTGCTTCACAGCTACCATGCAGAAGCACCTCGATTCGTCCCGCATTTAGCAGTCCCCCGATACTAAACGCACCGTTTGCCCGAAACACTTCCGCTTCGCAATCCCCTGCGGTTTTCAATGAACCGAGAACCTTTACGTCCTCGCCTGTCATATTGCCCTGTACTTTGACGTTGCCACCGACCTTTAGACTCGTAAAATTCAAGTCATCCGCAACATCAAGCTGACCGTATACGGACAATGTATCCATTTTCACTTTGCCTTTAATCGACGCGTTGCCTTCTACTCTTGCCGTAGAGCCAGTGAGATCTCCCGTGATACTGACATGTCCTGCACAATGAAGCGACTCGCACTCTACGTCGCCATTGATCTTGCCGTAACCCTGCACATCTACTTTGTTGTATACGCCACCCGTCGCATTCACTGCCCCATGAAAGATCAAATCTGGCTTGTTATTATTCTCGTTTTGCATGGTATGGTCTCCCCCTACATAAATTTTGCTTTTAATTCTTCGATGCAATTGGCTAGAATGAGCCGCGTCACTACCTTTACACCGCTGTCAAAATACATATCGGTAGAGCCAGGCACCAACACGAATGTGGAAATCCCCATCTTGCGCATAAAGATCAACTCACAAGGCTTCCCTTCGAATTTGGGATAGTGGCTAGCCAGTACCTGCAGTAATCCGCCGCCTTCTTCCACACTCAGGTCTCCTGCGGCCAAAAGCTTTTCCAACACATAGACGTATAGCGCCTGCTGGAAAGTAAAGGTCCTTAGACTCCCGAGAAAAACGTTAAACACTTCTAAAGAGGTAGTCGAAACAATGTTTCGTGCCAATAATTCATCTGTGGACAACGACGTTTCACTCATATTCGGTGAAAACATATCCGCCAATTCATCTAGCGACAAGTCGTCTTTCATGTTGAGGATCTTGTCGATTCGAGCTAAAATCTGTTCGCGCGGGAAAAAGGTTTCTTGCCCTGTAAAAGTCGCTCGGCGAATGAACCACTCCTCTGGAATCAAATTCTTTCGTTTCCAACGGTATAACTGTCCGTACGAAATGCCTGTCAGCTCCAGCAGGTCCTTCTTCGAGATTACATTTGTGTCCAAGTGAAGCACCTCCAAAAACAATGTAACATAACACTGTTACGTTATTCAACTGCGGACTGTTTGACACTCGGAGGACTTTTGCACAGAAAAAAGGACTTCTGTCTTAGAAGTCCCTGTGGCCGTTCTTATTTAAACTCCGCTTGCATCAAGCGTTTCATATCAGATGGTATCGGTGCCTCAATCACGATCTCTTTTTCGAGTAGCGGGTGCAAAAAAGACAACTTAGAAGCATGCAGAGCCTGTCGGCGTAACAAACCTCTCGCTCCCCCGTACATCGTATCGCCAGCAAGCGGGTGTCCAATGTGGGCAAAGTGAACGCGAATCTGATGGGTACGACCCGTCTCCAGCCAGACGCGAGCGAGCGTCATTCCCTCAGAGGTCTGTTGTACCTCGTAATGCGTGATGGCAGGATCGCCACTCTCCACGACACGGCGCTTAGTCGGATGACGCGCATCTCGGCCGATTGGCGCATCAATCGTTGCAGCTCGCTCTGACAGTACGCCACTGGCAACCGCTAGATACTCCCGGTGAATGCCTCCTTCGCGCAGCAGCCTGTCAGCCAATTGATGACCATAGCTGCTTTTGGCTACGAGGATAGCACCTGATGTATCTTTGTCCAGCCGATGCACAGGATGTACGCTCGCTTGCTCACCGCGTGCCGCCAGTACGGCAGCAAGTGCATGTACCAACGTGTCGGTCTCCTGTTTAATCGGGTGCACCATCATGCCTGCCGGTTTGTTTGCAATCAAGAGATGATCGTCCTCGTACAAAATGTCGATGGACGGCATTGGTGTGGTCGGTCCCTCGGGCTTCGTATCATGCTGGGGCTGCCTAGACGGTTGCTCTTGTCGCTCGATGACCCGCACAGCGATTGTATCTCCTGCTTTTACTTGTTTTTGCAGGAAGGGCTGCTTGCGATTGAGCAAAATCCCTTTGCTTCTCGTCAGCCGCTGCATCATACGACCCGACACGTTGAGCTTTTGCCGGACGATTTGTTCCACGTTCATTCCCGTGTCTTGTTCATTGACGATGTATTCGATCCAATCTTTGCGGCTCACGTCTAATCCCTCTGTTCCATGCTTTTTTCTTATTGTAGCAAAAGGATGCTAGAGATGCTCGTTTGTAGTCGTCCTCTTACGTTTGGGGGCGGGGAAGCCCTGCCACATGTCTTCCAGTCGCCTGTATCCTCTCTGCGTTCGGGTGGTCTCCTTCCAGACATGTGACAGTGCTTGCGGACAGCTTGTTTCTACTTCGTGCTTTTAGAGCGTTTTGATTGTTATACAAGGGAGGTTTAGAACTTTCATCAACATGAATCAACTTACAAGAAGTTAACCAACAGCCACGTAGAAGAAGCGCATTTCCAGTCCAAGCGCCTCTGGAGCCCAACCCAGCTCCGGAATAAATGGCGGGGAATTTAAGCTTCACTTATGAAATCCTTCCCCGAAACGTCTACGTTTGAAGCGCTCCCGCCATTTATTCCGGAGCGAACAGTCAATCCCCCCTTGCGGGGCGTAGGCCGAAGCGTAGACTGGAAATGCGCTTCTTCCCTCATCGACAGCTACTTGAAAATGTAAAAAAACCACCATGCTAAGCATGATGGCCATCTTACACGATCTTACCCTTTTAAGTTTTCCGGATTGAGTCCTTGCAGCTCTGGCAAAACGAATAAACCGTCTTTGCGAATCAGCACATCATCAAACCAGATTTCGCCGCCGCCGTACTCAGGGCGCTGAATGTTTACCATATCCCAGTGGATTTGGCTGCGGTTGCCGTTATCGGCGTTGTCGTATGCACGACCTGGCGTGAAGTGGAAGCTGCCAGCAATTTTCTCATCGAACAAGATATCATTCATTGGGTGCAGGATGTACGGATGCACGCCGATTGCGAATTCCCCGATGTAGCGCGCTCCTTCGTCCGTATCGAAAATTTGGTTAAGTCTCTCTGTGTTGTTAGAAGTCGCCTCGACGATTTTTCCGTCTACAAACTTTAGACACACATTTTCGAATTTCGTGCCCATGTAGCTTGTTGCTGCGTTGTACGTAATCGTTCCATTCACGGAGTCACGCACAGGGGCTGTAAAAATCTCGCCATCTGGAATGTTGCGAAGCCCGGAGCAAATGATACTAGGGATGTCCTTAATCGAGAATTGAAGATCCGTTCCCGGTCCAACAAGGCGCACTTTGTCCGTGCGATCCATCAATTGCTGCAAAGGTAAAAAGGCTTCGTGCATCTTTTTATAGTCAACAGAACATACGTCAAAATAAAAGTCTTCAAAAGCAACGGTAGACATGTTGGCATTTTGCGCCAATGCAGTTGTCGGGTAGTTGAGCAGTGTCCAGCGTACATTGTTGGTCAGGTAGTCATTCAATTCTTGCATCACACTCTGGTGTGCACGACGACGCTCTACCGGAACATCGGCCATCTCGCTGTCGTTGGATGGACCATTGATGACGATATATGTATCCAAATCTTTGTACATTGGCTCTTCCCATTTTGCCAAATGAGTCGCGCGCTCTGCACTTGCACCGAGCATCAGCTCACGTTGGATAGACGGGTCAATAATCCGTACGAACGGATACGCTCCCAAATCGTACGCCTGCTTAACCAATTCTTTCGCCAAAGCGTGACCCTCGCCACGAACTTCAATCAACAAGCTTTCTTTTTCCTTCAGGCGTACAGAATGGCTCAGCAAATTTGTAGCCAACTTGACGATGCGTGCATCCAGCATGCGATATCCCCCACATTTCTAGCATGATTTGGTTATTGTTAAAAAATATTTTACCGAATGCAAGCCCCTTTTTCAATTATCGATGTTCTTGGTACTATTCAAAAAAAACCAAAAAATTATCTTGCATAAATTCAACTCTTTCGAGTATTCTAATCAACAAGAGTTTACCTATGTAAAAAATTTGAAAGACGGGAGTGCTGAGTTCATGGTGTTTTCTGTAGTTATCTTCGCTTAGGTGGGGCCTCTGATAAGGGGCACTGCCTCTTACAACCCTATCCAAAAGCTAGAAGCTGCAGGATGCCTGAACCGCTTCCGTCTTTTTCCCGATATGAATTGCGGGCCTTGTTTTACGGGTGAGCAGTCGGTTTAATGTACCTAAAATCAGTTGGTATATAAACCGTCTCTCTTTTGTCCACCGTTGAACGGGTTATTTCCCGCCACCCTTGTATCGTCTGATAAAGCGCAAGCGGAAGAGCACCGTCTCTATCCCGTTTGCGCTTTTTTATATGCCATTTATCCAAGAAGGCAATCGAGGTCAAGGCACCTGCAGAAAAGAATGGAGGAATTTGTGTCATGATTTGGCGTTCGTGGGATCTTAACTTGAAGGTACGTCTGTTTGGCGAATTGATCACGCACACCTTCTTTTGGATGTACTTTCCGTTTATGGCGATTTATTTTAGCGATACGTTTGGAAAGGATGTAGCGGGACTTCTGTTGATGGTACCACCGCTGCTCGGGATGCTGTCCAACCTGTTTGGCGGATATTTGGCTGACCGGGTAGGGCGCAGATTCACCATGCTGCTCTCGCTCTGTACATCGACGGTGATGTTCGCGCTGTTTGCGTTCTCTCCGTCTCCTTGGATCGACTACATTGCCTTCATCGGGATCGGAATCGCCGGGGCTCTCTACTGGCCTGCCAGCTCCGCCATGGTGGCTGATTTGACGACAGAAGAAGATCGAAGAATTGTCTTTGCCACCTTTTACACAGCGATGAACATCGGGGTGGTCGCGGGTCCTGTATTGGGTTCTGTCTTTTTTGTTCATTATCGCCCACAGCTTTTGATGTTCTGTACTATCGTTGAGCTGCTTTTTGCGGTCGCCGTCTTTTTCCTGCTCAAAGAAACGCTGCCTGAACACGTCCGTCAGGAGAAGGCAAAGGAGCGTTTTTCTCTGATTCAGCAATTCAAGAGTTACGCCATTATTTTCCGAGACAAAGCATTTGCCCTGTACATTGGCGCAGGAGTTTTGATCGCCATTGGGTTCATGCAATTGGATATTTACATGGCGTTGTATGTCAAAGAGCATGTCATGCAGCAACCATTATTTTCATGGGGCAATTGGAGTTATTCGGTCGGCGGAACCAGCGCATTCGGCTGGCTCATGGCCTTAAATGGTTTTTTGGTGGTTCTGTTTACACTGCCAGTCACACGCTGGTTTGAAAACTGGAGCGATCGTAACAGCCTCGTCATTTCCTCGGTCTTATTCGGTGTCGGTCTGTTCTTGATGGCCTTTACGACAAATATCTGGCTCCTGTTCGGCTGTATGGCGATTTTGACATTCGGCGAGCTGATGCGCACGCCAGTCGCCCAGAGCTTCATCAGTAAATATTCGCCGGAGGATGCACGCGGTCAGTACATGGGAGCTTCTTCGCTCCAGTTCTCGATTGGTCGCTTCATCGCTCCTCTGACGATCGGTCTATCCCAATGGCTCGCTCCTGTTGGCGTATTCGGTGTCATTCTGGGCTTAACCTTAGTCAGTGCGTATCTGTATATCATTTTGTTCCGGTTGATTGGTGCCAATGAAGTTAGCAAGAGTAGCTAGAGTAGAGCATGTCCGTTCTACCAAATCCCCTCCTCTCATATAAATGGGTCATAGATAGCTTGACCAGGAGGGGATCGTCATGCATCAGCCGAATGCCTTTGCTACATTTAGAGAACATCGAGGGGTCGTCTACCGGACTTCTACCTATCTTCAATGGGGACCGAACTCAGAGGGCAATCATTCTCTGGGGAGCTGTCTCTTACTCAATCCTGGTAGTGCCAAGCTTTTTCGTGAAAGACCTGCATCCGGTCATAGCATGATGGGTCAAACGACACTCGATCCTACGATGCGACAATTGATCCGGTTGGTAGAGGCGATCTACGGACAAAGGGCATTGGTAGGCAGATTTCACATATACAACCTGTTTTCCGTACAAAATGCTGCTGCCGTGAATGCCATTTCTCATTTCGAGCAACTCATTCATGAGAAAGAGACGACGCTCGAGTCTCAGCTCGTATCTACGCAGGAACTGCAAAAGCATCCGTGGCTCCTGCTCGGTTGGGGGCTTTCCCACCACCATTCCTGGCAGCATTTTTCTTCGCTCAAGAAACTGTGGAAACAACGGATCGCAACAGCAGGAGTACCGACTTTTGGCAAGCCATGTCCCAAGGGAATCGATTACTACCATCCGAGTCCCCCTCTACATTCGTCGAAAGAAATGATCGTGGAGGAACTGGTGGAGATCTATAGGAAAACGATTGGGCGAAAGTCTGCTCATCCGCTTTAGCATAAAAAAAGAGTCTGTCTCCCCACAAAGCGGGAAACAGACTCTTTTCCTTTCACTACGGCATCTCGCTGCCCTCGAAAAATTCGGTTCTGTCATAACGACCGCGCATCCATTTGTACGTATCATCATAGATGGCGCGCTTGACAGGGTCCGTACTCTTGACAGACTCTAGCAATGTCTTGGAGCCGAAGTAGTAAGCGTGTACGTTGTTTTTATCCATTCCCAGCTTGTGGGTAGCTACTAGCTGATTATAGTAGGTCTGATAGAACTTCGGATCGTTGTACATCTTCCAGTCGCCTTCGATCTCGATGTCCATGTCGTACTTGTTGACGACGTCCAGTACCCCTTGAATACGGTCAATTCCCACTGGCTTGTCGCTGTAATAGCTCGGCTGCAGGAACGCCTTATCGAAATAAAGAGATTTCCACTCGGACACTCCCGGTGCACCGAAATACGGAATCCAATAGTAGCGCAACGCCTCGTCATGCACCATACTACCCATGTCACGAATCAGTTGGCGTTCTTTCGGTGCACTATCCTCCACCAGCTCATGGAACCAATAGATTCCTTCCAGCTTCAGATAGGCGTATCCTTCCTTGTTCCAGCGCTTCATGAGCTCCTGGAAGTACCATTCCAGCGCAGCTTTGCGGTTCAGATACGCTTGCTCTTCCCCGATTCCCGCAGGACTGAAGGAAAGGGATGGTTTCTTTTCATCCAGCTGGCCAAAATTGGTCTGACTGGCATTCGGATACGGCAGCGCCAGCACGACATTTTCCTGCGTCGGTGTCGAGTACAGCGTTCCGCGCAGGCGGTTGTACTCCCGCATAGCCTGGTTGAGAGCGTCGAGCTGCTTATTCGAGCCGAACAAATCATTCATATATTTTGTCCAGCTTTCCTTCGTAGCAGGAATGGTCTGATACGGCAGGAACAGAATCGTGTCAAACATCTGGTCACGCATATAACCATCTACAGTGCGGTAGCCAACCATCGGGAGGAAATCCTCTTTGGTCCATGTCCCGAGTTCGCCATGCTCCCCAGAATAAGCGAGCAGCATATTTTCCACACGACGCCCTGCTTGTTTGGCTTCTTCCAGCTTCGCCGGGTTTGGTGGCGGCAACAAGACAGCGCCGTTGTTCCACTCGCTATCCGATTTTGCCCATACCTCCAGCTGGCGAGCGAACGTAAATACTTTTACCGGGAAGGATACCCGGACATAGCGAGTGTTGACGTCAGGCAAGGTTACGCTCAATGTGCGTGTAACGAGCTTGTCCTCTTTGGCGGAAACATCGTGAACGGATCTTCCCGCATATGACCACACTTTCCCGTCGCGAGATACCTCGACTTCCATATATTCTGGCATCGTGATGCCCGAGGTCTTCTGCTGCTTAAACGATAGCGCAACTCTCTCCAACGGCTTCGCCTCAGCGAGCTCAACGGTCACCTTGCGCCCAAACTGACGGTGATACCCCGTCCAATCTTCCGTAGGCGTTACAAGCCCGCCTACCGGGCCCGGGTACTGCTTCTCCAGCTCTTGGAAATATGAGTCTGGCGCTCCAAAAGTAGTAACAGATGTATAACTGCCTGGTGCGATATTGACCAGTTCGTCCTTCTCTGCTGGCTCCTTTGCCTCTTCTTCTGGATCAGCAGGCTTCGTTGCATCCGTTTCTGTTGTGGCCTTGTCTGCGTCTGGCTTTTCTCCCTCTACTCCCGTCTTGCTTTCATCGACTTTCGTTGCCGAGTCATTGGAGGAAGTCACCGGTGCAGTCTTTGGCGTGTCCTCTGTCTTTTCGGCAGCTGGCTTACCAGCATCCTTGATTTCAACCGGAATCGTCGTCGTTTTGTAGCCGACTGTCACCGTGAGATTTCCTTTTCCTGCTGTAGAACCAGCAACAAAGGTTCCGTCAGCTGAAACAGATCCCAGCTCGGGACGATCAAAAGCGAAAATTGGTGTAAATGGCAGTTCATCTCCGCCGGCACTGCTTACCTTCAAGCGTTGGCTCGTGCCAGCAGCCAAACTCAGCCGCTCTACATCTACCTTGTATTTCACCTGTTCTGCTTGCTGATAGCGCGCATCCAAGACGCGCTCAGCGATCACGGCAGCCTCCGCACGCGTGACGGTTCCTGTCGGATTAAACTCGCCGCCTGCACCTTGCATCCAGCGCTGATTCGTCACTTCTTCCACTGCCGTTTTGGCGTAGTCGGCGATTTCTTCTTCATCGCTGTAGGCAACAGCAGTCTGACCTGCCACTTTAGTCACAGCGCTCTCTTTCATCAAGCGAGACAGCATGACAGCCAGCTCTTGTCGTGTAAGCGGGTCTAGAGCACCCATGGTATGCTCACTTCTACCGTTCATCACACCCAACTCAGAGAGTCCATATACGTACGGTGCATAAGGACTTTCCAACGGTACATCTTCAAAAGCTGCATCCTCAATTTCTGTTGGTTGAAGACCGATTACTTTTGTCAAAAGCACCGCAATATCCTGTCGAGAAATCGTGTTTTGCGGATAGAAGCGGTTATCTCCCTGACCACTGATCATATGAAGGGATGCGAGCCTGTTTACGGCTTTACTGGCGTAGCTGTTACCCATATCCGTAAACTCCGTGCGCGCTTCTTCTTGTTTTTTGAACTGATCTTCCAGCTTCTTGGTCTCGTCTGCTGGTTTCTCACTCTCCACCGCCGGTTTCTCTGGCTCTGTCGCAGCATGAGTCAACGGCGTGCTTTGGACCAGTAATGTAGTCGCTGCCAATAGAGCGGCCAGCATTCTGCTCCCGAATCGTTTCTTGCTCATTGCATTTTCTCCTCCAATTATGCCCCTTCTTTATGAGGTGGTTCAATCAGTCAACTGTTGAACACACTCCTTTGTCTACTCGGTCGGGGTAACCATTGGCCCGCGCGGCGGTCTAGGTCCGAAAAACTGATAGTAATCTACCTTGATATTTCCGTTGTAGAGCTTGCGCTTTTTGCTTGCTGTACGGCCAAAATGCTCCTCAAACTGTTCGTCGGAAGTAATAATGTAGAAAGACCACGTATCCATGGCAGCAAAGGTTTTCCCCATTTCGCCATACATCTTGGCAACCTGCTTCCATTCTCCCAAGCGCTCCCCATAAGGTGGGTTGCAAATCAAGTAACCGTACTTGCGCGAGGTTCGCACATCCCGCACATCCATGCGCTGAAAGTGAATCAGGTCATCTACACCAGCCTCGGTCGCGTTGCGGCGGGCAATTTTTAGGATCTCGTCATCCATATCTGTCCCGATAATCTCCAGCTTTTGATCATACCGCGCCAAATCATGCGTTTCTGCGCGAGCTTCACGCCAAGCTGTTTTCGGAATAATAGGCCACGACTCCGAGACGAATTCGCGGTTCATCCCCGGAGCAATGTTTTGCCCGATCAGCGCCGCCTCAATCGGAATTGTTCCCGATCCACAGAATGGGTCCATGAATACGCGATCCGGCTTCCAGCGAGACAACATAATCATTGCTGCCGCCATCGTTTCTTTCAAAGGCGCTTGCCCGATCAATTCCCGGTAGCCACGCTTGTGCAGGCCCGGTCCTGACGTATCAATGGTCAGTGTTGCCACGTCCTTGAGAAGTGCCACCTCGATCTTGTACATTGGACCTTGCTCATCGAACCATTCGCTCTTGTAGGTCTTTTTCAGACTTTCTACCACAGCCTTTTTCACGATAGCTTGGCAATCCGGCACACTGAACAAGGTCGATTTGACCGATTTCCCTTCCACAGGAAACGTCCCGTCCTCTGTGATCCAATCGGCCCACGGCAGTGCTTTTGTCTTTTCAAACAGCTCGTCAAACGTAGTCGCTTTGAACTCCCCTATCTTAAGACGCACGCGATCGGCAGTTCGTAACCACAAATTTGTGCGGGGAATGGCAGAAATATCTGCGGTGAACGTTACCTTGCCGTTTTCCACCTGTACCGGACCGTATCCGAGTGCCTTCACTTCTTCTGCTACTACTGATTCCAAACCAAAAGTCGCCGTAGCGATCAATTCTACTTTTTGCATATGTAATCTCCTGTCCGTCCAATAATCCTTCGGGCGATGCCCTGGTCCTACTACCTATATTATATTACCCCATTTGATAATAGGGTTGGTAAACTTGTCTAAATTGAAACGACCCCTCACCGAAAAACAGTGAAGGGTACGGCATGCGAATCATTCATATGGGAAATCCTACGAAAAACTTTGCGTACGGGAGGGAGTCAGCATGCCGGAATTGCCTGAGATGGAGACCTATCGTCGATTGCTGCAGGAGAAAATCGGTGGCGGAACGATTACAGCCGCACACGTTCAGCGGGAAAAAACGATCAATCTGCCACCTGCGGAATTTGCTCGTCTTTTGCAAGGCAACCGTCTGACACTTGTCGACCGACGCGGCAAGCATCTTCTCTTCCATCTGGAAAGTGGACATATCCTGCTGCTTCATTTGATGCTCGGCGGCTTTTTATACGTGGGCTCTGTAGAAGACAAACTGAAGCGAACGGCCCAAGTGACGCTTTCCTTTGGGGAACGCATCTTATATTTTCACGGCCTCCGCTTAGGCTACCTGCACTTGCTCACCAACGTTCAGATCGACGAACGGCTAGCTCCTCTTGGGCCAGAGCCATTGGACCCGCTGTTTACCTTCACCCGATTTACAGAGCTGCTCGCTGACAAGCGCAGTGTCCTCAAAACCGCATTAGTCAATCAGCATTGGCTAGCAGGCATCGGTAACTGCTATGCGGACGAAATCTGCTTTCATGCCGCCATCCTGCCTACCCGGACGATCCCGACGCTTTCTTACGAGGAACAAAAACGTCTGTATCATTCGATGCAAACCGTACTCAACGAAGCGATTCGATTCGGAGGTTACATGCAGCCGCTCTTTTCTGGCGATTCTCTGACAGGTGGCTTCGATGAGCGTTGCCAGGTGTACGATCGCGGCGGAGAGCCTTGCCTGCGCTGTGGACAGCCTATCGAAAAAAGCGAGCTCTCCTCCCGCAAAGTATTCGCCTGCACGAACTGCCAGCAATGACAGAGACGTTTCCACTCCCTAGACGACAGGGGTCTGTGCAGCTTCCATCTGCTTGACCATATAGACCTGCTCCGTCTCGGAAGGACCGAATCCCGCCGCTTGCAGTATTTCGACGAGCATGGTATCAGCCGCGCGCAAATTAAACGTAGACCGGCGACAATCGTGCGCAATCGGCCCATATACATGAGCGAGGGCTGTTTTCAAAATGTCTTGCGCCTCAGGATGCTCTGGCTGCGCTACACATTGACGCAGCACGATCCCACTCACTTTTCCCTCTTCGTTTATCGAACACTTGTACATCGCATAGCCGACCGCCTGACCCTCTTTGTCTTCTACGAGCACAGCCTGCGCATCTCGCAAGTTCAGCCAATAATTTTGCCAAGGGACGTCGGTCACATAAAACGGGAGCATGGCAGCTTCTGGGGCCAAAATGCGTCGAACCCGATAATCAGCCTGTAAATTTGTCTGAAAAGCATTCTCTGCCAGCGGTCCACTCTGCTGCAAAAACAACAACCGATCCACGACGTCATAGCCTTTTTGCTCATATAAGGCAATCGCTTTTGTATTTTGGCTCAATGCTTCCAAGGTAGCTACATCCACCCCAGCTTCCCGGTATAAATCCAATGTCGCCTCAATCAGTTGCTTTCCTACCCCTTGTCGACGATATTCCGTGGCGACACCCGTTCCACCATTCCATGCGACTTTTTGCCCGGCAATGGTCCTCATACCGCTGGCAACTACGCCAATCGGCTCTGTGCCGTCAAAAGCAACCACAGACAGGGACAGCACGTATCCCTCGCCCCCCAGTCGCTGAACAAGCATCTCTTCTGTCATCGTAAACTCGATAAAATAGCCTTCAAATCCTCTGTTCCACGCTTTGGTCACTTCTGCAAAGGTACAGTCGCTCATCCGTTTGATGGTAATCATGGTATCACCTTCCTGATTTTTGATAAAATTATTTTAATTGATAAAATCTAAAAATTCAATTATTTACGAACGCTTTCTCCAGCTTTGTCACCTACTCGCCCGGCATGGTAATATGAAAAAAAATCACTTACCCGGGAGGTTCCTATGCGCAAACAGCTTACGGTCGGCTCGCTCATTCCTGGACGATCTGACGTACAGATGTCGAGTCCAGCTCCCGTTCCCGTGTACACGCCGTTAAAAAAAACAGAAATGAGCCCGGCTCGCCCCAAATCAGAGCAGAAGCTCGTACAGGTGAAGCAACGCTCACAAACGATGCCAGTCCAGTACACTCCCTCTCAGACACTATTACAAGCTGCACTCACGCAAGATCAACCCATCGCTTACAAATGTCAACAAGGGCATTGCGGCAAGTGCAGTGTACAAATCGTAGCTGGTGCATCATTACTCGACACCCCAACCGGACAGGAAAAAGCAAAGCTGGGAGAAAAACTCGCTACAGGCTATCGCCTCGCTTGTCAGAGCACATTCCGCTCTTCGATTACTTCATAAGAGGTTGTTCCATGGAACACTCACTCATAGAAAAAGGTGGCCGTAGCATGAATCCTACACGCATCCTACTATTCGCTGGGGGCAATCTGGGCAACTGGGCGATACGAGAAATACGCGAAGATGATTGGCTCGTCGGTGTTGACAGAGGTGCCTTGTTCCTCGTTCGCAACGGTCTTGTGCCGAGATTGTCTATCGGTGACTTCGATTCTGTTAGCACCACGGAAATGGCAGAAATTGAACGCCACAGTATGCACGTCTCCTCCTGCGATCCCGTTATGAAAGATTTAACCGATACAGAGATGGCCCTTACTTGGGCAGTCGAGCAACAGCCGGAGGAAATCGTGCTGCTCGGTGTGCTCGGCTCTCGTTTTGACCATATGCTGGCAAACGTACACTTGCTGAACAAAGCGTTGCAGACTGGCATCAGCTGCCGTATCCTCGATGATACGAATGAAATCCGTCTGATTGACCGCCATACCACGATAGAGCAGGATCATTTTGATCACATCTCCCTGCTTCCTTTTACACCGGAAGTCACAGGGATTACCTTAACCGGATTCCTCTATCCGTTGAAAGACGCCACCCTGCGCATTGGCGACACGCTTGGCATCAGCAATCTACTAACGGCACAGACGGGAACGATCACGATTCAAACGGGCAAGCTGCTCGTTGTCAAAAGCAAAGACTAATAAGAAAGGATCTCCCAAATGATGCAAACAATGGAGATCCTTTTCCTTTTACATGCACAAATCCAGGTTACTCTTCCTCTACCTGCATCGGCAACTGCCAATCAATCTCTTCGATCCCACGCGAACGTAAAAACTCATTTGTCCGCGAAAAAGGACGGCTGCCAAAAAAGCCGCGATTCGCTGAAAACGGGCTCGGATGCGGGGAGGCGATGACGAAATGCTTGTTTCGATCAATGAATGCCGCCTTCTCCTGCGCATGCTTTCCCCACAGGACGAAAACCAGCGGTGTCTCCCGGTCGTTCAACAAATGAATAATTCGATCCGTAAAAGTCTCCCACCCAATGTCCTTGTGCGAATTCGGAGTGCCACGACGAACCGTCAGAACGGTGTTCAGCATCATGACGCCTTGTTTGGCCCAATGGTTCAGGTATCCATGCTGGGGAATTTCAAAACCGACATCGCTTTTCAGTTCTTTGTAGATGTTGACCAGAGATGGCGGCGGCTTGATTCCCGGCTTGACCGAAAAGCTCAATCCATGTGCTTGTCCCGGTCCGTGATACGGGTCCTGTCCCAGAATCACAACCTTTGCTTTCTCATATTCAGTCAGGTGCAGCGCTGTGAATATATGATACATATCTGGGTAGATTGTCTGCGCCTGATACTCTTCTTTCAACGTCTGACGAAGCTTTACATAATAGGGCTTCTCGAATTCATCGGCCAATACGGGGGCCCAGTCATTTTGCAATATGGTAGTCATGTTCCTCACCTTGTCCGCTGTTTTTTTCTACCTTACCACAAACCTTTCAATCACTGAACCACTGATTCGAGAACTAGGACTATTCTGATTTAGTCCTATCTTTCCCATGATTCCTAGTCTTTGTTTCCTAGTACCCTCGTTTGATAGCTTTTCTCCTATGATCTTTGACATAATGATTGCTGGGAAGATTTAGAGAAAAGAGAAAGGGAGAGGGTTTCACATCATGAAATGGGACATCAAGTCATTTTTGGGGGGCATTGTTGTAGGTTCGGTGCTCTTCTCCGGAATTGCAATTGCAGCACCCGCTTTTCCAGATGCGGAAGAAGGAATGAAAACACCGTTTACCTACTACTTTGACGGGTTGCCGAAATCACCAAATAGTGACGTACAAGGCATTATGTACAAAAACTCCGTCTATGTGCCAATCCGCTTCGTAGCAGAGAACCTGAACAAACCGGTCATTTACGATGCGAGAACCAAATCGATTTTCATCGGTAAAATTCCAACAGCAAAAATGTACTCCAAAATGGAAGCGATCGAGCTGGTGAAAAAGAAATTCGCTGGCAAACTCTCGCCGACACATGTAGTCGAGTACGCTCATGACGACGAAAAAGGGCACTATGTCATTCAAGTGTACCAAACAGTCGTGAACAACTTCCAATCTGGCGACAGCTACACCAGTACGTATGGCTGGTTCGTAGTGAACCCAAATAACGGGGAAATTAAGTCGTTGCTATAATTTATTTGCACTTATCTATTCGTACAAAAAAAGACAGCGGACTAGGGACCCGCCAGCACCGAAGGAACTATCTTCGGTGCCTTTTTTGTTTCTTGGAAAAATTTTGATTGATTACCACTTGTCCGTTGTGATACTATCTCCATACCGCTAATTAATAAACATTTTTATTTACTATTTATTTTATATAAGGAGTGAACTTGTTTATGTCTACCTTACCAAACTGGGCGAGTTTATACCTGCAACGTCTACAGCTAGACCATAAGTCCCCTAGCCTCTCTTATCTTAGCCAGCTCTGTCGCGCGCATCTGCAGACCTTCCCTTATGAAAATGTAAGCAAGCTGCTCTTCTTCCAAGCTGGGAAACACGTGGTACCTACCCCTGAGGAATATGTGCACAATGCGACCCACTATCACTTCGGTGGCACATGCTACGCCAACAATCACAGCTTTCTCTCTCTGCTTCGTGCTCTCGGATTCTTCGGTCAGCTCATCTTGCCAGGCGGCGGGCATGCTGCCATCCTGATCGATGGTCCGAACACGGGTGAGACACCCGTCTATGTAGATACGGGGGCTACCGCTCCGATCTTTGAACCCATTCACTTTCTGGAAGATGGGAACCATGCCAGGATTTTTGGATCTCTTTCCATGGACTTGACCAAGAGTCCCGATCATCCTGAACACTATCGCTTTACTCGGTATGAAAATGGAAAAGTGGCACTTCCGCCATGGGATTTTCATCCGAGTGAAAGAAAAGAACTGTCTGACTTGTCGGAAGTCATCCGCTCCTCTTTTTCACCAGACGCCTTCTTTTTGAATCGACTTCACATTCATCGTTTTCAGCTGGAGCAAGATCGCTTCGTGGTCCTCAAAAACAACACTCTCCATTTCGGTTATTCAGATGGCACAAACCAGATAACACCCCTCCACACTGTCTCTGATATAGAAGCTGCTGTAGCCGATGAAATGCAACTGCCATTTCTTCCTGTTCGCAAAGCGGTAGAAATCCTACTCGAACGCGGTATTGATATTTTCACTGCGCCAAAAAAAGAAGAAGTTCCACATTTAGGATGCCGCCAGCAAAACTCAGATTTACAACTTTAGAGGAAGCCTTGACACAAATTCAAATGCACAAATGGAAAACTATTGGTTGAATGTTTAATATACGCACCTAAACATATGAAGATGTTCAACACAAATTATTATAAAAAGAAGGGAAATTTGTTCGTTCGGTTCTCCGCTTTGTTGACACTGATTTAATAGAAGCTTAGCTATCTACTTAAGCTTATGGTAACGTTCTAATAAGAGTTCTAGTCGAGATGGGATTTAGAATCTTCGATGAGCCGGGTGGTGCATCAACGTATAAAAAGACTTTTTCATCTGAGTAATTTTAAAAATTTTGATTATTTTTTATATACAAGATCATTGATGTATAGTTATAATTTGGATATAAATTTATGGGAGTCATTTACATATGAGGAAATTTTATTCAAGTGTTTTGGCTGTGATTTTACTTTTTAGTGCAACAAATATTTCCTATGCTGCCGAGAAAAACAATAATGAGAAAGTCAAAACCAACATGAAAATTTCAAAGGAAGCTACTGAAGAAGAAAGAGAATTGGCAGAGCAAATAAAAAAATTAAAAGACAAATCTAAGAATCGCGAAGAATACATTAAAGGTCTTGAAGAACTCGGAACTACGCCTGAGAAGACGATTGTCTTCAGATACAATCAAGTTACTGATGAGAATGGGAAAAAGTCCTTAGAACTGATTGATAAAGAAGAACACGAAGGGAATTTCGATCCAAGTAATGCAGAGAGTGACGAGATGACCACATTGGGAGGGGAAAAAACAGACCTTACTATGTGGGTTGATGTTTTACCAGGTGAAGACGAAATTCGAGGTTTACAGTGGATCACTCTCGATTATTATTTTGAATGGTCTGACACTGAATGGGTGAATGGATCAGAAGATGGATGGGCAGTAAACTGGGATACTACAGAAGCTTATGCTACGGCAACTGGTGCAGACGGTGATATGACAATTGAAGAAGAAGCCATTGGTGGTATGGGAATCACCACTGACGATGATAATGAGCAAGGAAACGCTTATGTTATCCTTAAACCGAGAAAAGGATACGATCAACATAGCGCGGATGGTGAAATTACATTTGAATATGCGCACACCTGGGGTTATGATGCACCTCCAATTACTTTCAGCGTTGCTAAAGGGGTAGTATCTATCGGTTCAGAAATCGATCTTGAAGAAAGTGCATGGACAAAGTCTGGCCGAGATAACTACTAAAGTAATGAAATCGGGGGATTCTTCCCCCTTTTTTTGCTTTATACTTTATTTTACCAATTAGGAGGTGAAGGTTTGTTCAAATTGAAGTGTGTATTGCTATTGTTAGTAGTTTCAATACTTTTCCTATCAGGGTGTACAGCTGAAACGGACGAAATTTCAAAGCAAGTATCTATTGATCAAATAATAAAGAAAGCAAGAAACGACGCAAAAGAATTAGAAGATTTTCAAAATAAACTTTATGAACAAGGATTTGCTATGGATGATTCAACTACATTGAATAAACTTGGAGATGATGTCACATTTAATTACTCCGTTTTCAGAAAGGGCACAGTTGGTTATATACACATTGAATTCATCGAAGAAAGTAAAAAAAATGATGAGTTAACGTTGGGATTTGATGCAAATGAAACAAACAATCCGATTATTATTCATTCAGATGGCTTAAATTCGCCCACTGACTATTTTCAGTTTAAAGTATCATCTGGGTTAGATAAGCAATGGGTTGGAATATATTTTGAAGGTAAAAAGACAGATAGTAGCCCAAATGGAGAAATTGTGCTGAATTATGGAAGTGATAGCTGGAGAAGCCATTATTAAACATTAGTAGTTCCAAATCTATGATTATTAACAATGCAAAAACTAAATGAAAAATATTAGACCCCAAAATCGATAAAAGTATTTATCAGAAAAAATAACAATTAAATATACCAATATTTATTGGATAATACTGAAAACTGAGTGTTTGTCTAAGCAATCGATCTATAAACATTAGAGATGAAAGACGATAACCTCCAAATACTTTGATCTCTAGTTAAATACGCCGATTAAGCGTTAGTATGGTGATAATCGGGTATTTTTATAGTCAGAACTCTTTTATTGGTAAACTCGTGTTTTGCAGACAGTACCCCAAAACCATTTGCTAATATCTGGTTGACAATGATAATATTTCTCACTAATATGGAAAAGTAGGGAAATGGGATATAAGGAGTGTCGCACTTCATGATGATGGAGATAAAAACATACGTCGTTCAGGAAGGTCATTCTGACAAAATCGTACAAGGCTTTAGCGAGCCTGGTGCTGTTGAGAAGGCTCCTGGTTTTGTAGATTTGAGCGTGCTGGTACAGAAGCCACGCAAAGGTGAAGAAGAAGTGGTCGTCATGATCCGCTGGGAATCAAAAGAGGCTTGGAAACAGTGGGAGCTAAGTGATGTTCACCTGAAAGGTCACCGCGAAGCACGTGAAGAAAAAACTCCTGAGTGGTACATTAGCGGCAAAACCGGCCATTACGAGCTGAAAGCAAAAAAAGAACCGCAACCTTCGTAAATACAAACAAACCAGCCCAGACCTCGGAAAAACTCCGATCCATCCAGGCTGGTTTTTTATTTTTCCAATCCGTACTTCTCCATCTTCCGGTACAAGGTCGACAAGCTGATTTGCAGCTCATTGGCAATCGCGGCTTTGTCCTGCCCATACTTGCCTGCGTTCAAGTAGCGCTGGAGAATGGAGCGTTCATAGTCTGCTACCAACTTTTCCAATCCCAAATCGCTGCTTACTGTCGTCGGCCCATCCTCGAACAGCAGATATTCAGGAAGCTCCTCGTTGCCGATGACTTGCCCTTCTGCCATGTTGACCATATACTCGACGGCATTTTCCAGCTGACGAATATTCCCCGGCCATTCGTATGCTTGTAAACGCTGGACGAGCTGGGCTTCGAGCTCCAGTCTGCCTTTTTGCAGCAACGTCCCGTACCGATACAAAAAGTGCTGCAGGTAAAGCGCGATATCCTCCGTGCGTTCACGCAACGGCTTTAACCGCAGGGGGATGACGTTGAGTCGATAATACAAATCCTCGCGAAACGTCCCTTCCTTGACCATGCTCTCCAAATCTCTGTGTGTAGCAGCAATAACACGTACATCGACACCCAGCGTTTTTACGCCGCCTACCCGATCTACTGTTTTCTCTTGAAGGACGCGCAATAGCTTGGGCTGGAGAGACAACGGAATATCCCCTACTTCATCCAGAAAAATCGTCCCCTTGTGGGCCAATTCAAACTTCCCCGGCTTTCCTTCCCGTCTGGAGCCTGTGAATGCGCCTCCTTCGTACCCGAACAATTCGCTCTCCAACAAGGTCTCGGGAATCGCCGCGCAATTGACAGCGACAAATGGCCGTCTGCTGCGTCCACTCTCGCAGTGAATGGCTTTTGCCAACAGCTCCTTGCCCGTTCCGCTCTCCCCCCGGATCAAAACAGTGGAAATGCTGTTCGTCACTTTTTTCGCTTTGGCAATCACATCGCGCAAGCCTGTTTCTGCACCAATCAGCTGGGCGAAATACACCGGATGAACCGAGGCCTGCGGCATTTCCTCCTGAATGTTACAGCTCTTCTCCCGCTCCGCATCCAGCTCCAGCAGCTTGTGCTCAATCAAGGAACTCGTATGCTGCAAAAACGGCATCCATTTTTCCGAATGATGCAGCATTTTTTCTTTTTGTTCAGGGGAAAAACCGATAATTCCGATAACCCCTACCGTCTTCTCCCGTTTGTGCACTGGAAATCCAATCGTCGCCAGCTCCCGGCATTGCTGCAAGAACTTGCAATTCCCACACTCGGACTCGTTCTTTTTCATGTCAAAAATCATTCCCGGCTGTCCGGTTTGCAGGATCATTCGAAAAAACGATCCCTCCGGTGCAGGCAATCCAATCAGCTCCTGATAGTAGCCGGTTCCGCTCACACGTATCCCTTGTTCATCCAGGATGGTGACATCGAGTCCCAGTACCTTGGAAATATTGTCGGCGTACGATTGAATGAATTCCTCAATCCGGGAAAACTCTGTCATGCCCCATCCTCCAGTTTCACGTTCCTTTATCCCCTGGACGCTGCCGCCATTGGCAGACTAGCTAGCGCCTGCTCCAAATCCGCGATGATATCCTCCACATCCTCCAAGCCAGTCGATAAGCGAATCAAACCGTCCGTAATGTTGAACTTGATCCGCTCGCAGGCTGGGATCGAGGAATGCGTCATCGAGGCAGGATGCTGTACCAGTGTCTCGGGATCTCCTAAACTAAACGATATCATAGCCAAGCCCAGAGCGTTAATGAAAGATTTGGCTGCCTCGTAGCCGCCCTTTACTTCAAAGGAAACGATCCCGCCCATTCCAGCCATTTGCCGTTTAGCCAGCTCATGCTGTGGATGCGAAGGCAGACCAGGGTAGTAGACGTGCGAGATTGCCGGGTGCTGCGCCAAAAACTCCGCCACTGCCTGCGCGTTGTGCCCATGCTGTCTGACGCGCAAGCCGAGTGTCTTCAGCCCGCGCAGGATTAAGAAAGCATCCCATGCATTCAAATTTTGTCCCAAGTCTCCCATGACGTTTTTGCGCATGAATTGGATATGTTCCTGTTTCCCGACGATGAAGCCTGCGATGACATCGCCATGTCCATTCAAATATTTGGTGGCGCTATGCACGACGACATCCGCCCCTAGCTCAAGCGGTCGCTGCAAATACGGCGTGAGGAAGGTGTTGTCGACGATTACCACAATGCCGTGTGCATGCGCCAAACGTGACAACGCTGCGATATCTAAAACAGTCAAACACGGGTTCGAGGGTGTTTCGATGTACAGGACTTTTGTATTTGGCAAAAAAGCTCTCTCGACTACCTGCAAATCGGTACAATCGACGAAGTCCGTCGTGATGCCATAACGCGGGGCCATCGTTGTTAGAAACTTGTAGCTGCCTCCGTACACATCTCGCGTACACACGACATGATCACCCTGTTTCAAAAATGCGAGCAAAGCTCCCGAAATAGCTGCCATCCCACTGCTCACACCCAAGGCAGCTTCGCCATTTTCCAATGCGGCGATTTTTTGCTCCAAGGTGGTGATCGTAGGGTTGCCATATCTTCCGTAGTACGTTCCTTCCCGCTCCCCAGCCACGCAAGCCGCTGCGGAGTCTGCATCTGGAAACGCGTAGGCCACGGCAGGGACCACCGCGGATACGACTGCTCCTGTTTTTTGGCAAGGCTTTTGTGCGGTATGAATAATGGAGGTGTCCATCTTCCACTTGTTGTTTGTCATTTCTCGTCTCTCCCTTTGGCTTTTGCTGTTACCAATAGATATAGCAAGGAGCATGCCAACATGAGAAACCGCATCATTCCAGCGCTCTTCCCGTTTTGTACACGCAGACATTCGCAAACATGCAAATGGACTTTTTCAGATCCACGAGAAAAAGCCGTTAGTTGCCCCAACGACTTTTCGCATAGTTGCAATTGTGTTTTGCATAACTAGAAAAACATCTTATACAAGCATGCCGCCCGCGCTTTTCCTGTATTTCAAAATGCCTTCTGCCGCTCGATAGGAGAGAGCACCCATCGTTCCGGTTGGATTGTAGCCGCTATTGTGCGCAAAGGCAGAAGCTCCGACGACAAATACGTTTTCCGCATCCCACATCTGCAAGTAGTTGTTAACTGCTGAGGTTTCTGGAGAGGCTCCCATGATGACGCCACCTGTATTATGCGTCGATTGGTATGGTGTGATATCGTAGGGTCCGAGCTTGCGGTTGATTTCGAGCTTTTCGTTCGCTCCCATTTCTTTCACAATCTCCGCGCACTTATCTGCACAAAAAGCCGCCAGCTCCCTGTCCTGATCGACGAAATCATACGTAATGCGCATCAACGGATCGCCAAATGCGTCCTTGTACGTCGGGTCAAGATCAAGGAAGTGCTGTCGAAATGGCATGGAGGCTCCTTGTGCGCCTACGGATATGAACCGATTCGTATATTTGATCGATGCACCCTTGAAATCCTTGCCCCAGCTAGGCGTTCCCGGTGGCACCTTGTTCGTCCCGATTGGTCGGAAGCCGGTTTGTGTGACAGCGATATTCGCCCCATGGATAAATTTCAAATCGGAGTGATCGAAGTTATCACCATTGTAGTCATCCAAACACATTCCCAACGAGCCTGCGCCTGCAAAATTGTTAAACTCCTTGTCGTCGAAGAAGCCGACTGCGCCTCCTCTCATGACCTGGTAGGCGTAGTTTTTACCGATTACGCCTTTTCCTGTAGCTGGATCATACGGTTTCCCCAGCTTGGACATGAGCAGGATTCGCGCGTTGTTGAATACATAGCTGGTCATCACCACAATATCGGCGGGCTGTTCGAATTCCTCCCCTGTCGTGACATCCGTATACAAGACGCCTGTCGCCTTGTTCCCTGCATGTAAAATTCTGCGGACATGGGAATGCGTGCGAATTTCAAACTTCCCAGTCTTCTTCGCTACCGGGATCACCGTCACCACTGGATCGGCTTTTGCTCCGTACTCGCAACCAAACCTTTCACAGAAGCCGCAGTACTGACAAGCTGCCCGAGCCACCCCGTCTGGATTGGTATACGCCTGCGAGAGATTTGCTGATGGAAGGATGTATGGATGCAGGTTTTTCTTTTTCGCCGCATCCCCAAACATTTTCATACTCGGTGTCGTACGCATCGGAGGTATCGGATAAGGACTGGAGCGTTTTCCCCCCAACGGATTCTCCTCGCCTGCGATTCCCGCCATCTTTTCAAACTTATCGAAGTACGGCTCCAGTTGATCGTAGGTAATGCCCCAATCCTGGATCGTCATCCCCTCTGGAATTTTCTTTGCCCCATACCGTTCAATCGTCTTGGAGCGGATTTCGAAATCATACGGCAGGAAGCGGAAGGTCTGTCCGTTCCAGTGGATACCAGCTCCCCCGAGTCCTGTCCCGATCAAAAAGGAACCGTATGACCGCATGGGAAGCGCGCGAACGTTCATTTGACTGCGAAACGTAATCGTTTCCTTGGACAAATCTTGCATCATCTCGTAACGAAGAGCGTAACGCAATTCGTCGTGTACCATGAAGTAATCTTCGGTTTTGCGCTCCTTGCCTCGCTCTAATCCCACTACCGTCAGACCTTGCTTGGTAAGCTCGGAAGCAATAATACCTCCACCCCAGCCCACCCCCACGATCACGACGTCAACCTTGGGCAGCTTTTTGGCCATATGTACAGTCCCCCCTCAATGTTGTTGATGATCCCGCAGACTTAAGGGAGCCATCTTTACAAACTCAGGCTTATCAATCAGCTGTGTATACGCCATCTGATTACCTGGGAAATTCTTCATTTTCCAGCCAGCCATATTTTTATTGCCTCCGTACAGAGGGTCTGCGTAAACACCTTCGATCGTACTGGCCCGCAGCATATTGAAAAAAGTACTCGCCGAAATGGTCGTCAATTTTACTTCATCGGTTTCAAAAGCCTTTAAAACAGCGTCCTGCTGTTCCGCGGGAAGTTCATAAAACCGTTTTCCATGGGTACTGTTGCTGTAGTTGTTCATCTCTTGAAGACCGATATCGAATATTTCCCTTCGTTTCAACCGACCTTGATAGCCCTGTGTAATCTCACCCGGAAAAAAGGGCGCTTGCATGTATTCACGCGCGTTAAAGCCCCAATCACCTGCTAGCTGATGGTCAATGAAATAAGCTGCGCCGAGTGCCTTGGCGCCAGGGCCCAGCTCATCCTCAGGAAAAATGCGCTCACAGGCGGCATCCGCCACCTTAAATTGCTCAGGGGTAAAAAACATGAGCGCCTGGTTGTAATCGGCAGCAGGGGGCGGTGCTGCTGGCGGCGTCGGAGGTTCCGGTTTGCGGAGCAAGCTCCCTGCTACGCCACCCACGACCAAGCCACCGAGCACCAAGCCGGAGTTTTTCAAGAAGTTCCTTCGGGATACTGGCTGCTCGTTCACATTGTTTGAATCTGCCAAATCTACCACCTCCAGTGATTTCCTTTCTTTGGTTTGTGCATTTTTTCCCCAAGATACTCGTGATCACCGGAATTTTTTCCAACATGCTCCACTCATAACTTCATGCCGCGAACAAAGGATAAGTTTATCTAGGTAGGAAGACTTGGAGGGATCGTGATGAAGCACTTCCATACATGGGTAGGAACCGCAGGGTTAGGGGCTGTACTTCTAATGACAGCTTGTATGAATCAGGCTGCTCCGCCTACGAAGCCGCATCCGCCAGCACACACACAGTCCACCGTGCAGACGCCCAAAGGCGCAACTGTTATTCCAAGCGTGGATCGTGATAAGAAATTCACGACAAACGCGCAAGGCCATACGAATAGCGGAATGGGCAATGCTCTTTACAGCTCCATGGGCAGCTCACACCTTCATACGGGTGGTCCTTCTACAAAGCTGGAAGCCCAACTGAAGGCGGCGGGCGTTCACGGCGTTCAGGCATTGATCGTAAATGATGCTATCTACTTGGCCCCTTCTACTGCCAATGCACAATCGATCAATCAAATGGACCCGATGCAGTCCCATCTCATCAGCAATTACTCCGGTAGCTCCAGTCGAGGGCATGATGCTGCCCGTACAAAATCAGGGAGCGGAACCGCAGGGACATTGGGGACGAGCGATCATCAAAACACATTCGCACAAGCACGCGCCCAAATCGAGCGCATCTACGGAGCGGATACAACCGTGAAGGTCGTGAGTTCAAAAAAAGGCATCAAAGCGCTAGAAACGGTTAAAAAGCAAATGAAGGATCAAAAGAATAAGCAAGCCATGGCAGAACAGCTGAGCGTGCTTATGAGCGAAGCAAAGCGGTAAACAAAAGAAAAAGGGACAAGCATTTTCGCTTGTCCCTTCCTTATTTCGATAAAAAATCATGGATGGCGTTCACTGTCTCTTGCGGATGCGTCACCATCAGCAAATGTTGTGCTTCCGGTATCATTTTCACCTTGGCCTGCTTCACAATCCCCTGATAATGGGCGACTGCCTGGCGATGAAACTGCTGCTCTTCTTTTGACAACAAGCTGTCGTCAGCCAGCAGTAAAAGCACGGGGCATGTCAGCTGTTTGAACAATTCCGGTTGGCTATGGACGCTGTACTCTTGGAAATAAGCAGAGAACGCTTCCCTCGGCAAACGATACGCGTAGCTGCCGTCTTCCCTTTTCAAAAGCTCCTCTCGCATCCAGCCCTCTGGCATCACTCTCGTACTATACCGCTCTGCGAACTGCCTTTCCGCTTCCTCCACGGAAGAAAATCGCGTGGCAGCCAGCCGCTCGACAGCCTTCTCCCTATTGAATCCCGGCACTTCTCCCAAGGAATAATAGCCTCCATCCAGCAAAACGAGCGAAGCTACACGCTTGGGCTCGCGAATCGCAAGCATCTGGGCAGGCACAGCAGAAAAAGACGCTGCGACAATCGTCACTTGTTCGAGCTGTTCTTTCTCCAAGAGTTGAATCAAGTCCGTTACGATCTGCTCAAACGAATAGGAGTTATCCTGGCTCTCAGAATTACCGTGACCACGAATATCTACCGCAATCACCCGATATCGCTCTGTCAATGCTGGCAAAATGGGCGCAAACAGTAGCTTGGTAGTGCGAATGCCATGTAAAAGCAGAAGTGCGGGTGCACGTGACTTTCCTGTTACGCCGTACTCCAGCGTGCCCCCTTCTACCTGTAAACGATTGACATGCGAAAACAATGCTTCGTCCATTTTGCTCGCCTCCTTACTAAATACGCCCCGGAATCAGCACGCCAATATGATCTGGATGTAGCCTGGCGATGTAAAATAGTGCAACGACGATACATACACCAGCCACTAGTTTGATGACTTCTGTTTTTTTCCATCGCTTACTGCGGTAAAACCGGTGCTGACTATTTCGCATGCGAAAGCCTTTGGCATCCAATGCATTGGCGATCAATTGCACGCGCTTGAGTGAGTTGAATATGAGCGGTACGAGCAAGTAGCTGTACTTCCTGATGCGCTCTGGCATGTTCCCTTCACTCGTCGACATCCCCCGTACCATCTGTGCCTCCCGAATGATCGCCAAATCATTTTTGACGAGTGGGATAAATCGAAAAATGAGCGAGAGCAAATAGCTTATCGAAAACGGAACGCCAATCCCGCGAAGTCCCATTGCTATTTCTCTGGGCGTTGTCGAAAACAAATAGTACATCGACAATAACGCTACATTTGCCAGTCGTAGTCCCATGCCCAATGCCCATAAGACACCGACATCAGTAATTTGCACGGGATAGTGAATCAAAGGAATTGTGCTACTCCAGTACGGAGTGCCTACATTGGTAAACGGTAGCCACGTAATCACAGCAAAGCACGAACCGATTCCACCAACCAATACATACGCCTTAATCATGGAGCGCTCCCAGCCCAGCTTGGCAATCAACGCGATGTTTATCGCCAACAGAATGATAAGCGCACGCGGGTCCTGGAATAAAAAAGGGAGCAAGCCCAGTAGCATAAATACAAGCAGCGTGTAGCTCGGATGGGCATTTTTCATCTTAGTTCCCCTCTCCCAGCAGCTGTTTTTTCATCGCTGTCAGCGTGAGTGGAATCGGATCATCGACCTGCACAGCCTTCCCGAAACGATAAATGGCAGGCGCTTCTACCTGGGCAGCTGCTAATACTTGTGGCTGCGAAAATACGTGCTGTGGGTCCCCGTCGCATAGCAGCTTTCCTTTATGCATAACGATCACTCGCTGGGCGTACTCCGCTACCAGCCGCATATCATGCGTGATGACGATGATCGTATGACCTTCCGCTTGCAACTGCCGCACCAACTCCATCATTTCTTGCATGCCTCGGTAATCGAGACCGGTCGTTGGTTCGTCCAACACGATCACTTGCGGCTTCATCGCCAGGATCGAAGCCACCGCAATCTTTTGCCGCGTGCCTTTGCTCGAAAAATGGGGCTCTTCGTCACCCTTGTCGGATAACCCCACTGCTTCCAACGCCTCCGCGACAGCTTGCTCTATTTTTTCAGGCGGCCAGCCCATGTTTTTGGGGCCAAATGCTACCTCCGCCTTTGCGGTCGAATGAAAGATTTGATGATCAGGATTTTGATAGCAATACGCCACGATTCTCGATAGTTGGGCAACGTTCATCGTCTTGGTATCGAGACCACTCACTTTGACGGTACCTTGTGTCGGCTTGTATAGACCGTTACAATGCTTGGCCAACGTCGTTTTTCCGGAACCGTTTCCCCCGATGATGGCGACGAATTCTCCCTGTTTGATTTGGAGCGAAACGCCATGCAGCACGGGCTTTTCCTTTTCATAGCCATACCAGACATCATTGAAATCAATGACGACACTCACAGACTTCCCTCCCGAACAAGCCGCGCTTCCTTGTAGAGGAGTGCCAGCTCCTCAACAGTCAGAGGCACCCCAGCAGAGGACGCCGACATGACGCCTTCCTGGCATAGCATGTGATAAAACCGGATGACATCTGGGACCAATATGCCATGCTCGTCCAACACGTCCACTTGGGCAAAAAATTGGCGAGTCGGCAGGTCCAAAATGATTTTCCCCTCTGCAATCAGAATCATTCGGTCGCAAAAGGCAGCGAGCTCTTCTGTCGCATGGGACGATACGACAATCGTCATGTCTTTTTCCTGCTTGAGTCGTGAAAGAAGAGAGAAGACCTCCCGCGCTCCCACCGGGTCCAGCTCAGAAGTAGGCTCATCCAAAATGAGTAACTCTGGACTGTGGGAGAGAGCAGATGCAATCGCTACTCGCTGCTTTTCTCCTCCCGACAGCTCAAGAGGTGAACGATCAGTAAAACCGTTCAATCCGATCAGGTCCAGCACCTCTACCATACGT
This sequence comes from Brevibacillus fortis, assembly GCF_003013395.1. GTDB lineage: Bacteria > Bacillota > Bacilli > Brevibacillales > Brevibacillaceae > Brevibacillus > Brevibacillus fortis. The sequence continues at coordinate 252,183 of NZ_PXZM01000023.1, read as the reverse complement.
TGTTCAATGCGTTCATCCGACCACCCGGCATTCTCAAGCGAGAAGGCTAGCTCCTCCTCAACTGTCAGCCCTATGAACTGGGTTTCCGGGTCCTGAAAGACGATACCCTGCTCGCTGTTGGACTCAACGCTCCCCACGAAATGTCCACCGTAGTTAGATGGAATCAGGCCTGACATCGTTAACAGCAGGGTTGTTTTCCCTGCGGCAGCAGGCCCGACAACTCCGACCACTTCCCCTGGATAAAGCGCCAGATGAATGTCCGCTAGCGCTGGCTGTGCTCCCTCTTCATAGTGCCAATAGACTCCGCTTACTCGCAGCAATGGTTCTGTTTTCACCTTGCGAGCCTGCTTTCATTCCCGAGATAGTTGTAATCCTGCAAGGGACGGCCCCGGTATAGTCCAGAGCGCTTCACGAATGGGTACAACAGCTTCAAGATGATTGGCCCTAGAATCGCTGTTGATATCGCTTGGTTCAAGAACACCGTCGGGATGAATACAGCAACTACCTCTTTCGGAGTCAAGCCCAGTGCAAAATTAACGAGAATCCCGCATGCTACTACTGCTGAGCTAATGAAAACGACAAACACAATGTATTGAAGAACGCTTCGTTTTGTTTTCAGGGCAGGGTGACTCACAGCAAGCAGCCCGATAAAGCCCCCCATAAAATTAGAAAAGAAACCGACTGCGATCGCATGAGGCGGTGCGCTTCCGGTTAACAAATCACTTACCATATTTCCAAAGGCAAGGCCTATGCATCCCGGTAAGCCGAATAACATGCCAAATACAGGCTGAAGGGCATTGGCCGGACGGATTGGTACGGATGGAATGAGCTTGATATTGGCAAGCATAATAATAGCAACAGCGTAGAGCGCGGCGGTGACGACAATCAGGACGTAATCTACTGTTGTCCACTTCCGCCGGAACAGATTCGAAAGCATAAGAATAACCCCTCCTTGTGTCAAGTGTTAATGTTTGGAATATTCCTGTAGCCAGTTTACTCTCTCTTCTCTAGAACGTCTAGCAGGGGATGGGGGAACACTTTGATCTGGCTGTAGTGGTGGGGAGGAAACAGGAGAAAACGCTCAGCTTCTAGGGCCACCCCCTGGGGGATTGACTGCACGACTCCATGCAAAAAGCGAAACCGCGTCCAAAGTGGTCCAATCAGGATGTATCTCAGAGGTGGACGCTTAAGGGCGTGTTTCGCTTTTTGCATTCCGTCTCGGTCGGTGTCCCTAAGATCTTCGCTTATTTCTCCTGTTTCCTCTGCGAAGCTGCTTGCTGTTCTCCTGCTTTGATTGGGGAAAAAACAAAATGAATAAAAAAAGAGAGAGAATCACTATTCTCCCCCTCCGAATTCACCTTCAAATATTGTTATCAAAGCCACGTAAGAAGAAGTGCACTTCTTCTCCACTACAGCGACTCTACTCCTCAAACTTCATCATTTCCAAATTGCTTTTCTTGATTTTCACCAAATACAACAAATAAATCAGTCCGATAAAGCTCCACAGCAAGCCGAGCATCATGGACGTTGCTTCCAGGTTGACCCATAGGAAGGCAATGAACATCGTCCCGATGAACGGCGACAGCACGAAGCCCCACCAGTCCTTAATATGCTTGTTCTTTTGTTTGCGGAAATAGTACGCCATTACGCTGATGTTCACAAAACTAAAGGCGATCAGCGCGCCAAAGTTAATAAAGGAAGTTGCCGTTAACAAATCCATGTACAAAGCGAACAGCATCAATGCTCCAACCAGTAAGACGTTAAGCAAAGGTGTTCTCAGCTTCGGATGTACATAACCGAACCAACGTCGCGGCAAAAATCCATCCCGTCCCATTGCGTACAGCAAGCGCGTGACACTCGTGACGGATACGAGCCCGGACGCCAGTGTCGAAGACAAAGCTGCCGCCAAAAACACCAATTGAAAGATCGTCCCTCCGATAAACAGAGCAATCTCCGCAGAGGCCGCTTCTGGATCAGACAATACCGAAACATCTGGAAATAATGATTGCATGAAATAAGAGGCCGTAATAAATAACGCTCCCCCTGCAAGTGCCACGAGCATAATCCCGCGAGGAATCGTCTTTTTCGCATCGACGGTTTCTTCTGTAAGCGTGGTTACTGCATCAAAGCCAAGGAAGGAAAAGCAAAGAATCGACGCACCGGAAAGCAGTGCAATTACAGACATGTCCGGTGACAAAAATGGACGAAGGTTGAATACTTGTCCAAGCCCATCGCCTTGCATAAGACCGCGGATTGCCAATCCCGCAAACAACACGACGACCACGACTTGAAACAGCACCAGAAGCGAGTTGACGGATGCGGTCACCGTTACGCGAAATACGTTTAGCCCTGTCACCAAAACAATGAAGCCAATAATCCACCACGCCGTCGACACGTCAGGAAACACAGACGATAGGTATACCCCCGTCAACAAGGCGTTAATCATCGGTAAAAACAAATAATCCAGCAAGGACGCCCAGCCTACCAAAAATCCTGCATAGGGATGAATCGTTTGCTGCGTATACGTATACGCAGTTCCTGCTGAAGGGAATAGCCGTACCATCTTTCCGTAGCTTGCCGCCGTAAACAGGATCGCCAGAAGTGTGACTGCATAAGCAGCAGGAACGTGCCCCCCCGTTTCTCCAGAAACAATGCCAAAGGTGTCAAAAACGGCCATTGGGGCCATGTAGCCCAGTCCAATTACGACAATATGCCGCAACTTCAAACTACGTGTAAGTTCTGCTCTCCCGTTCACTACTCGTCCCCCTTTTTGTAACAGAATAATTATACACGCCAATTTATAATGACGAAAGAAAAAAGCACTGCTGCACACGGGTTCTCCATGCACAACAGCGCTTGATTTATGTGAGTATTTCCTATGCTTTTGGCAGTTCAAAGGAACTCTTCAACGATACAATCCGGTTGAATACGAGCTTATCATCTGTCGTATGCTTTGGATCGACATTGAAATAGCCATGACGGAAAAATTGATACTTGTCTTGTGGCTTGGTTTCTTTCATATTTGGCTCCACATATCCTTGCACGACTTCCAACGAATTTGGGTTGATGTTGTCGAGGAAAGTACCCTCCGCATCTTCATCATCCATAATCAATGGCTCATACAAACGGAATTCAGCTGGAACTGCGTTGGTCGCATCCACCCAGTGAATCGTACCTTTTACCTTGCGACCTGTAAAACCGCTGCCACTCTTGGTCTCAACATCATATGTGCAGTGCAGCTCGATCACGTTGCCGTCCGCATCCTTCACGACGTCATTGCATTTGATGAAATACGCGTGCTTCAGACGCACTTCATTTCCCGGGAACAGGCGGAAATACTTGCTCGGAGGGTTTTCCATGAAGTCGTCCTGCTCGATGTAGATTTCGCGTGAGAATGGAATTTGACGATTGCCCATTTCCGGGTTCTCTGGATTGATTTCCGCTTCAAGCATCTCGACTTGTCCTTCTGGATAGTTCGTGATGACGACCTTCAACGGATTCAAAACAGCCATCGTACGTGGTGCCTTCAGCTTCAGGTCCTCACGGATGAAATACTCCAGCATTTTCTCGTCAACCGTGCTGTTGGCGCGCGCTACCCCTACCTCACGAGCGAATGTACGAATCGCTTCCGGTGTATAGCCGCGACGACGGAAGCCTGCGATGGTTGGCATGCGCGGGTCATCCCAGCCGTCTACGACATTCTCATCGACGAGCTGTTTCAGCTTGCGTTTACTCATAACGGTGTTGGTCAGGTTCAAGCGGGCGAATTCGTACTGGCGTGGTACATTCTCCATTTCGCACTCGCGGACTACCCAGTCGTACAACGGACGATGATCCTCGAATTCCAGTGAGCACAGGGAGTGTGTCACGCCCTCAATCGCATCCTCCAGCGGATGAGCGAAGTCGTACATCGGATAGATGCACCATTTGTCGCCCGTGTTGTGATGCGTTGCATGGGATATCCGATACAGAACTGGATCACGCATGTTGAAGTTCTGAGAGGCCATATCGATTTTCGCACGCAGCACCTTTTCCCCGTCCTTGAATTCTCCTTGGCGCATCCGTGCAAGCAGGTCCAGGTTTTCCTCCACAGATCGGCTGCGGAACGGACTATCTGTACCTGGCTCTGTCCATGTTCCACGCATTTTACGCATGTCTTCGGCAGACAGATCGTCTACGTAAGCCAGACCTTTTTTAATCAACAGCACCGCACGGTTGTACATCTCTTCAAAGTAATCAGATGCAAAAAACAGCCCGTCCCATTCGAAGCCAAGCCATTGAACGTCCCGCTTGATTGCTTCTACGTATTCGATGTCTTCCTTCACTGGGTTGGTATCGTCAAAACGCAGGTTGGCCTTGCCGGAAAATTCCCGTGCCAACTCAAAGTTGAGGCAGATCGCTTTCGCATGTCCAATATGAAGATACCCGTTCGGTTCTGGGGGAAAGCGGGTAATGATTTCCTTTACTTTGCCCTCTTGCAAGTCATCAATCATGATATTGCGGATAAAATTGGATGCCGCTACCTTGTTTTCCAATGAAATCAACCTTTCACTTCACCTTTACATTCCATAATACTGATTCTCTACCCAGAGTTCAACAAAATCGGGTCGTTGACCGACCCGCTCACGTCTTCCATTGCTGCCTCGTTTGCCATTGTGGCCTGCAATACAGATGAATGACAGAATCAATCGCTAAGCGCTGTTCTGTGATCCCTCGAATCGTTTCGAGATGCTTTGGGGAAATCAGATGCAGCAAGGGCTGTTCAACATGATTGAAACGTTGGAATGCTTCCACTGCAATTCGATCCCACTGTGGATAATATCGAAGCAAGTCATCAGGCATCACCCTGGAGCGGTCTGTGTCGGACTCTGGCAAACAATCAAAAGGTTCATCCAGATTCAACGTCCCATAATCATCAGTCAGCTCTTCACCCGGCAAAATATCCCGTGCAGCCAATTCCAGATCATACATGGTAGGCACACAATTCGCGTGAAAGCTGTGGTTCACGTACCTTGCCTTATCCCAACAAAGAATGTACTTTCCGAACTGGTTCTTGAATGAATATTTTTGTACGTCCTGTTTTCGTAATGAGTCAAGTCTTTCCACAAATGCCGGGTCCAATACCTGATCCAGATCGTCTTGTGCCCATACAATGGTTCCTTTGGGAATCAGCTTTGTCGCAAACACACCGTACCCGATCTGAGCGTTCCTGTAGCGCAATTCTGTATCGGGATGTATCATGGCTGATGTTTCACTCCTTGGCAATTACAATGCCTTTTTACTATCATAAGCAGTTCAGCCCCAGGAGGTGTGTGAATGTCTGCGAAAAACAACCTTTCCCATATTATTCTTCTTATTTTCTGGATGAAAAAAATTTTTCTTATTTACCCCAAATGTTAAATAGTCTATATTATTGGCAAACGGAGTTTTATTAGGAACATTCTCCCACAACGATCGAATCAGTATATGTGTCAATTTTCTACTTCATCCATTGATATCGAAACGGCATACCCGGGGAAATCCGGCGACGCAAAGCTATAGGGGCTACCTCCGCAACAGCGGACACGCTTGCCAGCTACCGAAGTATTGATGTAGGACGAGACCAATGATCCTATATCATTGGTCTTTTTTTGCGCTCATTATGTCTATTTTTGTCTATTTTTGTATGTTTGTGTATTTTTAGCTTTTAAAGGAGGTGAGGCAACAGCGGATAGCCGGTTTAATGAATCATTATTCTATTCATCATGAAGGAGGTTTCATAGGAATGTCATTCTTGAAGAAACTCTCGACCGTCGCGCTGACTGCTGTCATCGGGTTATCAACATTCTCTGGGGCACAAGCTGCTAACCGTCCAACATCGATGTCACCGAACGCAATGGTGACGACTCCTCACTATCTGGCTACGGCTGCGGCCCTGAAGACATTGGAGGACGGTGGAAATGCAGTAGATGCTGCTATTACAGCCGCTTCCACATTAGCTGTCGTCTATCCTCATTACACAACCATTGGCGGAGATAACTTCTGGCTCATCTACAATGCCAAAACAAAAGAGCTGAAGGCGTTAAACGGCAGTGGTCGCTCAGGCGAAAAGGCAACCATCGACTATTACAAAAACAAAGGCTACGAAAAAATCCCGTCCCGCGGTTATGAATCGGCAAACACTGTCCCTGGTGTCGTCTCCGGCTGGTGGGAGGCGTACAACTACGCCCATAAAAGCATGGGCAAGAGTAAGCTTCAATGGAACAGACTGCTGGAGCCTGCTATTGGATACGCCGAGAACGGATATCCAGTCTCCCCCAACCAAGTATATTGGACGAAATACGCGACAGATCCAACTGACAATGTCCTGAAGAATCTTCAACGTTTTGATGGATTCCGTAAAACATTCCTGAAGCCCAACGGCGATCCCTATGCAGCAGGCGACATCCTCAAACAAAAGGATCTTGCCAATACTTTGCGAATCATTGCAAAAAAAGGCGCTGACGGTTTTTATAAAGGAGAAGTTGCTAAAAAAATCGTAGCAGACATGCAAGCCAACGGCGGGTTGCTCACGTTGAAAGATTTTGAGAAGCACACCTCCACTTGGGCAGATCCAATTTCGGTAGACTACCGCGGTTATAAGGCGTACAACGTTCCACCTAACTCCCAAGGCATGGCATCGCTCTCTATTCTTAATGTTTTGAATAACTATGACATCAAGAGCATGGGTGAAGGAACACCCGATTACTATCACACGATTGTGGAAGCTACCAAACAGGCTTTTGCTGACCGCGACAAATGGCTGACTGACCCTGCCTTTGTGGATATCCCTGTGGATGATCTGTTGTCCAAGCAGCACGGGAAAGATTTAGCTGCGCGCATTGATATGAAACAAGCCGCCAAATCCGTAAAACCGCTTGATCCAAAAGGCGATACAACCTGGTTCGGGATCGTCGACAAAGATGGAAATGCAGTGTCCATCATTCAGAGTCACTATTTTGACTGGGGTTCCGGCATCGTAGCGAAAGATACGGGCATCCTTCTGCAAAACCGCGGAAGCTATTTCTCTTTGGATCCCAAACACATCAATCACTTGGAACCAGGAAAACGCACCTTCCACACAATTAACCCAGCTATGCTCTTTAAAGGGGACAAGCCTTATCTTCTCTACGGAACACAAGGGGGAGAAGGACAGCCGCAAACGCAAGCCGCTCTCGTCACGCGTATCATCGACTTTGGTTTCAGCGTGCAAGACGCAATCGAAGCGCCAAGATGGCTGCATGGACGCAACTGGGGATCTGATTCCAACAATCTCAAGGTGGAAAGCCGCATCCCTCAAGAAGTCCTGGACGAGTTAATTAAACGTGGGCATCCAGTCGAAAAGCTGGAAGCAGCCTATACCGATACGATGGGACAGTCCGGCGCAATCCTGATTGACCCGCAAACCAATGTAAAATTTGGCGGTGCCGACCCTCGCGGTGAAGGCGCAGCAATGGGATATTGATATTTTGTCAGACTGCTGAGTTACTCTCAGCGGTCTACCTTTTTTATATTTCCGTGTGGCAGACAATCACGGATTAGGAGTGGAAAAACCTATGTTTTTATTCAACAAACTCAGGAACAAAATGATCCTTTGGTTTCTCGTTGTGGCCGTCATTCCACTTATTGCCGTTTCTTTGTTTATCACGAACAGCTTTTCATCCATTCTGATTGATAAACAAAAATCATCCTATGTTGATCTTACTTCCAGTACAGCCATAGCTATGGATCAATATCTAGACCGGCGTATGACAGAAATTCAGGTTTTAGCCCGTACCTCGGATATTCAATCCGATGATGCAGCGGCAAAAAATGAATTCATCCGCAAGTTTACCGAGGAAATGAAACTGTATGACGGAAATACGTTTATCGCAAGCGATGGAAAAGTAACGGCTGATACGTTCCCCAAAAGCGTTGGAATCAATCTTGGCGAGCGCCAATTCTTCAAAGACGGTATGCAGGACAAGCCCAGCTTCTCCGATGTTCTTGTTGCGAAGACAACCGGTAATCGCTCTATCATCGTCGCTTCCCCTGTAAAAGCGAAAAACAATGAGAAGCTTGGTGTCTTGACCGGGCTCGTCAATGTAGATAACTTCACATCTACATTCCTCAAGGATTTGAAAGTAGGCAACGATGGTTATCCGATTCTCGTTGATAACAAGGACAACATTCAGTACCATCCTACCCAGGATCTGATCGGAAAACCGCTTGCGGAATCCGCTCTGCCGCAACCATTAATGGAAATCCTTAAATCAGGAAAAACGGAAAAGGGCTCATACAGCTACTCGGACAATGGCAAGGAATACGTTGTCACCTACTCCCCCATTCCCAAGACCAACTTTGGTTTGTATCTGCATATCCCTGTCGAATCCATAACATCTGCGGTTTCATCCGTTACCACCATGGTTACCATCATTGTCATCATTGTTGTTGCTGTCGTGATCGCAATCGCATACGCTGTTTCCCGGCAAATCACACGCCCTATTGCGGCAGTTGCCTCCGTGGCTAACCGCATTTCCGAGGGTGAACTGACTGTACAACCCTTGCAAATTCGAACCAAGGATGAGGTTGGACAGCTATCCCAATCAGTAAACACAATGGTGCTCAACCTGCGAACGATTATTCAACAAGTAAATGATACAGCTTCAGATCTTGCTTCTTCAGCAGAGGAATTGTCGGTCAACGCCGATCATACGAGCAAGGCTACCGAGCAAATCGCAATAACGATTCAGGAAGTAGCTTACGGTGCGGAAAAGCAAGTGAAGAGTGTAGAGGAAAGTGTCAACGCAATTCAAGGCGTATCGACAGGGGCTCAGCAGGTTGCCACGAATGCACAGCAAGCTGCCGAATCGGCTTTGGGCGCTTCCCAAATTGCAGTGGAAGGCAATCAGGCCCTTCAGGTCGTTATCAGCCAGATGCAATCGATCGAGAACACTGTCGGCAACATTGCCGATATCGTCAAACGATTAGGAAACAGCTCGCAGGAAATCGGACAAATCGTACAAGTCATCACAGCCATAGCTGAACAAACAAATCTGTTAGCGCTTAACGCAGCTATTGAAGCGGCGAGAGCTGGTGAACAGGGGCGCGGATTCGCCGTTGTGGCAGACGAAGTGCGCAAATTGGCTGAGCAGTCCGCGCAATCCGCGCAACAGATCAAACTGTTGATTACGACGATTCAGCTCGAATCAAACCAGGCTGTCCTTTCGATGGAACAGGGCACCAAAGAGGTCGCTACTGGACTTACGGTCGTTAACAATGCAGGCAAGTCCTTCGAACAGATTCAAGATGCTGTCACGCAGGTGGCCAGCCAAATTCAAGAAGTAAAGGCTTATTCTGAGCAAATGTCTTTTGGCACCAAACAGGTGGTAGAATTGGTCAGTGTCATTGAAGAAGTAGCGGAGAATTCTGCTGACGGAACACAAAGCGTGTCGGCCGCCACAGAAGAACAGCTGGCAGCTATGGAAGAAGTCAATTCATCAGCTACTTCTCTGGCAAGAATAGCCGAAGAACTGCAATCTCATGTAAGCAAATTCAAGATATAGTCCAAACAATGAAAACAAGGAAAGCCGCCTTGCATGTTGCCCGGCGGCTTTTTCTTGCTCTCGCTTATACAAACTCCCACATCCGGTCAGGATGGTTCGTGCAAATTTGAACCTGGGGATGCCACGAAATGACTTCGCGGATATGCTTCGGATCATCCAGCGTCCACGCGATGACTTTGAAGCCTTTTTCGATCGCGGCTACCGCTAGCTCACGAGTCAGGAACGGATAGCCCATGGAGAGAATCGTCGCACCTGCTGCCTCCATCTGTTCCAGCATGAGTACAGGGCGACCATATACAATGAGACCTGTCTGCACTTCTTGATCGAGTGTGCGAACGTGACGGATCAAATCGTGGTCAAATGAAGTCAGGTACACCTCTTGCTTCATTCCATGCTTTTCTACAAGCGCGAGCACCTTTTCTGCGATACCAGGATACATGTCGCTTGTTGCCTTCAACTCGATATTTAGCGTGCAACGACCTTTTACTGCGATCAGCACTTCCTCCAGTGTAGGGATTCGCTCGCCAGCAAACTTGTCGCCAAACCAGCTCCCTGCATCCAGCTCTCGCAGCTCTGCCAAGGTATGATCCATGACCAGACCGTGGCCATTGGTCGTGCGTTCCAGCGTAAAGTCATGAATCAGCACCGGAACACCGTCACGCGTCAGCTGTACATCAATTTCCATTCCTTTGATAGCTGGCTCTGCCAAAGCCAGTCGAATCGCTGTCATTGTATTCTCCGGGGCTTTGCCTGACCACCCGCGATGTGCCATACAAATGTTCATTTCGCCAGCTCCTCTATCGTTTCGTTTCTGTTATTTTTTCAAAAGCTTGCTGCCTTTTTCCGTTGCCGCCTGCATCGCTTCATCTACAGTCGCTTGACCAAGCATAGCACGCTGGAGTTCTTTTTGAATCACATCCTGCAATTCTTTGTAGCCTGGAGCCATTGGACGAGGATAGCCGTATTGCAGCTGATCTACTGCGACCTTGAAGTTTGGCTCTTTTTCATAGAATGCCTTCATTTCAGCCGAATCGATTGCTTCTGTTGTGACAGGCATATAACCGGAAGCGATCGACCAAGGAACCGTTTGCTCGGTATCGGTCATCCACTTCATGAATTCCCACGCTGCTTTTTTCTCCGCATCTGTCGACTTCGCCAGCATTACGAGATTCGCACCGCCCGTTGGCGTACCCGACGTTTTATTGGCTGGCAAAAAGGCTGCACCCATGTCAAATTTGGCATTTTTCTTCAATTCCGTCAAGGAACCTGTCGAGGTAAAAATCATGCCTACTTTTTGATTCAAGAAGTCTTGCTCCGCTACATCCCACGCGTTGTAGTTCTCCCCAGGAGGGTTTTTCATAATGCCTTCCTTCACCATTTTGGACCAGAGCTCAAGCGGTGCTTTTCCTGCTTCGTTGTTGATGGTTAGCTCCTTGCCGTTCTCGCTCAGGATGTTGCCCCCGCCTTGGAAAACAAGCGCTTCGTAGAACCAGATATCGACAGGCGTCGAGAAGCCGTATCGGGTAATTTTGTCCCCTTCTTTTTTGCTCAGCTTTTGCGAGAAGCTGACGAGCTCATCCCATGTTTTCGGACCGTTTGAATCAAGTCCTGCTTCTTTTAACATATCGCGGTTGATGTACAACAGTGGAGTGGAGCGGTTAAATGGCACTGCGTACAGTTTGTCATTCCAATAAGAGTTTTTCATGAGACCTGGAATGTATTTCTTTTCATCCCCTTGCGAGTAGGGCGTCAAATCTTCCAAAACCTTCGCATCAGCAAATGCCGCGATAGAAGCGATCTCGACCATCGTAACATCAGGATTGTTGCCCGCTGCTACAGATGCCAGTACTTTGGAGTGGTTCTCTTGATACGCACCTTGGTAGGCTGGTTTGACGATAATATCTTTATGTATTTCATTGAATTTTTTGACCATATCCTCGATGGTTTTCCCACGGACGCCACCCAACGCATACCAGAAATCAATTTCGACAGGACCACTGGATGCTGTAGACGCTGCAGGCTGAGAAGTGCTGCCTGTACTAGCAGACTGTTCTTTTCCAGATGATCCGCATCCAGCCAATACTCCTGACAAACCGATAGTCAATGCACATAGAATCGTTCCAGTCTTTTTCATTGAAAACATGGTTTGATTTCCTCCCTAAGAGCTATCTTTTTTATTTGGATTGGTAGATAAACGCTTTGATAATATGCCGTTGTGCCACGAAGAAAATCACGAGAATCGGTAGAATGAGGATCATGTTGCCCGCCATCATGACGTTCCACAAGGTTCCGCCGTCGGACATATGCAAGCTGGATATTCCAATCGGCAAGGTACGCACCTCGTCACTGTTGGTCATAATCAGCGGCCAGAAATAGTCGTTCCAGTGGTAAATAAAGCTGAATAGTCCGAAAGTGACCAGCACAGGTTTTGCCATCGGGACCATGATCGTCCACATGATCTTCCATTCGGACGCGTTATCCAGACGTGCCGCCTCGATCACTTCATCGGGCACCTGCATGAATGCTTGCCGCAGCAGGAAGATTCCGAAAGCACTGGCAGCGTACGGCAGGATAAGCGACCACAGCGTGTTGACGAGTCCCCAGCCACTCAATTGCACGTAAATCGGCAAAAAGATGACTTGTCCAGGAATCATCAAGACAATCAAGACAAGACCAAACAGCAGATTGCGACCGGGAAACTTGTAGCGGGCAAAAGCGTAAGCCGCAGGCACCGCCGTCAAAAATTGTAGGATCAAAATCCCTACCGCAACCAGAATGCTGTTCCACGTATACATAAGGAACGGACCTGATTCCCACGCTTGGGCGAAGTTGCTCCACTCCCACGTCTCAGGCAATAGCGTCGGGGGAAATTGTCGGACCTCTGGCATCGTTTTGAAAGCCGTCGAGGCCATCCATAGAAACGGGAACACAAACAGGAAAGCCACGATCAAAAGCCCAATCCATTCCACGGTCTTGCGTGAAGCCAAAACCACTCGATACATGCTGCTCCTCCTTTCTCACGAGTTCATCAGCGATAATGCACGCGCTTGGACATCACCAGAAAATGCAAAGCTGTTAAAATCCCTACCAGGATCAGCAAAATGACAGAGGCAGCCGAAGCAATCCCGCCATTGTAGAAGTCCATACCTTGCTCGTAAATGTAGTAGACAAGCATGTTCGTACTATTGATGGGACCACCCTGCGTCATAATGGCAATCGTGTCAAACGCTTGAAAGGATGAGATCGTATTGATAATGAGCAAAAAGAAAATCGTCGGCGACAGCATCGGGATGGTAATGCGCCTCAGCGTCCGCCACCACGGCGATTGATCGAGCGCCGCTGCCTCGTAAATATCACTCGGAATGCTTTGCAGTCCTGCGATGAAAATGAGTGTGTTATAGCCGACACCTTTCCAAATGCTGACGATAATGAGTGACAGCAAGGAACTTTTCGGGTCAGTCAGCCACGTATACGCAGGCAACCCGACCGCTTCCAACGCTGCGTTCAACAGACCAAACTGCGGGTCCATCAGCCACATCCACAACATCGAGACAGATACCAGCGAAATGATGTGAGGACTGAAGACAGTCGCCTGAATAATGCCGTACACCTTTGCCTTTTTGTTCAGCCATAGTGCGAGCAGGAAGGATAGCGTCAGGCCGATCCCTACTGTCGCGAAGGTAAAGACCGCGGTATTTCCCAATACTTGATGAAAATCTCCGTCCTGCATCAAGTCCTGATAGTTTTGCAAACCGACCCATTCCATTTGCTCCAGATTGATCAATGACCAGTCCTGAAAGCTCAAATAAATGATCGAGCCAATCGGGTAAAAGAAGAACAAGACAAAGCAAATCAATGCGGGTGCCAGATACAAGTACGGACGCAGCCGGGACGCGAGCTCAGACCATGTAAATGCCGACGGACGCACTTCTGTTTTCGACTGGCTTACACCCGGCAACTCCTGTACAGTTGCCGCTTTTCGCATCAGCTATCCCCTCCTGCACGTGTCGATACAGGCTCTCGTCCACTTATGCGACCCACTCGTTTTCCGCTACCCTTTTCGAACACATACATGTACTCCCACGGCACAGTGACCGTGACCGAGGAGCCGACCTGCATCGCTACCTCCGAGTCCGCTTTGACGATGACCCTGCCTTTTTCCGTGTCTACATGAAGGAGCATGTCTGAGCCGAGAATTTCCCTGGATACGACCTGACCTCGTGCGTTCCACATCTCTTCGCTCGTGATGGCAGAGACAGCAGCAGGCAGCAACACTGCTTTTTCCGGGCGGAATCCCCATACGTGCTCACTCCTGCCCTCCGCTGAAACAATGTTCATCGCCGGAGAACCGATAAATTGGGCGACAAACAGATTTTCCGGCTCCTGATACAAGTCCATCGGGGCCGCTACTTGCATAATGTGACCGTCATTCATGACAACGATCTGATCGCCCATGGTCATCGCCTCTACCTGATCATGTGTCACGTAGATGAAGGTGCTGCCGAGTTGCTTATGTAAGCTGGTCAATTCCACGCGCATCTGATTTCGCAGCTTCGCATCGAGATTGGAGAGCGGTTCGTCCATCAGAAAGACCTTTGGCTTTTTCACCATGGCCCTAGCAAGTGCGACACGCTGCCGTTGACCACCAGAGAGCTGAGAAGGCTTGCGTTTGAGATAGTCGGATAAGCCGACGATTTCAGCGATCTCCTCTACCAGAACCTGACATTCCTTTTTCGACGTTCCGCGGTTTCTCAAGCCATAGGCGATATTGTCGTACACGTTCATGGTTGGGTAGAGGGCGTAATTTTGAAAAACCATCGCAATATCACGCTTGCCAGGTGGCAATTGGTTTACCGTTTGATCACCGATCATGATTTTGCCATCCGTCACTGTTTCCAAGCCAGCGATCATCCTGAGTGTGGTTGATTTCCCACAGCCGGACGGACCTACCAGAACCGTAAAGGAGCCGTCTGGAATGACCAAATCCAATCCTTTGACCACGCTTTGATTCTGAAAGGATTTCGTTACCTGCTCCAACACCACACGTGCCATCTTTTTTTATTTCCCTCCTTGTGCCTTTGCGGCCAGCAATTCCGTAACAAATGTCTCGAAATCGGCGTAACGGTAATCCGGAGAAGCGTAGAGCCAGTTCTCTTGTCCGTACCACTCCAACACGACAGATTGCACACCCGCTCCTACAGCAGCAAGTACATCATAGCGACTGTCACCGATCATCATGGCTTGCTCGGGACGTTTGCCCAGCGCCCCCAGTGCTTTTTGTACAGGCTCAGCTGACGGCTTGCCTCGTGATACATCATCGACGGTGACGATTGCCTCAAACAGATGCTCAATCCCTGCCATCTCCAGACCAGCCAATGTAAACTCCCGTTGCTTGTTCGTGACGATTGCGAGCGAATAGCCTGCCGCCTTCAGCTTCTCCAGCCCTTCGCGAACAAACGGAAACAGTCTGACATGATCTTCATGATGCTCCCGAACGTAGGCGAAATATCTTTGCAGCACTTCCTTTTTGTTAGGAACTCCTGCTGCGTTGGCCACAGCCGCCAAAAAATCATCAAACGATTCGCCAAAACGCGCGAGCAGCTCTTCCCTGCTAAAATGTCCCGGTGCGTACTGCTCAGCCGTAAAAGCAACCGCATCCACAACCGCATCCCGACTGTCCAGCAAGGTCCCGTCCAAATCAAATAACAATGCTTGAATCACGGTTCATACACTCCTTCCACAGCAGGGGACTTCCGACTGAAACAGCTGTCGCTCCATGCTGCAATACTTCCTCCATCTGTTCCCGCTTACGAATCAGCCCGCCAGAAATGATCGGGGTATCGATAACCCTTCGAAATTCTTCGATAAACTCTGGCAGCAAAGCAGGCATCAGCTCGACGGCGTCAGGCTGTGTATCCTGTAGGGAGGTTAGGCCTGTTTTAATCGAGTCGCTATCGACCAAAAACAAGCGCTGAATGGTCAGCAGTCCTTGCTTTTTCGCCAGCTTGACCAGTGTGTTGCGCGTAGTGACGATCCCGTCTGGCTTGACGTAATGCGCCAAAAATGCGATGCCTTCCCGGTCATGGCTGATTCCGCCAATCCGCTCCAAATGAAGAAATACAGGGATATTCTTTGACTTGAAATAATCCACGTAGCCTTTGATCACACCAATGTTGCCGATCGAGAGTACCGCAGCACTCAAGTCTGCCTCTGCCGCTTTTTCCAGGTACTTCACTTCTTTTACGGAAGCGATCAGCTTGTATTGTGCCAGTCTTGCATGAAATTGTTCCTGGTTCACTCGCTTAAGCCTCCTTTGCCCAAGACAAAAAACCCTGCGACATGACAATGCCAAAGAACTCTCGATGAAAGTGCTTGGAAAGGCTGTCGGGGGTTTCTCCATGGCTCCAACCGAAGGGATGTGTTCACTTGTTACTTAGAATGGTACTGCATGAGCGTTAAGGGATCTTAAAGGGAATGTTAAAAATGGGAAAAGATGTGGTTTACAATCGTTGATCGGACTTTAGTGGAGGAGAGGAAAAAGGAGAAACCACTCAGGCTTCTTGGCCCACCTGCTGTGGGGTATGACTGGCCGGTTCCATGGAAAAAGCGAAACCCGCGTCCAAAGTAGTCCACTCAGGAAGCAGGTTCAGAGGTGGACGCTAAAATCGGTTTCGCTTTTTCCATTCCACCTTGGTCGGTGTTCCAAAGATCCTTCGTCGGTTTCTCCTTTTTCCTCTCTACAGCCTCTACTTCTCTATCAAGCCTCCTAAATACAAATAAAAACACCCAGAACTACAATCAGTTCCGGGTGTTCCTGTAAATGAATTTACGAAACTGTAATGACTGCATCCAATGCGATCAATGATTCCGCTTCAATGGCTTTTGCCATCACATCGGTGTGGGGGTTATACGATTCGAGCAGGTCTGCATCTGCATACCCATCAATCGCCAAAATAGAGCCTGCTTTCATACCGCGAAGTGCCGCAATCACGAACAGGGCGGTGTTTTCCATCTCGACTGCCAAAACGCCAGCTTTTTGGTACTGCTTGTGCGGGAACTCCAACACTCCACTGTAAAAGACATCGAGTGTCAGCGTGATTCCTTCGAATACCTTCAAGTCTGATGCGTTTGCTCCCGATGCTTGTACAAGCGCGTCCACAACATGACGATTGGCAACAGCCGGGAAACCCGCTGGAACCAATTGACTGGTCAAGCCGTCTTGGCGAACCGCTGCGGAGCTGATGACGAGGCTGCCCGTCTCGATTTCTTTTTGGTATGACCCGGCAGTTCCTACGCGAATGATGACCTGAACGCCGCCCTTCGCTAGCTCCTCGAAACATACGGCTGCTCCCGGAGCACCTACACCATGGCTCACTACCGCTACCTCGACGCCTTTCCATGTACCCGCATAGCTGTGATACTCGCGGTTTTCCCCGATTTGACGCTGATCGTCGAGTTTCGAAGCAATCAAGGCAGCACGTTTTGGATCACCGCATACGATGACGCGCTTTGGCAGTTGTTCTGGATCTACCTTTAGATTCGTCAACATCTTAATCGAACTCCTTTTTCTCCCACTCATCCTCTGGTATCGGCAATGCTTCACCGGAGAACCGCTCTTCGCGGAACGGGTCTGCGATCAAGTGAAAACCATTTTGCTCCCAGAAGCCGGGCTTGTTTTCCGTCATAAATTCAATTCCTCTGAGCCACTTCACGCTTTTCCAGAAATACAGATGAGGAACGACCAGGCGAAGCGGCCAGCCGTGCTTGTCCGTCAGTCGCTCTCCATCAAAGGAGTGCGCCAGCAACACATCATCACGCTCCAGATCAGCGAGCGGCACATTGGCGGTATAATCGTGATCACCGTGCAGCATGACGAAGCTCGCTCGCGGAGTCACGCCAATCGCCTGTAGAAAATCACGAAAACGCACACCTGTAAACGCATTGTCAAAACGAGACCAGCGCGTCACGCAGTGAATGTCGCTCGTCACTGTCACCTGCGGCATCGCCATGATCTCTTCGTAGGTGAGCGTTACTTCCCGGTCTACCACTCCGAAAACGCGCAGTGACCATTCGTTCATGTCATACACCGGCACGTCTCCCTCATGCAAAATGGGAAAACGCTCTGTCAGGATTTGTCCGGGCGGAAGTCGTCTGGCGAGTCCCGGTCCCACTGGGGCGGGTACCTTCATTCTTTTGATCCGATCTGCCTTGTTGTTCATCTCGCATTTCCCCTGTCTTCGCTGTCTAAATGGCTTGTGATTAACGGGTGCTCTGCTGGTTGTTGCTTCCGATCTGACTCTTGTTCTTCAAGAAGAACATCGCGGCAATCGTCAGCACGTATGGCAGCATGGCCGTGAATTGCGTCGGAAGCGAAAAGCCCTGCAAACGAATACTAAGGGCATCCATCAGCCCGAACAAAAAGCTCGAAGCCAAAATACCGAGTGGATGCGACTGCCCCATCATCATCGCTACCAATGCGATAAAGCCCCGACCAGCCGTCATCCCTTCTGTAAACATCGTGACTTGCCCCAGTGAAAGCTGTGCCCCTGCAATCCCGCACAAAGCGCCACTCATCACAATCGCCAGCACTTGAAGTCCCGTCACTTTCAGACCGATACTGCGTGCTGCAACTGGATTGAGGCCCACTGCGAGGACGCGGAAGCCCGTAACCGTCCGATAAAAGAACACATACAGCAGAATGGCGGCCAAAAACGCAAAATACACAAGCGGCGAATGACCAGAGACAATGCCTCCGATGACAGGGATATCGTGAATGATCGGAATCTCGACGGTTGGCAAGCCAGCCATATCCTTATCGTAAAACGCCCCTTTGACACCGAAGATCGCCCGCAGTGCAAATGTCGTCAACCCCAACGCGAGAAAGTTGATCGCTACACCGACGACGATTTCATTCGCCCTAAGCTTGATCGTCATGTAGGCGAATAAGAGAGAAAAGACAATGCTGACCAGCGCTGCAATCAAAACGGCCAGAAAGAGATTCCCGGTAAAGTGATTGCCGACAATCGCGGAAAAGGCACCCACCAGTACCAATCCCTCTAGGCCAACATTAAAAATTCCGACACGTGCGCAGAGCGCTCCACCCAAAGCTGCCAACAAGATCGGCGTGACCATCCGAATGGTAGAACTGAGGAGGGACCAATCAAAGAGCTCCATGCGTTTCCCCTCCTTTTGCCTTCCGCTTTTTCCACCAGTCGTAGCTGAACTTGGCAGAGATGAACAAAATCAGTACGGCTTGTATAACACTTGCCAGCTCCAGCGGCACGTCCGTATTGCGCTCCACTCCCATAGCTCCTGTCTGAAAAGCAGCAAGCAGGATCGAAGTCACAATGATGCCAAGCGGGTGCGAGTTCGCAAGCAGAGCTGCCATCAGGCCCGTCCAGGCGAACCCTGGTACAGTCAGGGCACCGTCAACAAAGCGATAGTGCGCCCCCATTACCTCGACGGTTCCCGCCAAGCCAGCCAGTCCACCGCTGGCAAACATCCCGGTCAGCATCACCCGGGTCCGATTAATTCCTCCGTATTGAGCAAACAGCGAGTTTTGACCCAGCATCTTCACTTCATAGCCAAAAGGCGTAAAGCGAAGTACCCAGAACAACAACAGTGCTGCAACGATCGCAAACAAAAACCCTGCATGTACGCTCATCCCGGCAAACAGCTTCGGAAGCCAAGCGCTTTTCTCCAGCATGACGGTCTGTGCCAGTGCCGCAGAACCCGAGCGATCCCGGAATGGCTCAGTCACGAGATAGCTCGCAAACAATACCGCAATATAGTTGAAGAGCAGCGTAGAGATGAGCAACGGAATACGAAAGCGGGCTTCCATAAAGCCAGGTAACAACGCCCAGAACCCGCCGACTGCCATTCCTGTGCAAATACCCGCCACAATCTTGATCATTCCCGGTGCAGGCAAATAGATCGCGACTAACGCAGCACTGACGGCACCTAGCACCATCTGCCCTTCCGCCCCCAGGTTGAATACCCCTGCCCGAAATGCGAGGGATAGACCCAAGGCAATCAGCATGATAGGCGTGGCTCTCGCTAATGTAGACGTAAAGAAATAAAAACTGCCAAAGGCGCCTTTCCACATTTCCTGATAGGTGCCCAAGATCGATTCGCCAACTGCGGCAATGACCAGCGCACCGGTCAACAAACCGATGACGACAGCCAATAACGGCTGAACCAATGACTTAGATAGCTCTTTGATTGCTGCCATGAATGCTTCCTCCCGCCATGATCACGCTGATTTTTTCTTCGGTTGCCTCCAGGCGTGAAAGCTCTCCCGCGATTCGCCCTTTATACATGACCAAAATCCTGTCAGACAAGGCGAGAATTTCGGACAACTCAGAGGAGACTAGCAAAATCCCGTCTCCCTGATTGCGCTTTTCGATCAGTGCCTGATGGATGTACTCCATGGCACCGATATCCACCCCTCGCGTAGGCTCTGCCGCAATCAAAAATGGGGTTTCATGTCCCAGCTCCCTTGCGACGATCAGCTTTTGCAAATTTCCGCCTGACAGATTCCCCGCGAGCTCCTGCAATTGTCGGGAGCCTGTCTTGATGGCAAACTGCTCAACCCAGCCTTTTACGACTTGGCGGAATTTCTCCCGCAAAACGACGCCGCGGCGATTGTAAGCAGGCTTTCGCTGATAGCCCATCAACGCATTTTCCTCGACGCTTGAGAGTTTTGCCGTCCCCCACAGGTAGCGATCCTCCGGGATATGCGCCAAGCCGGCATCCCGAATGATGGCAACTGATTTGTTCGTCACATCCTTGCCGCCTAACCGCACCGTGCCCTCCTGCGCTGCCCGCAAGCCGCTGATCGCTTGCAGCAGCTCGGATTGACCATTCCCGGAAACACCGGCGATCCCTACGATTTCCCCGTGGTGCACGGTAAAGCTGACTTGATCGAGCAGCGTCTGCTTATCTCGAACCGTAAGCTTTTCCACCTGCAAGAGCGGTAGAGGTTCCAGAGGGATACGCTCAGAAAGCTCCTGCAATTCACGGCCGACCATCAGTCGTGCCAAATCGTCCGCGTTCGTCTCGTCCCGAGAAACGGTTCCCGTCACCTTGCCTCCGCGCAGTACCGTAATACGATCAGCTACCTCCATGACCTCCTGTAGCTTATGTGTAATCAAAATTACGCTTTTGCCACTCTCCGCCAGGTTTCGAATCGTTTGCAGCA
Source organism: Brevibacillus fortis (assembly GCF_003013395.1). Taxonomy (GTDB): domain Bacteria; phylum Bacillota; class Bacilli; order Brevibacillales; family Brevibacillaceae; genus Brevibacillus; species Brevibacillus fortis. The sequence continues at coordinate 231,420 of NZ_PXZM01000023.1, read as the reverse complement.
GGTCGCGTACCTCCAACGGGGTAAGTACAGCGGTCGGCTCGTCCAGCACGATAATATCCGCTCCCTGATACAGGACCTTAAGAATTTCGACCCGTTGCTGTTCCCCAATCGAGCAACTCGCTACCTTGGCCTGCGGATTAATGGGAATGCGATACTGCTCACTAAGCGCCCGCACCTTGTCATTTGCGTCATTTCTTTTGAAAAAACCCGCTTGCTTCGGCTCGTATCCGATCACAATATTTTCAGTCACACTGAATTCTCCGAAGAGCATAAAGTGCTGGTGAACCATCCCGATTCCATTTCGAATCGCGTCCTCTGGTCCGCGAAAAACGACTAGCTTACCATTTAACACGATCTCTCCCGACGTCGGCTGCTCCATCCCGTACAGCATCCGCATCAGTGTCGTTTTGCCCGCTCCATTTTCCCCGACAATCGCGTGGACTTCTCCTGCTGCCAGTGAGAACGACACCTTGTCGTTGGCGGTAAAATCTCCGTATTTCTTGGTCATGGCCCTCATTTCCAAGCGATCGGTCATTCCCACTCCCTCATTTCTGTACGTCCTATTATGAAAATGGAAGACCGACTACACAGCCGTAGTCGGTCACATCCATCACTGTGCACAAGCTCTATTACGTGCGTGTTTAGAATTTGTCTGGTACTTGGCGGGTACCCGCTACAATCTCATCGTTGATCGCTTTCACTTTATCCACCACTTCTTGTCCAATAAAAGCGTTCAGAGGCGTTTTGCTTTCATGCGTTACATAGGTTACGCCTACGCCTTTTTCTTTCAAGCCATACGCAACCACACCTGGTTTGAACGTTCCTTCTACAAAGGTCTTCACCGTTTCATAAGCGGCAGCGTCGGTCCCTTTCAATTGGGACAGAACAATATGCTCTGGATCAATCGACGTACGGTCAACGTCCTGCCCTGCTGTGAAGAAGCCTTTTTCCTTCGCCGCTTCGAAAACGCCGAGGTCGCCTACTGCTGCTGCACCGTTAATGAAGTCAGCACCTTTAGAAGCCTGGAGCAAAGCCAATTCCTTCGCTTTTGCCGGGTCAGTGAAGCTTCCTACATAGTTGACCATCAGCTCTGCTTTTGGATTCGTCGCTTTCAAGCCCTCTTCGAAGCCAACTGTCCATTTTTTCAACTGCGGAATATCAAGAGCGACAACCATACCGACTTTGTTCGTTTTCGTTGCCAGACCTGCTGCAGCTCCCACCAGGTAAGCCGCTTCCTGCTCGCGGAAGGTAACACTGCGAACGTTTGGCAAATCGACGACGGTATCAATAATCGCAAAATTGCGGTCAGGATTTTCGGTAGCTACTTTTTTCAATGCATCCTCTGATGTAAAGGAAGAAGTGATGATCAAATCATAATTTTCTGCAACAGCCACGCGCAGATTCTCTTCAATCGCTCCATGGTCCGTAGATTCAATCGTTTTCACTTCTGCGCCCAGCTCTTGCGCGGCTTTCTTTGCACCTTCATCCATTTGTTGGAAGAATGGATTCACACCGATTTTCTCGGGCAAAATCAAGGCAATTCGCTTTTTGCCCGCGCCCTCTTGTCCTGCTGCTTGTCCTCCTGGCTGATCTGCAGGTGCATTTGTGCCAGTCGAGCACCCTGTTGCCAATACTACGAATGTCGTTAATGCCAGCAATAACTTCTTCATGATGTATCTCTCCCCATCCGAACTTTGCGTTTTTCTTTATCCTATTAGGTAATGTACGGCTTTTTACCCATTTTTTCAATACCATTTACGAATATTCTCTTATAAAATTAATTTATCGTTCGTTTATTCCCTCCTTCCCTTTGCAAATACAACAAAAAAACTCTTCCCGGAGGAAGAGTTTGCGTACGAAGCCGGTCTCTTCCTCATCTGTCAAAACCATGGTACAGGTTTTGCAGGAATTGGCACCTTTCTGTTCATGCATACACATGTCCAGTGGTTGCCGGGCATCATCGGGCCAGTCCCTCCGCCGCTCTTGATAAGGTAGGTAAATATGTTTAGTTACAATGGAATTCATTCTAGCAGAACGGTTCAAAAAATCAATTCTTTTTTCTCAATTCCAAACACTTCTAAAAGTGAATCGAGGTTCCTTTCACTAATTTACGTGAAAGGTTTGCTGGAGGCGATGAGACAACGTATTCAGCTCGCCCAGCTCTTCCGTAATCTCACGCACTTTTTGATGCTGGTTTTCTGCTGTCGCAAACAGCTCTTCTAAGTTGGCTACGGATTCCTCGGTTACGGCTGTAATGGTCGACATCTCGATAGCAACCTCTCCGGAACGCACTTTTACCCGGTCCATGCTGGAGCTTACTTGATCAGCCGCTTCCAAGAACGCCATCATCCCAGCGCGTACCGCTTCGATTGACGCCACTGTTTTCACTGCCAACTCTCGACCTTTTGCAACGGAATTCTCACCATTGCTCATATGCTGAACCGCATTTTCGCTTTCCTGGTGCAGAGACTTGAGAATGTCGGTAATTTCCTGCGTAGCTGTTGCGCTTTGTTCTGCCAGCTTGCGTACCTCATCCGCTACCACAGCAAACCCTCTGCCATGCTCGCCTGCACGCGCCGATTCAATCGCCGCATTCAGTGCCAAGAGATTCGTTTGTGTCGCGATCTGATTAATAGCGCCGACAATTTCCTCTACGCGATTCGCCTGCCGATTGAGCTGATGAATCGTAGAGGCTGCTACATTGACTGCCTGCACAATTTGCTCCATCTGCGAGGAGAGCTCGTTCATCATCTGAACACTATCTGCCAGACGACGGTTGTTTTGTTGCGATTCTGTTTTCATCGCGTTGGTCTGTGTTGTGACCGCTTCGATTTCCTGATCGATGGATTGAACCTCTTCTTCGATCTTCACCGTAGAATTCGCTTGCGATTCCATACCTGTGGCGACTTCCTTGAAGGCTACCATCATTTCATCTGTATTGCGCTTCGTGCCTTCCGCATGCTCATGCACATGATCGCTTGTACGATCCAGTTGCTCCGTCATTTGCTGGATGTTCAAAAGCATCTCTCCCAGACGGCGTTCCTTCTCTTCCGCTTCCTGCCTTGCGTCATGAGCTTTTCGCAAGGAGGCTTGTCCGGCGAGACATAGATACGTGACGGCTCCCATCATCATGAGAATCGTGACAATACGCATAAGCAAATTGAGCTCCGAAAAATCACCCTCGAAAATCTCGTAGGTTCCCGTATAAAACCCGACAATCGTAACGATGATTTGGGCAATTCCCGCTGTAACTACCAGCTTCCAGTCCAAATAGGCTGCCAAAAAGCCCATGACGATAAAGGCGAGGAAGGTGACCTCCTGATAATCGGTAAAGTGATCGAATGAAATCGCATAAAACATGAGTCCAATTGCTACCAGATAACGAATCACATGACTATCTTTGCGAATGAAATAATACGGCGAAACAATTAGAGTGACCAGCAATCCCAAGGACGTCACTTTCCAGAAGTTCACATCCACTTGGTAGGCAATGAGTCCCGCCATCCACAAATGATTCCATAGGATGAAAATCATAAAGCCTTCTTTGTCAGTCAAGGTATTGCGAACCAATTGAATCATAATTGCCCCCCTTTTCCTTATTACTTATGTATCGGATTCTTTCCCCATTATATAGCCAAACCTTTGCCAAATTTGTGAAAAAAGTGAGAACAGCCAAAAACAATTTCGAATAGGCTATTACACAACTCACACGTACAGGAGGCAAACGGAGAAAAGTGGAACTCAATCAATTGCCAGCTACCGTGCTGACACGGACGATTAGCCGTCCGAACACCACGATCTACTATCCGCAATTGGCGGGTCTAGCCAATCAGCAAGCGGAAAAAGATATCAACCGGGCCATTCATCAAACGGTTCAAGGCTTAATTCACGAGCAGCAACGGGTCCAAGTGCCGGGAAATACACAAATGCAAGGAAGCTATGAAATCAAGACAAACGAACGCGGCATTTTCAGTGTCGTGTTGAACAACTACGCCTACACACCGCAAATGGCTCACGGCATGACCTTCCTCGGGTCGATCACCGCAGATATCCAAACAGGCAAGCTGTATACGCTGCGTGAATTATTCAAGCCAGGAAGCGATTACGTCAAGGTGATTTCCGAAAACATCAAGCGTCAAATCAAAGAAAGAAGCATCCCCACACTAAACGGCTTTACTTCGATTAAGCCCGATCAGGATTATTACCTCGCTGACAAAGCACTGGTCATCTACTTCCAGTTGTACGAAATTACGCCTTACTACGTCGGTTTCCCCATGTTCCCCATTTCGGTCTATGAGCTAGAGCCGCTCATCAATGAAAAAGGACCGCTCGCCATCTTGTCCGCAGATTAATGCATTATCGTATTTTTCAGCCAGGTGAGTGTCTTTTTCCATGACACTTCCCTGGTTCTATTTGTGTCAGAAAATCCATTATTTCGCCATCGAATAAACGTTTACTTATATGTCAAGAACTGCTAGTATGTTATTGTACATATTTACTTAAGCAATAAAGTGTACGATATATCGGACCAGCTTTCCTGGAGGTATATATTTATGCAATATTATGGTCATCGAATTAGCCAAACCGCAAGAATATTCAGTAAATCTTTAAATGGGACCATGGCTCCCATGGGATTATACAGCTCGCAATGGGGTATTATCCTTTGCTTGCATTATCGCGAATCGCTCACCCAGGTTCAATTGAGCAACTACCTGAATGTAGAAGCGCCGACGATTACCCGGACACTAACCCGATTGGAAGAGATGGGCTGGATTATTCGCTCAGAAGGTGATGACAAGCGTGAACGCTATGTGTCCTTGTCCCCGCAAGCAGTCGAGCGGTTCCCGGAATGGCTGGAGGCTGCCAAAGAGCAAGAGGAACTGGCACTCCGCGGCCTTGACGAAGCAGAACTCGCTATCTTCAACCGCGTATTGAAGAAAATGAACGATAATATGCAGCCGTCGTAGTAAGTAAAAATGACTTCGCCCAAAAGCAGTTCGGTGAAGTCATTTTTTGTTAGCCATTTTTCCTTGTGGTATTGATGATGGTATTGAGCTCTTGTTCCAATTGAATCAGTTCAATCTGTATCTGTTGCTTTTGCAATTGTTTTTTCTGTTGCAGCACTTGTTTTTTCAAATCATTTGATTCTTTGCCATTGGATTGATTGTCTGTAGACGTATCCTGATCCGGTTCCACCTGTCCAGTCGAGCCTATAGCCGCTAGGAAGGCCCCCAGAACCGCGATCCACCCGCCTACCGCTACCAGCTCATTCGCCAGATTTTTTTCGATCATCCTTCTTCCCTCCGTTCTTGGATGGACTCTCCTGCAAATTCTTCTTTATATCTTGAATACTGTCTCGTAATTGAGAAATTTGCTGTTCAATTCGTTTGAATTGCATATCTTCATCGTCGTCATTGCCATTCTTATTCTTCCCATTGACTTGCTTGTTTAATTGAATGAGGGGCTGTATCAACTTCTCATTGTCGCAGGCAGGCTTTTGACTTAATCTGGTTGTTTTATCAATGGCCAGTATGACAAAGCCAATCGAAATAATCCAAAGTGCTATCACAGCGGTATCGTCATCATCATCACAAAAAAACATAGATACCTCCCTGCCAACAAAAGGTCGTGGTTTGATTATTGGCCCTTTTATACAATACGCTTCTGCCCAATTCCTCGTGACATCGGGACCATTACTTTCCTGATGCTGTTTTGTCATGAAAAAAAGCTCCCCACCAAGCACAAGCGTGCCTGGCAAGAAGCCTATTTCCTTCTGATCGTTTTCGTTATTGCATGCGCTTCGCGATATTGCGAGCCATCCAGACACCAGCAGCTCCGGCCTGTGCCAGACCACGCGTAATTCCGGCACCATCCCCGCCACAGAACAATCCCTTGATTTCTGTTTCGAATTCCTCAGTCAGTTTCGGGCGTGCCGAGTAGAACTTCGCTTCCACTCCGTAGAATAATGTGTGCTCGGAGGCGATTCCCGGCGTTACCTTGTCCAGTGCTTCCACCATCTCGATCAGACTTTTCATCGTATTGTAAGGCAACACGAGTCCCAAGTCACCCGGCACCGCTTCCTTCAGAGTAGGCTCAAGGAAGCCTTCCTTAATACGCGACTCTGTGGATCGGCGACCGCGCAAAATATCTCCGTACTTTTGCACGATAACCCCACCGTTTGACAGGTCGTTCGCCCGCTTGCAAATTTCTCTCGCGTACTCATTCGGCTTGTCAAACGGCTCTGTAAACGTATGCGATACCAAAAGCGCAAAGTTCGTATTCTTCGAGCCCAGCGCCGGGTCTTTGTAAGAGTGCCCGTTTGCCGCCATGACCCCACTGTGGTTTTCTACGACCACGTGACCGGATGGATTGCTGCAAAACGTCCGTACACGCGTTCCGACAGATGTATTGAAAATGAATTTTCCTTCGTACAGGTGTTCATTGATTTCGCGCATGACGACATCGGACGTCTCCACACGTACGCCTACGTCGACTTGATTGTTGTACATTTTCAGACGGCGTTTTTTTAGGATATCGGTCAACCATGCGGAGCCATCGCGGCCCGGTCCGATTACCACGTAATCAGCTTCATACGATTGGCCGTTTTTCAAGACCACACCTTTTACTTGATGTCCGTCTGCTTCTTTAACCGTAAGGATGTCCTCGACCTCTGTCTTGAACATCATGTCGATGTGCTTCTTCAAATGTTCGAAGATCGACTGGAGAATCTCCAGGTTTTGCTCCGTTCCCAAGTGACGCACCTGCGCTCGCAACAGCTTGAGTCCAGCCGCATAGCCGCGCTGCTCGATGCTCTTGATCGTCTCTGTAGTCGGGTCCGTAATCGATTGAGTAGCCCCATGCTCCAAATTGATTTCATCCACGTATTTGATCAGCCCGAGCACAGTGGAAGGGCTAAGGTAGTCTGTCATCCAACCACCAAATTCGGTGGTAATGTTAAATTTACCATCGCTATAGGCGCCTGCTCCACCAAAACCACTGGTAATCGAGCAAGCCGGCAAACAGCCTGCGAATTCTTTTTTTCCTGCTGGCGGCGGACAGAGTTTGATCTTTTCCTCCAAGATCGGACAGCGTCTGCTATAGATGTCATGCCCTTTATCAATCAACAGCACCTTGGCATTCGGTGCTTTTCTCATTACCTCGTAGCATGTAAAAATCCCTGCTGGTCCTGCTCCTACAACGATTACGTCATACTGATTCATGTCGTTCCCTCCCCGAAAGAATGCAAAAAATTCCCGACCGACGAATAGGGTATACCAAAACTGCCCTATTCGTAGCCGGGAATTTACGGTTCCCTGTAGAGACCCTCAAACCATATTTCTGAGGATATACGAATACAAATCACTATTTCATTCGTCAAGCCTGTGTTGTTCTTCACAACAATATGTATAGTAGCTCATAAGCTGAATCAAGTCAACCGTAACCAGCCTATTTATTCGTCTTTTAAAGTTATTTTTATTGTTAACACGCCTTTACAATCACTGAAAACACCAAAACACGAACATTAAAACGCGAGCATTCGCTTTTTCTGTACATGTCGCTTATCTGTTCAGGAAGGAATCGATCACAAATGAGTAGAATAGAAAGAATTTTATGAAATATTTCTCGTTCATTATATCTCTTAAAAAGGATGAGGCCTGTACATGCGGGATTATCGCTATTATCAGTCTGCCTTTGCCGGTGTTCCAAAGCCGTTTGCTTTCGTCGACCTAGATCTTCTGGAGGAAAATGCGGAGCAAATCTGTTTGCAAAGCAATGGAAAACCCGTTCGAATCGCGAGCAAGTCGATCCGAAGCGTTGCCATTCTCAAACATGTATTGCAGTTGGACGATTGCTTTCGTGGTCTCATGTGCTATTCCGCTCCTGAGGTGCTTCACCTGTGCGAGGCAGGCTTCGATGACCTGCTACTCGGCTATCCGCTCTGGGAAAAAAGCTGGCTTTTGTCAATCGCCTTTGAGATTAAAAACGGACGCTCCATTACTTTGATGATCGACTCTCTCCCTCATGTCGAACAGCTCGAACAAATCGCCCGAGAAACGGGAACCAGGCTGCCTGTCTGTCTCGATATTGACATGTCGTCTGATGTGCTGGGGCTGCATTTCGGCGTCTGGCGCTCCCCTCTTCGCTCTCTTGAGACGTCCCTCTCCCTTGCCAACCGCGTTGCTTCCTCCGATCATCTTTACCTAGATGGTGTCATGGGGTACGAAGCTCAGATTGCCGGCGTGGGTGATCGGTACCCTCGTCAATTCCTGAAAAACAGCATTATTCGTCTTCTCAAACAGTATTCCGTGAAAGAAGTGGCACAGCGACGCGCCACACTGGTGCATGCCATTCGCGAGCTAGGCATTTCTCTTCGCTTCGTAAACGGTGGGGGAACAGGCAGCTTGCACTTGACCGGGAAAGAAGACGCCGTTACAGAGGTTACAGCAGGCTCCGGATTTTTTTCGCCTGGGCTGTTTGACTACTTTCAAGATTTCAGCTTTCATCCTGCTGCTGGATTTGCCCTGGAGATTATCCGCAAACCCACTCCGCATATTTATACCTGTGCGGGTGGTGGCTACATTGCCTCTGGTTCTGCGGGGCAGGACAGACTCCCCAAGCCTTACTTGCCAGCGAGAGCAAAGCTGTTCCGCAACGAAGGAGCAGGTGAGGTCCAGACACCGATCCACTATCAAGGCATGGAAACGCTGGAGTTGGGAGATCCGATCTTTTTTCGCCATGCGAAAGCAGGAGAGCTCTGCGAACGTTTTACCAGGCTGTATTGCATCTCTGGTGGCAAAATTATCGAGGAAGTGACGACCTATCGGGGGGATGGATTATGCTCACTGTAAGGAAACACGCGAATCACTGGACCAATTGGACAGGAAATGTACAAAGTCAGCCGAAACAAATCGCGATGCCAGAGTCCGTGGATGAGGTCGTGCAGCTTGTCCTTGCTTGCAAGAAGGCAGGTACACGAATTCGAGTCGTCGGCTCAGGTCATTCCTTCACGCGGCTCGTTCAGACAGAAGACTGCTTGCTATCCTTGGATCATCTCCAAGGAATCGTAAGTGTAGACCCTGCCGATCATACCGTTGAAGTCTGGGCAGGCACCAAGCTCAAGACACTCGGACACCTTTTGCATGAAGCGGGCTACTCCCAAGAAAATCTCGGAGACATTAACGCCCAGTCCATTGCAGGGGCCGTCAGCACCGGAACCCACGGCACAGGCATTCATTTTGGCAGCATCTCCACGCAAGTCGTTGGGCTGACAGTCGTGACCGCATCTGGGGAGGTTTTGGAAGTATCCGAGCAAGCCAGACCGGAGCTGTTTAAAGCCATGCAAGTCTCTCTTGGTCTCTTGGGCATCATCGTACGCGTCAAGCTGCGTGTCCTCCCAGCCTATCGCCTGCGCTACCAAAGCCGTCGTATGCAACTAGAGGAGTGCCTGACCTCACTGGAGACGTTTAAAACCGAGCATCGGCATTTCGAATTTTTTATCTTCCCGTATTCGGACACCGTTCAAGTGAAATTCATGAACGAGACCAGCGATCCCCCCAGCGGCAATCAACGATGGAGCTATTTGAAGAAAATGGTGGTGGAAAATGGGCTGTTTTGGCTCTTGTCGGAGAGCTGCCGATTGCGCCCTTCTCTCTCCAAAAGCGTCAGCAGGCTGTCCGCCCAAAGCGTTCCCTCTGTCCATGAGAGCGGCTACAGCCATCAGCTTTTCGCCACTCCTCGCCTTGTTCGTTTTTACGAAATGGAATACTGCTTACCCGCTGAACATATGGGCGATGCCATACTGGAGCTGCGTCAGGCGATTGAGCAGGAGGGCTTTGCCGTTCATTTTCCGCTGGAATGCCGATACGTCAAAAAGGACGACATCTGGCTCAGTCCCGCTTACGAACGGGATAGTGCCTTCATTGCCATCCATATGTACAAGGGCATGCCTTACGAAGCGTACTTTGCCCGGATGGAGGAGATTTTCGCCCGATATGGCGGACGTCCACACTGGGGGAAAATGCACAGCATGACCGCCGAGAAGCTCCATCGGGTTTATCCGCGCTTGCCCGAGTTCCTCGCCATTCGCTCTGAGCTCGACCCTGACGGCTTGTTCGTGAACCCGTATTTGGCCGATCTGTTCGGCATCTCCTGAAGATAATCCTTACACCACAAAAATGCCCCGACCACATCATCATGGCAGGGGCATTTTTCTATCGAGCAAGAAGGCTTAGCCTTGCGTTGGGAGATTCGGTTTATGCACCTTTTTGCGTCCATACCGCACATAATAGAACGTATAGAATAGCACTAACGCACCTATTCCGTAGAAGAGTCCAATACGCTGTGTCGGGTCAAACGCTGGGAAGATGAGAATGAATGTGCAAATAGCCAGACACAGGAGCGGCATCACCGGGTAAAACGGTGCTACGAATTGTAAATCTTCTATTTTCCCACCCTCACGCAAGTATTGACGGCGGAAATTGAATTGAGAGAGAGCAATCCCCATCCAAGTGAAGGTAACCGCAATACCGGATACAGACATGAGCAGCACGTATACAGTATCCGCTGCAACCACGCTGGTCAACAACGACAAAAGCGAGAACGCCAACGTCGCCAAGAGCGCGTTCAGGGGCACTTTACGCTTGGTCAATTTTCCAAAAACAGGATGTGCCATATTGCTATGGGAAAGTGACCACAACAAGCGAGTTGCTGCATACAAGCATGAGTTACCAACAGACAACAGAGCCGTCAAAATGACGAAGTTCATGATATCCGCTGCAAAAGGAATCCCCACTGAATCAAATACTGTCACAAACGGGCTTTCCAAGAGTCCAAGCTCACTCGATGGAAAGAGTGCGGACAAGATCGTAACCGACGCCACATAGAACACGAGAATACGAAACACAACGTTGCGAATCGCCCGCGGAATGGTCTTCTGCGGGTTTTCTGCTTCCCCCGCTGCAATTCCGATCAGTTCAGAGCCTTGATAAGAGAATACGACGTTCATCATCGTCACAAAGACGATCATAATGCCAAACGGGAATAGTCCCCCATCTGCCGAGAAGTTGGAGAGAAACGGAGCGGGTCTTCCTTCCATACTGACAATACCGAATATAGCACCTAGTCCGACAATAATAAAAATAAGGACAGCTAATACTTTAATTCCGGCAAACCAGTATTCGGTTTCTGCAAACCCTTTTGTCGTTAACGCATTGAAAGCAAAGAGCAAAACGATAAAGAGCGCGCACCAAATCCAGATCGGCGTATCCGGGAACCATCGTTGCATGACCATGCCTGCGGCAGTGAACTCTACCCCGGCCGTTGTAGCTGACCCTAGCCAATACATCCATCCCAGTGTAAACCCACTCGCTGGACCAATATACTTGCTGGCATAGGCTTGGAAAGAGCCTGTTACTGGCATTTTTACAGAAAGCTCACCCAGACACGTCATGACCAGATACAGCAAAATCCCGCCGACGATATAAGCGACAAGCGCTCCGCCTGGTCCAGCCTGATTGATGGTGAAGCCAGCATTGAGGAAGAGCCCTGTCCCGATCACACCACCTAAGGACAGCATAAACAAGTGGCGACTTTTCATGGAGCGTTGTAGCTCTGTATCTCTTTCATTCCCAGTGTTCATATGATTCCTCTCTTTCACCAGCTTTTTAAGAGGCCTATCAGAGGGCGATAAACGAAGAGAGAACTGCCTGCGTTAGAAGCGCAGGGACAGGCAGCTCAATCCTCCGTCTTGTTTACGGAATTCAGACATATCCAGCTCAATCACATTGTAACCCGCGTCCGTGATTTGTTTTTTCGTGCTCTCAAAGCCTTTTGGAATAATGACGTAGTCGTTGATATGGATGCAGTTCGCGGAGTATTCTACTTCTTTTTCCACGACCAGATGCTTGTATTTGCTAAATAACTCAGAATCGATGAACTCCCCTGCCAGGACAAGCAGGTCATTGCCAAGGTAGGCGATTCCTGTTTTCAGGTGGAAAAACTCTTTCAGTGGAACAATGGTGACTTCATATCCGTATTTGGAGAGAATCTCGCGGAACTGGATAGCTCCTTCTTCATTCGTACGAGTAGAGAGACCGACATAGAAATGGTTGTCTACCTGCATGACGTCTCCACCGTCGAGGAAGCCAGGGGCCTGAATATATTCAATCGTGTCATAAAAACGAGGAAGCACCAATTTCATATCCTCAATTTCACCATTGCGGCTTTCTGCACCGGGATTGGTGATGACGGCGCACTTTTCCGTGAGGACCGCTGTATCTTCGACAAATGTAGAATCCGGGAAACGCTCGTCCGCTTCCAAAACGGTTACATCCAGACCTGTCTGTTTCAGTGCTTCTACGTATGCGGCATGCTGCTCAAGAGCAAGTTCAAAATCCGGTGTACCCAAATCAGAAGTCGTCAAACCATTTACATAACTGTTTCCCGGTTTTCTTACAATCGCACGTGAAAATTTCATGATGATAGATCTCCCTTCTGTTTTCGAATCTTACTTTTTACATTAGGCGACGAGAAACAAGCATGTAAACGCTTCCTCTTCTGCTACTTTTGCATGTTCTTCGCCACCATGTTGCATTCATTCTCCTCTGAGCAATCACTCAGAAATATTCCGCATTGTGGAATCGCTTCTGCCATACAAAATTACACTCTTAATGTAAAATAGTTTCAAATTTTTTGTCAACAAGTTTTATCTAGTCTAAATTATATTGATTCGGCTGAAAAATTCTGATAGATTGAGGTCATATTAAGCTGGCGTGACATTCGATGAGCAGTCACTATGCAACAAGGCCAGGAGGTAACCTACGTTGGTACAATCGATTGACCGGGCGATGAGCATCATCTCCGTCCTGGTATCAGACCCAAACAGGCAGCATTGGTCCATCTCGGAAATTGCTGAACAAACGAACCTACCACTGAGTACGGTACACCGTTTAATAAGCAGCCTCATCAAGCATGGACTCATCCTCCAGGTTCCTGAGAGCAAGCAGTACAAGGTCGGCTATTTATGGATGGAAATCGGGCTGCGCATCCTGGACAAGATGGATATGCGCGCTGTCGCCCGAGCTGTCATGGAACAATTGGCAGCAGATGTACGAGAAACGGTCTATCTGAACATTCCGCAAGGCTCTCATGCTATCGTACTCGAACGAGTGGAAGGTCCCATGTCTGTCAGAAGCATGGATAATCTGGGCGAGCGTATTCCGCTGCATATCGGTGCGGCAAACAAAACGATTCTCGCCAGCATGAACCCGACCGAAGCAGAGCAAAACGTGACCGCTTTAATCCCAAATGCACAAAAACGCGGCGAACTGTTAGAACGACTGCCAGAAATCAGACAAAACGGCTATGCAGTCAGCTACGGTGAGAAAACCGAGGGCACTGCATCCATTGCCGCTCCTATCTTCGGCGTTAACCAAAAAGTCATGGGCGCTTTGAGTATCGGCGTTCCGAGCTATCGGATCAACGATCAACTCTTGTCCTCACTAATTGAGCAAACACAACAAAGTGCCAAAGAAATTTCTCACAAGATCGGCGCCTTACCTTAATTTTTTTGCCCACTAACCGGAAACAGTTTTCACTATACGGAAAACGGAGGCGTTTTTAATGCAAAAATGGCAAACGAAGGAGCAACTCGTTGATCTCTTGTGCAATTTGGTAAGCATCCCAAGCATTACAGGGTCATCTGCCGAGAAGGATTTGCCTGGCTACGTCGTGGATCAGCTGCGCAGCCTGCCTTATTATCAAGCCAATCCTGATCATGTGCGTGCGAATCCGACCGGGGATGGGCGCCATTTTGTTACTGCTCTGATTAAAAAAGAAGGGGTACGGGACACCGTCATTCTCGTCAGCCATTTTGATGTGGTCGATGTCGAGGATTACGGTGCTTGGATGAAACATGCTTTTGATCCGAAGACCCTCACTCCTCTCTTCCAGCAAAACCAAGCAGATATGCCAGCCGACGTTCAGCAGGATATCCGCACTGGAAACTGGCTGTTTGGCCGTGGCACCATGGATATGAAGTGCGGACTGACGCTGCACATGTCGATGATTGAGCAAGCGATTGCCGGAGAGTTCGACGGCAACATTTTGCTTCTGACCGTCCCTGATGAAGAGGTGAATTCTGTCGGAATGCGGGCAGCGGTCCCAGCGCTGTTGAAAATCGCCGAAGAGTTCGACCTGAGCTACACCACCGTACTCAACTCCGAGCCGATGTTTACCCGCTATCCAGGGGATACGAATACGTACTTGTACACAGGCTCCATCGGAAAAGTGCTGCCAGGCTTCCTCTGCTACGGCAAAGAAACACATGTCGGCGAGCCTTTTGCTGGGCTAAACGGCAATTACATGGCCTCTCAAATTACATGTGAGCTGGAGCTGAACACATCCTTTTGCGAGGTCGTAGAAGGTGAAGCCTCTCCTCCGCCGACGAACCTGATTCAAAAGGATCTGAAAAAAGAGTACTCTGTGCAAATCCCGCACCGCGCTGTGACGCTGTTCAACCTGTTCCTGCTGGAGAAGCAAATGGAGGATGTCGTAGAGCCTCTGCTCGAAGCAGCACGAAATGTCGCAGAGAGTATGAAGCAAAACTACCTGAAGCACGCGAGCCAGTTTGCCAACTTCGCGCCGTTCAGCCCACGTGATCTGTCCATTTCCGTCATGACTTACGAAGAGCTGTATGCCTACGCGAAGAAAACGTACGGAGAAGAAAAGTTGCGCCAGCTGGAAGCAGATGTTATCGCCAACCGCGGCGACAAGGACGACCGCGACACCACGATCGAGCTGGTGGATCAATTAGCGATTCTGTGCAAAGAGCTGTCGCCGATGATGATCTTGTTCTTTGCTCCGCCATTTTACCCGGCAGTCAGCTCGCGCAATCATCCTCTGATCCAACAAACGATGGAAGAGATGAAAGCATACGCAAGAGATCAGCACCAGGTCAATTTGGTCAAACAAAACTACTTTGGCGGTATCTCTGACTTAAGCTACGTCGGACTTCAATATCCGGCGGCATCCATGAAGCCATTGGTAGCAAACATGCCTTTATGGGACAACGGCTACTCCATTCCGCTTCAGGAGCTCGAAGCTTTTGATGTACCTGTCATGAACCTCGGTCCAGTCGGACGTGACGCTCATCAGTGGACGGAGCGTCTGGACGTGGACTATGCATTCGATACGTTAAGAGACATGCTTCCTCGTTGCATCCAGTCTCTCTTGCAAAATGGGAAAGCATTGAAATAATTGCAAAAGGCTCTTGTACCGATAGATTACTGTCGCGCTGGAGCCTTTTTCCTTATAATGAAGAAAAGCAATCTCACGGGAGGGTTACGCATGGAATTTCAAGCGAAAGAAAATGGCTTTATCACTCAACTGTCCTACGGTGAGCTGCACGTATCGGGTGATGAACAGTATGGCTTTCGTCCCTACCAGCTCTTGGTCTCTTCCATCGCAGTTTGCAGTGGCGGCGTTTTGCGAAAAGTATTGGACAAGATGAGAATGCCGTGCACAGACATGAAGGTAACGGCAGATGTTCAGCGCAATGAGGCAGAAGCAAATCGGGTTGAAAAAATTCACCTGCACTTCATCATTACGGGAGAAAACATGAAAGCAGAAAAAGTGCAAAAAGCCATTGAAGCCGCGAGCAAAAACTGCCCGATGGTCCAATCCGTCAAAGGAAGCATCGTCGTAACCGAGTCCTTCGAATTGATATCATGCTAACAAGTACAGTGCTACCGCCCACTCCTTTGTTTCTTCTTCAAGACATACAGCAGATCACCTTGTCGCCAACGGAAGCATGGACGTTTAAATGCAAGTAGAGCTGTCCTTAAAATGCGACCGTGCGAGCATCGCTTACCGTCAATACTTGACGGAGATGGATGTTACGCTCGGTACGGCCTAAAGCGTAAACAGTAAAGGACCTGCCAGCCCGTGTTTGTTCACATAGGCTAACAGGTCCTCTTTTGCTTTCCCGTACTGCTTTTATAATAGCGGAGACAACAGCCGCGTCAGCGATTCCAACAAGCGTAAACGCAGTGGTCGGTTCACATACTCTCCCAATGTGATCTCCCTACAATCAGCCAGATCGGAGACAAACAGTTCCTCCAGCTCCTCTGCCATCTTCGAATCGTACATAAACGCATTCGTCTCGAAATTCAGCTTGAAGCTGCGAATATCCACATTGGCCGTTCCCACAGACGACAGCTGGGTATCGACCACGATTGTTTTGGCGTGCATAAAGCCTTTTTCGTAGAGGAAGCAGCGCACACCGCTCTTTAACAAATCACCGAGATAAGAATGAGTCGCCCAGAACACCATCAAATTATCAGGTTTTCCTGGGACCATTACCCGCACATCCACGCCGGACATCGCCGCCATTTTCAGTGCCGTCAGCATACCCTCATCGGGAACAAAATACGGTGTCTGCAAGTAGATCTTCTTCCGTGCCTTATAGATCATCTTTAAAAAGGCGTGCTTGATCTGCTGTTTCTCCGAATTTGGCCCGCTCGATACGATCTGAACGCCAATGGTTCCCTTGTCCTCACGCAACTCCGGGAAATACGATATCGACTCCTGCATTCGTTGGGGCGAAGACAAATTCCAGTCCAAGAAAAACCGGGCTTGCAGCATGTACACGGCTCGCCCTTCGACCAGCAAATGGGTATCGCGCCAATACCCCAACTTCTTATCCTTGCCCAAATACTCATCACCAATGTTGAAACCGCCAATATAGCCAATCTTTCCATCGATAATTGTCAGCTTGCGGTGATTGCGGAAGTTGACCCGAAAATTAAGAAAAGGAATCTTCGCCGGGAAAAAAGAAGCGACTTGTCCACCTGCTTCTACTAATGGTCGAAGGAACCGGGAAGAGATACCTGACGAGCCTACCGCATCATAAAGCAATCGAACTTCGACGCCTTCCTTTGCCTTCTTCGCCAACAGTTGAATGAGACGTTTCCCCAGTTCATCTTTATTGAGAATATAGTAGAGCAAATGAACATGCTCCCGTGCTTCCTCAATCTGTTTGAACATGAGATCAAACAGACTATGCCCTTCTGCAAACACACGAATCTTATTATCCTGCGTATAATACGCTCCGTCGCTCACCACGTTCATGTAAATCATGTCGCGGTGCCGCTCCATCTCAGGGTCATTCACTTGCATATCGCCATGCTCAAGCAGTTGCTTTTGTCTATCTACGGCAGCCCGAAAATGGGAAAACTCCCCTTCTCGAAGCCGATACAGCTTTCTTTTGCTTAATTTATGTCCAAAAATCAGGTAGATGAAAAACCCGATACCTGGCAAAAAGAGCAAAACCATCAACCATGCCCACGTTGCTGCAATGTTGCGCCTCTCCATAAAAATAAGGACCGCAGCCAAAATCAGGTTGCCTATCGAAATGAGAGCAAAAATTTGTTCGAACAACAAGATCACACCACATCCACCTCTAGGATATCTCCCATCTTACAACATTTCGTTTCGGGATTCATCCTGCCTGTCCATCTAGTTTGTCCTATGCTTCCAATAGCTTTCCGCTTTTCATGATACATTTGTCGTCCAAGTACACATCCGGCTCTTTGACAACCAGATCAATATGTACCCCCGCGACAATTGTCCCGCCAAAAGTATTGTTGCTGCCGAAGGCTACGTGGATCGTTCCGTACACCTTTTCGTCCTCTAAAACAACTCCCGTGATACGCGCCTTATCATTCGTTCCGATTCCGAATTCACCCAGCATCCTCCCGTCTTGGTCACCGAGCATTTGCAGGAGGCGTTCAGCCGCCGTTCCTTCTGCCTCTGTGATCCGACCATTTTGGACCGTCAGCAGCAAGGGCGAATCGATTTTTCCGATACCAGCGATAGAACCATCGACCATGATCTGTCCCTCTGCTGTCCCTTCCAGTGGGGCGATATACGCTTCTCCGGAAGGCAAGTTGCCCGATTCACCAGGATTGACGTACATGCCTGTGCTCGGCACCCCATTGCGGCCGTCGATAGAAAACGTCAATGATTTGCCCGCTTTTTCGATCCGTACGGTACTTGCCCGGGTCAGCATCTCGGTCACACGTTCGGTGAGAGCCTTTACTTGTGTATAGTCGGCAGAAATCGCTCCAGCAAGGAACATATCTTCCGTAATGGCTGGCATGGTAGCCAGTCTCGTACCATTTGCCGCCGCTTCTTTTCGTGCTTTTGTATGCGTCAAAGAGTGCTGGGTCACACACACCACCACATCTGCGCTCTTCATCGCCGCTGCAACAGCAGTAGGAGGCTCTTGTCCTGACTTTTCCCGCTCCTTCATGACCATCAGCATCGCTTCTGCCCCGAGCTGCTTCCCTGCTTCCCAGATTGCCTCCCCGATGTCCCGCTTCCGTTCATCGGCCACCACCAAAAATGTCTCATTCGCTTGTAATGCCAGGCAATTCATCAAAATGCCTTTGCTGGATTCTATCAATGTCACGTGAGCATCATCCTCTCATCTATCTTATGGTTAGATTATATCCACTTTTTTCTTGCAAACGCTTCTGTCTTCGCTAGATTAGATCGTTAGTCCTGCCCTTATCATGTTTATCGGAATCTTCTTGCTTTTGCTGTAAGATTTAGTATGATTAGAATACAAATGAAAACGCTTAAGACAATGAGGTCTTCTACCCGCGCTTTGCAAAAGGCGTGGGGAAGACCTTTTTCTTTTTAAAGGAAATGACAGCGTTTTCATTTGGAGGGATCGAGAAAAAGAAAAAGGGGATGACAACAATGTCACACAGAAAAGCACAACACAAAACGTGGTGGCTGACCATGCTGATGATCGTCGCTCTACTCGCGATGCAGATGCCAGCTCTGGCCAAAGACACCAACGTGCAGATGCTCGACAAGGGGAAATGGGCACCTGCTACTTATCAGGCCGTCCATGAATTAATTGAGAAAAACGGCATCAAGAGTGCCAACTATGATGCCAAGAAAAAGCCGTATGTCGTTTTTGACTGGGATAATACGAGCATCATGCATGACACAGAAGAAGCGCTGTTTGTCTATCAGATCAACCATTTGGCTTACAAGCTCACGCCAGAAGAATTCGGGAAGGTCATTCGCACGAATGTACCAGAGGGACCGTTTTCCGATTCGTATAAAAATGTCGACGGCAAGCCTGTCATACTCGATGCCATCGCGACTGATCTCGTAGCTGACTACACGTACTTATATCAAAATTATCAAGGTCTCAAAGGAACGAAGTCACTGGAAGAAGTGACAGCAACAGAGCAATTCGCAGATTTCAAAGCAAAGCTGTTTTTCTTGTATGAAGCAATCAACGATACGCACAGCAACACGATTGGCTATCCATGGATCCTCTACCTCTTCACGAACATGACCGTTGAAGACGTGCAACAGTTGGCGGAAGCATCCAATGATCATAGCCTAGGCATGGCGATTGAAAAAGTAACCTGGACGAGCCCGAAATCGTTGGCAGGTAAAACAGGCGTGGTGAAAGCATCTCACACAACGGGCCTTCGCCTCACCTCAGAAGTCGCGAATCTAATGAACACGCTGCGTGCCAATGGCATCGACGTGTATGTCGTGTCGGCCTCCTTGGAGGATGTCGTTCGTGTCTTTGCCACTCTCCCGAAATATGGCTACAATCTCCCAGCGGAGAACATCATCGGCATGCGTCTGAAAACAGAAAACGGACTGATCACGAATGTGTACCAGCCTGACTACCCGATCACGGTAGCCCACGGCAAGACTGTAGTGATCCAGGATGTATTGGTGAAAAAGTATGGTCATGGTCCTATCTTCATCGCGGGCGATAGCAATGGGGATTTTGAAATGATGACAGAACTCGACAGCGTGCAGCTCGTGCTCGTCGTAAACCGCGTCAAGGGCGGCAAAATTGGGCAACAAATTACCAAAGGTGCCGAACAAATGGGCAAAGCAAAACCTACGGTAGTCCTGCAAGGACGTGACGAGAACACAGGCATGTGGCTTCCGAATGAAGCGACGATCCGACTTGGGCAGAAAGAGCCGCAGTTGGTCGCGAAATAAACATGCAAAACCGCCCTTTGTACGGGGCGGTTTTCTTCCTTATTGATTGGTAAGCGGGATTCGCCATTCCATGGGATATTTTTTCGTCACGACATCTAGACGTAATGTGAGCTTCTCTGGGAGCTTGGTTGTTTCATATACCTCTCTGTTCCTGTACTCGTGCATCACTAGCGTGAAGGTGTTTCGCTTGCGTCCCAACTGATCTGGCTTTCCCGAGCTACGATTACTTTCTTCCCATCGGTAGGTTGTCCCTTGCTCATTCTGAAGCACCCACCATACCGGATTAATTTCGGTAATTTCTTTCGATAGAACCTCGATCTCCAGTTCGATTGCCTGTTTGTTCGTATCATCTTCTTTTACCAGCCTGCTGTTTTTTAAGATGATGGTATCCTCTCCTACCTGTTTCACCAATGGCTATTTGCTCAATTCAGCCGGATTGAATGTCACGCTCATATCGTACGGCTCAGCCCTGTAGAGACTGTCAATGACGAGTGTCACTGGTTTGCCTTTTTCTAACGGATCGTAATCCCATATCCAGCGGAAATGTCCGTACCGGTCAATGGAATTGGCAAACTCCAGCTTCTCTGCTTCTCTCTTACTGCCATCTGCCGCCTCGTAATGATAGGTCAATGAATATTGTTGATACGGGACAAATGGAGCGTAGTCGGGGGCCGCAGTCTTTCCTGCCAGTTTCCTCGCTTCTTGTTCTATCTGTTTTTTAGCGGAGTCTGTCCACTGTGTCTCCAGTTGGATGCGGGTAGTTGTTGGCGTGTTAATTAACTTGTGAACGGTCAGCTTTAACCCTTGCTTCGTCGTATGTGTTTGATTGACAGGCAGCTCAGTCGTTGCGGCAGCCGTTTTTGCCATCGTAATCGGCACTTGCAGCTTCCAGCTTCCTTTTGTGCCGCCTATTTCCTTGAAATGAATGGACAGTGTTTTTGGAATCGGCTCTTGTTCCTTCCTCCCAAGAGTAAATCCGATGAATCCGACTGTTTTGTCAAAGGATGCTCCCCAGCCGCTTGACATCACCTCACCGTTTCCGTCTAACAGTTCAATTTCATTTAAATGGGAGTTTTCACCTAGCAGCAATTCAGAGTTCAACACCTTGCCATCCGACTGCTTAATCACCAGAGCAGCAGTCACCTGAACGGGATCAGCAATCACTTCTTTTACCTCCAAGGTCAGCCCCTGATCCGTAACGGACAGATTCGGTGATTCGGAAAAGCCTTGTCTAGCGGCCTGTTGCAGCCCTCCTCCGTACTGTTCAAAGATCGATTGGACATAGGCTGCAAACGACGGGGATACCTGCATGCTTGTGAGCAGAGTGACAACCACTGCCGAAGCGATTGCAATTGATTTCCATTTTTTCTGACGGAAAAACGGTAGCCTTGCCACTTGCGAGGAGGAGTCTTTCCCTGGCATTTGAAATTCCGGTATCTCGACAGCTTCCGCTACTTTCGTGAGCGCCTCTCTGATTTGCCGCTCCTCGTTAGTCATGAGTCATTGCCCCTTCCCGCAAAAAATCAGATGGAATGCAATCCTTGTCCAATTGCTGTGCAATCAACTTCCTCGCCTTGTGCATGCGCGATTTGACCGTCCCCTCAAAGGAACCCGTAATTTTGGCGATCTCCGACACGCTGAAGCCTTCGTAATAGTAAAGAATAATAACCGCGCGATGCTCCGCCTTCATGCTGCGAATCGCCTGCCATATTTGCTGCTGCTCCTCCCGCTGGATCACGTTATCCAGCGGCGTTAGCGCCTCCTCCGGGATCAGCTCCTCATACTCCACCACAGGCTTCTGCTTGCGTACCAGATTCAGAGCCCGAAACGTAATGATCCGGTACAACCAATTGCGAAAGGCCACTCCCCGTTTTGGATCGAGTCGATCTATGTGCTGATACGCTTCGATGAGCCCTTCCTGAACGGCGTCCTGCGCCAGATGCTTGTCATGAATGATCAGATACGCTGTCCGGTATGCCATCGCCAGATAAGGCTTGACCAATTGTTCAAAGGCTTCAGGCTCGTCCTCTTGGCATTTGGCAATCAACTCCCACTCATCCACAGCGCGCCCCCCTTTCGTTTTTGCTCTACTGTATATTCACGAGAACGCGGAGTTTGGTTCACGTTACATAGGCGAAAAAATACTGAACATGGAAAAACCCGTCCCCTGAACAGAAACGGGTGAATCCTATTACAAGCACTTTCCACCTAAAGGCTAAGTTTCATTTTTTCCTCGACGTTTATTACGTCCCACTTATAAAACGAAGATTTCTGTAGGGTGAAAAGGAGATTTCCTGCATATACTTTTCGAATTCTATTATTTTCATCGTAATCTATCATTTGAAACGCTGCAATTAGCTGTATATGATCCCCAGTTCCTTCCACTTGCCTAATTGAAATTTCGGGTGATTTTAGATTATTCTTAGCGGCAAATTCAAAATGGGAACGAATTAATTCAATTTGGTCTTGTTCCATTTGCACGTGGTTTTGTGCGCCATTTGCTATATTGTCTATGACGGTCCTTACTGTATTTTCAGGAGAGTATATCGTTTTTAGAATAAACCATCCTGCAATAAATATTATGAAAATAGCGATGACTATTCGTATCTTTTTCACTTCGATACCTCCTCTATAACAGGTCGAGAGGGTACAGGGAATCGCTAAGGCTCTAAAATAAGAAATACAAAATTAAAGTGACTACATACAATTGCCATACTTTCATTTTGAATTTGATACATACCTTTTCCAATACGCCCGATAAGTATTCACAACATTTAAGTAATAGCCAAAAAACTCCCATACCAACGACTATAGCGAAATCGAGCGGGCTGAGTCTGCTCTCGATGAAATCATACACTTTTGTGATATGAAGGAAAAGCACAAAGACGAGGAATGAATAGTATTGCATTGAAAAAACCTCCCCCATGTAATTACAACGAAAACAGGGAGTACCTAAGCCCCCGATTTCCATTGTAATATCAGTTATCTTCTCTTCCTGTCTACTTCGTAATAATTTTGCGGTTGAGAGAGACTTTGGGTGCTAATTGGGAGAGGATGCAATGAGTTGTTCAACTTCGTTTCTAAGCTCAGAGATATTTTCTCCTGAATAATTTTCTTGCAGGAAATAAAGATTACTATGCTCTATTACTTCCAGTGAAACTTGGGATACAAGTGTGTTCTCGTCATTAATCTTTATTTTTCCTTGAACTGACCCTACTATGTTATAGATGTCATCTTTATCTTCTGTTAAGAAAACAAAATATTTATTTCCTTCTTTCATAGGAATACTTCCTTCAATCCCTACCGATGTCATTCTGGGTTCACCATTATCATCATTCACTAATTTAGATCCTGGCTTTCCTGCGAAATATTTGGCCACCTCTCTTTCATCGAATTCCCCTCCAGTTTCCAGTACAGATACTGTATCATCTATCTCTACATCACCTTTATAGACTTTCGTTAATCTTAATTCAGAGACTGTATACACATCTAGTCTTTCATAATTAGCGTTATTTTCTTGAGAAATAACTTCAGCTTCGGCTATGATATCTGCATTTTCAGCTAGACCCTCCACGTCAGTGAATGTCTCGGTAAACCATGCTTCACCAGAAACTATTCTATAATCTGAATCACTGGAATAAAGAAAACTCTGTTTTTTTAAGTCACCTATATAGTAAACAGCAAGTCCTGCAATTGTTAATAAACCAATAGTAGCCAATGCTATTTTCTTTGTGGATTTTAAATTCTTAATGCTAATCATTAGTATTCTCCTTCCTACAAAATGATAGACAAATTCCTTCGCTTGATGGGTATGGGGTCTGCTCACGATGCAAAAAAATAAGATATGAACCGAACCTTTTTCCGCTAAAGAGGCAATATAGTGTGTAAGCTGCTTATTCAGAGAACAAATAGAACAATCCTATCTCATTATTTACAACAAAAAAGGAGCGAATTAACTATGAAAAAACGATTAATTGGTGGAATGGTTGCTACTGCGATTTTGATTCCAGTTGCAGCATTTGCGGCTTCTGGCGTGATTGAAATGCCTACAAGAACAACGATGACTACTGAACAAGTCCAGGTGGATGAGGTTGGCAAATCATCGCTTGAAAAGCTGTATCTCGCATTTCCCGAAACAAAATCGTTTGAGATTATCGATGCAAGCAACGTTCAAGGTGATGTATCCAAAGGGGAAAATTTAATCAACGTGAACCAAACAAGCATCGTACTACAGGAAAAAGGAGGAACCGGCAAAAAGATTACCCTCCATACAAACGGTAATACGGGTGAGATTGAACACGTGATTCAAGAGAATTGGGAGCCTAAGGAAAAGTCACTCATTACTTTAACCGATCAGGAAATCAAGGCGAAGGTAAATCATCTTATTGATAAAATGTATGGCAACGTCGAACAGTACGAGGTTGCTATGGAGCAAATGGAGAATCCAAATCAAAAAACATGGATGTTGAATTACACCAATGAGATGTTTGACAAACCGGTCTACCAGGTTTTTGTTCAGGACAATACCATTAGTGTTACTAAGATCGTAGGTATTCCTACAGGTCCAAAACCTTCAAACATGAAAGTAGAAGGTCTATTCTCTTTAAATGGTAAGCCTGATTATACCGCTGATGCCTTTTTAAACGATGAAAAACTGTTTGCTTTACTAAAAATGAGCCCGACAGAATTAAAACAAGAATTAGCAAAAGGTAAAACTGTTGTGGAGATTGCAGCATCTAAGAATGTCTCGAAACAACAAGTGATTGATGTGATTGCAGAAACACAGGCTAGAGGACAACTTCAAGGTGATGGAGTACCGATCTCCGAGCATTCACTGAAACAAATGATGAAAGCAATTGAACCAAAATTATTGCCAGTCATTGAACACAAAACGGAAACGGAATGGTAGAAAAACAGAGTCAACTGGGTTACACAAGTAAAAGAGAAGAGGCGGGAGAACCGTCTCTTTTTTTATGGACTAATTTTTCAGACAGGTCGGTAACGCCATTTTTCCGAACATTCCAGTCAAATGTCAAAAGGTAGACTTTAAACCGTACTTTAATATGGACGCCGCAAGAATAACGAAAATGTGGGTTTACAAGGTTAAGGAGTTCTAGACACAAAAATAGCCGGTTACGCTGCTAGTGTTAACCGGCTATCTGGAAGCAAATTTAAATTATTCTTCCTTTTCGTAATCCCATGTTCCATTGTTTTCATTAATCTTGAATTAAAAATAACAACAAAATACTTTGATTATATTTTTTTGTTGTATGGTTTAAATTCAACTAATGTATTAGGCATATTTAATGGCCACATTCTTCCCTCAATGAAAATATAGCCAAAAACATACTTACCATTTTGTTCGATTTGATCATATGCCTCTTTAGCGCTAAGTGTTTTACTCTTTACAGGAGAGGAGCTTAACAAGCTTACCTCCTCTCCAATTCTAATTGTCTTCTCATTGCTACAAAATTCAGTTTCGTTATTTATACAAAAATGCTTGATACTAAGAAAATATTTGTCATTTTCTACCCATTTGTTTGTTACTACAACCCACCCATACGTTTTACCATGTGCCTGAAAATTCATATATAACCCAATCATACTAAGCAAAAACAGGAGCATAATACCTAGTACTACTTTTTTTTCATGATACATCCGCCCCTTACTAAAAATACACTAAGAAGGGAAGGAAGCCCTCCCTTCTTATTAATTATATTTATTATTCGGTCGATCATCACCAATTTCAAAACTATCATCCCATGTCCACTTATCACCAGCGTCGTCAAAATGCGAGAATAAGAGAGAACGACTCAAATTTTGAGGGGTTAATCCGGTTGAGAGTATACACAGAACATTTTACAGACTCGATAAATGCAGAATGTTGGCGAGATACCCTTGTTAGAAATAATAAGCCAGATAATCTAGCTTATTCGACTCGAAGGGTAACATACTTTACTGGACTTTCTTTTGAATCAAACGTAAATCTTAGTAGATTTTCATTATTTTCATATTCCAATATAAACGTATTATCACCTGAGTCATCCATAAACTCTCTAGAGGGTTCTCCTAAGTTTTTTTTGATTTCCTCAGGTTTTCCAGTCATTCCAACAGTCTTTGGTTCGGCATTCATTAGGACGACTTTACTAATATCCTTTACTTCATCAATTGAATTAGCATAGTCTTCGAATTGTAAATCATAACCCTCATAATATACTGTGAATCCATACTCAGAATTTCCACTCTTGACGGGGGTTCCGATTTTATCCAGAACCTCTTTCTTTGTTGCTCCAATGCCAATTAAGACACCTTCTAATTGCCCATTTTTTACCTTATCTAAAGTGTCCGATTGAGCAGAATTAACAGAAATATCTTCAGTTTTTTCAGACATATTGGAGCAGCCAAATAAAGTTATTGTGCTGAGAACTACAACAAGCAAAGCATTACGATATATTTTAGGCAGATCAATCACACTCCTTATAAAGCTTGACTTACCTTAAATTATATAAAATTCAATATAATAACCTAATTATTTGTTATTATAATTAGGGATGAGACTGTATTTGGCAAACGGAAAGTGCAGAGTTTGGCAATGAGCGATATTCACCGATATGTAGTTCAAATTCATAATTATGCAAGGTTTGACATGGAGCCTCTACGGGCATGATTTCTTGCAAAAAGGCGGTATACCAAGGTTTCGCAAGGGTACTAAGCCTATCATACCCGCCTCTCCATGTAAAACCTAATGAATTGCCATTGTATCAAAGTCGGTTGCCAAACTCTGCACTTTTATTTTGCCGTATACAGGGTGAGACATCATTTCAATGTGAAAAGGGGTAGAGCCAACATTCTGCACTTATCTTAACTCCAATGTGACAATCACTGTTAAATAAATCGTTGTGACATTGTTTACATGTATTCAAAGAATTTTTTTATGTCGTGAACACATTAAAAACGAAAATTATGGGTATTTTGAATGATTAGAGCGGTTTAATGCACCGCTAGTGAAGGATCATACCAAAATACAACTGTTTTATTCACTTTGATAAATCAATTACATGAAATTTGGCACGACCTGTACTTTCACTTGGCTCCCACTGACCAAAAAATAAGTAATCCTCTGAATTGAAAATCTTTGATGTGCTAGCAATATCTTTACTAAATTTCTGGCGTTTGCCCGTATTCAAATCAACAATATAAATCTGATTAATCCCATAACGATAGAACAAATAATGATCTACAATGTAAGGCGTGTCATTCGTTAATTTTTCACTTTCAGCAAAATATTGGTATTTTATCTTTCCGTCATGCATGCTTGCGACTGTGACTTTGCCTTCTTCTGTCCATACAAACCAGTTTTTGTTTATTACATAGTCAATAATTTCCTTACCGTCAAGTAAATAAATTGACGATGACATATCATACGGATAGAATTTAATCTGGTATGTTTTTTTAGATTCGTTAGCTGACGTTTTCGTGTAAACCGACTCGTGAATTAGCATTCCGTTGTCACTCGGACGTTGAATAGCAAAAAAATGTCCATTCCGTCCCTTCGTTTCATCCAATTTTGCCTCTGCTATAATTTTTGTTTCTTTTATAACAGGGTCATATAACATAGCCCTGCTCCACATGATTTGATTCTTTAATTCATACTCTATCCACGTTAAATACTTGTCTGTATTCGTCAATATAGGAACTGATGTACCATCATCGCTAATACCTTTTTTAACAAGATACGTTTTTTTATTTTTAAGATCATAGGACATTATCTTCCATGGTCTGTCTTTTTTTGTTTGTTTTTCATATTCAACCCAAAATAAAGTATCATTTATTCCAACTAAGGTATTAATTATAGTTTTTTTAGGGGAAAGATAGATTTTCTTATATTTTTTTGTTGTTCGATCAAATAATCCGATAGACGCTTGATTACTTCCACTTGGATTCATATCAAATATTATATAATCTTCGTTTACAAACTGAGGTGCAATTAGATCATGACGAAAATCTGGATGCTCTAATTGATATTCCTGAATAGAAAAAGGAACTTTAAAAGAGCTATTCGCGTCGTTTTCCGAGACTTTGTTTATTGTTGGGAGTTCAGAGGTATCTATGTATGTATCTTTAGCTTGCAATGCTGGAGCGGCTTTTTCTTGAATTAAAGGAGTAGTGTTTTGATTTAATTGAGGAATATTTGTTTTATTAGTTGATGAAATTTCTGTGGAAGAAGGCGCGCATCCTGAGCTAATTGTAAATGCTAGGATAGTCGCGAATACTGGCAGATACACTCTCATATTAATCCCTCCGCAGCTATTGAATACTAAGACAGAGTCCTTAGAGCAGTAACACTCATACTCTAAGGACTCTAATATCATACCTTCATTAATAAATGATCGCTTCACGGAAATGGGCTTGATTTGCTTTCCAAACACCATCGGCTGGATGCCATGTATTACCTAATGTAATACCACGATTCCCTTGGTCAAAAGGATCTGTCAATCGAATCTCATGGTCCTCCCAGTCATAACCAGATGTATTCAGAATGTGACCCTCAACTGATTCTCTATATTTTGGCATGTACTTAGAAGTAATTTTCAAATCCAAAATAGTTGGATAATTATTGTCAACTCCCCATTCAATTTTGCTCAGCCATTTATCTTTTTCATCTGAATTGAATGTTTTATAAACATAATTATTGTCGTTCTGATTATCGTTTAACACATTATCAACCATAGAAAAATCTGTACCATTATCGTCATGAGTCTTAAGTTCAGATGCATAATCATCTTGACTATTAGAATTACCGTTAATGTGATCTAGCACTTGCTTGACTGTTGCTGGCCCACAGTAATAGTAAGTTTCTTGCTCGAACTCTGGAACTCTTATTGTGTTTCGAGTTCCTCCGACACCAAGAACGCGAATACCTTTATTTTTTGTATATTTCTCTTCAATGTACTCACTAACCATTTTCTCTTTTTCTTCCATCCACTTCAAATCTTTTTCTGTCTTGATATCCTCAGAAAAGTTTGGATTATCTCCTGTACCTTGTGCCATAATTGTCTGAGGAATCGCTAGGACACAAACTAGTGCGCTTGTTGTCAAGAGAGCTTGTACATTGCCCAATTTTAAACTCACTTCGAAACATCTCCTTCCAATTATTGTTAATATTAACCATACATTACTATTTGCAAAAGCGCTAAGTCAAGTTATTTTCTACCTTTTTTGAAATCCATATATTTTCTGATTTATCTGTCGCGTGGAGCGTAAAGGTCTAAACTTACCACGTTCCACCTGATTGTTTTGTTGCCAGTTGTCAGATGTAACCGTCAAGTAAAAATGGACACTTTCTGCTGGTTAAGAGTGAAAAGTTTACTGGAAATTACTTCTGTTTGTATGACACTTGACATAGAGCCTCTACGAGCGCGCGCGAGTGCTTTAAACATTCTGATTAACGCAATTAGCGTTTGGAATACAGTGTATCTAGACAAAGTGACAGATATACATCGGAGTATTCAATAATGGGCATTACCTGTTGTGAAAGCTCCTCCTTTCGGTTTAACCCCTCAAAATTTGAGTATTCTCCCTTCGAAACGTGTGGAATTCCTCCTGAAACAAAAACACTTTATTTTCTATCTTTTTGCATCATTTTTGATTGAATTACCAGAATGTACTGATCCAATTGCTGGCTTAATGCCACGACTTCATCATCCAAGAAATCATTCTTCTCTAAATACATTTGCACCAATTGTTCTCGCAATTGTTCCACAATGCTTTTCAAATGATCAATATCGTGATAGGTTACTCCTTCCCGATCTAGAGGTAGCATGATACATTTACTTATAGGAGCTGTAACTGCTCCTCCTGCGGGCGTTCCTTTAACCTGTCGAAGGGGTGGAACGCCCTTTTTAAATGCAATTGCTGCTATAAGTCTCACCCTACTTCCTTTACCACCGGATTATTCACTTGCTTTTAGTGGCACCAGTGGCTCCTCTTTTTAGAGATGTTCTTAGATTTCTATTGCTTCATGGAAAATCCGTCACATCCTCCTTATTTTGAGATTTATTACATAATTAACCATAAGTTGTTATGCAGGTTTTTACCAACTGCAAAAAATGGAATAAAAAAACATCCTGGCAGAGGATGTTTCATCAATCTACGATATATTTACTATGACCTAACAGGATGCTAGCCACCTAACTCGTTTTGGTTACCTATTTGCTTATTCAAATTCCCTAACCATCCAAACAGTGTTATGTATGTAAGGGTCTCGTCTTAAAATGAAGTTGTAGACACAGACAGTCTACAACTTCATTTTTAATAACGGGAATCTAACATTTCTCCTTTTTTTCAGAAGAAACTGGCTATATTAAATTATGGCGTGCAAGACGAAGGGTGCACTTTTTGATTGGGCTATTGGCTCAGAATCTTACCGGTGCCCTTTTATTTTTCCAAATCTGGTTCGTCACTTTCTACTAATTGAGGTGGCAACGGATCGTTTTTGTGATCCTCAATTTTTTCGAGTAAATCTTCTAAGGACGAAACTTTTTTATCTGCATTTCCTTGAATAAACACTTTAGATTTCGAATCACTGACCTCATACTTTCCTTGGTAATTACCTAAGGTTACAAAGTAATTGGTTGAGCCCTCTTTATTTTTCAGGGAGTCGTCTTCAATTAAGAAAAGAACAACTTCTTCATCTTCTGTAAACGAAGCCTCATAGTCAGCTCTGATTACTGTATTGTTTATCTCACCACCATACATCCGAACGACGACTATATCACCTTTTTCCTGGTTTCCTTTAAGAACTTCGTCTATTTCTACAGAAACATCTTTGTAGATCGAATCAGAAACCCCAATTTCTTCCGGTAGTCCACCATCTTCAGTATTCCATTTATCCTTATCAATATCAACTATAGTACCTTTAATAATCAACTGACTTCCGGCGGCTAACTCTTCGATACTATATCTAGGGACAAGTCCATGTCTGTTGATTTCAGTTACGTTTCCACTGACTAAACTTTGTGAATAAATATTCAATCCGAACCCTAATGAAAAGCTGAAAGCTAATAGCCCGATAGCAATTGCTTTTTTATTAATCATTCTTATCCCCCCTACCAGGAAATGGCATGATAGCCATTTTCGTCGTCTTTACTAAGATTGTATCTAATTTCATTAGTTGATAATGATTCGTACATAACAGAGTCACCATATTTTAGCTTAGTTTCGTCATCCAACCCCACAACATGCCCCATTTCATGTGCCATAATAGATTTCAAGTCAAAGCTTGATTTTGAAGGAGATGTAGAAGATATATTATGAGAGACATTAATCATAATATCTGCCTCCTTTTTTATTCCTGATTTATTACCCCAAGAAGGCGTTACTGTTTTAGATTTGTTAGTTTTCCCTATGCTAAGAAACTAAGCACTTTTAACTTGCGCGAAACCTAAATGTGCAGATGATGCAATTTTTGTACTTTGAGATAGTGTGGTAGATTTCAACACTTCTACAAATGTGATATAATTCCAATATAAGGAATTTGTACTAAAAGGAGGGTTTTTCATTTGAGAATGATACTTTCAGCTATTTTGCTATTGTTCAGCTTGACCGCATGTTCATCTGGAATTTCAGAAGATGAGTTAAAAGAACAAACTAAGAAGCATTTGGTTGAATATACTAAAATTCTTTACGAAGTCAAAAAAGAAGAATATGTAAAAACCCCTGGAGATTTTACTGCATATATACCAGTGATCCAAGAAAAAGCAAAGCCCTATTTAACTAAAAAGGAAGAGCCTGAAAGTCTGATCAAATTAAATATTGGTTTTACAGCTGCTTATTTAGCTTATAACGATATATTTTTGAAGGTAGAAGATGTAAAAATTACAGACTTCAAGAGAGATGAAACCACCGGATCACTAAATATTAGTTATACAATATTTTTACAAGACTCTTCAAAAAGCGATGTTAAGCAACAATCAGGTAGGGTAACTTTAATACCTGAAAATGAAACTTTTAAAATTGATTATTATTGGGACGATATTAGAACAAAACAGTTTAAAAATTAATTCAATATTAATTCTTCGGAGAATATAAAGAGAAGTACTACATTTCACTGTAGCACTTCTCTATTTTGTTCATAAATTTACATGAAACTATGACCTGGAATCGTGTCGTCGGTAGTTGATTCAATATCACTTGGATCAACAAAGATTGTAATAATACCACTCATTCCCACACCATCCATGTAGTGGTTAGTTAAATAATCCATAACCGGTTCACCGAGTTGCGGAGCTCCACTGCAAGCAAACAAGTTTCCACATTTACATCTGTAATAACTCCAATGTGAATTGATTGTTTTGCCCGTGTTTTTGTTCTTAATGATAGCCCGCGAGACAATCTTCATTTTGTGAATCCCATACAAAGTGCAATCATCTACTCCCATAAATAAAACCTCCTTGTTAATAGTAGAGACAAAGTATTTTTATAGCTCTTCACCGTTAAACGTGCTTGATCTTCCTCTAACGTAGTTTTTCACTATTTTACATGGCTGGTTTACACTCCAGCCGAATTCGAATCTTGAATCGCTCAATGTTGCGATAGCCATAGGCTCGTCTCTTAATGACTTTCACTTTGTTGTGTGTCCCTTCAATCGGAGCATTCGTGACCCGAAACGAAAAATAATTCTGAATCGACTCGCGCCATTGGACAACCGTTTTTGCAATCGACCGAATGGCAGCGGTGGGGGAAGTGAGATGCTCAGCAATCCATTGTTGGAGTGCTTCTTTCCCTGATTCTTCTGTATGAGCTGCATACACCGTTCTCATGTGCTGAAGGGCGTTGTAAAGGCGTTCTGGATGGGGATCTTGGGCTAACCAGACTTTTAATTCGTCCTGTTCCTCAGCTTTCAGTTTATCAGGAGAGGTATGGAGCAGACGTTGTTCATGCCTCCCCCGGCGATGGGTTCCCCGCGAATGGGTACGTTTACAAGCAGATTCTAGCGATTTGGAGAAGAGCTGAATGACAAGGGGTGGAACGCCCTTTTTAAATGCAATTGCTGCTATAAGTCTCACCCTCCTTACTTTACCACCGGATTACGCACTTGGTTTTAGTGGCTCCTGTGGCTCCTCTTTTTAGAGCTGTTCTTAGATTTCTATTGCTTCATGGAACATCAATATTTGCCACCCCTTATTTTGAGATTTATTACATAATTAACCATAAGTTGTTATGCGGGTTTTTACCGACTGCAAAAAAAGGAATAAAAAAACATCCTGGCAGAGGATGTTTCATCAATCTACGATATATTCACAATGACCTTACAGGGGTCGATTTATCAAAATCAGGAAGATAGCGGTGGAACCTGATAGAGTAACTCCAATAAGTCTACACGAGTTATAAAGATTGATCGTTGGGATTAATAAATTGATTGGCATAGGGAGTGAGAATGAACCATTCTTCATTTCTCTATAAAAAGACCCGATATGGAAAGTGGCGAGGTATACAACTACCAAGATTATCTTACAATCCTAATTATCTTAACAATATTCAAGTATATTCCTAAGATTAATAATGGCAATAATACAAAGCTAATGTTCTCAAAGGCATTGTAATATTGGGTATAAAAAATAAAAATTAAGCCAATGAAAGTATTTAAGAGATAGAGCAATGCTGCACGCTTATTCCATTTTATGAATAAAACACTAAAGAAGAGAGTCATAAATAAAGTAACGAAAAATATTACGTAATAATTCATTTCATTATCCCCTTCTGTTAATCTCATAATAATAAATAATTATGTAAAGGTTACTTTTTATGCAAAAGCGTCCGTATTTGCGGTGTTGGACGCTACTTAACTGTTGAATTGGGATTCTCTTAAGTTCAACTCAAACTGTACATCAACGATTGATTACGATTAGAAAAGCAATAGGAGGTCATATGTGACTGTGCTGGAAACAAAAAAAGACGCGAGAAATCGCGTCCTTAACGCGGGCTTCTTGTTACCTTGTTGGATATGCCCCCTATTAAACCATTGGATACATGACGAAAACGGTACTGAAATATTGATTCCTTAGTCTATCCTCTTGGATTACTGGATCCAAATTTTTGAATTTTTCTGTCTCTAAATCTTCTTCATTTAAGACAACCTCTCGCCAAAAACCTAAACCTATCTCAGGAAAAGCGTACCTGTCGCCCCACTTTGCACCGTCATCCCGCGTATAATTTGATATCTTATCGATTTTTTCCGCTAATTGTGTCGCCTTCGTATGAACTACATCGATACCGTAAACAAAACAACTGAATCCTCCGCTGAAATTGTATGTATCTATAGGAACTTCGATAAAACTCACTTTGTTTTCCTCATACTGTATCAGAAATGTCACATATTTCAGCGGCCATTCTTGCTCATGAGCCTTTACTTCTTCCCTAGTCATTCCTAACTTTATTGGGCCAATCCCTATTCCCGGCTCTACGATAATGTCCTCCATCGCAATCCCTCCGTCTGTACAAATATGAAAGGTGCCCCTTGTAACTCTAACTCCGATAATTAATGAATCCTCGATTGGTGTGATGGTCGCAGATACAAAACAATTATAACCATCCTATCAAGGTTCGTATTCTACGGAAAACATTGGGACGTTCTTCATAAAAACAAACGCGATTTCTCGCGGCTGTAGCTATTCTTCGTAAGGTGGAATCCAGAATTCCTTCCCCTCATGCTCGATGAGCTTATCCAGCCATTCTGTAAATGTCAGGTCAATGTCAATTGGATTATCAGGGTCCCTCGATTCGATCCATGTGAGGTAGCCATTTCCGCTGTCTATTCTGTCTTGATCTACGCATACACAACCTAGTGAGTGGCTGCTCCATGCGATAGGATAATACGGATGATCGATACTGTATCCTTTCCAGTATTGAATAACGTGTTGAGGACTCAATATACTGCAACCACCGCCAAGTCTCAAAGTTCGAAATAAGACGGCACTATCGAACTCATGCAAAAATTTTACATAGTCTTCAGGAAGATCAAACGATTTCAGATTCGCCTCTATACTGGCATTAGGATCGATTGCTTTGTAAAAAATGGAGTCATGTTTTTCATTTCTAATTTGCAAGTTCCCATCCTGCTCTGTTCGACTTCCTCGGATCATACGGATACTGCCGTCAAATGGATTACTCACGCAACTCACATCCTCCAATGAAAGTAATGGACTGCCACCTGAATGACAGTCCATTTTTATGATTATTTCCGGTGATTTCTCCATTAGTCCGTTACTAGGCCCGCGAATGCAGCGACTTTACAGTTCGTCAGGTACCGACCCTGTTAAATTCTAGAGTAGTAGTTCCGCACCAATCGACACATTGAAGGAAGTAAAAAGTATCCTGACTAACGAGTTAGGCGAAATAAATCCCGATTTCGTCGAATCCGCAGTCACACATAGAATTGATCAAACCGCCCGCTGACCTGATGCCCAAGACGAAGGAGTTAATCAGGCAGAAAAATACTATCCAGTCTTAAGAATAGAAGATACTTTCGAGTGTGGGGAACCTGTTCACATTCATTTGATCAAAGTATGGTGCATAAGGAGCTAAAATAAAAAGTACAAAATTGTAGTGACTACATACAATTGCCATACTTTTATTTTGAACTTGATACAAAACTTCTCCAATACGCCAGATAACCATTCACAACATTTTAGTAACAACAAGAAAACTCCCATACCGACAACTAAGGCGAAATCTAGTGGGGTGAGTATACTCTCGATAAAGTTATAAACTTTCGTGATTACAAGGAAAAGCACAAAGACGAGAAATGAATAGTATGTCACTAAAGATACCTCCACTATGTAATTTCAACGAAAACAGGGAGCACTTAAGCTCCCCTTTGAAGTTATCAGCTATCTTCTTTTTCTGTCCACTTCGTAATATTGAACATCTAAAGTTCTCCTATAAGTATCATCTTTATAGTGGACAATGGTGTCGTAATAGATATCCCATTTGCCATCTGGAACTCGCCATTGCCATGCTCCAACGTGAGTATCTTTTATTGATGAATCTGCCCAACCACTCAATCTAGAAAATACCCATGAAAATGGCGCCGTTTTTGGACTCTTAGATGCCAAAAAAGCAATAATAATATGTGCGGCTTCTCGTGCAACTTGATTATTATAACTATGATACATAGGCCCTATAACTATTTCTGACCCAGGACCTCCTGGATCGACTTTATCAGAACCAACTTTCTGTGCGCTATTCTTCGTATTTATATGAAGAGCTTTAAACATTGATGCTAATTGTTCATCACTTAAAGGAGCGTTTCCTCTAAATGTTACTCCTTGATAATCATATACGTATTCATTTTCAAATTCACTTGATGTACTTGCTGTAGGAGAATTTAAAGCAAAAGCACTTACTGGTAACGCTGAAGCAGATAATAGTACGGTCGATAGGACTGAAACTGTTATTTTCCGAGCTAACAATTAAATCACTCACCTTCACTTGGAATATTATACCGAAAATAACGATAAGCGTAAATTTTACATCTTTTTATCTGGTAAATTTCTTCTCTTTTCATTTTAAATTGGCATCATTTTTGATTGAATTACCAGAATGTACTGATCCAATTGCTGGCTTAATGCCACAACGTCATCATCCAAAAAATCATTTTTCTCTAAATACAATTGCACCAGTTGTCCGCGCAATTGTTCCACAATGCTTTTCAAATGATCAATATCGTGATAGGTTACTCCTTCTCGATGTAGAGGTAACGTGATACATTTACTTATAGGAGCTGTAACTGCTCCTCCTGCGGGCGTTCCTTTAACCTGTCGAAGGGGTGGAACGCCCTTTTTAAATGCAATTGCTGCTATAAGTCTCACCCTACTTCCTTTACCACCGGATTATACACTTGCTTTTAGTGGCACCTGTGGCTCCTCTTTTTAGAGATGTTCTTAGATTTCTATTGCTTCATGGAACATCGTCACCTCCTCCTTATTTTGAGATTTATTACATAATTAACCATAAGTTGTTATGCAGGTTTTTACCGACTGCAAAAAATGGAATAAAAAAACATCCTAGCAGAGGATGTTTCATCAATCTACGATATTTTCAATGAACTAACAGGATACTAGCCACCTAACTCGTTTTGGTTACCTATTCGGTTATTCATATTCCCTAACCATCCAAACAGTGCTATGTATGTAAGGGTTTCGTCGTGTCGATTCATCAAATCCGCTAGAGAAAGGCAATATATCGTTTCTTCAATTCCTCTCTCTATCCTTCCCTTACCGAACTCATAAATAGCCATCTGATATCGAAACCGAAGATGTCGATCCAATCCAATTGCTTCTGTAAATTGATCGAAACTAGCAATTTGGGAGGCAAAGCGCTCTAAAATATCATCCACGCAAAAATGGTAGGTGTTAGCAGATTTCATAATGGCATTTAAACCAGCAAGAACTTCAATGGTGGGGAGAATGTCGAGATAATCTGCATACTCTTCAATGATGCTTGTATTGCCAGACAATACCTCCAATGTGTAGGAGTTCGCCCTTGCCCATACTTTGAATCTTTCTACATCTTTACGTCCGTTTTCATCAAGTAATTCAAACCATCCTAAATCAGCGTAAACTTGCACATACTGCTTCGCCTCTTCATACAGTCCTTGCATTTCCAGTGCTGCGCCTTTATATAAATGTCCCATTCCGTAATAATAGACAAGATGGCGCTCTGTTTTCAGGGGTTCCCCTTTTTTGTTTCTTTTCAACCTCTCCCATTCATGTATGCAAACAGTTTCTGCCAAAAGCCGTAACTCGTCACCGTACTCCCCTGATTTGTTCCACTTTTGCAAAGCATAACAAACCCGTGCTAATTGGAATAAAGCATCGAGTTGGTAGTTCTCTGGAAGCCGATTTCGATACGGAGAAAACCGAATTACATTCTCCCAATTTTCTTCTGCATTTGTCCCAAGTACAACACGAAATAACCGATACTGACTCATCACGAAGTGGTTCGAATAGCTATCTTTTTCATTCTCAATCACATATTCATAAAAGGGCACCGACTCTTTCAGTTGCCCTTTCTCATATAGTTGCTCTGCAAGGGCAAACAGAATCGAGATGTTTTTCGGATTCTCCAGCATAAGGGGAACAGCAGCCTCTATGCAATCCTTTCGCCCTACCTCTACGCATCGAATCAAGTACGGTATTAATCGGGGCCGCGATATTCTCTGCTCTGATAAACATTCTTCTGTATACAGTTCGTATAACCAACCCGGATCGTGACCAAATACCTTAGCTAGTACGTCTAATTGACCAATAGTAATGGCACGTGGCGGATTTCCATTAAGAATCTCACTCAAGCTTCCGGGGTTAATGCCCGTTAATTCACCCAGCTTGCTAAATGTATAACCATGCTTTCTCCGACATTTTTCAATTTCTGACCGCAGCGACCGATGCATTGCCTCTTGCAGCCCCCCCATAAAGGATTATACTTTCGTCTATTTCCTCTATTTTACAGTTTTGATCATTTTATTAAAATTCACTACTTTTCCTTCCTATCAATTCTTCATCCAGCTCGGAACTTTGACTCAGAATTGTTGGCTTACAGCTAAAACCTTCTACAATATATTTACAAGAAACTTTGACTAGATACTAGTCACCTAACTCGTTTTGGTTAGCTATTCGCTTATTCAAATTCCCTAACCATCCAAACAGTGCTATGTATGTAAGAGCCTCGTCATGTCGATTCATCAAATCTGCTAAGGAAAGGTAATATATACTTTCTTCAATCCCTCTCTCGATCCGCCCTTTACCAAACTCATAAATGGCTGTCTGATACCGAAACTGGAGATGTCGATCTAATCCTATTGCTTCTGTAAATTGATCGAAACTAGCAATTTGCGAAGAAAAGCGATCCAATATCTCATCTACACAAAAATGGTAAGTATTTGCGGATTTCATAATAGAAATCATACCAGCAAGTATTTCAATGGTGGGCAGACTTTCGAGATAGTCTGCATACTCTTCAATGATGCTTTTATTTCCAGACAATACCTCCAATGTGTAGGAGTTCGCCTTTGCCCATACCTTGAATCTTTCTACATCTTTACGTCCGACTTCATCAAGTAATTCAAACCATCCTAAATCAGCGTAACCTTGTACATGCTGCTTCGCCTCTTCATAAAGTCCTTGCATTTCCAGTGCAGCGCCTTTATATAAATGTCCCATTCCGTAATAATAGACAAGATGTCGCTCTGTTTTCAGGGATTCTCCCTTTTTGTTTCTTTTCAGCCTGTCCAATTCATGTATGTAAACAGTTTCTGCGAGAAGCCGTAATTCGTCACCGTACTCCCCGGACTTATTCCACTTTTGCAAAGCAAAACAAACCCGTGCTAATTGGAATAAAGCATCGAGTTGGTAGTTCTCTGGAAGCCTATTTCGATACGGAGAAAACCGAATTACATTCTCCCAATTTTCTTCTGCATTTGTCCCAAGTACAACACGAAATAACCGATACTGACTCATCACAAAGTGGTCAGAATAGCTATCCTTTTCATTCTCTATCACATATTCATAAAAGGGCACCGACTCTTGCAGTTGCCCTTTCTCATATAGCTGCTCTGCAAGGGCAAACAAAATTGAGATGTTTTTCGGATTCTCCATCATTTGGGGGACAATAGCTTCTATGCAATCCTTTCTCCCAACCTCAACGCATCGAATCAAGTATGGTATTAATCGGGGGCGCGATATTCTCCCCTCTGATATACATTCTTCCGGGTATAATTCATACAACCAACCCGGATCGTGACCAAACACCTTGGCTAGCGCGTCTAACTGACCAATGGTGATAGCACGCGGCGGATTACCATTGAGAATCTCGCTCAAACTCCCGGGGTTAATGCCCGTTAATTCACCCAATTTGCTTAATGTAAAACCGTGCTTTCTCCGGCATTTTTCAATTTCTGACCGTAGCGACCGATGCATTGTCCCTTGCAGCCCCCTATAAAGGATCTTCCTTTCTATTATTTCTTAATTTTATAATTTTCGTTGTTTTTTAAAATGCACTATATGACCTTCCTATCAATTCATCATCCAGTTCGGAACTTTGACTCAGATGTATCTTGAGTCGGTAAATACAGAGATAGTATTTGGGGGGCCTTGAGGTGTGAAAAGGACTTACTTTTCCGTTTTCAATCTGTTTTGAGCAATGACAATATATTTATCCAATTGTTCGCTTACAGCCAAAACCTTATCATGTGAGAGACCGTACTTCCCTGCCAATTCTATCATTTCCAATCGTAGCTGTTCGATTCTATTATCCAACTCTAAGTGGCAACCGATTTCCTTTACCATGCCCCGGATCGTACACCTACTTTTAGGGGCTGATGCTGCTCCTCTTTTTGGGGAGTTGCCAGGGTGCAAAGAAACATCCATATCTAAAATACTTGCGATAGCAGTAATATCCAACGCCCCCTCTCTTTTACAATTTATTACATATAATTACTATACAGGGATGTGCAGAAATTCACCGATTAAGAAAAATTGAATAGAAAAAAAACATCCCTCCGATGGGATGTTTTTGGGGGGTAACACTCTATTTAACAACCTGATTCCCAGTAAAATTCCTAAGCATCAGTTCCATGCTGATTGGCCTTGGCTGTATACATGTTGGAATGGCTTGAATCAAAATCAATCGGTATACCTGCGAGAAGTCCAAACGTAATAAAAAATGCAAGAATAAATCCCTTCATTTTTTAATCCCCCTCTTTCTACTTTATTACATTTTACAAGAACAATCCGGTTTTATTGCTGAGCCCTAGGTATCAGCGCCATTCTCTAACATAACTATAACTGTTGAAGTGCATCTTTGTGAATGTAATACTAGGTACCCCTATTAACTTTGATAATCAGATCGCTCTTTTACCCGTTACAATTGTTCGATACTGTTCCACTTGTGTTGTGGATGCATACTGCCGATATTCTTCAAATAATACTACGCATTTAAGAGTATCCTCATATCGATTCATCAAATCGGCTAGAGAAAGGCAAAGTAAAGTTTCTTCGATCCCTCTTTCTATCCGTCCTTTATCAAACTCATAAATGGCTGTCTGATATCGAAACTGGAGATGTCTGTCCAATCCAATAGCTTCTTTAAATTGACCGAAACTGGCAATATGCGAAGAAAAGCGTTCTAATATCTCATCCACACAAAATTGGTACGTATTAGCTGATTTCATAATAGAAATTAAACCAGCAAGTACTTCATTCGT
The DNA here is from genome assembly GCF_003013395.1 of Brevibacillus fortis. Lineage (GTDB taxonomy): Bacteria > Bacillota > Bacilli > Brevibacillales > Brevibacillaceae > Brevibacillus > Brevibacillus fortis. Next base: position 190,112 of record NZ_PXZM01000023.1, on the reverse strand, counting down.
AGGAAGACTTTCAAGATAGTCAGCATACTCCTCAATGATGCTTGTATTACCAGATAGTACCTCTAATGTGTATAAGTTAGCCTTTGCCCCTACCCGGAATTTTTCTACCTCTTGGTGCCCGACTTCATCCAGTAGTTCAAACCATCCTAAATCAGCGTAACCTAGTACATATGGTTTCGCCTGTTCATATAGCCCTTGCATTTCCAATGCTGCGCCTTTGAATAAGTGGCCTATTGCATAATAAAAGACCAAATGACGTTCTGTTTCCAAGGGTTCTCTTGTTTTGTTTCTTTTCACCCTGTCCAACTCATGTATGTAAATCGTTTCCGCAAGAAACCGTAATTCATCAGCATACTGTTCTGATTTCTTCCATTTCTGTAAAGCGAAACAAACCCGCGTTAATTGAAATAAGGCGTCCAACTGGTAGTTTTCAGGAAGCCTATTCCGATAGGGGGAAAACCGAATAACTGCCTCCCCATTTTCTTCAGAATTGGTCCCGAGTGCAGCTCGAAATAATCGATACTGACTCCTGACGAATTGGTCAGAATGTCCATCCTTCTCGCTATCAACGACAGCCTGATAAAAAGGTACGGACTCTTTTTGTTTCCCGCTTTCAAATAGTTGTTCCGCCACTAAAAAGAGAGTCGAAATATTTCTAGGGTTGTCCAACAATTTAGGAACAACCTCATCTATGCAATCCTGCCGCCCAAACTCTGCACATCGAATCAAATAAGGTATCAACCGAGGGCGCGATATTCTCCCCTCTGATATACATTCTTCCGTATACAATTCGTACAACCAACCCGGCTCGCGACCAAACACCGCAGCTAGCGCATCTAATTGACCAATGGTCATAGCCCGCGGTGGATTTCCGTTCAGAATCTCGCTCAAGCTCCCATGGTTGATGCCCGTTAATTCACCTAATTTACTCAAGGTATAGCCGCACTCTCTACGGTGTCTTTCAATCTCTGACCGCAGCGACCAGTGCAATGTCCCTTGCAGCCCCCCCATAAAGAATCATCCCCTAAATTTTTCCTTTATTTTACAATAAAATATATTTTTTTGGAAGATTCGGCTTTACATTTCTTCATATTTTTTAAACTAGTTCGTCACTTTTCGCACAATTCCTCCAATGTCTTACAGGTGTTTGCACTCCGTGACATTTACTCCCTCTTGAATCAGCTTTCATGCGAATACAGCCGCGTAGGAAGAAGCGGATTTCCAGTCCTAGCGCCTCTGGAGCCCTACCCAGCTCCGAAATAAATAGCGGGGGTTTTCAGCTTCAACCTCTGCAAATACATCCTCGAAACTCTACTTTTGAAGCGCTCCCGCTATTTATTTCGGAGCGAACAGTACCCGCCCTCAGCAGGGCGTAGGCCGAAGCGTAGACTGGAAATCCGCTTCTTCCCCACCACTACAGCTACTCTATCCACATTGTAAAAAAAGCTCCGCCAAAACATCTGGCGAAGCTTTCATTTTAAACCCGTGCTTATGGCATAGCCACTTTCATAACAGCACGAACGGAATCTGCGGATTTATCCAATGCAGCTTTCTCAGCAGCAGTCAGATCCAGCTCGATGACTTGCTCGATACCGTTTCCACCCAAGAGCGTTGGTACACCCAGGTAGATATCGTTGTAGCCATACTCGCCTTGGAGCAAAGCGATGGAAGGCAAGATGCGCTTCTTGTCTTTCAAGATCGCTTCTGCCATTTCTACCAGAGCTGCCGCAGGTGCATAGTAAGCGGAACCGTTACCCAAGAGAGCTACGATCTCGCCGCCGCCTTTGCGTGTACGCTCGACGATAGCATCCAGACGATCTTGTGGAATCAACTTTTCGAGTGGGATGCCACCTGCATAGGAGTAACGCAAGAGTGGTACCATGTCGTCACCGTGACCGCCCAATACGAAGCCTGTTACGTCATTTACGGATACATTCAGTTCCATCGCTACGAACGTACGGAAGCGAGCTGTATCCAGTACGCCGGATTGACCGATTACGCGGTGTTTCGGGAAGCCGGACGTTTTGTAGAATGTATATGTCATCGCATCTACCGGGTTGGACAGGATAAGTACGATGGAGTTTGGTGCATATGTTTTCACTTGCTCAGCAACCGAGCGCATGATGGCTGCATTCGTTGCTACCAAGTCGTCGCGGGACATACCTGGCTTACGAGCAATACCTGCTGTGATGATTACGATATCGGAGCCTTCGATGTCTTTGTAATCAGAAGTACCTGTAATGTTGGAATCGAAGCCGAGAACAGGAGAAGCCTCCATCATGTCCAGAGCTTTCCCTTTTGTTGGATTTTCCAGTTGCGGAATATCTACCAAAACGATGTCAGCCAGCTCTTTTTGCGCCATGATGAACGCAGTTGTCGCTCCAGTAAAACCACTACCAATAACGGCTACTTTTTTTCTGCGGAATGTCATGCTGAACCCTCCTCGTCATGTTACAAGACTAGTTTTACACCACTTGCTTTTTGCTCCAACATTTTGGAGAGGATTGTCCCAATGTGGGCCCCCGCCTCAACTGGAGATGTACCTTGACGATGAATATTCGAGATCACTGTACGCTCTGATTCTACCATACCTTTGCGTGGACGGTAGCACATGTATGCACTCATGGAATGCGCCGTAACCAATCCTGGACGCTCTCCGATCAGGAGCACCAATACTTCTGGCTCCAAAATCTCGCCGACGTGATCCATGCTGGCTACGCGTCCGCCTTTGATAAAAAACGGTGTGCCGCAAGTCAATCCGTAGCTTTTCAGAGAGTCCATCAGGGATGGAAGCACATCTTTCAGGTTCGCATCCACCGCAGCGGCACTCAAGCCGTCTGAAACGACGATTTGTACCTGTGGCTTCTTTTGGCCGCGCTCTTGCAGCGTGCGCACGCCTTCCTCGGTGAGGACGCGCCCCATATCCGGACGCTTTAGATAGTTTTCGGTGTTGTCATACTGTGTTTCCACTGTGAACAAGGAGAACTGATCGAGCACTGCTTGACTGACTTCACCGTATACGGCATCCACCGCAGCAGCATGGTCACGACGCAGTTCAAGCATCGTTTTGGTCAAAGGTCTCACACCTGCACGCCAAACTCCGATGCGCGCTGGCGTGCTGGACAGCAGTTCATCCAAGCCTTCCTTGTACTTCGGATTCGGTACATGTGATGTTCTCTCTGGTTCTGCTGATGGAGCATGCTGCTCATTCACCACAGGAGCTTGCGCTTGCGCCGTCGTTGCACTCACGACTGGCTCGGCCTTTGGCTCCGATCTCAGTTGGATCAAGCCTGTCTCTGTTTTTGGTGACGGAGCTTGTTCGCTAGCCTCACCCAGCTTCTTTTGCAGTTCTGCTACTACTTTATCTACCAAGAAATCTAATTGTTGTTCCATCCGTCTTTCACCTCCTGATCTTACATGAAGATTGTCGGATCGCCTGCTTTTGCAGTCAGCCTACCGTTTTCCATGATACCCATTTTCTCCAGCCATTTTTCAAAATCAGGAGCAGGTCGCAGTCCCATCACTTCACGGAATGCCGCAATATCATGGAAGCTCGTCGATTGATAGTTGAGCATGACATCGTCTGCCATGGCTACGCCGATAACAAAGTTAACGCCTGCCGACGAGAGCAAAATGCCGAGATTGTCCATGTCGTTTTGATCGACCTTCATGTGGTTCGTGTAGCATACGTCACAGCCCATCGGCAAGCCGTGCATTTTGCCCATGTAATGGTCTTCCAGGCCCGCGCGGATCACTTGACGGCTGTCGTACAAGTACTCAGGTCCAATGAAGCCAACTACCGTGTTTACGATAAACGGATTGTACTTGCGAGCAAGTCCGTAGCAGCGCGCTTCCATCGTTACCTGGTCCATGCCGTGATGCGCCTCGGAAGACAGCTCAGAGCCTTGGCCTGTCTCGAAGTACCAGAAGTTCGGTCCATAGGAAGTACCCTCTTTGCGCATCAGTTCATCTGCTTCATCCAGCAGTGCTACATCAATACCAAATGCCTTGTTTCCTTTTTCACTACCCGCCAAACTCTGGAAGATCAAGTCCGCTGGTGCCCCATTACGGATGGCACGCATTTGCGTGGATACGTGAGCCAATACGCAGTTTTGCGTCGGGATATCAAACTTGGTCATCACGTCTTTGGTCATGTTCAAAATATCCTTCACGCTATCCGCTGTATCGATAACCGGGTTAATTCCGATAACCGCATCGCCGATTCCGTAGCTCAGACCTTCGTACAGAGACGCTTTGATGCCTTGTACGTTGTCAGATGGATGGTTAGGCTGTACACGAGAAGCCAATACGCCTCTCTGACCGATTGCCGTGTTGGCATGCGTCACAACTTTAATCTTGGACGCAGCCGTAATCAAGTCCAGATTGCTCATGAGCTTGGCTGTCGCTGCGATCATCTCACTGGACAAGCCGCGGCTGATGCGCTTGAGTTCATTATCGCCAGCTTGATGGCTCAAAATGTACTCGCGCAGCTCAGCTACACTCCAGTTTTTGATTTCGTTGTAAATCTTTTCGTTGATGCCTTCTTCGATCACACGCGATACTTCGTCTTCTTCTGCCGGAACCATCGGATTGTTGCGGATATCCGCCAACGTCAGGTCAGCCAAAACCTGCTTGGCAGCTACACGTTCCCGGGAATCAGCAGCGGCGAGACCAGCCAGCTGGTCGCCTGATTTATCTTCATTAGCCTTCGCGAAAACTTCTTTCAAATCGCGAAATTGATAGGTATGTCCAAGCACAGTCGTTTTCGTGTTCATCACGTCCACCCCTTCTTACGTTACGGCCTCTCATCAAACGCGAGTGTTTTGACGACGACGGGAATGATTGTTCCCGAGATCGGCTCACCGAGATCGATGTAATCGCCGTATTCCACACGCACCTGATCGATGCAAATGATTTCCGGTGCCCCTTTGCAACGCAGCGCCAAGGCCTGCCCGAGCGCTTTGGCCATATCTGTTTCACAGATCACGACCATGGTTTGACTCTCGGGGAAACTTGCCCGGTATTGCTCCGACAGCTCCTGAGACAGCGTCTGTAGCAGAGCGTACGAGCAGTACCCGATGCCGGAGATCGCGAGTGCGAAAGGAATCCCTGTCGTTTTTTCAAACAGACGCTCACCCAGTTGGTAGATCGAAGCCACTTCCTGTCGCAGTCGTGTCGCATCTGCCAATTGTTCCTCGGTAAGCTCCAGCTTGAGGATCGGAATATTTTTGATCGGCAACAGCTCCGGTTTGATATGCACGGTTGAACCACTAATCTCCGTACTCTGCATCCCTGCGCCAATTACCGTTGCCCGTACCGTTTGATCCGGGTCTAGCCACTGTACCGGATACGTCCCTTTTTCGCGCTCCTGCTGGAGTACATATCCGAGCAGTGGACCAAAATCGCCATATCGGCTCGCATCCGAAATATTTCTTACGGGAGGTCCACTCATGAGCAGACCCACACCGCCAGATACAGTCAGTTCGTCAACAGGGATAGCATTACGCAAATGCGGTCCCAGGACGAGCAAGCCAGATACTTCGCGTTCTTTTCCTGTCAAATAATCGAGCATGCTGCGTCCCAACTGTTCGGCAACCTCTGTGAGCTGCGCGAATCCGATTTCCTGTCCGACTTGAATACGCAGTCCTTTTGCCGACAACCATTGCTGAATGTTCGGCGACACGTATTGAACAACACCTTGCGGACTGAGACGGATTAGTCTTCCTCCGACGTGGAAAGTAACTGTCGCAATTGCTCGGCCACGTTGGAAGTAGGCTGCATTCGCTGTTCCTCCGCCAATATCGACGTTGACGATCACACCTTGTATGGCTTGCGAGCGTTTTTCTGCGCCAGCGCCCTTGCCCGCCAGCACGCCTTCGAGGTCAGCACCTGCTGTCGCTACCACGAAATCCCCAGAGCGTTCAGCCAGCAGATGAACGATATGCTGTGCGTTCTTTTTGCTTGCTGTTTCTCCAGTAATGATGACCGCCCCGGACTTGATTTGGGACAAGCTGATTTGTGCCTTGTCGTACTCGGCTGCAAGAATCGCTCTGATTCCGTCAGCGTCGATTTCATCAAATCCGATGAGCGGTGTGGAATGTACTTCACTCGCATACAGCAATTGCCGCTCCACGATCTGATAACGCGGCAGCGAAAACGTGCTGGACATGCGACCCAATCGCAATCGGCTTACGATCATTTTGGTTGTGCTTGTTCCCACATCGATCCCGACGCTTTGGATCCATTGTTCATCCATATGAACCTCCTTGAACCATTGGCGTGCCAGACGGGCCTTACGAAAAAACGCTTGAATAGCCGGATCCTTGCTTCCGGTCTGATTCAAGCGCCTTTGCTCTCTTTGTATCTACTTGTCACTGCTTTTTATCATAACGTCACTACTAGCCTTGTGCGAAAATGGCCTGCTCGCCCGACAAAATCTCTTCTGCCAGCTTCACAAGTGGCATGCGCCGTTGCATGCTTACTTGCTGCATCCATTTGTAAGCCGCATCCTCTTCCATGGATAGGGCACTCATCAGCTTTCCTTTTGCCTTTTCCACTGCCTTGCGATCCTCGATCTTTTGCTTCAGATCGTTTATATCCTTCTTCAGTGAAACGACTTTTTCCTTTTGACTAAGGGCGATTTCTACTGCGGGAATCAAGTCATCCTCCGACACCGGCTTCACCAAGTAAGCCGTCACCCCCGCTTTTCTGGCATCCTGGACGAGTTCCTTTTGGCTATAAGCCGTCAAGAGAAGAATGGAACTGTCTGAAAAGGAACGAATGATACTGCTTGCCTTGATTCCATTCAAGACAGGCATTTTCACATCCATGATGATCAAATCGGGCTTGTGACGATGGGCCTGTTCGACTGCCTCTTCTCCGTTTTTCGCCTCGGCAACCACTAGATACCCTTCATTTTCGAGCATCTCGCGCAAATCCATGCGAATAATCGGCTCGTCATCAACCACCATAATCTTCGGCTGTGTCATCTTCATCCTCCTTTTGGATCGGATAGAGTATGGTAACCTCTGTTCCGTTCCCAGTATTGCGGAAATGCATCGTGCCTTCGAGGTCTTCCCTGACCAGCGTATCGACAATTTTCAGGCCGAGATGGCCCTTTTTGTGGATTTGCTCCATGTCCTCGATGCCTACCCCGTCGTCTGTCACGGACAAACTGACGAAGTCTTCCTTGGCGACAAGTGCGATGGAGATTTTCCCTTCTTGCTGCTCATGAAACCCGTGGATCATGCAATTTTGAATCAGCTCGGTGACAATCAAGGCAAACGATGTTGCTTTGTTGGACGGCAGATACACCGATTCGCCCGTCACCACGACGTGTATAGCTTGCTCAGAACGTCTCATCGAAGAGACGATTATTTTCGATATTTTGGTTAAAATCTCTTTGAAGTCAATCTGCTCCAGACCATCCTGTGCCAAGTATTCGTGAATAATGGCGATGCTGTTGATGCGATTGATGCTTTCCCGGTATACCTTCTCAATCTCGGTGGACTGCGATCGCCGCATTTGCAGGCGCAGCAGGCTAGAGATGGTTTGCAAATTGTTTTTGACCCGGTGGTGAATCTCTTTGATTACCGCCGATTTGATCATCAATTGCTTTTCTTTTTCCCGAATGTCCGATATGTCTCGCAGGAGAATGAATCCCCCGATGATGTCTAGCTTGCGGACGGACGAAACCGCTTTCATCATGATAAAATGCTTGCCTTTTGACAGCTCCTCCTGAATATAACCCCCGTTGCGCACAAAATTTTCCGGGGTAACTCTCCAGGAAAAAATACGTTCGATGCTCTCACCTTTTTCTGGCAGTTCAAAGCCGATCAAGGAGAGCAGCTTGTGGGCACGGCCATTGGCGTACGTGATAACCCCACTCTGATCAAACAAAATCATGCCCTCGTGCAAAAGTGACGAAATGGGCAGATCAGGCACTGCGAACTGGATGAGCGTCTCGCTTAGGTGCTCAGTCGTTTCCTTGAGCATTTCGACGTTCTTTTCCTGTTCCACCTGTTTGGATATATCTTGTTCGGTTATCAAGGTCCCGATTGTTTTTCCAGCCGCATTCGTGATGGGTACGACGCTTTGTCGCATCACGACCTGCTCCTGTGAAACGCCACGCGAACCGATGACGGGCTTGCCTGTAGTCAGGCAATACATGACGGCCGGCTCATTAATCGCCGTCGCCAAATGCCCTACGACCGATCCACTGTACATAGAGCGTGCCGTACTCGGTGCAGCTTGTGCGACTACCATCGCAGCGCTCCGATCTACTGTCGGACAATCGATAAACATGTCCGCTTGAGACAGATCGGCAAAAATCTGAAGCTTGGAAGCCAGCTCCTCCACAATCCGAATGTCGTCATCACTCAACGTCGTGGACGCTTTGCACACTTCTCGTATTGATTGCATGTGAACCTCTTTTCACCTGCTAGGAGTTGATATGACCTCATTTTCTCACAGACACGCTACGGCGGAAAGGGGTTTAATACTGGTTAATCACGCTTACTCGTTGACAATTTCTTGCAAATACGCTCGCAATTCTGGCACTCCCTCACTCGTGAGCGAGGAGGTCCGGAAAATTCTCGCATTGCCGAGCGATTGACGCAGGAATTGTTCTGCTCTCTCCACATTTGCATCAGGATGATCCATTTTGGTAATGACCCCTATGCATGATTGCGGAAACCCTTGTGAAAAGCCAGGTGGGAAATAATTCCGCACCCGTGTAGCATCCTGCACCATCAAAATGATTTTCGCCTCAAGAGAGGTAGCCATAAGCGTGCGGTAAAACATCGGGTTTTCGCTGTACTCACCCGGAGTGTCAATCGCCCAGTCCCGATATTCGAGCGCTTGTGTCTTCCTGGCAGGCTGTTCGTCATTGAACAGCGCCCGCACCAGAGAAGACTTGCCTGCTTCGATTGCACCGATAATCATTACTCGGCCGGTCATGATTTCGTCACCAACGCCGGAGTAAACCGCAGTTTTTCGCTCAACACCTGATTGACGGCTTCTACTGCCATCTCAACAGCAGATACATCTCCTACGACAATCAGTGAACCTGTAAAACGATCGAGAAACCCAAGCTCGACGCCAGCAGCCTTTGTCGCAATATCCGCGGCAATAATGGCTGTTTCGGTAGGCGTCAAAGTCAAAATGCCGATCGCACCGGCCTCATTGATACCTAGCTTGGTATAGAGCATTGGGTCAGGGTTTGCGATTACATGAGCCAACGTGACCTGTTTCCCTGGTACGAATTCCTGGATGACTCGTGAACGTTCCTGTTCCATTCCTATTCCTCTCTTCCTGCGGCACCCGGCACCTCAAACGAATCCACAATGCCTACGATAATCGCATCGATCGGCACACTGGTGCCGGAGAAAAGGATTCGGGCAGGCGTCCCACGAGAGACGATAACCTGCTCCCCGATTCCCGCACCGATCCTGTCCGCTGCGATAACGGTTTGTCCGCCTTCTTCGCCACGCCAATCAATCGGCTGAACCACCATGAGCTTGAGATTTTCCATGCCTGCTTCTTTTTGCGTGGCCCAGACGCTGCCGATCACTTTTCCCAAAAACATGCGATCACCCTTTTCCTAAATAGCTGACCGTAATGCCGCGTTCTCTCATGCTGTCATAAGCAAGTGGAGAAACAATTGCACCTTTTTTCACGATCAAAGTCGTATCGCGAAGCTCAGGCTGAGATCTGATCCAGTCTGCTGTCAACAGCTTCCCGGAAAAGACTGCTTCTTGCTCATCCAAAGGAGTCAATTTCGGTTGTTCTGTCTTGGTAGTAGTCTCCACTTTTTGCAGTTGAGACTTCAGCTTAGAAACCACACGATCAGCCAAACGGCGTTGCTCCGCAAACTCCACACCCAACTCTTTCATGCTCTCAACGTGACGGTTGAACAGCTTTTCATATGCAGGTGTCAGTGTCAATGTTTGCAGGGTACGACGGTCTGCGCGCTTGATCCCTGGCACATCGGAACCTGCGATGACGAATTTTCCCATCACCAATGCGGAAAAGACGATTTCCGCTTTAATCGTTCCTTTTAGGCCAGAAGCAATTCTCGCTGCATTATCCAAATCGATTTCAGGAATCACGATACCGACGTAATCTTTCGGCACTTCCAACGGGGCAGGAGCGTACTCATCTGCTGTGAGAATTTTGCCTGCTCCCCCACATTCGATCTTGTGCATTCCCAGCCAAGAGGAGGTTTCTCCGTCCAGGAAGAGAATGTCATGGCAGATCCCGTGGTTTTTCAGTTGGATAAAATGATCCTGAAACGCCTCATGAGCCTGGCTGTCGCAAAAAACGTACAGGACACGAGGCGCATCGCTTTTCTTTTCTGTATTCATCGATTGCAAAATTTCTTTTGTAATCGACGCCACCATTTCTCTGATGTCCATCAAGCTCAACCTCCGTTAGCCGGAGTAAAATTGCCCGTTCTTGCCGATCACTTTTACCCGGTCGCCCGTTTTCAAATTAGCGGCATTGCCTTCATCCGTATCAACGTGGAAATCAAGTGCGAATTGTGGATGTACACGAACGATTACATCTGGATAGATGATAGGACGATCGCTTTGCGTCGCCAGAATCAGCGAATCGCCATCCTTCACTTGATATTGCTCGGCATCTGCCGGAGACATATGAACGTGGCTCTTCGCTACGATTACGCCTTTGTCCATTACAACTGTCCCTTTTGCCGTTACAAGTACCATACCTGGTGTTCCTTCAATATCTCCAGACATACGCACAGGGGCATGAACACCTACTGCAAAGCCGTCTGTTCTGGAAATTTCCACTTGTGTCGCGCCACGAGCTGGTCCCAAAACACGAACCCCGTGAATGCTGCCTTTTGGTCCCACGATGGTGACTGTTTCTTGGCAAGCAAACTGTCCCGGTTGCGACAAATCACGCATTGGCGTCAATTGATGTCCGGCTCCGAAAAGCTTCTCGACATCTGCTTGCGACAAATGAATGTGACGGTTAGATACGCCCAAAGGAATTTCTCGCACTGCCTCGGCAGCTTGATTGGTGGAAGGCTGCTGGTTCTGATCAACTTGTTTCACTTGAATCCCTCTTCCTTTCAAGAAATCTGCCGCTGCTGGTGTTATTTTATCCCCTTTCTCAACGAGAAAGGGGTTTGGAATACCTGACTTATGCATCGCTCTCAAGGATGCTTCTGTAATCACTGCCATAGGGATTTATTATCCTTCGAGTTTAGGCAGGATCAGTTCAATGTCTCCATGAGGGCGTGGAATTACGTGAATAGATACGAGCTCTCCTACTTTTTCAGCAGCAGCGGCACCTGCGTCTGTGGAAGCTTTTACTGCACCTACGTCACCACGTACCATAACAGTCACGAGACCGCCACCTACGTGTACTTTACCGATCAGTTTTACGTTCGCTGCTTTTACCATTGCGTCAGCAGCTTCAACTGCTCCTACCAAACCTTTTGTTTCTACCATTCCCAATGCGGACATTTCTCCAGCCATTTTCATTTCCTCCTTAATTATATCTCCAAAATTTTAGTGTTTTACGACTCTAAGTCGTCATTTCTGTTAACACGGATTTGATAATGTTCTTGATCTCATCGCGGCTCAAGCCGACATTCATGGAAGAGACAGCTTGTAGAACAGCTTCTTCCGCTTGTGTCGCAGGTGCTGCTGGTGCTGGCGTTGATTGCGGCATTTCTTTGATGCCAAACGCAACACGTTTGATGTTAAACATATGCTTCGCACCGATGTTATCGGAAGTGATGTTGCCCCCATAGGAACCGCATCCAAGTGTAAACGCTGGTTGTACGCCAGTCGTTGCACCAATTCCCCCGAAGGTTGTACCAGTATTCACTGGTATTCTGGATGCTGGCATTGCTTGACCATACGCTGCGATGACATTGTCATCCTGCGCGTGAATACCCGCCGTATGTCCAAGTCCGCCGTGATCCAGCAATTCGCGGCAACGAGCAAATGCTTCGTTGTCACCTTGAACCGTGTAGAGAGCGAGAATCGGCGCCAGTTTTTCAACCGACATCGGGTACGCTTTACCTACATTGTTCTCCTCCGCAACCAGGACACGCGTATCAGCAGGGATGGTAATACCCGCCATTTGAGCGATCACATGTGGAGAGCGGCCAACGATCTTCGCGTTCAGCGAGCCGTTTATCGTGACGATGGCAGCTACCTTTTCCTTTTCTTGCTCGTTCAGGAAGTAGGCGCCTTCACGCTTCAAGGCTGCAATCAATTGGTGTTTGGTGGATTCCTCCACGACCAATGCTTGCTCAGAAGCGCAGATTGTACCATAGTCAAACGTCTTGCTCTGCACGATGCGTCTTGCAGCAGCAGCAAAGTCAGCAGTGTGGTGGATGTAAACTGGTACGTTACCAGGTCCCACACCGTAAGCAGGCTTACCGGAGCTGTATGCTGCGCGTACCATCGGAGTTCCGCCTGTCGCGAGAATCAGATTGGTCAGCTTGTGCTTCATCAGCTCATTCGTCCCAGGAAGCGTAGGCTTCGTAACGCAATGGATCAAGCCTTCTGGTGCTCCAGCCGCTACTGCCGCCTGTGCCATTAGTCGCGCTGCTTCCAGCGTGCATTTGGCTGCCGACGGATGCGGGCTGAAGACAATCGCATTTCTCGCCTTGAGGGAGACCATCGATTTATAAATAACCGTGGACGTCGGATTAGTGGAAGGTACAACCCCTGCTACGATACCAAATGGCTGCGCCACTTCCCACACCTTGTTCTCTTCGTCCTTACGGATGATGCCAACCGTTTTTACATCTTTTACAGATGCGTACACATCTTGTGCAGCAAACAAGTTTTTCATCCGCTTGTCAGCGACGTTACCAAAGCCTGTTTCCTCTACAGCCATTGCTGCCAGTCGATCAGCATTTTCTACGCCCACTTTGGACATGGCCTCGATGATCCGGTCAACTTGCTCTTGGCTGTAGGTAGCGAATTTGGCCTGTGCTTCCTTCGCTTGTGCGAGGTAGGTACGCACTTCCTGTATGGAATACAGATCAGCGTCGAGTGTCATTAGGCTTTGTCACCTCCGCCTTGTTTCTCTTCCAACAGACGGATGAGATCTTCTTTTTTCGCCATGTTGATTTCGTTCGTCGTCAGCGGGAAGTCCGCATACGAACGCGCCATTTTGCGCAGGTCATTGATGGATTGATCTTGCAATCCGGACACTGGCGCTTTAGCCGGCTCTGCCTTAACCTCTTCTTTTACTTCCGGTTTTAGTAGGTTTTTAATCATTCTTGGAACATTTTCGTCAGGACGTGGAATCACGTGTGAGTGCAGCAATCTTCCAACACGTCTCGCAGCGTCAGCGCCAGCATCTACTGCCGCCATAACCGAAGATACATCCCCGATCACGTATAAAGTGACGATTCCTGCGTCCGCTCCTTCATAAGAAACAACTTTGACGTCTGCCGCCTTGGCAGCAGCGTCTGCGGCAGCGATGAGAGCAGGCAAGCCCAGCGTCTCGATCATGCCAAGTGAATATGTTGTAGCGCGCATTTACATTACCTCCCCTTCAAGAGGAAAAATCCCTATTATCGTTTGACAGGCTGTTTGGCGACACTTCTTACGGCCTCGGCAAAAGCATCGGCGGCTGCCGTGCAGGCCGATTGGCTGCCAGTGAGTAGTGCTCCCCCAAAGTTCGTTTCTGTCGGTGGACCAAAAAATTGAACCATTTGTACATCTGCTGCCTTGAGGGCGGCATCAATACCATACATGGCCTCCAGCGGCGGAGCGATCAAGTAAGCAAGCGGCTCACCTTCGCGGATTCCGGCGGTTTGAGACAAGTAGCTGCCCGTCCGCGACACAACATGGGCGTAATACGCATGCGTCCCTTCATCATTCAAAGAGTAAAAGCATGCTCCGCTTTCCATAAATGCAACGGCTGCATCCAGTCCGCTCTGCACCTCCGATGGCGTCGCGCCCCCGATCATCCCGATGAACTCGCCGGACAACGGTCCAGACGCATGGCCTGAGCCTGCATAAAACGACTTGGCATACACAACTTCCACCGCTGCACTTTTGGTCGCTTCATCAATGGCCGTATACCCCACATCGTCAATCGTAGAGGTCAATAGCCCCAGACTTCGGATATGAGAAGGCAGGTTCAGCTTCTCCGCAAATTGTGGATCGACATTGGGAATCAGTCGGATCGCAAGCGGCGTCGCTCGAATTGGTTTTTCCATGCGTGTCACTCCTTTCAAGACAACATCCCTGATCAAAAGTAAAAAAAGGTGCCTAAACACGAAAAAAGCTCCGCGTTCAAGGGCACCTTTGCCTTTTGATATTCACTTGTGGGTAGAAGATTACACGCTATTTACGTGGTCTTTTACCTGTCTCTAATGTAGAACAAGGTACAGAAAAATGCAAGCGTTTTCGGCATTCCGTCACTTTTCCATATTCCGGTCATATTACGGACACACTCCCCCGTTAAATTTGTGTTGTAGCCGAGACGGGCAAGCCCGCAAACAAGGCTCACCACAATCTAAAGACCCCCCAAGGAGGAATTTTACAATGAAAAAGAAAATGGCAATGACAGTTATGGCTTTGGCAGTATCCGCAATGACAGGTTCCGCGTTTGCGGCAAATGAACCAGCGAAAACGACCGGTTCTTCTGCTCCACTGAAAATGGTGACAACAGATAATACAAATGCTCTTTCCAAACCGATTATTAGCCTGGAGCAAATGGCGAAAGAAAAAGGGATCACTGTGGAAGAGTTGATCAAGCAGCTTGAAAAAGAAGGAAAACTGATGAAAGGAGCAGCTATTAACACGAAAGACGGCGATCTGACAACTAGCTTCTCCTTCATTCCATCCGATGCCAACAGCGATTACAGTAAGACGATCAAGATCAACCTGGAAGAAATGGCGAAAGAAAAAGGCATCTCTGTAGAAGAGTTGATCGAGCAGCTTGAAAAAGAAGGCAAACTGACGAAAGCAACAGCTACCAGCAACCCAGACGGCACCATTCAGGGCTTCGCAGTCATTTCTCTCGATCCTGAAAACCAGGACGGCGGAGCATTCATCGCTCTGGACCCTGCTATGAATCTGGAAGAAATGGCGAAAGAAAAAGGCATCTCCGTAGAAGAGTTGATCGAGCAGCTTAAAGAAGAAGGCAAGCTGGCAACCACGGAATTTATCAATCTGGAAGAAGCAGCGAAAGAAAAAGGCATCTCTGTGGAAGAGTTGATCAAGCAACTTGAAAAAGAAGGCAAGATCGCCACTGGTGAAGCAGCTTCCTTTACTCACCCTGCAATCAGTTTGGAGCAAATGGCAAAAGAAAAGGGCATCTCCGTGGAAGAGTTGATCAAGCAGCTTGAAAAAGAAGGCAAAATCACACGCGGCGTAACAGTAGCACCTGCTTCCCAAAAATAAACCGTACGTCAATTGTGATACAGGCACACTATCAAATAAAGAAAACAAATACCTCTGACGCAATACTGTCAGAGGTATTTCTACATGCATTTCAATTTATAGCGTAAGTCCACCGTCTTCAGCCACTATTGTATCCAAGCGTTTTCGGCATTCCGTCATTTTTTCCATATTCTGGTCATACCCCGGACACACGCCCCCGTTATCTTTGAGTTGTAGCCGTGACGGGCAAGCCCGCAAGCATGGCTCACCACTATCTTACAAAACCCCAAGGAGGAATTTTTCAATGAAAAAGAAAATGGCAATGGCAGTAATGGCTCTGGCAGTATCCGCAATGGCAGGTTCCGCGTTTGCGGCAAGTGAACCAGCGAAGACGAAAGAAGTAATTTTCACGAAAGACGGCGATCTGACAACTAGCTTCTCCCTCATTCCATTCGATGCCAACAGCATTAACAGTAAGACGATCAGCCTGGAAGAAATGGCAAAAGAAAAGGGCATCTCCGTGGAAGAGTTGATCAAGCAGCTTGAAAAAGAAGGTAAAATCACACGGGGTAAGGCAGTTTCCTTTATTCAACCTGCAATCAGCTTGGAGCAAATGGCAAAAGAAAAGGGCATCTCCGTGGAAGAGTTGATCAGGCAGCTTGAAAAAGAAGGCATCACACGGGGCGAAACAGTAGTACCTGCCTCCCTAAAATAAACCGTACATCAATTGGGATAAGGGCACACTGTCAAATAACGAAAACAAATACCTCTGACGCGATGTTGTCAGAGGTATTCCTCATGTATTTCAATTTATAGCGTAAGTCCACCATCTTCAGCCACTATTGTATACAAGCATTTTCGGCATTCCGTCACTTTTCCATATTCCAGTCATATTACGGACACACGCCTCCATTATCTTTGAGTTGTAGCCGAGACGGGCAAGCCCACAAACATGGCTCACCACAATCTAAAGACCCCCCAAGGAGGAATTTTATAATGAAAAAGAAAATGGCAATGACAGTTATGGCTTTGGCAGTATCCGCAATGGCAGGTTCCGCGTTTGCGGCAAGTGAACCAGCGAAAACGACTGGTTCTTCTGCTCCACTGAAAATGGTGACCAAAGATGGTACAGATGCTCTTAACAAACCGATTTTTAACCTGGAGCAAATGGCAAAGGAAAAGGGCATCTCTGTGGAAGAGTTGATCAAGCAGCTTGAAAAAGAAGGAAAACTGACGAAAGGAGCAGCTACTATCACGAAAGACGGCGATCTGACAACTAGCTTTTCCTTCATGAAATTCGATGCCAACAGCGATAACATTAAGACGATGAACCTGGAAGAAATGGCGAAAGAAAAAGGCATCTCTGTAGAAGAGCTGATCGAGCAGCTTGAAAAAGAAGGCAAACTGATGAAAGCAACAGCTACCAGCAACCCAGACGGCACCATTCAGGGCTTCGCAGTCATTTCTCTCGATCCTGAAAACCAGGACGGCGGAGCATTCATCGCTCTGGACCCTGCTATGAATCTGGAAGAAATGGCGAAAGAAAAAGGCATCTCCGTAGAAGAGTTGATCGAGCAGCTTAAAGAAGAAGGCAAGCTGGTATCCACGGCAGTTATCAATCTGGAAGAAGCAGCGAAAGAAAAAGGCATCTCTGTGGAAGAGTTGACCAAGCAACTTGAAAAAGAAGGCAAGATCACCACTGGTGAAGCAGCTTCCTTTACTCACCCTGCAATCAGCTTGGAGCAAATGGCAAAAGAAAAGGGCATCTCCGTGGAAGAGTTGATCAAGCAGCTTGAAAAAGAAGGAAAAATCACACGGGGCGAAACAGTAGCACCTGCCTCCCTATAATAAACCGTACGTCAATTGTGATACAGGCACACTATCAAATAAAGAAAACAAATACCTCTGACGCAATACTGTCAGAGGTATTTCTACATGCATTTCAATTTATAGCGTAAGTCCACCGTCTTCAGCCACTATTGTCCCCTTCGTGTGCAACTCGCTTGTAGCGAAGCGAGGAAGGCGGCATCAATACCATACATAGCTTTCAGCGGTGGAGCGATCAAGTAAGCGAGCGGCTCCCCTTCGCGGATTCCGGCGGTTTGAGACAAGTAGCTGCCTGTCCGCGACACAACATGAGCGTAGACGCATGCGTCCCTTCATCATTCAAAGAGTAAAAGCATGCTCCGCTCTGCGCCCCCGATCATCCCGACGAGCTCGCCGGACAACGGTCCAGACGCATGGCCTGAGCCTGCATAAAAACAACTTGGCATACACAACTTCCACCGCTGCCTTTTTGGTCGCTTCGTCAATGGCCGTATACCCCACATCATCAATCGTTGAGATCAAAAGACCCAGACTGCGGATATGAGAAGGCAGGTTCAGCTTCTCCGCAAATTGAGGATCGACATTGGGAATCCGTCGGATCTCAAGCGGCGTTGCTCGAATTGGTTTTTCCATGCGTCTCACTCCTTTCAAGACAACATCCCTGATCAAAAGTAAAAAAAGGTGCCTAAACACGAAAAAACAAGCTCCGTGTTCAAGGGCACCTTTGCCTTTTGATTATTCACTTGTTGGATAAGAAACACGCTAAATTTGTACTCTTATACCTGTCTCTACTGTAGAACAAGGCAAGGAAAATGCGAGCGTTTTCGGCATTCCGTCACTTTTCCATATTCCGGTCATATTACGGACACACGCCTCCATTATCTTTGAGTTGTAGCCGAGACGGGCAAGCCCACAAACATGGCTCACCACAATCTAAAGACCCCCCAAGGAGGAATTTTATAATGAAAAAGAAAATGGCAATGACAGTTATGGCTTTGGCAGTATCCGCAATGGCAGGTTCCGCGTTTGCGGCAAATGAACCAGCGAAAACGACCGGTTCTTCTGCTCCACTGAAAATGGTGAACACAGATGGTACAAAAGCTCTTTTCAAACCGATTATTAGCCTGGAGGAAATGGCGAAAGAAAAAGGCATCTCCGTAGAAGAGTTGATCAAGCAGCTTGAAAAAGAAGGAAAACTGACGAAAGGAACAGCTATTAACACGAAAGACGGCGATCTGACAACTAGCTTCTCCTTCATTCCATTCGATGGCAACAGCGATAACCATAAGACGATGAACCTGGAAGAAATGGCGAAAGAAAAAGGCATCTCTGTAGAAGAGCTGATCGAGCAGCTTGAAAAAGAAGGCAAACTGACGAAAGCAACAGCTACCAGCAACCCAGACGGCACCATTCAAGGCTTCGCAGTCATTTCTCTCGATCCTGAAAACCAGGACGGCGGAGCATTCATCGCTCTGGACCCTGCTATGAATCTGGAAGAAATGGCGAAAGAAAAAGGCATCTCCGTAGAAGAGTTGATCGAGCAGCTTAAAGAAAAAGGCAAGCTGGCATCCACGGCAGTTATCAATCTGGAAGAAGTAGCAAAAGAAAAAGGCATCTCTGTGGAAGAGTTGATCAAGCAGCTTGAAAAAGAAGGCAAAATCGCCACTGGTGAAGCAGCTTCCTTTACTCTACCTGCAATCAGTTTGGAGCAAATGGCAAAAGAAAAGGGCATCTCCGTGGAAGAGTTGATCAAGCAGCTTGAAAAAGAAGGCAAAATCACACGCGGCGTAACAGTAGCACCTGCTTCCCAAAAATAAACCGTACGTCAATTGTGATACAGGCACACTGTCACATAACGAAAACAAATACCTCTGACGCGATGTTGTCAGAGGTATTCCTACATGAATTTCAATTTATAGCGTAAGTCCAGGCGCCCGTCATGTAACGGACACACAATTCCTTTATGATAAATAACCGATGCTTTTACAAATGATGTCAGTCCTTTTTCCATAAGTCATTGCTATGATAGATACAGACAGATTACGTTCGGATTCATTATTAGAAACGAGGTGATGCCTGGTGAAACGAATTCTACTCATAGAGGATGAGATACCGATTGCGCGTCTTATCAGCGTCTATCTGGAACGAGCAGGCTACGAAGTAAAGTGGAACGTAGGTGATCACGAGGCGATTCCGACTTTCCAGTCCTGGAAACCTGAACTTGTCCTGCTTGACTTGATGCTGCCCGATCATGACGGCTTGGATATACTCGATCAGATTCGCCAATACGGCAGTTGTCCCGTCATCATTCTCACGGCGCGCGGTACAGTGCCAGACAAGCTCCAAGGGCTGGCACAAGGTGCAGATGATTACATCGCCAAGCCATTTGATCCAGAAGAAGTGCTCGCCCGTGTACAAGCTGTGCTCCGCCGTTCCTCTTATATCGCCGAAGCAGATACGATCAGACTCGGGACACTTTCCATAGATGTTACTGCCCAAAATGCCTTGATCGGGAAAACACCCCTTACCTTGATGCCACGGGATTGGCAGCTGCTCGTTTTCCTGGCGCGACATCCGAACCAATGCTTCAGCCGCGATCAGTTGCTGGATCAGGTCTGGGGAATGGATTTCGAAGGGGGCGATCGCTCTGTGGATACCGCAGTGAAGCGCTTGCGCAAAAGCTTGCTGCCGTGGCCGACTTCCGAAGGGGAAATCAGCACAATCAGAGGAATGGGGTATAGCCTGCGTGTTTACTAATCGATCTACTTCTACTAGAACTGCTGTGCCGCTCTTGCGTTACTGGACGTGGCGCTATGCCTTGATATTATCGGTCATTCTTTTTGGCATCGGCTTTTTTGGCATCTTTTGGATTAACAAAGCAGCTACAGAACAACAGTTTGAAGTATTGGAAGCAAGAACAGAGTTGCTCGCTGATTCGTATACCAAGGTGTTACTTGCTAAGGGCACCTCGACTTCTTCTGCAAAAATAGAGGATTTGGCACAAACAACTGTTGGTATCTCCAGTCAGGCAGTCACTGCTGTGACTGGCACTGTTGTGACTGGCCTTGCGTCTCCGGCTATTCCTGACACCGCAACACCCGCAGCCGATAACGCCATGGTCGCATTTCGAGTCATGCCGACTGTTCCAATCGATCACGTGGTACAGATTTACGATGATGCGGGCAAGACGTTTAAGAAGGATATGCTGAGTCAGACGATGACCGCTACCATTGCGCAGTTGCCTACTCCTACCCAGCCTGTGGACAAAACAAAGGAAATACGGGAGGTTGTTGCCACAAAGGGAACTACCTGGCTGCGTGTAGGTGTCCCTTACTATGAACACGATGCAGTCGCAGGCACCTATTACGTCAGCACACCACTTAACAATGATTTGGTCCACACCTATATCACGATCATGGTTTCCATCGGGATCATCACCTTGTGCGGTTGGGCCATCGTCTATGTGCTGTCTCGCTCGTTAACACAACCCCTGCGGCAGTTGGCAATAGCGGCAGAGCAAATATCCAGCGGGAATTATACGCCTTCCTTGCCCAATTCTTCCAAAATCAAAGAAGCGGAAATCAGTCAGCTGATTCATTCCTTTGACGAAATGGCAAAACGACTTGGACAACTAGAGCGGATGCGCACCGACCTTTTGGCTGGTGTTTCCCATGAGCTGCGTACCCCTGTCACCTCGATCCGCGGAATGATTCAAGCGGTCAAAGACGGCGTAGTGAAAGGTGCCGATGCGGATGAATTCATGCAAATAAGCATGGACGAAGCTAAGCGACTTCAGACAATGGTCAATGACCTGCTCGATTTTTCCTCCATGGAAGCAGGTGAGGTATTCGTCGAGAAGCAGTCCATACAGATCGACAGCACATTGGATCAAATAGTCGCACAGGTGCAAACCTTGCCCTCATTTGCAGACGTATCTGTGACAGTTAACCCGACTGGACCAGAAATCGTATGGATCGGCGATGAATCCCATGTCAAACAAATTTTGCTTAATTT
The DNA here is from genome assembly GCF_003013395.1 of Brevibacillus fortis. Taxonomy (GTDB): domain Bacteria; phylum Bacillota; class Bacilli; order Brevibacillales; family Brevibacillaceae; genus Brevibacillus; species Brevibacillus fortis. The sequence continues at coordinate 168,885 of NZ_PXZM01000023.1, read as the reverse complement.
ATTGGGGAACAGTGCTGCCGCAAATGCAACGCAAATCAACATCGGCGTCCATAATCAAAGTGACTTCCTCTGCATCGATGTAACCGACAATGGAAAGGGCATTCCTGAGTCAGAGGTTCCTTTCATTTTCGAACGGTACTATCGCGGAGATAGCAAACGCAAAAAGAAGCAAGGCCTGGGGCTGGGCTTGACGATCTCCCGCCTATTAGCAAAAGCGCACGGAGGAAATGTCGAATTGGTTCGAACTTCTCCAGAAGGAACAACCTTCCGTCTGACACTCGCCCACCCAGACTCGTCCGCATGAAAATGAAAAGAGGAAGCAGCACCGATCAATCGTGCCGCTTCCTCTTTTACGTATGGGCACCCTCCGGCACATGCGTGCGGATGAGATCCATGAAGATGTCCAATGCTTTGGTATGAAACTCGTTTGATTTCGTTACAAGAGAAAAATCACGGGTAACCGGCGTTCCCGTCACCTTCAATGTACAGAGTGTACCGAGCTTGCGTTCTTTGCGGATGGCCCAATAGGACAGCAGGCTGATCCCTAGGCCTGCCTCCACCGATTCCTTGATCACCTGTGTACTGCCGAACTCCATTCGTTTTTGCGGTGTGAATTGCAGCTGGCGAAACATTTTTTCAGCCGCTTCCCTCGTGCCTGACCCTTCTTCCCGTACAATCCACGTTTCCTCCCTCAGCTCATCGATGCTGACATCTGTCCGCCCTGCCAAACGATGCTCTGGCGAAGCAATCAGGTACATACGATCATCAGCAAACGGCTCCACGCACATTTTGTCGTCCACTTCGTCGCCCTCCACAATACCGACATCGAGCTGTGACTTGGCGACCAGTTCAGCGATAACCGTGGAATTATGGATCGTAATCGTGGGGGTGATCAATGGGTAATGCTGACGAAGACGCGCAATGACATGAGGCAGTACATACTCCCCGTACGTGTAGCTGGCGCCAATGGTCAAATGCCCGCTCGGTGTATTCATCAGATCATCAACGAGACTCTGCATCCGCGTGTACAGGCCCAAGATCTCCCGAGCGTGATGATAGACAATCTCCCCCGCTTTATTCAAACGAACATATTTGTTGCTTCGCTCCAGGAGCTTTGTCCCTATCGTGCGCTCCAGGGCATGAATATACTGACTAACGGCAGGCTGCGTCATATGGAGTTCTTCTGCAGCTCGGGAAAAGTTCTGTCTGTCTGCAACGGTCACGAACACAAGCAAATGCTGATCCAACTGCCTTCACTCTCCTTTCCACCACTAACCATTCATTTCACTTATGATGATCATCGTAATGATTTATTTTTCTTATTATAACAGTTGCCGTATGCTGAGTTTGTAAAACTTTTCGAGGAGTGATGGCAATGGCAACTCCAATAAAAAGCAGCGTGCCATTAAATGATAGCAATGCCAGCGTACAGCCCACAAAAAACAATGAAAGCAGCCCCGCATCCTTCTCGCTATGGATAGCTGGAATTGCTTTTACTTTTTTCATCGCCCTGACAGGTTACGGCTTAGCGAAAATACCTGGCTTTCAACAAGTCGGCCCCCTTGCCTGTTCGATCCTGATCGCAGTCGCATACCGGCATTTTCGTGGGTATCCGGAAGCATTGCGATCAGGGATTCAATTTTCCGCCAAACGTTTACTGCGTCTGGCTATTATTTTGTACGGTCTCAAGCTCAATATCGACGTCGTCTTGAATCAAGGCCTCGGGCTTCTCGTCTATGACGCTGGTGTCATTATCTTTTCCATCGCGGTTACGATCTTGATAGCCAAGTGGCTGAAGGCAGATCCTTCCCTCTCCCTCATGCTCGGAGTCGGTACAGGCGTCTGTGGAGCAGCGGCGATTGCAGCCGTTTCCCCTATTGTTGCTGCCAAGGATGAAGATACCGCCATTGGGGTAGGAATGATCGCACTCGTCGGAACCCTATTTGCTATTTCCTATACGATCCTGCGTCCATTCCTCCCCCTGTCCGCAGTCGAATATGGCATGTGGTCAGGAATTAGTCTGCATGAGATTGCTCATGTCGCGCTGGCTGCTGCACCGTCGGGTGAAGATGGGTTAGCGATTGCACTGCTGGCAAAATTGGGGCGTGTGCTTCTGTTGGTCCCGCTCTGTTTTATCCTGATGGTATGGATGAAACGCTCCGGTAAATTACAAAGTGGCAACAAAATCGAATTCCCTTGGTTCCTGATCGGCTTCCTCGCCATGAGTGTTTTTGGAAGCTACGTTCTCGGCACATTCATTCCTGTCTCAGAAGCGTTCCATAATGGTGTCGCCAATGTCACAACCTTCGTGCTCACCATGGCTATGGTCGGGCTTGGCCTCAATGTCGATCTGCGTGCACTTCGAACAAAAGCGGCGCGCCCGCTGATTGCAATGAGTATTACCTCGATTCTTTTGTCGGTACTCTCTTTTGTATTGGTATAAAAAGTTGTGGATAACCAAACATACGGGTTCGACTTCGCCGATTTCTTGATGATCGGCGAAGTTTTTTTGTGGATAAGGACAAAGATTATCCCCATATGTTGATAAAGATGTGTACATCTTTGCCGGGGGGATCTATATGTCGAGAAAATGGTTGAGGAGACGACCGAACATCTTATTCATCATTGTGGATCAGGAACGATTTCCCCCTGTTTATGAAGAGCCTGCGATACGTGCATGGAGCAAGGATACACTCCACGCTCATTCTTTTTTGCGAAAGCACGGGTTGGAGTTCAAGCGTCATTACGTCGGATCCACAGGCTGTTGCCCCAGCAGAGCTACCTTGTTTACCGGTCAGTACCCCTCTTTGCACGGCGTCACCCAGACCAGCGGCGCCGCTAAACGATCTCCTGACAGCGACATGTTCTGGCTCGATCACAATACCGTTCCGACGATGGGAAATTATTTTCGTCAAGCGGGCTATCGTTGTTTCTATAAAGGCAAGTGGCATATATCCGATGCCGACATCTGGGTACCGGGTACCCATTTTCCTATCCCCAGCTATACCCCTGTAACGGGAGTTCCTGATCCAGATAAAGAGCGCTTATACTTGCTTGCCGATCGGCTGGGCGGCTATGGCTTCTCCAGTTGGATAGGACCCGAGCCGCATGGGAGAGCGCCGCATAACTCCGGTTCGTCCGCAGCCATCGGAGTAAATGGTCGTGATGTGGTATACAGCAGCGAAGTCATCGAGCTGCTCCATGCACTGGATCAGGAGAAAAATTTCGTTGAAAGCGACCAACCTTGGCTGATCGTGGCGTCGTTCGTCAATCCACATGATATCGCGATCTATGGGGATATCTCTGCCGGCACACCGTTTTTTCGCTTCCATGTGGATAAGTCCGTTCCCGCTGTTGCTCCGCCCCCTACTCAGCACGAATCACTTGCGACAAAGCCGCGCTGCCAAGCGAGTTATCGGGAGGTATACCCACAGGCGTTCCAGCCCATTTCGGACCAAGCCCATTATCGTAGACTGTACTATCAGCTCCAGAAAAACGCCGATCGGGAAATGATGCGTGTCCTTGAAGCACTCGTCGCCAGCTCGTTTTATCCAGAGACGTTGGTCGTGTTCACATCCGATCACGGCGAATTGTTGGGTGCCCACGGCAATTTGCATCAAAAATGGTACTGTGCCTACGAAGAAGCGATTCACGTTCCTCTCATTATCCACAACCCGCTCCTTTTTCCACACGCAAACTCAACAGACCTGTTAACCAGTCATGTGGATATTCTTCCGACACTGCTCGGTATGGCTGGAGCAGACACAGACAGGCTAGGTGAGGAGCTGACCTTTACGCATAGCGAGGTACGACCTCTCGTCGGTCGCGATCTGTCTCCCATCATCTTGTCTCCCGATACGGAATCTATCTCCAGCGAGCCGATTTACTTCATGACCGACGACGATGTAACCAAAGGACAACATCAAGTGAGCCTGCAACACCAGCCCTATCACTCTGTCATTCCTCCGAATCGAATAGAAACCGTCATCGCCTACGTGTATTCTGCCGGGCACAGAGCTTTATGGAAATACTCCCGCTATTTTTCCCGGGACGTACACAACCCCACTTTCACTGATTACGAATTGTACAATCTCACGACCGATCCATTGGAAACACGGAATTTAGTGATCCCCCTCTACAAAACGACCCACACTGAGCGCGTCCGCCTGAACATGCAGCTGCTTTTAGAAGAGCAACGAGTCCAAAAGCGACTGACACCCTTTTCGCCCCCTTTTGCAGTGCTTCTGTCTAATTGAACTTTCCCAGAACAAAAGAAAAAACCCCTCGAATTGAGGAGCTCTTCGTCTTTCCTTTTCACTTCGCTATTCCTGTTCGGTCAATGCTTTTTCCAAGGCTGCCATCGCTTCTTGTTCATCGACGCCATCGGTGATCAGGGTAATTTCTTCCCCTTTTCCAATCGCTGCTGCCATAATGCCCATGATGCTCTTGCCATTTACATTTTTCTCATTTTTGATGATTTTAATTTCACTGGAAAAGGACGTGGCCACCTTCACAAAGTTCGCAGCAGGACGTGCATGCAGGCCGTGCGCTAATTGAACCACCAATTTTTTCTCTACCATTCTGATAGGCCTCCTTCGCTACACTCTCTCAAGCCATTCTCTCACAAACGCCTCCACTTGAGCAGAAGTGCTCATCTGTAAAATCGTATCAATCTGTTTCGCTGCGTCCTCTACGCACATACCGACCCATTTGTTTTGCGCATGCCCTGCTTTGATGACATGATGCAGCAAACGCAAAACGGCAGGGTGATAAGGCTGGTAAAGATAAGCGACCTTCTCGTTCATATGGTCGGCTGCCATTGTGTATTGAATTAAATCATTGGTTCCAATGCTAAAAAAGTCAACTTCGCGTGCAAATTGATCGGCCAGCAATGCCGCAGCAGGGATCTCAATCATGATACCCACTTCGTATTGATCGGATACAATATTTCCACGATTCACCAAAGATTTTTCAGAGGATGACCTGCCGGAACAATGCGGTAATCAATTTCCAAGCGATAATGTTTACATCTCAAATATAAAGCTTTTTTATAGGAGGTAACAACAAAATCAAAGCGCGAATTTGTCTGACTCGTTGTTGCCAAAACTTAATAGCCTTTGCTCATACGAAAAAGGCTTCTGCCCATCCGCAGAAGCCTTTCTACTACAAATTCTCCGCTTCAACCTTGATCACCTTTCCGGTCTTCACATCGATATCGACTTCAAACACCTGATTTTGCTCGGTGAGAATGATGATTTCATAGGCGAGAATACCCTCGTCTTTTTCCAACTCCACATGGACAACCCGCCCTTTTACTTGCTGCAAGGCGATTCGTATGGCGTCCTCTTTGGTAATGTCTGTTGGCTCGATGACCGCTGAAAGTTTCTCTGGTTGATCAAAGGCATGTCCGGTTGCTTGGATCGACATCCCGCCTCCCAATACGGCCAGCCAAATACCAGCCCACTTCCCAATGGCTGTTTTCCTCATGCTTGCACTCTCTCCCTGCCCGAAAATTCGTGCCAAAACACTCCTAGTTTGTCACGGATTCCCCCAAATATTCGCAGGCAGGTCCACAAAAAAAAGACCGATGCGCACAGGTGCACACCAGTCTTTGCTTGCGATACAATTCAATTCCTAGCTGCGCGGTGGACGAGATTCGCCACGTTCGCCACGTGGACGGGAATCGCCACTGCGTGGACGAGAGTCACCGCTGCGTGGACGAGAGTCACCACTGCGTGGACGAGAGTCACCGCCGCGTGGACGAGAGTCGCCATTGCGTGGGCGAGATGGACGCTTTCCGCCAAAACCGGAACCGGAACCGAAGCCACCTTTTCCTTTTGGAGGCAGCTTTTTCTTCCCTACACGAAGAGGAGCCTCTTCAGTCAGGCGAATAGGAGTTGTATCCGGCTCTTTGGTCAACAGCTTGAGTGCTGCGGATACCAGCGTTACGGAATCAACATCCTCCAGCAATTGTTCTGCCAATGTTTTGTAAGCAGACAGATCATCTCTGCCAGACGTTTCCAGGATTTTGTCTACCGTCATTTTTTGTTGACCTTCCAGAGCTTCTGCCATCGAAGGAACGGCATGACGCTCCATGCGACGCTTGGTCGTACGCTCAATCAGACGCAGATGGTCGATTTCACGGGAAGTGACAAACGTGATTGCCAGACCTGTTTTACCGGCACGTCCTGTTCTACCGATACGGTGAACGTAGCTTTCGGAGTCCTGTGGAATGTCGAAGTTGAATACGTGCGTAACACCGCTGATATCCAGACCGCGGGCTGCAACGTCAGTCGCAACTAATACTTCGATTGTACCTTCCTTGAACTTGCGCAGTACGCTGTCGCGTTTTGCCTGGTTTAAGTCTCCGTGGATACCCTCTGCTCCATAACCGCGCTTGGTCAGCGCTTCGGACAGCTCATCCACTCTGCGTTTGGTTCTACCGAATACGATAGCCAGCTCAGGCGAATGAATATCCAGCAAACGGCACAGAACATCGAATTTTTGTCTTTCTGCTACTTCCATATATTGCTGCTCGATGTTTGGTACGGTTACTTCTTTTGCTTTCACTTGAATGATAGTTGGTTCGCTCATGAACTGCTGAGCGATTTCCTGGATCGCTCTTGGCATCGTCGCCGAGAAGAGCAATGTTTGACGATTGGTAGGAACCTCTTTCAAGATTTCCTTGATATCGTCGATGAAGCCCATGTTCAGCATTTCATCCGCTTCATCCAAGATTACCATCTCAATCGCATCGAGACGAATCGTTCTTCTTCTCATGTGGTCCATGAAACGACCAGGTGTTGCCACGATGATTTGCGGGCGTTTTTTTAACGCCTTGATTTGACGCGTGATGTCTTGACCACCGTAGATTGGCAGGGCAGAGATGTTTTTAAATTGGGCAATTTTATTAATCTCTTCTGCCACCTGAACAGCCAGCTCACGAGTAGGGGTCAGTACAACCCCTTGAATGTTGCCGTTGGTTTCGTCCAAGCGCTCAACCAGTGGAATACCAAATGCAGCCGTTTTACCAGTACCTGTTTGTGCCTGACCGATTAGGTCACGGCCTTGCAGTGCTACAGGAACCGTTTGATCCTGAATAGCTGTAGCCTCTTCGAAGCCCATGTTGCTCAACGCTCTAACAATGGAGTGGTGTAAGCCAAAATCATTAAAAGTCGCCAATGAATGTCAGTCTCCTTTATCAATACCTTCATCTATAAAATTCTCAAAAAAAAGGGCACTATTCCTTACGATCCGGAACATGCCCTTTTATCCCGATTGTACGTAGCGCCCTAAAGAACATAGCTGTAATCGTACCATGCAATGCCTGAAAAAGCAAACTGCATATATACCCAAATTTCCTAATTGTGTTCTGCTACCGTCTTTAAAAAATAATAAAGCAGCCCAGAATCAGGCTGCTTGTCTGTTATCGAATTATTTTACCCATTTGTTGTAAAGCTCATCAAACATTCCTTGTAGTTTCATCTCGTCCATCCACAGATCCAAGTAGTTGGCGAAGATGGTGTCTCCGCGATGAATCATGTACGCTTTTTCACTCTTGGTGAACGGGTTGTCGGTCAGAGCTGGGTACAGACGGGAATCTGCTTTGGAATATACAATCGCTTCCAGCGTATCCGTGATCATTACATCGTACTTTCCGCTCGCTACCAGACCAGGAATGTCGAGGTTGTTTTGTTCAACCGTCACAGTTGCTTTTGTCAGATGCTCACGAACGAATTTTTCGTTGGTACCACCTGGATTCACACCAATGCGTACCTCTGGCTTGTTGATGTCTGCTACACTCTTGTACTTGTCCTTGTCTTCTTTGCGGATGAGTGGAGCTTTACCGAACTGAATGTAAGGATCGCTCATGTGTGCTTTTTTCTGACGGTCTGTGTTGCGCGTAACGCCTCCAACAGCAATATCGAATTTATTTGCCAAGAGATCGTCCATCAGTTTCGGCCAAGAGGTTTGGACAAAGCGCGCCTCTACTCCCAAGCTTTTTGCGAATTCCTTCATCGCGTCGATATCGTAACCTTCGAATTCGTTCGTTTTTGGATTCAAATATGTAAACGGTTTGTAGTCACCTGGAGTACCTACGAGGATGTAGCCTCTCGCAATGATTTCGTCCAAACGAGACTCAAACTTCTTCGTTTGTGGTTTTTTAGCTGCTTCAACAGCTACGGTTTGGACAGGCTTAAGTGCCGTTGCAGCAAAAGCACCTGTTCCTCCTGTCATGAGCATTGTTGCAGCGAGTGTGCTCGCCAAGATTGTTTTTGTAATTTTTTTCATCTGGTTTCTCCTCCTGTTAAACGGTAATGAATTTACTATTAGAAACAAACTCCATCATCCCCTAATGGCATCCCCCCTTTCAAAGAAAAGGCCTTACAACTTTTCGAGTCGCCTCTTACACAGTAAACCTGCGTATTCCTTGCTGTAATTCTTCTGCCACTGCGTTCAACCGCTCGACAGACTGGTCAATTTCCTGGATGGCTTGAAGTTGCTCTTCGGTTGCCCTTGCCACTGTTTGTGCATCGAGTGAAGCATGTTTCGCGATGTTATGCATTTCATCCACAGAAGCACTCACCTGCTCCGAGCCTGCTGACATTTGTTCTGATGCTGCGGATACTTCCAAAATGTGGGCGGCAACGTTACGAGACGATTCCAAAATATGCCCGAAGATTTCGCGAACCTCTTCGACCAGTTGCATACCTTGCTGTGCGTTTTGGTTACCCTCGGTCATGACCTCTACCGCGTGACGAGTATCCTGCTGGATTTCCCCGATTAGCATCGCGATTTTGGATGCAGATTCCTCGGATTGGTTCGCCAGTTTTTTCACCTCTCCGGCAACTACTGCAAACCCACGTCCATGCTCGCCAGCACGTGCTGCCTCGATCGAAGCATTCAACGCAAGCAAGTTGATTTGCGAGGTCAACTGACTTATCGTATCGAGAATGCCTTCGATTTCTTTGGAGCGATTGTTTAGCTGCTCGATGGCTACTGTTGCCTTCGATGTCCCCTCGCCAATGCTTCCCATCTGGCGAACGGCCTGCTCTACCACGGCAGTCCCTTGCTCAGCCTGCTCTGTTGCTATCTGGGCAGCCTCAGAAACATGTGCCGACGTCTCCGCGATTTTCACGATGCCTGCGGCCATGTCATTCATAGACAACGCGACATCCTGCGAGCTGGTTGCCTGCGCCTCTGCTCCCTCAGAAATTTGTGCAATAGACAAGCCAATCTGGTTGATGTTTTCCGTCGCTTGTTTAATGCCTTCCGATACTTCCTGACTAAAACGCTGTACTTGATCAGACGACAGAGATACGTCTTCGATCAAATTTTTCAAGTGCGATACCGTCTGGTTAAAGTCACGTGACAGAACCGCAATCTCGTCTCTTCCGTCAACTGTTACTGTCTCTTTCAAATTCCCCTGAGCCACTACATTTACAGCGTGATTCAGACGCTCAATTGGTTTCACCATGCGTACCGCCAAGAAATAAACGAGGACAACCCCAATAGCCAACACGATGAGGGAAATGACCATCAATCGGGCCGATAGTTGGTCGACAGGAGCATGCAGCTCAGCTACAGGTGCCGTAATGTATACGCCCCAGTTCAAATTGGTAGGAGCATAGGACGCAAATCGCTCTGTATTTTTGTATCTGTATTGGGCGATTCCATGATTCCCTTTCTTGATATCTTCGAAGGCCGTTTGCAGTTCGAGAATACCCATGTTGAGAATCGATTCCTTCAGAATGTACTCACTCGTTGGGTGATAAATAAATGTTCCTGTTTTACTTACTAAAAAGGCGTAGCCAGATTGGCCGAACGTCTCTTGGGATACTTTTTCCTGGATGTCATCGATTGGGATAGTGGAACCGATATAACCGTATTGGCGATTGTCTTTCATGACTGGAACGACAAGCGTCACGATGTTATTCCCTGTCCGCTTCGAAACCACAGGCTCGGAGACAACAACCTTCCCTTCCCCTTTGCTAGCTTCCTTAATATGCGGACGATCCGAGATATCGGTCACTTCACCCTTGAAATTGATCACTTTCTTTCCGGTTAAATCATGCGAAAAGAAGAATGTCTCAAACTCGGGGTTTTTCTTTTGGGCTGCTTGAATGAGCTTCAGGTCGTATTCGACATTGTTATCAGCCGACATCAATCCTCCCACCGCTCTTACAATCTCAATTTTTTCCTGAAAGAAACCATCAATACGAATCGAGAGGTTGCTAGCTGACAACTCAGCTTCTTTGTCCAGACTGTCTGCCAATAGATTGGAAGCACTCCAATAGCTTGCACCGCAAACCGTGCCCAAACTTATGACCAACAACAGGCACAAAACGATAATTAGCTTATTCTTCAAACTATTTTTCATACCGAACCACTTCTCCCTTCTCTTCTTTCAACAAAAAAAAGACTGCCCACCGACAGCCCATCATGACCACGGTATGGCAACCCGGCTGTCCTAGCTGCGAAAATCATTGACTTTCGTCCTTAGACCCGTGGCTTTGCGTCCCTGCCTTTCAACAGGTTTGCCTTTGTCATTCCTTGTTGTTTTTTCAATGAAAGTCCACTTTTTTTCAATCTCACCTTTCATTTCCCATAACTTTCCGCTAATAAACCTCAAAATGGAAAAAAAGCTGACAACCTTTTACAGCTGTCAGCTTTTTGTCAAACTTTTTGATTAGCTTAATCCGATCACTTGCCCATCCTCGTCTACATATAACGATTCCGCGGCCGGCTTTTTCGGGAGGCCTGGCATCGTAACCAAGCTTCCGGTCAGTGCCACGATAAAACCAGCTCCTGCTGATATGCGCACTTCACTCACTTGGATCGTGAAGTCAACAGGTGCCCCCAACAGATCAGCACGATCTGTAAAGGAATATGGTGTTTTCGCCATGCACACAGGCAGATGAGACATGCCCATTTCTTCTATTTTTTGCATCGTTTTCAACGCGAGTGGCGTAAAGACAACCCCTGATCCACGGTATACTTCTTTCACGACCGTCTCAATCTTGTCTTTTATGCTGAGATCTTCCTCATACAAGAATCGGAAGGAGGAAGGCCGTTCTGCTGCACGAGTCACTTTTTCAGCCAGCTCGACACCGCCTGCTCCTCCTTCTGCCCATACCTTGGAGAGCGCCGCCTCGGCTCCAGCAGCTTGGCACAGCGCAATGACGGCATCGATCTCTGCCTGGGTATCCGTCGCAAAATGATTGATCGCAACCACTGCTGGCACACCGAACTTCTGCAAGTTTTCCAGATGTCGCTTGACGTTTTCGAAGCCTTTTTCTAGAGCAGACAAGTTCTCCACTGCCAGGTCAGGTACTTTTACCCCGCCGTTGAATTTCAAGGAGCGAACCGTAATGACCACGACAGCAGCCGATGGTGTCAGGCCTGCTTTTCTGCACTTGATGTCAAAAAACTTCTCTGCTCCCAGATCAGCACCAAAGCCCGCCTCTGTTACGACGTAATCCGCCAGCTTCAAGGCCATCTTGGTTCCGATCACGCTGCTGCACCCATGCGCGATATTGGCAAAAGGCCCGCCGTGAATAATGACCGGTGTCCCCTCGATTGTCTGTACGAGGTTGGGCTTGATCGCTTCCTTCAAGAGAACGCACATCGCCTCAACAGCGTTGATTTCTTCTGCCCGTACAGGCTGATCATCGAAATCGTAGCCAATAATGATATGGTTCAACCGCTCGCGCAAGTCTGCCAGATTCTCGCTCAGGCATAAAATCGCCATGATTTCCGAGGCGGTCGTAATCATGAAGCCATCCTCACGCGTCATCCCATTGCCGTCACCCATGCCGACCACAATGTTGCGTAGAGCGCGGTCATTCATGTCCATCGCCCGTTTCCAAACGATTTTCTTTGGATTGAGCCCGCGCGGATTGCCATGGAAAATATGATTGTCGATCATCGCTGCCAACAAGTTATGTGCAGCTGTAATCGCATGAATGTCCCCTGTAAAATGCAGGTTAATTTCATCTGCCGGGAGAATTTGTGCCTGGCCGCTTCCGGTTGCGCCTCCTTTGATCCCCATGCAAGGACCCAAGGACGGCTCGCGAAGCGCTGCAATTGTTTTCTTCCCGAGATAATTTAATGATTGTGACAGACCAATCGTCGTGAGCGTCTTGCCTGCTCCCGCCGGATTGGGGTTCATCGCTGTAACAAGAATCAGTTTGCCATCTGGGCGATCCTTCACTTGCTCCCATAGTTCATCTGATAGTTTGGCCTTATACTTTCCGTATAGCTCCAAATGCTGTTCATCGATACCTGCACTCTTGGCAATTTCAACAATAGACTTCATTTTTGCCTCCCTGCCACACCAGAATATAATGCACCAGTTACCAATCTTCTACATTCTGCATCATCGTCCTTAATCCTTTCCTCTTCGACACATTACGCAAAAGAAAAAGCCCACATTCCGACAAACGTTCAGAATGCAGGCTCTCTTCTATTTCCCGAAAATTTTTCCCGGATTCAAAATGCCGTTCGGGTCCAGCACATGCTTCATCGCTTGCATGACATCCAGTGCTTCTCCGTGTTCCTTGCGCTGGTATTTGATTTTCCCTACACCCACACCATGCTCTCCTGTGCAGGTTCCTCCCCGACTCAATGCGTATTCGACCAGATGGGCATTTACTTCCTCAGCACGCGCCACTTCTTCGGGGTCATTTAGGTCGATCATCAGGATCGCGTGATAATTCCCATCCCCGACATGCCCTGCAATCGCTCCATCCAGCCCAGCACGATCAATGGCTTGTCGCGCGTCCACGACAGCTCCTGCCAGCTCGGATATTGGCAAGCAAACATCTGTCACCATCAGCTTTTTCCCAGGAGATTTGTGTAGGAAAGCATACGCCAGGTTATGACGAGCATCCCAGAGCTGTAAGCGCGCCTTCGAATCGGTTTCAAAAAGGAACTGGGTGCAGCCATGTCCATCGGCGATGTTCTGAGCAAAGTCAATATCATACGCAAGCCCTTGTTCACTGCCGTGGAACTCGATAAACAGCGTTGGTGCTTCCGGGTAGCTCGTTTCCTTGTAAAGATTCACTTGTTGGATGGAACGTTCATCAACCAGCTCGATTCGCGCTACCTGGATACCTGCACCGAGAATATCCACGACGGTGTCGACGGCATCCTGTACAGAAGGGAAGCTGGCACGCGCCGCCGTTGTCGCTTCAGGGATGCCGTAGACACGCAAGGTCAGCTCTGTGAATACACCAAGGGTTCCCTCCGACCCGACAAACAACCCGGTAAGATGGTAGCCTGAGGAGGATTTGGCTGTCATACTCCCAGTACGGATGATACGTCCATCCGCCGTCACCACTTCCAGATCGCGAACCTGATCACGCATCACGCCATAGCGGACAGAAGTCGTTCCACTGGCGTTTGTAGCTGCCATTCCACCCAAAGTCGCGTCCGCGCCAGGATCGACGGAGAAAAACAATCCATGCTTTTTCAATTCTTTATTGAGCTGGGTACGCGTCACACCAGGCTGGACTCTCACAAGGAAATCCTTCGGTCGCACCTGGAGCACTTGGTTCATCAAGGAAAAATCCATGCTGATTCCGCCCGCATAAGGAATCGCGTGCCCTTCCAGACTGGTCCCCATGCCAAACGGCGTTACCGCAATACGTTTTTCATTGGCCAGCTTCATGATTTGACTGACTTCCTCTGCCGTCTGCGGAAACACGACTACATCTGGAAGATGCGGGGTATGGTACGATTCATCATGACTGTGGTGCTCCAGCATAGTGAGGTTGGTCGATACTCGTTCTTCCCCCAGTAGTCCCACTAACGCTTGCTTGTAATCCACGTTGGTTCCCCCTCCGTTACTTGCTCAAGTTGACAAGGAATAAGCTGATTTCAGGAATATAGGTGATGAGCATCAAATCGACGATCATGATGACCAAAAACGGGATCACCGCTCGCTCAATCTCCGTATTCTGGAGCTTCGCAATATTTCCTGCTACCAACAAATTGATCCCAACTGGTGGCGTCAGCATACCGATAGCGGAGTTGACGACCATGATCACCCCGAATAGCACCGGATCAATGCCCAAAGAATTCGTGATCGGCAGCAGGATTGGCGTCAGGAGAATGATCGTAACCGCCGTTTCCATAAACGTCCCCAAAATGAGCAGTAAGATGTTAATAATGAGCAATGTGATGATCGTGCTGTCGGTAATCCCCAGCATGAATTGCGCGATTTCCTGCGGGATATTTTCCCTCGTCATCAGATAACCAAAAGCATTGGCGGTCGCGATAATGAGCATAATGACCGCTGTCATACTGGCAGAGCCCGCGAATATTTCCCCCAAATCCCTCCACTTGATCTCCCGGTAGACAAAAAGCCCGATAACGAGACCGTAAATCACAGCGACAACCGCTGCTTCCGTCGGAGTAAAGATGGCTCCGTATATACCGCCAAGAATAATGATCGGCATGAGTATCGCCAAAATGGCGTCCTTGAATGCCTCCCATATCTCTTTGGACGTATGCTTCTCTCCGCCACCCCAGCCGTTTTTCTTACTGATCCAATACGAGTACAGAATCAGCGAGATCGCCACGAGAATACCTGGCCCAATCCCAGCAATAAACAAGTCGCTAATCGAGGCGCTCGCTGCTACCCCGTATAAAACCATCGGCACGCTCGGAGGAATCATGACGCCGATCGTTCCGCCTGTTGCATGCAAGGCCGCAGAAAACCGGACATTATACCCTTTTTTGACCATGTGCGGGATCAAAATTCCCCCTACGGCTGCCGTTGTCGCGGCAGAAGAACCCGATATCGCTGCAAAAAAGGTACACCCCATGACCGCCACGATAGCCAGTCCTCCTGGCAGATTCCCGACAATCGTATTCGCAAAACGAATCAGCCTGGCCGAGATTCCGCCTGTTTCCATCAGCTTTCCTGCCAAGAGGAAGAACGGGATCGCCATCAGTGGGAAGGAATCTGTCCCGTTGAACATTTTTTGAATGACAACCAGAAGAGGGATGTTCCCCTCCAGCATAAACACGACAACGACGGATAACCCCAGTGCCACCCCAATCGGTACGTTTAAGATCAGGAGCACCAACAGTGTTAAAAACAAAATCGTACCCACAATCTGGTCACTCCTTCCCGGTAATGTCTTTCCAAGTCACATGGATCACGTTCATGATGAGTAAGGCACCGCTGATTGGAATCACCATGTATACATAGCCCATGGGAACGAGTAGAGTGGGTGAGGTTTGTGTCATACTTCTCGCTGATAACAAGTAGCCTTGCTGAACCATGACGAGAAAGAAGATCAAACTACACAAAGCGGCAATAACCAGCACCACCTTGTTCATGTGAGGCGACAAGTACTTTTGAATGTATTCCGTACCGATGTGTGCTTTGATCGACATCGCGTACGCTGATCCCAGAAACGTGATCCAGATTAGCAGATACCGAGCCAATTCCTCCGTCCAGGCCAAGGGCTGGTCGAGCAAAAAACGGAATAGCACCTGCAAGAAGACAGCGATCACCATAATAGCCAGAAGAGCAATGATGAAAAAACGAAGGATGCTGTTTACTTTGGAAACAAGGTTGCCCACACATAATCTCCTTTCGCAGGAAAAAGGGGAGAAAAGCCAGAGTGGCTCGTCTCCCTTCTGCCGTTTATTTCGTATTCACAATTTGATCCACCAGCTCTTTGCCAAACTGACCGGAAAACTTATCATAAAC
The DNA here is from genome assembly GCF_003013395.1 of Brevibacillus fortis. GTDB lineage: Bacteria > Bacillota > Bacilli > Brevibacillales > Brevibacillaceae > Brevibacillus > Brevibacillus fortis. The sequence continues at coordinate 153,158 of NZ_PXZM01000023.1, read as the reverse complement.
AGGCTTCATCGCATCGCGGAAAGCTTGCTTATCAACGTCCTCGGTAATGACTACCCCTTTTGCTTTGATATTGGAGATTGCCTCTTCTTCCATCTTGATCATCAACTCACGCTCGTACTGACCCGCTTTTTTGGCTTCTTCGGCAAGAAGCTGCTGGACATCTGCCGGGAGCTTATCCCATACAGGCTTGCTGAACAAGATCATTGCCGCTGAGTAGACATGCCCGGTCAAGGCCATTTGCGTTTGCTTTGATTCATATAACTTGTAGGTCTGTGCGACAATCGCCGGATTTTCCTGGGCATCGACGACTCCTTGTTGCAGCGCCGTCAGCGCTTCTGTCCAAGCCATTGGCGTCGGCTTCGCTCCCAATGCTTCGAATGCAGCCAGATGGATCGGATTTTCCTGCGTCCGTATCTTTAGCCCAGCCACATCCTCTGGCTTCTTGATCACCTTCGAACCGTTCGTAATATGGCGGAAGCCGTTTTCAGCCCACGCCAGCCCGACCAGATTGGCGTTTTCCAAATCCTTGAGAATGTCCTGCCCGACTTGTCCGTCGAGTAACTTGTACGCCTGCTCACGACTATCAAACAAGAACGGGAGATCCAACACGCCCAGCTTCGGATGGAAGTTCATCACAGGCGCAGTCGAGGTAATCGACATATCCGCCGTTCCAAAGGTCAGCGCCTCTGTCAATTCACGCTCCGCTCCTAGCTGGCTCAGCGGATACACTTCGATTTTCACTTTTCCGTTTGAGCGCTTGTCGACATCCTCAGCCATTTTTTTCAATGCCAAATGGTATGGGTGATCCTCCGTCAGCGAATGCCCTGCTTTGAACACATAGCTTTGGCCGTCACTTTTCGGTGCTTCTGTCCCCCCAGCTTGTCCCGCAGGCGGGGCAGTCTGTTGACCGCCTCCTCCTCCGCACGCCGCCAGAAATAAAGACACAGACATGATGCTAGCTAGCACGAAGCTCCACTTCTTCCGAAACATGCGATAGTACCCCCTGTTGTTCCTTTTTTTTTAAATAATATGAAAATTTAGTTCATTTTACTAAATCCCTCTGCCACCGTCTACATTCATGACCTCACCCGTGACAATTTTGGATAGGTCAGAAGCCAAATAGAGAGCTGCCTGCGCGATATCTTCCGGCTGAATCAACATGCCTAATGGAACACTGTTGATGAAAATATCTTTTTTCCCGGCCTCTACTTCGGCTTCATCTCCATTGATAAACTTACCCAGCATCGGTGTCTCTGCCGGTCCTGGATTGATGACATTGACCCGGATTTGAAAAGGGGCGAGCTCAATCGCCAGTGCCTTGCTCAACATGATAGCGGCACCCTTGGACGCGCAGTACGCATTCAGCCCCGGACGGGCTCTGATCCCGGCAATCGAAGCGATGTTGATGATGCTGCCTTTCCCCTTCTCCTTCATGTGGGGAACCGCATGCCTTGTCGTCAAAAAAATCGACTTCGTGTTCACAGACATGATCCGATCCCACTGCTCCAAGGTCAGCTCCTCAATGGGTGTAAATGCTTGGGGAACACCCGCGCAGTTGACCAGGACATCTATCGAACCATAAGCTTCGAGCGTTTCCTTCACGAGTGCAACGACGCTCTGATCATCTGCCACATCCGTTTGCACCGCATGACCTTTACCTTTTGGCAGCTCTTGAGCGACCGCTACTGCCGCCTCTTTGTTCAAATCAGCCAGGATGACGTTGGCTCCCTCGTCCGCAAAAAGCTTCGCAATGGCCTTGCCCATTCCTGACGCGGCCCCTGTTACAATCGCCGTTTTTCCTTGCAAAAGTTGCCCGCTCATAGGTTGATCACCACCATTCGCTCTTCCGTCATCTCTTCCACCGCGTAACGCGGGCCTTCCTTGCCCAGTCCGCTGTTTTTGACTCCGCCGTATGGCATGACGTCATTGCGATAGGTCGATACGTCGTTGATCACCACGCCACCGTATTCCAGCACGCGTGCCGCTTTCATCGCAATGTTCAAATCACGGGTAAAAATCCCCGCCTGCAAGCCGTACTCCGAATCATTGGCTTGTGTAAAAGCATCTTCAAGATCACTGTACGGAATGATCGTGACGACGGGCGCGAACACTTCCCGGCAAACCACCTTCATCTCTGGCCTTGTATCCACCAACACAGCCGGATAGAAGAGAGCCCCTTCCCGTTTGACAGGCAAGAGCGACCTTGCCCCTTGGCTAATCGCTTCCTGTACCCATTCCTCTGTACGGCTCGCTTCTTTTTCACTGATCATCGGTCCTACATCCGTCTCCGGGTCTTCCGGGTTCCCTACCTTCAATTGATGGACATGCGAGATATACAGGTCACTGAACGCCTGCATTACCGATTCATGCACGTAAATACGCTGGACAGCAATGCACGCCTGACCAGCATTGTGAAAGCTGCGGGCGGCTGTTTGACGGGCTGCCAGCTCCAAATCTGCATCGAGGTGTACGATATTGGGAGAGTTGTTGCCCAGCTCCAGCGCAACGGGACGCATGCCACTTCGCTCCTTGATGTGGCGACCGACTTCTCCTGACCCGGTAAAGGTGTACATGGCGATGCGCTCTTCATCCAGCAGCCATTCCCCTACCTGACTGCCTGCCCCCGTCACGATATTTACATAGCCTTTTGGCAAGCCCGCTTCCTCCAAAATCTCTACCAATAGAAAAGTTGCAATCGGCGTCACCGTTGCCGGCTTGAGCACTAGTGTATTTCCTGCTGCCAGCGCTGGCGCGATCTTGTGCGTGCTGAGCAGCAAAGGATAGTTAAACGGCGTAATGGCACCAATCACTCCCTTTGGCACCCGAATGGTAAAGCCCAGACGGTTTTCAGAGCCTTCTGTTGCTTGCAGCGGGATCATTTCTCCATGAATTTTCTTGGCTTCCTCTGCCGACAAGCGCAGCGTATTAATCGTCCGATCCAGCTCATTCATCGCGTCCTTGCGCGTTTTGCCCACTTCGCGAATCAAGGATCGCTCCATCTCATCCCTGCGCTCCTCCATCAGTTCAGAGGCTTTCAACAAGATTTTATAGCGTTGAAAAGGAGTCAATTTGTCTGCTTTAAACGTCTCCCACGCAGCTTCCACCGCTTCTGTTACATGCTGCTGGCAGGCCTTGGAAATACGCGCAATGCACTCGCCTGTATATTTGTGCAGGACGGGAATGTAGCTCTCGGTTTTCACCCATTCTCCGCCGATATACAAATCATACGATCTCGCTTCCATGTCCTCTTCCTCCCTTTATTTATCTGGCTCCTTGATATATGTGGCGAACGATTTCGTCTCCCAATTCTTTTGTGGTCGCCGTCCCCCCGAGATCGGGAGTGAGCACCTTGCCATCTTGCAACACGTTTTCGATGGCGTTCATAATGACAGCACTGAGCTCTGGCAAATCGAGATGATCCATCATCATGGCGAGGCTCCATACTTGTGCGATCGGATTGGCGATGCCTTTGCCCGCGATATCTGGCGCAGATCCGTGAATCGGCTCAAACATCGACGGATACGTGCGTTCCGGATTGATGTTCGCGGAAGGAGCCAAGCCCAAACCACCGACTATCGCCGCCCCGAGATCAGTCAAAATGTCCCCAAACAAGTTGCTTGCGACAACGACGTCAAACGTTTCTGGTCGCGTGATGAAATAGGCAGCAAGTGCGTCGATATGATACAGATTCGTCTGTATCTCTGGATACTCTTTACTGACCTCCTTGACGATCTCATCCCAGAACGGCATGGAATGGTTGATGCCGTTGGACTTCGTAGCAGCCGTCACGCTCTTTTTCGAACGTTTTTCCGCCAGTGAGTAAGCGTATTTGAGGATGCGCTCTGTGCCGTACCGGGTAAATACGTTGTTTTGCACCGCCATTTCGTACGGTGTACCCTGATGCATGCGCCCGCCCATATTGGAGTACTCACCCTCTGTATTCTCTCGCACCACGACGAAATCGAGATCGGCGTGCCCCTTATAGCGAAGAGGGCTTTCCAGACCTTTGAGCAGCTTGACCGGGCGAAGGTTCACATACTGCTGGAATGCCCGGCGGATCGGCAAAATCAATTCCCACACAGAGACATGGTCAGGAACCTCGGGCGCACCAATCGCACCAAGCAAAATCAAATCATAGTCTTTTAAAATAGATAGTCCATTCTCCGGCATCATTTTGCCGTGTTGGAGATAGTAGCTACAGTTCCAATCCATGACATCACGAGCAAACCGAATACCGCCGTGACTCTCTTCTATGGCTCCTAACACCTTCAGGCCCTCTTCCATGACCTCGGGACCGATTCCGTCTCCTGGAATAACTGCAATGGAATAGTGAAGCAACAGTCTCCCTCCTAAAAATCTAAATTTTTTGACTTTATATAACACTATCCACTTGCATGATTAATGCCAAGCTACGTATCGTGCACACTGACCGGATAAAAGTCTTACTTCCGTTCCTCTCCATGCATCACTCGTCTGGTGACATTGCAAAACAACGCAACAAAATGTTGCAACACGCATTGCAACATTTGTTCACGCCAAGCTACCCCGTTTCATCATTCATGGCTCTTCCTGATGGATCGGTGCCCCAATCTGGTATTCTTCTATTTTGCGGTACAAGGTATTTCGACCGATTTGCAGCATTTTGGCTGCTTTGCTGACATTACCGCCACTTTTCTCCAGTGCGTTTTTGATCGCTTTTCTCTCTGTTTCACGCAGTGAAGGAACAGCATGATCCGAGGGCTCAGGCGAATCAGTGTCCATCAATCCCTCCAGTTGGATGTGATCGCAATCAATGCTACTCCCCTCTGCCAAAAAGACTGCTTGAATCAGCACTCCTTGCAGTTCCCGGATATTGCCCGGCCACGAATAAGCACACAGCTTATCCTTTGCCTCGGTGGTCAGTATGTACGGTTGTTCTGTGTCGATCTGCTGCAATAAATGCTCCGCCAGTTGGATGATATCACTGCGCTTTTTCAACGACGGCAAATGAATAGAGACTCCTTTGAGCCGGTAGTACAGATCCGCCCGAAAACGTCCCGCCTTGATCTCCTCTGGCAGGTTGCGATGCGTAGCAGCAATGATCCGCGCATAAATAGGGCGGGATTGATTGCTCCCCACCGGGGTGACGATCTTTTCCTGCAAAACGCGCAGAAGGGCCGCTTGCGCACGCAAAGACATATCCCCGATTTCATCCAAAAAGATCGTGCCTTTTTTCGCCGCTTCAAACTTTCCGATTCTGCCTTCCCGATGTGCCCCTGTGAATGACCCGCTTTCATATCCGAACAATTCGCTCTCAATCAAATTTTCTGGAATTGAACTGCAGTTCACTGCGATAAAAGGCTCATGCGCGCGCGGACCTGTCTCATGGACCATTTGAGCGAACAGCTCTTTTCCCGTACCGCTTTCCCCCAAAATGATCACAGGAAAATCTACCTGCGCCGCCTTTTGTCCGAGCATCTTTGCCTGCAAGAAGAGCGGGCAAGAACCTGCTAGACGCGGAAACGGCTTCAGCTGTACTTTGGGTGCCGTAGACCAAAACCGCGGGCGATGATCTTTCACATTACGGCTGGCACGCTCTTGCTCCGCACTTACTCTTGCTCCCAAGACTTCCGCTCCGAGCTGCTGTTGCGCTGCCTCATTTAGGCCCACGATACGCTCGTCCCGATCCAAACCCACGAGTGCCAGCTTTCCTCGACCATCTCCTAAGTATGATGATGTTGGTAATGCAATCACGCGCTCAGCATCTGATAACAAAAAGCGGTTTTGCAGTGCCTCTGCGATCATGCAAGCAATTGTTAGGGCAAACGGATGGGAATATTCTTTACGCGTACTAATATCAATGATGCCCAACAGCTCACCCGCAGGTGAAAAAACAGGTGCCGCTGAGCATGTAAGAAAGCGATTTTCCAAGAAGTAGTGTTGCTCTCCCTGTACCTGAATCGGCTGTTGTGCGATCAGTGCTGTCCCAATAGCATTGGTTCCTTTGTAATCTTCTGTCCAGTTCGCTCCGATTTGCAGCTGTACTTTTTGTGCCTGGTTGGCGAAGACTGGGTCCCCGATCGTTTGAATAATATTTCCTTCCCGGTCAGACAAGAGCGCTATGTGCTCTGTCGATAACAAAAAGGGCGCAAGCTTGTTAAAAAGCGGGAGACTCTCATGAATCAGAGGGTGATTATCCTGAATGATTTCTTTGATTCGTCGGGCAGAAATGATTTGGTCATTGGCCTTCTCCGTAACCTTGAGGTTCGATTCCTGACAGCGCTTCCAAGATTGCTGGACAATCGTCGACAACACGATTCCCTCCCCCAAAAATCATTCCCTCTCAGTATAACATGAGAGCCTGATTCATAGAAAAAACCAGTCGAACAGGAGCACATTTGTCCCAATACGGAACACGACATGATCCATTATGGAACAATTTCTGTCCTCATCTATTCAAGAAAACTCTGTCATTTCGAGCTTTTTCACGTTGGTACGAGACTTGCTTTTAGAGAGGGCTGTAAAGAAATACGTGATAAATGAGGAGGCGCTCGCAATGATCTATGCTCAGCCCGGCCAAACCGGTTCCAAGGTGACTTTCAAAAATCGTTATGAAAACTACATCGGGGGTAATTGGGTTCCGCCAGTAAAAGGTGAGTATTTCGAAAACGTTTCACCTGTAACAGGCAAGGTCTTTTGCGAGGTAGCCCGCTCGACAGCCGACGATATTGAGCTGGCACTGGACGCTGCCCATGAGGCAAAAGACGCGTGGGGTCGTACCTCTGTTGCACAACGCGCGAATATTTTGTTGAAAATTGCGGATCGGATGGAAGCAAATCTGGAGATGCTGGCAAACGCAGAGACATGGGAAAACGGCAAGCCCGTTCGTGAAACGCTCGCGGCCGATATCCCGCTGGCGATTGACCATTTCCGTTACTTCGCTGGAGCAATCCGCGCGCAAGAAAGTACACTCGCTGAAATCGATAACGATACGGTCGCTTACCATTTCCATGAGCCGCTCGGTGTCGTTGGTCAAATTATTCCTTGGAACTTCCCGCTCCTCATGGCTACATGGAAGCTGGCTCCTGCCTTGGCTGCGGGCAACTGCGTCGTCCTCAAGCCAGCGGAGCAAACACCAGCTTCCATCATGGTGTTGATGGAACTGATCGGTGACCTGCTTCCTCCTGGCGTCGTCAACGTGGTCAACGGGTTCGGTCTGGAAGCGGGTAAGCCTCTCGCTTCAAGCAACCGCATCGCGAAAATCGCCTTTACGGGTGAAACGACGACAGGCCGCTTGATCATGCAATACGCTTCCCAAAATATCATTCCGGTGACGCTGGAGCTGGGCGGAAAATCGCCAAACATCTTCTTCCCGGATGTGGCTGCAAAAGACGACGCCTTCTTTAACAAAGCGATTGAAGGATTCGTACTGTTTGCGCTCAACCAAGGCGAGGTTTGCACGTGCCCATCCCGTGCGCTCATCCACGAAAGCATTTACGACCAATTCATGGAGCGTGCCCTGCAACGCGTAGCCAATATCAAACAAGGAAATCCGCTCGATACGGATATAATGATCGGCGCACAGGCTTCCTTAGAGCAAGTAGAAAAAATCCTCTCCTACCTCGATATCGGCAAACAAGAAGGCGCAGAATGCCTGATTGGCGGCTCTCGTGCACAGCTTGCAGGCGATCTCGAGGGCGGCTACTACATCCAGCCAACCGTCTTTAAAGGGCACAACAAAATGCGTATCTTCCAAGAAGAAATCTTCGGTCCGGTCGTCTCCGTAACGACCTTCAAGGATACGGAAGAAGCACTCGCAATGGCAAATGATACGTTGTACGGCTTGGGCTCTGGTGTCTGGACCCGCGACATGAATACCGCTTACCGTATGGGTCGCGAAATTCAGGCTGGCCGCGTCTGGACCAACTGCTACCACGCTTACCCAGCTCACGCAGCGTTTGGCGGCTACAAAATGTCCGGTATCGGCCGTGAGAACCACAAAATGATGCTGTCCCACTACCAACAAACGAAAAACCTACTGGTCAGCTACAGCGATCAAGCTCTGGGCTTCTTTTGATCAATGAGCCAGCCAGAAAAAGTGCTCGCGACAAATGCTACACTAGCGTTAATCGAACGGCTGCGGACCAAACACGGTGACCTGATGTTTCACCAATCAGGGGGCTGCTGCGATGGCAGCTCCCCCATGTGTTACCCGCTCGGAGAATTTCTCGTGGGTGAGCAGGACGTCCTGTTGGGCGAGATCGGTGGCTGTCCGTTCTACATGGGCAAAGCGCAATATGAGTATTGGAAGCATACGCAGCTCATCATTGACGTTGTAAATGGGCGGGGCGGAATGTTTTCGCTGGAAGGACCTGAGGGGGTACGTTTTCTCACACGCTCACGAGTATTTCCCGAATCATAAAAAGAAAGACCGCTCCTGCCTTTTGCTGGCGGGAACGGTCTTTTTTGCTCGTATTTTATCTGGACTTTTTGCGAGAAGTACGTTTTGCAGGAGCAGGACTTGTCCGTTTGCCTGGTGTTGCATTCGGGCGAGCCGAGCTGCGTGGTGCAGCCACTTGCTTCTTGCCAGAGCCACTCGACTTGCGATCAAATCCACCTGCTGCTCGGCTACCGTCCTTCGGCTTGCGATCAAAACCACCTGCTGCTCGGTTACCGTCCTTCGGCTTGCGATCAAAACCACCTGCTGTTCGGTTACCGTCCTTCGGCTTACGATCAAAACCACCTGCTGCTCGGTTACCGTCCTTCGGCTTGCGATCAAATCCACCTGTTGCTCGGCTACCATCCTTCGGCTTGCGATCAAAACCACCTGCTGCTCGGTTACCGTCCTTCGGCTTACGCTCGAATCCGCCTACTGCTCGGTCCCGTTCCTTCGGATTGCGCTCGAATCCGCGATCCTTTTCTTGACGCCCTTCCCCATCTCTCCGGCGTTCTCCAGAGCCTTGCTGTCTTCGCTCAGCTGGCTTTCCTTTGCCTCTGCCCTGCTTGTCCCCGCGGCGATCATCCTTCTTGGCCCGCCCTGTCTCAGACCTTTGCTGTCGCGTCTGTTTCTTCTGATCATCCGATTCCCCGCGATCCATTTCACGCCGCTCCAGAGACAGATTGATCCCTTCTTCAATCTCCCTGAGTTGCCCCCAATCCTTCCCCGCCACCAACGTGAAAGCCGTTCCTTTTTCCTTGGCTCGCCCCGTTCTGCCGATCCGGTGTATATAACTGTCTACATCTTCTGGAATGTCGTAATTGAAAACATGCGTGACTCCCTCTACATCAAGCCCGCGCGCTGCTACATCTGTCGCAACCAAGTATTGAATCCTGGCTTCGCGGAAACGCTTCATGACATCCTCGCGCTTCGCCTGTGACAAATCGCCGTGCAATTCGTCAGACATATAGTCCAAACCTTGCAGAGCAGCATTCAACGTACTAGCTCTACGCTTCGTTCGGCAAAAGATCACCGCGAGAAACGGCCGTACTTCATCAAGCAGACTGCGCAACGTCGCTTGCTTCGCTCGGTCTGTCGTCTCTACCGCAATTTGGCGAATGTCCTCTAATGTGATACGTTTGCCTTGAACTTTGATATTTTCCGGCTTTTGCATAAAGCGCTTCGCAAGTGCTTGCACCTGCTCTGACATGGTGGCCGAAAACAGCAAGGTCTGTTTTTCAAAAGGCGTATTTGCCATAATATCTTCTACCTCAGGCAAAAAACCCATATGAAGCATTTGATCCGCCTCATCCAGGACAAACATCGAAACTTGCGATAAATCGATCGTCCCTCTTCGCAGATGATCCAGCAAACGTCCCGGTGTCGCGATGACCACCTGTATTTTTCTTGCCAGCTTTCTCAGTTGCTGATTGACATCTTGTCCACCATAAACTGCGAGTACTTGGATGTCTTCCAGCTTTTCCGTCAGCTTCTTTACCTCTGCCGTAATTTGCAAGGCAAGCTCCCGCGTAGGGGTAAGAATCAACGCCTGAACATGCGTCGCTTGTGGATCCGCTTTTTCCAAGATCGGCAGGACAAATGCGAGTGTCTTCCCGGTTCCCGTCTGTGCTTGCGCGATGACATCTTTTCCTTCCAGCACAACAGGAATTGCTTTTTCCTGAATCGGTGTAGGCTCGGTAATCCCGTTTGCTTGCAGAGCATCTATCAGTTCCTTATGTATTCCCAATCTCAAAAAATCAGTCAGTTTCGCCATCTCCATTCATAAATCGATCCGTTATTATTTCGTACAAACTGCCATGCCGATAAAGTATCGCACGCCATCGCGAGGTGTTTTTTCAAACGTAACGCCTCTCTGATAATACATATCCACTTCGGAATAGCGTACAAACAGCTCCGCGAACTCTTCTTGCGTCAATTGATGAACATGGAAGGGCTCACTCGTCTCTTTGCCCCGCCCTCTGCCAAATGGACTGGACAGTACGAGCGTACCACCTGGCGCAAGCATTCGGTACAAGTTATCCATAAACAGCAAATCATCTGCGACATGCTCAATGGTCTCAAAGCTCAAAATCGTATCAAACAACCCCAATTGCTCAGGAAGCGCCGGATCAAGAGCGTCACCCTGCTGATACGTAATCTTTTGATGGTTGTATTCCCGATTGGCGTAATAGATCGTCGCCTCGTCGTTGTCGACTCCGATCAATTCCGTCAGCTCTCGTTTTCGATCCTTTGCGATCATATGACATCCGTAGCCGGTACCGCAAGCGATATCCAGCACTCGACCTTTTACATAGGGTGCCGCAAAATAATATCTGGCTATATGCTCCAGCAGCATGCCGTTCGTAGGTTTTAACAGCTTGGGGATAATTCTCTCCCCGGTCCATTCCAGCAAAGCCATCACCAATTTTCTAGTATTCTTCCTCACATCTTACCTTATTTCTCGGCTTGATCCTATCAACTAGCCTTTCCTGAACTTGGTTTATTAAGAAATTTGTAAGACATTTCATTACTGTTTTGTTAGAGCTGGGCGTTAAGATAGTACCATGAATGCATTCATAAGGTGGGACGAATCATGACCAAATATCAAGTTCTCGTAGTCGACGACGAGGCTGAAATCCGCGACGCAATCGAAATCTATCTCAAAAATGAATCCATGACCGTATTCCAGGCGAGCAATGGACTGGAAGCATTGGAAGTGCTGGAGAATGAAGAGATCCACCTCATCCTGATGGACATCATGATGCCAAAAATGGACGGAATGACCGCCACCTTTCAAATTCGGCAGAAAAAAAACATCCCGATCATCATGCTCTCTGCCAAATCAGAGGATACCGATAAAATCCTCGGGCTCAACATCGGTGCCGATGACTATGTGACGAAGCCCTTTAATCCCTTGGAGCTCATCGCCAGGGTCAAATCTCAGTTAAGACGATTTACCAATCTGGGAAGCGCTCAAATGACAGAAGATGAGATTCAGGTACGCGGCTTGACCTTGAACAAAAGCACAAAAAATGTAGCGATTGACGGTAACGAGGTTCGCCTGACTGCTACCGAGTACAAAATCTTGGAGCTGTTAATGGAAAATAAGGGCCGGGTGTTTTCGATCGAGGAAATTTATGAACGGGTCTGGAGAGAGCCTTATATGAACGCGGAAAACACGGTGGCCGTCCACGTGAGACGCATTCGGGAAAAAATAGAGATCAACCCGAAGGAACCAAAATATTTGAAGGTGGTATGGGGAATTGGATACAAAATCGAAAAATAAACGCTTTGCGGTGCCCGTGCTGGTTGTTATGATCGTGAGTATTTCGCTCGCTCTCCTGACCATGGCCGATCTGTACCATAAGCGCGAGAATCTCCAAGAGGATAATTACTTTCAAAGCTCAGGATTTAATCGTGAATTAGAGACTTTTGCCGAGCTGGTGAAAAACGTTCATGTAGATTATGCAAGCTACATCCCAGGAAAGCTCGACGAGAGGACAGCGAATCAGTTCAAAAAAGAGCATGAGGAAAACCTCCGGTCGATTAAGGAAAATAATAAACTGTCAGATACGATCGAAGAAGCAAAAAGAAATGGTGACAATGAGAGAGTCACCAGATTAACCGAAGAGTTTTCACAAAACTTGCAAGAAGAAATTGCGAGAGAAACCTCTAATTATCAAGAGCGAGTAGACCAAAGAATCGCCGAAAGGGATGCCGAGTACGAGGAACGTAAAAACAGTCTTACACTACGGAGCGGCTCCTTCAAATACTATGTCACCGATACAAAAAACAACAAAGTTTACACCAACCTCCCTCAAGAACCTACAGATTGGGAACTGGCCCGATATGCGCGTCACACAATCAATCTCCCTAATACCAACGGAGATTTAGAGAGTATCAACCGCACTTATCAACTGAATCAATTGAGCGGTATCTTCTATGTCCCAAAAGAACCAGGCGGATATAGTCAGGTCCATACAGATGCCCTTTACTATGATTCCATTCGTGATCGGCTCATTGCCGAATTTGTCCTGCTCGGAGGCACTCTCCTTCTCATTGCACTCTGTTGCTGGTACCTGCCAGTAAGCAAAGTGTCGGAAGTACCCCTTGTAGCGAAAAGCCTGGCTCTGTTCCGCCATATCCCGCTAGATATTCGAATGGTGCTAGTGTTCGTGCTCGGAAATATGTATTTGATTATGATAGCTAACCTGCGTTTCTTCTTCTTGCCAATTGATGGTGAGCATTTCTTTACCCTGGCGTTCGTTTCGTTGTTCACTGCTTACCTGCTTCTACAATTTATGGAGGCATGGCTTATGTACAACCAACCCGAGAGATTTACACAGCAGTGGCAAAAGAGTATCTTCGCTAGACAACGTGTCCTTCTTCAAGAAAGCTACGCCAATCGCGGTATGTTCTTTAAAATATCCACCTTGTTCATCCTGACTGTCATGTTTGGGATGAGTATCGGTTTTGGATTCGTCGGGCTAGTCGAACGCGCTGGCGCCTTACTGTTTTTTAGCTTCTTATATGGCATGTTCTACATGGTCGTCGTTTTCCCATACACCCTACGCCGTTTGGGACTGATGAACCGCATCATGCACGGAGCCTCTGAAATGGCTAACGGCAATATGAACGTTACCATTCAGAAGGTGAAAAAAGGGAAGTTATCTGATCTCGCTCACTCGCTCAACAACATCACAAAGGGACTCAAGAACGCGGTGGAAGAGCAAATGAAGAGCGAGCGCATGAAATCGGAATTGATCACGAATGTTTCCCATGATTTGAAAACACCGCTGACGTCGATTATCAACTACGTTACCCTGCTCAAACAAGAGAACTTGACACCAGAGCAACGCAAGGACTACATCGATGTCTTGGATCGAAAATCAGATCGACTGCGCGTCCTCATCGATGACCTGTTTGACGCAGCTAAAATGTCCAGCGGCGCGGTGGAACTGAATATCGAGCAAGTGAATGTAGCCTCCCTGCTCAACCAATCCATTGCAGAATTCAGTGACAAAATCGAGCAGTCGACGCTCACCTTCCGCGTAACGACGGAGCAACCAAAGATTGTCGCCCCTCTGGATGGCAAGAAAACGTGGCGCGTATTTGAAAATCTGATCGGCAACGCCCTGAAATATTCCATGCCGAATACGCGAGTTCTGATCCATTTGGCAGAGACGCACGACGATGTCATCCTGACGTTCAAAAACGTCTCCGCCTACGAGATCGACTTTGATGCCCAAGAGCTTTTTGAACGTTTTAAACGCGCCGATCAATCCCGTCATACCGAAGGCTCTGGCCTCGGCTTGGCTATCGCAAAAAGCATCGTAGAATTGCAAGGCGGCAGGCTGTCGATCGACATTGATGGCGATTACTTCAAAGTCATTGTGGTATTTCGCAAGCACGTTTAAGTATCAAATAGGAAAGCCAGTGCCCGTTCGTTAGGCACTGGCTTTATTACGTGGTTTTCACCCTGTTAGATGGCAAAATTCCTTTCAAATAGTGACTCAATACTGGTAGCCACCTCTTGCTCGTCAGCCCCCTCCACCTCAAACATAATTTCATCTCCGGTCTTGGCTCCCAGAGCCATTACGCTGAGGATACTTTTGCCGTTGGCCTGCTTGTCGTTATAAATCATCTTAACCGACGAGCTGTATTGATTGAGCAGGTTCACCAAGACAGAAGCAGGGCGAGCATGGAGACCTCCACTCACGGCTACTTCAAGATTAATACGGATCATTTCACGCCTCCCTTCCTGTCCTTGTGCTTAACGACTTTTTGAACAACCTCTTACAGAAAAAACTTTTCGATAACTTCTGCTACCCCATGCCGATCGTTCGTTTCCGTGACATGCCGAGCCAGTTGTTTCAGATCGTCAGGAGCATTGCCCATCGCCACACCCATTCCAGCGAATTGGAGCATCTCTGCATCATTGTAATTGTCACCTACAGCAACGATCTCGTCAGGCTGTATCGCGAGCCTCTCACTCACTACCGCTAGACCACTCGCCTTAGAAATACCGACAGGCAATATTTCCAAATTATTCGCGCCCGATGCTGTCACGCGAATCCCCGAAAACTCAGCTTTCTCCAGCTCTTGTCTTGCTGCCGACAAACGCTTCTCGTCCCCCGTGACGAATATTTTCGGAGCACACACTTCATGTTTTCGTACGTATCCGGCTAACAACCGAGAGGCCTGGATTTTGAGCGGGTATTGATTTTTCCAGAGCTGGCGCAGTGTCCAGGCATTTAACAGCGGAAACAAGTCCGTCCACTTCCATGTGCGATTCGTAACAGCATAAGACTCATGCAACAGCATGACATCCAAGCCATGCGATACGAGTATATCTGTTATCCTCGCCGCTATCTCATACGGAATACGCTGTACATACAGCACCTGATCCGTCTTGGGATCTGCGACGTATGCGCCATCATGGGAAATGAGTGGTGCGCTGATCTGGAACTGCTGCGCCAACGATTTGGCCGATGGGTATGCCCTGCCAGTTGCCAGTGTGACGTGGACTCCTTGCTTCACTAACTGGCTAATGGCACGCTCCGTTACTTTGGATAAAGTATGGTTGGACATCAAAATCGTTCCATCCACATCCAAGACGAGGAGCTTATATTTCACACGAGCCCCATCCTTATGTTACGGGCTTGAAAAACTGGGGCAGATGCTCCTTGTGCGCCTCCAGCATCTCATCGAGTATTTGTTTGGCGATCACATCAGAAGGCACTAACGGATTAATATTCATAGCCAACAGCGCCTGATGGTAATCACCCGTTACAGCGGCCTCAGCTGCCACTCGCTCAAACGATTTGATTTGCTGTACGAGTCCACGCACGGGAACAGGCAAATCCCCAACAGCCAAAGGAATCGGTCCTTCTCTTGTAATCACGCAGTTTACCTCGACCGCCGAATCATCCGGAATGCTGGCAATCGCTCCATTGTTGCGAACGTTCACCGTCTGGATATCGCGCTTGTCGTTGTAAATGGAGTAAATCAGATTGCAAGCAGCCTCACTGTAATAAGCCCCGCCACGCTTCTCCAACTGCGGAGGTTTGATATCGAGGTCCGGGTCTTCGTAGAGCGCGAATAGCTCCGCTTCCACCTGCTTGACCACTTCAGCTCGCGTACCCTTCTGCTCCGCTTCTTCCAGCTCATGCTCAAGCATCGTGCGTGTCTGGTAGTAGTAACGATGGTACGGGCACGGGAGAATCCCCAATGCTTTGATAAAATCTTTATCCCAGCCAAGGTCCAAAATGTTTTGCATCGTAATACCTGATTGGTCGCCCGTTATTTTATCGATTACCTGGGAAATGACGTTTTCCCCATCCAGGTACACACCAAGTCCGAAAATCATATGATTCAAACCAGCAAAATCAATATGAACCCGCGATTGCTCCACGCCTAAAACAGTAGCGACACCCATTTTCATGCCGATGGGCACGTTGCACAGACCAATAACCTTTTTGCGGTTGGTATGTCGCAGAACTGCCTCTGTGACCATACCAGCCGGATTCGTGAAGTTAATCAACCAAGCATCTGGACACAGCTCTTCCATGTCACGACAAATATCCATAATAACCGGAATGGTGCGCAAGCCCTTGAACAAGCCGCCAGGTCCATTCGTCTCCTGTCCGATTACACCGTATTTCAAGGGGATACGCTCATCCTTGATCCGCGCCTCCAAGAGACCGACGCGCATTTGTGTTGTGACAAAATCAGCGCCTGCAAGTGCTTTTCTGCGATCCAAGGTCAAATGGATCTCGATTGGTACCCCTGCTTTCTCCACCATCCGTTTTGCAAGAGCACCCACAGTTTGCAGCTTTTTCTCGCCCTCTGGAATGTCAACGAGCCACAATTCCCGCACAGGCAATTCAGCGTAGCGCTTGATGAAGCCTTCCACCAGCTCAGGTGTATAACTAGACCCTCCACCGATCGTTACAATTTTGATCCCGCTCATACTCCTGCCTCCTTACCTGCATGGATTTGGCTGTACAGCTCTACAAACTCCGTAGCCAAATCCTTGACTGTTATCGCGTTCATCAAATGATCCTGGGCGTGAATCAAGAGCATACTGATCTCTGTTTTTTCTCCCGCAATTTCCTTCTGGATAAGGGCCGTTTGATTTTGATGTGCACGACCGAGTTCTTCTCCTGCACGCTTCAACGCATCCTCTGCACCTGGCAAATCTCTAGTTTTAGCCAGAGCGATCGCTTCCATTGCCAGACTCCGCGCGTTTCCTCCGTGAAGTATTAGTTGAAAAATAACGTCTGTATGGTCCAAATCTATCTCCACCTATCCAAGTTCGCTAAAAGTCACGAGCTGTATTTTTTGATCACGAATGTATTGCTTTAACTCTGCTGCCGTTAAGATTTTCAATTCTGTTGTTCGTTGCTTTGTGTATGAGCTGCCTGTCAGTATCGCTTCGTCCAAATAAGCAGGGTGCGTCATGATCTCCACTACAGAATAATCAGACATTTCCTCTACGATCCTGACGAATGATTGTACAGTTAGGTCGTCTCCATAAAAATGATGAGAAAAGCCTTCTGTCGTAGGAACACTCGACTGGTCTCGCTGCTCCCGAGACTCGGACATCCACGGATAGCGAACTGGCACCCTATGTTCCTCTGCTAGCTTCAGAACAATCGGCAAAACGGCTGGATGTGCATGCACATGGTGGTGGCTGTCAATGTGTGTCAACATAAGCCCCGACGCCATGAAAGCCCCTAGTTGAGCGCGAAGCTCCCGCTCAATCTCCTCCGGTACAGCGGCAACCAAATGATCTTGCCCGCGTCGAAAACGCCCCTCCCCATCCGTTAGCGTTGGTACATCCTGACTGACTGGCGATCCGCATGTGAGTACCAGATGAATGCCTACACCCAGCGTGGGATGTTTTTTGGCTAGCCCTACAGCGTGCTCGAACCCATCCATATTGACCATCAGAGTCGCAGAAGTAACGATTCCTTCCCGATGCGCTTCGACGATGCCCAGATTGACGCCTTTGGAATACCCAAAATCGTCTGCATTCACAATCAATTTCATAGATAGCCTCTCCTCTAGCGATTACATCGGCACAGCTGTATCGGAAGCTGTACCCGCTTTTTCTTCGCTAACTTTTTGTTTATCCCACAGTCGGAAGAACGGGTAGTAGATCGCGAGCGAAATGATGAAGTTCACGGCTTGGAGAACCATTCCTGACACTTTTCCGCCCGTAGCCAAATACCCGCTAACAAGCAATGGTGTCGTCCACGGAACAGATACCCCGCTAGGCTTTGCTACCCATCCGAGCGACATCGCAAAATAACTGATAATGACCAATATGACAGGGGTAAGTACAAAAGGAATGATCAAGAGCGGATTCATGACGATCGGCATACCGAATATGACGGGTTCATTGATGTTAAACAAACCAGGTCCGATCGAGAGCCGGCCGATGTTTTTCATCTGTTTACTTCGTGCCATGAATACCATCAGGAAGACGAGGGCCAGAGTTGCACCTGATCCACCTGCATATACCCACATGTCAAAAAATTGCGTGGTAACGACGTTTGGCAATTCACCGTTCGGATTTGCCTGAAACGCCGCTCTGTTCTGGTCCATCAAGGTAAGCCAGATTGGACTCATAATTCCGCCGACAACCGCAGCACCGTGCAAACCGACAGCCCATAGCACGTGAATAAGCAACACGCATATGATGGCCCCAATCAAGCTGCTGCCGACCACACTCAATGGTCCGACAAGCAAATCTTTTACAATATTATGAATACTCTCGAAGGAGGTGTTTTCCAAAAGAATTCGAATCAGCCAGACAACGACAAGCACAGCACCCGCAGGGATCAATGCCACAAAAGATCGAGAAACGGCAGGAGGAACTCCGGGTGGCATGGAAATAACGATTTTCATTTGGATGATTTTGCGATAAATCTCCGTTGATAAGATCGCCAATATCATGGCTACAAAAAGTCCCTGACTCCCCATTAGCGTAAGAGGAATGACGCCGCCAACCTCTTGGGCTGCACTCGCTCCCTCAGGAGTGAACATGATTTTATACGGAGTAGCGAGCAAGAAGGATGCGACAGAGATTGCTCCAGCCGACAGCGGATCGACCTTGTACTTCTCCGCCAGTCGATAGGCGACGCCAAAGCTAACAATCAAACCCATGACGTCAAAAGTAGCACCTACCGGATACAACAGCTTCGTTCGCCATTTCTCTCCGAAAATACCACCCATGAATTCGTCATAACCAGGTATCGGTATGAAGCCAATAATGAGGAAAATGGAACCAATGATCAACAAAGGCAAAGTAAGGATAATTCCGTCACGAATGGCCTGCAGATGCTTTTGCTCCGCCATTTTTCCTGCAATCGGCATCATGCGGTTTTCCATAAAAGAAACAAATCCGCCCATACGCATCCCCCTCCTACTGTTTTAGACGAAGTGCAAATTCAAGCACGTTTTTCCCGTTCAATGTTCCGTAATCCACCGTACTGATTACGTCTACAGGAATTCCTCTGGATGCCCCTTCTTTTTTCATCTCTGTCAGCTTGTAACGAACTTGTGGCCCCAGCAAGAGCACTGCTGCCTGATCGATATGATGCTTTACTTCATCTGCGGAAACTGCCCATATTTTTGCGTCCAACCCCTTTTCTCTAGCAGCTTCCTCCATTTTTTGAACCAGCAAGCTAGTCGACATACCCGCTGCGCAACACAATAAAATATTCATTGTACCCCCTCCTCTCGACGAGTTATGCCTTTTTTGTAAGAGCAAGTTACGTGCCAAAACACCAAAAAATGTATGCGCTTTCCTAAACCCCGCATGGTTAGCCATATTTCGCAGCCTCATCGCCTGTCATCTCCGCTAGTGTTTTCATGTAAGCGCTGTAGTGTTTAGTTTTGAAGATGGAAAAGACAAAAAACAAAACACTGGTTACGCCAGTGTTTTGTTGTGTATGAAGAAATTCATAATAAAACAAACGTCGTCCTCGCTAATCGCTACCTCATACTTGTCTTCCAGCGGCAATAATTCATGGCGGATTAAGCTGTACAGCTTGCGATTTTCTAGTAAAAAGCTTTCTTTTTGTATATACGCCACCGATTGCGCCCCTGCTTTCAAGCGATCAACCAGGCAGCAGATGTGCAAGTAGGCCCCAATTCGGGTGTCAAAAACCAGCGAATTGTTCAGTCGCTCTTCCATACGGCCGACACACATTCTCACGTCAGCGAGAACGTCTTGTCCCTCCACCATTTGCAGGTGCTCCCCCAGCGACTCTTGCATCTTCAGGTAGGCCTCTTCTAGATCGATCACTTGCTGGATATCAGCCATCACCTCTCCGTTCAAAACATCGTCCATGCTATGATGGCGCAATTCACGGTCGAGAATGTAATTGCTCACCACGAAGAGAATTTTTCTCTCCTCCTTGATTTTTCGAAGCTGGCTGCGGGCTTGCGCCTTATCGATCAGTTGCAGCGGCACAAATTCCAGCAGGTTATCATCGTACCTGAGCCTCGATTCCAGCAGCTTTTTCAAAAACAAGGCACTGCCTTCCCCAGACAGGCAGGCAGCGACGATCGTCAGCGCCGGAACATGCTTTTGAACCTGCTCTTTCGGCTGCTCCTCTCGCTGGTAGAGCGAAATACCCAACACATCTCGGTAAACGTCCTCCAGCGAATGACCGAGCATGGCCTTTCGCGTCGCTTCAATCACATGTGGCGTACTGACCATCGGAATGACCTTGACCGGAATGCCGATCTCTCGCTCAATAATCTCGCCAAAGCCGAGCAGTGACCCCATATCTACGAGCAACAGCAGTCCAGCCTTGCTTCCGATCTCTCTGGCTACTTTCAGTGCTTTTTCCAAAACACTCATGGAATCCTCTTCAAGCGGCAGATCGATGGCTCTCGCATATTGTGTGACCAGCAATCGGTTCGTCACATCGACCATCGCTGTCGCGCCGCCGCTGCCGTGCGTAATAACAAGCACCCCGATTGTTTCCCGCTCTTCCTCCATGCTGACATCGTCGAGCACGAAAAACATCGTCAAATATCCAGCCTCACCAATCGGCAGATCCATGAGTATCGCTTCTTCTATCATGCGTACGCACTCTAGCGCCACAGCAAACTCTTTCTTGTATTTGATTCGCACATGGTTAATTTGCGGATTTACGATCTGCTTGCCTTGTGCCAGACGCTCCTTTGATGTCTGAATATGCAGCGCGAGACCAAAGATCACCTTCTGGCTCAAAATCTTCTCCAGCTTGGCCTCTGCAAAGCGAACGATCTCTTCCACGAGGTGAATGATGAACGGATCAATAATCCGGGCCATGTCGCCCTTATTCACTCGTTGATGGACGCCCTTGATAAAGGTTGTAAAATAATTCTCGATGTCAAACTCCAATTCTTCCTCACTTACACCGAGGTTTTGCAGCTCATATATTTTTTGCTCGATTTTTTCATAGACACTGTCTGTCGCATCCCCTGTTTCTCGCCCGACCCAGATCCCTTCCTTAGAGGGCTGAACGACGAAACAATTGTGCTCCGTCCCGATAATTTCATCCAGCTCTTGCTTGTAATCCTTCACCAAAAGAAGCCCCTGCTTGACATGATGCGGCAGGTCCTGAACGGACACTTGCAGTTGATTCTTCTTTAACGAAATGAATTCGGCATAGGCGCTCGCGCAGGTAAGCTGAATATCTGTTTTTAACTGTCCAATATTATTCGGGCAGTGGTAGCACAAGAACGCCTGCACGGCATTCGCAGAAATCTGAATCTCTCTCCCCAACCGGAATGCTTCTTCCTGAAAAATTTCCATCGTGATACAAAAACGCTCTTCCAAGCCACGCTCTACTAACGATGGCAGCTTGATAACCATGGGAATGCGCCTCATGAACGTTTTTAGGAGACTCGACTCCGGATTCTCTGTCGTGGCCATGACAATCTGGACGTGAGCTGTCCGCTCCACCTCTGTTTCCCCTACGCGGCGGAATATGCCCTTGTCCATGAAGGTAAAAAAGATTTCCTGCCCTTCCGCTGGCAGCCGATGCACTTCATCAAGAAAAAGAATACCGCCGTCTGCCTTTTCCACTAGTCCTTTGCGGTCCATCTCCGCTCCGGTGTACGCCCCTTTTTTGACTCCGAACAATTGACTGATTAAGAGCTGCGGGTTGTTGGCATAATCGGCACAGTTAAAAATCACGAAAGGAGCCTGCTTCTCCAAGCGCCCAATATCAACGGCAAACTCGTGAATCATCCCAGCAAACCACGATTTGCCCACACCCGTTTCTCCCAAAATCAAGCAATGCATCCCTCGCGGCGGATACAATACAGCCGCCTTTGCCTGCTCAATACGCGTGATCAAGCTCTTGTTGGTTTTCGCCAGCCTGTCCAATGATGTCTCCGCAAAATAGAGCGAACCGTTCCCCTGCTTGGCAAAAAACAGCGTCGGACGCCCTTCTTCCTTTTCGATTCGGCCTTCCTTCCACAAACGGTTCAAATCGCTGCTCACATTCGCCCGGCTCAAGCCAAGCCTCTCTGCCAAATCTGAAGCGCTTACTTTTTTATCAGGACCAGCGTCTACTAACGTCTGAAATATCAAGTCTAATCGTTTCACTCTATCACCCGCCATAGAACAGATAGAAAGTCACGAAATGCATAACTAGTCCTTTTCAATTCCACGAATATTTGGAAAAACCTGCTTGCTGCTTCTCTCCCCCTTCCTTCGTTTTTGTCCCGATGAGTTATTTTTCGTGTCCTTTCGCCGGGGTACGATATAATAGATGAATAATGACTGACAGGAGCTAGCATAACCATGATGGTTTTCATCTTGTTTACCATATGGGCATTAGGTCTGTTCGTGCTGTTCACAGACCCGAAACGAACATCGATCCGCTGGGCTTGCGCGACTGCCTTTGTTGGGGCTGGAGGCTTTATCTCAGGCGTGATTGACGAAACGATCATGCCCTATTTTGCAGATTACTTGGCCGCAAAGCCTGGGACCACGAACACCCTGATATTGGCAAGCCGTATTTCTTCTTTTGTTTGCCAAGTGGGTTTGCCCTACACGTTTCTCATGTTTGCCGTGCACTCAACTGAATTTTTGTCTCGCAGAGTAAAGCAGACGATACAATACGCGTCCCTCATCCTGCCACTTGGGATGCTTTGGATTACACCCGTTTATCCCGAGCTGCTTTTTAACTACTGGATTATGGTGGCATGGGTGATTCCGTTTTTTCTGTTCTCCTGTACGCTGCTTGTCGTGCAGTACATGCGAGAAAAAGATCCACTCGTGAAAAAGAACAGCTTTTTCACGAACGTACTTATCATCGTTCCGTTGTTTTTCGTCTTTATTTTCATCTATATCATGCGTATCCAGAACGATTACGAAGCTTGGCGCTACAACATGGTCGTGGTCACGATCCAGTTTATCCTGATCGTTGCCATCAGTTTGAAATACGGTTTCCTTGGCGTCCGCCTTCGTGTGGAAAAAAGACGTCTGGACAGCACCTTGCGCGCCTTGACTTCCGGTGCGCAAATTATTAACCATACGATCAAAAATGAAGTAGGCAAAATCTCGCTGTATGCCGACCGTATCGAGACATACGCAGATGAAACCAACCAGCCGTCATTAAAAGAAGACGCGCTTGTCTTGATGCAATCCTCGCAGCATATGCTGGACATGATGAATCGAATTCAAAACCAGCTGAGGGACGTCGAGCTGCGCGAAGAACCATGTGCCCCCGGCCAAATCATCGGGCAAGTCACACAAAATCTGACGCCCTATATCCTGAAACAACAGGTAGAAGTCGTCAGTGAACTGGACGAAACACTTCGCTTGTATGGCGATGGAGTACAACTGCGCGAAATCATCACCAACTTGTGCATGAATGCGCTGGAAGCCATGAAGTCCGGCGGCAAGCTCCATCTTCAGCTATTTTTGTCCTACAAACATCTCATCATCACTGTCGCGGACACAGGCACAGGCATTACCAAAGAGAACCTGCCTCATGTGCTCGATCCATTTTTCTCGACAAAAAGAACCGGGCAAAACTTTGGTCTTGGGCTCTCTTACTGCTACAATGTCATGCAAAAGCATCAGGGCCAACTGGAGATCTATAGTGAGCAAGGCAAAGGTACCACCGTTTTCCTGTTCTTCCCGAAAAAGCGCGTCATCATAAATGACTCTGAATAGCGAAAGGACGCACACACATGAATCCAATCCGGGTATTTTTAGTGGAGGACGACCCCGTTTGGCGCAAAGGTCTCATTGACTTCCTGAACAAAGAACCGGATCTCACCGTAGTAGGGGAAGCCGGGTTCAAAGCAGAAGCCATCGAGCGTTTTTTGCCTGCCGAAGCGGATATCGTCTTAATGGACATTAACTTGACCGAGAACAATCTGGATGGGATCGAGACCGCAATTGAATTCATAGCACTCCAGGCCGACTGTAAAATCATCATGCTCACCTCTCTGACAGATGAGGCTGTGATTGTGGAATCCTTTTCAGCGGGGGCTGTGAATTACATCAGCAAATCGAGCTTCAAGGAAATTCCCGACGCCATCCGTGCTGCTCACAACAGACAATCTGCCATCCACCCTACGGCAGCTGCGGCACTGCGCAACGAATTTTTGCGTTTGAAAAACGATGAAAATCAAAAGCTGTTATCTCCCTCAGAACGGGACATCCTACAATTAATCCACCAAGGTCATACGCAAACACAGATTGAACAATCTCTCCACATCACGAAGCGTACGATCAAAAATCACATCAACCGAATCCTGAAAAAAATGGGCGTCAAAACAAGCAAGGAAGCGGCCGCAAAAGCCAGCCAAAAAAAGCTATTCTAGGTCTTATTACCAGGTACCAATGAATGTTGGTACTTTTTTTACATGCTCCACTCCTTACAATAAAAGCTATAGAGCAACGAATTATCCTTTGTAAAGGTGTGGTCCACATGGCCCTTATTTATTCTTTCTTGAAAATGATTTTAATGCTGTGGTTTCGCCCTCGTGTTCTGGGACTTTCCAAAATGGACTTGTCGAAGCCATCTCTTATCACGCCCAATCATGTTTCCTTGCTAGATGCTGTACTCTTATCCTTTTGCTTGCCGAAAGAAGCGACCTTTGTCGTGAACACAGTGATCGCCAAGCGGTTCGCATTTTTCCTCCGCTTCCGCAAGCATATCGCAATCGATCCACTCAACCCGTACTCCATCCGTCACATGCTCCGCGTCCTTCGCAACGGACAGACGCTGGTGATTTTCCCAGAAGGTCGGATCACGACGACGGGCGGCATCATGAAAATCTACAGCGGTGTCGGCTATCTCGCTCTGCGAACTGGTTTCTCCGTTTACCCGATCATCATTAATGGCCTGGAACGTTCGATCTTCTCGTATTTGAAAGGAAAGCTGAAGCTCTCCTGGTTCCCGAATGTAACTATGACAGTAGGAACTCCGTTCACCATCGAGCGCGATCAGAACCTGTCGATGCGCGAACAAAAAGCCACTGCCAACGATCGTATCCTGCGAATTCTCCAGAATGGCTTGTTCGAGAGCCGGATGAAGCAAAACGTGAATCTCTTTGATGAAGTGCTCGAAGCATCTCGCCTGAATGGTGCAAAAATGGAAATCGCCAAGGACCTGACGTCCGCGATCGACTACAAGACCTTGTTAATCGGCAGCTACTTACTCGGCAACAAATTGCAGCCGATGCTCTTGGGAAAACCGGTTGTGGGTGTTTTCCTTCCCAATTCGGTCGGCCATCTCGTAACGTTACTATCGTTGTTCCGCATCGGAACCACTCCGGCCATCCTGAACTTTTCGCTCGGTATTCGATCCCTTCTGGATTGCTGTGAGACCGCACATATCGATACGATCCTGACATCGCGTGTGTTCATCGAAAAAGGAAAACTGGACCACATCATCGCAGGTCTTTCCCCGAGCATGAAGATTATTTATCTCGAGGATTTGAAAGCATCGGCTACTGCTTATGACAAAGTGTCCGCACTCTTCTCTTATTTGCGGAAGCAAAAAGCTTCTGCAACTAACAACGAGCTGATTCTCTTCACTTCCGGTAGTGAGAGCAAGCCAAAAGGTGTCGTACTCACGCATACGAATCTGTACGCGAATATCCAACAAGTGACCAGCGTAATCGACATTACGAGCCGCGACAAATTTTTCAATGCTCTTCCAATGTTCCACAGCTTCGGACTAACCGTAGGAACACTCGTGCCAGTCGTCAAAGGAATTCCGGTTTATCTGTATCCAAGTCCGTTGCATTACAAGGCGATTTCGGAATTGGTCTATGATCAAAACGCAACGATTCTCTTCGGAACCTCGACCTTTATGGCTGGTTACGGAAGAATGGCTCATCCATACAACTTCTACTCCCTGCGCTATGTATTTGCAGGGGCGGAAAAGCTGAAAGACGATGTACGCAAGCTGTGGATGGAAAAGTTCGGAGTACGGATTTTTGAAGGCTATGGAGCAACCGAAACAGCTCCGATCTTGTCGCTCAACACACCGCTAGCTAACAAACCTGGAACCGTTGGTCGTTTGATGCCAGGGGTGACCGCCAAGCTGGAAGCCGTCGCAGGAATCGATGAAGGCGGAGAGCTTTTGGTGAAGGGTCCAAACGTCATGAAGGGTTATATGATTCACGGAAAAGGCTTTGTTCCCGCTGAGGAGTGGTACCACACAGGTGATTTGGTTACAGCTGACAAGGACGGCTTTCTCAGCATCCAATCCCGCCTGAAGCGCTTTGCCAAAATCGGCGGCGAGATGGTTTCGCTCAATCTGGTTGAGGAATTGGCGATGCAATGCTTCGGACACTCCGGTTTTGCTGCGATCACAGTGAATGATCCGCGAAAAGGTGAGCGTGTCCTGCTATATACGACAGATGAAACCGTGCAGCTAAGCCAGCTACGTGCGTACTTGACTGAAAAGCAATACTCGCCACTACTCATTCCAGGTGCTATGCAAGTGATCAAGGCACTGCCACTGCTCGGTAGCGGCAAAACAGATTACGTCAGCTTGAAACAACTGGCGGAGACTGGAGGAAAATGATGTGAACATACGATTAAAACCATTACAAGCACTGTACTTCACTCAATTTCTATCGGCCTTTGCCGACAACATGATTTTGTTTGTCATCGCGAATCTGCTGCGGGAGAACGGTTTTTCTCCCGCCATGCTTGCACTCGTATCCATTTCATTCTTTCTCCCTTACATTTTTCTCGCTCCACTGGTTGGGCCTTTTGCCGACAAGCATGCCAAGTCAATCGTGCTGGTGATCGGCAACCTGATTAAAGCGCTTGGCGTCGTCCTGCTATTTTTCATTGACCAGTCCAGCATCGTGATGCTGATGTTGTGTTACTTCACAGTAGGCGTCGGAGCGGTTGTCTATTCTCCCGCCAAGTACGGAATCTTGCCGGAGCTGACTCGTAATGAAGATGAGCTGTTTCATGCGAATGCACGCATCGAAGCCTATACGATCTTTGCGATTTTGACAGGAATCGGCGGTGGTGGAGCAATCGCGAACATGACAGCGCCGCTTATCTCATCAGGAATTTGTCTGCTGATCTATCTGCTATCACTTGGCATGACTTTCTTTATTCCGCGTATGAGAGGGGATGCATCGATTCGCTATGGGGCAGAAGCACGACGCTTTTTCATCGACTTCCAGCACTTGATGAATCGTCCGGAAACGAGCTTTGCCCTGATTGGAACCGGAGCATTCTGGATGTCCTCTGCTGTCCTGCGCGTGGCAGTTCTGGCATGGATTCCACTCGCGCTCGGGATTAACCCAGAGAGCTTCTCTGTATCGCTGATTCTCGCAACGACATCCATCGGGATTATCGCCGGAGCTTTTCTCGCTCCCAAGCTCATTCCTTTGTCTCATTTCACTCGATCGCTGACATACGGATTCGGAATGTTTCTCATCATCGTGCTATTTCCTTGGACGGATAACATCTTTGTTGCCATCTGTTTGTTGCTCCTCGTTGGATTCATGGGTGGCGTGTTCATTATCCCGATGAATACTGTCTTGCAGGATGAAGGCAAGAGGATGGTTGGTTCCGGGAAAACGATTGCGATTCAGAACTTCATCGAGAATCTGCTGATGGCAGTAGGCTCCGGCATTTACTACTTGATTACCTATATCGGCATCTCCATCTCCGGTGCGATTGTTGGTCAAGGGCTGCTGCTGCTCGGCTTCCTGTTGTATCTGGTGAAGTACCGCAGACGTATCGTTCGTTAACAGTTTTCCGTCATTGAAAAAGCCGTGACTACTTGCGTCACGGCTTTCTTTCATTCAACTATGCTATTTCTTTTGCTGCGTATTGGTTGTCGGTGCGACCGATTTTTCCGCAGCCTTTCTCGCTTCGTTCAGTTGATGATAAAATTCGCCTTTTGTTTTCACAGTCGCGATCTTCGCTGCATCGACTTTTACTTTTGCAGACAGTTCTGCGATTTCTTCTTTGGTTACCGCGTCCTTGATGTTGATGGAAGCGATATTGGTGTATTTGCCATCTGCCGTTTTCGGAACGCTCAAGATGCCTGCATTGATCAGCTCTACTACATCCTTGCGTTCAGATGCAGCGGTATCCACACCTGTAATCTTCCAGTTGTTTTGTACTTTTGGCTCGTAAACGCCTTTTTTCACTTCTTTCAGGTATGCGATAGCGCGATTGCGGATCGTTCCACCTGTTTCACCAAACACTGTATTGTCTTTGGAAGACCATAGTTGTTCGAATTTGCGTCCTTCCAACGCGCCACCTTTTGCCTGCAAAGCTTCCATTCGGTATGAGTTCATTCCGAGCTTCAAGGTATCTTCAGCCTTGATCGGTGTCTCATCGAGCTTGCGCAGGTTCGTGATGCGGCTGCCGTATGGCTTGGTCAGATCGATTTCGTACTTCACGCCGCCGAAGAAATCGTTGGTGCTGTATTTGGAAGCGCGGCGTTTTGGATCAAAGCTCACTGTCACGTCACCAGGGCGAGTGGAATTGAAATAGCCTACTGCCCATTCCATATAGTCCTTCAAGTCTTTTCCGGTCACTTTGTAAACGGTGATCTCGCCACCTGCATATTGGTAGTTGTAGGCGATATCCTTTTTCTTGATCGGACCGACATCCAGCTTGGCTTTGTCGTTGTCGATCTGGTGAGCAACCACGTCTGCTTTGCTGTAGTAGAGCATCACTTCATGGAAAAAGTCAGAGAGTGGCGTCTCTTGAATTTGTACCGTCGGGATGCCCTCGATCTCGTTTTTCGGTACCAGGTTCATGCCTTTGAGCTCTGCTACGACAATGTTGGCATCTGCGCGCGCGAATTCATGGAAAGGCTTGAGCTTGGTCTCCAGCTCTGCATCGGATACCGCTGGTGTGCCATCTGCGCCTTTTACAGGGAGCGCAGTCGCTTCCTTGTCAGTTAGCACGAGCTTGCCGTCTTTCTTTTCGAAAGTCAGGTCAATGCGCGAGAGATGCGTACCGTATTTGTCCGGCTCTGTGATCAGGACGCCGTTGATCTCTTCCTTTTTCACAAGCTTGTGCATGTGCCCGGCAAAAATCGCAGTCAGTTCTGGAACAGCGTTCGCGATATCTGCTACGCCCGTACCCGGAATGCCGTTTTCATTCTCGATGCCCATGTGCATGAGACCGATCATGACGTCTACTTTGCCTTCCAGCTCTTTTACGGCTTTCTTGGTTTCTTCTACCGGGTTTTTGATCACGAGACCGTCCAGATGATCGGTTCCTTTTTCGAAATCGGTAATCATCGGTGTGTTCATCCCAATGACGCCGATTTTCACACCGGCACGCTCAATGATCGTGTATGCAGGCAAGAAACGCTCGCCATTTTCCTTGTAAATGTTCCCCGCCAGAACAGCGCCTTTGTACTGGCTGCTGACCTTGTTCAAAACATCGAGTCCAAAATTAAATTCATGATTGCCAAAAGCCCATGCGTCATAGTTCATTTCATTCATCGCGACCATGACGGGAGACTGCGGTTGGTCGTTGAACAGCTCTGCCGAGTTGTCTTGGATCGAATCGCCTGCGTCCAGCAACACCGTGTTTGGATTTTCTTTGCGAATCTCTTTAATCATCGTGAATAGCTGCGTCATGCTTCCATTTTGATTCGGGCCATCCAAAGCATAATCCCACGGCATGAATCGTCCGTGAATGTCAGATGTACCAAGCAACGTGATTTTGGTAGGTGTTTCTGCGGCCTTTACCGGTGCGGCGATCCCCATCATTCCACTGCCTAGCAGCATGGAGGTGAGTGCAACACTCAATAAGCCCTTCGCTAGTTTTTTCATGTTTTCCCCTCTGTCTCTCTTAATCTGTCAGTGACCTCGATGGTGTTGCTCTTATTGTCCTCCTATTCTATTATGTAAGAAAATTCTGGGTTGCTATCTAACTATAGCAGGCATATGAAAGGAAAAATAGCAAAAAAAGCCGTGACGTAAATGTCACGACTTGATCGCTACATAGTTCTGCAAACACTCCAGAAAGAGTTCCCCGTACTTCTCAAATTTCGCCTCGCCGACTCCTTTGATTTTGAGCATAGCCTCTCTATCAGTCGGGCAAATACTGCTCATTTCCTTCAAGGTACTGTCTGGGAAAATGACGTATGGCGGCACCTTTTGTCGCGTCGAGATTTCCTTTCGCAACGCGCGCAGGTGCTCAAACAACTCGTCATCCTCTGTCAGTTGCACAGGGCGAATCGAGATTTTTTGCACGACGCGCTCTTCGCCCCGCAAAACAGGCAATGCCCGCTCCCCTAGCTTGACGATTGGATATTGGCTCTCCGTTACTTGCAAATACCCTTCGGCAATGAGGAGCTGGATCAAGTCTGCGATCTCTTTTTCCTTGTATTCCTTCATCAGACCGTACGTAGGCAACTGATCGAAGGAAAACTGGGTGACCTTTTTATTCTTGGAGCCTTTGAGCACCTGCGCGACGAGTGCTGCACCGAAGCGCTCTCTCATACGTTTGACGCAGGAGAAAATCTTCTGCGCTTCGAGCGTAATATCGGACAGCTCGGTCTCATCCGTACAGTTCCCGCAGCGTCCACATACGTCAGCATCTGTTTCGCCGAAATATTGGACGATGTTTTGCTGCAAGCAGCGCGGCGTCCGGCAATAGTCGATCATCGCGTACAGCTTTTTGTACTCATGCTCCTTGCGCTCGTCTTGCAGTTGATTCTGCTCGATGAAAAACGTTTGCGTCTGGATATCCTGTGGCTGAAACAATAGAATACACTCACTTGGCTCCCCGTCGCGTCCCGCACGGCCTGCTTCCTGGTAATACGCCTCCAGGTTTTTCGGCATGTTGTAATGGATGACGTATCGCACATTGGACTTGTCGATGCCCATGCCAAATGCGTTGGTCGCGATCATCGTACGGACATCATCAAACAGGAATGCTTCCTGGTTGGCCGCACGCTCCTCCTCCGTCAGGCCTGCATGGTATTTGGTCACAGCAAAGCCACGCTTGTCCAAATCTGCATGCAAAGCGTCCACGTCTTTTCTCGTTGCCGCATAAATAATACCCGCCTGCTGCTTATTCGCACGCAAGTACGCCTGGATGAATTCTCGACGGTTCTCCCCCTTACGTACGGACAAGATGAGATTGTCTCTGCCAAAACCTGTGATAAAAAGGCGCTCGTCCTTTAATTCCAGCTGTCGCTTGATGTCCTCTGTTACTTCTGGAGTCGCTGTCGCCGTAAGGGCTGCGACGATCGGGCGCTGTGGCAAGGATTGAAGAAAACGGGCAATCGCCAAATAGCTCGGACGGAAATCGTGCCCCCACTGCGAGACGCAATGCGCTTCGTCCACCGCCACAAACGAGATCGGTACATCCTGAATCAGGTTTTGGAACGTTTCGGATTCCAATCTCTCCGGGGCGATATACAGCAGCTTGTACTCTCCTCGGGCCGCCATTCGCAGTCGATCGCGAACCTCGCTATAATCCAGTGAGCTGTTAATTTGGGTGGCGGGAATGCCCATGCTGACCAGCACGTCGACCTGATCCTTCATCAGTGAGATGAGTGGGGAGATCACGATGGTTACTCCGTCCTGGAGCATCGCTGGGACTTGGTAGCAGATCGATTTTCCGCCACCTGTTGGCATGATGCCCACAGTGTCATGTCCGGCTAACAGGCTCGTGATGATCTTTTTCTGGCCTTCCCGAAATGATTCGTAGCCAAAGTACTTTCGTAGAATCTCTTGCGCTTTATGTAACAAAGAGAATCACCTTCTCTTTCGACAGGAATTTATAATGAGTTTCTACTAGTGTAAACATAGGGATTGGGACAAAACAAGGGGGACTGCTGCGTTTGGGTCAACATAGTGGAGGAGAAGAAAAAGCACAGTTCTCTTCGACTCTGACACGCCAGCAGGGGGGATTCACTGTCCGTCTACACTTCAAAAAGGGGACCGTCGAGCCAAAGCCACCCTACGGGCGGAAGGGTCTCAAAGAAGAAGTGTTCGACAAGCGTGGTCCCCTTTTTGAAGTTCCGACTGGGTAGGCGTTGTCAAGGTCTGCGAGCCCTGTGCTTTTTCTTCTCAGCAGCTTTGGCGGTTTATCGATAGCTTCTAAATCTTAGGTAGAAAAAAACCATCCCTCAAAAAAGGGATGGCTGTGCAAAAGATGTTAAAATATGCTCTTTAGTCATTTACAGTTCAACATCTTTGTCCCATCGTCTTTCCAGATCCCTCACCGTCGAACTTTTCTCGACGTCCTGTTCATTCTTGTAAGTTCCCAGCATGACGTCAAAAACAGGGCTGGTAACACCGTACCAATAATGTTCATTTTTGAAGTGATGCCATAGATGGAGCTTTTTCATCCAGCGCCCCCATGGGGATATGGGTTGAACAGGACGATGGGCGATATAATGCGTCCATTCATAAAATAGCAGAAATCCTATCACGCCTGTAACAAAGGCATTGGTCATAATCACGTCGGAAGTAAGCAGATAACAAATGCCTCCGGTTCCTGCAATGAGCGGCATGCTGTACCACACAGGTAAGAACAACAGGTGCAAGTTGTTCGGATCGGCGTGATGATCATAATGTAAGCGCTTTAACAAATGAAGAAAAAATGGATTTCGAGGCGGTTTGAGGTGAAAGAGAAATCGATGAATCAAGTATTCGCTTGCCGCATATCCAATCATCCCCGCCACGAGTGCCAGCCATGTTTCCAGCACGTACCATTCAGAAATAGTGAAAGACAAGCTAATTAGGAATAGAATGCTCATGATGAGGATATCCGGAAACGTAAAGAATTCCTTCAGATACTTTGCCTTCAACAGAACGCCCTCCTCTTGTATTCCTTCACTTGTCTTGTTCCAACACGGTTCGGTTTCTCCACAGCTCCAAACTTTTTTCCATTGCCTTTCTGGCTACACGCTCTGCTTCGATGAAATCTCCCTGTAAAGCGACGTTCAACAGTTCATGGTAATAGTGCCAAGATGCCTCGCGGTGTTCCGGGATGGAAAAATACCTTCGCGCCATTTTTAGGTAAAAGGAGTCAAAACTGTTTACAATCAGTAAATAGATAGGATTTGGGGAAAGCCTCGTCAGATTTTTCTGCAGCTCCCAGTCAAACGCTGCATAAGAAACAGCATCAGGTTTCAGTTGATCGAGATTGGCAAGCAATGCGACTACCTTCGGCTGATGAGCAGCAACCGCGTTACGAATGTAAACGGGTGCCAACGATATCCGCAGTTCCAGCAAGTACGAAATAAACTCATCCGTAACATCGTCGTGGTTTTGAATGATATGGACAAGGGTCATTACATTGCCTTGATGCCAATAATCGTTGACAATAGCCGGATGTCCTTTCCGCACAGTGATCCAGCCATCTCTTTCCAAGCGTTGCAGTGCTTCTCTAACGGTTGGCCGACCTACCCCGTAGTACTCTGCCAACTCCCGTTCCGGCCGCAGCGTACTTCCTGTAGGATATTCTCGGGTCAAAATTGCCTTGATTAATTTCATCTCAATTTGATCCGACGCCCGTTCTTTCTTTCCCCCTTTTTTCTCCGATGTCATTGTCGCCTCCCTCCACTGCTGGTCCTACAACATTTTTTTGTGGTATTACCACGAATGGTAGTATTTTGCACACCCCCTGTCAATAGGTGAAATACTGCGACTTACTGATGATCATGGTGATTCTCCTCCTTTTTCTTGTGATCAAAAAAGGCATAGCCCTCTTCCGAAAAAGAAAGGGCCATGCCTTTTGTATTATTGGCGTGATTATTCTGTCACTTCTACCGACCAGCCAAACTTGTCTTCACGCTCACCGTATTGAATGCCTGTCATTGTGTCGTACAGTCTTGTCGTCAACTCGCCTGTTTTTTCACCGTTAATGATCATCTGATGTCCGTTCCAGTTCAGATCACCGACTGGGGAAATAACTGCCGCTGTTCCGGTACCGAATGCTTCTTCCAGCTCACCGTTGACGTAAGCGGTATGCAGGTCTTCCATGGAGATCCGCTTCTCTACAACTGGAATTCCCCAGTCCTTGAGCAATTGGATCGTCGAATCTCTCGTGATACCCTCCAGGATACTGCCGTTCAAAGCAGGGGTCCACACTTCGCCTTTTACCTTGAAGAACACGTTCATACTGCCTACTTCTTCAATATATTTGTTCTCTACGCCGTCGAGCCACAACACTTGCTCATAGCCTTTTTCCTTCGCTTCTACTTGTGCTTTCAGACCGCCTGCGTAGTTACCTGCTACTTTTGCGTTTCCTGTTCCGCCTCTTACCGCACGAACATAGTTGTTTTCTACGTAAATTTTAACGGGCTGCATGCCACCTGCATAGTACGCTCCAACCGGCGACAAGACGATCACCAATTTGTACGTATGCGAAGCGCGCACTCCAAAGCATGGCTCTGTCGCGATTACGAAAGGACGAATGTAGAGAGACTGTCCGCTTTCTGTTGGAATCCATTCTTTATCGACCGCCACCAGCTGCTTCAATGCCTCGACCATGAATTCTTCGTCGATCAATGGCATGCTCATACGCTCCAGTGAACGGTTCATACGCTTGAAATTTTGATCAGGACGGAACAAGCGAACCTTGCCCTCTTGATTGCGATAAGCTTTTAACCCCTCAAATACAGCTTGCCCGTAATGGAACACCATTGCTGCCGGGTCCAGTGTCAGCGGAGAGTAAGCGACAATTTGTGGATCATGCCATCCTTTACCTTCTGTGTAATCCATGGTGAACATATGATCGGTAAAATGAACACCGAACCCCAGCTTGTCAGATGCGGGCTTCTCTTTTTTCTGTTCTGTCCGGGTAATTGTTAACTGACACTCCATCTTCTACATCTCCCTTAGTATTAAATCCACTATTTCTTGAACAACTTCCTATATATACAAAATAGCAACAATTTTGCATGATTTCCAGCGTAAGTTTCTCGTAGGGACACAAATTCCTTACATTTAGCGAAAACTTCGTTATTTTTTCGCGATATATGATTTTTTCTATCATGCAGGATGAAAGCAATCGTCGTACCGAAAAGGTAGAATAGACAAAGATGAGGAGGGATAATGATGACGACACACCTTCGCTTGCACGGAAAAATTGCCATTGTCACAGGTGCCAGCCGCCTTCAAGGGATTGGGGCTGCTATCTGTAAAAGGCTTGCCTCACACGGCGTCGATATTTTTCATACGTTCTGGACCGCATATGACCAATCCATGGCGCATGGGATTCAAAAAGATGAACCCGCCATTTTGCAGGACGAGATCAGAGGCTATGGAGTCAGATGTGCAGGGATCGAGATCGATCTGTCACAGCCTGATGCCTACAAGGAGGTGCTCGACGTAGCTTCGGCACAACTGGGCGAACCAAGCATCCTCGTCAACAATGCTTGCTACTCGACAAATGACGGCTACGAGGCACTAGATATTGCCAGTCTGGACGCACATTATGCCATCAATGTGCGGGCAACCACGATGCTCAGTGTGGAATTTGCACGTCGCTTCTCTCAACAACGTGGAGGACGAATCATCAACATGACTTCCGGTCAATCCAAAGGCGCAATGGTCGGTGAGATCGCGTATGCCACAACAAAAGGAGCTGTGGATGCCCTGACGACTACACTCGCTGCCGAAGTAGCTACGCGAGGGATTACTGTCAACGCTGTAAATCCTGGTCCCACCGACTCAGGCTGGATGAACGAAGAAATCAAGCAATACCTTTTGCAGCAATTTCCATTCGGACGAATCGGACAGCCCGAGGATGCAGCACGTCTGGTCGCTTTTCTGGCGAGTGACGAAGCGGAATGGATTACGGGGCAGATTATGCATTCCGAAGGCGGGTTCATACGGTAAAGAAGTCGGTAACCAAAAAAGCACAATCCGCCGTTTCTAGCAGATTGTGCTTCTTCCTTTTGCTTAAACTATGGTTTGCTCACAATGGGGAAAGAAGGCTTGAACAGTTCTTTTTCTCCCAGCTGTTGATAGTCGCGCTCGACGTAGCCCAGACGCATTTTGTCAAAGTAACGCTGTCCCTTTGCTTTGATCTCTTCCAGATCAACTCCTGGCAAGAGGCGGTCTTTCATTACGGTGCGCCCAGCGATGATTGAGAGCTTCACATCACGGCCTGAGCCGCACGTAATAATCGTACGAATCGGATCATCTACCGCACCCATGTGGAAACCGTCCAGATCGATCGCAATTATATCTGCTTTTGCCCCCGGCGCCAATCGTCCCAGATCGTCTCTGCCAAGGAAACGTGCGCCGCCCAATGTCGCTGCGCGGTAAATGTCCGCGTAGCTGGAATCTGCGACATCGCCTTCCACCAAGCGGGACAGCATGCTGGCTGTGCGAATGTTTTGGATGAAGTCAGGTGGGAACGTATCGGTTCCAATCGCGATGTTGACGCTACGACGCTTGTAACGGGCAAACGATTCGAGTGCCTCGCCGTGGCGGCCGACTACGAGCGGGCAGTGAATCACAGTCGTACCTGTCTCTTGGAGGATCGCCAAGTCGTCTCCCTCACCGATTTTCGCCTTACTAAAGCCTGGGATGAAATGGGCGTGCGGAATCGCCGTTCTCTTTCCGAGGAAGCCGATCTCATGTAGGAACTGAATCGGTGATTGGTTATGACGACGATGGATTTCCGTATATTCATAGAGACCTTGTGCAGCATGCAGACGGATTGGACATCCGAGCTCCTCGCTGTAGCGCTTTGTGTTGATCAAATTCTCCACAGACTGTGACTCGATTCGCTCTGGCGCCAGCATTCCACGGATGAGTCCGTTGTGAGCCCCATCGAAATCTTTGACGAATTGTACAGCCCGCTCCAGACCTGCTTGACCTTCGGCTTCGTTCCACAGGACTTCGATCTCTCCATTTGCCTTCACGACACGCATACCAGATTGATAGCTCGGCCCCATGTACATGCGCAAGCCCAAGCGTCCTGCATGGTCGGCTGCGGCTGCCAGCTCCTCATACGTTTCCGCCCAAAGCTTGTAAAATACGGATGTAATCGGCATCGCTGTCGTTACTCCGTTTAGAATCAGTTGACTGTAGGCGTAAAGGGATTTGAACGCCTCTTCCTCTGGGGTCATTACCTCATGATAGCCTTTGCGGTAGTATTCTTCCGACCAGAGCATGTTTTTGTTTCTGTCAGAAGCTTGCTCCAGATGTACGATGTCGTGATCAATGTCCCCTAACGCATTTAGGTCAATGAAGCCCGGACTGACTACTGCATTGCCAGCATCGATCACTTCATCTACCTCACCATCAAAATGGTGCCCCACATACACAATGGTGTCGTTCTCGTAAACGACTTCCCCATCTTTGATAATCACATGATCTTCGCCGTCAAAACCGATGACATATTTTGCGGTTATTTTCTTTTTCATGATGATCCTCCCTACTCTTTCTCGTTCCAGGCATCTCCACTCCATTGTATCCTTCTATCATTATAGGAAATATTCTGTAAAAATTGTTTCAATAACTTTACATGTATTTGCACAATCTTTACTCCTTTTCGAAAACAAGCAAGATTCCACACAATACGTAAAGATCATGCAAAAACTAGTAAAAAAGATGAACAACCTTGTTCGAAATATTCACTACAATTAACTTAGACAGCTAGACTTGACTCTCATCCACTATTTGTAAGATAGAGAAAGGGCTGATTTCTAGTGATGCAAGCTTTTTGGTTAACCAACGTTTGTCTCGATAAAGGATTTGAAACAGGAGACGATGGCGTCTTTCACACAATCTCAGAAATCTGTCATTTGAAAATCGAAGACGGCAAAATCGCAGAGATCGTATCGGCGAACGAACCACTCGACACCACTTTACCGCAAGAAGATGCAAAAGGTTTATTGGCCCTCCCCTCTTTTGTCGAGAAGCATAACCATCTGGATAAAACGTATGCGGGCGCAACCTGGAAATCTTGCCTCCCTCCGAAAAAGCTGATCGATCGCTTGGAGTTCGAAGCAACCGAAATGCCGCTGATGACTGGGACGACCAAAGAGCGCGCGCAAGCAATGTTACAGTGGCATATCAAAGGCGGTGCTACGCATGTGCGCACACACGTCAACATCGATCCATACATCGGCCTGAAAAACTTGGAGGGTGTGCGTGCAGCCCTGGAAGAATACAGCGATCGTCTGACTTATGAGATCGTTGCTTTCCCTCAGCAGGGTCTCTTGCGTACACAAGCAAGCTCCTTGATGAGACAAGCGATGAAGGAAGGCGCTACGCTGGTTGGGGGCTTGGACCCGGCTGGGATCGATAATGAATTGGAAGGCTCCGTGCGTGAAATGATGGACATTGCGGTGGAAGCAGATGCGGATGTCGATATTCACCTGCATGATCCGGGGACACTCGGCTTCTATACGATCAAGAGACTGCTTGATCTGACTGAAGAAGCTGGCTGGCAAAATCGTATGGCGATCAGTCATGCTTTTGCACTCGGAGATGTGTCTTTAGAGGAAAGCTCGGACATGGCAGACCGATTGTCCAAACTGGGAACGATGATCCTAACGACAGTTCCGATTAATCGTGCGATGCCACCTGTTCCGATGCTTCATGCCAAAGGCGTGCATGTCGCACTTGGCTACGATGGGTTCTACGATTCGTGGTCGCCATATGGAACAGGCGATATGCTGGATAAGTTAAACCGTCTGGTCGAGCGTTACCGTTGGGTGGATGAGAAATCATTGGTACAGTCCTTGTACTTCATCACGGGAGGAAAAACCACGCTTGATAAAGATGGAAACCGTGCCTGGCCAAAGGTTGGCGACGAAGCGAGCATTGTGTTTGCAGAAAGCTCCTGCTCTGCGGAAGCGATTGCGAGAAAAGCTCGTCGGGCTGCTGTTATGTTTAAAGGGAAAATTGTGCATGGGGCTTTGGAGAGAATGGAATAAACAAAGTAGTAGATACAATGGCTTCGCTGATTATCGCGGAGCCTTTTTTCTATTGATTTCGATCGGGCCTTCGGTGGTGGAGAGAAAAAAGAAGAAAACGCTCAAGTTCTTGGGCTACCTGCTCGGGGGTCATCCCTGCCCAGCTCCATGGACAAAAAGAAACCCGCGTCCAAAGTCGCGCCTCTGCGAAGTATCTCAGAGGTGGATGCTAAAGGCAGGTTTCTTTTTTTCCATTGGGCTTCGGTGGGTATCCCAAAGACTTTCGCTTATTTCTTCTTTTTTCTCTAACCTGCTTGGTTGGTTGTTCGGAATGAAAAGATTCTTATTGTTGAGCTATCGATTCCAGTTAGCTCAACAACAATATCCTACTTTAAAACATTCCATTCTCATTGGGGGAATTTTCCGGTATGGCCTGACCTACATCCCATAATTCGACGATTCGATCGTGGTGAAAACGGAAGATATGGACGACAGCTCCCCCAAGATCCTCTTGATTTTGCTTCACATGGGAGTGAACCGCAACGATATCCCCCTCTTCGATGGCACGTTTCACTTCGAGAATTTTATGAGGATTCTTTTCGGCGTTCTCTTCCATTGCAAGCATAAGTGAATGAGCATCGCCACGGAAATAAGGATTATGGTGGCGGAAATCCGGACCTGTGTAGCTTTGGTATGCTTCTCGTACGTTCCCCGACGCCACTAGTTGCA
Source organism: Brevibacillus fortis (assembly GCF_003013395.1). GTDB lineage: Bacteria > Bacillota > Bacilli > Brevibacillales > Brevibacillaceae > Brevibacillus > Brevibacillus fortis. The sequence continues at coordinate 113,636 of NZ_PXZM01000023.1, read as the reverse complement.
AAAACGACACCGCAATCTCTTTGAGAGAAGTCTTCATTACAAATCATCCTTTCGTTCTATCTATGTCCAACTTTTGGCATGTTTCAACGTTATCACAATAAACTTCGTCATCGCTGAGGAAATCCTAAACAAGTGCTTTACTTTTCGACCCATTCGATCAAACAATGGATACGGCAATGTGTTTGTTACTCATCTAGCCTGCTGCGTTGAGGTATAATAGTGCCAATGCAAAAGGGGGCGGGAAATTGTGGAGTGGTTAATAGGTCTGGCCTGCAGCGCCGGGATTGCAGGGGCGGCTTATGTAAAACGGTCGCTGTCCGGTTCCGGCTTTTTGGCGGCGGTGATACTGGGCACCGTGATGTACGCACTCGCAAGCCCTGTCTGGTTCGGCTCCCTCATCGCTTTTTTTGTCTCGTCTACCTTATTGTCTAAGTGGAAAAAGCATAAAAAGGAAGAGGCAGAGAGCGGTTATGAGAAAACGGGAAGGCGCGATGCCGGCCAGGTGCTCGCAAATGGAGGGCTAGGGCTGCTGTTATGTGTAGCAAATTGGGCGTGGCCGCATTCTCTGTGGTGGTACGCCTTCCTCGGCGTGATGGCAGCGGTCACAGCCGATACATGGGCGACAGAAATCGGCGGCTTGAGCCGGAAGCCCCCGAGATCGATCAAGACGGGTCAGCGCGTTCCGCCAGGCACATCCGGTGGCGTTTCTGGCCTGGGCATGTATGCTTCGCTGGCCGGTGGTCTATTTATCGGTGGTGCAGCTTGGTTGCTGCTTGCGGTACCCGGCCAATCCGCGCCGGATGCGGCCGAGCCTGCACTTAGACTGGCAGCCTGGATCGGAATAGCCGGACTGGCGGGCATTATCGGGTCGCTGGTCGATTCGTGGATCGGTGCGACATGGCAGCAAATGTACTGTTGCGACGTTTGCGGTCGCGAAATCGAGCAGGCTCGCCACTGCGGCAGGCCAGCCGTGCGAATCCGCGGCCGCGCCGGTTGGAACAATGATGCCGTCAATATCGCTGGCTCGCTTGCAGGTGGTGCTTCCGCGGTCTTGTTGGCGCTGGCAGTTGGCTTATAGTTTGGACATGTGAAGAAACGGAAAGACTTCGTATCGCCGAACGATACTGAGTTTTTCCGTTTTTACTAATAGGCCCCAAGTTTAAGCTATTTTCGTCACTTTATTCGCGCTCTGTGCCATTTTTGAAACCCACGCCCAAAGTATGAAGCCAACTACGAGAAAGCCGACATTCATGCTGATTACTCCTCCCCATCCGTATGCAGACCAGAACAATCCTCCGAGCGTACCACCTACACTTGAACCCGTATAGTAGAAAAATAAATACAAGGAAGAGGCTTGTGCTTTGTTCTGCAAAGCAAGCTGTCCTACCCAGCTGCTTGCAACGGAATGAGCTCCAAAGAATCCAAAAGTAAAAAATCCAAGACCTCCTATTTTTACAATGAGATTCGATTCCCACGTCAAACAGACGCCGATCAATGCAAGGAATAAGCTAATGAATAACAGCTTTTGCTTACCGTGACGATCTACTAATTTTCCTATCCAGACAGAGCTGAACATTCCGATGATCATAATGAAAAATGTCCAACTGATAAATGCTTGGCTGAGTGAATAGGGCTTTCCGAGTAATACATAAGCGATGTAATTGAACAACGCTACATTCGTCCCTAAAAGTATAAATCCGATGACAAACAAGCAAACGAGTCCTGGAGCCTTTAGATGATCCATTAATGACTGACCTAACTTTTTAATTACGAATGGGCGCGCTTTGAAATTTTGTGAAGGTGGTAAGGCGTTCCAAAAAATCAGTGTAGCAGCAAGACTTATGAGACCAATCCCCCCTATTGCGATGTGCCAGCCAAAGTAGTCACTCATCATGCCTGAGAAAACCCTGCCAAAAACAGCACCAATTGAATTGCCACATATATAGAGACCCATAGCCGCTCCAAGGCTTTTGGATTCGATTTCTTCTCCAAGATAGGCCATTGCAATGGAAGGTAAACCAGCCAATGAAATTCCTTCAATCGTTCGAAATACTAGGAGAACATGAAAATTCGAACTGAATGCTGTGAGAATACAAAACACGGAGGAAGCAAGCATGGAAAAGATCATGATTGGCTTTCGTCCCCAAACTTCAGACAGCGAACCAAAAATGAGCATACTGATAGCAAGAACCATGGTTGTAATGGAGAGGGAAAGGCTTGCTGTCGTCGGATCAATTGTAAACTCTTTTGAAAATTCGGGTAATAACGGTTGTACGCAGTAAAGAATAGCAAACGTATTAAAACCAGCGGCAAAGAAAGCAAAGCTGGTTTTGCGAAAAAGTGGCGTGCCTTGTTGTATCATGTGATCACCATCATATTTCAGGATTATTATGGTTTCATGGTATCACCATTTTTCTATGATGTATAATTCATTATAATCATGTTTTTCATGCATTTATGTAATGAAAACTCCGAACGGAAAGTGGTGCTTTCGAATGGAATGGCAACAGTTCGAATATTTTCAAACCCTAGCAAGAATCCAACACGTGACACATGCTGCCGAAGCTCTCTCTATTTCCCAGTCTGCCCTTAGTCGTTCGATCGCCCGATTTGAGGACGAAATTGGTGTGCCCTTGTTTGACCGTCAGGGACGTTCGATTCGCCTTAATAAATATGGTCATATCTTTTTAAAGCGCGTCGAAAATATGATGAAGGAATTTCATGAAGGAAAACAAGAAATCATGGATTTACTTGATCCTGATAAGGGAGAAGTGTCGCTTGGGTTTCTGCACACGTTAAGTACCAGTCGTATCCCTGATTTACTGGCTTCTTTTCGCTCCCACTACCCAAACATCCATTTTCGACTCGGACAAGGCCCCTCCCATACCCTTATGAATCAGTTGCAAGTAGGAGAATTTGATCTTTGTCTCCTCGCTCCTATGGATATGAGATCTCCCTTTGTGTGGAAGCCGCTTTGGAATGAAGAACTTTTTGTAATTGTCCCCAAAGACCACAAGTATGCAAATCGTACCTCGATTACGTTGGAAGAGATTGCAGATGAATCATTTATCCATTTAAAAGAAGGGTACTCCCTTCGTATCACCGTCGAGCAATTGTTTCAAGTAGCGGGAATTGCACCTCCGATTACATTTGAAGGAGAGGAAGCAGATACCGTTGCAGGACTGGTCGCTGCTGGACTGGGAATCTCACTTTTGCCCAATTTAAAGGGCACAGACCAGAGCAAGATCACACAAATACCGGTCAAAAGTCCGAAGTGCCAACGAACAATTGGCATTGCTTGGGTAGAAGGGAGATATTTATCACCTGCAACTGAAAAATATAAACAGTTTGTATTGAACCACGCCTGCGATTTTGAATAGGGATGGGTGAACCTACGCCTCCCCCCTTTGCCTTGATTCCCGTCGCCAACTCATGAGTACCAAAGACAATGCGATTGTTGTGAGGATAATGCCAAGCACTTGCAACCCCTCGGCGCTGAACTTACCTCCCATTACCATGCCGATCAACAACGAGGAGAGAATGGTTCCCAAGTATCTGGATGTTTGAAATAATCCGGATGCGACTCCGATTATTTCTTTAGGTGAACTTTTGAACAGGGCTGCTTGCATTCCAACATTGTTTAACCCGTTGCTAATACCGAATGCAGCTAATGCCACACACACGCTGATCACATGTGAATCTTGATTGAATGCCACGAGCCACACGGACCCAAATGTCATCAGTATGGCGGATACGAACAATGCAGGCCGAGGCCCTGATTTATCAATCCAACGTCCTGCTATTGGAGAAGCAACGAGTGAGCATAAACCTAAGCTTAGCATGAGCATTCCTGTATGAAACTCGCTGACATGGCGAACCATTTGCAAGTAGGACGGAAGCCCGAAAAAAAGCGAATAAAAAAGGACGTTAGCGAGCATGAATTCAATATTGACCCACGTCATTGCAGGATACTTGGCGAATGTCCGTAGAGGAATAAACGGTGAAGTTGTTTTTAACTCATGTCGTACGAAAGCCCCCAGTGTAACGAGGCCGATCCCCCCAACCATGATAGGCCACCATGAGACATACCCGGATGATTTTACTGACAGTAATCCTACCAGCAGTGCAACCAGACCCACTGTGAAGAGCAGGATCCCTCTTGCATCAATCAAATCCAGCCATTTTTGAAAAGACATGTTGTGTGCTACAGATGATGCCGCTTCGTCTTTTGGAATCATCCTCCAGCCTAACAGCAAGCTCGCCACCACGAACGGAATATTAACGAGAAAGATAGCAGACCAATCCCAATAATGAATCAATACCCCGCCAATAAAAGGTCCAATCGCTGCTGCTCCGGATAGGAATATGGACAGTACGGAAAGCGCAGTCGCTTGTTTCTCCGTAATATGAATTCGTACAATGGCCATTCCAACTGCAACCATCATGCTTGTTCCAATCGATTGCACTATTCGGAACACAATGAGCCACCCAAAGTTTGGTGATATTGGAGCCAATAATGAAGCAACGAAAGATACGACGAGCCCAGTAAGAAATATCTTCTTCCGGCCGAACAAATCGCTTGCCCTTCCCATGACAGGTTGAGCAATTGCACTCGCAATGTAGAACGAAAAAATAATCCATGAAACAACCGTGAAGTCAAGACGGTACACATCTTGCAGCCTTGCAATCGCAACAGAAATCATCGAAGAATTTAATGGATTCAATAATATCCCTAGTCCAACGGAAATCATCAACCACCTGTTGTGAGCCCCCATTTTTCAGCCCTCCTAAAGCGTTTTGATGATATCGTACTGGAATTCAAACATTTACTCCAACGCATTTCATGTTATGATTTCATTGATTGGAAGGAATGAATGGAGGAGCTAAATGGAACTTCTTCAACTGCAATACTTTCTTACGGTAGCTCGAATGGAGCATGTGACCGAAGCTGCACGAAGTCTGCATGTGACCCAATCGTCCCTCAGCAAAACGATCCAACGATTGGAGGAGGATCTGGGAGTCCCGCTCTTTGATCGAAAAGGGAGAAAGCTACGTCTGAATGAGTTCGGAAGCAAATTCTTCTGCCGGGTGGAAAGAGCTTTGTTTGAATTGGAACAGGGGAAGCTGGAGCTTAGCGATTTGTCCAACCCGGAACATGGCACGCTTGAATTGGCGGTGACTACTGCAAGCACGCTGCCCAATATCCTTCGAGAGTTTCGGAAAAAGCGGCCCGATATCCAATTTCATGTACAAATGCTGACTACGCAGGAAATGGTTACGCTTCTTCATAGAGGAGAGGTCGATTTTTGCTTGGCCTCACCGCCTATACAAGAGGATGGCATTGAATGTCAAGTCGTCTACATTGACCCTATCCTCGTAGCTGTTCCAAGGGGACATCGACTGGCAGACCGAAGTATCGTATCTTTGAGAGAGCTGAAGGATGAATCGTTTGTCGGTGTAAAGAGAGGATACGGGACACGCGATTTCGTAGACTCTATATGCAAGTCGGTTGGATTCACACCTACATATGTGTATGAGGGAGATGAACCTGCAAGGCTAATCCAGCTGGTGGAAGCAGACATTGGCATAGCCTTCATACCAAGCACTGCAAGAGAATCTCGTGAACAAGTCAAGTATCTTCAAGTAGAGAATCACGAGTTGGTACGGGAAATCGCTTTATTATGGCATCGGAGTCGGTACATTTCGCGAGCCGCTCAAGAATTCCGTGAGGTTGTTATCGATTATTTTGGGGATGTACGCAAACTTGAGAGGTGATGACTCATGAAACTTCAGACGAACCAATCCCGGGCGTCGAACCGATTACCGACTATGGTGTGCTAAGTCATATCCACTAGCTGAACAAAAAAAACAGACACGTCACATTCGCGTGTCTGTTTTTTTAGAGGATACAGGCGTCGTTAGGATAATTCGCTCTTCTTCCAGCTCTATTCTCAGCTTGCCGTCTGCCTGGATCGCCTGGAGGTATTCCATTGGGATCTGCAGCCTCCCTACCTGATCGAGCACCGCCAATTCTTCATAAGTATCCGCATTCGCTTCCTCATCCCAAGACTCGGAATTGTCTTCTTCCGTTCCTTTTCGCCGCAACAACTCGCTGGACGTTTTCCCGTCCCGAATGGCTACGACGCGATCCACTTTGCGCGCTAGCTCCAAGTCGTGAGTCACGATGACGACTGTTAGCCCGAACGAACGGTTCAGCTCTTGAAACAAATCTAGAATCATGGCTGCCGTTCGAGTGTCTACACTGCCAGTCGGCTCATCTGCCAAAAGCAGCTTGGGTTCATTCGCCAAAGCGATCGCGATGGCTACTCGCTGCTGCTCCCCGCCGGACAGTTCGCTCAGTTTGTTCTTTTTTCGGTGGCCCAGCCCCACCAGCTCCAACAACTCGTGGGCACGCTCCCTTTTTCGCTTGCCCCGCAAAAGCATTGGCATCTCCACATTTTGCAGAGCAGATAGATAAGGAATCAGATTGCGGGCGTTGTTCTGCCAGACAAAGCCTACGGTCTGCAAGCGATACTGAACCAGCTCGGAAGTCGTCAATCGAAACAAATCAGCCCCCGCCACGGAAAGTTTTCCTGCCGAGGGACGGTCCAGTCCTCCCAGCATGTTCAACAACGTTGATTTGCCGCTGCCGCTATTCCCGATGATCCCCATCAGCTCTCCGGTCTCTACACGCAGATCCAACCCTTGCAGCGCCACCACTTCCAGATCATTTGCCTTGTAGATTTTAACTAAATTTTCGCATACGATCATCTGTTTAGTCCTCCCCCAGCTTCACGGCTTGATGGATCTGCATCCGTGATAACAGGATACCGACGATTCCGATTCCGATAACTAGTGTCACAGCAATGAACGTATAAATGATTTGTTCATCTTGAAGCCTCGAAATGACGGTAAAGGGAGGGACTTGCTTATCGGCATGCAAATAGAGACTGAGTGCAGGCAAAAACAGGCTATTGGCCAGCTTGCCCGCTGTCATTCCCATCGCAAAAGCGACGCCAAACGTCAAGAGCTGCTCCCACGCGAGTATGGCAAGAAGCTGTCTGAATGGCATTCCCATCGCGCGGAACACCCCATATTGCAATTTTCTGGCTCCAAGTGTAAGCACCCAGTACAACACGTAGCCGATAAAGGTGACCAACATGGAAAGCAGGAACCCAAGTGTCAGCGATCCGTTCAGCCCCAAATAAAATGCGCTGTTTTTCACCTGGATGACTTGCTGTTTCGCATTATTCAGCATGGCGAGCTTGACTCCCTCTTGTTCCAGACCCTTGTAAAGCGATTCAGAAGACGATTCCTCTTTCATTTTGATCCAAACCTCATACGGCTCCAGGTGAATCTTGTCTTGCACGAACGGGAGATTGGCAACTGCCAAATACGGTTCTTCCATTCTGCTTCCGTATGTGCTTTTTACAGGCGCAGGATTCCATCCCGGCCAGTAATCCACGATGGCATACACAATCATTTCAACCCTGCGAGTATCTCCCCAACCGAGCAGGATGGTTTGGCCCTCCACCACATGCAGCTTGTCTGCGAGGCTGCGAGATAGAAATAGGGCACGCGGTTCTTTTGCCATCAAATTCAAATACTCGTGGAAGTGATGCGGCAGCAAGTCTGGCTTCATCCAAGCGGTCTTTGCAAACTCTTTGGGATCGATCCCCATCAAGGTGATGTCCTTCACAGGATCGCCCCGAAAAGAAGCCTCCGCCAGCCCGTTCACATAGACTTTCGTTGCATGCTCAACCCCGGGCAGGCCGCTGTACAAGTCAAAATCCGGCTCTACATACTGAACGGGAGGAGCTACAGGCTCTATTTCCACTTCCACCTCTTCCCCTTTTTCTGCAACATTATTTCCTCGCCGAAAGACTGTTACTTCCGGTTTGTCGCTCTTCCACTCTGCCTTCAAACGAATATCCGCGCCAGTTTGGTAACGGATTCTCTCCTCTGCATTTTGATTAATCGTCCGTGCCATGCTTGCGCTGAACATCCCTACGGCGACCGTAATCGTCACAAACAGCATGAGAAAATGATATTGCCGTGGAGCCCTCCCTACCTGCACCAGCGTCGTATGCAGAGAAAGTGGGAAGAAGGAGCGTCCTGCCCAAGACATCAATCGTAGGATCCACGGATAAAATCGGAGTAGAAGCAGGCCCAAACCAAGCGAAAACAGAACGGGCACAAAAAAGAGAAGGAAATCGATCGAGATGGCCGAAGCCCCTTCGCTCGTTTTTGCTGCGGTTTCAGCGGCGTTTTGATAGGAATACCATCCATACCACGAGATCGCAAGCAGCAGTACGTCGAGAAACAGCCGATGCCAAATCGCTTGTCCACCCATCCTCGCCATGCTTTGCTTGTGTGTGACGATATTTTGCCTAGTTGCCAGAAACACAGAAATCAAAACGAGTGTGATACAGGCGAGCACCATCCACGCAGCATACACGAAGACTTCGCTGCTAATGGTGACATCCAGACCTTTGCGATCGACGAATTCGAGAAATCCATTCGAGATGCCGAGTATCTTGCTAAGCTGTATCCCCACAAATGGACCGATCAGAAAAGCACATAACCCCAAAATGGCGATCTCCATGAAATAAATAGAAAAAATCTGCATTCTGCTGGCTCCCCTGCTGCCCAGCACTGCGATTTCCGTTCGCTGCCTCTCCACAATTAATCCCGAAACCATCACAAGATAAAGACCGAGCATGATGAAAATGGGGATGTAGAGCGACCAGAGAATGGTTTTGAATTGCTTCTCTTGTTCATTGTACTTGCCCACGAGACTGGCCGCCGGAAACTGAACATTGATCTCCGCTTTTTTCAATCCGTACTGTTGCAGTTTGCCTTCGATCCCGGCCACGACTGCATTCAGCTTCTCTGTATCGCTTATTTGAAATGATTGGTAGTGAAAAGCGGTATACATCTGAGTTGAAATGACCAGATTCTTCTCTTCCAAAAATGTCTTCCGATAAAGGCGTTCATCCAATATGAAGCCATTGGAGTATTCATTGGTCGTAACAAACCAATAAGGATCGTTCCCCTCTTTTTCCTTGAAAACGCCAACCGGTTTGATTCGCACCTTGAGTCCTTTTGCTTCGTTTGTGGTCAGCTCATAAAGGCTGCCCAGCACCATCCGCCGATCCTTTAACGCTTTTTCTGTAACCAACGCTTCGTATACGCCATCGACGGGAGTTGCAGCAGGCAGACGGCCGTCAACAAGCGTCATGTGCTTCTCCAGAGCGCTGAGGGAATAAAGCCGCGTACTCTCGGAACTGATCGGGCTCTTCGGTTGTATGTTTTGCTGTCTGGCGTCAAACGGGATTGTCCGCAAAATGGTTACTTCTTCATACACGGGTACCCCCAGCGAAGCAATCACGTTGTTTTGAAGGTGAGCGGCCATTTCATCAACAAGAGCCGTACCATTCTTCCCGAGCTTGTTTTGATTGACAGAGATCAGCAAACCACCGGGGAAGCGCTTCACATTCTTTTGGTATTCCTCCAGATCCTTTGTCAACATGCGTTGGAGTACCCCTGACGTGAACGAGGGTATACTCGATACCAGTCCGACAGCGACGATCAGCCCGATCAGCAGGCTGCCGACCAGCCAGCGGTTATTCATCATTTTCCGCAAGATCATTTGCAGCATCGCCACAAGATTGTCCCCCTATTCCAAAATAACCAGTTGGCCTGCCGAAAGACCTTTGCGAACCTCAACCTCCGTCTGGGTCATGATGCCGGTCTCCACGTCCACTTCCTTCTTGCTATTCCCGTCGAGCACCCGAACGTACTTCCTACCCAATACATCATGAAGTGCTTTTCTCGGTATGATGAGCACCTGATCCTGCTTGTCCACAATCACTTCAATACTGACTCCTGTCCCGATCTCTAAGCCCTTCGGGGGAATTTTCGGTGAAATCAGAAGACTCCTCTGATACAGATTTGTCAAATCCTCTGGTAAATTGGCTGGGACATGCAGGGGTGTCTGAACAACTGTCCCCTCTCCATTTTCGCCGTCTTTACCCGAGAGAATGACTTTCATCCCTTCCCGAACGTCTTGCAGAGCCTCTCTCTCGGGAGCGGTATACACCACGAACAGCTTGGTTGGATCACCTATGGTTACCAACTTTTGATGCGCGTCCACCTCTTCCCCCACCTGCTTGTTGCTTGTGAAAAGCACGACGCCGTCAAAGGGAGAGATCAGCTTGGTCTCGGCCCATCGCTTTTGCAGGCTGTTCAGGTCTATCTCTTTTTGCTTCACGTTCAGCTTGGCACGATCCACCACGTACTGCCGCTGCTTGGGATCCTGCAATTTCGCCAAGTCCAGCTTAGTCTTTTCCAATTCGATCTTAGCTAGCTTGGTCTCGTTTACCTTGGCGTTCATCTCTGCCTTCAATACGTCCAGCTTGGCAGATTCGACTTCGTAGTGATTATCCTGCTGGGCTTCAAGCAGCTCCAGCTTTGCCTTCTCCACTTCATACTTTGCCGACTCGATCGCCCTCTCCATTTCAGCCGCATCCAATTCAGCAAGTACCTGTCCTTTTTTCACCTGATCGCCTCCTTGGACAGAGAACGACTTCAGCCGCAGTCCCTTCGTCTCTGGGAAAGAGAGCTCCGCCGTTTTCACGGTCGTGAAGGAGGCGTTTCCTTTCACACTTTTTACTATCGTTCCTTGTAAAACTTCTGCCACCTCGTATTTGATAGGGGACGGCTCTACTAATGGCGGAGCCAGAACCTCCTCTTCCTTAGGAAAAAGGGAGCAGCCCGTCAACAAAAGGAACACGGTTACATACGCCCATTTTAATTTGCTATTCCTTGATACGACCGTCCTCCAATTCATAGACATCGTCCGCCACCTCCATTACACCAGGATCATGTGTCGTCATAACAATGCTCATAGCGCCTTCATCGACCAGATGGCGAAACAGACGGCTAATTTGCAGACCCGTTTTACTATCCAGCTCAGCTGTCGGCTCATCCGCCAGTAGTAATGTCGGCCTGTTCGCAACAGCTCTGGCAATCGCACAGCGCTGCTGTTCTCCACCGGACATCTCAAATGGCCGATGATTCGCCCGTTTGGACAGTCCAACGATATCAAGCGATTCGCGAACACGCTCCTTCCATTCGGCAGCAGGCACCCCTGACAGCCGGAGTCCAAACTCGACGTTTTCAGCGGCTGACATCAGCGGAAGCAAACCAAACGACTGAAAGATAAATGCCATGTTCTTTTGCCTGATCCTCGTTCGCTCATGATCCGATAGCTGGCCGATTTCTCGTCCCTGAAAGTACACGCTTCCTACCGTCGGACGATCAAGACCGCCCAAAAGGTTTAATAGCGTGGTTTTTCCTGATCCTGATCTGCCTTTTAATACGAGCAGTCGTCCTGACTCTACGCGCATTTCTACGCCCGCAAGCGCTCTGACAGCAGCTGCCCCTCTACCAAACGTGCGTTCAACGTTTTTTGTCTCTGCAATGAACGACAAAATGACACCCCCCAAAAAATATCTGAAAAATATGAGATTTACTAATAGTAACGCAAATAGAAACCATTGTTTAATAAAATTGGTATAAACTAAGATAAACGAAAATAAATCCCTTATTTTGGAAACTATAACCACTTACAAAAAGAATAAAGGCAAAACCCTATGGTTCTGCCTTTTTATGATTTCATTTTCGATTTTACAAAGCCCCAGAAACGACATTCCCACGAAACATGACTGCTTGACGCTTCGCACGACGTGCAACAGCCTCTGCCGCTGAGGATGCATGAACGAATACGATATCCGCCTCGTCGCCAACATTCGGCCACATGCGGTTGCCCTCTTTATCCAGCGGCGTCTTCCCGCCTGTAATGAAGCCCAGTGCTTGGGACAGGGAACGCTCGTCCTGCATGCGGAAGCGTTCTGCCAAGCGGCCTGCTTTTTCCAAGCTGTCGCCTTGTCCAAATGGCGACCAGTGATCGGTAATACTGTCGTCTCCGAGAGAGACCGAAACGCCTTTCTCATGTAGCAATGGGATCGGAATCGTCCCTCTGTTCACTGGTACAGTGGAAGTGATCGAAATGCCCAAGCCAGCGAGCATTTCTGCTACTTCGCCTGCTTCTTCCAGACTGATGTCAGCAAGGGAGTTGGCATGGCTGATGGTAACTCGACCTTGCCACCCTGCTTCTTCTGTCATTTTAGCCAGTCGCTTGAATGTAAACACCCCGAGATGATCCGGGTCATGCAAGTGAACGTCGATTGGCGCATTTGCCTCGACTGCCAGCTCAAAAATGGTAGCGAGCGATTTCTCGATGTTTTGATCGACGGTTGCCGGGTCTACACCACCAACGTAGGTCGCGCCCATTTTCAAGGCTTGACGGATGTTCTCCACTTGGTTACTCCGCAGAAGGCCTTGCTGCGGAAAGGCAACGACCTCGCAATACAGTCGGCCGCTGAAGGCTTCCAGTGCTGCCATGGTCGCTTCCAGGTTCTTGAGTCCGATATACGGATCGATATTACAATGGGAGCGAATATGGGTGGAGCCTGCGGTCAGCAGCAATTCCAACATTTTTTCTGCGCGCTCTTGGGCTGTTGGCAGCAGCTTCGGCATGAGCTGGCTCTCTTCTTCCAGTCGACCCAAGATGTTTTTCACGGGCGTAACGGCTTTCCAAGGACCGCCATAATACGTTTTATCGATGTGGATGTGCATATCCCTAAATGACGGCAGTGCCAACAGACCACTGGCATCCTTCGTTGGCAGCTCGGTTTGTGGGATAGCTCCCTTCACGATCTGTGCAATTCGTCCGTCTTCTATTAATAGATGCGCCACTTCAGTATCTGTAGCAACCACCTTGTCATTTTCTTTGCGGTATCCGCTCTCCAAGCGGACGTTGGTTATCCAATAGGCTGTAGACATCTATCCATGACATCCTTTCTATTTAAAAGTAGTACTACCACTCACCCGCTACCCGGTTGCCCTGGAAAAGAACGACCTTGCGCTTCGCACGTCTCGCAACTGCTTCTGCTGAACATATCGCTTCGACCGCCATCAAACTCGCCTCATCTCCAACCAACGGCCACAGGCGATTCCCCGCTTCATCGAGAGTGATCCGCCCTTCTGTCACGAAGCCGAGTGCTACGCCTAACGATCTTTCATCCGTCAAGCGGAAGCGTTCAGCCAGTCGTCCTGCTTTTTCCAACAAGTCTCCACTGCCAAAGGGTGTCCAGTTGTCGGTCAAGCTGTCGTTTCCAAGCATGACGGCAACTCCTTCTTGATGCAGCAACGGAATCGGAATGGTCGGGCGATTAATCGGCACTGTCGATGCAATGGAAATGCCAAGGGAGGCGAGGTGTTGTGCCATCTCTCTTGCTTCCTCCTGTGAAACATCGCCTAATCCCATCGCATGACTAATCGTGACACGTCCCTGCCAGCCTGCCTCTTCAGTCAGAGCAGCGAGGCGCTTCATCGTAAATACTCCGAGATGCCCCGGATCATGCAAATGCATATCAATGTCGGCATCCGCTTCGACTGCCAGCTCTAGCATCGTTTGCAGGGAACGCTCGATATCGCCGTCTACCCCACCTGGATCGACGCCACCTACATGTGTGGCGCCTTGACGCAGTGCCTCGCGTACCGTGTCTCGCGCTTCAGTACGTAGCATGCCATAGTGAGGAAAAGCAACGATTTCGTGGGACAAGCGGTCTGCATATGTCTCGAAAGCATTCTTCATTCCTTCCAAAAACCCAAGACCAACTTGTGGGTCCACATGACAATGCGTCCTTACATGCGTAACGCCTGTTTGCACCAGTAGCGAGAGAATATTTTCTGCTCCTGTCTGAGCCTGTTTGAGATACATCGGCAACAGCCCTCTGTCCTCAGCGTGGCGTTCGAACAAGTTTTTAACAGGAGTTGTTGCCTTCCATGGGCCGCCGTAATACGTTTTTTCCAGATGAATGTGCTTCTCGGCCATAGACGGCAAAATCAATAAGCCTTTCGCGTCCTTTTTCGGCAGCCCATCCTCCAAAATCTCACTGGAAGGGACAATCCGTGTGATTTTTCCATTCTCGATGAGCAAATCGCACATCTCTGTCCGCGTTCCACTGATCACGCCTTCTTCCCACTCATATCCCATTTCCAATCGAGCGTTGACGATCCAATAAGGAGAAGATTTCACCGGCTTTTCACTCCTCTACAACGTAACGTTCACTTCTTCCATTTGACCAGAAGCGAGATTGCCTTTGAAAAATACTGCCTGTCGGTTGGCACGGCGCGCGATCGCTTCTGCTGAGCAGGTTGCATCCACGAGGATCAGGCTAGCGTCTTCCCCTTGTGCTGGCCACAGCTGTGTTCCATTGGCATCCAGCGTCGTTTTGCCACCTGTGATAAAACGCAGCGATTGAGATAGGGACAGCTCATCCAGCCAACGGTTGCGTTCAGCCAGTCGCCAGAGACGCTCCAGCACATCACCATTTCCGTATGGCTGCCACGTATCAAAAATGTTGTCGCAGCCGACCGCAACGTCTACGCCATTTTGGTGCAACAGCTGCACAGGTGGAATGACGCGGCTAAACGGCACGCTGGTGATGATTGTGATGCCCGCTTCCCGCAGGATCGTCGCCATCTCTTCTGCTTCTTGTACAGGAATGTCTCCGAGAGCAAACGCATGGCTGATTGCTACGCGCCCTTGCCAGCCAGCGTCAACAGTCATTGCAGCCAGTCGCTTCATCGTATAAGTTCCCAAATGTCCCGGGTCATGCAAATGCAAGTCCACCCCTGCGTTTGCTTCTACCGCCAGCTCCATCATTTGGTGCAACGATTCTTCTATATCGCCATCCACATTAGCTGGGTCTACGCCCCCAACATGAGTCGCCCCTTGACGCAATGCCTCACGCAAGAGTGCTTTTGCATCCGTTCGCAACAAGCCATGCTGCGGAAACGCCACGATCTCATGTGTGACCCGATCCGCGTAAGTTGCTAATGCTGCTTTTACTGATTCTAAATTGGAGATTCCCACTTCTGGGTAAATGTCCACATGTGTACGCACGTGTGTCGAGCCATAGGACAAGAGGATCTCCAACAGATTCTCAGCACGCTCTTGTGTGGTTGTCGGCAATTCCGGCAGTGTACGCTTCTCAATTTCGCAGCGCTCAATAATATTGGACACAGGAATGACGGCCCGCCATGGTTCTCCCTGAAGCGTTTTGTCCAAATGAACATGCTTCTCTACGAAAGATGGGAGTGCCAATAAGCCTTTTGCATCCTTTTGCAAAATACCGTCTGTAAGCTTCTCTGTCGCCGGTAAAATACGCGCGAATTTTCCGTCTTTTACCAAAATGTGAAACAAGGATGCCTCTGTCCCCGTGACGACACCGTTTTCCCGACGGTAACCCGTCTCCAAACGAACATTGGTCAACCAATAGGTAACGCCCATCCATTATCCACCCTCTCTTTGTCTCTCTCCATTCCTTTCTCCCCCATTATCTAAGAAGCCGAAAGACTTGATTTGCACAATCTTTACGTCTATTTTCACTATTTTTACGACTTGTTCAAATTGCCTTTACTTCGTACATTTTTCTGATAACTTTGACGTAAGCAAAGGAGGGGTTACACCATGAAGGTTGAGATTGCACCAACCAATCAAGCTCTTCCGCCGAAAGCAGCGGCTGCTCGCCCTAGCAGATGGCGGACTTTTTACAGGAAACTACGAAAAAACAAACTCGCCATGGTAGGCGGCTGTATCGTGATTTTTTACATCGTGATTGCCCTGTTGGCACCATTCATCGCTCCCTACGATCCATATGAAATTGACTTGGTTAACAAGTTGAAGCCACCATCTGCTGAACACTGGATGGGTACCGACGACAAAGGTCGGGATGTAATGAGCCGTCTTTTATACGGAACGCAGCTCTCGATGTCCGTCGGATTTGTCGCAGTCTTCATTGGTGCATTTTTCGGAATTATTCTCGGCTTATTATCCGGTTACTACGGAGGCTGGGTAGACACGGTCATCTCCCGTATTATCGATGTACTGCTCGCCTTCCCGGGAATCCTGCTTTCACTGGCTATCGTAAGTGCACTTGGCCCAAGTCTCTTTAACGTCATGATTGCCGTTGGTATCTTCTCGATTCCTGTATTTGCACGGATCGTCCGCGGTTCTACCTTGACTGTAAAAAAGCTGGAATACATCGATGCGATCCGCTCACTCGGTGCCAACGACTTGACGATTATCTTTAAACACATTTTTCCAAACATTTTGTCTCCTATTATCGTACAGGCAACGATGCGTCTAGCTACCGCGATTCTATCCGCCGCTGGCCTTTCGTTCCTTGGACTGGGAGCACAGCCGCCTCTGCCGGAGTGGGGCGCCATGCTCAGTAACGGACGCGACTTCTTGTTTACCGCTCCGCATCTGGCCATGTTCCCTGGTTTCGCGATTGCAACTCTTGTTCTCGGCTTCAACATCTTTGGAGACGGCCTCAGGGACGCTCTCGATCCACGAATGAAACAATAGGAGGGAATGCTTCATGTTTGTTTACATTATCCGTCGCCTGCTGCAGATGATTCCCGTCCTGCTCGGTGTCATTCTGGTCGTCTTTTTGATCATGCAAATGGTTCCTGGAGACCCGGCTGTATTGCTCGCCGGTGAAGGCGCTTCTGCAGAAACGATTGCAAAAATGCGTACACAACTCGGCTTGGATCAACCCATCATGGTTCAGTACGCTCAATATGTCTTAAACGTGTTCCAAGGTGATCTAGGTACATCACTTCGTTCTAATCTCCCCGTGTGGGATGAGATCATGGCACGCTTGCCGGCTACCATCGAACTCGCCATTGCCAGTATTTTTGTAACGGTTGTACTCGGAATGATCGCAGGTATCATCTCTGCTACCAAGCAATACTCTGCTGCTGATATAACAATCATGGTCATTGCTTTGCTCGGTGTATCCTTGCCAAGCTTTTGGCTCGGCTTGAGCTTGATCTACACGTTTTCCGTCAAACTGCAACTCTTCCCTGTCGCAGGCTGGGGCACCTGGAAGCACATGATTTTGCCAGCGATCACACTCGGTACCGCTGGGGCTGCCATCGTTGCTCGTATGACTCGCTCCAGTATGCTCGACGTCGTGCGTCAAGACTACATCCGCACAGCAAAAGCAAAAGGCTTGAGAGAATCTGTCATCGTTTACAAGCACGCACTGAAAAACGCGTTGATCCCGATTATTACCGTCGTTGGCTTGCAGTTCGGTTTCCTTTTGGGTGGTACGGTTCTCGTAGAATCCGTATTTGCCATCAACGGCTTGGGTCGTTTGATCGTCGATGCGATCCGCATGCGTGATTTGCCTGTCGTACAAGGCGGCGTACTGATCGCTTCCATTATCTTCGTGTTCGTGAACCTGCTCGTCGATGTATTGTATCGCTACTTCAATAAACGAATTGATCTGAACTAAGGAGGGATCACCATGCCGGAACAACAAGATATCATCCTGGACGTTCGCAATCTGCAAACGCATTTTTTCACAGAAGATGGCGTCAGTAAAGCAGTGCACGGCGTTGATTTCTCTCTAAATAGAGGAGAGACATTAGGTCTGGTAGGAGAATCGGGCTGTGGAAAAAGTATCACTTCCCTCTCCATCCTGCGTTTGATTGCCAGTCCTCCGGGAAAAATTGTAGGAGGAGAAATCCTTTTCAAAGGGCAAGACCTGACGAAGAAATCGGAATCAGACATGCGCACGATCCGCGGCAACGAGATTTCGATGATTTTCCAAGAGCCAATGACCTCGCTTAATCCGGTTTATTCGGTGGGGGAACAAATCGCAGAGGTATTGCGTCTGCACCAAAACATGGGACGCAAGGAAGCGTGGGACAAAGCAGTAGACATGCTGCGTCTGGTCGGTATTCCTTCCCCCGAAAAACGCGCGACGCAAGAGCCGCATGAATTGTCTGGTGGTATGCGCCAGCGCGTCATGATCGCGATGGCTCTCGCCTGCCGCCCAGAAATTTTGATCGCGGATGAACCGACAACAGCTTTGGACGTTACCATTCAGGCGCAGATTCTCGAGCTGATGAAAAAGCTGCAAGTCGAAATGGGCATGAGCATTATCATGATTACCCATGATCTTGGTGTCGTTGCTGAAACATGCGATCGCGTTGCGGTCATGTACGCAGGGAAAGTCGTAGAGTACACGACTGCACAAAACCTGTTCGCGAATCCACGCCATCCCTATACAGTAGGGCTGATGAACTCCCTCCCCCGTCTGGATGAGGACGTGGAAGAGCTGCAAGCCATTAAAGGGAATGTTCCCAGTCCGTTCAACATGCCAGTTGGATGCCGGTTTGCTCCACGTTGCCCGCATGCCACAGAATTGTGCAATACAAAGCTTCCTGAGCTCTTGGAGTATGCAGACGGAAGCAAAGTACGCTGCTGGATGTATACGTCTGAGTGGGACGGCGACACCAAGACTGCTACGGAAGTGGGGGTATGACCATGATGACGACACAAGCGAATCCAACGAAAAAACCACTGCTCGAAGTAAAAAATCTCAAACAGCACTTCCCGATCAAAGGCGGCATATTAGGTCGTACCGTCAACCATGTAAAAGCCGTGGATGACATCAGCTTCACGATCAACGAAGGAGAAACACTGAGTATTGTAGGCGAATCTGGTTGTGGGAAATCCACTACCGGTCGTGCCATCCTCCGCCTAGATGAACCAACGAGCGGAACGGTATTATTCGAAGGACAAGATCTGCTGGCGATGTCCAAGAAGCAAATGCGCGACATGCGCAAGCATTTGCAGGTCATTTTCCAGGACCCATTTGCTTCGCTCAACCCGCGTCAATCTGTATCCGCCATTCTCGGGGAAGCGTTGGCGATCCAAAATATTGTACCTGCACACCAACGCCGTGAACGCATTATCGAGCTGCTCGGTTATGTAGGCTTGCGTCCGGATCAAATTGACCGTTTCCCGCATGAATTCAGCGGCGGACAACGCCAGCGGATTGGGATAGCGCGTGCACTCGCCATGCAACCGAAGCTGATCATTTGTGACGAAGCCGTATCGGCACTCGACGTATCCATTCAGGCTCAAGTGCTGAACCTCCTGAAATCGTTGCAAAAGCAATTCAAGCTGACGTATTTGTTTATCTCCCATGACCTCGGCGTCGTTCGTCACATCTCGGATCGCGTCATGGTGATGTACCTCGGTAAAGTGGTAGAGATCGCGGATAAAAAGTCGCTGTTCGACAACCCGCAGCACCCTTACACGCAGGCACTCTTGTCTGCAATCCCGGTGCCGGATATGAGCAAAAAGCAGGAGCGAATCATTCTTCGTGGAGATGTACCTTCTCCAATTAATCCGCCACAGGGTTGCCGCTTCCATACACGATGCCCGTATGCGATTGATCGCTGCAAAACAGAAGTACCAGGGCTGACAAGTCTACACGATACTCATCAAGTCGCCTGCCACATCGTTCAAGTCTAGTAATAGAGATTAAAATTTTCTAAAAACGCAAGAGATCACGAAGCAGCATGATATGATGGTAACTGCAAAATCTATCCATACAGAAGGGATCTCATGATAAGCTTCGAAGGTTTCACATTGCTCATTCTACTGTTTATTTTGGCTCCTATCATAGGAGCTATTGCTTTATTGTTTCTCTTCATTTTCGAGAAACGGATTGATCTGTTAGAAAACAAGAATCTGAAGATCGAGCTGGAAAAAGAGCTGCAGCAAGCCCTCTACAATCAGTTGAATCAGCAAATCCAGCCTCACTTCTTGTTTAATACGTTAAATGTCATTCTGAGTCTGGCGCGATTGAACCGAACGAAGGAACTGGTGAGAGCGCTCGAGGTCCTCTCCCAGTTTCTCAAATTCAAATACAAATCCACAGAGCCATTGATTTCATTGGCGCGGGAGATTACGTACACGGAGCAATATTTGGAAATCCAAAAGCTGCGTTTCGGCGATCGACTCCGGATTCAGCTAGATTGTGCAAATGATCTCTTGCAAGCATCCATTCCCCCATTCGTCTTGCAGACGCTTGTGGAAAACGCATTTAAGCATGGATTAGAACGAAAAATGGGCGAAGCTACCTTAGACATCCGCATAAGCCGAAAAAATGACGATGTCCTGCTTACAGTCATCGACAACGGTTCTTCCGGACTCACAGCATTCCAGAATGAAAGTGAGATCGAAACTGAACAGCCACATGAGAAGAGCGGTCACGGGTTGGACAACATCCGCAGGCGGCTCCACCTTTGTTTTGGTGATCATGCACAACTGGAGCTTGCTCCGATATCTGAGGGAGGAACTCTTGTGTCTGTCAGGTGGCCCTGTACTTATGAACAAATCGATCTGAGGTGAGAAGATGAACGTATTACTCGTGGATGACGAACCGTTGGAGCTGGACCAACTCGAGTATTTGATTCAGCCCATGTTCCCCTTGTGGAAATTCTACAAGGCCGCAGATGGCAGCAGGGCCATGGCGATCAGCCAGAAGGTTCCTCTTCATCTCGCCTTTCTGGACATTAATCTTCCGGGGAAATCCGGGCTGGTGCTTGGCGAAGAGCTGAGAGCCCAGCACAAAGACATCGAGCTCATCATTGTAACGGCTTATCAAGATTTTCATTACGCCAAGCAATCGATCCGCCTCGGTGTCGTGGATTACATCACGAAGCCCGTCATTGAGAGCGAGCTGGTCGACATTCTGAAAAAATATCAGAAAAGCCCTGCCCTCTCCGCTTACACCCGCATTATTTCCGATGCGATGAACATCATTCATCAAAAATTCGCGGAGAAGCTGAATTTGGCTGATCTTGCCGCAGAGGTCCATATCAATCCGACGTATTTGAGCCGCCGTTTTCATGAAGAAGTGGGCGTCTCATTTTCCGAGTATTTAATGCAGTACCGCATTCAAATGTCGAAGAAGTTCCTGATCGCTCATCCTGATTGGAGCATATCGACAGTTGCTGAGCGGACTGGCTTTAACAGCCAACACTATTTCAGCACCATTTTTCGCAAGGTAGTGGGGAAAACCCCGAAAGAATACCGGGACAAGGGGAATGCATCTTGACCTACTTATCGTTTCGCGAATACGTGGTAGGTGCAGCAAAGATCGGCATTGGGCTTGGGGTCGTCTCGATCCTCGCCCGCTGGGTGACCGGAAACACGATCTTCGGTTCACCGGAAGCACTCGTCAAATACGGGATATTTGGCGGGATCGGCTTCGCTTTGATGGGAGCATTTGCCCTCAGTATGTTTGGCCTGCTTGGGAAAAGAGTCCGCCGTGAGTTATCGGAAGGTATGACCATCGGGGATTACATGCGGGACAAGCTGCATCCTTTTGGTTACTGGCTGATGATCATCATCCTTTTGATTACCACGATTGAAGCGATGTTCGTCCAGGGAATGGCTGGGGGCGTCTTGCTGAACATCTTGTTTGGCTTACCAATCCCTCTTGGCTTGCTCTGCTTTTTTGGATTTTGTGTGCTGTTTGCAGGCATCGGAGGTATCCGTTCGATCCATCGTTTTGCCATCGTGCAAATTGTCATTACGTTTGCGGCCATCATTCTGATTCCCGTCTACTTTTTCGTCGGAAAAGGTGTCGAGCACGTCTATAACGGACTGCGCCTTTACCATCCCTACCTTCTGGTGCTCAACAATAACGAGGGTCTTTTTTTTATCATTACTGGGCTGTTGATCGGGTTTGGTCAAGTGTTTGTCGATCAGGCATCGTGGCAGCGGCTCTATATGATGGAAGAAAAAAAGATCGTTCCTACCTTTCTGGTATCCGGGCTCATTTTTGCCACCGTACCACTGGCGTTTTCCTCGCTGATCATCATTGTCCTTTTTACGGGCGGCTTTGATGATATTTACTCGCTGTTGTTTGATCTCGTACGCAAGATCGACACGATGCTATTGCTTGTATTATTTGTCCTCTGCGCCTTTGGTGCGATCATGTCCGCATTTGGTGCAGGTCTTCATTCTATGATCAGCCTGATGGTCAACAACGTCTATCAACTGTTTCGCCCAGAGGCTTCTGAACGGCAAAAAATTCGTTTGGGCTACATCCTCGCCATTGCCATCGGTGCGCTTTCGTATGGTTTGACGATTTACTTCCAGCCGACCTTGCTGGATTTGCTGTTCTTCTTTGGCATTATGTATGCCTCACTATTTTTGCCTGTCGTCGTCATCGTGTTGACGAGGGGAAAGGCACCTACTTTCATTTTGATCAGCGCAGTAATGGGATTCGTCGCAGGCTATAGTAGCCGGATGTACGTCGATCCGATGATGGCAATCTGGATTGCCTCCTTATGTACAGCTCTGGTCTTAACTGCCTACTTATGCATGACCTGGCTATGGAAACGGTACATCCGAATGCCGGATCATACTCGCTGACCCACAGG
Source organism: Brevibacillus fortis (assembly GCF_003013395.1). Taxonomy (GTDB): domain Bacteria; phylum Bacillota; class Bacilli; order Brevibacillales; family Brevibacillaceae; genus Brevibacillus; species Brevibacillus fortis. The sequence goes on along the minus strand of NZ_PXZM01000023.1, from coordinate 91,241 downwards.
AAGGAACGAATCCTATGCTACGCTCCTACTTGCTGCTCATTTTTTGCGTAACCGCTTGGGGCAGCAATTTCGTCTTCGGGAAAATGCTCGTCGTCGAGTTTTCTCCGCTCTTTTTGTCGGCTATGCGTCTCTTGTTCATTGTGTTATTTTTACTCATCTGGTCCAGAGGGCGTCTGAAAATGCCAAAGCTAACTCGTACGGACTGGCTCTTGCTCGCAGTACTGGGAGTTGTCGGCGTGTTCATCAACCAGTGGTCCTTTTATAAAGGGCTCGTTACAGCAGATCCTACGACCTCAGCGCTCATCTTGGCACTTACACCGATCACGACAGCTCTGTTGGCTGCCTTGTTCCTGAAGGAATCACTGACCGGCCGCATGGCAATCGGTTCGGTGATCGGTACATCAGGCGTATTATTCGTCATTTATACAGGGGCAGAGCTGCATTTTGATGTAGGTATCCTCTGGATTGTATTGACGATGCTGACATTCGCAACCTCGATCATACTCGTCAGGTTGTTGGGACATCGACTCCCTCCACTCGTGACGACGCTCGTATCCAATCTGATCGGCTTCGGATCGATGCTGCCTTTTGTCCTGATCAACATCCCTTCGGCTACAGTTAGCACCAGCCTTTCATCATGGATTCTCTTGTTTATCACCGCTGTCGTCATGCACGGCATTGTGACCTTGATCTGGAACAGTCAATTACAGCAGGTAGGCGCCGCCAAAGCCGCGATGTTTGCGAATCTGGAACCGTTTATTGCCATGCTTTTTGGCTTATTATTGCTCGCGAAACCGGTCACAGCTGTGCAGTTTTTCGGAGCGGTTCTCATCATTGCAGGCGTGACCTTGACCACAACATCGAAGGAACCGCGTGAAAAGAAGAAGCTCTCCTCCATTACATCCCGATGAAAGCAGTTCGCCGCACTTTTCATACTAAAACAGTCGGAATTGTAGTTGAGAAGTACAATTTCATTGCTTTATACTAGAAGAAAGGCGGGCGAGTCTGTACCGTTACATCGTGATAAGAGGAGGGGACAGTCCATGTCTACCGTAAAATTATCCCAGTGGGAAACGATGCTCTTAGAGGCAGCCCGTGCCCATGGATTCGTCGATGAGGAAATCATCCACAAGCTGAGAACAGGTGACCCTGCGCCTTTTTCGGACGTGGAGGGCGGCAAGTACGATTACACCCATCTCTTTGAACTGTCCAAAAATGATCCCTCTACGCTGGAAGCTGCGATTCGCGAAGGCTACCAAATCAAGTTCACCACTATTAATGGGATCAAGTTTTTGCTGAACAAACGCTACAACATCCAAGCGGAGCACGACTATCAGGTCGAGGAAACAGCACTGCACCACGTTCGCTTACCAGACGATGCACTGGCTTGGATGCGCAGGACAATCTCCCATAATTGGCGAATTGTTGAACTAGAAAAGCTCGCAGACACCAAAGAAACGCTCGTCAGATTTGAACTGGCAGCATCGTAAATACGAAAGAGCACTTTCCTTAGGGGAGAGTGCTCTTTTTTCGAAATGCGGGTAATGGAAGGAGAACCATGATGACAAAGCAAGCATATATCCAACACATTGAAGCAGCGTATCCGGAATTGACCATCACTTCCGCCTACTTTAATGAGATGGGCCAAAACAATGATGTGCTCATCGTCAATGACTCATACGTGTTTCGCTTCCCGAAATATACCGCCGGAATCGCGCAACTGAAGGTCGAAACGAACATTTTACGCACAGTAAAACCATATCTCTCCTTGCCGATTCCGGCTCCGATCTACTTGGCCTTTGCCGAGGAAACACCTGGGCGGGTGTTTGCCGGATATTCGCTACTCGAAGGTGAGCCTTTTACTCGAGAAGCTTTCCAAGCTGCCACTCTTCAAAATTCGGTACCGACTGTCGCTGCCCAGCTGGCACAATTTCTTCATGAACTGCACCAGCTTCCCGTCTCCTCCTTGCTCCCGGAGCTTATCCCTGGCGATTTTGACATGGCCAAGCAGTTGACTGAGCTGTATGAACAGATTGTATCGCAGTTGTTCCCAGCCATGCGTGAGCAAGCGAAAAAAGATGTGGCAGAGCGTTTTGAAACGTACCTGGGTGACCCCGCCCACTTTGATTTTCAGCCTTGCTTGACTCACGGAGATTTCGGTACAGGCAATATCTTGTACTCCCCGACAAAACAACGCATCACAGGCATCATCGACTTTGGCGGCGCTGGTGTAGGCGATCCTGCATACGACCTCGCTGGACTCTGTGCGAGCTACGGGGAAGCGTTTTTGCAGCATTTCACTCCGGTGTACCCCCAGCTTGAGCAGGTCATGACAAGGATGAGATTTTACCGCAGTACATTTGCCTTGGAGGAAGCGCTGTTCGGTCTGGAAAACGACGATGAGACAGCCTACCAAGCTGGCATGCGGGACTACATCTAGCCTTTTACGGCACCTTGTGTGAGCCCTTCTACTAAGTACTTTTGGCAAAAGGCACGTTGTCCTGCACCCAAGGCTGAAATATCGGCTTTTTATTCCTCACCCTTTAAGATTGAATAAACTCCACCAACTTCTTATTAAAATCATCCGCTTGTTCTATCGGCATGCCGTGTCCACTGTTTTCAAACGGAAACAGCCTCGACCCTTTGATTTGCTGCTGGGTGAGCTCGGCGCTTTTGAATGGAATCAATTGATCGTGAATCCCATGAAAGATTCCGGTTGGCACCCGGATTTGACTCAAGTCATTGATTACATTCTCTCTAGCTGCTGCTTGCATGATTTTGATAAGCGCATAGGAAGCGGAGTCCAGTCCCATTTTGACAAACCACTGGAGTGTAGCAGTCCCTAAATTTCGATTAAAAAACTGCAAAGAAACCGTGTTTAATAACTCAGGCATATTGGCGTACATCTGACTGATCAGCCCATCCGCTTGCTCCTTCGAGACGCCGTATGGAGAACCCGGCATTTTCACAAAGGAAGGAGAAACCGCATCCACTAACGCTAATTTAGAAATATGACGCCCCTCATAACGAGACATATACCGAATCGAAATGGCTCCACCCACCGAAAAGCCTAGCAAGACGGCATCCCGTATCTTTAATGCTTCCAAAACGACATAGATGTCATCTGCTAAGCGGTCATACGTATAGCCACTCCACGGTTTGTCTGATTGGCCGTTGCCCCGTATGTCCATGGCAACACAGCGAAACCCCTGCTGGGGAAGTACGTTAAATTGGTAGGAAAACATGTTATGGTTGAGCGGCCAGCCGTGGACGAAAAAAATCGTTTTGCTATTCGGGCCAGGATTGAGGTCTTCGACGAAAACCGTGACACCCTTTTCGACTTCAATGTACATAACCCTACCTCCCGTATCACACCATGCACCTCTTTACACTCAAGGTATGTCACCAGCTGTAGGGTTATGTTACTACTCTTCTATGCCCTGACTTGGAAACGCATGAACCACGCGTCCTTTTCTTCCTGTTGTTGTGACTGCTTGCGAAAGAGAATGGTAGATGGCTTCCTCTGTCGCTTCTGCCGCAGCAGCAAACAGTTCGTTCATGATCGGGTGATCCTCGCGTAGTTGCAGGCGCATTTCCGTAACGGCTGTTGTCTGATGTGGGATTTTATGCGCTGTGGAAAAAGCAATGACAATGTCGCCGCTCCCATGCCCAAAATGGCTCCCCGTTCGTCCCAAGCCAATACCTGCGCGCTTCGCTACCCGAAGAAGTTGGCGATCACTGAGAGGCGCATCTGTCGCGAGCACGATAATGATGGAGCCATCCTCGGACTTCTCTACTGCATTTTCATTGCTTTTACAGCTTGTGAACAAATTCGCTCCCAAGAAATCATCCTTGCTACCGAAGTTACTGAGGACCAATGCCCCCAATGTATACACTTTCTCCTCAGCCACTACCATGCGCGAAGACGAACCGATCCCTCCTTTGTAGCCAAAGGCAATCATCCCCGTCCCTGCCCCGACAGCTCCCTCTTCTACGGCCTGGTCCGTTGCGTTCTGAATCGCTTGTCTAGCATCTTCCGGGCACACGACACAACGGCGAATGGAATTGAGATGACCATCATTGCATTCTCCGACGACAATGTTGATCGTCCCGGTTGTGTCTCCGATCTCTTCGTTTGTATCCAGCATGTATTGCAGAGTCCCTTGTGTAACCGCGGGAACGGAAAAGGTATTGGTCAGCATAATCGGCGATTCCAATACGCCCAGCTCCTTTACCTGCACGAGTCCCGTTGTCTTTCCGAAGCCGTTGATCACATAGCTGGCTGCCGTCACCTTTTCACGAAACAAGCTTCCGCCATGTGGCAATATCGCCGTCACACCTGTACACGCATAATCATCTCCGTCCAGCTCATGCTGGATCGTTACATGTCCGACACGAACTCCCGCCACATCCGTTATGTCGTTTTTTTCACCGACTGGCAGCTTGCCGACCGTGGCACCGAGCTGCCGAATTTTTTTCGCCATGTGTTCCATTCCTTTCGTATGGCTATGCCGCTCCCTTATACAGGTCGATTACGCAGAAAGTTTTCATAGGCAAACCAGCGCACTTCCTCTTCCTTATAATGCTTGAGCAGCTCGTTGATCAGGTTTTGGCTCTGACCTGCATGCTCCAAGCCCACGACCTTTGCAGAAATGCCGTCGAAGTCAGAGCCGAGCCCGATATGGCGCACGCCACCGAGTGAACAAAAATGATCGATGTGCTTGATCAAATCATCTATCGTGGTCGGTGTTGTTTCATTGATAAACTGGGTGCAATAGACAACATGTACGTTCGCGCCTTTGGCAAATAGCGCTTTTGCCTGTTCATCCGTCAGGTTGCGTGGATGGTCGCAGATCGCTCTTGCATTCGAATGACTCGCGATCGGGTATGTGGCGAGCTCAATCGTATCCCAGAAGCTGCCCTCTCCTAGATGCGAAACGTCCGTCAACATTTTATGCTCATTGTGGAACTGAATGATTTCCTTGCCAAATGTGGTCAGTCCGGCATTCCTCGGTTCCAGTGCACCATCCGCAGCGAGATTCGCGAAGTTCCAGGTAAGGCCCACAGAACGAACCCCTAACTGATACAAAATGTGCAGCTTTTTCAAATCGTTGCCGATTGGCTCAACGCCCTCCAATGTCAGCAACGCCCCGACCTCTCCTTCTTGCAAACGGTCGAGCTCGCTCCAATCACGGATTTGTTTCATTTCTGGATGTTTACCGAGAACCTCTGTATAAAAGTAATGAATTTGATCCAAAGCTTTTTGAAAACGTTGCTCCGTGGACAATTCCGGTGATGTCCAGATGGCATAGCACTGTAGCTTTACCCCGCCATCGTGTAGCCGTTTCCTGTTAACGTCCAGCTCGTCCGCATCCGCAAAGGACAAAGCGCCATTTTTCTCCCAAATTTTCAGCAGTGCATCACAGTGCAAATCGATAATCGGCATTTTGGCCATCTGTATCCATCCCTTGTGTTAATTTCCTTTGAGAACTCTACCTATTCTGTTAATTTTAAGGTAATGTATTTTTAATAGCGAATCCAATAAATTATTGCTATAAGCCACTTAAGAAAACATTATCGAGGCATGTTCGAGGAGGAGCCACCGCGTTTTTCCAGAAAGTTTAAGCATGATCGCTTTTACACTGTGAAGCACTTAATCTTTCCTGCACGTTAAAAACTCACATAATGGAGCCATTACTCATGAATATGGAGCAAATTGAAGCATTCATCTTTGTCGCCCTGACCGGGAGCTTCAGCAAAACGGCTGATTTGCTCTATCTGTCACAGCCCACAGTCAGCATGCGGATCAAGGCGCTTGAGACAACTATGGGCTGCAAGCTGTTTCAACGTACGGGTCATACGATTTCTCTTACAAAAGAAGGCGATCTGTTCCTTCCCTATGCAAAAAACATCATGCACATGCTGCAAGAAGGACAGCAAGCGATTCAGCGTTCGCAAGGCGATGTAGAGGGAGAATTGACCATCTCCACCGTTTTTGTCTCCGCCTTTTACATTTTGCCTGACCTCGTCCAGCAATTCCAGCAGTTGTACCCCAAAATCAAGCTGACGATCCTCACGGGACATTCCCATCAGGTGCTCGATATGGTTCTGAACCACGAGGTGTCTTTCGGAATTGCTCGTGCCGTTACCCATCCACAAATTAACCGGATTCAGCTGATGCCGGATGACATGGTGCTAGCGATTTATCCCGACCATCCTTTCGCTTTCCGCCATCAGGTCTCCATCGAAGATGTCGCTCGCGAGCGACTGATCTTGTTCAACCGGGGCTCGCTAGACTGGAAGCTGATCAACAATGCGTTCAGCCATTTTCAACTACAAAACAATGTCGTCATGGAGGCTGACAACATCGAGGTCGTGAAGCGGATGGTCAAACAAAGGCTGGGCATCGCCTTTTTGCCTCGATTTGCGATCTCCAAAGATTTGAGCGAAGGCGAGCTGCAGGAAGTAGACGTCCTGAATCTGCCGCAAATCAACCGGAACTTTGAGCTGATTTACCTCAAGGATACACCTGTTCACGGGATTATGCGTACGTTTATTGATTTTTTGATGCAGAGCAAAGCCTTGCAGCAGTAGGAAAGGACAATGGGCTTACCTCCTAAAAAAGCTTCACATCTGAACCAATGAAGCTGGTTGATGCGAAGCTTTTTAGGAAGCGCTGAGTCTCTCTCATCCTTTTCTGGGTGCACGCAGTTTCGTACGAATGATCATCTCCGCCGTGACGACAAGTCCAATCATGGCGACATAGACGCCGATTGTGTAGCTGAGCTCATACGGCAAACCTACCACCTTCTCCAAGATTAGCTTCAATAGATGAATCAGCATGTTGGTGAACAGGAATACGAAACTCCTGACCATCCATTCCTTATGCTTGATGACTTGACGCTTTTTAATTTGGACGAGCGCCGTAATGGTGATCGCCGGCCAGATGATGTTCAGCAAATGGAATGGCCAACTCGCCACTTTTCCGCCTGTTACATAAGGGGCCATATACCCCGAGGTGACTACCACAACCAACACACTAAAAAGATAAACATAGCCTGTTACTTTATGTAGCTTGCAATTCTTTGCGAGCAGCATGTCGGAAAAGTTAGCCACCCCACAGACCAAGGCGATCAGGGCAAAAAACAAATGGACATACATGACCGTAAGCCAGATGGATGTGTTCATTCGCTCTTTGTTGTAATCAGATTTGTGACTGAGAAAGCCTTTCGCTTCTGGATCGATGATAAAGTTTTGCACGAGGGCATACGCTATCGCCATACAAGCAATGAAAATGACAATCGAATACGGTTTGATACGCTGCATCCTGTCACACAACCCTTTGTTTGATTTTTAAGACCGAACGGTTCGGTCTTTTTTAGATTTTACATGAATGTCTTCTTTCGTACACGAGAGAAATGTTACAATAACTTGGACGAATATAGACCGTGTTGGCCGAATGAAAGGACTATCGCGATGCGAAAAGGCGAAAAAACGAAGCTGCATATTATCCAGAAGTCAGCAGAGCTGTTTAATCAAAACGGTTATACAGGAACCTCCATGCAAGACATCATGGATGCCACGGGACTTACCAAAGGCGCACTCTACCGGGGTTTTTCCAGTAAAGATGAAATTGCAATAGAGGCCTTCAAATATGCTGGAGAAGTGTTACATGAACATTTTGCAGCTGCACTGGAAAAACAGGACACGGCAACTGCAAAACTCGTAGCCATGGCAAAGGTTTATTCTGATGCGGTAAACAATCCCCCCCTCCAAGGTGGCTGCCCGCTTCTCAACACAGCCGTCGAAAGCGACCATTCGTTCCCTGTTCTTCGCGATTATGCCGTCGCCGCTTACCAAGAGACAATATCGTTCATGCAGGGCTTGCTGAAAGAAGCAATTACCCAAGGAGAATTTCGCTCCGATATGGACGCAGAAGCAGTCGCTTCGGTTATCCTCTCTTTTATTGAGGGGGCAATAATGGCTAGCAGACTCACCCGCGATAACAAGCATGTCCATTTTGCCATCAAGCATATTGAGCAGCTTTTACAAACATACAAGCAATAGCAAACAGAAAAGAGCAGTCGCGCAGGATGTGATACCCCTGCCTAACTGCTCTTTTTTCGTGGACTTTTCCTACTTATTTTTATTTGATGTAGTGAACTTTTTCATGCCCGAGCAATGCTTCCAGCACTTGCTGTACTTTTACGCCTGTCTCAAACGTAACCAGTCTGGCATCCCCACCGTTAATCGCAATGGACAGCTCATCTAGCAACAAGGATAGACAGTCTTGCTGTGGAACTTCAGCCGGGACGAGCTCTTCGCCGTGTCCACCGACAAACAGATTGCTCCAGTTCACGACACTTAACGTCCCTTTTGACCCGTACACGCGATAATCCAAATGCTCCTGATGCGCGATGCCTGCCAAACCATTGATTGTAACCGGGGTACCATTTGTCAGACGCAGGAAGGCCGATACACCCGTCTCGCATAGGTCATGATCTGCTGGATAATCTACCTCTGAGCGAACCACGTGTAGATCGCCGAAGAGCGCATAAGTCAAGTGAGTGAAATGAGGCAGCACTTCACGGATGAAACCGCCTTGCTCACGACCAGCCAACCAAGGTGTTTGCTGCCATGGACGCGGCCACTGGTGAAAATGCGTCAGGATATCGATGCGGCGGATATCCCCGATTTCTTCGAGTCTGCGGGAGAGCTCAGGAAAAATGCCTTGATAATAGAGCGGGAAGTTCATCGCATGGACAACTCCTGCGTCGTTCGCTGCTTCCAACATTTCTTGCGCCTCTGTCAACGAATTAGCCAACGGCTTTTCGCAGAGCAAATGCTTTTTGTTCGCCAGTACATCCAGGGCAATTGCGTGATGGAATTTGGGAGGAACCGCTAAATAAATGACGTCCAGCTCTACTTTTTTCAATAATTCCTTATAATCTGTGTACCAAGGCACATCGCCGGACTTTTGCGCGGCTTCCTGTGCTCTTTCCGCAGATACATCACTCACTGCGGCTACTCGAAATTTTTCGTGGGTACGGATGGCGTTCATCATTCGCTCGCCCATGACGCCTGCGCCAATCACCCCAACGTTCCATTTCACTTGGTCCATCTGCATTTCCTCGCTTCCTGGTGAATGTTCGTCTTCGTGCCCCTACCCCTTTCTCCATTGATCTGAACATTCCTTCTAAAAAGCTTAGATTGACAACGGATTCTGTGCTTCCTTTTTTGCCCGTTTCTTCTCCTTTTGGGATCGCTACGACTGTATAGAGAGAGGGAACGACGATCAGCGTGAGCAGCATCGAGAACAGCAAACCTGAAATGATCGTAATGGCGAGCGGCTGAAACAGCACGCTTCCCTTAATCGCCATTGGTGACAGACCGACTACTGCGGCAAATGTCGTCAGCAAAATCGGACGGAAACGTGCTTTCCCCGCCAGCGGGCGGTTATGAAGACGTTTGGTTTGACCCAGAGATCTTACATGACTGATACTCCGTTGATACGACATAGAAAAAAACAGCTAGGGAACCGTGGTACAAGCCGTGTTTCCCTAGCTGCTTATGAATCCAACCGCAAGTTATCCGATGTGCAAGCCAAACGTTTTATCTCCGAACGAAACCATCTCCATATCCGCTGCTTTCGCAAAAGACACGTCCGAAACTAGCACACTCTCCCGTAAAACGTGATCAAAACGCTCCAATGCCACTCGCAGCTCATCGTCCACATCCAGTGTGAGCTGGACTCGTTTATCGATGGGCAAATCCAGCTTTTTGCGTGCGTCCTGAATGACGCGGATGACTTCACGAACCAAGCCTTCTTGCTCAAGCTCTTCTGTGAGTGTCGTATTCAAAGCCACATGAAGTTGGTAGCCGGATGCAGCAGAGAAGCCCTGCTTCCCTTGCTTTTCCACGAGAAGTTCATCTAGCGTAAGGCGCACGCTGTCGCCTGCGACCTCCACATCCAAGTAGCCATTATCCACTGCTTTCTGTGAATCTGTAGCATTCAATTCTTTTAAAAACCCTTGGATTGCCCCAACGAGCTTGCCGTATTTTTTCCCGGCTACCTTCAAGTTGAGCTTGAAATGATACGTCACGAAGCTGCTGTCGCTTTGCTCCACCCGAATGTTTTTCACATTGATCTCATCTTGGATAATGCCAGCAAAACGCACGAGGTTAAATGGCTGCTCCATCGATACGATTAGCTCGGAAAGAGGCTGTCTGGTCTTGAGTCCGGTTTCGTTTCGGACATTTCGCGCCAGCTCCACGATGTGACGAGCCGTTTCCATGTCTCGCTCAAGGTTTTCGTCGATTGCTTCTGTGTTCACGTTCGGATAGTCCGTCAAATGTACACTGCCTTCTCCACCCAGATTGCCATACATATCTTCTGCGATCAACGGCGCGTACGGTGCGATCATCTTCGCCAGCGTCAGCAACACTTCCCGCAGAGTCTGGTAAGCAGACACTTTGTCAGGTGTCATCCCGCTGCTCCAGAAACGATCACGTGAACGACGGATGTACCAGTTGCTCAGCTCATCGACGAACGCTTCGATATACCTCGCCGGATTCATGAAATCGTAGGTTTCCAGACCTTTAACCACATGCTGCAAGGTAGTATTCAAGCGGGAAAGTATCCAGCGATCCAATTCGTTCACAGGCGCTTGCATCAGATGCTCTTCTGGCTTGAATGTATCGATCAAGGCATACAACGAATAAAAAGCATGGGTGTTGTGGATCGTATCGATCACCTTGTACTTCGCCTCGGCGACGATCCGCTTAGAGAACCGCTTGCTGCTCCACGGTGCGCTGTCAGACAAGAGCGCCCAACGGAACGCATCCGCTCCGAATTCCTCGATAACCTCCCACGGATCAATCCCGTTTCCTTTGCTTTTGGACATCTTCTGACCGTGCTCATCCAATACGTGCCCAGTTGAGATGACCGCCTTGTACGGCGCTTTTCCGTTATAGAGCGTGGATACCGCCAACAGGCTGAAAAACCAGCCCCGCGTCTGATCGATTCCTTCCGAAATGATATCGGCAGGGTACTGCTCCTGGAATACCTTTTCATCGCCAAATGGATGATGATACTGGGCAAACGGCATCGAACCGCTGTCGAACCACACATCAATGACCTCAGGAGTTCGCTCCATCGTACCGCCGCATGAGCAGCGCAGCTTCACATCATCCACAAATGGCTTGTGCAGCTCCAGGCTCTCGTCGATTGGCGCCACAGACTTTTCGCGCAAATCTTTTACACTGCCTGGTGCGTATTCAGAGCCACAATCCTGACAAAGCCAGATGTTGAGCGGCGTCCCCCAGTACCGATTGCGGCTGATATTCCAGTCTACGAGCTCTTCGAGGAATTTCCCGAAGCGTCCTTCGCGCAAATGACCTGGATACCAGTCGATCTTGCTGTTGTTTTCGATTAGCTGATCCTTGATCGCTGTCGTTTTGATGAACCAGCTCTCCATCGCGTAGTAGAGCAGCGGCGATTTGCAGCGCCAGCAAAACGGATAGCTGTGCTCGTAGCGCTCCTTGGAAAACAGCAGACCACGATGCGACAGGTCTTTTACGATATCGACGTCGCAATCCTTGACGAAGCGTCCCGCGAAATCCGCAATTAGATCGGTATAGCGGCCAGCCAAATTCACGACATTCACGAAATCAAGTCCATGCTGACGGGTTGTGCGATAGTCATCCTCCCCGTGCGCTGGCGCTGTATGCACGATGCCCGTTCCGCTCGTATCACTGACATAGTCCGCATCGACGACGACATGCCCATGGTTTACCGTGATATAGCCAAAAGGCGGCTCATACGGGGTACCGACGAATTCTGCACCTTTGTGCGTGGACAAAATCTCGTAGTCTTCCTTAAATACTTTCTCCGCGAGATTTTTGGCTACGACGTACACTTCATCCTTGTGCTTGACCCGCACGTAATCGAGCTCTTTGTTAACAGCCAAAGCCACGTTGGCTGGAAGTGTCCATGGTGTCGTCGTCCACGCGAGGAAGATGTCATCGCTTGTCTTGCTTTTGAATTTGACGGTCGCACTCAAGTCCTTCACGTCTTCATAGCCTTGCGCCACTTCATGGGAGCTGAGCGTTGTCTGGCAATCCGGGCAATACGGACTGACCCGATGACCTTTGTACAGCAGTTCTTTTTTATGAATTTCAGAAAGGATGTGCCAGACGCTTTCGATGTAGTCGTTGGTCAAGGTGACATATGGATGCTCCATATCTGTCCAGTAAGCAATCCCTTCCGTCAGCTCGCGCCATTGTTTTTCGTACTCGAATACGCTACTTTTGCACTCCTCAACGAACTTGGCCACTCCGTAGTTTTCGATCTCCTGCTTGCCGGAAATGCCGAGCCGCTTCTCCACCCCAAGCTCTACCGGGAGACCATGCGTATCCCAGCCTGCTTTGCGGACAACGCGGTAGCCAGACATCGTTTTGTAGCGTCCGATAAAATCCTTGATGACCCGTCCGAGCACGTGGCCGATATGCGGTTGTCCATTAGCGGTCGGCGGTCCTTCATAAAAGACGAAATTCGGCTTCCCTCGCTGATTGTCCATTGACTTGCGGAATGTGTCGTCTTCCCTCCACTGATCCAGAACGCGTAACTCTCGTGTCCTTGCTTTTTCTTTTACGTCTACTTTCCTCATCATGTACACTCCTTCTTCTGTAGTTTGCGTAGAAGTGTAGGTTCATAGAACGCAAAAAAATCCCGCCCCCTAAGGGACGAGATTTGATCTCGCGATACCACCCTTGTTCCGAAAACTTCATGCAAGCATGTCATTTCGGCACCTCTACTACGTACCATCATACGCGTCCCTTATAACGGTGGGATTCCGGGTCAGCTTACTCCATACATCTTCAGCTTTCCTTCTCGGAGAGGATTTTCGGCTAAGTCTTGAACGTTGGCTTTCAGCACTAAGGCCAACTCTCTGGGGAACAAGGGGATTAGCGTACTCTTTCTCGTCAATGAATTTGTTGGTGTTATTCTTGTTTCTTTACTTTTTACACTGGTTTCAAAAAAATGTCAAGGGTTAGGCCACGGCGCGCTTCACGCTGCGACGGCTTTCGACCTGCGACAAGAACAAGCTGAGAATCAGGATAATCGCGCCGAACAAATACGGTGCGTTCAAATGCACCCCGTACAACGTACCCGCTACTGCTGGGCCAAAAATATTCCCCAGACTCATATAGGCATTGTTCATCCCTGCTACGAAGCCCTGTTCATCTCCTGCTCGCTTGGAGATCAGCGTGTTGATCGCCGGACGCATAATTGACGTCAGGGTAAAGAAGATAACCGTCATAATCAGCATATACCAGAAGTTACCGGACAATAGCATCATCACCATCGATACCGCAGACAAGAAGAACGTCACGTTAATGAGCTTCTTCTCTCCAAAACGAGTAATGAGCTTGCCGATCAGCGCTCCCTGCACAATCGTACCAGCAAGTGCTCCCACTGTGATAATGATGGAAATATCACGCGGAGTATAAGCGAACTTCGCATCGACGAACAGCGGGAAGATAACTTCGAAGTTCGCCAAGCCAAATGTCATCGTAAAGATCAGCACCAGCATGATGAAGTACGACGATTGAAACGACTTGCCGAGTTGGACGAAGATGTTTTCCTGCTTCTCTTTGGCGTTACGTGCTGCGAGCTGCTTCTCTTTGGAGAGCGACTCTTGCAAGAAAAGCATGGAACCAATGGTAGCTACGGCACCAACTGCCGCAGAAATATAGAACGGCATACGTAAGCCAAGCTCCGCCAAAAATCCGCCAATTCCAGGCCCGATAACAAATCCGAGCGACATGGCGGCTCCCAGCATCCCCAGACCTTTTCCACGTTTGTCCTCAGTCGTGATGTCTGCTACATACGCCAGCATGGACGGAATCATCGCTGCTGCCCCAATCCCACCGATCAGACGAGAAAGGTAGAGCACCCATGTCTGTTCAGCCAAGGCAAAAACCAGATTGGAGATCGTAAACAAGACGAGACCTGATACAATCATGATTTTTCGACCGTACTTATCCGACCATTCCCCCGCAATTGGAGAAAAAAGAAATTGGGTCACACCAAAGGCCGCCACCAAGTATCCAGCTGTCTCTCCACCCGCGCCAAACTCTTTTAGAAACTCGGGCAAAATCGGAATAATCAAGCCAATTCCCAACATGGCAATAAACATGTTGATCATCAGAAAGAGAATCGGTCGCTGACTATTCTCTTGTGTATTCATATTCATTTATCCAGTCCTATCCTATAGATTTTTCTCTTTAGCCTTGCAGCTTCGCTTTCACACTCTCAATCACCGTGCGCCAAATGGCAGGGTCTGTAGATATCTTTTGCTTGAAGTTGCGGTACAACTCCTTTTGCTTTTCCTCAAAATCTGGAGCGTCTGCAGCCGGCAATCCTGCACGGGCAGTCGTAATCATTTCCTGTACTTCTGGTGAACGCGGTCCCCAAACTCTGGCCTCGTAGCCATCCTGGTCGAGGAAAATAAAGATCGGGATCGCACGTGCTGTGCCATTGGTCAGGTATTGATCCATCAACTCCAGATTTTCGTCGCGGATGAGAAAACGCAATTCGATGTTGCTTTCCTCGGTCATTCGCTGAATGACAGGAACGCACAAGGAAGCATCCCCACACCAATCTGCGGTCAGCACGACCCCTTTCCAATTGCGCTGGGAGAGATCACCAAAGAACGCCTGATCGTCGTCAGTAAATGTGAGCTGATCGTATACGCGGGACAGCTCTTCTTTGTTTACGTTCATGCTTTCTTTGTACGCAGCAAAGCTCATTCCTTTTTCAAACCAACTGTTCTGATTCACGTTAGACATATTCCGTACTCCTCCTATATAGTGAAAAATTATTGCTCCCAAATGGCGGAAGTTCCCAAACGATTGCGAATGGAAGAACTTCTTGTTTTGCGGGCTTCTTTCCCTGACGTCTGTTTCATGGTGCTCGCCTTGGCAGTCAGGTCCATAAACCACTCTCTATCTTTGGTTGCGAGGGCGAGATCGATCAAATCATGCACGTGCTCTTCATCATCAAAGGAACCTACTGGAAGGCGTTCCATCCACTGTCTCGGAATGACAACCAGCTTGCCGATCGTCTCTTCGTTGTCGCATTGAACCACATATACTTTTGCGGTACCTCGCAATGAATCATCTGTTTCGACGAAGCCTTGAACTAACTCGCCGAATTTGGTTTTGCCCAGTACCCATTCTCCGACTTCCAACAACTCATCTCGATTCATTCTCGTGCACCTCCTAATTGTAATGGAAATTATTACAGTTTCCATGTTAAAAATTTGTATGGTTACTGTTGCGAACTCTCCTGACATCCTTGACGAACTTTATCTAATACGGTCTGGATCGTGATTTGTTCCAAATACTTCGTGAAGTACATCTCTGCTTCGGTAAAAATCTGATCCATGACTCCGTGCATATTCGCAGAAACCTGACAAGCTTCTTGCGGATCTCCCGAACACCAGTGGGGCTTCAGCGTACCATTCGAGATCGAACGATGAATCTCGGCCAAGGTGACCTCATTCGGGTCACAAGCCAGTATATAACCGCCGCCAATTCCCTCTTTTGTCTTCACGAATCCGTTTTTGCGCAGGATGCTCATGATTTTGCGAATGCGAGCAGGATTGGTGCATACATTTTTTGCGATGAGCTCACTGCTTGCCATATGCTCTGGAATATGAGCCAACAAAGCCAAGCTGTGAACAGCAATGGTAAATTCACTATTCACGTCACAGACGGCCTCCTTGCGAAGAGTACTGTAATAATAATTCGTACAGTTAGGAAAGTCAACAATTGTGTGGGGAGAAACTGTTTTTAAAACCGTGAGGTTTTCATACTAAGGTGGTCGAGGGGGAAGCGCAGGCACATGTTTTCCAGTCGCCTTTTTCCTCACTGCGTTCGGGCGGTCTCCTTCCAAACATGTACCTGCGCTTTTCGGACAGCTGATGCTTTTGCGGGGCTTTATAAAAAGACACTTTATGAAAAGAATCGCGGATTGGAATGCCGTTGTCTGCGATGAGTGGGATTTCTGGTTTGATTTGGCGTGCAGGTTATCGTTGGTGGTGATTGCGGGCTTCCCCAGTGTTTGATGAAAAATTCAGTGATTACGTTTTTGTCCAGTTCGCTTGTTGAAATCATCTGCATAACATTCACCTCGAACGCACATCCAGCAGAACTTTTCCCGTGCTCGCCCTGCTCTCTACCCACGCATGGGCGCTCGCTGCTTCTTCCAATGCAAACTGCTTACCGATCTTGATATCGAGCTGGCCATTCGCTAAATAGTCTAAGACTTGCTTGGCTGTGTCATGCAACAAGTGTGGACGTAGCTTGCGTGTCGTACCAAAGCTGAAGCCTAATACAGAGCGGCAGCTTGCGTGCAGGTCAATCGTCTTGATCTGACCGATTTCGCCGCTGGCATTGCCGAAATGGACCAGTCGACCGTACCAAGCGAGGCACTCGAGACTACGCTCGCTCACCGTTCCGGAAATCGAGTCCAAAATGACATCGGCTCCCGCACCATCCGTCAGCTCACGCACCTTTTCCACAAAGTCTTCGCGATCATTGCAAATCACATGGTCGGCACCGGCTGACAAGGCAAGCTCCGCCTTTGCTTCATTACCAACTGTGCCGATGACACGTCCTGCTCCGAGCAGCTTGGCTAATTGAATTGCCGTCGTCCCGATCCCGCCTGCCGCAGCGTGAATCAATACCGTTTCCCCTTTCGCAATGCGGGCAACCTTCGCCAAGAGCTGATACGAAGTAAATGACACGACTGGGCAAGCTGCTGCTGTTTCCGTTGTGATTTGATCTGGTAGTGCAAAGGTCAAGCTCTCATCCGCCACGACATACTCTGCATATGATCCGTTGGCAGGAAATGCGATGACTCGTTGGCCCACCTTAAGACTTTGCACCTCTGCCCCTACCTGTTCGATTACGCCGGTCGCATCCAGTCCCGGGATAAACGGCAGCTTTGCCGCCCCCTTTTTTCCGTATCTGGATTTGATATCGGCAAAATTGACACTGGTCATCTCGACGCGGATCAGGACCTGTGTAGCTGACATGGACGGCATCTCGAGTTCCGCATATTTCATCGTTTCCGGGCCGCCTAACTCTGTTACCAAGATTGCTTTCATAAGAACTCCTCCCAGACATTAGCGGAATGGAATGTTAGTTTTGAAGAACGGCCATGATCGCAGCTTTTTTCGCTGCGAACTCCTCATCGGAAAGCACAGGCGTAAACGCAGCCTGAGGAATCTCCACCAATAGATCATGCCAAGATTTGCAGCCTTGATATGCAGCGTCAATCGGGATTTCTACCGGATTCTCTAATCGATACATCCGCACGAACAAAATGTGCAGCGGCTGTTTTTTCTTCCAATGCAAACGCACATCTGCGAAATTATCCGTCCAGATGTGGAACGGAGAAAGCGCACGCAGATTGGCTTCGTCCATCAGCTCTACATCGTCGGTTACTTCGGCAAAATACTCGATCGTCACCGTCTTCTTGTCCATTGTCCAGCCTTCGAGGGTCGCATCTAACAGGTGTTGGTAGTCTGCCTTTACCATCTCGCGCTTCTGGTGCTCATAGGTCGGATACAAATAAAATTGATTGTTTTCCAAGCGGAATTCTCGTGTTTCTTCGTATAATCCACCCTTGCGGATCGTGATGATCTGCTCACCTTCTCCAAGTGCTTTGACGGCGACTGCCCATTCCTTCAAGCTAAGGGGGGATAGCGGCTGTACGATCGACTGCATGCAGCACGGCTCCCTTCTACTGTCAGAATCGTTTGATGACTTTAGTCTAGCCCAATTCCAGCTCGTTGAGAAGTCGTCTTCAACAGTTGGTCGACATGCTGCATAGCTCCTTGCAGTCTCTCGGCATAATTCCCTCGGAGGGTCACGTACGTAATTCCCCGCTCATCCAGCATCTGGCGCAGCTTTTCATGATTGTTCCAGCGTACTTGCTCTTCACCGTGCACACGCAGTCCATCATCCACCCACGCGACATCCGGCTCCATGAACAGCCACAGATCATACGCTTGCACTTCGGCAATTTGGTCGAGAACAGGGAAAGTTTGTCCGGTGTACAGCTCGGAGTAAAACTGGGTAACAATCGCTTCTGTATCGATGAACAAGAGCTTGTTGGCTTTCTGGAGCGCTTCGTACTCTTTCATTTTGTGGCCATATGCGATATGCGGAAAATACTCCGGTGTCAAAATCGTATCGCAGCCCCCAACCTCTTCGCAGATTGTGCGCCCATACTCCTCGACAAACACCGTGTTGTACATTTTCGCGAGATAGCGTGTCATGGTAGACTTCCCGCAGCTTTCTGTTCCTACCACCACTACCTTTTTTACGAAGTAGGGCTGAACAACAGTCGGAATGTGTTGCCAATGGGCGTAGATCCCTTCACTTCGGATCTGGGTAGCGGAAATCGGCACTTGGCTACGCGATTCATCGAGGATGATGTGCTCTGCCTCTGGATACAGGCGGCGAAAAATAGGGTCGTAGCCGGACTCGGAGCTGAAGACCAGATCAATTTTTTTCCCGATCTTGCGCTTAATGTCCGCTGCTCCCGCCTCCCAATCGTAGCTCTCGTCGCTGTCCGCACGATCCTCGACTGCAAGCACTCGGACATTTTCCATGTCTTTTGCGAGCGTAGACAGCCATCTCAACCTCACTTCATAGGGGATCGGTTTGATTCCTGCCTCCTCACACAGTTTTTGGTCCCGAGTCGGACTGTGCGAGAGAACGACGTACAGCTCGTCGCAGCGACAGGCAGCCTGTGTAATCGCATATACATGCCCTTGATGCAGTGGCAAAAATTTGCCGCCAATGAAGCCTACGCTCCCCATGTCTGCTCCTCCCTTTGCTTGCGATACTGCCGAATCCAGTTCATCAGACCGTAGACGGCATTCACCAAGTAGGCAGACCACATGACCAGCATCGAGATATCACTGCCGTCTTTCAAAAACGCTACCAGCCACATGTAAATCGTGAACAAATCAATGATGATCCAGACCACCCACTGCTCGACCAAGCGCTTAACCATGAAAAGCATCGCGATGACTGAGAGAACCGCCGTCAAGGAATCGACAAACGGCAAAGCCCCGCCCATTTGCTTCAATACAAAGCCATACGCAATCGTTGCGACGATGCTCAAGATGGTCCACCAGATGCGTGCTCGGTTGGATAAAATCGTAATCTTGACGTCATTTTGTCTGACTTCGGACACACGGTTTTTACGCCACAGGTAGAGTCCAATGAATTGCATCGGCAAAAAATAAAGAAGATTCAGCATCACTTCGCCGTAGTACTTCTGACCATAGGCGACGAACGCGTACAGAACAACGTTGATGATACCCGGGTAGTAGCTCCACGTCTTCCCTTTGGCGACGAGCACGACACTCAGCATTCCTGTTAAGGAGGTGATCAAGCCAATCCATGTATCATCCAGTGCGACATACAAGTAGAGGGTAACGAGTGTAAATGAGGTAAGCCAAATTTTTTCAAACCAATTCCAGTCTGCTAAAAAGCTGGTGCTTTTCGCATTCATGCGAATCTCTCCTTGAACGCTCGCAGGTTTTCCTGGCGCGCAGAATTGTCGTAGACGGCAAAAACGATGTGGTCAAAAAGCTGTGCATACTGTTCCTCGATCAAAACAGTCGCAAAGTAATCTGCTACGTCCCCCGCTTTATTGCGGAATACTCCGCAGCCGTACGCTCCCAAAATGATCGTCCGGTGGTTGTGAATGGCTGCTGCCCGCAAAATTTTCCGGATGCGCTCCTTCATGACTGGACCAATCTTCGCGATATTTTCTGGCTCTCGCTCACGAACAACCCCAGCATTCACAGCAGGCGCCGTAATAAAAGACAAGAGGTATGGATCATTCAAAAGCTGATCGCTTTGATCTCGGATGACAGGAACCCGAGGCGAGTAAATCATGTAGTCGGAATAAAAGCAGGTTTTCAACTGGCGGTGATAAGCGTACATTTCCTGCATCTGCACGATAGAAGGATAAAGCCCAGAGGAACGCGCCAAGCTCTCTTCCTGCGCCTGGCTTCCCCCGAGGAATCCTCCACCCGGATTTTTGGCGGAAGCAAAATTCAAGCATACTGCATCTGTTCTTTTCTCGTGAACGACGAGTCGCTTCGCTGCATCCAGGCTTGATTCTGTGGTAACCTCGACCTTGGCACGCAGCTGTGCAGCAGTTGTTTGATGCGATGGCAGTTGCACGGTGTCTGCTGCCAAATCATTTGGACGATACAGAACCGACTGGCTGATTGCAGCAGCTAGATCCTCCGTAATGCTCTTTTTTTCTCCCGCTTTGTTCACGTAGTAGCCCTGCTCTATGATTTGCAGCGTCTCTTGCGCGATCCGCACCCGCCCGCTTCGATTGTGTCCCTGATTCATTGTGATTTCCTCCCTGGTAAAGGGCTACGTCTGATCCATCCATTCCGGGTTAAAGCGGAAGTACTTGGATGGTCGGTGCCCGGCATGCTTTCGATATTGATTCGTTTCCAGCACTTTGTCGGCTACCTTCCTGCGAAACGCCGCAGCCAACAGCTCTCGTCCCAAAATCACTTCGTACACCTGTTGCAGATCGCTTAGCGTGAACAGCTCTGGCATCAAGGCAAAAGCGATATCGGTGTATTCAATCTTGTTACGCAATCGCTCCAGTGCGTATTGAATGATTTTGGCGTGATCAAATGCAATGTTGTGCGTCTCTACAATTTCGCGGGTCTCACGTACGGTACGGCCCGTTACTGTTTTGGTGATTTTTATCGTGGCAGACAGTTCCTCTCTCTCGTGCGCAAGTCGCAGCTCCAACCATTTTTCAGTAATGGAGCCATCCTTTGTCGCCGTCTTCGTTTCTTTCAGCCACCTGTCCTCGATGCGGTACCACTCTGCTTCCTCTGCATCATCCCCTGCTTGCAGCTGTAAAGACGAGCTGTCTACCAACGCCATGTACGACGTGCTGATGACCCATGTCCGCGGATCTCTGCCCGCATCGCCCCAGGTGTAGAGCTGCTCCAAATAAATGTCGTCTACGTTTGTTTCCGTACGCAGCTCACGTCTGGCTGCCTCCTCCAGACTCTCCCCAGGTGTAACAAACCCACCTGGCAACGCCCATTGGCCGATATACGGATGCTCACCACGCTTCACGAGCAATATTTTCAACGACTTGGGTGATAGCTTGCGGTAGTTTTCCTCCAGCTCATCCATCACGGTGAATACCAGCATATCGACTGTCACAGACGGCCGCTCGAATTGGCTGACATCATAAGCCTCCAAGTACTCCTGTTCGGTTTGACCCCTTTTATTGACATATGGTTGATCTTTCATGCAATCGCCTCTTTTAGGTGCCGAATTGTTGTTACTTATTTGTTATTAACAAAATGTTATTATCAAGTTGTTGGTATCATATTACTCTTTCCTGTTTTTGGTGTCAACAAAAAATCCCCCACTTCAAGAGTGAGGGATTTTTATTAATGATGTAAGTCAATACAGCTGATTATCTTTTTGATCGATGTATTGTTCCTTACTAAGGTTTCCCAACCTGAAATTCGAATAAGTGGTTAACTGGAGTAACAAAAGGAGATAAGGAGGCTGTCCAGAAAGTCGGTTTTGACTGACTTCCTGGGGCCCCGTTTTTCAAAAAAGCACAAAAAAATCGTCTCTTCTTGTAAAATGAAAGTTACCACACAAACATTTTAGGAAGGACGAGATCCTTTTCGATATTGAGGAACTTATCCCAGTCCACCATGTCGCACGTGTGGTGAATGAGATGGTGGAGGCTTTTCCTGATGAACAGTTATTTTCCCATTATTCAGGCGCCTGAGTGCAGCTGCTATTCAACAGCGCTACTTTGAAGAAACGGCAAATGAGCATGTGCATTTTTGCGCTGGCAATGGTCGAATAACTCGGATTATCATCTTTTTACAACTCCATAACATCCCCATGCTACTCTTACGCAAGAGGTGATCCGGGTGGCTACCATCTTAATTGTCGAGGATGAAATCCCGATTAATGAGTTAATCAAACGAAATTTACAAGCAGTTGGACATACATGTATTTCAGTACTGGACGGGAGCGCCGCCATTCATGAGCTTTCTCAGCGCGAGATCGATCTCGTTTTGCTGGATATCATGCTTCCCGAGATGGATGGATACGAGATTTTCCGGCAAATTCGCGGGACGCCTGCTATTTTTCTGACGGCGAAAAGCAGCTTGTCTGACAAAGTAAAGGGTCTTACCCTTGGCGCAGACGATTACTTGGTGAAGCCTTTTGAAATGCTGGAGTTGCTCGCACGGATAGATGCCGTTTTGCGGCGCACGAAAAAGACGAGCAAGACGTTTGAATTGGATGGGGTCAAAATCGATTTCGAAAGCAGGCAGCTATTTTTGCACGATCATCCAGTGGAATATACCCCCAAAGAATTCGACCTGCTGGAGGTACTGGTGAACAATCGCAATATTGCCCTTTCGAGGGAAAAGCTGCTGGAGCTCGCATGGGGCTACGATTACGTCGGAGATACGCGAACAGTCGATGTACATATTCAAAAGCTGCGCAAAAAGCTGGATATGGATTCACGAATTAAAACGGTCTACAAAATGGGATATCGTCTCGAAGTGTAATTCGCCTAAACATTTACAACTCCCTAACAACCTGGTGACGATTCTATAATCCCTCCCTCTTATACTTCTACTTGTGATCACAACTAATCAAAAAAAAGGAGAGGTTACTTATGAAAGGAAAACAAACCATCTTGGCAGCAGCAGCTATCATTGGCACCAGCACATTGCTTTTTCAAGGAATGGTCCAAGTCGTAACGGCAGCGAATTACAATAAAACGGATACGGTTCCAACGAGTTACGCAAAATCTGTGGACGCCCCCTCCCAAACGCCACAAAACAGTTTGCCGCCCGGATACAAAAAAACGAATTATACCGTGAAAGCCATGAACAACCAAATGCCAACGAGTAAAGACATTACAAAAGAAGCGGCGGCGGAAATCGGAGCGAAAGCCCTTTGGGAGATATATGCCCTGAGCCTGGAAGGGAAGGTGGTAGAAATGAGATACCAACAGCCACGTGAAGACCTTCCTCGCGCACAGTGGTACGGTGAAGTAATAATCAATGACAAGCTCAATTATTCCTTCATGATCGACGCTGTTACCGGAGAATATTTCGACATGTTCCGTGAGAGAACGTTCATAGAAAAAGAGACCTACGATGAGGAGCTTGCGAAAAATCCGCAGGAGTATGTGGACCTAGCCAAAAAGGCAGCAGAAAAGTACAATATTGTCCACGGTCCAGTCAAGTCCGCTGTATACAAAATCCAAAGCATGGTCGAGAACAATGACCCCCTCATGTCGGTGGAGGTCACAGGCGAGAACGGTGAAATCGCCACTGTGTATATAGCGCGCAATGATAAAGAGTTCATCGGTGCCACCTATCATGCTAAAGAAAAGTACAAGGACCACCCCAACGCAAAAATATACTATCCGAAGAGCGCCGAGCCCCAAAAATAAGGGAGCCTTTTCAGCCGCCACACCATGCTGGCGGCTTTTTCCCAATAAGTTGCGCGTTCTTTTATGAAACCAGAGGTGAAATGAAGGAAATCTATGAAATACCGGACCTTTTTAACAACCCTTGCCCTTTTTTTGTTTTCATTCAACCTAGGGATCGTCATTATATCGATCACGGCCTTCAAAGACACGATCCATCGTGCACAAGAAAGAAGTTTGGACGAGCATTATTTCATCACATCTGCGCTCCTCCAAGATTTTCATGCGGTAGAAGGGCGCGGAACGGATCTCGACAGCTCCATACCGTCTCTGCTCCAGCCATACAGCTATCTTGCCGGGGATCAAAACGTGACATTGGGACTTTTTAAAGACAAGGAACTGGTCTATTCAAATTCGTCTGTCTTATCGGTCCCAAACGGGTTTCTTGAGCTACCGGGAGACGGCAGCAGACTCGTTTCTATACAAGAATCAGGCGACCGCGCCTCGGTCCTCGTTTCAGGAAAGCTGCCTGCTCCCTATGATTTATATACAATGGTGTACCTATACGACATAACAGATGGGATTGCTGCCTGGAAGCAAATGAAAAACATGCTGTTTTTCGCTGGCTTGATTGTATCTGTTTTGTTTGCTTTTGGTCTTCACTTATTGCTCTATAAATTATTTAAGCCACTCTCGCAGATATCACAAACATCCCGCCAAATCGCGGCTGGTGCGTATGATACCCGGCTTCCTGTGTCTGGACAAGACGAGCTGACCGAAATGGCGCAAAGCTTTAATCATATGGCAAAGGAAATTCAGAATCAAATTCAGCAATTAGCGACAGCCGCGCAGCAGAAGCAGCAATTTATCGATAACTTTGCACATGAGCTCCGCACACCGCTCACGACTATTTACGGCTATGCAGAATACATACAAAAGGTGGCTCGCACAGAAGACGACAAGCTGTTTGCCACAACCTACATCATGTCGGAAAGCCGCAGACTTCAACAGATTGCGTATCGTTTACTGGATTTGGCAACCCTTCGTGAAAATAAGATCGAGCGAAAGACTGTAGAAATAAAGCAGCTGTTTCTTGGCGTCGAGCAAGCTCTTTCCCTTATGGCAGCAAAACAAAATGTTCAGATTACATCAGAATGTCACTTCGATTCATTGGAATGTGATTCTGATTTGATGCATATTTTGCTCGTCAATTTCGTAGATAACGCGTTGAAGGCTTGTGGTGCTAATGGACATATCAAGATGGTTGCTTTTCTGAATCATGGACAAAAAACAGTGATGGTCGAAGATAATGGAAAAGGAATGTCTGGGGAGCATCTCCTCCACATCACAGAAGCGTTTTATCGCGTAGATCTCGCGCGCACTCGAAATGGCGGCGGAGCCGGATTAGGCTTGACGCTGTGCAAGCAGATCGCAGATTCTCACGGTGCCGAGCTCACCTTTTCTTCTGAACCAGGGATGGGGACAAAGGCTACCATCATTTTTCCTGCTGAAAATAGGAATGAGTGGAACCAAAAGGCTAAGATCCTTCAATGAGTAGGAGCTTAGCCTTTTTTCTGTCAGCATTCAACTATCGAACGCGTTACTTTTTCTCTGTCGTATAATAAATAAACGCAATGACTGGTAAAGCTATTCCAATCAACAATGCTGCACTCCAGCCACCCATAGCATATGCCCATCCTCCTGTCGCAGAGCCTATAGCACCGCCAGCAAAAAAGATTGCCATGTATAAACCATTAAGCCGACTTCGAAACTCAGCACCCAATGATAAAATTGCACGTTGGCCGAGAACCAGATTTGCTGAAACACCCATGTCTAATAGAATGGCTGAAATTACCAAAGTTACTAAAGCGGATGTTGAACTGCTTTGGATTACAAGGGGTAGAATTCCAGAAATAATAACGAATGCTAACGCTATTCCTGTGGCTGGTCGAGTCCAGCCTCTATCGGCAAGTCGGCCTGCCACTGGTGCAGCTACCGCCCCGGATACTCCAAGCAACGCAAACAAGGCAACTTCCTTTTGTGAAAAATGGAAAATCGGACTTGTTAATAACAAAGGAACCGTAGTCCAGAACAAACTGAAAGTTGCGAACACACAGGCGTGGTAGATGGCTCTACGTTGCAGAATCGGCGTAGTTTTGAGTAAATGTAACATAGAACCCAAAAGTGCCGGGTATCGTGTGGTGGTCAACGGCTGTCTTGCAGGAAGCACCATTGCCAATAATAGAGCCAACACAAAAATCGCTGTGGCGGATAAGTAGTATACAGCCCGCCAGCCCCAAAACTCCGCCACCATACTTGAAATGGGACGAGCGAGCATGATACCGAGCAACAAACCACTCATTACATTCCCCACATTTCGGCCGCGCGTAGCATCTGGCGAAAGTTGAGCTGCGTACGGTACGAGTACCTGAGCCGCAACTGATCCCAACCCGATGAACAGTGAAACAGTGAGAAAAAGGGCAGCACTTTCGACTACAGCCGCAAGCGTCAAAGCTACTACAGTGAGGAGCAATGACACGACAACAAGCTTTCGGTTTTCAAGTATATCTCCCAAGGGTACGATAAAGAATAATCCAATTCCGTAACCAATTTGAGTAAGGGTGACGATTAAGCCAGCTGCCCCAGAAGATATCCCAAGTGCCGAACTAATGGGACCCACTAGAGGCTGCGAATAATAGAGATTAGCGGCGATTAGTCCGCAAGCTGTAGCAAGAATGAATATGATCCACGCCGAAAAAGGCTTTTCAATTTTTTTACCTTCGATTGAAATCAAAGTTAACGCTCCTTTACTTGTGATTAAGTCATTATTTCTGGAACGATCGTTCCGAAAAGGTTAAAAAAATTTGTTTATAGCATCTCAATAACTGTGTTCATCATGTCATAAATAATTTTTTTATCTGTTTTCACCTTTGATACTACATTGATACTATGATTAAGGTTAAGCAATAGGTGTGATAGAGCCTTACTATCTTTCTTGGAGTCGATTTCTCCCGTCTGCTGTCCTTTGCTTAGAAGTTCATCAAAGGCCTGTTCCAATTCCTCAAAACTGTCTCGTATCAATTTGCGTAGTTGTTCATCCGGTGAATCCAAGCCAAGCGTTGCGTTTGTAATCAAGCATCCTTTGGGCAAATCCTCATCAAAAGCGGAAGTAATATGCTGATCAAAATACTGCCGGATTCCAACTTTCGCAGACGACGCACTTACCAAGAGATTTCTTTTTTTCTGGCTTATTTTTTTGTAATGTTGCACTGCTTCAACATATAGCGTCTCTTTGTCTACAAAGGTTTCGTACAAACTCGATCTGCTTAATTCCATTGCTTTTAATAGATCCGGAATGCTTGTCGCTTCGTAACCTTTTTCCCAAAAAACTAACATTGCCTTATGAATTACGTGCTCCTTGTTAAACTCTTTAGACCGTCCGATACTATCCCCTCCTTATCTGTAGAAGCAATATAACATTTCAGGAACGATCAGTCCAGTTAAAAACACCCGCCATTTATTACGAAGCGCTTTTTAACCCAAAGCAAAAAAAGCCTCCTGCCAGCTCTTACACTGACAGGAGGCTTCTTACACACTATTTATGGGTTAATCTTAAGCAGCAGTCGGATCAGCTTTTACTGCCTGAACATAATCGTCTGCTTTCTTTTTGTCGAACTGACCTTCCCAACGAGAGATCACGATTGCTGCCAACGCATTACCTACTACGTTAACAACCGTACGAGCCATATCCATCAAACGGTCTACACCGGCGATGAAAGCAAGACCTTCTACTGGGAGACCTACAGAGCCGAGCGTAGCCAACAGTACTACGAACGATACTCCCGGTACACCAGCGATCCCTTTGGACGTAACCATCAGTACGAGCATCAGCGTGATCTGTGTGCTGATTGGCATGTGAATACCATACATTTGCGCAATGAACAGAGCAGCTAGTGCCTGGTACAGCGTGGAACCATCCAGGTTGAAGGAGTAGCCTGTCGGAATAACAAAGGATGTGATCGCCTTCGGACAGCCCATCTTCTCCATTTTTACCATGATTCTAGGCAGTACAGTCTCGGAGCTGGAAGTGGAGTAAGCCAAGAGCAGCTCGTCCTTCAGTACACGCAGGATGGAAGTGATTTTGACTCCGCTGATACGTGCGATGATGCCCAATACCACCATGATGAAGAACAGCATGGCAAAGTGAACCAAAATAACCAGCTTGCCCAACGGAATGAGCGATGACAAACCAAATTTGGAAACGGTAACACCAATCAGTGCAAAAACACCAAACGGAGCAAAACGCATGATCGTGTTAACAACCCAGAACATCGCGTCCGCAACCCCATTGAAGAAGTTGAGAACGGGCCTTCCTTTTTCTCCTGCCGCTGCTACACCAAGTCCAAATAGAACGGAGAAGAAAATAATCGCTAACATGTCGCCACGAGCGAGTGCATCAAACACATTGGTTGGCACAATATTGACGAATGTTTCCACCATGCCGTGGCTTTGTGTCGTTTCTGCCGTGTCTACATACTTGTGGATATCGGTCTTGGTAAGAACTGTTCGATCCACGCCGACACCCGGTTGAAAGATATTCGCTGCCAAAAGACCAACGATAATGGCAATCGTGGTAACGATTTCAAAATACAGAATCGTCTTACCACCAATCTTGCCCAGCTTCTTCATGTCGCCTACGCCTGCTACGCCCACAATAAGCGTGGCAACAACGATCGGAACGACAATCATTTTAATCAATCGGAGAAAAATATCACCGATAGGCTGTAAATAGGTCGCCACTGCCGGGTTGCCGTAAAAAAGAGCACCCACCAGGATACCCAGAATGAGACCGACGACAATCTGCATCGCTAATCCAAACCGCTTCATTCTGACACCTCGCTATGAAAGATTAAGATGTAACTCTCAAGTCGATATGCTAATACGCATCAAACTTGAGTGGTATATAGGTGAGCATCATATCATGACTTTTTGTGTTTTCCCCTTTTTTGTATTGTTTTCATTTCTTTATTTTTTCTGATAATCTATAACAAATCGCGATATTATTGGGCTCATTGTGTTCGCTTCTGGAAAAATGATAAAATAAGGGAATCAATTTTCAGCGATTTTCATTCAGAATGGAGCGCAGTCATGACGATTCGGAAAATGATCATCCTGCTACTGGTTCTGGCAGTCGGGTTGTTTCTTTTGCCTTACTCCGTCCCCTTCTTGCTAGCACTCTTAACAGCAATTCTGGTAGAACCACTCGTTTTGTTTCTGATCAAAAGGCTACGAATGAATCGGATGAGTGCGGTAATCGCGTCCTTTTTCCTCTTCCTCATTTCATTTGGGATCGTACTGTATTGGATCGGTACGCAGATCGTGATTCAGGGAATTGATTTGGCTCAGCGATTGCCAGCTTTTTCACAGCATATTTTTGAGTTGGTCGAGTCCTATTTGATGAGCTGGGAAACTTACTATGAATCATTACCTGCCGAAACTGTCTCGGAAATCCAAGGTGTCTTCGCTGGACTTAAAAGCTGGGCGCTTACTTCAGCCTCTACGGTTGCCAAAGGCATTCTCGGTGTGGCAGCCATCGTTCCGGGCTTTTTGATTTCCACGATTATTTACTTGGTTGCCTTGTTTTTGATCAGTCTCGATTTGCCGAAATTGCGTGCTGGCTTCATGAGAATGTTCACCGTGTCAGCTCGTGAAAAGGTCGAGGTAGTCATCTCTCAATTGAACCGTGCCACCGTTGGATTTTTACGTGCCCAAATCATATTGAGCCTAATGACGTTCACGCTGTCCTTTTTGGGATTGCTCATTTTGCAGGTCAAGTATGCAGCCGTCATTTCACTGATAATCGTTTTCGTCGATATTCTCCCCATCTTGGGTGCAGGCTCGTTCCTCGTTCCATGGGCTATTTACAACTTCTTGATGGGCAACTCATATTTGGCAATCGGCCTGATCGTCATCTTCCTCGTGATTACGGTCGTCCGCCGCATTATTGAGCCCAAGGTACTCGCATCTAATCTGGGAATTAGCGCCCTGGCGGCTCTCGTCAGCTTGTTCCTCGGCTTTCAAGTGATGGGATTTTTCGGGCTGATACTCGGTCCAGCGCTCGTCATCATCTACGAGGCGTTACGGAAAGCTGGATTCTTGAATTTCAAAATAGATTTTTGATGGGCATAAAAGATAAGTAGGGCTGCGGCCGTTGATATAGAAAGACTTGGGGGAGAGTTTATGCATGCATACAAAGAAATGACCATGTCACAACGGACAATCATGACGCCTGGTCCCGTCGAAGCCGAGCCTAGTGTTCTTCGCGTGATGGGTTCACCCATTTTGGGACAATTCGATCCAGAATTCACGAACATCATGAACGAAACAATGGAAATGCTTCGGAAATTGTTTCAGACATCCAATCATTGGGCATTTCCTATTGATGGGACTTCACGGGCTGGTATTGAGGCCGTTTTGTGTAGCATGATCGAACCAGGAGATCGGGTGCTTGTGCCCATTTATGGACGTTTCGGGCACTTGCTCACCGAGATTGCGGAAAGGTACGGCGCAGATGTGATTACGATGGAAACGCGCTGGGGAAGTGTCTTTGAGCCGCAGGACGTGATTGCCGAAATCGAGCGAGTTCAGCCCAAAATCGTAGCAATGGTTCACGGCGAAACATCCACCGGATGTGTTCAGCCTTTGAAAGAAATCGGAGAAGCTTGCCGTCGGATGGATGTTCTGTTTGTCGTCGATGCTGTCGCTTCGATCGGTGGGACAGACGTGAAGGTAGATGAGTGGTTTATCGACGCATGTATTGGCGGCACGCAAAAATGCTTGTCTGTTCCCTCTGGGATGGCTCCCATCACGTTTAATTCTCGTGTAGAAGCGCTCTTGCTCCAACGGAAAAAAATTGAGCGTGGACTCGCTGATCCCTCTGCTCCGAAATCTGCTCAAACCCGAACGATCCGCAGCAACTATTTTGATTTGAGCCAGCTCATGGATTACTGGGGACCCGCACGGCTGAACCACCATACGGAGGCGACCACGATGCTGTACGCCTTGCGCGAGGGAGTGCGCATTGCCCTCACGGAAGGTCTGGAAGCGAGATTCGCCAGACATCGCTTGCATGAACAAGCCTTGGTCGCAGGCGTTTTGGCAATGGGCTTGCAGCTCTACGGCGATCCTGCTTGCAAGCTTCCCGTCGTGACCTGCATCAAAATTCCTGAAGGGCTAGACGGAGAGTCAGTCCGCTCCATGCTGCTCGAGGATTTTCACGTTGAAATTGCCAGCTCCTTTGGTCCGTTAAAAGGGGAAATCTGGCGCATTGGCACAATGGGCTACAGCTGCCGCAAGAAAAATATTTTGCATGTGCTTGGCGCACTAGAAGCGGTTCTCATCCGGCATGGAGCGCGTGTGCATGCAGGACGGGCTGTACAAGCTGCTTTAGATATTTATCATAGCTAAAAACAAAGGCCGCCTGGGCAAAATAATACCCGAGCGGCTTTTATTATGTTCACAACTGATTGCGAATTACCGTGCCACTAGTCACATTTGTAAGACGCCCATCTGACACGGCGATCTTCCCATTGACCAGCACATGGCGAATACCCATTGACTGCTGCATCGGTGCCTCATATGTTGCCCGGTCTACGATCTTGTTCGGGTCAAATACGACGAGATCTGCCCAGTATCCTTCTCGCAAAAATCCTCGATCCCGCAACCGCAGCAATTGAGCTGGGGCGCCTGTCATTTTTCGCACGGCTTCCCAAAGTGGAAACGATTGTTTCTCTCTTGCGTAATGACCTAGCACACGTGCAAATGAACCGTAGAGCCTGGGATGGGGCTTTCCGCCGAACACACCATCTGAACCCACCATTTGTAGCGAATGCTTCATCACTCTCTCGACATCAGCATCGTCCCCCCAGTGGATAATGATGGTTACCTCGCCTTCTTCTTCCACCAAAAGATCAAATGCGGCATCTGCCGGATCCATCCCTTTTTGCTGGGCAATTTCCTGCAAATTCATTCCTTCCAGCTTCCGATTGTTCGCTGAGGCTACAGATGCAATGACAAGATTGTCCCAGCCGTTGTTTCTGACGGGATTGTCGTATTCCCCGTTGTGCTCCATTTCTTCTTTTGCTTGCTCGCGAACATTGGGATCATGTAGCCGCTCCAACATTTTGGCGATACCACCATCATGCATCCATGGGGGAAGAATGGCATGGAGAAAAGTAGATGCTGCTGCATATGGATATTGATCAAACGTAATCTCGATACCGTCAGCACGCCCCTGCTCCAGCTTCTCCAAGGCAATGTTCAGCTTATCCCGATTTCTGCCACCACAAATTTTAAAATGAGAGACGTGCAGACGAACTCCCGAACTGCGTGCTGCATCGATCACTTCGTCTAATGCCTCCAACGAGTAATTGCTTTCGTTACGGATGTGAACAACAAAGCAGCCATCGTATTTAGCAGCACCCTTGCAGATTCCAACCAATTCTTCCTTATTCGCATAGACACAAGGCGGGTATTGGATACCGGACGACACGCCAAATGCGCCCTGCTGCATGCCTAGTTCTACCAACTCCTGCATCGCTGCGATTTCTTTTTGCGTAGCCTCTCTACCAGCGAATCCCATTACCATGGATCGGATATTTCCATGTGGTACCAAATAGGCTATATGGCCAGTCAGCTTCACCTGCTCAAGGAATGCAAGATATTCTTCAATGCTTTCCCAGGGCCACTCTCCGATGTCACCATTGATTCTTTTCAATTGCTTCATCCAGAGTGGTTTCGTCTCGCTCGTCACTGGAGCAACAGAAACCCCATCCTGACCTGCAAGTTCGGTCGTAATTCCCTGCAACACCCGAATTTGGTGAATATCAGGTCGCGTACACCACAAATCTGAGTGAACATGTGCATCAATAAAACCAGGAGTGACCACCATTCCAGTCGCATCTATTTCCGTGATTCCTCTTGAGGAAACCAATCTCGCAATATGGACAATCCGCCCGTTTTCGATCCCAATGTCCAGCCTCGTCCACGGATTTCCTGTACCATCACAAACCACCCCATTGCGTATGACGATATCAAACGTTTTCTGAATCATGTAAACGTCTCCTCACTATTGGACAGAAACATTCCAGAATGGTGCATCCATGAAGTACTGATAGCCTTTCACGTAATTGCGATGAGCCGCCAATCCGTGCAAGTCCCCTATTTTTACAATCGGGAGATCCTCCCAGAACAAGGTTTGTATTTTCTCAAATACAGCCTTCTGCTCATCAAAGGTTACCGTATGGCGAAGTTCGTCCAGCAATGCATCCATCTCAGGGTTGTTGTACCAGCCAGGCCATTTGTTTCGAGAGTCTAAATACAATGTTTGAACCGGGTTTGTGTAGGTTGGAAAACCAGTGAAAAATATGTTCCACTTGGCTTCATCTGAACGTTTGCTGACCATCGTAGGCCAGTCGTAAATCTCGAAGTTTACTTTGACCCCGATTTTCTCCAGCTGGTCTTTGACCATGATGGAGCTTTTATAGATGTAATCGTAGTCCTTTGTTGTGATGATGGTCACGGGCTCGCCGTTGTAGCCTGCTTCAGCCAACAGCTTTTTCGCTAATTCAGGATTCTTCTGATTGTATTTTTCTTTACCTGCTACTGAATGCCATGGCTGCTCTACAAACATTAAGCTGTGATCCAGTCGAAAAAAATCCGGGTTCCCGCTTATTCCCATCATGATCATTTCATGATCTAGTGCAGCATTCACTGCTTGGCGTGCCGTTACATTCGCAAACAAACCTTTTTTCTTGTTAAAAATCATGCCGACGTATTTTTGTGGCTTCGACACGACCGTCACCAGATTAGGATCGCCTTTTAACTGTTCGTAGTTGTCAAAGGGAAGCTCATCAGCAAAATCGTACTCCCCCGATTGAAGACCTGCTACGCGTGTAGCCGCATCCGGAACGGTGTGGAAATAAATGCGGTCTACCATGGCTTCCTTTTTCCCACCCAATCCGCTTGCTGGCTCGGTCAATGCTTGATAATCAGAATATTTTTCGAGATGAATGTATTGATCTTGCTTCCACTCCACAAATTTGAACGGCCCTGTTCCAATGTATTCTTTTACTCCTTCTTCCGTAGCCGCTTCAATAACTTCCTTAGGCATGATCATTGCGCCTTGTTGAGGAAATGCAAGAGAGGTTAGCAAGGTCCCGGATGGCTTATCCAAGGTAATGATAATTTTGTCATTGTCCTTGGACGAAATCGTAGCATTCGCAAGGCCTGTTTTTCCATTTGGTGACAGCTCCTTCCAGCGATTGAGCGAAGCGATCACATCCTCTACGCCAAGAGCTTTCCCATTATGAAAGGTGATTCCTTCCCTGAGTGTGAAGGTGATCTCTTTCCCGTCTTTACTCACTTCAAAAGATTTCGAAAGCATCGGAGTAGGCTTGTAGTCTTTATCCAGAGTGACAAGCGGCTCGAAAATATGCCAACCGACTTGGAGTGCCACTGTCGTGGACGTTTTCACCATATCAAGCGAAGGCGGTGAAACCGACAAAGCAACGCGCAGTTCGTTCTTCTCTTTTGGCTTCACTTCACTCTGTTCACTGCTGGAAGTAGGATCGCTTGAAGACGGAGTGGAAGAGCACCCCAATAATGACAGTGTCACGATTATAAGAAGTGTCAACATATAACCAATCGGCTTCTTGATCACGGAAAATCCCCCTTCATTAATAGAATTTTCAGGTTATTTTCAAACTGATCTCTTCATTGCGAATCACTGTCCCCGCGGTCAAGCCAGTGAAAGACGAGTTATCCACCGCCAATTTCCCATTCACCAGCACATATTTGATCCCGATCGGCTCAAGAAGCGGCTGCTCGTAGGTCGCTTGATCTGTAACCGTTAACGGATCAAAAATAACAATATCGGCCCAATACCCTTCGGTGATGTATCCTCGATCCTTTAGTCGAAGCAGTTGCGCAGGCGCTCCTGTCATATGACGAATCGCTTCAGACAGCGCGAGAACTTCTTTTTCCCTGACAAACCGCCCCAATATTCTCGGGAAGGTTCCGTATAGCCTCGGATGCGGTTTTCCGCCGAATATCCCGTCCGAACCGACGATTTGCATCGGATGTTTAAGCGCGTTCGTGATATCCTCCTCTTCGCCCCAAGAAATGACCATCGTGACACCAGCATTTTCCTCCAGCAACAGCTCAAAGACAGCATCGGCAGGTGTTGTTCCGCGCATCTCGGCAATTTCCAGTAAATTCTTCCCCTCCACGACGCGATTTTTCTCAGAAGTGACAGACGCAATCACGATTTTCCCCCAACCACAGCTCTCTACCCAGTTTTCAAAATCATGGTTGTTCTCGAAGTCATCTTTAATCCGCCTGCGAATCTCTGGGTCTTGCAGCTTGGCGAGAAGCTCCTCTGTGCCTCCATTGTGCATCCACGGTGGCAACAAGGCATGTAACACGGTTGATCCTGCTGTGTACGGATATTGATCAAAGGTGATCTCGATCCCCTCAGCACGGGCTTGATCCATTTTTTCTAATGCCTGTTGGAAGTTGCCACGATTGTTTCGGCCAATCACCTTGAAATGAGAAATATGCAGACGCACACTTGAACGGCGTGCAACATCGATCATCTCGTCAAGCGCTTCGAGAATGTGATTGCTTTCATTTCGCATATGGACGACGAAGCATCCATCGTATTTCGCTGCTCCTTTGCATAACTCGATGAGCTCTTCTTTGCAGGAAAACAAATTAGGCGGATACACTAGCCCTGACGACAGGCCGACTGCTCCTTGTCGCATTCCTTCTTCTACGAGCTCACGCATTTTTCGCATCTCTTCTGTGGTAGCCCTTCGTCCCTCAAACCCCATCACAAGTGTTCGAACAGCACCATGTGGAACCAAATAAGCGACATTTCCTGCCAGCGTAGAGCGGCTTAAAAATTGGAGATACTCGCCAATGGAATTCCAAGGCCAGTCTCCAATGTCACCATTTAACCCGCGGAGCTGTTTTTGCCATAAAGGTTTCGTCTGTTCATTGACAGGGGCAACAGAAATACCGTCTTGCCCGAGCAGCTCTGTTGTCACTCCTTGCAGCACCTTGATTTTGTGAATATCCGGCTTTGTGCACAGCAAGTCAGAGTGTACATGCGTGTCAATAAAACCGGGAGAAACAGCCAGACCTTCTGCCTCGATCACTCGCACGGCTTCTGAGTCGTGAAGCTGTCCGATCTTCACAATCCTTCCGTCATGAATGCCGATGTCCAACCGAGTCCATGGATTACCAGTTCCGTCGTACACCTGACCATTCCGAATAACGATATCCAGCATTTTACTTGCTCCTCTCTATCCTTGCAATTTTTATGAAACCAGATGACAAGCAACACGATGGCCCGTACCCATTTCCTGCAAAACCGGAACGACTTCCTTACAGGTGGCGATCGCTTGCGGACATCTCGGATGAAACACACAGCCTTTTGGCAAATCGATTGGGGAGGGAACTTCACTTGAGAGGACGATCCTCTCTTTCCTTTTCTTTGGATTTGGCTCTGGAACAGCCGACAATAGCGCTCGGGTATAAGGATGCAGTGGCTCAGAGAACAATGCATCTGTGGGGGCTTCTTCCACTAAATGACCCAGGTACATCACGCCGACTCGATCAGAAATATGTCGGACGACGCTGAGGTCATGCGCGATGAATAAATAGGTGAGTTGAAAATCTTCTTGCAGCTGTTGCAATAGATTGAGAATTTGAGACTGGATGGAGACATCGAGTGCGGAAACAGGTTCATCACATACGATGAATGCAGGATTTACTGCAAGTGCACGCGCCAACACAATCCGCTGTCTTTGCCCACCTGAAAACTCATGAGGATATCGGTCGTAATGTTCTGGCTGCAGTCCCACTTTACGAAGAAGGTCAAGGACAAGCTGCTTGTGCTGCCTTTTCTCTCCCAAATTGAAAATACTCATAGGTTCAGCGATGGCTTTGCCTATTTGTTTGCGGGGATTCAGCGCTGAATACGGGTCTTGAAAAATGATCTGCATTTCTTTTCTGGCGTTTCTTAGTTCTTCATCTGAAAAATGAGTGATGTCCTGTCCTTTGTATTGCACACTCCCAGACGTCGGCGCAAGCAAGCGAAGGATCATACGGCCCGTTGTGCTTTTTCCGCATCCGGATTCCCCAACCAGCCCATAAGTTTCCCCTTTGTATATTTTCAAGGAAAAATTGCTGACTGCTTTTACGTACGCTTTCTCTTGAAAGTAGCCTCGTTTGATCGGAAAATGCTTCACTAAATTGGATACCTGCAAAAGTGGTACCGCTGTTTTCTCCTTAGCCCCCAAACGCAACGCCCCCCACCCCGATTCTTTCGTGATGCCAGCATCGAACCTGATGCAATCTCGCTATTTCAAACAAGTCTGGAGGATGCTGCCTGCACTTTTCATCTGCAAGCGGGCATCTGGGTGCAAATCGACACCCTTTGGGAATCTGATGGAGCGACGGAACGATGCCTTCTATTACATGGAGCTTCTTTCCACGTTTGCCATCAATGGTCGGGATCGATTTCATCAAACCAATCGTATAGGGATGTTTCGGATTCTCAAACAATGTTTCCACAGAAGCTTCTTCTACGATCTGCCCCAAATACATGACCAGAACACGATCGCACACTTCCGCAACGACGCCAAGATCGTGGGTAATTAGCAGGATTCCCATCTGTAATTGCTTTTGCAGATCCAGCATCAAATCAAGAATTTGCGCTTGAATGGTAACGTCCAATGCGGTCGTCGGTTCATCGGCAATCAACAGCTTGGGCTGGCAGCACAAGCCCATGGCGATCATGACACGCTGCCTCATTCCGCCTGAGAGCTGATGAGGATAGTCGTTCACCCTCTTATCCGGTGAAGGGATGCCGACCAAGGTAAGCATTTCAATCGTTTTTTCCTGCGCAGCTTTTTTAGACAATTTTTGATGCAGCATGAGCGATTCGGCAATTTGGTTTCCTACGGTATAAACAGGATTGAGCGAGCTCATCGGGTCTTGGAAGATCATCGATATCCGATTGCCGCGAATCTCTTGCAGCTCCTCCATGGATGATTGCAGCAGCTCTTTTTGCTCAAAAAAGATTTCGCCTGTAAGCCTCGTTCCACTGTGTTTTCGGAACAGCCGTAGGATCGACAAGGAAGTCACACTTTTTCCGCATCCCGATTCCCCAACCAGTCCGACCGTCTCGCCGGAATCCACCTGAAAGGAAACCCCGTCTACAGCTGTCACCTGACCCAGCTCTGTGGAAAAGGTCGTTCTCAAGTTTTTCACTTCCAATAATGGCACATGAATCATCCCCTTCCCGCCTTGCAGCGCTTATTTTTTTGCTCGATTCGTATGCGGGTCCAATAAATCGCGGAGACCATCTCCGAGCAGGTTGAGTCCCAGTACGGTTATCATGATGGACAGTCCAGGAAAAACAGTCATCCACCATGCTTGTTTCATGATCGTTCTTCCGTCATTTAAAATGTTTCCCCAGCTTGGCTCAGGCGGCGGAGTTCCCGCTCCCAAGAAGCTCAAGGAGGCTTCCGTAATGACTGCATAAGCAAAAATGAACGTTGCCTGGACAATCAGAGGAGACAGGCAGTTAGGAGCGATATGCAGCCAAATGACCCTCCATGACTTACCCCCCAGCGCATGAATCGCTTCGATATACGTCTGCTCTCTCACAGTGATCGCTACCGATCTGATCGCTCGGGCTACCGTTGGAATATACACAACACTCAGAGCGATAATTACATTGCTCATTTTCGGGCCGAGTGCTGCCAATATAGCAATGGCGAGCAGAATAGCAGGAAATGCCATTAAGCCGTCATTGATCCGCATGAGAAAGTTGTCCAATCTTCGGTAGTAGGCTGAATACAGCCCAAATAGTAACCCCACGATGGAAGTAATCACGACTACCGAGAATCCAACCCCCATAGAAATTCTGCTTCCGTACACAACACGGGTAAACACATCTCGGCCAAACTCGTCCGTACCAAACCAATGGCTCGTGCTTGGCGGTTTGAGTCGATCCTGCACTTTCATTTCGAGTGGATCATAGGAGGTGAGCAAAGGAGCAAGGACACAAATGAGGGTGATAAACAAAACGAGAATACTCCCAGAGACAGCCAATCGGTTTGCGAAAAACCGATTCATGGCTACTCTTACGTGATGCCTTGAAGGTGCAACAGGTTGGCTTGTGGCAATCGTTACCGAAGATGTTTCCATTCATCCATCCCCCTTAGCTCTTGTCGTATCGCACACGTGGATCGATATACGCATAAAGCAAATCAACGATGAGATTGATGAGAACATACGCTGCCGCAATCATGAGCACGGTACCTTGGATCACCTCGTAATCCCGTCTTAAAACGGAATTGACAATGAGCTTTCCGATCCCTGGTATGTTAAAGACGGTTTCAGTCACGACTGCTCCTCCGATCAGTGTTGCAAACGACAGTCCAATTACCGTGAGGATGGGGATGAAGGCATTACGTAGCGCATGCTTATAGGTGACAAGCCACATCTTCAAGCCTTTTGCTTCTGCCGTTCGAATGTAATTTTCGTTTAACACTTCCAGCATGGAAGATCTCGTCATTCGCGCAATTAAAGCCCCTTGCATAATGCCAAGTGATATCGCGGGCATGATCAAGTATTTGAAATGATTCAGGAGTCCATTGGATATCGGTTGATAGCCTGCTGCAGGCAGCCAATTCAGTTGGACGGCGAAAAGCAAGATCAGATTCAATCCGATCCAAAAGCTAGGAAGCGAGATTCCGAGCAAAGCAAATGTCATAAACGTTTGATCCATCCAAGTGCCTCGACGATTGGCAGCCATCACTCCCAAGGGGATCGCAAACAGAATCGCAATGATCTCAGCCATAATCGTTAATGAAAGGGTAGGCCCTAAATGCTCCCATATCGCTTCTGTCACAGGCTTATCCATAAAAATCGACCAGCCTAAATCCCCTTGCAGCAAGCCCCCTATCCATTCGAAAAAGCGGATATAGATGGGAAGATTTAAACCTAGCTGCTCGCGTAATTTTGCTAATTCTTCTTCCGTAGCTTGTGCCCCCAGAATGACAGAAGCAGGGTCACCAGGGGTAAGATGAATGATAATAAAATCAACAACCGCTACAACCAGAAGGACAGGTAATAAGGACACGACACGCTTAAGCAAATAACCTCCCATTTTCGTCTTTCCCCCTCAATTGTCATCGATTAAAAACCATGAACGTGTAAAACTCAGCATTCATATATGCAGTTTCAGATCATAGACCTGACGGGGCCTTCCTTTACAGATCGGCTGCTCTTCACCGACGACCATTGCCAATTGACTCTGCTCTAATTTGCTTAAAATCCGTCTGGCACTGCGCAATGAAACGCCAAATCGACTAGCGAGGTCAGCTGCGGTTATTTGTGAGCTGCCGTAGTTTTGGCAAAAGGAGATCAGTTTGTTGATCGTCCCGACGCTCAATCCTGATTTTCGGGCGGCATCCAAACGCTCTGGATTGTTGCTTCGGAGGGAGTACGCTAACTGAAATTCTTCACCCAGCGGCCCGACAACATTGCCATCGTGCATAGCGATGAAACAGCTTCCTCCTCCGCCGGATTTGGCTTTGGAGAGCGCTTCCCCGGCTTTGCTTTGCGCCTCGTTCGCGGTTCGGCCCAACCCAATTCCGATACTGGCAGAAATGTTTAAACGGTTTACGATTCTCTCTAGGAGGGGGAAGCGAGTAAACATGCTTGTCGT
The DNA here is from genome assembly GCF_003013395.1 of Brevibacillus fortis. GTDB lineage: Bacteria > Bacillota > Bacilli > Brevibacillales > Brevibacillaceae > Brevibacillus > Brevibacillus fortis. The sequence goes on along the minus strand of NZ_PXZM01000023.1, from coordinate 50,883 downwards.
CCGTTCGATAACACCCCGAGTCGTAACGAAGATGACCTCATTACGATCCGGCCAGTTCATCAAGGCTTGGATTTCTTCCCCATAATCAATCAATATCTCCTGGATCGCTATTTTCTTTCGCTGGAGCTCATATTCGGATGAATGCCATTTTTTCACGATGTTCTCGATATTAATGATACCGATTGCGATTTGGGTATCGTTTAACTGAAGGTTTTTTCCTTCGATCTGTGCCCGATACAAGCCATCTTGGATCGTAGACTTGGTGGGAGTAACACGATAACAGGGGATTCCTAATCTTCGAAGCTCCCAATAAACAGATGCTACGCATGTAAAAATCGCGTCTACCTTTTTACTTGTCCATAAGTCGTAATGAAACGAAAGGATATCGTCTGCGCTCTGGTCTAATCGATATTCCATCGTATACATGCGATCTACAAGTATAGACAGCTCATCCAATCTTTGCTCAACCTCTTGTAAAGACAAAACATCGATACTAAAGCGCAAACGGCTCTCTTTCAATAAAGTCCCGCTCTCTCGCAACAACTGAAAGAATACGCGATAGAGACTCGTGCCATTGTAAGGCAGGTACACCATCGGTTTTGGAGCATCAATATGCTCCCGGGCAATTTGGTATGGAATAGGACCGGCAAATAAATAAACGTCAACCTCTTCCTTGCAGGAAAGCACGAGTTGTTTGACATCCTGTACATTTTTGTAGCCGAGGGGGCGCAACGTTAAGGCTGGAAATGTTGCTGCCATACACAAAACCTCATCAAGCAAATCGTAAGGACCTATAACTGCGACTTTGATTTCCATCGCTCCCTACCACTTCCTCTCCGAATTTTTACTGCCATCATATATTTAATTAAATTTTTTAAAAATTCTTTCTATTATCATACATTCGGCCATTCTTACATGCAATTTCCGTTAATAGTCCTTTTATCCCCTTTTTCTATAAGAAAAACCATCAAGGTCCTTTTGGTTTGAGTCAACATAGTGGAGGAGAAGAAAAAGCACAGTTCTCTTCGACTCTGACACGCCAGCAGGGGGATTCACTGACCGTCTCCACTTCAAAAAGGGGACCGTCGAGCCAAAGCCACCCTACGGGCGGAAGCTTCTCAAGGAAGAAGTGTTCGACAAGCGTGGTCCCCTTTTTGAAGTTCCGACTGGGTAGGCCTGTCAAGGTCTGCGAGCCCTGTGCTTTTTCTTCTCACCAGCTTTGTACCACAACTACAACTTATCAATTCCTATTTACTAAAAAAAACGTGCAAAGAACCACTCCGTCTTGCAGAATGATTCCCTACACGTTTTCTCGATTTAAGAGATTCTATTGTTTTGAGCTAACACGTGCCAGCAAATCCACGATATGCACAGCCTCCATCTTGCCTTCCAGCCCAGCTCGATGAATGCCCGCTTTCATTTGCAACAGACAGCCCGGATTCGAGGTCACCAGAATGTCTGCTTGGGTAGCCGCTACATGACCCATTTTTTCATCCAAAAGGCTTCCGGCCATCTCAGGCTGCACCAGATTGTAAATGCCTGCTGAGCCGCAGCAGCGATCTCCCTCGCGAAGCTGTACGTAGGTGGCTCCCGGAATGGCTTGCAGCAGGTTCACTGGCTCTTTTGTCACCTTCATCCCGTTACGCAGGTGACAGGAGGATTGATAGGTGATCCGTTGCGGCAAGGACTGCCATGCTTTTGGCTCGACGCGAAGTGCAAGCACCTCGCTAATATCCTTCACACGTGAGGCGAACCACTGTGCTTTCTCCTGCCACTCGGCATCTTCCGCCAGCAAATGGTCGTATTCTTGCAGCATCGCCCCGCAACCACCTGCGTTGGATACGATGATATCCACGTCAGCCTTGTGAAAAGCAGCCACATTTTTTCGCGCCAGATTGCGAGCCTGTTCACGCTCACCGCTATGTGCATGGAGAGCACCGCAGCATACCTGGTCAGGAGCGATGATTACCTCACAGCCCGCCTCACTCAGAAGCTGAACAGTGTTGCGATTCGTCTCATTGAACAGGACATCCATGATGCAGCCGTGAAACATTCCTACGCGATACTTGCGCTCGCCGACGGCTGGAATAATCGTGCCGCCGAAAAAGTCCACGATACCTTTTCCAGATGCTTCAGGCATGATCGCCTCCATTTCCCGCATTTGCTTTGGCAGGATGGATAGCACTCCTAGCTTGCGTATGGCTTTTTGCACACCTGAGCGCTGATAGAAGCGCAAGAGTCCGCCGAGCTGGTACATGCGCTTCTGATGAGGAAACAGGTGAAAAAACGCGAGCTTGCGGACGGCTTTGACCCACCATGGATGCTCCTGCACCTCTTCGATCGCTTCTCTCGTCTGCTCGATCAGCTGACCGTACGGCACACCTGCTGGGCATACCGGCTCACAGGCACGGCAGCCTAGACACAGATTCATTTGATCGACGAAATCTTTGTCCGGCTCCATGACACCGTCTGCTACGGCTTTCATCAATGCGATGCGACCTCGTGGAGAAGCTGCCTCATAGCCTGTTTCCCGAAAGGTCGGACAGGCAGGCTGGCAGAAGCCACAGCGCATGCAATTGGACAGTTCATCGTAATCGAGTTTATTTACCAAGGCTTCTTTAAGCACGCTGGACCACCACTCTGTTCCGGGACTGTTTGGCAAACATCTTGTCAGGGTTCAGGAGATTGTGAGGATCGAATGCATGCTTGATGCCTTTCATGACCTCCATACCTGCTGCTCCTACTTTCCACTCCAAATACGGTGCTTTGACGATCCCCACGCCATGCTCTCCCGTAATCGTACCGCCCAAATCGATGGCCGCCGTGAAAATTTCCTCGAAGGCATGCTCGACACGCTCGATCTCTTCCGTGTTGCGGGCGTCTGTCATGCAGGTCGGATGCAAATTGCCGTCACCTGCATGGCCAAATGTGCAAATTTGCAGCCCGTATCGATCTGTAATCTCTTGGATCGCGGCTACCATCGGCGCAATCGCGGCGCGAGGCACTGTTGCGTCCTCCAGAATGGTCGTCGGACGCATCCTTGACAACGCAGCGAGCGCACTGCGTCTGGCAGTCATCACCTCATCCGCTTCCTCGGCTGTCGTCGCTACCTTAATTTGAACAGCATCATTCTTCTGGCAGATAGCAGCGATCTGCTCCATGTCCCGATCGACCGTCTGTGGTTCTCCGTCCTGTCCGATCAGGAGGATCGCAGCCACATCTGTCGGAAGCCCAATCTGTTTGAAATCCTCCACGACACGGATCGTGCCCTGATCGAGAAATTCAAGCGTTCCAGGAATAATACGATTGGCAATAATATCGGAAACAGACCTCGCCGCCTGTGCCATATCTGCGAACATCGCCAGCATGACTCGCTGTGTCTGTGGCTTCGGAATCAGCTTGAGAATGGCCTCCGTAATGATCGCCAATGTCCCCTCGCTACCGACCAAGAGCTTGGTCAGATCATAGCCCGCCACATCCTTCATCAGCTTGCCCCCGGTACGAATGACCTCGCCGTTCGGCAACACAGCTTCGAGACCCAGCACATAATCCTTGGTCGTTCCGTACTTCAACCCGCGCAGTCCACCCGAATTAAGCGCAATATTCCCGCCAATCGTGGAGATGACCATGCTGCCTGGATCCGGTGGGTAAAACAAACCGAGTGCCTCTACCGCCTGATGGATGTCGACCGTTCGGACTCCCGGCTGCACCGTTATCGTCAAATTTTGTTCGTCAATCTCTAAAATCTGATTCATCCGGCCAAGCACGAGCACAATCCCGCCGCCGACTGGTATTGTTCCGCCGCATAGATTGGAGCCTGCTCCACGCGTCACAATCGGGATGTGGTGTCGTGCAGCAACTCGCATGACCTGTTGGACTTCGGCTGTGCTCTTCGGCAGGACGACCACATCCGGCAATGCTTGCTGCATCGGCGTCGCGTCATACGAATAGGCGACTAATGCTTCCTGTTTGTCGAGACAGTTTTTCTCTCCGACGATGGCGCGTAGCTCTTCGCGAATGGATTCTAGCAACATGGAATCTCTCCATCCTTTCCCAAAAACTTAGTCCACCTGCGCAATGGCTTCCCTGATTCTTCCATTGGTAACATTCAACAGACGAGTGGCCTCTTCCCTGCTCGATCCGGTCAGCTTCATGATAATGGCTGTCTTCGCATCTCCGTCTGCCTGATCAGCCAGTTGCTCCGCTTCCTCGTAACTTGCTCCGGTCACTTCCATGATGATCCGCTTTACTCGTTCCTTCAGCTTGAGGTTTGTCGCCTGCACGCTGACCATCAGATTTCCGTACACTTTGCCCAAGCGAATCATCGTCGCGGTCGTCAGCATGTTCAGCACCAGCTTTTGGGCTGTTCCTGCCTTGAGCCTCGTCGATCCCGTCAATACTTCAGGTCCTACGACGACATTGATGGCTACATCTGCACCCTCATTGATGAAAGACGGCTTGTTGCAAGAAACAGCAATCGTCTTGGCTTCGATCTTCTGTGCCTCCGCCAAAACACCGAGGACGTACGGAGTCCGGCCACTGGCAGCAATGCCTACGACCACATCGTTTTTGGTGACACCGTATTTATGAATATCTTCTTTACCTAGCTCAAAGGAATCTTCTGCTCCTTCTACCGCGCGTACCATCGCGGACGGTCCTCCTGCAATCACACCCTGAACGAGCTCAGGCTGGGTACCAAAGGTCGGCGGGCATTCGGACGCATCCAGTATCCCTAAACGTCCACTCGTTCCAGCACCAAAGTAAAACAGTCTTCCACCCTTTTCCAATGCCTGTGTGATCACCTCTACCGCATTAGATACTTGGTCGAGGACGCACTCTACTGCATAGGGAACCTTCTTGTCCTCATCATTCATCATTTGTACGATACCGCGGGCACTCAGTTGATCCAACTCACTGCTGCTCTCGTTTTTTCCTTCGGTCGTCAATGCTTGTAAGTTCTCCAGATTCATGCTCTATCGAACCTCCTTTTCAATCTTACTGCCCCATGCTCACTTCATGACTGATCCAGATGACAAGTGACAAAATGTCCTCCTGATACCTCGCTAGCCACAGGAGCAACCGTTTTGCAAATGTCCATACAGTGGCGGCAACGCGGATGGAATGTGCAGCCAGACGGCGGATTCGCCGGGCTAGGCAGATCTCCCTCCAAAATGATCCGCTGGGTAGTCAGGTGGGGATTCGGTACAGGCACTGCCGATAACAGCGCTTGTGTATAGGGGTGTGTTGGTTTCTCGTACAACGATTGTTTATCCGCTACCTCCACCACTTTTCCCAGGTACATAACCGCTACCCGATCAGAAATATGGCGGACGACACTCAAATCATGTGAGATAAACAAATACGTCAGGTTGAATTCCTTTTGCAAATCTTGCATCAGGTTCAAAATTTGTGCCTGAATCGACACGTCCAGAGCAGACACAGGCTCATCGGCCACAATCAGCTTCGGGCGCAAAATCAATGCCCGCGCGATGCCAATCCGCTGGCGCTGACCACCGGAAAACTCATGCGGAAAACGATCCAGCTGCTGCTTGGAGAGGCCGACGATCTGGATCATCTCCTCGACTTGCTTGCGGCGTTCTGCTGAATTGCCTATGCCGTGGATGATGAGTGGGTCCTCCAAAAGCTGTCCGATTGTTTTTCGCGGGTTCAGCGACGCAAACGGGTCCTGGAATACGAGCTGCATGTTGCGTCTGGCCCGGCGCAGCTCTGATTCATTGAGCTTACGGATATCCTGTCCTTCAAAAAACACTTCGCCATCAGTCGGCTCAATCAAGCGCAGGATGCAGCGTCCTGTCGTGGACTTCCCACAGCCCGATTCGCCTACGATGCTGACGGTTTCGCCCGGATAGACAGTCAGGTTGACCCCATCGACGGCACGGACGACTTTCTCCTTGCTGAAGAATCCTTGCTTGCTCGTGAAATGCTTGGTCAATGATTTGACTTCCAGCAGTGGTTGCCTCATTGCACGTCCTCCTCGCGATACAGCCAGCAGCGGCACTTTTGGTTGTCTGCGACAGGCGAAAGCTCTGGATTTTTCTCGCGGCAAATATCCATGACCTGCGAGCAGCGCGGTGCAAAACGACATCCCACAGGCATTTCGCTCAAAAGCGGCACCGAGCCCGGAATCGCATCCAAACGCTCTTGGTTGACACTGACAGAAGGCATCGATTTCAAAAGCCCTCTCGTATACGGATGCTTCGGCTCGTCAAACAGCTGCCCTACATCGGCTTCCTCTACAATTTGACCTGCATACATGACGATGACGCGATGACACATCTCCGCCACGACTCCCAGATCATGTGTGATAAGCAGGATGGAAGTGCCTTGCTCTTGACGGACTTTTTTCATGAGTTCCAATATTTGCGCCTGAATCGTCACGTCCAAAGCCGTCGTTGGTTCGTCGGCAATCAAGAGCTTGGGCGCACAAGACATCGCCATCGCGATCATCACACGTTGACGCATTCCACCTGACAATTGATGCGGATAGTCGGAAATGATTTCATCGGCACGCGGAATCCCGACTTCTTTCAAAAGCTCGATCGTCCGTTGCTTGGCTTCTTGTTTGGACAGTCCGAGATGCCGACGCAAGGGCTCGCTGATCTGTTTGCCAATCGAATGCAATGGGTTGAGCGAAGTCATCGGCTCCTGAAAAATCATCGCGATCTGATTGCCGCGAATCTTCTGCATTTGTTTATCCGTAAGTGAGAGCAGCTCCTTGTCTTGAAAACGGATACTCCCGGTCATCTCCACATTCCGTCCCAAGAGCTGCATGATGGACATGCTGGTCACGCTTTTTCCACATCCGGATTCACCGACCACACCGACAGTTTCACCAGGCTCTACAGAGAGACTGACACCCTCGATCACGGTCAGCTTTTTGCCTGCTTGAATAAAAGAAGTTCGCAAATCATCAATCGTAAGCATTGCTGCCATGAGTACTCCCCCTTTTCATCAGGATGTGCGGTCAGGATTACTTATTGAAAAAATTCTGTTATGGTGAGCGGTCCGCCACGCCCCGATCAACGGGCTCGCGACTGGATGCACGCGGTTCGTCAATGTAATCAGCGTCACGTCTCTCGCTGGGTCCGACCAGATCGACGTTCCTGTAAAGCCGGTATGCCCAAAGGCCCCTTCCGAAACAAGATCTCCCCCACTACACCCCGCAGCAAGCTGGTCCAAGGAACCGCCTGTCGGGGAAATGATCCACCCCAGTCCTCTGCGATGAATCGAATGGTCTGTGAGCGAGCGAGTAGCCAAGGCACACAACGTCGAATCAAGCTGCACGGGAGCCTTCCCACTCGTCCAAATGTGCATGTAGCGCTCAGTATCAGCCAAGGTGGAAAAAAGTCCGGCGTGTCCACTGACACCTCTGAGGCCATAGTTGGCGTTGCAATCGTGAACAGTGCCACAAATAACACCTTCTCGCCAACCGTATCCAGCCAGAGCTTGCTGCCATTCCAACGCCAACGGATGTCTGGCTTCTGTCAGCTCTGATAAATAAGTCACAGCCATATTTTGTTCAAAGGCATTGCCCTTCTCCGTAGCAGCAATGTCCAGCCCTTGCAAACTTGTTTGTTCCAGCGGCAAATAGCTCGTATGAATCATTCCGCTCGGTTGAAAAATCAGTCGCTTCGCCAGCGCGTCCAGTTCCTCGTCCCAAATGTGCTCCAGTAAAAAGCCCAACAGCATGAATCCCAAATCGCTGTACACAATGTTACGTCCCGGGGCATCCAGCATCGATTCGTTTGCGATAAGCCGCAAATACTCCTCCCGATTTTTCCCCAGCAAAAAGTACGGACGCCATGCAGGAAGTCCCGATGTATGTGTCAGCAGGTGAATGATTTTGATCTGCCCTTTGCGTTCCTGATCGTGGGCGCTCGCCAATTCAGGCAGATAGTTCGTCACGGAGTCAGTCAACGAGAGCTTTCCTTCCTGCACACTGATAAGGATGAGCGGCAAGGCAACCATCACCTTGGTCAAGGAGGCCATGTCGTACAGGGTTTGACTATGAACTGGCCTTCCATCGTGTCCATAGCTTGTTTTTCCCATGCAGACTGTCACAGCAGAGGAACCGTTTCGCAGCAAGCTGACTGCTCCTCCCGGAAAAATTCCTTGCCGAATCCCTTGCGTCAGACTGGACTCCATTGTTTCTCTGATCTGTTGCACGTTCATTCGTTCTCACCCCTGCCTATCGTTCCTATTTCCCACGATGACGCGGGTCGAGAATATCACGGACGGCATCCCCAAACATGTTGCAAGCGAGAATCGTCACTGTCATGGCAATACATGGCCAGATGATCATGCCCGGAGCCAGCTCCATGTAGCGGCGCGCCTCTGAAATCATCCCACCCCATGAAGGGTCTGGCGGCTGAATCCCCAAGCCCAAAAAGCTGAGGGCTGATTCGGTCAGGATCGCACCTGAAATCGCCAGAGAGGATTGAACCAGCAGCGGTGCCGTTACATTCGGAAAAATTTCCTGAAACAAGATACGTGGCGTACTCGCACCGATGGCACGGGCGCTTTCTACGTACTCCAGATTTTTGATAGAAAGAACTGCTCCCCTCACCGTCCGGGTGAAGATCGGAATGTTCACGATCCCGATGGCCATGATCGTATTGAAGGTTCCCGGCCCTAATGCGGCGACAATCGCCAGCGCCAACAAAATTTCCGGAAAAGCAAACAGAACGTCCATACAGCGCATGATAAAACCATCAATCCAGCGCCCGAAGTAGCCGGCGATCAAGCCAAACAACGTACCGAAAACGACGCTGACAAGAACGGCAGAAAGCCCTACCACCAGCGATACGCGCGCACCGTAGATGATGCGGCTCAAAATATCACGACCAAACTGGTCCGTACCTAGCAAAAACTCACCCGAGCTACCTTCCATCCGATGATCCTGAAACATTTGTGTCGGGTCATGCGGAGCCAACACTGGAGCCAGCACTGCCGTCAAACAGAGCAACGCCAGCAAAATGGAGCAGAAGACGGCTGTCTTATTCGCCAAAAAACGCTTTCGAAATGTGCTCATGTCGCATTCCCCTTGTCAATACTTGATACGCGGATCAATCCAGGTATAGATCAGGTCGATGAGCAGATTGACCAGGACAAACACCAGAGCGACAAACAATACGCCTCCCTGTACAACCGGATAATCCCGCTGATAAATTCCCTCCAGAATGTACTGGCCCAAACCTGGAATCGAGAACAGCTGCTCGACGATAACAGACCCGCCCAAAAGGTACCCGATCTGCATACCTGCGATCGTAACGATCGGAATCGAAGAGTTGCGGAACGCATGGCCCATGACGATTGTCCATTTACTGTTACCCTTAGCCCGCGCTGTCCGAATAAAATCTTTGTCCATGGTTTCCAAAAACGCAGAACGAGTCATCCGCATCACACCAGCAGCCACCACAATCCCCATCGTTGTCGCAGGCAGAATGAATACCTTGAACGCCTCTATCGGATCTTCCCAGAAGTTCACCACATCAATGGGCGGGAACCAGTTGAAATAAAGCGAAAAGCCGAGCAAGAGCAGGGTCCCGATGGCAAAGTTCGGAACAGAAATACCTAGCAACGTAAACACACGAACCACGATGTCTGTTTTGGAATGAGCGCGAATGGCCGAGAGAATCCCGAACGGAATCGCGAGCACCCACCCAATCAGAACACCAAATACAGTCAGTTGCATGGTGATAGCAAAACGTTTGAGAATCTGAGGCAAAATCTCTTCCCCTGTGTGGACCGATACACCAAAATTCCCTTGCAGGATTCCTGATATCCAACGCAGGTACTGGTTAATCAACGGCTGATCCAGTCCCATGCTTTTATTCAACGCCGCAATTGCTTCCGGTGTGGCACTCGTTCCCAGCATGATGGAAGCTGGATCGCCCGGCACCAGATGCAGGATCGTGAAGATCAATACGGATATGCCAAACAGGATGGGAATCAGGCTGGCGACACGTTTGATTAGATAAGATCCCACGAGTTTCCCTCCATATTTAGAAACTTGGCTCCGCCTAACCTCTGGCGGAGCCTTCATCACACGTATGCTACATTACTTGATCGAAGTTTTGATCAGCGAGTATACTTCGCCCGCTGCGGACGGTGTGAAATCGATGTTGTCACGAACCGCGTAGTAGTTTTTCGGAGATGCCAGGAACAGGTTTGGTGCATCTGCTACCAGCATGGTTTGTGCTTCGTCATACAGCTTTTTGCGCTCTGTTTGATCGATTGTCGTCAGTGCTTTTTGCACCAGCTCATCGTAGGCCGGGTTGGAGTAGTTCCATACGTTAGCAGAACCAGTTGTCGAGAAGAAGAAGCGCATGGAACGGTCAGCATCTACACCAGATGTGTTGCGACCTACCATCAAGTTCATGTCCTTGGATTTCCACGTATCGATGTAGTTCCCCCACTCGAGCTGGTTGATTTTCGCGTTGATGCCGATTGCTTTGAGCTGTTGTTGGATCACTTGTGCGGTTTCTACCATGTCTGGATAAGTCGCCGCTGTTTCGATCTGTGTCTCGAAACCGTTCGGGTAGCCCGCTTCTGCCAGCAGTTGCTTCGCTTTTTCTACATCTGTTTTGTAGGTCGGATAAGTAGCAGGGTCCAAAGCCCAGTTGGTCAATGCAGGTGCGATCGGACCAGTCAGAGTCGCTTCGCCTTTCCAAACAGTCTGGATGATTTGGTTGCGGTCAACGGCATAGCTGATCGCTTCGCGCACTTTTGGATTGTCAAAAGGCTTTTTGTTTACGTTAATGCCCAGGTAGCTGTACTCCAGGGATTGGTAGTTCTTGATCTGTACGCCTGGCTTGCCTTCCAATAGCTTCGCAGAATCAGCAGACACCATGCTGATGTCGACTTTACCGGAGCGAATCGCAGCGAGACGCTCAGCCTCGTCCTTCATGATTTGGAACTTGATGGACTCTACCTTTGGCAGTTCTTTATTGAAGTAATCCGCATTTTTCTTTAGCAGGACATATTGTCCCGACTCACTTTTTTCCATTTTAAATGGACCGGTTCCGATTGCTTCCTTGGTCAGGTCAGTGGAGCCTGCTGGCACGATGGAAGCATAGGCACTTGCTGTATTGGCAACGAACGAGGCATCCGCATTTTTCAGCTTGAAGACAACTGTCGTTGGATCCTTCACTTCAATCGCTTCTACGCTGGAAAAATACGATTTCGCGATCGAGCCCGTGTCTGGATTCATGATTCGCTCAAAGCTGAATTTTACGTCTTCTGCCGTCATATCTTTGCCATTGTGGAATTTGACGCCTTTTTGCAGGAACATAGTGACCGTTTTGCCGTCTGACGCAATCTCCCACTTTTCTGCTAGGTTCGGTACGATGTTCATGTTCTCGTCCAGCTTGGTCAAGCTATCGTAGATGAGCGCATAGACACGCAAACTGGATGCCGCAGGAACCTTATGCGGGTCATAGCCCACTGGCTCTTGCTCGGCTGCCACGATCAGTTCTGTTTTTGCTTGTCCTTCCGCTGACTTGCCCTGCTCTGCGGGTGCTGTTCCTCCACCTGAACAAGCGGAAAGCGCGAGAGACAATGATAGGAAAAAGCCTGCCAATACTCGTTTTTTCACGATGGTACCCCCTAGTTTATCTCATGTTAGAAGCATATATTTCCTAACGGTACGGCCCTCTTCGCCCCTGTTACAGATGGCACATTGGATGGTCGTCCCATTAGTGTCTCATGACCCAAAATGGCAAAAGCGACTGCTTCCTTCGCATCGTCAGGCATACCAAACTGCTGCGCCGTCATCACGGTAATTCCCGTCGGCAATTGACGCTGTAGCATGGCGAGAAGCGTCTGGTTATGAGCGCCTCCACCCGAGACGATCACTTCCTCCACTTTGGTTGTTGGTAATACGAAATGCTTATAAGCGTCCGTGATCGTCGTAGCTGTCAATGCGGTCACGGTTGCTAACAAGTCGGCATGACTGATGCCGAGCTTTTCTGCTTCACTGAACAGCTCTTGGGCAAAAGCTTTGCCGTATACTTCGCGGCCTGTGCTTTTCGGCGGCTTGATCTGGTAATACGGATCCTGCAACCATTTTTCCAGTAGTACCGAAGAAACCATGCCACCTGCGGCCAGCTTGCCACCCTCGTCATATCTCATCTGTCCGTTGGTCATGTGTTGGACGATTTGATCCATGATCATATTGCCAGGGCCTGTATCAAAAGCGACGACTTGATCGATAGTTGCACTTGCAGGAAGTAATGTGACATTGGCGATTCCACCAATATTTTGCAGCAGTCTGCCTTTTTGCGGATGGCGGAACAAAATATAGTCCGCATATGGAACAAGCGGTGCTCCTTCTCCATCAGCAGCCAGATCTCGAGCGCGGAAGTTCCCCACCACTGGGATACCCGTACGTTCTGCCAATGTGGACAGCTCGCCGATTTGCAAGGACGCCCTGACCTCTGTCATTCCTTGTGGTCCGGGAAATGGCGTGCGTCCGGCGATATGCCAAATGGTTTGTCCGTGCATACAGACTGCATCTACTTCCGTTGCTGTTACACCCGCTTTCTGAATCAATTGCTGTACCGCATAGGCATACCATTCAGATAAGCCGTAATGCACCGCAGTTAACTGATCCACTCTCGCTGTTTCGACACTGCACAGATTCATGACCCACTCACGTAAGTCATCGGAGTAAGGCATATAAAAAAAATCGCGGAGAGTCACCTTTTCGATCTCTCCCTGTTCATCTGTGCGGATCGCTACGAGTGCGGCATCAATGCCATCCAGCGAAGTGCCCGACATCAGGCCGATGAGTACATGCTCATTTTTCGCACGATAATCGAGCAATTTTGCAGGTTGATCCATGTCAGAAGCCCCCATTTGAGTATCGAGAATCGTTGGAAAATTCGTTCCTGTTATCGCTTTCATTATATGTAGCAAAATTACATAAGTCAATCGATTATTAGTAAATTTTATTTCTTAAAATAAGAACAATGCACAAGTCTCGTCCATTTCAAGCTGGCACAGCACTAGCCCGTTTCCTTGAGAAAAACCCGGGATGTTATGGGTATGTTTTCCTATTAAAAAGTTTTATATATCAGCCAATGATTCCGTCCCATACGCAAACAAGCCGAACCTTTTTCACATAGGCTCGGCTTGTCTTCTTATAAAGGATAGTATTACGCAAACAAACTGATTAGGTTCCCATCCGGGTCTTTCACAATGGCATACCGCTGTCCCCAGAACGCATCCCACGGCTCACGGTGACTCTCATAACCATGTGTAACGATTTTCGCATACAACTTATCAAGTGCCGCAGCATCCTCACACAAAAAAGCCAGTTCAATCCGATGCCCGACAGGTGCTTCCCATCCTCCATACACACCCTTGGCAATCTCAATTGTATCAAAGGCCAGACGAACACCGTCCTGCGCTACCTCCACATGCGGCTCTTCATTTGCCTCCTCGGGTATATCGAAACCGAGTACCCGATAGAAATCCAACGCTTTTTTCATGTCCGCTACGACAATCCCTACCATATCAAGCTTGATTCCCACATCACTCACTCCTGTTCGCTCTTGATTTCTTGCTGGACGCGCTTGGGCAGTTTTTGGAGCACTGTCTCGTACGCATGCTCGATCATCCTTTCCCATAAGCCTTCGGGAATGTCAGCGTCCAAGTAGACAGAATTCCAATGGGATTTATTCATGTGATAGCCGGGTACGATTCCTTCGTAGCTCTCGCGCAATTCCTCCGCCCGCATCGGATCGCACTTCAAGGTGAGGATCCGAACGCCTTTGGAATCGCCCCCGATCATGGCAAATATTTTGCCTCCGACATGGTAGCGATCGCATTCCCAATCCATCTGATAGTCATGGGTGGCACCGGGCTGCTTCCGGCAGTATGTATCTAATGTTTGTTCATCCACTTGAATTCACCATCCTTTCTTTAGGATAACGAGTCTCGCAAAAAGAAGCTTGTAAAAAACGGACAACTTTTCGAGACTATCGATTCGCGCTGTCTAGCGAGACGATTTTGCTTGGTGCTACGCCGTAAAAAGTGTGAAAGCTCTTGATCAAGTGCGATTGATCGTAATAGCCACATTGGAGAGCTGTATCCGTAAACGAAGTGCGTATTCCCTTAGCCAGCACTTGCAGCAGCCCTTGAAATTGAATAATTCGCCCCAGTTCCTTCGGGCTCATTCCCAACTGTTGTTGAAACGTCCTGCGCAAGGTTCTCTCGCTGTAATTCACTTTCTCGGCGAGTACTGCCATAGAAAGATTTCCTCTGTATTCATATAAGTAGTACATGCTTGTCAAAAGCAACTGGTCTGTTGGATCATCCATCCACAAGCGTTTGATAAGCTCCTGCTCCAACCATGCGATCCGCTCCGCAGTGTCGGAAGCTTCGAGTAAGCCTTCTATTATCTCATCCGCCTCTTTGCCCCAGATGTCTTCCAGATTGGGATGATGTCCGTTGATCATGGCGACTGGGTAGCGCAAAAAGCGAGCTGCTCCCTCAGCGTAAAACCGAATGCCTAGCAAAGATTGTGGTTCGGTTATTAGCATGTCTTCGTACGTCCGCATCAGTCCCGTTAGAAATGCCCCCTGCTTTATAGAAGTAGCTCCGAGATTGAAAATGATATCGACGCATCCATCAGGAATGACTCGGCTCGTCCGCACGACTCCCCCGCCGTCGTATTCGGAGACCCAGTAGCAGGCGATATAGTTCGCCAGGCTTTTGCTGGGCATGTATTCTCGGTAACGGTACTCATTTGGGACGGTCGCTCGTTGCAGAGTCGGAGGTTGCACTGGGCGGTATTGCCGCATGATTTTCTCCATCCTTGTCCAATGATTAGAACATATATTCCCCCGCAATTTCCTAAATCCTTCTCACTCCTTGGCATTTTTTGAAAAACGCCATTCTCAGCGGGAGCCAGCAAAAACGGTCGTGAATGTAGTTGCATATGCTAGCACGAATGGATTTTTCGAAAGTGAGGTGCACGGTGTGATCTCCTCTTCCAAGTGGAAACTTCATCAGTTCTTTTCAAAAAGTCCGTACATCCGCCCTTACCTCCCGCCTACTTCCTTGTATCAGCCTGCACATTTGGACTCGTATGTAGCGAAGTATTCTACCGTCTATATCAAACCGACGCGAACCCATATGGGAAAAGGCATTATCCGTGTCTGGAAAACGGACGACGGGGGCTACCAGTTCGTCAAGGAACGCGGAGAACCGATGTACGCGATGACCTTGGCAGACTTAAAGCAACAGCTCGCCAGACAGTGCACAGAAAAAAATTATGTCATTCAAAAAGGGCTGGATCTGGCTGAACTCGACGGTCGCCCCTTTGATATTCGCGTCATGATGATGCGCAATGGATTAGGCAAATGGCAATATGCAGGCATGCTAGCCAAGGTAGCCGGTTCCGACAGTATTATTACTAATGTCGCTCGCGGCGGCGGATATGCTGTGACTGTTCCGCATGCCTTGAAAAAATCTGAGGCAGTCGCGCCCGACAAAATAAAAAGTGTCGTCTCGGATTTGATTCAGATCAGTCATCGTGTATGTGCCCACTTTAATAAATATCGGCACAGCGCGCAAATCGGCGTTGATTTTGCAATAGAGAAAACAGGAAACCTCTCCATTATTGAGGTTAATTACGATTTTCCTTCTCACGGGCTGTTTGCCAAGCTCAAAGACAAGACCTATTATCATACGATTAAAAGACTTCACACTCAGTATAAAAACCGGGTGAAACGAAAACAGAGGAAGGCATAATCGCCCTCCTCTGTTTGTATTATTCGTGTGCCAATTTTGTCTCCAGCATGGAGGTGCAGTTCGGGCAGCGTGTAGCCTTGATCGGAATCGCCGAGATGCAATGCGGGCACTCTTTGGTTGTCTCAGGTCCCTTCTCCACTTCTTGCTTGCGTTTGAAGCGATTGAGCTGCTTGATGACGATAAAAATAGAAAAGGCGATAATGACAAAATCAAGGACGGAATTGATGAACAACCCGTAGTTCAGCGTCGCAGCTTTAGCTAATTTTGCTTCAGCGATCGTCTTATAAGGAACTCCGCTCAAATTGATGAAGAGACCAGAGAAATCGACCTTGCCCAAAAGCATCCCAATCAATGGGGTAATGATGTCATTAACGAGGGAAGTAACAATTTTACCGAACGCCCCACCGATAACCACCCCGACAGCAAGATCCATCACATTCCCTTTTAACGCAAACTCTTTAAACTCTTTTAACACAATGACTTCCTCCTTAATTCCTATTCCCCTAATACATTCTGTAAAAAATGGCTGACAAAGCGTTCATGGTCAACCTCCAGGCACACATCCACATTCGGCGGCTGTGCTGGATGCTCCCGTCTGTCCCCAATTGTACGGGCATCACTTGCGCCCCCCGACGTATCTACTGCAACATGCATTGGGACTGACTTCACAAACGTCGGATCAATGACGACACCTACCGCCAGTGGATCATGCAAACCGCAGCCGCGCAAATTGCCCACTGTCGCATAGGCATTCATGTACACCTCGCACATATCCGCGAAAACATGACTCAAGCGTGTATCCGTCGCTCTCCATTCCTGCAAATATTCGCGGGTAAGCAGTGTTTGCATCGTCACATCCAGCCCTACCAGCGTCACTGGAATACCTGACTGGAAGACATACGCTGCGGCTTCCGGATCGGCGCAAATATTCGCCTCCGCTACAGGCGTGCGATTACCCGGCACCGTTACAGCTCCTCCCATCACAACCACTCGTTTGACGAGAGACACGATTTCTGGAGCAGCCATAATCGCCCGTGCCAGATTGGTCATGCTCCCGACGGTCACGATTGTCAATTCGTGAGGATGTTCCTTTATCGCAGAAATGAGATATTGTGTGGCACACTGTGGCTGAGCCGTTGTCGATGGTTCAGGCAAGACGACATTGCCTAGCCCGTTTTCACCGTGGAACAGTCTTGCTTTTCCTGTGAGGTCGCGAACAATCGGCTTCGATGCCCCCTGATAGACAGGAATCATAGAGGCATCCAGAAGCTCTAGCACCTGTAAGGTATTGCGAGTTGCTTCCTCCATCGTAATATTGCCAAAAGTTGTAGTAATCCCACACACTTCAAGAGCAGGCGAGTGAACGGCGTAAGCAATCGCCAGCGCATCATCAATCCCGGTATCTACATCCAAAATGATTTTTTCCATGCGCTTATACCCCTCCCTGATCCAAAACGGTTTGCAAAAAGCGCTCTGCCTCTGCCATCTCAACCTCAACACATACAACCGTATCGGTTCCTACACTCGGTTTCGCCCGTAGATCGGCTAGAACGGCACCGCGTGACAAATCGCTTTTACATTCGACCGAGAGCTTCATTTGCTCCGTCCGCATCTTTTCAGGTGAGAGAGCCGCTAGCATCGCTACCCATGCATGGAGCGCACGAGCTGAAGCAGCGAAGTGCATGTCTGACATCGTCGTTCTATCGATCAGGCCGACTGCATGTGCGAGGCTTCCCAATGTATGTACTTGCTCTTCCGTCAAACGAAACGAGCTGGTTGTATCTAATGGAACAAGCACAAGTGGCAAGCGGGCTGCCAACACGAGCGCAGCTGCTTCTGGATCACCATGCATGTTTGTTTCGGCAATGGCCGTAACGTCTCCTGGTACACGTATAGCTCCACCCTGCACCACGATTCTCGTAAATTTACACGCCAACAGTGGATCACTCACCACAGCCAAAGCCAGCGTCGTCAAACGGTCAAACGTTACATACGTCAGGTCACTTTCCTCGTCCTGCGTGGTTTCTGTAAGGAACCTTACACCTTCTGGGGTGGTCGTCTCGATCGTTCCCGAGAAAAGCGGTTGCTTGGCACCTGTTACGATTGGAATTTCATAGCCTGGCTGTGCAAAATCAATTAGCTTCCTAGCCAAGCTTGACTGCGTGTCTCTGCAAACGATTCCTGCCACTTGAACATCAGGTGAGCGCAAAGCATATAGCAAGGCCAACCCTTGACCAAATCCACCGCAAAACTCGATGATCAACCGGTGTTTTTTTGTCACAATCTCATCTCCCGCTTCTCGCAATTGCCATTTGTCAAAACCGCTTTTCCTATGCTATCCAAATCAGCAGCAACCGTCAAATACCCAAATGCTCATCTCTACGTTCTATATCTCTTGCATCGAGCTGATAACTATTTTACACTTATTCATAACTTCGACAAAAATCGCCATCACACAAGACTAATGCGCCAAGCCATGCAAAAGGAGTATAACGGTCATGCTTTCGTTGAACCACCCAACCATGGAAGCTATTTCTCTCGTGAGAAACCAACTGATCCAAGCGATTGTGCAGCACCAAACGAAGCCTTATCTGCCCGTTTGGGGTGAACTGTTTACTGCGTTGCGGGAAATCCAAAAGGCAGGCCAGCATTCACAGAAAAATATACATGTCTATTCCATTGAGCCGACAGGCGACCTCTGGTATTTGTACCGGGAGAATGTATTTTCTGTCGATCTGCCTGGGATTGGCATCACGATTTCTCTTACACCAGAGCAATTCATTGATGCCTTCTTGAAAGGAAGCTTTCAACCTACTCTATCGATAACAGAGCCGTCATGAGAAACGGCTTTTTTTCATGCATTTTGAACAAAAAAAAGCCCCAAGATATCAAACCTTGGGAGAGAGTAGTACGTTGTATTCACGTGAATAACCCTATTTTATATCCAGCTACTCACGCATTCCAGCTGTATATTCAGGCAATTGTACCTATTATATCCTCTGAGTAAAAATGCTGTCGAAACCTACCATTTATACAATAGCAAAAAAAAGAGGCGGCCCTTCTGCACAGATTGGGTGCCGCCATCCCGAACTTCCCCAAGTTCGTTCATATTGGAATTGTACTATGAAACGGCCTTATCGAAAAGTGTCAGGTTTTGTTTTCCTGTGAATAATTACAAATCCCTGACGCCTGCTCGGGCAATCAGGGATTCATCTATTTGCTATCGTTGTTGAGCACATCAGCCGCTCTTGGTCCAAAAATAATATACAAATAGACATATTGGCTGACGCTAACTCGAGGAAAGACAAACGCAACACTGGTCTTCCCCTCTTGTTGTCTGACAAAATAACGCAATTTGCTTGTTTTGATCCTTTTCACAATGCGTGTTGCTTCTCGCCATGGTACGGAAAATTGAACGCTTTTTTCCATCAGCACCCACACCTCTCACGGCTAGTATGCCCGGATTGGTAAAATTACACACTCACTCATACCGCAGTGCGTCAATCGGTTTGAGCTGTGCTGCTTTTCTCGCCGGATACACACCAAAAATAACACCAACCAATGTAGAGGTCAAAAACGCATACATGATCGGAGACAGACTAATGGAAGTCGCCATCTGGCCGAGCTTGCTGACCAAAAACGCAGCACCTACCCCTAAGGCAATACCAATAACCCCACCAATCAGGCTAAGCGTAACCGCTTCGATCAAAAACTGGCGGAGAATATCTCCCCGCTTGGCTCCAATCGCCTTGCGAATCCCGATCTCCCGTGTCCGCTCCGTGACAGATACCAGCATAATGTTCATCACGCCTATCCCGCCAACAATTAGCGAGATGGCGGCAATGCCAGATAACAGTGCGGTCATCGAGCTGGATACTGACTGTGCTGTACTTAAAATGTCTGACTGAGACGTAATGCGGAAGTCATCTTCAGCTTGTGGCCGTAGTTTGTGATTGGCACGAAGGACTTGCTGAATATCTTGCTGTGCCTTCTCCATCAGTTCCGACGATGCTGCTGAGACGTAGATCGAGCCCACATTTTTGCCTCCGGTCAACCTGCTCAGCGCAGTGGTAATCGGAATGATGATCCGATCATCGTTGTTTGTCATTCCTGAACTTCCCTGGCTCTGTAATACACCGATGATCGTAAACGGAATCCGGTTGATCTGGACGGTTTGCCCCACTGGGTTCGCGCCTTTGAACAGGTTGCTGACCACCTCGGTCCCCACGACAGCCACGTTGTATTGCATCTTCACTTCAAAGTTGCTAAAGAACCGCCCTTGTCCTACTTCTACATTCCTCACCTGAGGGAAATCGGCTGTCGTCCCCTCGAGCGTACTGGAATAGTTATTGCTTCCCCAGACAATCTGCCCCCGTGCATTCACGCTGGGAGCCACACCCGAAATGGCCTCTTTTTGCATCAGGGATTCTGCATCTGCCATCGTCAGCGTATTCAGAGAGCCAGCCCCAAGACTTACCCTGCCTTGTGTCGCCTGACCAGGTGTGACAATTAGCAGGTTGCTCCCTAATCCATTTATCTGAGAAGCAACAGACGTGGAAGTCCCCTCTCCGATCGCCACCATCGCGATAACAGCAGCCACACCGATGATAATTCCCAGCATCGTGAGAACGGAGCGCAAGCCATTTGCCCTGATGCTGCGAAATGAAATGCGTACACATTCAATAAAGCTCATTTGCTCAACCCTCCATCGACACGCTCCTGCGCTCCTCCACGACTTCATCCGCGATGATTTGCCCGTCACGAAACCGGACGATCCTCTTGGCATACTCCGCAATATCAGGTTCGTGTGTCACCAAAATAACCGTTTTGCCCGCATCGTTCAGCTTTTGAAAGATACCCATGATCTCTTCACTCGTCTTCGTGTCCAACGCTCCTGTCGGCTCATCTGCCAGCAGGATGACCGGATCATTGACGAGAGCTCGTGCGATCGACACGCGTTGCTGCTGCCCACCTGACAGCTCATTGGGCTTGTTGTTCAATCGCTCTGCCAGTCCGACACTCGATAATGCCCGAATAGCTTTTTCTCTTCGTTCCCGTGCAGGCGTCCCTCCATATAAAAGAGGCAGCTCTACATTTTCAACCGCAGTCGTACGTGGTAACAGATTGAAATTTTGAAAAACAAAACCGATTTTCTGATTGCGGATGATCGCCAATTCATCGTCATGTGCTTGTGATACAGGATAGCCGTCTAAATAAAATTCTCCCGAGGTGGGCTTATCCAGACAGCCAATCACATTCATCATGGAAGACTTGCCTGAACCGGAGGGCCCCATGATTGCCACGAAGTCCCCTTCCTCAATCGACAAGCTGACACCTCTGAGCGCATAAATCTCCTGATCTCCGATTACGTACTGTTTTTTCAGCTCTTCTATTTGAATGACCTGTTTCATCTGCCTACCGTCCCCTTATCTGGACGCCCATTCCGCCGAATCCCGGCATACCGCCGCCCATCCGATTTCCATTTTGACCAGTAGCCGATGGGCTCTGTGTATTCACGAGGATGACGACACGCTCTCCTTCTGAAAGCCCCTCCGTCACCTCTACCTGATCAGCAGTGAAGTACCCCATTTTGATCGGAACAAATTTATACGGCAGATTCGCTCTGCCCTCTCTGCCTCCACTGCGGTTATTCGCTTGCTTTACCTCAGCCTGATTCCCTTCAGCTCCTTCACCAGCTTGTTGTGCAGCAGCATCCCTTAGCACATACACGCCATCCTTGCCATTTTGCGTTTGCAGCGCTTGCGCTGGTACCACGAGCACATTTTTATGAGTTCCTCGTTCGATCTCGACGTTCATTGTCATCCCGATCTTCAATTTGTTATCCTGGTTTGCCACAGACAAAAGCACATCGTAGGTGGTGACGCCAGCGTCGGTTTTCGCTTCTGGATAAATCAGCTTTACTTTTCCATGGAACGTCTCGTCCGCATATGAACTCGTCGTAAACGCCACAGGCAAGCCTTCCTGCACTTTTCCGATGTCACTCTGGCTAATCTGTGCCAATACCTCTAAATCTCCGCTATTCGAATTATCCATGATAATGAAATCATTGCCGGGTATTTCGCCTACATTGCCATTCACCTGGACGATCACTCCGTCCATCGGTGCTTTCAAGGTGACAGCCCTCAGTGCCTTTTGTGCCTGTTGCAGCCCCGCTTTTGCCTGTTCCACCGCTGCTTTGGCCGATAAAACGGTGGCGGCATCAGGACCTTCATTCGCTTCCTGTAACGCTTCTTGGGCTGTTTGATACGCAGCAAGCGCCTGTTCTACCTTCACACCGGCCTGCCCCGTCGTCTGTCCGGCTGTCAATACCGCCGAGTTGTAATCGCGCTGGGCCTGATCCAGCGACGACTGGGCACTGTCGAATTCACTCTTGGCAATCGCACCTGCCGCAAACAATGTCTGCTGGGAAGTGTACGTCTTCTTAGCACTCTCCAGGTTTGCTTTTGCCTTCTCCACGTCATTCGTCGCTTTTTTCCCGTCAATGTTTTGCTTTGCCAGCTCCCACTCGTTCTTGGCCTGATTGACTGCGGCTTGCAAAGAAGTGATTTCAGCGGGACTCTTGCGCTTTTGTGCCTCCTGTAGCTTGGCTTGCGCCGATAAAAGATTCGCTTCCGCATTGGTCACCTGGATTCTCGCTACAGAATCGTCCATCGTCGCCAGAACTTGTCCTGCCTTCACGGCATCACCCACGCCGACCTGAATGGTAGAGATCGCATCCTTGGCTTCCTCTGCATCAGAAAACGAGAGAGACGAGCGCTTGGAGGCCTGGACAGTGCCTGACGCCTGCACGACTTCTGAGATGTCTCCCCTTATTACCGTCTCGACTTGAAAAGCGGCCTGCGCCGCTTGTGGGATAAAAACGGACTGGTAGCCGAATATCCCCCCTGAAATGACCACGGTCCCAACAGCCAATACTCCAACCAACCACTTTTTCTTGTTGCCTCCTACCTTCGAAAACAACGCTCGCTTTTTCTCCGTGTAAGTCACGCTCAGTCCTCCTGCCGTCTACTTGAATGAAGTCTTGTCTTTTGGTTGCGACCACTATACGTAACGAATACGTCAGGGAAAAGTCAGATTTGGACACAAAAAAACGACCGGAGTAAACCAGGTCGTTTTTTGATCATGCATCTATTATTTGCGCAAAACCAACGTAAAGGTGCTGCCTGACGCCGTACTCTCAGTTAGGGTCAGCATGCCTCCTAACGCTTGGGCAATCATTCTACTAAAAGACAAGCCAAGCCCCAGCCCACGGACGATGTGCTTCTTGTCCTCGCCTCGGTAGAATCGTTCAAAAATCAAAGACTGTTCTTCTAGCGGTATCCCACGTCCGTTGTCCTTCACGTCAATCCGAATCTCTTCTGCTGCTGCAGATAGTGACACGACAATCCGCCCCTCCGATTCCATCGCTTGTGCTGCATTGTTTAGTAGATTGTACATGATTTGCTGCACACGCAGCGGGTCGGTTTCTATCAAGATCGGTTCAGACGTATATTCGATGTGCAAGCTGAGCTTCTCTTCTTCCTGCACAATTTTCCATTGGTGCGTAATTTCCCGGATCAGCTCCTGCATGTTTTGGGGTTGACGACGAATGCGAATATCCCCCACAGCAAAAGAGTTAAAATCGAGCAAATCCTCTACCATCTTTTGCAGACGTGTCGTTTCCTTCGTACAAATATCCAAAAACTCCTTGGCCTCTTCTCCGCTGACAACCTCTTCCCTCACGGCTTGCACCAGCCCGCTGATGGACGTAACAGGTGTTTTGAGCTCATGGGTCACGCCTGCCAGTAGCTCGGTACGCATCATTTCCAGCTGCTTCAATCTGTTTGCCATTTCTTCAAAGGAATGGATCAGTTCATACACTTCTTGTTCACGCTTGCTTTTATCCAAGTGAATATCGTAGTTCCCCAGCACGATTTGCTTAGCAGCGTCTGCCACATCCTTAATCGGCTGTGAGAGCTTTTTTGTCAGCAAATAAATGACGAGCCACCCAAGCAAGCCGAGGCCGAGAAGCATGATCGCGAGCAACTGGAATTCCGTCATACCTCGTATCACCTGTTTTTGTGGGGTGAACAACATGACCCAGCCAACCACTCGCTCATCAACCTCAATGCCCTCCTTCACGAAAAGCACTTCGTCCCCCCGCGCTAGCTCAAACTGTGACAGGCTGTCATCCGCTTCCACCAACTCAGGCGCGATGCGCTTTAGTTCCCCAGAAAAAGGACCTGGAACGCCAAATACAGGTTGCTTGTGTTCATCTAAAATCACCATAATTGGCTTGTAATTGACTCCAAGTGACTCCTGACGACTGTCCACAATCCGAAACAAGAACGGAGCCATCTCTACCTTGCCTTCCGCATCAACGACCCGATCCGCAACTTCCGCTGCCATCAGTCTCATAAAATCAAGGCGTTTTTGTGTCTCGCTATAAGAAATCCAGTAGCTAGATGCAATCCCGATCACAAAAAGGCCGATACACAATGTGATCAAGTATCGAGTTGTCCAATACCGAAACAAAGAGGTGCGTTTTTTCTCACTCATATACACACAGCTTGTAGCCCAAGCCACGATAGGTACGGATTTCCCCTTCGGATGTCGGCCAATTCTCCAAGGATCGCCGGATGCGTTTGATCGCGAGGTCTACTGCGCGGTCACTTCCCTCGTAATCCATCCCCCACACCTGCTCGATGAGCTGTTCTCTGGTGAACGTCTGGTTTTTGTACTGTGCCAAAAAAAGAAACAGGCACAAGTCCTTTGGCGTGAACGCCAGTTCGATGCCGTGCAGCATGACAGAATACGCCTTGAAGTCGACTTTCAGACTGCCAAACTGCTTCCCATGACTGCCTTCTAGCAATTGTTTCGAGCGACGTAATACCGCATGTACGCGAGCGACCACTTCGTCTGCGATAAAGGGCTTGGTGATATAGTCGTCGGCGCCTTTGTTCAAGCCCGCCAGCTTGTTATCGATTTGTCCCAACGCTGTCAGCATGATGACAGGACACGAGCTTTTCGCCCGAATATATTCGAGAATACTCCATCCGCTTCTACCAGGCAGCATCACATCCAGCAAGACGAGCGTAGGATTAGTTGAATCAAATTTCCGTTCTGCTTCCTCACCGTTAAATGCCTGTTCGACCCGAAAGTTGTTTTTTTCCAAATACGCTTTCAATACCCGAGAGATGGGTAACTCGTCTTCCACGATTAAGATGTTTTGCATTCTTCGTACTCTCTCCCCTCTGCTCGGACTATCTCCCCATTAGCGTAGGACATGAATATGTCAAGCAGATGTCTGGAAGGAAGCATACTTTATCAGTAAAATAAAGAGAACGTAAAAGCAATTAAGGAGGTTTTCTCATGAAACGCTTGAGCGCGGAAGAAAAAAACGGCTTGTATAAGGCCATTAGCAACCGTCGCGATATTCGTAGCTTTCGCCAAGATCCTGTCGCCCCGGAAAAACTTGCCATGATCTTGGCTGCTGCCCACCATGCGCCCTCTGTCGGATTCATGCAGCCTTGGAATTTTGTCCTAGTGGAAGACGACGCAACCAAACAAGCTCTCGCAGAATGTGCGGATAAAGAACGCCGGGCACTTGCCATCCACTATGAAGGAACAGGAAGAGAATCGACCTTTTTAGAGTTGAAAATTCAAGGGATCAAGGAAGCACCCGTCACTATCTGTGTCACTTGTGATCCTACTCGTGGCGGAGACCATGTACTCGGACGCAATTCCATCCCGGAAACAGATATTATGTCTGTCAGCTGTGCAATCCAAAACATGTGGCTGGCTGCATACGCAGAAGATTTGGCGATGGGCTGGGTCAGCTTTTACAAGAAGGCAGACGTACGTCGTATCTTGAACATCCCGCCACATATCGATCCTGTCGCATTGCTGTCGATTGGCTACACAGATCATTATCCGGAACGTCCGCTCTTGGAGCTGCACCAATGGAGACAACGCGAGGACTTGCAACAATTGATTTATCGAGAGCAGTGGGGAAACAAAGCGTAAACCTTGATCCTATACGAAAGAAAGGGCGCAGCAGTAGCGGCACCCTTTTTTTCTTCCAAAAAAAAGACCGCCTGATTAACAGGCAGCCTAAGAGAAGTAGAGGGGGTAGTACGTGATTCACGGTATATTCCTGACGTGCCCGACCACGAAGAAGGTTTCACAATCGACACGACTCACGAACATGGAACTAGCAAAATGGGAAATTTCACCTGACGCCAAGCCCTTCCTCTATGCCCGAATATACCTAGCAATCCGAATCGAATTAGTTACGTGGACGCGTCCGATTTGTCGGAATGGCAGCTAGCGGATCATCCGGCCAATAATGTTTGGGATAACGGCCCTTCAAATCTTTTTTCACTTCAAAATACGCATGTGCCCAAAAGCTCGCCAAGTCCCGTGTCACTTGTACTGGGCGATGAGCTGGAGAAAGCAGGTGCAGTGTCAGTGGTACTCTGCCTTTGCCTATTCGCGGAGAATCTTGCCACCCAAACAGCTCCTGTAGCCGGACGGAAAGCACCGGTGCGGCTGGATCGCTGTAATCAACAGGAATTTTGGAACCGCTCGGGACAATCACATGAGTCGGAGCGTATTCGTCCAATTGTCTGCGTTGCTCCCATGAGAGCATACTTTCCAGAATCGTCGTCACTGATAGCGACTGCAGGTCTTCCTTTCTTTTGAAACCATACACATGGGGAGCGAGCCATTCCTCCAAGGAAGCAAGCAGTGCCTCTTCATCCACATTCGGCCAGCCTTCCTCCAGACGGGCCATAAACATCAAACGCTCCCGATACTGTCTCGCCTGCCGATTCCACGGCAAAATCTCCAATCCTTCTTCTTTTATCCCTTCCAAGAACGCTGTTAACATCGTGTCTGGCGAAGCCTCCGCAGGTGAATCCGCTAACAAGATCGCTCCCAACCGCTTTTGCTTGCGACTGCGAACTGCCCCTGCTGTATGCTCCCACCATACGTTCATTCGCTCGGTAATCTGCATCGCACAGTCATTCAACAGCTCGCTTTCTTCCACGTTAGCCGCCAGTAATATCCGACTGTCTGCACCGTGGTCATCGAGTTCTGCTGCCACAATATACGGTGAAGCAGCTAGTGGTTGCTGTACAGAAAAAGCCGCCCCACGCCCATTGCGAAGCAAATAACGTCCATCTGCCCTTCGCTGGGCAATCCGGTCTGGATACGCAAACGCCAGCAGTCTTCCCGTCGTTTCTGTACGAGTGGAAGTGTTATTAGGCTTGTTTACCCATACCCGTTTGAAATGCGCCGCCTCATTCCAGAGTCTTCTGCATGCCCCTACATCAATCGGAAGCTCCACTGCACTACTCTGTTTGTTGGCTACCTGACGAAGCAGTTCAACACGCGTGCGCATATCCGCATCTGCTGACGCTTGGCGCCCCCGCACAATATCTCGTTCTTCCAAGAGGACAGCCAGCTCGCAAGCCAGTTCACCTTCCCCCAGCTCATTTGCTTTCTGAATCATGTGCCCTAACCTCGGATGCACACCCATCCCAGCCAGTACTCGTCCATGTGGTGTAATCTGCTTCCGCTCATCTAATGCTCCCAGCTGAAACAGGAGCTCTTGAGCCTGCGCCATCGCTGCCTTCGGCGGGGAATTCAGCCAATCCAGCTCTTCCGGCGCCCCGACTCCCCACAGAGCCAGCTCCAAAGCGAGCACAGTCAGATCCGCTTCCATGATCTCAGGTGCCTGCTGTGGAATGAGCATGCGATCCTCTTGCTCGGTCCATAGTCGATAGCAGACCCCGGGTGCAAGCCGTCCAGCCCTTCCTCGGCGTTGATCAGCCGATGCCTTCGATACCTTTGCTGTCTCAAGCCTCGTCATCCCTGTTCGTGGAGAGAATCGCGGGACTCGTTTTAATCCACTATCAATCACGATGCGAACCCCCTCGACAGTTAGGCTCGTCTCGGCAATAGAGGTAGCGAGGACAATTTTGCGCTCGCCTGTTTTCCCAGGCTGGATCGCTTTATCTTGTTCCTCCTGCGACAAATTTCCGTAAAGAGGCGCAATCCGGATATTCGAGACTACACCGCTTTGTTCGAGCAAATCTTGCACTCGGTGAATTTCTTTGGCTCCAGGTAAAAAGACGAGCAAATCGCCCTCTTCTTTTCTCATCGCTTGGAAGATCAACTGGACAACCGCTTCCTCCAGACGTCCCTCCATCGGGGTGGTCAAAAAGTACGTCTCCACTGGAAACATCCTGCCTTTACTACTGACTACGGGAGCATTCCCCATCAAGGCTGACACAGGCTCGGCGTCGAGCGTAGCGGACATCACGAGAATTCGCAGGTCTTCCCGGAACAAGCTTTGTGCCTGTAGACTAAGGGCTAGCCCTAAATCCGCGTGCAAATTCCGTTCGTGGAACTCGTCGAAAATAACAAGACCGACATCTGACAGCTCCGGATCATCCTGTAGCATTCTCGTTAAAATCCCTTCTGTAATCACTTCAATCCGCGTTCCTGCACCTACCCTTGATTCACGCTTGACCCGATATCCGACCGTTTGTCCAACTTCTTCACCCAGCAAGGCAGCCATGTAGGCAGCAGCTTGGCGTGCTGCCAGTCGGCGTGGGACCAGCATCACAATTTTGCGATTATGTAACCAAGCTTCCTCACGCAATGCCAGTGGTACCCGCGTCGTCTTCCCCGCACCCGGAGCAGCGACCAACACTGCGTTTGTCTCTTTGCGCAGCGTGTTTACCAGCTCTGGCAATATTTCATCTATTGGCAATGCATTCATGTTTTCACCTCATACGAGCAATCATCCTTACCATCATACACGATACTACGGTACAGGATGAGTACGGATCACATTAGGATGAATTTTGTAAACGAAAATGACTGAATACTCATTCAATAGTATAATGATTCCATCACGATGGGAGGTGTACGGTATGATCCACATTCATCACCACGAAGACGTAACATGTCTGGAAGGGATTGTTCGCGTAGGGGATTGGGAATCAGCGATTTATGTTTATGTAACGGATGGCATGCTGGTTGATACTGGCCCGAAAGTCCTCGAGCAAGCTCTCATTCACAGGTTCCATGAAGCCTCTTTTGATTCCGTTGTATTGACGCATAGCCACGAAGACCATGTCGGTACCGCCTCGTGGATTGCCCAGCACAAGCAGGTTCCTCTGTTGATTCACGAAAAAGGACTAGACATTTGCTCCCAAAAAGCACAGTACCCTTTCTACCGTAAGATTACTTGGGGGATTCGCGATCCGTTTGTGGCCCAACCTTTGGGTGACGTCCATCACTCCCGCTCCCTCGAATGGAAAGTGCTTTATTCACCCGGCCATGCCCATGACCATGTAGCCTTGCTGGACGAAAGTACTGGTCGCTTGTTCTGCGGCGATCTTTTCATGGGTGTGAAAACGAAGGTCATTTTACGAGAAGAATCGATCCCCACCTTGATGAATTCCCTTCGTGCGGTGCTCACTTATGACTTCCAGTCGATCTTTTGCGCTCATTCGGGATATCATCCGGATGGGAAAACACGCTTGCAGCAAAAGCTGGAGCATTTGGAGAATCTCTCTGGAGAAATCCTGCATCTGTATAGCCAAGGGTTATCCTCCCAAGAAATAAACACTCGCATGTTTCCATCAAAACCGCTGATCATCGCGGCTTCTACTGGTGAGTTTGACTCCCTGCATATCGTCACATCTGTTCTTGCAGAACACCTTCCTTTTCCAGCACCGGATAGTATACTAGAAGGATAATCTTTACAATTTCATTGAAAAAAGAGAGGAGAGTATTATGAAAGTCATCACGGTGTTACTTGCAATCATTCTGGGGTTATCTGGCATTTATCCTGCGGCTGCTCATGCTGCACCGAAATTTACCGATGTCGATCCGAAGAAATACGGCTGGGCCATGAATTCGATCTCCTTCATGGTAGATAAGGGTGTGGTGAGTGGTTATCCAGATGGCCGCTTCCAGCCTGACAGATTGGTCGACAAAGCAGAAATGACCGTCATGATCTATCGCCTGTTTGATCGTTACAGACCGTACAAGGCAAATCAAAAGACAGACTATAGCAATTACCATATAGACAAATTTGCCGACGTGCCCAAAAATCACTGGGCGTACACGGAGATCAGCTCGATCGTCACAAGAGACTGGTGGAACGCTGTAACCTATTCGTCCGCTGGCTACATATTTTTCCCGGACACGAAACTAAATCGAATTGGGGCTGCAAACGTCCTGCCCGTCTTCATGTTACATAACCAAGACATTCCAGCTACAGACGTCTTACAAATCCTTTCTGCCATACGGGATATTCCCATCATTCTGAGTCCGTATTCATTTGGCCCAAACTCGCCTGAAGATTTTTTCCAAGAAGATGGTCGATACAGCGAAGATGGGAAAGACCAGACAAACATCCTTTATCCGCTTCTCTTTGGCCAAGATGGCAATGAAATATTGTTTACGGATGACTACAGCGGAATCATGGCAACCAACCTCGCTCTCTTGCAAAAAACAGGAATCATGACTGCATGGAACGGCAAGTTTGAGGGTAGAGAAATGCTGACTCGCGCAGAGGCTGTCACCATTTTGCACCGATTTTATAACCATTTGAAGCAAACAGGGACACTCCATCAATACTCGAGCAAGTAAAAAACCCTGAGGAAAGGAACGAAATGAGATGGCGATCAAAAAGCTGGAGCATGTGGGTTTGATGGTAAAAGATTTGGAGGCCTCTATTGCTTTTTACACCGAAGTGATTGGGATGGAGCTCAAAGGAAAGCTCGCGCATACCAACGGGATCATTACCCTTGCTTTTCTTGGATTTCCGGGAAGCACAGAGACAGAACTGGAGCTCATTCATGGATATAACGATTCGCTGCCGGTCGAGGGCAAGGTCCACCACCTAGCGTTTGCTGTGGACAACCTGGAAGCTGAAATCGAACGCTTGAAGCAGCTGCATGTATCCTTTATTGATCAGGAAATAACCACACTGCCGAACGGCTCGCGCTATATGTTTTTCAAAGGTCCGGATGGAGAGTGGCTGGAGCTGTTTGAAAGCACAAGAACGTAGAGGGAAAAGATTCAACTTTTCCTTCTACGCCCCCTCTTCTTCTATTCTACTCTACCTTGATCTCTTTTCTACGTCCCATATACCAATGATAAAACCCTTCCGCTAACTCTATCGGTACATCTGTTACCCCTTTATGACTCACTGGTTTAGCACGATTGGTCGTTTTGATGGAAGCGAGACCTAGCTGCTTTTGAAGTAGGTCTCTTTTGACGTTGACCTCTATGATCTTCTCTCGTTTTGACACAAATAAAGTCGTGGTTAGGCTCCCTGTTTGGAACTGAATGAAGTGATCATTCAATGTGTATCGCGTGTTATAAAATTCAATGACCTCGAAGACCAGGACGAACAGCGTCAAAGCAATGGAGATGACCCACCACGCTTGCTCCCACCCCCAAATATTCGGCTGGAAGTAGTAAAGCGCACCTGTGCCTATGATCCAAATCCAGCTCGATCTGACCAAGCGAGCCCATAACGATTTTTGGGGGAGACTCGTCATTTCTTCCGTCACTTCATACGCAGGCAATATTTCTGCAATCATCTCATACGCACGCTTGACCGGTAAAAATGGATAGAGCGAGCTGACATCCTGTTTATCCTTATCCGAATCACTATCCCCGCCGACAACCGTCAGCTTGACTTCAGCGAGACCCAACATGCGCTTTAACAAGGATTGCTTGATTTTAATCGCTTGCACTCTCTCTTTTGCGATCGAAAAAGCTGTTTCTTCTATGACCCCTTTGGCAATGTAAATCCGCTCGTGATCCGACGAAATCTCATATTTTCCATAACGAATATAGGTCGTGACCATGCCGAATACGATGGATAGGACGAGAAGTCCCACGGCTGTCAGCGTGATCAGTGTCCACGAGCTCGTAATAAACGAAAAAATTCCTTCTACCTGCTCCTCCACGTCGATATATTCGGTGAGCTTGAAATACGCCCATACAAGTAACGAAATCATCCCGAGGAAGCTGAGAGAAGTGAAGGAAGCCTTGATAATCTCTTTTTTCGTTGGCGTAAAGTGAACCATTCGCTCAGGAGTGGTATACGACGTACCGATTTCCTCCGAAGAGGACTTGTCTCCTTCTTTCCCTTCCACTTCAAGCTCTCTTTCGAATCGCACTGCATGTTTCGTGTAGGCCTCTAGTCGATCCGCTTCGTTTACAGAAATCACCGCGAATTCCACGGTAGAATCATCGCCAACCATCCCTGTCTCAAACCGGATGGAAGTCACTTTAAAAATCCGGTGCAGCAACGTCGTGTGTCGATTGACGTTTTGGATTTTGGTAAATGGGATCGTTTGCTTTTTCTTCGTAAAAATTCCTTCGTAAAGATGGAAAGACGTATCATCCAGCCTATACTTGTACGAAACCCATTTCAAAACCAGATAGACCTGCATCCCTCCTACATAGATGTAAAAAACAATTCTCCCGTACATAATGAATGCGTTGGTCGAGTCATAATTGAACACAAACAGAATGAGCGCAGGAAAAAACAGATGCTTTACCTGGAGGATGAGATCAAAAAGGATATTTAGTGGATGGTATCGTTTTGCTTCCATCACTACTCCACTTCCTTTAATTTTGCATAGTGAGCAATCTGTTCTCTTAATTGAGAAGCAACATCCCCCGGCAGTCCTGGAATTTCGTGCGAGGAGCCCATTGTTTTTATCGAGATGGTGTACAGCCCGTACTTTCGTAAAATCGGTCCTTGTTTTGTGGAGACTGCTTGGATTTTCGTCATGGGGACAAGGAAATGTCTCTCCATGATCACCCCGAATTTCAGTTGCAAGAAATCCTCGTCGATATCATACCGCCAGCTTTTATATAAAAAATACGGCTCGACAAAAGACCAAATCGTCGCGATCACACCGATAACGAGCAATCCATGCAGACCCCATCCGATCCATTCCTTCCATGCAAAACGATCATCTAGATAATAGAGGACGGCCAAAATAACAATCCCGATCACAGCCGTAATCCCCTCGGTAATAAGCTGTACCTTGAACGCATCCTTGGACAAGCATTTTTGCGGTGCGCTAATTGGAGATGGCATATCATCACTCCTGTATGTTTATTACGCTGTCAATTCGCTCCTTACTTCATACGTAAAACAATCCGCCCGGTTTCTACGGACGAATCGTCAATTTTCCATGCAGCAAACGAATACTCTTATGCCGTTCGAATCATACTAAATGATGGAGAAAATGGCTTGTAAAAATTATCACATTATAATCATTATAAAAAACTTGACTTACTGAATCATTTATTAAATAATAATCATTGTAAATTATATTCAAGCATGCCTCGTTAAGCATGTTTTGAATATGTACTATACAAATAACCAATAAAGGAGCTAACACTATGTCACTCATCGGAACTGAAGTATTGCCTTTTAAAGCACAAGCATTCCAAAAAGGTAAATTCCTCGAAGTAACAGAAGCAAACTTCAAAGGTCAATGGAGCGTAGTTTGCTTCTACCCAGCAGACTTCACTTTCGTTTGCCCTACTGAACTCGAAGATCTGCAAAACCAATATGCAACTTTGAAAGAACTCGGTGTTGAAGTTTACTCCGTTTCTACAGATACTCACTTCACTCATAAAGCATGGCACGCAAGCTCTGAAGCAATCGGTAAAGTAGAATACATCATGATCGGCGATCCTTCCCATGTAATCTCCCGCAACTTCGATGTATTGATCGAAGCTGAAGGTCTGGCAGATCGCGGTACATTCATCATCGACCCAGACGGTGTCGTGCAAGCTGTTGAGATTACTGCAGGTGGCATTGGCCGTGATGCAAGTGCTCTGATCAACAAAATCAAAGCAGCACAATATGTTCGCAACAATCCAGGTGAAGTTTGCCCAGCAAAATGGCAAGAAGGTGGCAAAACACTGAAACCAAGCCTTGATCTCGTAGGCAAAATTTAAGGTGTGATATAAAATGGCCCTTGACCAAGAAATCAAAGCGCAACTAGAACAATATCTCGAGCTCTTGGAAGGCGATATTGTGCTCAAAGTCAGTGCAGGCACCGATGAGGCATCTTCCGAGATGCTTGCACTGATTGATGAGCTAGCTAGCATGTCTTTGCGGATCAATGTGGAGAAAGCAGAATTAACTCGCACACCTAGCTTTAGCGTAAACCGTGTCGGTGAAGATACTGGCGTCGTTTTTGCTGGTACTCCACTGGGCCACGAATTTACCTCTTTGGTATTGGCTCTCTTGCAAGTTAGCGGAAGAGCTCCAAAGGTTGAGCAAAGTGTCATTGATCAAATCAAAGACATTCGTGGTGAATATAAGTTCGAATCTTACATCAGCTTGAGTTGCCATAATTGTCCAGATGTAGTCCAAGCTCTGAACTTGATGAGTATCTTCAATCCTGGTATTTCTCATACGATGATTGATGGTGCAGTATTCAAAGACGAAGTAGAAAGCAAAAACGTGATGGCTGTGCCAAGCGTTTTCCTCAATGGTGAATTTTTCGAAAGCGGCCGTATGACTGTGGAAGAAATTCTTGCCAAGCTGGGTTCTGCTCCGGACGCGTCTGAGTTTGACAATAAAGACCCTTATGATGTGCTTGTTGTGGGCGGTGGCCCAGCAGGTGCAAGTGCGGCGATTTATGCAGCACGCAAAGGGATTCGTACTGGTCTCGTTGCTGAACGCCTTGGCGGTCAAGTCAATGACACATTGGGCATTGAGAACTTCATCAGTGTGAAATACATTGAGGGGCCTCAGCTCGCAGCCAACCTCGAGAAGCAAGTGAAAGAGTATGGCATTGATATCATGAAGCTGCAACGTGCCAAGCGTTTAGAGAAGAAGGATCTGATCGAAATTGAACTTGAAAACGGCGCTGTTCTGAAGAGTAAGACAGTCATCTTGTCGACAGGTGCGCGTTGGCGGAATCTGGGTGTACCAGGTGAAGCAGAGTTCAAGAACAAGGGTGTAGCCTATTGCCCTCATTGCGACGGTCCTTTGTTCACAGGCAAAGATGTTGCAGTTGTTGGCGGCGGTAATTCAGGTGTGGAAGCAGCGATTGATCTCGCAGGTATTGTGAAACATGTAACGGTTCTGGAATTCTCGCCAGAACTGAAGGCTGACGCAGTATTGCAAGATCGTCTCTACAGTCTGCCGAATGTCACCGTACTCAAAAACGTTCAAACAAAAGAAATTACGGGTACTGATAAAGTAAACGGTATTTCTTACATCGAACGTGAGACAGGTGAAACCAAGCATGTTGAATTGCAAGGTGTGTTTGTACAGATCGGTCTGGTACCAAATACGGATTGGTTGGGCGACACGATTGAGCGCACTCGCTTTGGTGAGATCGTGGTAGACAGCCATGGTTCTACAAACATCCCTGGTGTTTTTGCTGCCGGGGATTGCACGAATAGTGCTTATAAACAGATCATCATTTCGATGGGATCTGGTGCTACTGCGGCATTGGGAGCTTTCGACTATCTCATCCGCAACTAATAACAAAGCCACTCCTCTTCAAGGGAGTGGCTTTATCATTCTACACGTTATTGGTTACCCACATTGATAAAGGGAGTAGCTCCTCCCGTTACGTTTGGCAGCTTTCCATCCCATTTGCGGATCGCTTCGAGTTGCGCCTCAATCTGTCGGAGCTGAATCAGCTCAGGCGTAACCTCTTGCTTTTGCAGACGCAGTGCTTGTGCCTGTGCTTCCGCTCTCGTAATTTCCTGCTCTTTCTCGATCTTGATCCGCTCCAGATCCAGCTTGGATTTGAGCGCTTGCTGCTCGGCCACCTGCTTGGATTCAATGGCGCGGTTGAATTCATCACTAAAGGTAAACTCGCGAATATTGATTTCGTCGAGGATGATGTTATACGTTGCCAGCTTTGTATGCAGGACTTCTTTTACCTTTTGGCTAACCTCTGAACGCTTGGATACCAGTTCTTCTGCTGTGTATTGAGCGGTCACGGCTTTAAATGCTTCGGCAATGGCAGGATCAACAATTCGGCTATTGTACTCCAACCCCACTTGCTGATACAGTTTATTGACATTTTCAGCATCCAAATGATGATTAACAGCAATCGTCGTGGATACGGTTTGCAGGTCACGCGAAGCGGAAGTCTGGCTCATTTCTGATTTTTGCACCCGCACTTCCATCGGGACCACGGTTTGGATGAACGGAATTTTAAAATGCATGCCCTCTTGCAGCACTTTTGGCTGCACCGCTCCCAGTTGCAGCACAACCCCACTATGCCCTGCGGAAATAATCGTAAAAGATTGCGTGCCAAGCAAGACCAACACGACCAGTATCACAATCGTTGCGATCAGCTTTCCCCCAGCTTGAAAGGGACTCATTTTTACAACATTTTTGTCGCTCATACTTGTCCTCCCTCTATCTGTATATGCTCATTCATTTATACGAAGGAGTAGGCTCTAAGTTTCAAGAAATTTATGAAAAATACTTGTCATGAGCGTTCTGCTTTCGAAGCTTCTAAAAGAACGTGCGCCATACGCTCTGCCTCGATTCTGCATAGCTCAAATTCGACTTCACCAGATACATGCGAAATCAATTGGATAACTTCTTCACACCTATGATTGCATATTAAAAACTGCCCCCACCGCACTTCCGAACGTGGTACCTTGCGGGCGGAAAAACCGCTCTGAAAGCCACCAAGACTCATGTCATTGCATCTCCTATCCGAAAAACAAATCTACAATATTCATCGCTGACGAAGAATTTCGTTTATACATCTCACTATAACCGCAATTCACGCAACTGATCACATCATACACCTGGTACTGAACATTCAACATGCGCGATAAGCCACCGCCAGTAGCTGACATTTGTGTTACAGTTGTACGCGTGCAGCCCCCCTCATCATACCCTTTATTTGGAAAAGAAGGCAAAGAAGATTGTTGAAGGAACTCCCCATTCTCACTACTATAGAGTCTAGAAGGGAGATGATTCC
Source organism: Brevibacillus fortis (assembly GCF_003013395.1). Lineage (GTDB taxonomy): Bacteria > Bacillota > Bacilli > Brevibacillales > Brevibacillaceae > Brevibacillus > Brevibacillus fortis. The sequence goes on along the minus strand of NZ_PXZM01000023.1, from coordinate 14,071 downwards.
TATGCTAGACCCTTATGTACGAAGAGCCGAATACGGCTCTGAGCAAAGAGTTCCCCTTTCTCTTGGTTCAGAGCCTTTCCGCATATTGAGTTGAGGATCTCTTTGCTCATCTATATACGCACATCACGCTATATAGACAGGAGCAAAGCAAATGAAATACAAAAATGCACAAGACCTATTGCCAGACGATCTATTGCGGCAAATTCAGCACTATGTACAAGGAAGCTATTTGTACATCCCGATCCACCACGAAAACAAACGACAATGGGGCGCCTCCACAGACACAAAGCGATGGCTAAGCGAGCGCAATCAGGCGATTTGGCAAGCATTTCACGAAGGGGCTTCTGTCAAAACGCTCGCCCAGAAGCATTACTTAACTGAACACAGTATTCGACGCATTATTCGTGGACATAAATGAGACAGAGAAAAGGTCGACCGTGTGTCTGTTCCCCTATTGCGTTACACTCCTTTTAAGATCAGTCAGTCAGGAGGGACAACGTATGAACCAAATTCACTTTCTCGACATTTCGTTTATGTACAACGGATCTGCACAGGTCATTACCCCTGTGCTGTTGCAGGATGAGCATGAAATGATCCTTGTTGACTGTGGTTATCCTGACTTTTTGCCACTGCTTCAGGAGGCCGCATACAAGCAACACCTTAACCTCGGCGCCCTTACGAAGGTCATTGTGACGCATCACGATATGGACCATATCGGTTCTTTGGCAGCGTTAAAAAGAGCCTATCCACACCTCGAAATCATCGCCTATGAATCTGAGGCACCGTACATCGCCGGAAAAAAAACATCTTTGCGATTGCAGCAGGCGCAATCAACACTGGACCAGCTGTCAGCGGATGAAAAGCAGCAGGCCGAGCAATTTATTCACTTTTTGCAGTCCATCGAGCCCATTGCGGTTGATCGAACTGTAACGAATCACGAACACCTGCCTTGGTGCGGTGGCATCGAGATCGTTCATACACCTGGGCATATGCCGGGACATATTTCGTTGTATGTGACCGCAAGCAAAATGCTGATTGCCGGAGATGCTGTTGTGATCGAAAACGGCAGACTAGAAATCGCCAATCCGGCCTATACGCTGGATATGCAAGAAGCGACTCGCTCTATCCGCAACTTACTCGAATATGATATCGAGCAGTTGATTTGCTATCACGGTGGGGTGTTTCAGGGAGATATAAAACAAGCGCTCCGGGAACTGATCCAAGCCTACGATCAAATCTGAGGAGGGAGCTTTACGCAGATGAAACAGAACAAGTACGATGAGAATGGTTTCTTCACCAAATACAGTCAAATGGCTCGTTCAGTTGAGGGACTGAGCGCCGCAGGCGAATGGCACGCGTTTCGAGAGCTACTACCATCCCTTTACGAGAAAAAAGTACTCGATCTTGGCTGTGGCTTCGGCTGGCATTGCCGATATGCGAGTGAGCAGAAGGCTCGCTCCGTTGTGGGTGTGGACCTTTCCGAAAATATGCTGGCTCGTGCCAGAGAGACTACTTCTGATCCCGCCATCGAGTATATTCGTCTTCCGATTGAAGACATCGATTTTGCTCCAAAGGAATTCGATGTCGTCATCAGCTCCTTGGCCATTCATTATGTGGAGCGCTTTGACTTGCTTTGCCAACGTGTCTATCACTGTCTTGCTCCCGGAGGTTCCTTCGTTTTCTCCGTGGAGCATCCGGTCTTCACTGCTCTGGCTGCACAGGACTGGCATTACGGTCCACAAGGTGAACGCTTGCACTGGCCAGTGGACAACTATCAGCAGGAAGGCATCCGGCACACCACCTTTCTGGAGCATGAGGTCGTCAAGTATCACCGAACGTTTTCGAGCTATATGAACGATCTCCTTGCCGCCGGATTTCACATAACCAAAGTCGCTGAACCCGGTCCTCCTGAGGAAATGCTGGGTATCCCAGGGATGCGAGACGAACTCCGTCGGCCGATCTTCTTGTTGATCGCCGCGAGCAAACAAGCATCATAACCGAAAAAAAACACCCCGTCATCCACGTCATTTCCGTGTTTGGACGGGGTGCTCTGTTATGTCCCAGCAGCCTCCAGATTTTTAAACTGGTTGTAAAACAATTGATAATAGGTACCTTTCTGCAGGATGAGTTCATCGTGACTGCCTTTTTCCACGATCTCTCCCCCATCCACGACCATAATCGTGTCGGCATCCCGAATTGTACCTAGCCTGTGCGCAATCACAAAGCTCGTACGCCCCTCCATAATGGTAAGGAGTGCATCTTGGATATTCAGCTCTGTCCGTGTGTCGATGCTGCTTGTCGCCTCGTCGAGTATGAGCAATGATGGCTTGGCGAGTATGACGCGGGCAATTGCCAAAAGCTGGCGTTGTCCCTGACTCAGGTTGCCCCCATTTTCCGTCAGCATCGTATCATAACGCATCGGGAGTCGATTGATGAACACGTCCGCATTTGCCATTTTCGCAGCGGTTACTACCTCCGTATCTGTCGCATCCGGTTTGCCGTACATAATATTTTCCTTGATGGTACCGGAAAACAAGTACGTATCCTGCAAAACAAAGCCAAAGCTACGCCGCAAGCTGTCCCGCGAATACTCCCGAATGTCTTTTCCATCCAAATAAATCGTACCTGAGGTCACATCGTAAAATCGCGTGAGCAAATTCACAATGGTGGTTTTGCCTGCACCCGTCGGTCCGACCAACGCGATGGTGCTACCTGCCTCTGCCTCGAAGCTGATATTTTTCAATATCAGTTGATCCGGACGATAGCCGAAGCTGACCTGCTCGAAAACGACGTGACCCTTTGGCTGTGCAAGCACAGTGGCACCCTGAGAATCCAATGGCTCCTCTTGTTCATCCAATACCTCAAACACCCGCTCCGCCCCAGCAACACCGGATTGAAGTACATTGAAAATGTTCGCGAGGTCGTTCAGCGGACGGACAAACTGTCGGGAATAACTGAGAAAGCTCGCAATCACACCGACTGTGATCAATCCTTTAACAGCGAGTACGCCTCCAACAATCGCCACCATGGCAAAGCCAAGGTTGTTGATCACGTTCATGATCGGCATGAGAAAGCCCGTCCAGACTTGTGCCTTCATCCCGATCTTGCATAGTCGGTCATTGATCGTCGTAAAGTCTTCAATGGCCTTTTGCTCGTAGTTGAAGGCCTGCACCACCTGAATGCCAGAAATCGTCTCTTCAATGTGCCCGTTCAGCTTGCCCAGCTCCATCTGCTGATTTTTGAACAGTACACTCGTTCGTTTGGCAATCATGCGTGTGAGCAGGAACACGAGTGGCACCGTGATCAGACATGCGAGTGTCAGTATCGGGGATAAGACGAGCATCATCACCAACGAACCGAGGAGCACGATCCCCCCTGACATCAGCTGCGTTGTGGATTGAGAGATGGAGTTGCTGACGTTATCGATATCATTCGTCAGCCTGCTCATCAACTCCCCGTGCGTGCGCGCATCGAAATAAGCAATCGGCAGCTTTTGCAGCTTGTCAAAAAGAGCCTGCCTCAGATTCGTGACGATCCGTTGCGAGATACCTGCCATCAACCAGCTTTGCAAAAACGTCAGTGCCCCATCCAAGATGTACGAGCCGAGCAAGGCAAGAATGATGATAGACAAAAAGCTAAGAGCTTCCTCGCCACCTGTCATCGCATCAATTGACTTTCCGATCAAATAAGGCGCAGACAGCATGAGTAGCGCATCGACAAATACAATGCCAAATACAATCGGCAGCAGCTTTTTTTCTTTGCCAAAAGCTTGCCAGAGCCTTTTTAGCGTAGCTGAAAAATTCTTGGGCTTACTTACTGGACCTCTGGCAGCACCATGTCCAAAGCCTCGGCCAGGTCTCGGTGAAAAGACAGGTTGTTGCTTCTGTTGACTCACCCTACTTCACCTCCCGGCCGATTTGTGACTGAAAGATTTCCTGATATACCTGACAAGAGGTCATTAATGCGTCATGCGTACCCATACCAGCGACTTCTCCATTGTCGAGCACAATGATTTTATCCGCATCCATAACCGACGTAATCCGCTGTGCGATCAAGATGCAGGTGAGACCAGCCGCATAGTCTCGAAGCGCATCCTTAATCTTCCCTTCTGTCGCCACATCTACTGCACTAGTACTGTCGTCGAGAATGAGGATTTCCGGCTTTTTCACCAAGGCTCTGGCTATGGAAATACGCTGCTTCTGTCCGCCAGAGAAGTTGACTCCTCCTTGTCCTACACGTGTCTCATATCCTTCAGGAGTGGCGGAGATGAAATCGTCAGCTTGAGCCATACGTGCCGCTTGCTCGACCTCCTCGTAGGTCGCCTCTACCTTGCCCCAACGGATGTTTTCCATTACCGTTCCTGTAAACAGCATGGTTTTTTGCGGCACGATCGCCATTTTTTCACGCAATCGCTTGGGCTCGATGTCTCGTATATCCATGCCATCTACCCGAATCGTGCCTCCCGTTACGTCATAAAACCGTGGGATCAGGCTAACCAGACTGCTTTTTCCAGAGCCTGTCGATCCGATAATCCCGACGGTCTCCCCAGGCAGACAAGTAAACGAAATCTGCTTGAGTACCGGCTGGCCGCCCCCTCCATCATACGAGAAGCTGACCTGCTCGAAGTCGATGCGTCCCTTCTTGCCTGGAAGTTCGTGAGGTTGTTCCTCTTTCCAGCTCATTTGGTTTTCCTCAGCAAATACTTCTCCGATGCGTCCCGCTGATGCTTTGGCCCGCACAAACATGTTAAATACCAAGGAAATCATCATGAGTGAAAACAGAATTTGCGTCATGTAGTTCGTAAACGCGATGATATGACCGACTTCGATGCTTCCTTGTTCTACGCCAAGCCCCCCAAGCCAGAGGACAGCCACAATTCCGAGGTTCATCGTCAACATAATCGCTGGACTGAAGATAGACATTACCCGCGTAGCCGATACCGATTTGGATTGCAGCTCTTCGTTTGCCCGTGTAAACTTGCCACGCTCAAAATCAAAGCGATTGAACGCCTTGACGACACGTACGCCAGACAAATACTCGCGCATCGCACCGTTCACCCGGTCAAGTGCTTGCTGTACCTTCAAAAAGAATGGAAAGCCGATTTTCATATTCAAGAAAATAAACAAACCCACAATGGGTACGACGATTGCGAGTATCACAGCCAAATCCGCGTTCAATTGGGTTGCCATAAACAATCCGCCGATGCACATCAACGGCGCCTTGACGAATATTCGCATCATGCCGTTCACAAACATCTGCACTTGATTGACGTCATTGGTCAGACGTGTCACGAGCGAGGCTCTGTCGAACTTGTTCAAGTTTTCAAAGGATAAAGACTGCACTTTTGAAAACAAATCTGCGCGCAGCTGCGCACCGAAGTTTTGTGAAACGTATGTGGCCAGCACATTGCGGATGGATGCCGCAACGGCCCCGAGCGCCGTAACGAGCAGCATCAGCCCGCCTGTCTTGAGCACGTAGTCCATATCCCGTTTTGCTACACCCGTATCGATAATGTGTGACAGGATCATCGGCTGCAGTAGATCACATACCGCCTCCAAAGCTAAGAAAAGCATGGAAATCCCGGCGACTACGCCGTATTTTTTTATGTATGTTAAGTAGAAGCGCATCCGTTCACCCCATCTGTGTTCCTACGTACAAGATAACGCTTAGCTAGCGAAATGTCACGAGAGATTGTCAAAAGGAAAGTGTGAGGGCTTACAGGTTTTTCCGATCATCATCGTCGAAATCATACGTAATAAATTTTTGCTCGAATGGGAGATGGAATGATGGCTCAATCGCTGTTAAAAGGCATGGAAGGGGTTTTTATACCAGTTACGGACCCGAGTGCGTCTGCAAAATGGTATGAAGAAAAGCTTGGCTGCAGACCTTTGTTTGTGGAAGAGGAAGCGGTCACGATGCGGATTTCCGATGAATCAACCACCGTGATCTGTCTCGTCCGCGTAGAGAATCATCAGCCGATGACATTTCCGGAAAATCATTTTGGCGTCGGCAAATACTATAATTTTCTTCCCGCTGACATTGAGGCGGCACATCAACTATTAACCGAGCGTGGGGTGAGGGTAACCCCGATCGATGGATTTGGATCTACGAAGGTGTTGACGTTTTTTGATCCAGACGGGAATCCACTTGGAATGTGCCAGTATTGACAAAAAGGCAAAAAGCAGGGATCCCCTTTTCGATCCCATGCTTTTTGCCCTCATTTCGTTTACTCCGTCTTTTATTCCTGTGGAACAGCACCTTGATCCATATACAAGAACTCCCACAGATGTCCATCCAAATCTTGAAAGCTCCAGCTGTACATGAAGCCGTGGTCAACCGGGTCTTTCGATGGAGTTGCGCCCGCAGCTAATGCTTTGTTTACGATCTCGTCGACTTGCTCTTTGCTGTCCGCCGATAACGCGACAATCACCTCGGTGCTTCTCGTTGCATCTGTCAGTTCTTTTTTCGTAAACGTTTGGAAAAACTCTTCGACGAGCAGCATGGCAAAAATGTTTTCCCCGATCACCAGGCATGCTGCATTTTGATCTGTAAATTGCGGGTTGAATTCATAACCGATTGCCGTAAAGAAGTCGATCGACTTGTTGAGGTCTTTCACCGGTAAATTGACGAAAATCTGTTTGGATTGCAAAGCCATTGTGATTCCTCCTCGGGTTTGTTTTTCCTTGATGTCTATATCCTAGCATTTTCGATTGCCCGAGGCTTCTTCTGGATTGCTATTTTACCATGAAGGTATGTGGCTTTCCTATTGAGTTTCTATGCCGATGGACACTAAGAACGAGACCGAGGACAGCGAAATGAGCCAAAGCAGTCCCTATGTTGCCATAGCTGAGAAAAGGAATCCCAAGATACACGATTGGCAGCATGCCGGTTGACATCATCAGTGGCCAAATGAAGAACAGGGAGAATAAAGGAACGATACTGACAATGAGATGCTTTCCATATGGCTCATCCACTTCCTTGACGACCCGAGCCAGTCTCATTATAAACAGAGCAACGGCTAACAAGATCAAGATGCCCGCAATCCAGCCATAACTATGGATTAAGTACGTAAATTTGAAATCGGAGTCTAAATAAGACATTTTCGGTAATGGAGCATTGGAGCCCTTTCCCCAAAAACCTGCCGAGCGAATTGCTTCCATCGCCTCTAGATATACATATCCCTTTCCGAGCGGATCTTTGGTCGGTTGTACCCAGCCCAGCACCCTTCCTAACGTGTATCTATCCAATAAACAGGCAACTGTCCAAACAATAGCAGACACAATCACTAAATAGAGTTTTTCTTTCCGGGCGGTTTTCGTATACATCATGAGTATCATGAATCCAAATAGGTAGAGCATGAGGTCCATAAACGATCCAGCCATAACAAAGAGGCAAGCTGGCAACAAAACAAATACGGTCAGCTTGGAAGCTATGCTCCGAAATCGCCACGTTCTGGTAAGAAGCATACCCGCAACGCTTATGAGAAACAAATACATGGACATTGCCACAAAATCGATCTTAATCGAACCGCTAATGTACATACATGTTTTTCCATTCATTGTATAGCCGTACGCAAGAATGAGAAAAAACACGCCCACAGTCAGCACGTACAAATGCAACGAGTACGGCAAAAGCTTGCGATAATCCGTAAAAGTAACTGCGAGCATCACCCCGATACCCAGTAAGGAATAGAACCAGTAATAATCCAGCTTGAACTCTATAAAACTGACCTGCATACCATACATCGTAAACAGACCAACAGCCAGGAAAGCCATCACATACACCAGAAGCCTCCACTCCACCCTGGACTTATAAATCCGATGCAACTGCTTCCCAATCGCAGCAGAATCCCCCATTTGCAATATGGCTTGCCTTACCGCTTCTTCCTCTTCCACGCCATCGTCCATCTGTTCATCCATCAAATCAAGCAGGTGACTTTCCAGCTCATCCCGAATTCTGCGATGCATTTCCGTTGCCCGCACATGTCGACATACTTGATCGAGATAATCTGCAATCAATGGATGTGTATTCGTCTGCTTCATGCTCTTCCCTCTCCTAACACCCGATCAATCCCATCGCGGAACGTATGCCACTCGAGCTTTTTCTCCTTCAATTGCCCGCGACCTTCTGCCGTAATCCGATAGTATTTGCGTTTCCTCCCATCCTTCTCATCCCAATACGCTTCCACATAACGCTCCGCTTCGAGCGCATGCAGGATCGGATACAGCGTTCCTTCTTTTAACGTAAACAGACCGTTTGACTCTTTCTCAATGGCTTTCGCGATCTCGTACCCGTACATTTCCTTTCGATCCAGCATCGTCAAGATCAGGATCACGGTGCTGCCTTTTAAAAGTTCCTTATTGATTTTCATAGTGCCTCCCGATTTAACCGCAAATACCTAGATACACAATACATCATAAATCTATGTATACAACTATATCATCCAAATCTTGTAAGATCAACACATGCGTGACATTCATCTTTCAAGAAACGTCTACCTTCTACAGATAAAAAAGGAAAGAGAAAGTGATTCTACCTGTGAAAAACTCCAAATATGTCAACATTCTGCTAGCTCTGAGCCTTACTCTATCAATCGTTCCTTCTATCGCACATTCCGAAACGGCCATCCGTTCAAACAGACCGGAAACGACAGTACTCAAGTACGTTCCGACAGAAAAAGAGATTCAGGTACCACCTGGTCTAACGGAACCATTTTTCGTCCCATTTGCAGGATCGAGTCCAAACGATCCCTTTTACAAAGAGTTCAAGCAGCAATGGTTCCCTCATTTTGCCCTTGTTTCTCCTACCAGGAAAGTAATCGATCAGCAGGAATCGTTAGCATATCCGGGGTACATGAGTCCGTTGCAAGACGGATACGGTTTTTTTCATATTATTACCTTCTACGGGAACAGCTCGTTTATTATTTTCGATCAACAAGGCAACACACAGGAATTAGGCGCCTATAACAATTATTTCACGCAAATAGACGGAGAGTGGTTTTTATATTCTCCCACAAGCTATACCTCTTATCTGTATAATGCTCGTACGAAAACATCCAAGCAGATCACAGATGAGGAACTATTCACGATCCCAAGTGAATATACGGGAGCTACAACTTTCGATATTCAGCACTACCCTTTTGTCCAATACAACAAAAAGGATGGCGCAATATTATCCTACAAATTCGGTTTAAAAGACATGAATGGAAAAATACACGCGAAGCCGTTCTTTGATGAGTACATGGGGTACAGCGAAGGATTGCACCGCGTAAAAATCAATGGCATGACCCACTTTGTAACACACGAAGGAAAAGTCGTGTTGAAGCCATCCCAAAATTACAAGGTGGAATCCAACTTCCATTCCGGTGTTTTTATCGTGTCAGGCAAAAAAGCCAATGAAGAATTTTACTTATTGATGAATAAAAAAGGAACATTCGCTTCGAAAAAGTATGCATTTTTGAAAGAGACAAGTGACGGACAGTTTATTGCGGTGTCGAAAACAAAGGACGGGTACTTCTTCCAGAAAATCAATGCGATGGACAAACCAACCACGACCCTTCCTTACAAGTTGGATAAACCAGAGCAGCTCAAGCAATTGAAACAGACTGGCAAGCTCTTTCATACAGACACACAGATCATGGCAGACTTGGCGAACAAGCAACCATTCCCGTTTCCGCACAAGCTGCTCACGCCTCCTAGAAAGGAAACCGTTTCTATGGAATATACGGTAGGCGGCAAGAAATATATCGGTACGTTTACGCATGATGGGACGAAGATATATGCCAGAGAACTGAAATAGTTGCTGGATTTGCTCTGTTCCCTATTCTCCTACACGAAAGGACGTTGTTTCATGGAGCCAACCATTCTCACCCGCGAGGAAACACATGTAATTGGTATCACTTTTACGGCGAATGTGACAGAAGACTTGGGCAAAAAGCTCTCCGCTACTACGACTGAAGCTTTGCGAGCTAGAAAAAGCGAGATTCACAATCAGGTTGGTAAGGGCGAATATCTGATCCAACTCTATCCTGACAAAGATGACTTCGATGCAGCGATAGATCCCTTTACTACCCTTATTGGCGTCGAAGTTTCCAGCCTCACCGATATTCCTGAAGGGATGGTCAGTCACACGATTCCTGCGGGGACATTTGCACAAGTAACACACAAGGGACCTGAGACAAACTTGGGCGAGACGTATGGTTTTCTTTACGGGTCTTGGCTCTGCGAATCGGGATATGAGTATGCCAGGTTTGATTTTGAGTATTGGGACGAGCGCTACAAGCCAGAGCAAGAAGACAATGAGATTGATATTTACGTTCCGCTCTTCAAATAAGAGACATAACGAAAAACCAGGGAATCCCTCCCTGGTTTTTCTGTTGTTACGATGTGATTATCTACGCACCCACTCCCCTGTCAGTGCATCTACCATATAAAGTGGGGTATCGTGATAATAAATATGATAGACGAGACGCGGCTCTAATTTTCCTGTAGTTTGGTTCTCCATCAGCTTGTAGACCAATCGCAGCGGACGATGGGTAACGTATACGCTAGTCGCGTCTTCCCGTGACATTGCGTTGTTTTTGTCAGGAAGCGGTTTAGACTCCTCGGCATACGGGGGAATGATTCCGATCACCTGTTTCCTGTCCACATCAAACTGAACCGTATACCCTCCCATAATCGGGACTCCCTGATGGGACTTAAAGAATTGATAGGTTTCGATGTTGCCTTTTCTAGTGGCAGAACCAAGTAGCAATTCTTTCGTGTCTAACGGAAGGTATTTCTGAAACTGCTTAGCTGCTTCTTGAACATTTTCCTGCTTAGGATGAGGAAGCTTCTCCTCGTTCTCATGGATATTTCCATACCGATAGTCAAGAATATCCCCTGTTTCTGTCACCACGGTCAGTTCCATTTTTTGTTTGGTTCGCGTCTCTACTTTGTACGTATGTACGCCCGAGCCTTGATGAACCACGAAGGAAAACGGAGGCTCGAATCCCCACTCCCGAAAAAGTCTATCTGCTTCTTCGATGTCAGGAGCTACCAGCTGTATGCCTCCTGGTTTCACCGGAATTGGCGGCATTTCTACAAGGGTGTAATCGGGATGATAGCGTTCCGTGGGATAAATCTCTCCTGTAATCGCATCAATATCACCTGAAAATGGAAACTCGTATTGTAATCGCCCTTCTCCCTCTGAATAGAGGAGCCGGGCACTTTGCCCAAAAATTTGCTCAGCCTGCTTCTCTGGCATTGCCTTTTTGGGATCAGGAAAGACCATGCCTGTCGTATCGTTTGTCTGTACCTCTTTTATATGATGCCTGCCCGCCTTGTCTATCGTAAACGTGTATTGGTCTTCAAGAACCAGAATGTTGTTAACCGTCTTGTTCATCACGACATGACCTGTTTCTGTATTGGACAGCATGCCGTTTACCGCATATTGACTCGCATCACGGCCAGCCAATTCTTGCAGCAGCTTCTTCGCCTGCTCGTATACAGGATGGGCCGGAAGCTGCGGACTACTTGTTGCCGTCACCTGAGGGTCCACAAGTTCGTTTTGCCCCATTCCGGCCATGATATACAGCCCAAAGCCAGAAGCGATCACGACTGCTGTCATCCCCGCTTTCAACGGAGTCAAGAACAGCCGTCTCCTCTTGCCGACCCGAATTGTTTCTTGTTTCAGCACAGTACGTAAACTCTCTACAAACTCCTTACGTGGGGGGGGACTTTTTTGCAGAGTCGCTAACCGTTCCAGTATATCTCGTTCATTTTGCCAATCCACTGTACAACTCCCCCTTCTTCGTATGCGACAGTTTGCCATGTAATAGCTTCAGTGCCCGGTGCATCGTCGTTTTCACGTTTGATTCTGAACAATCCAGTATTTCGGCTGTCTCTTTGACGCTGTACTCTTTAATGCCACGCAGAATGACAACCATGCGGTAATGCGGCGGCAGTCCCTTGATCGCAGCGATCAATTCCTGCTCGTCCTCCCGGCTTTCCGCTTCCTGAGCAGGATTCCCCTCTGAGGCTGGCATCACGACAGACAGCCAGTCCCCTGACAACAGCTTTTGCCACTTGCGTTTTCGATAGTAATTCATCGCTGTATGCTTCGCGATCGCAAACAGCCATGTCTTCATGTCAGATCGCTCTTCAAATCGTTCAAGCGATCGAATCACTCGTAAAAAAACCTCCTGCGTCAAATCTTCTGCATCATTCTGACTGCCGGCAAAGTACAGCAAAAATTGATACACATCATGATAATGCCGCTCATAGATGGCCATGACCTGATGTTTCATTTCCTCATACAAAGAAGCTCCTCCATTCTCTTGCTGTCGGCTGATCGACTACTTTCCCATAGCGAAATTTTTCTCGTATACCAATTAGTGTCTTGAGCAGGAAAAAGGTTACAGCAGAATGTTTGAAAATGTTCAGGAATGCAACAGCGACTAATAGATCGGGTAGCCTATAATTTACATGAGTCCTGCTACTTTCCTGATAACACAAGAAGTAAGAACGGAGTGACCTGTATGTATAAACGGCTACTAGCTATCCCGATCGCCGCTTTGCTCCTCGTACTGACAGCCTGCGGCAATGGTGGACAATCGGGGGATTCAGCAGCATCGAATCCGACCAGATCGATCAATTACCTGGGCAACACTTATAAAATTCCAGCCAGAACCAAAGATATTGTTTACGTAGGCTTCCCTGCTTCGTATGAGGATTCTTTCTTGTTGGGAATCCCGCCCGTCGCAGCTACCATGGATAAAAACGGAAAGTTTCCGGCGGAATATCAAGCCATGATCCGAAATGCCAAGCATCTCCCATGGAATATTGCAGATAATCTAGGTGAGTTGGTTGCCCTCAAACCGGACGTCATTATGACAACCGACAAGACCTCAAAAGAAGACTTGGCCAAATTGCAAAGCGCTGCATCCGTCATTCCCGTCTCTACGAACGGAGCTCATTGGCAAGAAAACTTGCGTCTGCTCGCTGATGTTCGTGGAAAAGATGCTAATTTGGATACATTTGTAGGAAAAGTGAAGCAAAACGCACTGGAACTCCGCGACAAGCTCGCCCCACTTCCAGAAAAGAAAGTGCTGACAGTGTGGTTCGAAGAAGGCTCCTTCTACATTTATCCGAAGCACGAGCGGTACAATTATCTGTTATATACAAATTTGGCCCTGCCTGTCCCAGATGTCGTCGCAAATGTGCAGGAGCGTACCGCGCTCTCTATGGATGCTTTGGCAAAAGAAGATCCCAACTACTTGTTTGTGATGGTCAACAGAGAAGACCAGCCAGCTTTCAAGCAGTTGCAAGAGCAGCCTGCTTGGACAAACCTGAACGCAGTCAAAGCAGATCAAATGTACATGAATGCAGTTGAACCAGGCTTGGCTGGTGGGACGGCCTACAGCAACCAATCGTTTTTAAATGCGATTCGAAAACAAATGCTAAAGATGAGTGAATAAAATGATGGGCTTGGCTCATACTATACTCATCGAGCTCGGTGGTGTGTTTTCAATCAGGCTGTATTCCTTTTCGGAGGCGATGTGCCATGGATGATTTACACGATCACCTAGTGAGTAAGGGAAACCGTACACTGCTTTAAGCTTCTAACTTCATACTGGAGGTAGATGCGTCGCACGTGATGATCGGTAACACCTCAAAACTAACGAGCTCGATATATGCCGTCTCCTTTATGGAGGCGGTTTTATTTTTATGGGGAAAGCCCATTTAGCATACTGTGGTGGTGAGGAGGAAACAGGAGAAAACGCTTTGATTCTTGGAACACCCCCAGGGTAGCGTAAGCTGCCCGGCTCCATGAAAAAAAGCGAAACCCGCGTCCAAAGTCGTCCATTCAAGAGGTGTATCAGAGGTGGACGCTAAAAGCTTGTTTCTCCTTTCTTCATTGCGCCTCGGTCGGTGTTTTCAAAGATCTTCGCTTATTTCTCCTGTTTCCTCTACGAGCTTTCAGTGTTAAACGGGCTTGAAATTCCTTAAAAGATTGAAGAATGTAATCAGTTACGACAGAGAAGAATATTTCCAGGCGTAGCGACTTGTGGAGTCCTACTGAGCGGAGAAGG
>NZ_PXZM01000022.1 GCF_003013395.1 Brevibacillus fortis | reverse complement strand
TCCGTTAACAATTAAAAAAAGGCTTCATCCCCGAAGGGATTGTCTTTTCCTACACCAACACGTCAAGGGTTCGCTTCGCCTTACGCCCTTGACTCTGTTGGCTCCGAAAAAGATATCACAATTAGGGGGATGAAACCTTTTCATATATCGGTTGATGGAGTTTACACAAAATTCTTGACAGACCCGGACTATCTATCAATAACTAAGCTAATTAAATCAGTGCGGATAAATTTGACCTTGAAAAATACTCTCTTCAAGGTCTTTCTTTTTACCCCCACCCAGTTACGAATGAAGCAGGCAGTAAAACCAAAACAAACTTACCCCCATAACACCCGTATGATATTTCTATAGTATGCCTGTACGTACATGGATTTTTTGGAATATATCCATTTATTACAATTTATTAGTCATGCAAAAGCCACAAAATTTTCCTGAGCGATAAAAAAGTGAAAAAAGGCCGCCAAACATGTGAGAGTATATGGGAGGAGGTAACTTTTTGTTTGATTACATTACAAGTGGAAAGTAAGGAGTTAAAGAATGAATTTAATAGATATTGAAAAGAAATTTAATGAAGCATATCTTTTTGAAAATGTAAAATTTAAGTCTATCCAATTACTGGAGAAACTAATTTAAAATAGTGATTCATAAAAGATTTTACTATACGTTATAAGTGCACGCAGCTATTTATTAATAACGACGATAGAATATATCCATTTTTTAGAGTTTGCCTTGAATTACTTCATCCAGAAACAGAGATTCAATGGTATTACTATGATATTGAGTATACAATTGATGGTGAGTGTTCCGATGAATATTTTGGGATGTATAAATAAGTATTGTCATTGAAATTATGCCTTGGGGCCATGTCCCCAAGGTTTTTTTATCTCCACCAATGTTGATTTAATCGGCCTGCACGTACCGAAGACCTTGCCCTTCATCCCCCGATGATGGGCAAGGTCTACCAGTTTCTCTACGCCAAGTGTATGCCAATGCTATGGCAAACATCTTACGCTCCCAGGATATTTATTGCTTACGATTAATCGATTGCCTTAGGATTTACTTTCGGTAACAGATCGTACAATACGACCAACAAACTAAACACTAAGCATTTCAAACAAAAAAGCTCTTTCCAACGTGAATCATGAGTAGGTAATTATTAACGCACAAAAATAGAGCTGAAGAACTAGTTCTTAAGAACTAGAGCAAGACTGTCTCGTTGGTAGAGGTATCTATTACAACGGACAGTCTTGTTTTTTAGTAGGAAGAAAACACTAGGTAGAACCAAATATAATTTAACTTGGAAATTACTTCTGATAATCAGCAATATTGGCTGACTAGTAATTTGTTAGTCAAAACTTATCGGTAAGTTCCTATTGATCCAATATAAGGAATTCACTATAATTCTAAATGCTGTTTAGGTAAAATTTACATTTTTTATCTGTACTTATTATGGGGAAGGGAGATGGAGTGTAACTGGCGCACGTTGAATTATTTTTAAAAAAGGAATGATACCAAAGTTCATCACAATTATGACAAGGAGTTACAGGAATGAACCCTAGATTCATCCGTTCAATCAGTAGTTTCAATCTATTCCTACTGCTTGCTTTACTGTTTTTACAGCTTGTCCCTGAACACGCAATCGCAAGTGCTCAGAGTAAAACGTATTTAATTGGATTTAAAGAAAACAAGAAAGCAAAAGTAAGGGCTATTCAAAGATCATCGGTACAGCAACTTAGCACGAAAGTGATGGTTGCTCAATTAACAGAGAGTGAAATGGAGGTAATGTCTCAGGATGAGAATGTAGCCTATATTGAGGAAGATAGTGAAATAGAGTTAGCAGAAACAAACCTAACAGAAAAACAGGAAGTTCCGTGGGGGATTGCGCACATAAGGGCAAATCAAGCTCACGAAAAAAATTACAAAGGCCAAAACATCAAAATTGGAATTATAGATACAGGTATATCCAATCATGAAGACCTCCGAGTAAAAGGAGGCATTTCCTATGTAGAAGGAAAATCAGATTTTGATGATGAGCATGGTCATGGGACTGCAGTGGCTGGCGTTATCGCTGGTAAAGATAATGATGTTGGAATCGTTGGTGTTGCCCCAGAAGCCGAAATCTATGCTATTAGGGTCCTTGATGAAAAAGGTCACGGTACATATTCCAGCATGATTCAGGGGATTGAATGGGCGATTCAGAATGACATGAACATCGTTTCCATTAGTGCTGGTGGTAAAATTGACAGTCGCGCTTTACATGACCAGATTAAAAGAGCGAATCAACAAGGGATACTGGTTATTGCATCAGCAGGAAATAGGGGAATGGGTGAGGATACCCAGTTATATCCTGCGAAATATCCAGAGACATTGTCCATTGGTGCCATTGATCAAGACAATCAACGGGCTGACTTTTCAAGTGTTGGTAGTGGGTTAGACCTGATGGCTCCTGGGGTTGATATTCTAAGTACGTCACTCCATGGAGACTTTGAGCAACGCTCAGGCACTTCTTTAGCAGCTCCTCACGTAGCCGGTGCAGCAGCTGTCATTTGGTCCAAAAAGGGTGGAGCCACCAACCGCGAAGTGCGTGATATTTTAGTCGATCATGCAACACCTTTAGGGGAATCGCGGTTTTACGGAAAAGGGCTTGTAAACCTAGAGAAAGCGTTGGGACTAGGGGATGAAGACTCCGCTGAGATTATCTCATTGGAATCGAAGCCTAACGAATTGCGACTTTCCGAAGGTGAAAATTATCAACTGAAAATTACGGCGAAGATGACAGATGGCAACACCAGAGATGTCAGCAAGGAAGTTACTTATAAGAGCAAAGATGAAAAAATTGCTACGGTAACACCTTCAGGTCTAGTCACAGGAAGTGGAATGGGAGATACGCAACTGATCGCTGAGTTGGGTGACAAAACGATTGAGATTCCGATAGTGGTGACGGAGCGAGCGCCCCTGATACCAAGAGGTGGACTCGACACCCCTGAAAAAGGCGAGTTAATCAGTGGTACGTATACGGTTAAAGGATGGCATCTCAATCCGGTCGGAATATCGCAAATCAGTATCCTGATTGATGGTATGAAAGTTGGAGAGGCATCCTATGGCGACCCGAGACCAGATATTGAAGCGAAATATCCAGCTTATCAGAATAGCAATGCTGGATTTCACTATCAACTGGACACTGGGAATTTAACCGCAGGCACTCATATCATTACTGTGGAAGTTCAAGATACCAATGGTCAACAAACCATGATAGAAGGAACGACATTTTACATTGGTAACATGGAGCCTGTTAATGGTCTGCATGCCGATGTGACCAAGCTGGAACTAACGAATGAAGGTTCGCATCAGTTGGTGGTCTCTACTGTTTTAGAAGATAACACCCTGAAAGACGTTACAAGTCTAGCAGAATACGCTTCATCTGATGAAAGTATCGCTACAGTAGGCGCGACTGGACTTGTAAAAGCATTGGGATATGGAACGGCGATTGTGACCATTCGATATGAAGGTCAATCAATCATGATCCCTGTTACGATCAAAAAGACTGAGCCACTGATACCGCGTTGGGAGTTAGAGGCGCCGACAAGTAATTCCATGATGACAGGCGCCACACTCATCAAAGGCTGGTATTTAGAGCCAGCAGGTGTTTCAAAGATAGAGGTTCAATTGGATGGAACAGTAGTGGGGGAAGTTACTTATGGACATAACCGGCCTGATATTGAATCCTCGTATCCACACTACAAGAATGCTACAGCCGGATTTGAGTACCTTCTAGACACAACGCAGATAACGGAAGGTCAACATACCATTAAGGTAACAGCCGTTAATAAAGAAGGCGCCGAGCAAATTCTAGCAGAGCGAGCTGTTTTCATCGGTCGTGCAGAACCGGCGACAAGTATTGTGGCAAATATAAGCAAAGTAGATGTAATACAAGGGAATACACAGCAATTATCCATTTCTGCTGTTTTACTGAATCAACAAACGAAAGATGTGACGAGAGAGGCTCAATATACGGTTGAGAATCCTTCGATCATTAGCATTTCAGATAAAGGTATCGTTACCGGAATTGAAATCGGTCAAACAAATATCATCGTGAAATACCAAGAACAAACGCTTACGATACCTGTCTGGGTCAAAGCAGTAGCGGGTCTGGCTCGGGGAGGCATTGACAGTCCCGCAGACCATGCAATAATCAGCGGTGTTTACCCTGTCACAGGCTGGTTTATTGACTCTACTGGTGTTGAAAAGATTGAAGTACTGGTCGATGGAGCCGTAAGTGGTGAAGCAACCTATGGTATTTCTCGTCCGGAAATCGAAATAATGGATGCTTCTAAACCTGATGGAAACGTAGGGTTCCACTATAATCTCGATACAGGAAAATTGAGGGAAGGCACACATACTCTTTCTGTTAGAGGCACAGGCAAGGGTGGAAATCAGGTAATGCTGGGGAACAGAACGATTCAAATCGTTACCTTGCTACCAGCAATAGGTTTAAAGGCAAACGTTACAGAGTTAATCGTTCCTCAAGGAAAAACGCATCAATTTACTGTCATGGCAGTACTAGAGGATCAGAGCAGTCATGATGTAACCAAGTTGGCTCTGTACTACATAGAGAATTCTTCTATCGCAAAGGTGAGCACAGATGGCTTGGTCACGGCTCTAGCCCAAGGAAGTACGGGTCTCACTGTAAAATATGGGGATCAAAGTATCAGCATTCCTATTAAGGTTACGGAAGCGGAAGCACTTAAAACTTTGGGAGAGATAGAAACGCCTGTAAATGGTGCTATTGTCAATGGTACTTATACGATTTCAGGATGGTTTTTACATCCTTCTGCTATCTCTGACTATCAGGTTCTCATTGACGGGATCGAACATGGGAAAGCAAAAACGGGAATTGCTCGACCTGATATTGCTCTGCTTCATCCGGAATATAAAAATACGCAAGCAGGATATAGCTATAGTGTTAATCTGAATGAACTGCAACCGGGTACTCATACCGTTTCTGTGATCGCAACGGATAGCGAAGGAAAGCAATATCCATTACCAGAAAAGAAATTTGTGATTGGAAATATTGCTCCAGCGATCAGTCTGCAAAATGCAGAACCAAACATGAGCCTAGCAAAAGACTCTATGCAGAAATTGCAGATTACGGCCAGTTTTGAAGGTCAACAACAGAAGGACATTACGGGGGAAGCTGTTTATACAGTAGAAGATCCGAATGTCGTTTATGTCAGTCCACTGGGAATCGTTACAGGCCTGAAGGTTGGAATGACAAAGATTCACGTGAATTACGGGAATCAGTCATTGGTGATTCCTGTTGTTGTCACAGAATCAGAATCAGGCTCGCTTGTTGCCAAAGGGCAAATGGATATCCCAAAAGAAGGCACAGTTATTGGTGGAACTACAACGGTACAGGGATGGATTCTGAACCCAAGCGGTGTGTCCAAAATCGAGGTTTTGGTGGATGGACAATTGCAGGGAACCGCAGTTTATGGTGGACCTCGTCCAGATATTTTCGCCATGTATCCACACTACCAGAATGCAAATGCTGGTTTTCAATATCTACTGGATACGTCCTTGTTTGCGGAAGGGAATCACAAACTGAGCATAAAAGTAACGGATAAAGCGGGCGCGGAGAGTCTCGTGCTAGAAAGTAACATCATCATTGGTCCTGTTACGGGAATCACAGCTAATTATTCCGAAGTTACTTTAGAAAAAGACAAGAGCGTAGCATTCACTGTCGTTGCATCTTATCGAGATAAGAGTACAAAGGATGTAACGGGAGAAGTGACCTACACGATCGATAATCCAGCTATTGCCAAAATAGATGCAACAGGACTACTAACAGGTCTCACATCAGGGAGTACGGTTCTTACCGTGTCTTATGCTGGCATCGTGAAGCAATACCCTGTCACTGTAAAAGGCGACGTCTTGGTAACAGGGGGCGCAATTGACACCCCGCAAGATAACGAACTGATCAGTAGGAATTACAACATGACGGGATGGTTCGTTTCTACTGGTGAAGTGGAGAAAATCGAAGTGTTGATGGATGGAGATAAGCTGGGCGAGGCGAAATATGGGCTTGAACGACCAGATATGAAGCGCAAATACCCAGAGGCACCTCATCTAAAGCCAGGTTTCTCCTATCTGCTGGAAGTTGACCAGAT
Organism: Brevibacillus fortis; assembly: GCF_003013395.1. Classification (GTDB taxonomy): domain Bacteria; phylum Bacillota; class Bacilli; order Brevibacillales; family Brevibacillaceae; genus Brevibacillus; species Brevibacillus fortis. Next base: position 173,196 of record NZ_PXZM01000022.1, on the reverse strand, counting down.
GCAAGTAGGGGAACACAAATTACATGTGCTGGTCACAGAAAAAGACGGGAAGCAAACCAGTATGGAGAAGACAATCACGATTGTTGAACCCATACATGACACGTATGCTTTTTGGCTGCAATTTTCTAATCAGCAAGGACAGAACAACTGGTCCTATCAGGAGGTAAGCGGAGATCGCTTCACGGACTTGGAGTGGGACAAAGCTGCCGAGGAATGGAAGAGTAATCAAAACGAGACCGCGATCGGAAATACGTGGATAAAAGTTGGGAGCTCAGATCCTATCCTGAAATGGAAGGCGCCGCGTTCAGGACGAATTCACGTTAGCGGCTGGATTTCCAAAATCCAAGTGGAAGAGGGAGACGGAGTCAACGTCCGACTACTGAAAAACGATGCTCAAATTTGGCCTTCCTCAGGCTGGCAATCGATTGACTTTAACGATGAGATTGGTGTGGAACTTCAGGAGGAGCTTTCCATTGAAGAAGGAGACGCACTAATTTTTCAAGTAAACCAGAAAGAAAACAGTGTCGGGGATCTTCTCAAATGGACACCTGAAATCACCTACGTAACGAATGAGGTGAACGATAATTCTGCTCCCCAAGTCTATTTGACCTCACCAATGGTAGGGAAGGCTGTCTTTACTGTTAATTCAGAGGATGTCATCATCATATCAGGTATTGCGATGGATCCGAACATCGGAGACCAAGTTCATATTTGGTATCAGCTGGATGAGGAAGATCCTCATGAACTGACTCGTTTTACGGCGTCTGAGAGCGCAAATGAATTTTCGTACAACTTGCCCATCCGCAATTTGAAGCCAGATCATCTCTACTCACTTCGTGTCTGGGCAGTCGATCAGAAATCCAGTAAATCTCTCGTCGAAAAAGTCGATATTAGCTTGGATATGAGAGCGCAAGCTGAAAAGGACCCGATAACCATTTCTGCAAATTGGAAATATCCGAAAGATCGACAAGAAATACCAAAAGGGCAGTCGATTACGTTGGATTGGGACTACTACAACGGTAAAGGGTATCCAAGTTATATAGCCTCGCAAGAATTAATCATTTATATCAGCGAGGGCGGGCATGTCACTTCTACAAAACGGGAGAAATTAACAGGGACAGCCCGTTCTTATGTATTTGATACAAACTATATACAAAAAAACGCACTCATTGATGTGCGCCTAAAAGCGGTAATGAAGAGTGATGCCCCGAAAATTCTTGAAGGCAGTACCGCTAAATTGGAGTTCTATCTATTAGCCACCAATCAAGCACCTGTGGTCGTGAATACAGAGCTTGTCATTATGGATAGTGGCCTTAGAGGATTAATCAATTATTCGCTTAGAGATAATGATGTTTCAGACAAAATCGTATCAACAAAATTAAGAGTGGGACTGACTCCAGGCGGAAACGAGCTGGGTGAGAAAGAAGAGACGATTTCCGAATCGAGCCAAAATGGGAATGCGTCCGGCAGATATTTTTTCCCCATCACAAAAGAAATGTTGTATCAGACCGTGTATTGGACGGTTCAAGCTCAGGATAATCGCGGGGCATGGACTACACCAACGAATTACTCATCCCGATTGGTAGATGCTCTCCCGAAGATCGTCATTTATACCCCTGGGGCAAAGAGAGTCATTGATATTGATGAGACCTTTACCTTGGAAGGGGTATATACCCATCTTCAAGCAGGCGATGTCATATCTGGAAGGATGAATCGCAACGATGGACCAAAAACCTTTGCTACCACTGGCAGCTCAGGTCACTGGACCCTTAGCTGGAGGGGCAGGGATCTTGGAGAAGGTACCTACCCGAACATCGAAGTATCCAATCGCAGCGGATTTGTAGCGGTTTATCCCGGAAGCTTGACTATCGAGAAGAAACCAGATGCCCCTAATAATATTAGTGTAGAGGCAGATACGAATTCCCTTAAAGTATTTTGGAGTCCTGTCGCAGGCGCAATAGACTACGGCATTCAAGTAGATGGCGGCGGGATCAAGCGGGTAGGCAACGTATCCACTTATACCATCACGGGCCTACAACCGGATCGCGCTTATACAATCATACTTTGGGCGTACAATTCATCCGGTACTAGCAGCTATAGCAGCAGCCCCTACACTGTCCGAACGAAACCAGCAGAAAGCAATTTTAATCTGTTGGTAGAGTATAATCCGGTACGGATGCATTTTCCTGCCGATCAGGCAAAATACTTTAAAATCACAGCGAAAACGAGCGGAGTTTATCAGTTCACGTTAAATAACGACTCGGGATTAGCGGCAGATGCAAATATATCCGTTTATAAAGGGGCGGGCTTGCTGGATCATGAGGAAATCTCTTCAGGAAGTAATGGTAGAGTGAATCCAGTATTTGCCGCCGGAAAAACGTATTATGTGAAGATTGTAGGAAAAAGTGCGTTTTACGCTACGCTTCTGGCAAAGCCAGGGGGCGAAGCCTTTGTTTTTAATCAGCCAAACGATATCACGATTTCAGGTGGACAAACGGTAGAAATCGCCATGAATGCTATCATTCCTGGAAAGTATCGCATGGTTACGCAATTGAAAAATCCAAGTCAGAAGTATCCAACTGTAACGGTCTATTCCAATGGGGTTCAAGTGTCACCGAGGGAGAAGCCAAGTGCAGCTGAAGTCATTTATGATTTGGCGGCAGGTGCCTATACGATTAAGCTGACAAATACAGAAAGTAATCCAGTCAATGTAATATTTACAGTTTTTGCTCCAGCGGCTGGGGGAACGGTTTACGAGTATGTATATGATCAGAACAATCGAATTAAGGCGATCAAAGAAAATGGAGTCGAAAGCGTCATTTTCTATCATGACGAGAACGGAAATATCACAAAAAGCGTAAAGCAAAACGCATCTATACCACCGAAGGCCAAAGCCTTGAGTCTTGATATGGAGAAGGTGGATGTATCACCTGGTAACTCCAAATCGATTAAGGTCATGGCAACATTGGACAACGGGAGTCAGGTGGATGTAAGCGCGCAGGCTGTATATGTCGTGGAGGATCCCTCGGTTGCCTCTATCAACAAAGGGATTGTGTATGCGGTGAACGGCGGGACGACGCGGGCCAAATTGTTTTTCGGAGGGCAGTCGAAGGCGTTTACCATTACGGTTGATGCACCTTCTGTTCATTTAACATCGATCAGTCTTGCACCAGGGCAGTCCACAATAACAGAAGGACAGATCCAACGCTTGTATGCATCCGCTTATTACTCAGACGGTAACAACAAAGATATCAGCAGCGTTGCCAGCTTTGACACCTCGAATTCATCTGTTGCGCAAGTGAGCAGCCAAGGTGTCGTAACGGGTATCAAAGCAGGAACAGCGACGATTACCGTTTCTTATGATGGTAAAAACGCATCCAGCCAGATAACTGTTCAAGGGGCTACCATCCAGGAAATAAAAGGAACCCCAGTGCAAGTGTCATTGGTTGCAGGTGGTACTCAACAGCTTAGTGTCACGGCCACTTATTCAAACGGGGCCGAAGAAAATATTTCAAAGCAAGCCGTGTATACAAGCAGTAATGCCAATGTTGCATCAGTGGAAAGTAGTGGACTGATAACAGCACTTTCGCCAGGAGCTACGCAGGTCACGGTTAGCTACGGCGGGCAAAGTACGATCATTCCGGTCACGGTTTCAGGAAATGCCATCACTCTCGTGTCTTTGGCTGTTACGCCAGCGACAGTGAGCATTGGCAAAGGAGCCAACCAGCAGTTGGAAGTGAAGGCGACCTACAGTGATAACAGCCAAACGATTGTAACGAATCAGGCGACTTATCAGAGTTCGCAACCTGCTATTGCCAGTGTTGAAGCAAGTGGGTCTGTTACTGGGGTGGCAGTAGGATCATCTACTGTAACCATATCTTTTGGTGGGAAAGTAATTACGGTTCCTGTTCAGGTTACAGAGACACAAGAGCCTGTGCAGAGCTTGTCCGTTACACCAGTCAGCCTGAACATATTGGTTGGGAAGACGCAGCAGCTACAAGTAACAGCGACCTATAAGGACGGCAAGAACATGGATGTTTCTGGACAAGCAGTCTACTTGCCAGGAGATGCCACAGTGGTATCCGTTGATGCAAACGGGGTGGTTACGGCTGTTAAGGCAGGTAGTACGAACATCACCGTTTCCTTTGGGGGAGCAAGTGCGGCTGTGCCTGTTGTTGTTACAGCAGAAATTCCGGTTCAGAACATCAAAGTTGTACCGGAAGACATCACTCTTCAAGAGGGGAAAACACAACAATTAAATGTGCTATTGAAGCTTGCGGATGGTACTGAAGCAATGGTAACGGATAAATCATTATTTACAATGGCAGATCCATCTATAGCATCTGTTTCTGCAAGTGGACTCCTCACGGGAATAAAAGACGGAATCACCTCAATAACCATTGACTATTTGGGAACCAAGGTAAACGCGAATGTAAAAGTAGCCCAAGTATTGAAAGAAGATAAGATAAAACGCTTGTCCGCAGGTGGAGCACATACATTGATGGTGAAAGAAGACGGAAGTGTATGGGCATGGGGTCAAAATGAGAAAGGGCAGCTAGGAGATGGAACGGTACAGAATCGGACGACGCCAATAGAAATTATGCTGAACATCATGGCGCAACAATTGGTAGCGAGTCCGGGTACGGTGTTGTTGCTTACGTCTCAAAGCAAGCCATTGCAAATCACGGCGACCTATTCAAACAACAGTAACGAAGATGTCACGACGCAGTCGAGGTATGAAAGCAGTAACCCAGCGGTTGCAACGGTAGATGAGGCAGGAGTGATCACAGCGGTATCGGTAGGGACAACGAGCATTACCGTTAGCTACGATAGCAAAACGATAACTGTCCCAGTGGAAGTCAAGGATATCGAAGTGAAAGCGAATCTAGGGACGGTGTTGCTGCCAACATTCCAAAGCAAGCCATTGCAAATCACGGCGACCTATCTAAACAACGACACCCAAGATGTCACGACACAATCGAAGTATGAGAGCAGTAACCCAATGGTGGCAACGGTAGATGAGGCAGGAGTGATCACAGCGGTATCAGTAGGAACTGCGACTATCACAGTCAGCTACGATAACAAAACGATCACAGTTCCTGTGGAAGTCAGGGAGACAAAAGTGAAAGTCAATCGCTTGTCCGCAGGTGGAGCACATACATTGATGGTGAAAGAAGACGGAAGTGTATGGGCATGGGGTCAAAATGAGAAAGGGCAGCTAGGAGATGGAACGGTACAGAATCGGACGACGCCAATAGAAATTATGCTGAACATCATGGCGCAACAATTGGTAGCGAGTCCAAGTACGGTGTTGTTGCTTACGTCCCAAAGCAAGCCATTGCAAATCACGGCGACCTATTCGAACAACAGTAGCGAAGATGTCACGACGCAGTCGACGTATGAGAGCAGTAACCCAGCTGTTGCAACGGTAGATACGGCAGGAGTGATCACAGCGGTATCGGTAGGGACAACGAGCATTACCGTCAGCTACGATAGCAAAACGATAACTGTCCCAGTGGAAGTCAAGGATATCGAAGTGAAAGCGAATCTAGGGACGGTGTTGCTGCCAACATCGCAAAGCAAGTCATTGCAAATCACGGCGACCTATCTAAACAACGACACTCAAGATGTCACGACACAATCGAGGTATGAGAGCAGTAACCCAACGGTGGCAACGGTAAATGAGGCAGGAGTGATCACAGCGGTATCGGTAGGAACTGCGACTATCACAGTCAGCTACGATAACAAAACGATCACAGTTCCTGTGGAAGTCAGGGAGACAAAAGTGAAAGTCAATCGCTGGTCTGCAGGTGGAGCACATACATTGATGGTGAAAGAAGACGGAAGTGTATGGGCATGGGGTCAAAACGAAAAGGGACAGCTAGGAAATAATAGTCTACAAAATAGCACAGTTCCAGTATTAACGAATGACAATAAAATGGAGTGAGTTTAAGTGAAAAAAAATCTAATGAAGTTAAAATTAATAAGTAATATTTTACTGATGATGCTTTCAGTTCTTTTTCTATCAAAAGAGACGACTTTGGCAGCGAGTAATGCAGTGAGTAGTGCAGCGGGTCAAGGGCACTCTCTTATACTGAAAAGTGATGGTACAGTTTGGGCATGGGGTGATAATTCTTATGGTCAATTGGGAGACGGTGCACCTGCGGTTAAAGCAAACGTTCCTTTCAAAGTAAAAGGCATTACAAACGTTTCGCGTATTGCCGCAGGTTCGAACCACAGTGTAGCTTTAAAAGCTGATGGTACAGTATGGAGTTGGGGATTAAATAGTTCTGGTGAGTTGGGTAATAGTGGAAGTGGGAATAGTAGCAAACCAGTACAAGCAGTCGGCCTTACAGATGTTACAGAGATTGCTGCTGGAAGCGCTTATTCACTAGCCCTCAAGAAAGATGGTACGGTGTGGGTGTGGGGACGTCTTTATGGGTATGGTAGCACAACAATTAAATTTCCAATCCCAGTACATTCAAGTCTAACAGACGTTACGGCAATTTCGGCTGGGAGAGCTCACTGTCTTGCTCTTAAAAAGGACGGAACAGTATGGGCTTGGGGGGAAAACGGGTATGGTCAGCTAGGCATTGACAGTGGAGCAGCGGTGTCAAGTCTAACTAAAACAAAAGGACTTTCAAATATTGTTTCTGTTGCTGCCGGTGATTCTCATAGCTTGGCTCTTGATGTAAATGGGAAAGTGTATGCGTGGGGAGACGGCGGAAAAGGACAAATTGGTGATGGCAGTGTTTATAATAGACTGGCTCCAGTAAATGTACCTGGATTAACAGAAATTGATGAAATTGCAAGCGGGCCAAATGCGAGACATAGTTTTGCTTTAAAAAGAGACGGAACAGTTTATGCATGGGGAAGTAACGATCGAGGTCAACTAGGAGATGGAACAACTACAAACAGTAACAAACCTGTAAAAGTCAAAATTACACCATAATTATTACTAGTGAATCCCCCTTCTAACCAAGGGGGACAACATTTCTTTCGGAGGCAATATGAAACTCCTGTCTACAAAATCAATCTTGATTTTTCTATTAAGCATTTCCCTATTCACGACGCTTATACCACCGATGAGTACCCTGGCAAATGAACCGTCAATCCAAGACTTATCAAATACACAAAGTATAGAATCATCAACTCCAACCGAGACAATAGATGAAATCCAGCAATCTATCGCAGAGCAAAATCTCAACCCTCTACCAGAAAAAAGAGAAGCAAAAGATCCAACCTCATATAACGCAGATGACATCGCTTCACTAACATGGACCCAGCTGGATGCTAACACAGCAATCGAAATACACCAAACATTCGACCGAACCTTACTAAAATACGCTGCCTATTTCTATCCAGATCTATTGCAGCTGCTTTCAACTGAAGAACAAGCAGAAGTCAAAACTTTTACCAGTGACCAGCTCGTTTCTCAATTCGATCATTTCAGTCAGGAAAATAAGGCCCTCTTAAATCGCCTTACACCCCTTGTAGCATCGAAAGTAAATGAACTTAAGAGTCTGGAGGAAACGCTCGACATTCAAGCAGTGAATACAACTCCTCCAGAAGTTCTCTACACAGAAAAAGATCAGGAGTTTCGCTTTGCTCGTTCAAAAACAGAGCAATCCGTAGATGATGTATATCGCGCTGCGAACCTAGTGGAGCAAGATCTCTACTTGCCAGGAAAGCATGGACTGGATCTGGATATTAAGCGCAGATATCACTCCCTGAGTAGTAAAATCGGTGTACCAAGCTGGGACGATGATCTAGACAAGAATGAAGCTCTAATCAATGAGAAATTTGCACCCGGTTGGGATTTTAATATGCCAAGACTGGATGTCGTCACGCGGGAGCAGGTAGCTACGGTAAGGGACGACCCTTATAATCCAGGCCTGCAAATTTACTCCACCAACGTAGACAAGAGTCCAACGTCGAATCGTTATTACATCAGCTTAGAGGACGGGACATCCTTAGAATATCGGTTCAACAAGTTTGTGAATTATCCGTATAAAGACATCATGTTCATCACTGACAAAGTGAATGAGAAGTACACGTTGTATTACCGTAATTTGAGATATGAATTTGATGTAAAGCTGGGAACGGTCGTCAAATCCAATATTTATGGGGACACGATCAAGTACAACCTGGATAGCGACGGAGAGCCGGTCAGCATCGAAGACAGTGTCGGTCGTTATGTGGTGCTGAAACGAAAGCAAAACGACACCACGCAAGACTTGATTGTCTATAAAGATAAAACTGAGACTACTGTGCTCAAGCACATTCGCTACCATTTTGAACGAAAGTTCGCATTGAGAAGTTACCATCAGCTTGTTCGAGTAGAAGTCCTGCCGACAGCAGGGAGTGGAAACGGTCCTTATACAGTAGCAAATTATTCCTATCATAATCCTACTACCAAGGGCATTGCTTATTTCAATTTGAACAAAGAATACACGCTGGACAAGCTACCAACTGATCAAACTCTTCAAGATTCAGCAAAGTATTGGGAATCGGATACAAAGAAGCGTAAGGAAATCGATTACTTGCTCATGCAAGAAGTTTCCTATCCGTTGCAAGGATTAAAAATCAACTACGAATATCGTCCCTATCAACTCGGTCAAACTACGTTCAATGACGGTCTCGTACGGATTTTTCAAGACAAGTATGCACTAAGCTATGTAGCTTATCATCCTGTCAATAAAGTATCGTACAGCTATACGCAGAAAACGCCAAAAGGAACCAATACGTATAAGCTGGAAAAGAACTATGCCAATAACGACAACCTCCGCGAGATATGGAAGGTACCAAAGGAACAACTGCCAAGATTGAAGAATTTTGCGGAACGCCATGGGGATACCATCCAAGTCACAGAATCTGAGGCTTCCCGTTACACGAAAAATTCCATTTACAAGGTCAATCAAGACGGAAATACGTTGCTGCGAAGCGAGAAGACAACAGGCGTGAGCAAAGGCGGAACAAATGTATCAGGCGCGAAGTATCGTGTCGAGTACAATCCAACTACGTACACAACCTATGCCTATTCCGGCCGGAATACAAAGCCGACGTATCAATACGTTTTCCTCGAACCGACATCGGCAGTTAGCGATCTGGATGTTTACAATTCCTACTTGAAAGACCCGAACCTTTCCAATCGCTCACGGTATGCGGCCAAGATCAACAATTACGCACAAGAGATGTATTTGGAATATAACGATTACGGTCAACTGATCAAGCAGATTGCACCGGATGGGATCGAGAGTACATGGACATATGATGCAGAAGGTGTAAATCCATGGGGCTTCCGGACCTTCTCCGTATTAAAGGCAGCCAGAACACAATCAACCTCCGCCTCGGGCGATCCGTATTATTCGAATACGACATTCGAGTACAACAATCAATATTTGCTCCGAAAGGAAACGGAGATCAATTCGTTCCCTGCCAATTTGATCAATAATCACAAGAGCCAATCGATCGAACGGACATATGAGTACACCAATAATCAGCTCTATTCGATTACGGAGAACTTTGGCGCAGGTAAGACCAGAACGCAGACCTTTACCGCCTATGATCAATATGGCATTCAGCCAACACAAATTGCACTCGCAGGTGTCGAGCTGGAAAGCGGCAAATCGGATGTGTTGAATTTTTCCTATGAAATCGACGATAAAGGCCAAATCAAAAGCCAGACCTATCCGAACGGAAGCAAGGCTACATACGATTACGATGAGTTAGGCCGACCATTATCGGAGACTTTTCACAATCAAGGCGCAAAACGAACCATTACGTATGTCTATCGGGACGGCGAAGCCTCTGGATCGAGTGCAGATGGACCGGGCATCGTGGAGAAAATTGCCCCAGATCAATCGAAACTCATCACTTACTACACGCCATATGGAGATACCGCCTATCAAGAGCAGGTGGGCACGACAGGTGCGAAGCGTTCATTGGTAGAAAACGAGTTTACGCCGGATGGCATGGAGATTAGCCGCACGGTTCCTTACGGGAAACAGGAGCAAAGTACCTCGTACCTGTATGACTGGGACGGTTTTGTGTACCAAACGACGAATTCCTTAGGAACCACTAAGCAACATCGAAACAATGCCTACTCGGATGGAACAAGATACTTACCCCGTCTGACGGAACAAACGCTCTCTCCGAATGGCTTTATCGCGACCACATACCGCGATTTGTATGGAAAAGTGGAGAGCACAGAGGAGACGACCCAAAGCGGCAGTCACCAACGTGTGACAAACTACCAGACGGATCGATTCGGGAAAGTAACCAATAAAGAAATCTTGGACGGCAAAACTTCCCAAGCGTGGAGTATGCGCTTCGATCATAACGACAAGCTGGTTTATTTGCAGGACCCGGAAAATAACGTAAATGTATACGGATACGATGGTCTAGGCAATCTCACCAGTGTATTGGAGAATGGCACGACTACGGCAGAGTATACCTACAATAGCCTGTCGTGGAAGCTGTCGGAGAAGAATCCAGAGACAAAAGCGGAGGCGTACACCTACGAAAAAAGCGGTCTTGTGAAGAGTTACAAGGACAAAAACGGCGTCACATTCAACTACGACTACACGCCTTTCCATGAGTTAAAGAAAGTTTCTTCCGGCGCTTCTTTCTATGAAGACCGGGTGTACGATCCACAGTCTGGTCTGCTTCTGAGTGAAAATAATCACACAGGAAACTCTATCAGCTATGGCTACGATGGATTCCATCGGAATAATCGCCAAACGATGATGGGTAAGGATTACCAGCTTCTGTATTCCGACAACGACGATACGATAGATACACTTGTATACCCAGCCAGAAGCGCCGTATCCGGTTCTGCCCCTTCGATGAGAGTCGAATACACCTATGACAACGCAAACCGATTAAATTCGGTGGCGATTCCAGGAGTCGGAACGACCACGTACACGTACGATATCAGTAACTCAGGAGAAAGTAATGCTGTATCGTATCCGGGACAACCGACAGCGATGCAACAATCGATCAGCTCATTTGGTGAAAAAACAGCCTTGAATCACGCGGACGGCTGGAATGAGACAAATGGTTACGATCTGTTTGGCAATATCACCAGTCAAAAGCGTGCCGGCACGAATTATGGATTGTATGTGTACGACAAGCTTTCCCGGATCAAGGAAGAATCGGTTGAAGGAAACGTCAAGCAATACGCCTATGACAAGCGCGGCAACCGCCAAGTGTATGCAAACGCTCCGGTAGATATTCTGCGCTCCTATGAAATGAAACACGATTTGTTTAATCGTTTGCAGGAGTATAAGGACGAGAAGGGGACAACGACGTACACATATTATCCAGGTGGATTGCGGGCGACGAAGCAACAGACTGGCAGCGTGACGGATACGACTCACTACGTCTATTTGAATGGCCAAGTGATTGAAGAGCTGACACAGGATGGCAGGGTCAAGGCGCGGAATGTGTTTGGCAACCAGTTGATTTGGCGAAAGGACTATGCGTCGAATCTTGAAGGCAATTACTATTACAACAGCCACGGTGATGTTGTCAAAATCAAGGCCCCCAATGGTAATGTCCTGAACACGTATGATTACGACATCTGGGGCAATCTGATCGCAGATAAGGTCAAGGAGACGATTTCCAACCCGTTTATGTATGCGGGGGAGATGTTCGATAAAGAGAGCGGATTTTATTATTTGCGTGCCCGGTATTATGATCCGAAGATCGGGCGGTTTATATCGGAGGATACATATAAGGGGCAAGTGGATAATCCGTTGACATTAAATCGGTATACGTATACGCATAATAATCCGCAGAAATATGTTGATCCTAGCGGGCACCAAGTTGATCAAACAAGTGGCGGATATTTTGGTGGTAATCACGTTGATCTTGTGATGTCTTGGGGAGGAAGAGCAGTAACTTATGCTGACGCTCACAAAATAGATTATGATGAAGCAGTCGAGGCGATTGTACCCGCAAATTTAAAGCAGGAAGTTCATGAGGTTGTATTTCAAATTGGTGCTACGAGGACACAAAGAATTGCAGGAGATGTACCTGATTTAGGATTAGCAGCTTCTGCCACCGGTGCATTAGCGGCGGGGACGTTGAAAAATACGTCTAAGGGGACGGGTGAAGTTGTACAGAAAAATACTGGAAAAGCTAAGAACTTTATGAAATCCGATCCAAAAGCAACAGGAGACCATACGGTTCTAAAAAAAGATCCAAAAACTCATGAGGTTACAAATTATGAGACTTATAAAGCCAATCCATTAAATCCTAGTGGTTTTGATAAGGTTCAACGTTATGATGGAATAGGCAAAGGTCATATTAATAAGGTAACGAAGCAGAATGTGCCTACACCTCATGTAAATGGTAAGTCAATTCCTGGTGGAGTTAGACCGGCGAATCCAAATGAAATTCCAAGGAAGAGGTAGAGATGATGGATACATTAAGATGGCTTCAAGATTGGTATTTTCAAAACTGTAACGGTGATTGGGAGCATAACTTTGGAGTGAAGATCGACACTGTAGATAATCCAGGTTGGTCTGTTGAAATTAATATAGTTGAAACAAATTTAGAACATGAAAATTTTAATTCAATAGAAGTTGAAAGAGATGAAGAAGATTGGTATTACTGTATAGTCAGGGATGGAGTATTTCATGGTGCAGGTGGAGTAAGGAATTTAGAAGAAATATTGACTTGTTTTAGACAGTGGGCTTCAAGCCTAGACACAAATTAGATCTATTTTCGTATTAACTAAGGAAACCTTGATAGGCGTAAGCCTTTTAAGGTTTCTTTTTTTGGTGGGGCTACCCAGTGCCGAATGAACCTTTTTATCTCTATAGTGGGAACATAACCCTTGTAATACTCGTACATAGTTTTCATGAAATGAGATGTGCGCACGTAGAAAGCTACAAAAAGTTACCCTAATTCCTCTATCATCTCTACTATTTTTACCAAAGTTACCACCGTTTTTTCTCGTGAAAAACTTACCTTAGATTCATCTTATTCCATTAAACAGCAACTGAGCCCGTGCTCATCCAGATAAAAGTCTACCTACTTGCCACAACCCACAAAGTCATTCGCAACTAAACAGTATGGTGTACCTACTATTAACCATGTAAGGTTAAAAAGAATCCGGTAACGTGCCGGTTCAAATAAATAGAAAGTGATATTTTGTACGAGTAATTTGGTAATAGTCTAAAAGCTAATCCCGAATTTAGAAAAATCCTCTCAGAGACGCCGGGATTTGAAGGGCTTAAGCCGCATAAAGAGGGTTTCTCAATTAAATTTAAGCCATCAAGTAAATAGGAGGAGGCGAACATGCAAATGGCAGACAAAGTATATGGTGCTTATTCAAAGGTATTCATTCAATACGAAGGTTCTTTGCAAGACTTAGGCTCAAAAATAGAAAAAGGACTAAATATACCTGAAATAAGATATGAAAATATGGAGGATGAACCTAATGATTTAGTGGGTTACTATGAGGTTTTAGGCTTTGATGTTGAATTAAGAAGCATACATGATAGTGAAAAGTGGCCTGATTATCAATACTTCCTTGGAGCAACTACTACTGATTCATTCCAAGAAGTATTTAATGACCGAATGTTCGACATTTCACTTTGGATGGCACGGTACATTTCACTCAGTTGTGAGGTAACCACCATGGCGGAAAACTTAGATAAACAAACAGGTCAATCATTCTATTTCAATAAAACAACATTAAAAAGAGAAAGTAGTATCATTGAAGCAAGGCAATAGTTTGGCCATATAGGGAATCCATTTCCTTCTATGGCTTTTCTTTTTTGGGGGCTATATAGTTCCTTATTAACCAAAAATGGTAAAAATGGAATTTATCCGAAGCAAACTGATCATTGTAAGGACAAAACTTTTTCTACCAACAAACACATTCGAAACATAAAACAATGACAAAATTAGAATATTATGGTATTTTCTCTGTAAAAATACGTTACGCCTCTCGTATTATCTCGAGTCGCATGGAAGGGGATCGATAGATTTGCTCATAGCCATAAACCTGATCTTTCTACTTATCTTTGCCTTCATACTGGCAAAACTTCTCACTCTATTAAAACAAACCCAGAGACAGGTCCATCACTTCCACCCTTTCATCCCAGAAACCGGACCAGCAATCGGCACCAAACTAAAATCACTACCTTTCCTTACACTAAACGGTCAAGAACAACAACTAAATGATCTGCCCCGCCCACTAATCGTAAACTTCACCCATACAGGCTGCGGGCACTGTGCCAATCATGTGCACGAACTATTGTCAGAGGGAGAGGTACTCACAGAGGCATCCGTTATTATCTCAACAGAATCCGAGCACATATCCACATCCCGATGGCTGCAAGAAAACAACATATCCGGGATCCCTGTACTGATCGGCAACGAACCCATGCTGGAAGCATACAAGATCAATCATTTCCCAAGCATTTTCGTAATCGACGAACAGGACGTCATTCGTGCCAAACCAATAACCGCTGTGGAAATCAAAAAGAAGCTCTTGGCGCTAGCAGGTGAACCAGCATGACACGCTCCTATTTTGCAAAAACGGTTCGATTAATTTGGGCACACGGCAAGCTATGGCTCATTTGCTCCATTGCCCTCAGAATCATCCTAGCATTTTCCCCATTGGCATCAATCTGGATCATGAAAGAAATGGTGAACGAGGTTACGGCGATTGCGCTGGATCAGACGGATGATTACCTTCCATTGCTTTGGCTGCTGGCGGGATTGTTTTCCGTGACGCTGGTGACCAATGCGTTGGAAACGATCTTGCGTATTCTCGATGCCCATACGGAGCAAAGGCTGGAATATCATTTGGAGCATTTGGTAGCAAAGAAAGCAGCGTCTGTTCCGCTCTCTTATTTCGATGATCCGGAATTTTACAACCACCACCACCGCATTCGGGCAGAGGCAATGGGGGAACGCTTTCTGGACCCTGTGGAAAGGGTATTGGATCTTGGTAAAAATCTGATTACTCTGATTTCCTATGCGGTGTTTTTGCTTAGCATTCACTGGGGACTGGCAGTGATGAGCTTGCTGGCCGTGATCCCGCTGCTAATTGTCCAAATCAAATTTGGTATGTCGGAATATTTTCTCGCAAGGCTACAGACGCCAGAGATTCGCGAAGCCTCTTACATAAGCTCGATCTTAAATGAGCGCGACAGTTCCAAAGAGGTCCGACTGTTTCAGCTAAAGGACTTTTTGCTAGGAAGATGGTCTCGACTGTATTTGAAAAATATGAAAGAGGTACTTCGTCTGCTCCACCGCAGGGAAAAAGCACTGATTTTCTCGGGAATCTTCACCTCCTCGATGTATATTGGCTGCTTGGGATTGGTCGTATCGCTGCTTCGTGCGAGCGCCCTGAAGGTAGGGGACTTTGTAGCGATTGCACAAGCGGTACAAAATACACAACAGATACTTTCGCTCATGACCTTTAATCTCGCACATATCGTCAACAGATGCTTGTACATTGCTGATCTGTTTGACTTTCTGGAATACGAGGATAAAACGATTCCGCAGCTCACTGGCAAAGCGGAGTTTCCCAGCAAGCTGCAATCTGGAATTACGTTTGATCGGGTTTCGTTTTGCTATCCCAAAATGGAGCGCAATGTGATCAACGAAGTTTCCTTTACGATCAAGCCTGGGGAGCGTATTGCGATTGTCGGCGATAATGGCTCTGGAAAAACGACGCTCGTCAAATGCTTGATGGGGCTTTATCCGATCCATTCTGGGAATATTTTGTTCGACAATCAGTCGATTCATGAGCTTGATATTTCCGACTTGCAACGAAATATTACAGTCATTTTCCAAGACTTTATTCGGTACAATTTCACTGCTGGAGAGAACATCACCATTGGGAGAGTGACGCAGGAAATCAATCCCGCGCAGATGAGGCAAGTAGCGGTTGAAACCGGTGCAGATACCTTTATTCGCAAGCTTCCCAGTGGATACGATACGATATTAGGTCGGACGCTACAGGACGGCGAAGACCTGTCAGGCGGGCAGTGGCAGAAGATCGCGTTGGCGCGGGCTTTGTACAGAAGAGGCGAGATTTTTATTCTGGACGAGCCTACGGCTGCACTTGATCCACAGGCAGAGCTGGAAGTATTTCAGCAGTTTGATTCTCTCACACAGAACAAAACGGCGATTTTTATTTCCCATCGGATGGCAGCAGCAAGAATGGCGGATCGGATTTTTGTCATGAAGCAGGGTCAGCTGATAGAGGTGGGGCATCATGATGAGCTAATGGATGCAAACGGAGAATATTCGCGCATGTACGGCATGCAAGCGAAATGGTTCGCGTAACGAAGGAGGGGAATTATGGAAGAGCTTGGTCTGCTGTTTCGGCTGATTCTCGCATTTTTATTTCTCAGTACGTTTGTCTCGAAAATAAGCGATATTGCCACGCATTTGTCCATTGTGCGGGCCTATCAGATTATCCCTTATCCGTGGTCAAAAAGCTTTACGTATCTTGATCTGGGGCTGCAAGCCGCCGTAGCGATTTCCTTGTCGCTTGGTCTTTTTACAACGCTGGGATTGTCACTAGCGATTTTGTTGCTGGGGGCGTACACACTCGCGATCAGTATTAATCTAGCAAGAGGCAGAAGAAAAACTTCTTGCGGGTGCGGCGGAATGGCGGGAAACCATTTTTTATCGTGGAAGCTTGTTTTGCGTAACCTCGTATTCATCAGTCTGGCCGTCTATGTGGGGCAATGGAGCGGGGGCTGGGCGAGTGTTGACCATTATCTATCGTCTGGCAGTTTCGAAATCGCCAATTGGGTAATTGCTATCGTCTTTTCGAGTGTGTGCATCTCACTGCTCATGGCTATTGGCGGAGAAATCAGTACGTTCCAACAAATTTTGCGAAAAAGGCAGGGATGAAGATGTCTACAGGCTGGATGATTGGGTTCGGGGTATTATGGGTGACGGTCATCGCGATTTTGGTCGTCTTGTTTCAAGTATTAAAGGTACTCGGGACGTTCATTAACAAAATGGAAGCAGCAGAAGAGAATAGTAGAAGAAGCGACAAAAATATTACTTCTTGAAATTTCAGAAAACGCTTTCAATTTTCATATAAGTAATGTATTATATTCCTGTTGATACAAATTATGTAAAAAAAAGAGGTGATAAGCATGTTCAAGAAATTACTCCAAAAGCTCGGAGCAAGTGCATTTGCAGGATGCCAAAAAGGATGCGTAAGAAATGGCCCTCTGTGTGAATGCCCTTGGTAGTTTTCAAGACACATAAGTAGAGCAAGACTGTCTCGCAAGTAGAGAATCTACTACCGGAGACAGTCTTGTTTTTTGAAAAACCGAAAATTAACGTTGTAAATCTAAATGAACCAAAGGAAACGGCCTTCCCGAACCATCCAGTTCAGATCGTCCTGTTTGTACAAACCCATACCGTTTGTAGAAGGCGTGAGCTTCTTCGTTTTGCTCGTTGACATCTACTTTCAGATTCGGGCCATACTTGTGTTCTGCATGTTCGAGTAATCTGCTGCCAATACCCTTTCCGTGGTATTCTGGATCAACGAACAGCATTTCGATTTTCGTTCCATCAAGACCAATAAAGCCAACAGGCTCTTTCTTTTCGTTTAGTTCCATCCATACCTCAACGGCAGATAGTGCTTCATTTTTTACCATGTTTTTATAAAACTCAATATCTTCTTTCGTCAAAAAATGGTGAGTACGGCAAACAGCACGATACCAAATATCTACCAATTGATCACGATAGCTGGCTTCATAAACAACAGTTTTGGTATTCATCATGAAACCTCCCGATTCAAACTAAAAAACAGAAAAGAGCGCTCTTGAGAGCTTATTATATAGAGTCGCTAGGAACTTTCCTACCATGTTCACAGCTTTTCTATCCTCCCGGAAGAATCTGACTATTGATAAGAGGGAAGAGGGCGGGGAACCCTACCTCGCCACAATCCCCCCAGGCACCTCCAAATACTCTCTCTTCTCTACAAACAACGGCTCCACAACCCCAAACTCATCCTTCAACTGCTTCATTTTCTCCTGAGCCTCAGCTTCTGTCCGATAATAACCGGCTTCGACAAAGTATCCACCTTGTTTATCCTTCAAAACCCGCATATTGTCGGCGACTAAGAGAGATTCCTCCATAACCCCAAGTGTCTCTCCATACGGCACGGAAGCAGTGCGCACCGAGTACACGGGTTGCTGCTCTTCTGGCGTCACTTCTTTTGGAGAAATCGTAATTACAACCTGCGCTGGCTGCTTATACTCCTTCACCTCATAGGCAATCGCTTCCGTAAAGGTCACATTAAATCGCACAAGCGAATCATCCAACGAAATGATCTCATAGGCATCTTCAATATATGGGCTTTGCTTCAATGTCTCGAAATCTTTGACAGCCGAAAATCTTCGCGCACCACCAACAGCAAACGTCATCGTATTCGGATATTCTGTAAAACTCACGTGGAAGGAGCTAGCGTTCTGCTGCACCTCATTATCTTGGGTAAAGTTCAAGATGATGTTTTCCTGGTCTCCTTGCTTCTGCACCGTAATGAAGCTAACATCTACGGCATCCTGAGGAGTACCGCCGCCAGCACTGCCTTTATTGAATTGCAAAATTTTTACCAACTTGCCCAGACCAGGCACGTTTTCCAAAGCACTTGCAAAGGCGGGCATCGTGTTCACGCTGACCGTGAAAAGAACAAAGACAGCAGCCACGCTTACGCCAGCGTGCTTAACCCAACGCGTTCTTGCTTTCGCATGTTTTCGATGAAGCTTTCCACGTTCGATGGCTTGCTCGGTGACTGCCGCCAGCTCCTCTGGAATTTCAATATCGTGATAGGCTTGTTTATAATCGTCCAGCTTTTTATCCAAGAGATTCACGCTCCCCAATGTTCACTTTCAATTTCTCCAGTCCGCGGTAAATGATCGATTTAACGGAACTGAGGGGTATATCTAGCACATCGGAAATGTCCTTGATGGGCATGTCTTCGAAGTATCTCAGCATAATGACCGTACGCGATTTTTCGTCAAGCTGATCTAGCGCATCATGCAAGTCGATGACATCTTCCCGCGGTTTCTGCTCGTAGTTGCCTTCATGCTCTTTATCCATGTAAACGATTTTTTTTGCTTTGCGAATGTGATCCAAGGCGCAGTTGACGGCGATTTTGATCAGCCACGTTTGGAAATATTGCGGCTGCTTCAATTTGTGTATGGAGATAAAAGCGCGGTAGACAGTCTCCTGCACAATTTCCAGCGCATCCTCTTTGTTTCGAACATATGTAAAAGCCATGCGATATATTTTTTCTCTACTTTCTTGGATCAGAAGCGTAAAGCTGTCTTCATCACCAGAAATGGCTCTTTGTGCCCGTTCAGTTTGATTCACGATGCTGCACACCCTCCTTGCTGAATATGTTAGGTTCTTCCTTTCTGATCGAAAATAATCCCGCAGCGCTAGAGACACTGCGGGAGCGTAGATTCTTCTATCCTTACTTCAATGGAAGCACCATTATATTTTTCATTTGGCCGTTTTCTTGATCGATTTCAAACAGCTCGAGGATGCTTGGCTTATTTTGGGACAGATTACTCAGTGGGATGACAATCTCCTGTGAGAATTGACCCCATTCCGGGCCGCCTTTAGAAGCTGTTCCAAAGCCTTTTGCGACTACTTGTTCACCTTGCTTCACGGCATACTGATACGTGCCTTCGAAAACGCTCGCCTCGCCAGCTACTGTGTACACGACAGACGGTGCGGCTAGCTTCAGGTTGCGAAATACGTTATTGTTTTTTACTTTATCGGAGCTATTCAGTGGAACGGAAAGCTTGTTGATGATCTCGCCGTTCTCTTGGTTGACTTCAAACATTTCTAGCGTCAATGGCTCGTTTTCAATCAACTCACTTACGGGTATTTTCACCGTTTGTGCAAAAGTTCCCCATTCTGGCCCGCCTTGTGAAGCCGTTCCGAATCCTTTTGCCAATACGTGCTTGCCTTGTTTTACTGCGTATTGGTACGTACCCTCAAAAACGCTGGCTTCGCCTTTTAGCGTGTACAGCAGTGCTGGCTCTGCCAGTTTAATATTGCGGAACGTATTTTGTGTGGCTGCTTCGTTTGCTTTTGTTGCTTGCTGTGTGGTTACTGGGGTAGCAGTCTGGTTAGCCCAAGTGGTGCCTAGAGCTCCTGCAAAAACAGAGCAAGTCAAAATAGAAGCAGCGATGGTTTTTTTATTCATGGTGGTATGTCTCTCCCTTATATGGCGCATTGCCGTAATGATTGATTGTTTTATTGTTGTAGCTTCATGAAGTTTACATGGGTTAGACGGGGGAGGGACGCAAAAAGACGCAAGAGATTTCATGGGAAAAAATGAGATTTTCTCGCTTTATTTAGCTGAATTTTAAAATATTTCAGACATTTATTCACGGATTGAGCTATACTGTTTTCATGGAACAATCTTCTAATTTAGTGGGGGCGGAAAGAATGAAAAAACTCGTTTCTCTGGCAGTCGTTGCAAGTATTGCGATCCCGTTACTGAGTCCGACTTTTGTCCAACATGCTGCTGCAAATGCTATTCATGATTATCGTAGCGAAGTTCAGGTCAACCAGTTCCGCCCACATGGGGGAGATAAGCAGGAAGTGAATGATTTCATAGCGTCCTTGGTGAAGCAGCGATCAAATCCTGCTGAGGTAGCAAAGCTGATAGCAGACGACTCCTTATCGAATTTTGCGATGAAAACCTACGTGGAAGGATTGGCGCAATACAAAAACATTCAGGTAATCGAAGCAAAAGTAGACAAGCTGTACACCGTCACGAAGGAGGACGCTTACAATAACTACCGTGCGATTGTGAAATTCAAATACGTCGGGTATACCGCAGCTAACAAGGCCATTGAAAAAACGGATTATATTGGCTTGGCCAGGCTCGGGACAGACCCGGTGAACTGGAAAGCTTGGGGCGTCATTTGGCAGGACTCTGGCATCGATGTGTCAGATGTAAAGCTGTTTCAGCTGGAGAAGCCACGCAAAGGCGAAGAAATATGCGTGATCACGACTGATGCCGGTGTGATCAAGCTGAGACTGTTCCCGAGCAAAGCTCCAAAAGCTGTGGAAAACTTTAAAACCCTTGCGAACAAAGGACAATACAACAATATGATCTTTCACCGTGTGATCAACGATTTCATGATTCAGGCGGGAGATTTGAAAGGGCAGGATGGCAAGGAGCTGCCGAGTATTTACGGAGAGTCGTTTGAGGACGAGTTTAGCCGGGATCTGTTCAACTTCAGAGGTGCGCTCAGTATGGGGAACGCTGGACCTAATACGAACAGTACGCATTTCTATATTGTACAAAGCCCGAAGGTAGATCAGGAGTACCTCGATTTATCGGCACTCCCGTTGAACGCAGAAGCGAAGTATAAAGAAATTGGCGGACGAGCTTACCTCGACAATCGCCACACTGTTTTTGGTCATGTGTTTGCCGGGATGGAAGTCGTAGACAAAATCGCTGCCCAGAAAACAGATGAGAATGCCAAGCCCATCCAAAATCCGATCAAAGTGAAAAAGATCGAATTTGTCCCGTATAACAAATAAGTTACGCAAATAAAAACCCCCTCTCATTCCTGCCGTTTTGGGATGACGAGGGGGTTTGTCAATGAAGGGGAGGTACAAGTCAATACGGCTCCCAGCGCAGTTTTCGTGCTTTCTCGAATCGCTCTTCTACGTATGGCCAGTTGACGATATTCCACCAGTTTTCTACATACTTGTCTCGCTGGTTTTGATACGCCAGGAAATAGGCATGCTCCCAAACGTCCAGAACCAGTAGCGGAATCACATCCCACTGTGACAGGTTCTGATGCTTTTCGGCTGTAAGAATCTCCAGATGATGTGCTCGCGGGGACCAAACGAGGATCGCCCACCCAGGACCTTCTACCTTTTCAGCCGCCTGACTAAATTGTCTCTTAAATCCGTCATACGAACCGAAATACCGATTGATTGCCGCGGCGAGATCAGCAGATGGAGTGTTACCGCCAT
Source organism: Brevibacillus fortis (assembly GCF_003013395.1). Lineage (GTDB taxonomy): Bacteria > Bacillota > Bacilli > Brevibacillales > Brevibacillaceae > Brevibacillus > Brevibacillus fortis. The sequence goes on along the minus strand of NZ_PXZM01000022.1, from coordinate 151,185 downwards.
TTGGACTCATGGATGGCCAAAAGATGGTATGCAAGTAATGACCGGCCCCATTAAAGGCTAGCTCGCGTTCCCAATGGCGTATGAGATCAAAGTTGCCACTTTCTCGAGCCTCTGCTAGCTTCCGCTCTGCTGTATTGAGATCGTCTACATACTTTTGGTGTAGCTTATTGTGATGGATTTGCATCGTGGCTTCATCGATGTACGGCTCTAAAGCGTTGTAGGCATAAGGGAGTGGAGGGAGTGTATGTCGGCCGAGGGCCACGGGGCGAGCCGCACGGACTGGCTCACGTGCACCGGGATAGGAAACGGGGGCTGGCATTACAGGCACTTGCTCTTCTTCCGCCACCGCTGGCTGTGGATTCATTGCTTCCTGAACAGGTTCCCTCACGTCTGCTTCCACATGCTCATCTTCACTCAACTGAGCCAGGCGCAAAAAATGATGGAATTGTTCCTGCACCTGTTCTGCGCGAGTGATGAGAGCAGGGAGCTCGTCGACTTCTTTTGTCGAATCAAGCTTTGATGCTTGCCTTCCGATCAGCGTAAATGTTTCTTCAAATTTGTGCAGATGCCGTTCGAGTTCTCGATTCAGTGTTTTATGTCTGCGTAAATGCTCGATCCATTGTCGGCCCCATTGGCTCCAGTCCAGCAAATTCTTGGCTTCTTCTACCAAAAGATTCTCCTCCTCGTGGGCACATCATCTCTCCCCAGATTATGAAGGGCGCCTAGAGAAGGTGCGACATTTGCGGAGTACAAGAAATTTCATCTCCGCATATGGTAGTAGCACAAATGTTTGAGTGGTATGCTGTACTATATTCATTTCAACAGGGGAGACACATTAGCATGAGTAGAGAACGAGCGATTGCCGTTATTGATTCAGGAGTGGGAGGATTAACTGTTGCGAAGGAAGTCATGCGTCAGCTACCCGAAGAACGGATTGTTTATGTAGGCGATAATGCCCGTTGTCCGTATGGCTCCAAATCGCCGGAAGAGATTCGTGCCTACAGTTTTCAAATGATTGATTTTGTGATGCGTACACCGTTAAAAGCATTGGTGATCGCTTGTAATACGGCGACTGCCGTTGTGCTGGAGGAAGCGATGGGAGATTTGCCGCTGCCGGTCATCGGGGTGATCGACCCAGGGGCACGTGCGGCTGTTCAAGTGACGAAAAACGGAAGGGTCGGTGTCATCGGGACGGAAACGACCATTCGTACCAAAGCGTATGAACGTGCGCTTTTACGGATTCAACCTGATCTGTACGTCGCAGGCATGGCTTGCCCCGCATTTGTGCCGCTGGTGGAGAGCCATATGGCGAACTCGGAGGAAGCAAGAAGAGTCGTAAAAGAAACGCTCGCTCCGTTCTTACACGAAGATTTGGACACGTTAATTTTGGGCTGTACACACTATCCGTTGCTAGCACCAGTCATATCAGAAGTGATGGGAGATCGAGTTCGTCTGATCAACTCAGCTGAGGAGACAGCGCGAGAATTGTCCCTGCAAATCGCGACGGACGCCGAAAGCAAGCAAATAGAGCGCCCGAAACATCTGTTTGTAACGAGTGGGGACGCTCACAAATTCCGGATCATTGCAGAAGAATGGCTGGATTGCAAAGTGAACGTCCAGCACCACTCATTGGAAAAATCCGTCCAGCCCTGATGGAAGATCTTGTCTGGCGAAACAAACTTTAAACGCATAAACCCAAGCCTAGCTCGTATACATGGTAGTACAAAGTGTCTGGAGGAGGCTGGGGAAATGAAGATAAGGCACATCGGGAAAATGACGGCCGTGCTGGGGGTTAGCGCAGTGCTTTTGTCGGGCTGCGGTCTCTTTGGCCCGGAAAAGGAAACGATTAGTATTGATGCACCACCACAGTCAGAGGTATCAGTTGATTTGCCAAACGGCACGCCGTCCCCGGATGCTGCAAAAGACGGTGCACAACCGGTCGTTCAGGAGACTGGAGAGAGAATGGTTTACTTGCAGGATGCTAACGGATATATCGTTCCTGTCTCGATGACTCTTCCGAAATCAGAAGGTCCCGCCAAACAAGTATTGAACTATATGGTAAAAGGTGGTCCGGTCGAGAGCATGCTCCAGAGTGGCTTCTCTGCTGTCTTGCCGAAAGGGACAGAAGTAAAAGGACTTGTCATCAAAAGCGGCGTAGCCACCGTCGATTTTTCCAAAGACTTCAAAACGTACGAGGAGAAAGACGAGAAGAAAATTGTCGATGCAGTCACCCGGGCGTTGACAGAATTCAGCAACGTCAAGACTGTGCAAATTTGGGTAAACGGCACGCCGTTGACAGAAATGCCAGCAGCCAAAACACCGATCACGCTATTAGACCGGAATCAAGGAGTCAATCTCGAATTGGGCGATGGGGCCGTACCAGGAGATACCTCCACTGTGACGGTTTATTTCCAAGGACAGCTGGATGATACACGTACGTATTATGTCCCAGTCACTCGCCTGGTTCCTGAAACGGCTGACATCGCCAAAGCAACCGTTGAAGAGTTGATCAAAGGACCGAAACAAGGATCGCAGCTATTTAGCTCCTTGCTCCGTACGACACGTGTTCTGAATGTGAAGCAGGAAAAAGATTTGGTGACGGTCGATTTGAGCAGTGACATCCTCAAGTATGACGATGGCAAGGAAGCGAGCCCAGAGGCCCTGCAATCGCTCGTCTTGTCATTGACAGAAACGACAGGAGCGAAGCAAGTGCAGCTACTGGTGGAAGGAAAACCGCTAGATAGTGGCGAGTTCACCAAGCCAGTGAGTCGCCCGGTTCAACTCAATCCCATACAGTTGTAATGACCGAGCCACGCCCGTATTAACGAGCGTGGTTTTTGTTCGTGATTTGCTTGCTGTCCCTGCACGTACAGAGCCGAAGCGAAAAAGGAGAAGGAAGTGACAAGAATATTTGCAATTAACGTAAATAGGGAAGAGGCGTTTGTGCAGTGGCAGATCGTTTCCTGCGTCTGGTATAATGAGCGGAGTGTAACAAAGCGATTTAGGAGGAACTTGGAATGAGAGTGGATGGCCGTGCCCATGATCAATTGCGCCCCGTAACCATTACGCGCAATTATATTAAACACGCAGAAGGATCGTGCCTGATTGAAGTCGGAGACACAAAGGTGATTTGTACGGCGACTTTGGAGGACCGGGTACCGCCTTTTATGCGTGGTGGCGGGAAGGGCTGGATCACAGCCGAGTATTCCATGCTTCCCCGAGCAACAGCGACCCGCAACGCGCGTGAGTCGTCCAAAGGAAAAGTCGGTGGAAGAACGATGGAGATTCAGCGTCTGATCGGGCGTGCTCTGCGCTCCGTTGTGAACCTTGAAGCTATGGGTGAACGCACCATTTGGCTGGATTGCGATGTCATCCAGGCAGATGGGGGTACAAGAACAGCTTCGATTACTGGGGCCTTTGTGGCAATGGTAGACGCGATGCAAAAGCTAGTGGACAGTGGCACCTGGAAACAGCTGCCGCTCAACGATTTCCTGGCAGCGACCTCAGTAGGGGTGGTCGGCGAGGAAGCAGTGCTTGATCTCAACTACAAAGAAGATTCTACAGCGATTGTCGACATGAATGTCGTCATGACGGGAAAAGGAAAGTTTGTCGAACTGCAAGGAACAGGCGAGGATGCTCCATTTTCTCCTGAACAGCTACAAGAAATGATTGCCCTTGCGAAAATCGGCATAGACAACTTGATTAACAACCAAAAAGAGGCGCTGGCTGATGTTTCGCTCTCTTTTGCACAATCGGTAGTGGAGGAAAGTCATGCCTAATCGAAAAAAAGTCGTTCTCGCAACACGTAACCAGGGAAAAGTGAAAGAATTCAACAGGCTGTTCGCAGAGGCAGGCTGGGAAGGAATTAGCCTCGCTGAATTTGAAGGTGTGCCTGAGGTAGTAGAAGACAAAGACACCTTCGAAGGAAACTCGCTGAAAAAAGCAATCGAAATCTCTACATACTTGAACATGCCAGCCCTCGGTGACGATTCTGGTCTGGAAGTAGATGCGCTGGAAGGACGCCCTGGTGTTTACTCCGCACGCTTCGCCGGGGAAGATGCAACAGACGAGCAGAATTGGCGTAAATTGTTGAAAGAGCTGGAAGAAGTGTCGACAGAGGAACGCACAGCTCGCTTCCGTTGTACATTGGCGCTGGTGATTCCAGGCGAAGAGCCAATCATTGCCACTGGTGCTTGTGAGGGTGTCATCGGCCGTGAGCCAAAAGGGACAAACGGCTTCGGGTACGATCCGGTATTCTACATCCCCTCGATGGACAAAATGATGGCCGAACTCATGCCAGAAGAAAAGAATCAGATCAGCCACCGCGCTCGTGCCATGCAGCAACTGCTTGACATCATCAAGTAGACAAGTGAGAAAACAGGAGAGTGAGGCGTGATGGGAATTCTCATCATGAGCGATAGCCACGGCTTGGTTCGGGAAGTAAGCCAGGTCGTCAACCGACATCATGTCGAAAAGATTTTGCATTGTGGCGATTTTTGTGTCGACCACAAGCGCGAGCCGTTTTCCAACATGACGCTTGTCCGAGGCAATTGCGATTCGACACAAGAGGTGCCGACTGAGCAAGAGACCAAATGGCGCGACCTTCACATCCTGCAAACGCACGGGCATCTTTTCGGAGTGAAAGGCTCTCTTCTGCGCCTTCATTACCGTGCAGAAGAGGTCGGGGCAAATGTAGTCGTATTCGGTCACTCTCATGTACCAGCCTGTGGCGTAGAGAGAGACATCTTGTTTCTGAATCCGGGTAGCCTGCAAATGCCGCGCGGATTTCACGTACCGACATATGCTCTTTTAGAAGAGACAGGAACGAGTACAACTGAAGTTTACATATCTGTCGACTTTTATGACCATCTAGGCAACGCGGTTCCGCAATTGGGAGGGAACTATTCTATTCGCCGCCAAGCGAGGTCTTCTTGAAAACTAAAAGATTTGTGCTATACTAGAATGGTTATAATGGCTAGAATATTATCATCCGAGCCTGCGAAGATACCATGGCGCGGCTGGCGATGTTCTGTTGATTCGATTTAGGAGGGGAAGTTTACGTGGCAGCAAATTGGGAAAAGGTAGAGAATAACCAGGGAGTCCTGACGATTGAAGTAGATGCTACGCAAGTAGACGCAGCATTGGATCAAGCGTTTAAAAAAGTGGTTCAAAAAGTTCAAGTTCCAGGATTCCGCAAAGGAAAAGTACCACGCAAAATGTTCGAATCCCGTTTTGGTGTAGAATCTCTGTACCAAGACGCTCTTGACATTCTGCTTCCAACTGCATACGGACAAGCTGTTCGTGAAGCTGGTATTGAGCCAGTAGATCGTCCAGAAGTAGACGTAACGCAAATGGAACAAGGGAAAAACCTGATCTTCAAAGCGACTGTAACTGTGAAGCCTGAAGTGAAGCTGGGCGACTACAAAGGTCTGTCCATCGAAGAAAAAGACTTCTCTGTAACAGAAGAGAGCGTTGACGCTGAACTGAAGCGTATGCAAGAGCGTCATGCTGAGCTCGTAGCAGTAGAAGAGGGTGCTGCACAAACAGGCGATATCGCTATCATCGATTTCGAAGGCTTCCAAGACGGAGTCGCTTTTGAAGGCGGTAAAGCAGAAGATTACTCTCTGGAACTGGGTTCCGGTACTTTCATCGCAGGGTTCGAAGAGCAATTGGCTGGTCTTTCCATCGGCGAAGAAAAAGAAATTACCGTAACTTTCCCTGAAGAGTACCACTCTCCTAACCTCGCTGGTAAAGAAGCGGTATTCCAAGTGAAGCTGAACAGCCTGAAGCGCAAAAACCTGCCTACTTTGGATGATGAGTTTGCCAAAGACGTGAGCGAGTTCGACACGCTGGAAGAGCTGAAAGCAGACACCAAGAAAAAACTCGAAGAAAAAACAGCGCAAGAAAAAGATCAATATGTTCGTGAACAGCTCGTTCTGAAAGCAGCTGAAAGCGCTGAAATCGATCTGCCAGAAGTAATGGTTGAGCATGAATTGGATCAAATGGTAAATGAGTTTGGCCAACGTCTGCAATACCAAGGAATGACTCTGGAGCTGTACTACCAGTTCTCCGGTATGGATGAGAGCCAACTGCGTGATCAATTGCGTGCAGACGCAACATCCCGCGTTCGCACTTCCTTGACTTTGGAAGCGATCGGTAAAGCAGAAAACATCGAAGCAACAGAAGAAGACGTAAACGCAGAACTCGATAAACTGGCTGGCGTATACGGCCGCCCAGCAGATGAACTGCGCAAAATCTTCTCCGCACAAGATGGCATGGTTGCTCTGTACCGCGATGTGCAAACTCGCAAAACAGTAGATTTGCTGGTTGCAGAAAGCAAAGTAACAGCATAAGCTTAGAAGAACGCATGACTGGTCAGTGGGCAGGCTAACCCTGAGCACTGGTTGTCAAGACCACAAGGCACGAGTGTATCGTGCCTTGTTTTTCCACCATTGACTTTTTTCGGCAAAGGAGGAAAATACATAATGCTGATCCCTATGGTCATCGAGCAAACAAGCAGGGGCGAGCGCTCCTACGATATTTACTCGCGCCTCCTGAAAGACCGGATTATTCTCTTGGGCACCGAGATTGATGATGAAATTGCCAATCTGGTTGTCGCCCAGTTGCTGTTCTTGCAGGCAGAAGATCCGGACAAAGACATATCGCTATACATAAACTCTCCAGGTGGTTCTGTTACAGCAGGAATGGCCATCTATGACACCATGCAGTACATCAAACCGGATGTGTCCACGATTTGTGTGGGCATGGCTGCCAGCATGGGTGCTTTCTTGTTGGCTGCTGGTGCCAAAGGCAAGCGCTTCGCTCTGCCAAATGCCGAAGTGATGATTCACCAGCCACTCGGTGGTGTGCGCGGGCAAGCAGAAGACATCCGCATTCATGCGGAATGGATCATGAAAACGAAGCGCCAGCTGAATGAGATTTTGTCTGAGCGGACAGGTCAGCCTTACGAACGCGTAGAGCAAGATACAGACCGCGACAATTTCATGAGCGCAGAAGAAGCAAAGGCCTACGGATTGATTGACTCTATTATTGAACGCAAAAACTGACCCGTTGTGAGGTGAAGCGCATGTTTAAGTTTAACGACGACAAAGGCCAACTGAAGTGTTCCTTCTGCGGCAAGTCCCAGGAACAGGTGCGCAAGCTGGTAGCTGGTCCTGGTGTTTACATTTGTGACGAATGTATCGAACTGTGCAATGAAATTGTACAGGAAGAGCTGGGTACTGAAGAAGAAATCGATATGAAAGAAATTCCAAAGCCAGTGGAAATTCGCAAAATCTTGGACGACTATGTTATCGGTCAAGATATGGCGAAGAAGTCCTTGTCTGTAGCGGTGTACAACCACTACAAACGGATTAATTCCGGGGCGAAGATCGAGGATGTGGAGCTGCAAAAATCCAACATTATGCTGATCGGTCCGACTGGTAGCGGGAAAACGTTGCTCGCGCAAACATTGGCGCGCATTCTGAATGTACCTTTCGCGATTGCGGACGCAACTTCTCTGACAGAAGCAGGCTATGTGGGCGAAGATGTTGAAAACATTTTGCTCAAGCTCATCCAGGCTGCTGACTATGATGTCGAGAAGGCTGAAAAAGGAATCATTTACATCGACGAGATTGATAAGGTAGCCCGCAAATCGGAAAACCCATCCATCACACGTGATGTATCTGGTGAAGGCGTTCAGCAAGCGCTCTTGAAAATTTTGGAGGGTACAGTTGCGAGTGTTCCACCACAAGGCGGACGCAAGCATCCTCATCAAGAGTTCATCCAAATCGACACCTCGAACATTTTGTTCATTTGCGGCGGTGCATTTGATGGCGTCGAGCAAATTATCAAGCGTCGTTTGGGTAAAAAAGTCATCGGTTTCGGTGCAGACTTCGGCGATGGCGTAAAAGGCGATCTGAAAGCCGGAGAATACCTGAAATACATTTTGCCGGAAGACCTGCTGAAATTTGGTCTGATTCCGGAGTTCGTCGGTCGTTTGCCAGTTCTGGCTACTTTGGAGCCGCTGGATGAGGAGACGCTCGTGCGTATCCTGACAGAGCCGAAAAACTCGTTGGTGAAACAGTACCAAAAATTGCTGAGTCTCGACGGTGTTGAGCTGGAGTTCGATAACGGAGCGCTCATGCAAATCGCCAAAGAAGCGATTAAGCGCAACACGGGTGCGCGCGGACTGCGTGCGATTATCGAACAAATCATGCTCGATATGATGTATGAACTTCCTTCCAGAGAAGACGTCAACAAGTGCGTGATTACCGAAGAAACGGTACGCGACAAAGTGAAGCCGCAACTGTTGACCAAGGAAGGCCAGGAATTGCACGAAGAAACAGCATAAGCATCGTATACAAAAACCATCTCGTTATAAGCGAGGTGGTTTTTTTGTTGTTGGTTTACGTCCACGCTTGCGGGGCAATACTACTTGATATCGTTCAAGAGAAGCTTTTACATATGCACAAAGCGGTTATGAACGTGATCCCCTCTCTTCGGGGGATAAAAGTTGACCGTAAGCGAAGACGCATGGGAGGGACTGCATATGGACTATACGACATTGGTCATTGCTGTCATTGAAGTGGTTGTTGGTATCGTGATCGGCACCTACTTTTGGAACTTGTTGCGAGCGCAGAGAAACACGAAAACCTCAACCGAAAAGGAATCACGCAAGGATCTTGATTCCATTCGTAAAATGAGAATGGTTGCGTTGACAGAACCTCTGTCAGAGAGAACAAGACCAGCGACTTTGGAAGAAATTGTAGGACAGGAAGATGGGCTTCGTGCGTTGCGTGCCGCTTTGTGTGGTCCCAACCCGCAGCATGTCATTATTTATGGACCGCCTGGTGTAGGCAAGACCGCAGCGGCTAGGGTTGTGCTGGAAGAAGCGAAGAAAAATCAGCTATCCCCGTTTACTTCGGATGCCAAGTTTATTGAAATTGATGCGACGATTGCTCGTTTTGATGAGCGCGGGATTGCTGACCCGCTAATCGGCTCTGTCCATGATCCTATTTATCAAGGAGCAGGCTCGCTTGGGCAGGCGGGTATTCCGCAGCCAAAGCCAGGAGCTGTGACGAAAGCGCACGGTGGCATGCTTTTTCTTGATGAAATAGGGGAACTTCATCCTGTTCAAATGAATAAATTACTAAAAGTTCTCGAAGATCGCAAAGTCATGCTGGAAAGTGCTTACTACAGCGAGGAAAATAACCAGATTCCTTCGCATATTCATGACGTTTTCAAATACGGTTTGCCCGCCGACTTCCGTCTGGTTGGAGCGACGACGAGGTTGCCAGAAGAACTACCTCCTGCGCTTCGGTCCCGTTGCCTGGAAATCTTTTTCCGCCCATTGAAGGCTGGAGAAATTGGGAGTATCGTGCGTACGGCCGTGCCTAAAATGAATATGAATATAGAAGACGGCGCTGTTTCCGTAATCGAGCGCTATGCGACCAATGGACGTGAAGCGATCAATACACTGCAAATCGCTGCTGGAATTGCCTTGACTGAAGAGCGCAAGGATGTCCAGACTGCCGATGTGGAATGGGTGATGCACAGTAGCCAAAAATCGCCGCGTCCCGAAAAGCAGGTGCATGATACGCCCCAGGTCGGATTGGTCAACGGTCTTGCAGTGTATGGTCCAAACATGGGCAGTGTGATGGAGCTGGAAGTGACTGCTTCTCCTGCCGCTGTCCCAGGTCAAGGTCGAATGGCGATGACAGGAATGGCTGAGGAAGAGGAGATGGGCAGCCGCACTCGGACAATTCGCCGAAAGTCGATGGCAAAAGGATCGATCGAAAACGTTTTGACTGTCCTGAACAGAATGGGTGTTCGCCCGTATGATTATGATCTGCATATCAATTTTCCAGGGGGCATCCCTGTCGATGGGCCTTCAGCAGGAATTACCATTGCAACGGCGATCTACTCGGCGATTCTGAATCAGCCTGTCGATAATTTACTGGCTATGACTGGTGAAGTGAGTATTCATGGGAAGGTAAAGCCAGTTGGGGGTGTAGTCGCGAAGGTGGAGGCAGCCAAACAAGCCGGAGCGACCAGAGTCATCATTCCACAGGAAAACTGGCAAAGCATTTTTACTGACATGAAAGGGATTGAGGTCATTCCAGTGTCCACGGTCTCTGAAGTAATCGAGCTAGCTGTACCGCAAGCTGCCATGCAAGAAGAAGAGGCGCCAGGATTTACTTTGCAAATCCCGGCAGAGGATCTCGCTTCCTCTCCGGTATCACTGTAACAGTCGGGTATGCTCGCGGATTAGACATCGGATTGTGTTTGCGCTACAATGGAAAAAAGCTTCTGCTTGCAAAGAGCCTGAGGCCTTGCCCGGCCTGAAACGAGCTCCACAAAAATGATTGCGTATGATCTTTTTTGTCTCTTTTTTTGGGGCCGGGCGGGCGTTTAAAAAACGGCTTTGAGGGCCGTTTTTGTCTGTTATAAGGCTCTTTGTAAGAGGGTAGATCAACAAGGAGAGGTGCATCCGCTTGGGCGAACGTTCCGGTAAACGAGAATTACCGCTTCTCCCGTTGCGAGGATTGCTTGTTTATCCGACAATGGTACTCCATTTGGACGTTGGACGGGAAAAGTCCATCCGCGCATTGGAGCAAGCCATGGTAGACGATAACAAGATTTTGCTTGCGACACAGGAAGAGGTCCATATAGAAGAGCCAGATGCTGAGCAAATCTACAGTATTGGTACCGTTGCGCGTGTAAAACAAATGCTGAAGCTGCCGAATGGGACAATCCGTGTATTGGTAGAAGGCTTGCAACGCGCGAAGATCGAGGAGTATCTTCAAAAAGAAGAGTATTTCGTCGTGTCGATTACATATTTGCAAGATGAAAAAACAGAACAAAACGAAGTGGAAGCTTTAATGCGTTCCTTGCTGGGCCACTTTGAGCAGTACATCAAGCTGTCCAAAAAGGTTTCTCCAGAGTCGTTAACCTCTGTGCAGGATATTGAGGAACCGGGACGTTTAGCCGATGTGATTGCTTCGCATTTGCCGCTCAAGATGAAGGACAAACAAGAAATTTTGGAGACGACGAACATCAAGGAACGTCTCGAGATTCTTTTGACCATTTTGAACAACGAGCGCGAGGTACTAGAGCTAGAGCGTAAGATCGGCAACCGCGTGAAGAAACAAATGGAGCGCACGCAAAAGGAATATTACCTGCGTGAGCAAATGAAAGCTATCCAAAAAGAGCTGGGCGACAAGGACGGACGCCAAGGTGAAGTAGATGAGCTGCGTGCCGGGCTCGAAAAATCAGACGCTCCTGAGCGGATCAAAACGAAGATCGAGAAGGAGCTCGAGCGTCTGGAAAAGATGCCGGCGACTTCGGCGGAAGGCTCGGTCATCCGCACGTATATCGATACCTTGTTTGCACTGCCTTGGACGAAGACGACAGAAGACAATCTGGATATTCAGCATGCACAGCAAGTTCTCGATGAAGATCATTACGGCTTGGATAAACCAAAAGAGCGCGTCTTGGAGTATTTGGCTGTACAAAAGCTGGTAAACTCCATGCGTGGACCGATCCTTTGTCTGGTAGGTCCTCCGGGTGTCGGGAAAACTTCTCTGGCCCGTTCCGTAGCGCGTGCAATTGGGCGCAATTTCGTTCGCATTTCCTTGGGTGGAGTACGCGATGAAGCAGAAATTCGCGGACACCGCCGCACTTATGTAGGTGCTCTCCCAGGACGAATCATACAAGGAATGAAGCAAGCTGGCACGATTAATCCTGTCTTTTTGCTGGATGAGATCGACAAGCTCGCATCCGATTTCCGCGGAGATCCTGCGTCTGCTCTGCTCGAAGTGCTCGATCCAAACCAAAATGATAAATTCAGTGACCACTATATCGAAGAGACCTATGATTTGACGAACGTCATGTTTATTACGACCGCAAACAGTCTCGATACGATTCCGCGTCCGCTTTTAGACCGGATGGAGGTCATCTCGATTTCCAGCTATACAGAACTGGAAAAGCTGAACATTTTGCGCGATTACCTTTTGCCGAAGCAAATGCAGGATCACGGCTTGGGCAAAGATAAGCTGAAAATGAACGACGATGCGATGCTGAAGCTCGTTCGTCTGTACACGCGAGAAGCGGGTGTTCGCAACCTCAATCGCGAAGCAGCCAACGTATGCCGCAAAGCTGCCAAGCTGATCGTGAGCGGTGAGAAGAAGCGCGTCATGGTTACGGTCAAGACGTTGGAGACGCTGCTCGGCAAACCGCGCTTCCGCTATGGACTTGCGGAGAAAAAAGATCAAGTGGGCTCCGTTACGGGTCTCGCTTGGACACAAGCAGGTGGAGATACGCTGAATGTAGAAGTCAGCATTTTGCCTGGAAAAGGAAAGCTCACCCTGACAGGGAAACTGGGTGACGTCATGAAGGAGTCTGCGCAGGCTGCGTTCAGCTATATTCGCTCCCGTGCAGATCAGTGGGGAATTGATCCGTCCTTCCACGAGAAGAACGATATCCACATCCACGTTCCAGAAGGGGCAATTCCAAAAGACGGTCCGTCTGCTGGGATTACCATGGCAACCGCGCTCGTATCCGCCCTCACGAAAATCCCTGTGAAAAAAGAAGTGGGGATGACCGGGGAGATTACGCTGCGAGGTCGGGTTCTGCCAATTGGTGGGCTGAAAGAAAAATGCATGTCTGCTCACCGCGCAGGTTTAACCACGATCATTTTACCAAAAGACAATGAGAAGGATATCGAGGATATCCCAGAGAGCGTACGCGGTGAACTGACATTCTATCCAGTTGATCATTTAGATGAAGTGCTGCGTCACGCGCTAACTAAACAGCCAGTAGGTGACAAAGCATGAAAGTAACATCATCAGAGTTTATTATCAGCGCGGTTGGACCGAAGCAGTATCCTACGGATGGTCTCCATGAGATCGCGCTGGTAGGACGCTCTAACGTAGGAAAATCATCACTGCTCAATAAAATGATGAACCGTAAAGGGCTTGCCCGGATCAGTTCTCGTCCGGGGAAAACCCAGACATTGAATTATTTCCGTGTGAATCAAATGCTTTACTTCGTTGACTTCCCGGGTTATGGGTATGCAAAGGTAGCGAAGACGATCAAGGAACAATGGGGAAAAATGATCGAGGGCTATTTGAAAAACCGGAAAGAGCTTCGCTTTATTATTCAACTGGTCGATATTCGCCATGCTCCGAGTAAAGACGATGTTGCGATGTACGATTGGTGCAAGCAAATCGGAATCCCAACCGTAGTCGTAGCGACGAAAGGTGATAAAATCGCTCGCGGGCGTTGGCTACAGCATACGAAAATCATCCGTCAAAGCCTGAATTTGCGCGGGGATGATACGATCATCGTATTTTCCTCGGAGACAGGTCAAGGCAAGGATGAGCTGTGGGCAGAAATCATGCGTCGTATCCGTGCTGGAGAGGAAATGGCCAGGGAGACCGCTGCCAAGGCTGAGGAGACTACTCCAGTCAATGAGTAATTCTTAGACCCAATTCGTCGTGGGGAAGGGAGCATCTGAGTGAGCGGGAGTGCTTGCTTTGCTGTACGTGGTGTAATCGAAGGCTTCTATGGAACGCCTTGGACTCATGAAGAGCGGCTGGATATGATCGACTTTTTGCACCGACATGATTACAACGCGTATTTCTACGCCCCCAAAAATGACGAGTATCTGAGGGAACGCTGGATGGAGCCGCTTCCTGCGAAAGCCAATCAACAGCTAGGCGAGCTGATCTTGCGGGCACAGACTCGCAATATGCAGTTTATTTATTGCCTGGGTCCTGGACTCAGCATGGAATATACGAATCGTCAGCACTTGGAGCTGTTGGGTAGGAAGTATCGGGATTTGTATGATCGCGGTGTGCGTTACTTTGCGCTATTGTTCGATGATATCCCCATGTACCTGTTGCATGACAAGGATGTAGCCGAATTTGCCCATTTGGCTGAGGCACATGCTCATACGACACACTACGTATGGGATTTGATACGCAGCTGGGGCGATCCAGTCAAGCTGGTTGTCTGTCCTACACAATACAACGGGATTGGAAAAGAAGCGTACATCATGTACCTTGGCCAGCATTTGCCGCCAGAAATCGATTTGTTCTGGACGGGACGTTTCGTCTGTTCGCCCTACCTGACGGACGGCGATGCGATTCGCTTTCAGGAGTACACGGGACATCAGCCATTTTATTGGGACAACTACCCGGTGAATGATTTGGCCATGGCGAACGAACTACATATCGGTCCATTGCGTCACCGTGACCCTGATCTGTGGAAATACGCAGCAGGCTATGTGGCGAATGCGATGTCTAGACCAGAGTGCTCGAAGATTCCTTTGATTACGACGGCAGCCTATTTGCGAGATCCGATCGGCTACGATCCTGATACGGTGTGGAAACAAGCCGTAGAGGAAGTGGCAGGACAAAAGGACGCAGATGCTTTCTTCACCTTTGCTGAGAACGTGCAGAGCTCGTTTTTATGCGAGGTGGAATCGCCGCGATTGCTAGAAGCTATCCTGACCTTCCGCTTTCATTTCTTGGAAGGGGATCGGCAAAAAGCCATTGCTGACTTGACGACTCTTTTTCAGAAGATGGAGGCGGCGGCGGACAAGCTGTTGGCAGGGATGACGAATCAGAAGCTTGCGGAAGAAACGAGGCCCTGGGTGGAGAAGTTCCATCTGTGGACCAAGGTCGGTCTATCGGCAGTTGCTCTCATCGATCATGGGACAAGAGGGCGACTTCCACAAGCAGCCTACCACCTGCTCCGGCTCAAACAATGGCTCAAACGAACGGAGCGTTACCCGCAAGAAGTGTGCGGACCGGTCATGCAGCTTTTTGTGGATGCCGTAATGCTAGAGGTCAAGAAGAGCTCATAAAAAAAGTTCCTTTCCCGCAGGGGAGAAGGAACTTTTTTGCTTTTCATATCAGGCGGATTCACGACCGTCATTTGGTTTTCTCTGTCGGAAATTCCGTAACCATTCCTGAATCGGAAGTTCTGCCAAAATCATTCCGGTGAAAATCAAAAGACATCCGGTCAACTGTCTTCCACTCAATACTTCGTGAATAAAGACGTATGAGGTGAGTGCAGCAAAAACGGGCTCCAAAGCGAAAATGAGAGCGACCCGCGTCGAGCTGGTTTCTTTTTGCAAGGCCGTCTGAGCGAGAAAGGCAAGTGCCGTAGCGAAAATAGAAGTGACGATCAAACCAAAGGCCACCTCAGGCTTGAACAAGATCGCCGGATCAAAGGCACGACTCCAATCCTCAAAGAAAAAGGAATATAGCCAGCTCATGACACCTACCGTGCCTAATTGCGTAATGGCAAGCGGCAGCGCTGCAAAACGAGGTGCGTATTTGCCGGTAAATACGATTTGCATGGCGAAGCAGATCGCACCGCCGAAGACCAATGCATCTCCGAGATTAAAGGAGAACGACTGGTTCTGCGTCAACAAATATAAGCCGAACGCCGCTAGAATCACGCCGATAATGGCAAAAGGCTTCACCCGATCACGCAAGAGCAAAAACGAGAAAAGCGGTACCAATACGACGGCTAAACCTGTGATAAAGCCAGCTTTGGACGGCGATGTATACAAAAGTCCTACAGTCTGAAAGGCATATCCCAGACAGAGCCAAAAACCGAGGATGACGCCTGCACGAAGCAGTGGCCCTCTCCATTCAGAGTTCTGCCCACGATAACGATTGCGGATGAAATAGATGATCAATAAAAATAGCGCGGCAATGGTAAAGCGTACGGCGTTAAACGTATTGGGAGGCAGCGATGCGATTGCCTGCTGTACGATCAAAAACGTGGTTCCCCAGATAAAAGCGACGAGGAACAGCGTTATGTCTGCCATCCATGGTTTTCTCAAAGCTTCTTTCCTCTCCTTTCTGGCATTTTCGCAATTTTTCTTCTGTTTTCATGTATAGCCGACATAATAAGGTATTCCCGGAAAGAACGCAAGCGGATTATACAGGATATACCCAAAGTACACTCCGTTAATAAATTTTTCACAATTACTCCTATCCGGTTCGGGACATAATGTTATAATAATAGTGCATTTTACATATGCCGCTAACAGGTTTGTCATTCTGGGAGGACATTATGGATATTCTTTTGCTGGGTTTAAACTACAAAACAGCTCCTGTCGAAATTCGCGAAAAGTTTACATTCAGCGACGATGGGACAGCACGCGCTCTTCATCTTCTCTCCCAGACGAAGAGTATCGCAGAATGTATCATCCTGGGGACGTGCAACCGGACGGAAATTTACGTCGTTTGCGACCAGGCTAATATTGGCCGAGACTATACGCGCCGTTTTTTGGCTGAATGGTTCGGTGTGGAGAAAGAACAATTTAAGGATCATCTCTATATAAAAGAGAACGAACAGGCAATCGAGCACTTGTTCCGCGTCTCTTCCGGTCTTGATTCGATGGTAATGGGAGAAACACAAATCCTCGGACAAGTCCGTGATGCGTTCCTGTTGGGGCAGGAGCGACAAACGACAGGGACCGTCTTCAATACCTTGTTCAAGCAAGCGATCACGTTTGCCAAGCGTGCCCATACAGAGACAGCGATTGGACAAAATGCGGTTTCTGTCAGCTACGCTGCTGTCGAACTAGGGAAAAAGATTTTCGGGTCCTTCGCAGGGAAGTCTGTCCTGATCGTCGGAGCGGGCAAAATGAGCGAACTGACCGCCAAGCACCTGCATGCAAACGGATCGGAGCACGTCATGGTAGCGAATCGTACTTTGGAGCGAGCGCAGCTTTTGGCAGAAAAGTTTAAGGGTGACTCCTGTACGATGGAGCAGCTGCCTGAGGCACTGCTCACAGCAGACATCGTCATCAGCTCGACCGGAGCGACAGGTTATGTCCTCGGCAAAAAAGAACTGGCTCCGATCATGAAACAACGGAAGCATCGTCCGTTGTTCATGGTGGATATCGCAGTTCCTCGCGACCTGAATCCTGACTTGCATGATCTTGATAACGTATTCTTATATGATATTGACGATCTCGAAGGAATCGTTGCGAGTAACGTTGCGGAACGTTCTCGTGAAGCGGAACGTCTGGATGTCATGATTCAAGAAGAGATCGTGGCATTCACGACCTGGTACCAGACTCTTGGCGTGGCGCCACTCATCGCTGCACTGCGTGACAAGGCAAACACGATCCAAAGCGAAGCGATGCGAAAAATCGAAAACAAGTTGCCGAACTTGTCTGAGCGAGAGATGCACATCATCCGCAAGACAACCAAGGGTATTGTCAATCAACTGTTGCACGATCCGGTCGTGCGTTTAAAAGAAATGGCAGCTACCAAAGATGGGGAAGAAGTACTGGATATTTTCGAGAAAATGTTTGCGTTGGAAGAAATCCTGGAACGAAAAGAGCAGGAAGCAATCTGGGCGGACGATAAAAATAAACAGACATCTTCTTCTCGGGAGCAGGTATTCGCTTCCCGGTTCCCTGACTAAGCTGGCCTGACAATCTATCTGCTACTAGAGGTTGTTCAAAAAGTCGTCTTTTTGAACTCGTATTGTTAGAAACCGATTGGGAAAGTGGGGGAGAGAGTGCATGGCCGAGGTGAGATGGATCTACGACTTGACGATCTTTCTCTACGCTGCAAGTGTTCTCTTCTATTTTAACGACTTCTTGCAAAGCAACCGGAAAGTCAATCGTCTGGCTTTCGGGTTGCTTGTTGTCGTTTGGGCCTTGCAAACCGCATTTTTTGTCTCACAGGCAGTCATGAAGGGGTATTTTCCTGTCATTACGCTGTTTGAGACGCTCTTTTTTTATTCATGGGTGCTGGTAGGCTTGTCGCTTGCCATTCACTATTTTTTTCGGATTGATTTGTTGGTTTTTTTTACTAATATTATCGGGTTCGTCGTGCTCGTCATGTCGATGTTTTTGCCGGAAACGCCGATTGAGGCTGTATCGAGCATTTTGACCTCCGAGCTATTGTTGACACATGTGACACTGGCCATGTTCAGCTACGGGGCATTCTCGCTCTCTATGATCTTCTCGGCCATGTACTTGCTTCAGCATAAAATGCTCAAGGGAAGACGCTGGTCGCCGTTGCTCAGGCGTTTGCCTAGTCTTGATCAATTGGAAGGCTATGCGTACCGAATGAACATGCTGGGTGTACCAATGCTCTTGCTCTCGATTGTATTAGGTATCATTTGGGGTAAAATGGTTTTGCCAGAGAAATTTTTGTTTGATTCAAAAGTAGTGCTCTCTGTGCTAGTTCTTGCGATTTATTCGCTGTGGCTGTACCAACGCTATCGGGATACGGTGCAGATGCGCAGACTCGCGCAGTGGAACGTCCTGGCGTTTTTGTTACTGCTTATCAATTTTTTAGGCTTCACTACTTCTACATTTCACGACTGGTGGTAGGGGCTGTTCATCAAGGAGGCTGTCATGGGAAAATGGAAAGTGGGAACGCGTCGCAGCAAATTGGCGCTCACCCAAACGAAATGGGTCGTAGAAAAACTGAAGGGGTTCGCACCTGAAGCTGATTTTGAATTGCATGAAATCGTGACAAAAGGCGATCGAATCCTCGACGTGACTTTGTCCAAAGTAGGCGGAAAAGGATTGTTTGTCAAAGAAATTGAACAATCCCTGTTCGATAAGGAAACCGATTTTGCGGTACACAGCTTGAAGGATATGCCGTCTGAATTGCCAGAGGGCTTGGTAATCGGCGCGATTCCGAAGCGTGTTGATCCTCGAGATGTTCTGCTTTCCAAGGATGGCAAGACGTTGGATGAACTGCCAGAAGGAGCTTTGGTAGGAACCAGCAGCTTGCGTCGTTCTTCACAAATTCTCGCACATCGCCCTGATATTCAGATCGAATCTCTGCGAGGCAATATTGATACGCGTATGCGTAAGCTGGAAGAAGGCAATTTTGATGCCATCATCCTCGCTGCGGCTGGACTTGAGCGCGTGAATTTTGAAGGGAGCATTTCGCAGTTCCTGCCTGTTGAAATCAGCTTGCCAGCAGTCGGTCAAGGAGCGCTTGCCATCGAATGCCGTGCAGATGATGAGGAAACACTCGCTCTCTTGAAGCAGTTGGATGATGCACCGACGCGTTTGGCGGTAACGGCAGAGCGCAGCTTCCTGCACAAGCTGCAAGGCGGCTGTCAGGTGCCGATTGGCGCATACGCAACGGTTGGAGAGAACAATGAAATTACTTTGACGGGAATGGTTGGCTCCCCAGATGGGAAGCAAATGTTTAAAAACACGGCGACTGGCCAAGATCCGTTAGCGCTGGGTATTCAAGTGGCGGAAGCTCTTCTGGCGCAGGGAGCGGGAGAAGTCCTTGCACAAGTATTGCGGGAGAATGAGCAATGATTGTCCACGGATCGCACAAGCCGCTGATTGGCAAGTGCATCATGGTAACGCGGGCAAGAAGTCAAGTTCGCGAGCTCGTTGAACATATTGAGCGGTTAGGTGGAGAAGCGTACGCATTTCCCCTGTTAAAAATGATGCCGCCGACGGACACCGCCAAGCTCGACGAAGCCATCACCCAGTTGCCAACATTCGACTGGGTGGTGTTCACGAGTGTGAATGGTGTGCGCTTCTTCCTGGAGCGGATGCATGAGGTCGGGGTTGGACTCGAAGCGATCACTGGCAAAATTGCTGCGGTTGGTCCGAAGACTGCTAAGGCCCTTGAGCAGCAAGGGCTTAAAGTAGCTGTCATCCCGTCCGATTACGTGGCGGAGGGATTGCTATCGAGCTTGTATGATCAGCTGTTGCCTGGTCAGCGTGTTTTGCTGCCACGTGCAGATATTGCCCGCAAGGCACTGCCAAAGGAGCTTGTTCGCTTGGGGCTTGCTGTGACAGAGGTAGACGTGTATCACACTGTCATTGATGCAGAGCAGGCTCCAGACGCAGCGGAAAAGCTACAGCAAGGTCTAATTGATATCATCTTGTTTACTAGCTCTTCAACGGTGACGCATTTTATGGCAGCGATGGAGCCCTATACATCATCTGACTGGCTCAAGCACGTTCAGATAGCCTGCATCGGACCAATAACGGCAGATACAGCAAAACAAAACGGGCTTACTGTTCATGTGGTAGCGAGTGAGTACACCGTGGAAGGCTTGCTAGGAGCTATACTAGATAATCTGGGAGGGAATCGACATGGCACAAACATTTGACCGTCATCGCCGACTGCGCAAGAGCGCGGCTATGCGCAATCTGGTGCGGGAGAACCACGTACGGGTGGAAGACTTGATTTATCCGTTGTTTGTAGTGGAAGGAACTGGTATTAAAAATGAGATTCCGTCCATGCCAGGCGTGTATCAGCTCTCCTTGGACACACTAGCCGAAGAAATGAAGGAAATCGTCGCTCTGGGTATTCAAGCTGTTTTGATGTTTGGGGTACCAACGCATAAAGACGCATGCGGAACAGAGGCGTACAATGATGATGCGATTACCCAGCAGGCAATGCGTCTGATCAAGGAAGCTCATCCGGAAATGATCGTGATTGCAGATACCTGTCTGTGTGAATACACGGATCATGGACACTGTGGTGTCATTCACGAAGGCGAAGTAGTGAATGACGAAACATTGAAGCTTTTGGGTCAGACCGCCGTTTCCCAAGCAAAAGCTGGAGCAGATATTATTGCACCTTCCAACATGATGGATGGGTTCGTGGTTGCAATCCGTGAAGCTTTGGACGAGGCTGGTTTTGAGCATATTCCGATTATGTCCTATGCAGTGAAATACGCTTCTGCCTTCTACGGTCCATTCCGCGATGCGGCAGGATCTACTCCACAATTCGGCGATCGCAAAAGCTACCAAATGGACGCGGCCAATGCACGTGAAGGATTGCGCGAGGCAGCTTCCGATGTAAAAGAAGGCGCGGACTTTTTGATCGTGAAGCCAGGCCTTGCCTTTATGGACATGGTTCTTCGTCTGCGTGAAAACTTCAATCTGCCGATCGTGGCTTATAATGTGAGTGCTGAGTATTCCATGGTTAAAGCGGCGGCTTTGAATGGCTGGATCGATGAAGAGCGTATCGTTATGGAAACATTGGTTGGCTTCAAACGTGCAGGTGCAGATATGATCATTACGTACCATGCAAAAGATGTTGCAAAATGGCTGGCGAGGTGAGCATGAGATGAAGAGAGAAAAATCTACTCAGTTATTTGCAGAAGCACAGCATTACATACCAGGTGGAGTAAACAGTCCAGTTCGTGCATTTAAGAGCGTCGGAGGCAATCCTGTTTATATTGCAAAAGGAGAAGGCTCCCGTATTTTTGATGTGGATGGAAACAGCTATATTGACTACATCGGCTCTTGGGGTCCATTGATCTTGGGCCATGCACATCCGCGTGTTCTCGCAGCGATTACTGAAGTAGCCGCGCTTGGAACTAGCTTTGGTGCACCGACTGAGCGGGAAACAGAAATGGCGAAGCTCGTCTGTGAGATCGTACCATCTGTAGAAGTCGTGCGTATGGTGAACTCCGGTACAGAGGCGACGATGAGTGCACTGCGCCTCGCGCGTGGCTATACCCGCCGCAACAAAATCATGAAGTTCGAAGGCTGCTACCATGGTCATGCAGACAGCCTTTTGATCAAAGCTGGTTCCGGTGTGGCTACACTAGGCCTTCCTGACAGCCCAGGCGTACCTGAGGGAACAGCGCACAATACGATTACGGTTCCTTACAATGATCTGGAAAGCGTCAAGCTTGCCTTTGAAGCGTTTGGCGATGATCTAGCAGCAGTCATCGTGGAGCCAATCGGCGGCAATATGGGGGTCGTTCCTCCACAGCCAGGCTTCCTCGAAGGACTGCGTGAAATTACGGAGAAACATGGGACACTGCTGATTTTTGATGAAGTCATGACTGGCTTCCGTGTAGCATTGGGCGGTGCACAAGAGCTGTACGGCATTACCCCTGATTTGACAACGATGGGGAAAGTCATCGGCGGTGGCTTGCCAGTAGGCGCATACGGCGGCAAACGGGAGATCATGCAGCAAGTGGCCCCTGCAGGACCAATCTATCAGGCAGGTACACTGTCAGGGAATCCTTTGGCGATGGCAGCCGGCTTGACTACCTTGCAAGAGCTCAGCAAACCGGGCACTTACGAACGCTTGGAAAAGATGTCAGCGCGCTTGGCTGAAGGCTTGGCTGACAATGCCAAGAAGCTGGGCATTCCACACACGCTCAATCGTGTGGGTTCCATGGTTTGCTTGTTCTTTACAGAGACGCCGGTTATCAACTACGAAACAGCGAAAACATCTGATCTGGAGCGTTTCTCGGCGTACTTTAGCCATCTGCTGGAAGAAGGCATTATGATTCCGCCGTCCCAGTTTGAGGGAATGTTCGTCTCCTTGGCTCATACTGACGAAGATATCGAACGGACGATTGAAGCGAGCTACCACGCGATGAAAAAAGCGTTTGAATAAAAGGATTGAAAAAAAGAAAGCACTTCCTTGCTCATGCAGGAGGTGCTTTTTTGACTTCTTGCAGGATTTTTACACCGATTGTCAAAATACGAGGGGAAATGCAGCTGAATGAGGTGGAGACATGGAAGGAACAATTGTTCACGTACCACAAAAGCACTTGGTTGGTCTAAGCTTCTCCGGTTCTTTTCCCATGCTTGTCGAGTACATGCCCAAGCTGTGGGAGACTTTTTTGAAGCGCCAGAATGAGATTCCTCTCGTGATTTCACCAGAGGTTCGCTACGACATCAGCGATGAGAATCGGATGTTCCAAATGTATACGGAGTACATCGTGGTGGAAGTAGAGCGTTTCGAGCATATCCCTGAGGGCATGGTCGGGTTCACGATTCTAGCGAAGTCCTACGCTCGTTTCACCCACACAGGACCAATGGAAGAGGTACAAGATACATACCAGCGCCTTTTTGGCTGGCTCAACGAGAATGGCCATCAGGTGAACGAGCAAGCTCTTCGCATGGAGCGCTACGATCAACGGTATGTTCCTTCTGTGCATGAGTCTGCTCGGGTCGACAATGCGTATGAAATTTTTATCCCGCTTCGGTAAAAAACAAGAGAACAACACCTCTCATTGTACGAGCAAGAGGTGTTGTTTTTGAGGTCAATTCAGTTCCTTGTCCAAGAAACGTGATAGTTCACCCATGACAGACTGTAGCACTTGAAGGGAATCATCGACGTAGAGTTCAACATCAAGGGAGTGCTTGGCATTTTGCGGCAGATGGAGCTGAATGTTTGGTTTGGTAGCGCATAGCTGATCTACCACACCCTGATTGTAGTAGTGATCGGCAGTTCCCGAGACGAGAAATATCGGTTGAGTAAGAGTCAGCAAGTCCGTGCTGACCACCTCCTCAGTCAGCAAGGGCGTCAACAGGATCGATGACGAACGGGCAAAACGAGCTTCCTTGAGCAAGCCACATATGATTGGAGCTGTGCCGAGCGACTTCCCGAGAAAGAAAACACGGTCATAATTTTGCTTGTCTAGCACATGAGAGACAACGGTTTGCATATCCTTGCTGATCCATGCACTGCGTTTTGTGAACGAACCGTTCCAAAAATCCGTATTTTCTTGTCCATAAGCAGCATGTACATGGACGAGATCAATCTGCTTGCTCAAAAAAAGCATGGTAGAATAATACAGATAAGGTCTGTCAAACGAGTAGCTTGCTCCAGGAAAGAAAAAACAGATGGAGCGAGACGGAGCTTGATTTGGCTGAATGAGTGTGTACGATATTTCACTGTCGTTTCTTACGATCACGGAACCTATTTTTGGGTATACCATTTACGTGTGCACCTCGTTTCACATTCACTGAACAGGGAATATGATCCAATCGTAAATGCAGAAGAACCGGGTGACAAGAAATAAAAACGATAAAGGAGCATGATTCATGAAAAAGGAAGTTCAACTGAGTAACGGCATCAAAATAGCCTATGTAGAAGAAGGATCGGGGGAATCGCTTGTTTTGATCCACGGTTTTTGCGGAAGCTCATCCTACTGGCATAAGCTAGTACCGCTCCTGTCTAAAACGCATCGTGTCATGGCGATTGATTTGCGTGGACATGGAGACAGCTCGGCCCCTGATGAACCGTATTCGATGGAGCGCTTTGCAGACGATCTGGCTTTGTTTGTAGATGAGCTGGGTTTAGCGAAGATTCATCTGTTTGGTCATTCGCTCGGTGGCTATGTGACCCTGGCTTTTGCCAATCAATACGCGGAAAAGCTGGCGAGCTTTGGGTTGATCCATTCGACCCCATATCCGGATGACGACGCTGCCAAAGCGAATCGGGATAAAGGAGCCCAGAGCATTCGGGAAAATGGTATGGAGCCTTTTATCAAAGCACTTATCCCGAAGCTGTTCGCACCTTCGCATATCGAATCGATGAGAGAAGAAGTCCAGTTAGCAAAAGAGATTGGCTTTACGACGAGCCCAGTTGGAGCGATCCAAACATTAATCGCCATGCGTGATCGAGCGGATCGTAATCAGATGCTGCAAGAAACGACGCTACCTGTGCTATTAGTCGCAGGAACAGAGGACCAGATCATTCCTGCTGAAAAAACTTTTACAGTTGATAAAAATAACGTCGAGCAAGTGCTGCTGCCTGATGTTGGGCATATGGGCATGGTAGAAGCGCCAGAGAAAATGGCTGCAGCATTGGGGAGCTTTCTCAACAAAAAGTAACAAAATCACACCATCGTCCTAGCAAATTTTGCTATAATGAAAACGTTATCCTATTTATTTATACATAGACGAGAGGGGAAATTATCATGAAAAAGGCACGTCGGATTACGATGACGGCGTTTGCGTCTATCGTTTTTGCATCGCTGATGTCTTCCTCAGCATTTGCAGCACCGTTGCATCCCGTACAGCACACTGACTGGATGGTTAAAAAGGCAATTGTATCGGCGGGTCAAAATGGCGATCTTGCTTTGGATCGTGCCGTGACTCTCGCTGAAGCTACTGTGGTTTTCTCCAAATTGAAAGAGGCAAAAGTGGGAGCTGCCGCTAAAGGTGCTCATTGGTCTACTCCTTACTTCGACTGGGCAAAGGGCCAAGGTGCTCTCACACAAGACGACTATAAAAACCCTGCGCAAGTCATAACGTCTGCCAAGTTGACTCAAATGGCTGACAAACTGGGCTACAAAATGAAGCTCGACAACAAAGCGACTGTTACGCGCGGCGAATTTTTCCAAGCATTGGGTAATGCGGCTACCACGCATGTAACGATCGCACACACTAACGATACACATGGTCATATTCAAGAAGACAAGAACCAAAAAGAATTCGGCTTTGCCAAAATCGCAACCTTGCTCAAGGAATGGCGTGCAGAGAACGAAAACTTCTTGCTCTTGGACGCTGGTGATACCTTCCAAGGTACCGTTTTCGTGAACCAATTCAAAGGCGAATCTGTTGTTCCAATCCTCAACAGCCTCGACTACAACGTAATGGCCGCAGGTAACCATGAGTTTGACTTCGGTTATGAGCAACTGCTCAAGCTGCGTGACATGCTCGAGCATCCAGTCATCTCTGCTAACGTGTTCAAGGCAGATGGAAAAGAATTGCTGCCACCTATTTTCAAAGCAGAGATTGGCGGTAAGAAATTCGCCTTTGTTGGTTTCGTAGCGGAAGACACACCTGTATTGACTCACCCTGACAACGTAAAAGGGCTGACATTCAAAAGCCCGGTAGAAGTAGCGAAAGTACTTGTACCTGAGCTGAAAAAAGAAGTAGATCACGTCATTGTTGTTTCCCATATCGGACTGAACGTAGACCGTGAAATCGCGAAAAACGTTCCTGGCATTGACCTGATTGTTGGTGGTCACACGCATACGCCACTGAAAACGCCTGAACTGGTAAACGGTACGTACATCGTGCAAGACTGGGAATACGGTAAGTCTCTCGGTCGTGCAGACCTCTACTACCTCGGAAAAGAACTGGTTGCATTCAGCGGCGGTCTGAAAGAGTACGACGAGGCAGTTGTAGCTGATCCAGATGTAGATAAAATGGTAAAAGAAGTTGTAAGCAAGATCGATACCGTAATGAACGTTGTGATCGCGAAATCCGAAGTGCCGCTCGATGGTGACCGCGCACTGGTACGTACGAAAGAAACAAACGTAGGTAACCTGATCACGGATATCATGCTGGAGCGCACGCAGTCTATCAAAGGCTACGAGGCAGATGTAGCACTGGCGAACGGCGGAGGAATCCGTACTCAGCTGCCAGCAGGCGACATCACGAAAAAAGGTCTGTACACGCTCCTGCCATTTGAGAACAATACACTGGCGATCGTAGAAGTAACCGGCGAAGAGCTGAAAAAAGCCCTCGAAAACGGCGTGAGCAAGGTAGAAGAGGGCGCAGGACGCTTCCCGCAAGTAAGCGGTATGAGCTTCACTTACAACCCTTCCAAGCCAGCTGGCGAGCGCGTACAGGAAGTAAAAGTTGGGGACAAGCCGCTTGACCTGACCAAATCGTATAAATTGGCGACGATCGACTTCCTGGCAGCAGGTGGAGATGGTTATGAATCGTTGAAAAAGCCATTCTTCAACACAGGTCTGTCCATGTACAGCATCGTGGAAGAAGGCTTGATCAAGCGTAAAACTGTCAATCCAAAAGTAGAAGGCCGTATTGTTGAAGTAAAATAAGGTTTGACCGGACAGGGATGGAGAAAAACCTCCCTGTCCGTCTTTTATTATGAAGTACCTTGCAATATACAGTACCTATTTGGTAAGCTTTGTCATGGGTGATGTTGATGAACGTACAGTTTAAAAAAGGGGTTCTGGAGCTGTGTGTTCTCGTCTTGACAGCTAAGCAGGACAGATACGGCTACGAACTGGTTGCGAGCATCTCAGAAAAATTCCATATCTCTGAAGGCACGGTGTACCCCTTGCTCCGCCGTTTGACCCAGGAAGGATTTTTTACGACCTATTTGGCGGAATCACAAGAGGGCCCCCCACGGAAATATTACCAGCTGACAAATCGCGGACGTCAATACATGAACGACCTCGTCTTGGAGTGGCGAATATTTAACCGTGGGGTAAATGAAATCATAGAGGAGGGACTCGGATATGACAAGGCGTGAGTTTATGGATGAGTTAAATGCTTTGCTTAGCGCTTTGCCTGATAAAGAACGCTTAGACATCCTTGCCGATTATACAGAGCATTTTCTCCTGGGAATGAATCAAGGGAAGACTGAGCATGAAATTTCGGAAGGATTGGGAAGTCCGAAGCTAGTGGCACGCGAGCTTTTGGCTGGCTACCGAATTGATCAGGCACAGTCCAACGCATCGGTAGGGAATATGACGAGGGCGATTGTCGCGACGATCAGCTTGGGATTTTTCAATCTCGTCTTCGTTTTGGGACCATTTCTAGGCCTGATCGGCATACTGCTTGGGTTGTATGCGATGACTGCGGCTCTTTTGGTCGCGCCAGTCGGAATATTCTTGGATTACGGAATTCCTGCCCCTTCTCAAGAGCGACTTTTCCTGTTGTTCTCCAGCATGGTTTCCGTAGGATTGGGCGGAATGTTTGCCATCGGCTTGCTGAAATTGACGAAATGGCTGTATCGCCAGTTCTTGCGTTATCTCCAGTTCAACGTAAAGATGATCAGGGGGAAATAAGATGCGAAATTTGGGGAAAAGACTGTTTGGCATAAGTCTTCTATTGTTCATCATCGGTGTATGTGGAATCATCTGGCTCTTTACGAAGCAAGAAAATTTCTCATTTTCGTTAAAACACGTCAATGAAGAGCGCACGATCGAGCAGGAGATAAAAGCGATTGAGGTGCTTACAGAAGTAGCTGATGTGGAAATCATGGCAACCAAGCAACCAAAGGTGAGTGTACGGATGGTCGGTGAAGTATCCGAGCAACAGCAGGAGCGACTGGAGTTTCGAAGTGTAGTCTCACCAGATGGTACGCTGCTCGTGGAAATGCGTGAACGACCTCACGTTAATATGTTTTATCCTCGCAATGGTAAGGTAAAGCTGGAGCTCTTATTGCCAGAAAAAGTGTATGAGTATGTCCAGCTTGAAACAATGACAGGGGATATCAAGAGCGGGATGCTGCGTGCAAAAAACACGGAAGTAATCAGCAACTCAGGAGATGTGGATATGTCGGGCTATGAAGGAGAAGGTCTCGACGTCCAAACAGGTACGGGAGATATCAATCTGGCGAATATTCGCTCGGCAGTTGTAATTGAAAGCTCCACAGGCGAGATAGATGAACTGAGCATGCCAGAGTTGACCCATGACGTTTCGATTAAGACGGATACGGGTGATATTCGAGTGACGGTAGCCAAGGAGCCTGCTGCAGCACAGCTAGAAGTAACGACAGATACAGGAGGCATCGAAACCACCTGGTCGAACCTCTCTTATGAAAAGAAAGAGGATTACAAAGTGAAGGCATCGATTGGTTCGGGTGGACCTAAGATGACTGTGCGAAGTTCTAACGGGGAGGTTCGCATTCATTAGGAGAAGTTTGGAAACACTGATGGATAGGATTGGAAACGGAAGAAACGAAAAGATTTTGACACAAAAGAGACATTACTTGTCGAATGACGAATGGTATCATATTGAAGGAAACATAATTGTGCAAAGCGAGGTTTATTCATGACCGCAAAAACTTTTAACGATACGTTTTTGAAAGCATGTCGCGGTGAAGCGACAGAGCATGTCCCGGTCTGGTACATGCGTCAGGCAGGGCGTTATCAGCCAGAATACCGCGCCATCCGCGCGAAGCATAGCTTTTTTGAAATGAACTACATACCGGAAGTTTGCGCGGAAGTGACACGTCTGCCCGTTGATCAACTGGGCGTGGACGCTGCAATCTTGTTTGCAGACATCATGACGCCACTAAAACCGATTGGCGTGGATGTGAACATCGAATCTGGCATTGGTCCTGTGATCGCAAACCCGATCGAATCCTTGAAGGATGTTGAGCGTCTGCTTGAGCTTGATCCGGAAACGCATGTGCCTTACATTCTTGAGTCCATTAAGATTTTGCGTCAGCAATTATCTGTTCCATTGATCGGTTTCGCGGGTGCACCATTTACACTGGCTAGCTACATGATCGAAGGCGGCCCTTCCAAGCACTATCATAAGACAAAAGCATTCATGTATACGGAGCCAGCTGCTTGGCAGGCGCTGATGGAAAAACTGGGTGATATGACAATCACCTACCTCAAAGCTCAAATTAAAGCAGGTGCACAAGCTGTACAAGTATTTGATTCGTGGGTCGGAGCATTGAATGACGAAGATTACCGCGAGTACATTACACCAGTTATGACGCGTATCTTCAACGCGCTAAAAGATACTGGTGTGCCAATGATCTATTTTGGTATCGGGGCTGGTCATCTTTTGATGGATTGGAACCGCTTGCCTGTTGATGTAGTTGGTCTGGACTGGCGTACTTCGATTACGACTGCTCGTGAAATGGGTGTGACGAAGACACTGCAAGGCAATTTGGACCCAACGCTGCTATTGGCTCCATGGGAGAAGCTCGAAGCGAAGGCGAAGGAAATTTTGGATGAAGGCACAAAGCAACCAGGCTTCATCTTCAATTTGGGACATGGTGTATTCCCTGATGCCAAAGTAGAAACGCTGCAACAACTGACGAAGTTCATCCATAGTTACAAAAGGGACGTCTAATCAGGAGGGGCGCTTACATGTCAAAGCAGAAGATCGGACTCTTGTTAATGGCGTATGGAACGCCACGCAGTCCTGAACAGATTGAACCATACTATACGCACATTCGACGTGGTCGTAAGCCACCACAAGAACTGCTCGATGATTTGATGGCGCGTTACGAGGCTGTAGATGGATTGAATCGATTTGCAGACATTACGGATGAGCAGGTGCGCGCTCTCGAGCAGGAAATGAACAAGCGCTACCCAGACCGTGAATTTGTAGGGTACCTTGGTTTGAAGCATATTGCTCCGTTTGTTGAGGACGCAATAGAGCAAATGAAGCATGATGGGATTACGGAAGCGATCAGTCTTGTTCTGGCGCCTCATTATTCTAGCTACAGCGTCAAAGAATACAATGGACGAGCACAAGAGCATTCCGCAGCAATCGGGGGACCGGTCATCCACAGCATTGAGAGCTGGTATCTGGAGCCAGGTTTCATCGGATATTGGGCAGATGCCATTCAAGCGAAGGTTGCCTCGATGACGGATGAAGAGCGTGGACAAGCAGTTGTGATCTTCTCCGCTCACAGCCTGCCGGAAAAAATCTTGAAGTCAGGTGATCCGTACCCATTGCAACTGGAAGAGACTGCAAAGCTCATTGCCGAGCAGGCAGGGATCACTTCTTATGCAATCGGATGGCAAAGTGCCGGAAATACACCTGATCCGTGGTTGGGACCGGATGTACAGGATTTGACCAGAGAGCTGTACGAAGCAAAAGGCTACCAAGCATTTGTTTACTGTCCTGTCGGATTTATCGCGGAGCATTTGGAAGTTCTGTTTGATAATGATGTGGAATGCAAAGCGGTTACAGATGAGCTAGGGGTACATTACTATCGTCCTCCGATGCCTAACGCCAGACCTGCGTTCATTTCCTGTCTGGCTGATGCTGTCGGAAAGAAGCTGGCGAATTAGGGGATCGATCATATGAGCGATAATACCTATCATATTACGATTGTAGGCGGTGGCATCACAGGTTTGACCGCTGCTTATTACTTACAAAAGGAAATCGAAGCAAAAGGCTTGCCAATCCGTTTTCAACTGCTTGAAGAGCAGGGACGGCTTGGTGGGAAAATCAAGACATGGCGTCACGAAGGGTTTGTTATTGAGCAAGGCCCGGATTCGTTTCTCGAGCGGAAAACAAGTGCGGCTGAGCTGGCAGTGGACTTGGGACTTGCAGATGATCTCGTTCGCAACAGTACAGGCCAAGCTTATATTTGGCATCAGGATCGCCTGAAGGCTATACCAGAAGGCGCGGTCATGGGTGTACCGACGAAGCTCATGCCTTTTGTCACGACCGATCTCATTTCTTTGCCGGGTAAGCTTCGGGCAGCTTTGGATCTTGTTCTTCCTGCATCAAAAGGAGACGGCGATATCTCCGTGGGTGACTTTTTTCGGCGTAGGCTAGGTAATGAAGTTATTGATAATCTTATAGCGCCTTTATTGTCCGGTGTCTACTCCGGGGATCTCGACAATCTCAGCTTGCTTGCGAGTTTTCCTCACTTCGCCAAAATGGAGAGTCAGCATCGCAGCCTGATTTTAGCGATGAAGCATTCTCGCCCGCAAATAAAAACGCAAGGAAAGCCAAAAGGCATCTTCCTGACGTTGAAGAACGGCTTGCAGTCCTTTGTAGAGGGAATCGAGAAAAGCTTGCCTGAAGAAGTCATCTCCAAGAATACCGGTGTCAAAGAACTGGTGAAACGACCAGACGGGAAGTACACCTTGGTATTGAAAAATGGGGAAACGATCGAGACGGATACGGTGCTGTTCACCGTACCACATGCTGTCGCAGAGCCGCTATTCCGTTCTTATGTACAAGTTCCTACCCTGCCACAAGCAAAGCCGCATATGGTTGCAACCATCGCTATGGCGTTTCCAGAGTCAGCGATTGATTTAGGGATGGAAGGGACAGGATTTATAGTACCGCGGCATTCAGGAGCAAAAATTACGGCGTGTACGTGGGCGCATCGCAAATGGCCACATACGACGCCGAAAAACAAAGCCTTGCTGCGTAGCTTTGTAGGGAGAGCGGGAGAGCAAACCTTCATGGAGCAAACAGACGAGGAAATTTTGGAGGTTGTCCTCCGCGATCTGCGCAAGATCATGACGATTCGAGCTGAGCCAGATTTTTATAACGTATCACGCTTGCAAAATGCCATTCCGTATGTAGTCGGACATCAGGCTTGGGTGCAGGAAGTGAACAATCAATTAAAAGAAATACTCCCTGGTGT
Organism: Brevibacillus fortis; assembly: GCF_003013395.1. Taxonomy (GTDB): domain Bacteria; phylum Bacillota; class Bacilli; order Brevibacillales; family Brevibacillaceae; genus Brevibacillus; species Brevibacillus fortis. The sequence continues at coordinate 119,332 of NZ_PXZM01000022.1, read as the reverse complement.
TATCGTAGCAGGTGCATCGTACAGTGGTGTAGGTGTACCAGATTGTATTGATCAGGGGAAAAAAGCAATAGCAGAATGGATCGCGTCTGTAAAACCGGGGAGATAGATAACCCCGGTTTTTCCTTTTTTTTCGGTGCTAAACGGCTCGTCCTGTCCATATAGTATAGGGAAATGTCCTGCACTTGAAAGGAGGAGCACGAATGGCATTACAGGATGGGCAACTCTCTTTTGCCATCAAGGAGACCATTTTCCTCTCATCCGATAGAGCTGGAATAGGTGAATTGCAAGAGCTGGAATTGGTTCCAGATGTGGAAGTGTTGGAAAACGATTCCTACATCTCAATCACGGGTTGCTTGCAATTAGTAGGGAAGTACGAGCCAATCAGGGAAGCCGCAGAAGCGACAGGCTGCGAAGGAGAATCGCTGGTTGAGGCCATGACTTTTACTCCCTTTCGCCAGGAAGCATCGGATCAAGCCTTTTATGGCTGGGAGGAACAGATCGGTCATCGCATTCCGTTAAACATCACCATTCCGTTGGATCGGATTACGGAGATCGGAGACATCTACGCAATTGTGGACAGCTTTGACTACAAACTGGAATCATCACATCAAATGCTAATCGATGCCGATCTAAAGATTTTGGGGATAGTCTTGGGGGATAGAACTGAACAAGCGGAGGAGATCGAAACGCAGGCTGCAGTTCCAGGCGAAGGGGCATGGGAATACGCCTTCGCTGCTGGAGATGATGGGCAAGAATATACAGAACCGACGTCCCTCGATGACATTGATCAAAAGCTGAGTGCTCTGGAGGAGGAATTGGAGCGGCAGGCATTGCCGGCATCCTATGAATCACCCGAATCGCCTTCTATGTTCGATACTCCGGCTATTGCTCAATCCGATGAGGATGAATACTACGAGCAATATGGCGATGTGCTGGAAGTGGCACAGTCCAATCCTTTGGAGAGCTGGGAGACCGCTCCTATTTCGTATGATTTTGATTCCCAACAATCTGCTTCGTACGATTCATCTGACTCTTATTCCGGGCAGGCAGTATTGGAAGATGAGCAAGAGCAGATGAGAGAAATAGCGGAGAAAGATCAAGAACATGAGGAGCCTATACTGGCTATTCACGATCAACAGGCAATCGCATACCAGCAAGTTTCCAATGAACCTACTGGGTCGGCAGTCGAGGCAGAGTCGCAGGAAGCCGTGCAAGAAGCGGTGGAAGCCAGTGGTGTATCCGAACTGGCACTCGAGCAAGAAGCAGAACCAGTCGTTGCACAACCAGAGGCTGCCGTGGAAGATGTAGAAGTGCGAGTGGCGATTTCAGGAAAACCCTCCCAGGAAGAAAGAAGTCGCGTGAACATTACTTCCATCTTCTCACAAGCGAGTCGTGCCAAACAGGAAGCGATGGCGTTGGAGGCGGAATCTTCATCTAGCTCTTCGCGACATGGCTCTGCGGCGAATGCCAGCGCGTCTATGATGGAGGCCATGCAAAATCTCACGTCGTTTGTCCGGAAAAAAGAAGAGCGCTCCAGTCAGCTGAAAATGTGCATTATTCAGCGAGATGAGACGTTAGAGCATATTTCACAACGATACTCCTTACCTGTCTCCAAAATCGTGGAAGTAAACCGATTAGCTTCCGAGCAGCTTGTAGCAGGGCAGATTCTGTACATCCCACAATAGAGGAGTGGGGGACCGTGGACAAAATTGATCTCTCTGAGGTTTGCCAGCAATATCGGGCGCGCGTAATCCGAATTACGCCCCTTGATGATTGCTATTTACTGGAGACAAACCGGGGCCCCAAAGAACTCCACGTTTGGCCGCGTGTAGATGTGATGCGCTGGTCGTTTGCCTGGCGCGAACGACTGGCTCGTCAGGGGTTTCGAGAAGTGGAGCGGTTTATTCGGACGAGAGACACCAAGCCATTTTTGATTTTGGGTAAACGCGGTGTTACCATGACCGACCACCACCGACAAATCGAAGAATATCAGTCTGGCCAGGATATTGCGAGGCAATGCGGGCGCGTGATTGCGATGATGCATCAGTCTCAGCAGGAAAGTCCTTTACTGTCCGGAAGTGACTTGCTCAAGCAGGAAAAGCAGCAAGTCGAAGAAAAAGGAAGTCGCGCCAAAGCGCTGGTCGAATCGTTTCGTGCTAAATACGGGCGGGATTCTAAGGAAAATCGCTGGGTATCGGAACTCATGACCCCGATGCTACAAAGAATGGACCGTTCTGCTGCGATGCTTGCTCATGAGCGAATTACGGCGGAGGCGGTCGCTGTATCACATCGGGACCTTTTGCATGACAACTGGGGAATGGTAAACGGGAAGCTGTACTTAAGAGGCTTCTTCCGGCCAGTGATATCTGTCCAGCAACGCGACGTTGCCACCTTTTTGCGCGATCACTTTTTAACCCACAAGGATCTTAAGCAGATTGACGCTTTTTTTGACGGCTATGAAGAAATCAAGTCACTCACCTATGGAAACTATTCGTTGATCCTCGCCTTTATGGCGCGTCCTCGTGAAGTGTACAGGAGTATCGAGTCCTACGTGAAGCGAGTATCGTCGGATCAAGAAGTATCGATCACTGGTATTGAGCAGGCCTTGCAGAGCCAACAATCGGTTGACTTACTGCTTCGGCACATTGCAGAGCGGGCCGAGCGTTCGAGGAGGGAGGGAGTCTATGAGTCGGTATGATGACATTGCTCCTTTGTTCAAAGAGTATGACATGTATGCCCAGAGCATTGACGTTTTAAAGGAGCCAAATGTATTTAAGGCGACGACTCCCTACGGCTCCTTTGTCTGCAAACGATCGCAAATACCCGCGCAACGTCTTGTGTTCGTCAGCGATATGCTGCGTCAATTGCAGCACCGGGGATGGGATGGAGCCGTTCCTTTTACGTACACGAAATACGATGATCCTTTTGTCCAGCAGGGTAGCGCCGCCTATTACGTAACGCCCTGGCAGCCAGGAAACGAGGAGTGGGTCGGGGAGCCCTTGTCTTGGGCGCCTCCTGCCTTGGAGCGTTTGGCGGAGCTCCATCATTTGACACAAAACTATCGGTATGATGATCCGAGACAGGTAGAGCCGCTTGTCGACTCATTGCTGAATCGTTGGCAATATTGGCAAGACCAGATTAATAAGGCAGCAGTCCTTGCGCAGGAACGCAAATATCCGTCTCCTTTTGATCTGGTGTTTTTGGCGAACAAGGAGTTTATTGAGGAAATGGCTCAAATAGCGACAGACTTATTGATCGATTGGCGAGAGCGGCATGAGACGCACGCGCATTTTCGCTTATCCTTGATCCATGGTAACCCGAATCCTGAGCATGTTGTGCCAGATCGATCGGGTAAAGGAAGGCTCCTTAATTTTGATCGTGCGAGCTTCGATACACCCGTGCGCGATTTGACGCTATTTTATCGTACTTATTTTCAAATGGCGGGGGATGAGGCTGGGGCTTCTCAGCTATTCCATCGCTATGCTGAGATATTTCCTCTGCGGCCGGAAGAAATTGAACTGATGGCTGCGTTTCTGTCCTACCCGGAGAGGATCATGAGGGACTTGGATATTTATTATCATCATCCCCGCGAGTGGACCGAGTTCTACGCTGTCCAACGTTTTGAAAAAGATATGGACCGCCTGATGCGTCTGCATCGTTGGGTCCAGCAAGCCTTTTAATGAGCAACGTCTCACCGCGTGGGGCGTTGTTTTTCTTTTTTATAACCATTCGAGGGAGATGGCAACATAGAGCATGGCTAGCAAACCGAGAAGGATGACATCAAAAGAGGTAGGAAACACAATCGTTCGGATAAACTGAAAAACTAACAAAGGAAAGAGCACCTGTTTGAATCCGTATTTGATCCGTAAATACGTGGGGTTATACTTCCAACGAAAATTCATCACAATCACCTCATTCCAGCATATGCGCAGCAACTTTGGACAGTGTCTACAACCTTGAGCAAACGCCTAAAACATTTTCATTCAAGGTAGATAGTGGTTTGAATCGTGCCTGAAAAGGGAAGGTGTAGGGCAGGAAGGCTAGGACGAAACGAATAAAGGTGATCACAATGTTTTTGAAAATTGCCATAACCCTTTTCGCAATTCCCGAAAGAAAGAATTATGCTAAAGTGTGTATGGGAGTGGCTCGGGGATGAATCATCAATTGGTCAAACTTATGGAATTGAAACAGAATTACGAGTATCTGGTAATGACCAGCAATGAGCAGAGCAACCGCCAAGTCAATTACGAGAGTCTTATGCCATTTATAGAAGAGTTGGTCGATACGTGGTTCGTGAAAATGGACAAGCCTTGCTTCCTATCGATCACGTTTGAATCAGATCAAGGTGCTGTTTATTTTCGGATCGAGCGTGGCAGCAAAGAGAGCGTAATAGTGAAGCGCGAAATAGAGGAGCGCATTGTTGTCTCGGAACAGCTTGACACAGCTCAAACACCGCGCTATGTCCGCTTGTTCGCCCAGAGTAACGTCAATGACCGTGAATTAAAGGAACTGGAGAAATCTTTTTATGGGCTGCTCCTCGTGAACATTCGGGCGTTGATCCTCAGGTGTCAACAGGACCAGTCATCAGGGCAGCGAGAAATCGAGATGGAGATGAAGCTGGCTAGACGCATGCAGTCGATGCTCATTCCCACAGAAGAATTGAAGTTAACCAGTTTGCGAACAAGAACGGTTTACGTACCAGTCGATTATGTAGGCGGAGATTACATCGATTATAGACAAATCAATGATCGCTACACCTGTTTCATGATTGCGGATGTATCCGGGCACGGTTTTTTGGCGAGTATCTGGGCAACGGGGATTAGGATTGCCGTACGTCAGGTTTTGCAGACCAGCTATTCGCCGGATGAGATTTTGGAAAGACTCAATCAGTTGCTTTATGCAGATTTGATGAAAACCCGTTCATACATTACGATGCTGGTTGCAGTCTATGACGAGGTGGAACATAAAATTCGATATGGGAGGGCAGGGCATCCACAGCCTTTTTATTTGTCCAAGTCGAATCAAACCGTTTTAGCTAGCAAGGGTGGCGTCGGCCTAGGGCTTTTGCCCGATAGCACGTATCAAATGGAGGAGGTACCCTTAGAAGAAGAGGGCATGCTATTGCTCTACACAGATGGTTTGCTGGATACAGGGAGAAAAGAAGTGTTTCGAGGTAGCAGGCATTGGCTAGAAGAACTGTCCTCCTTATTGAATATGCCTGGTGATAGTAAGCAGGAGTCGATGAATCGAGTTGAGGCCTACTTAATGGAGATAACACAGCAGGGACAACAAACGGATGATATTTCTGTGTTGATTCTTCAATTTGAGCCTGAAAAGAGTATAGCTCTCGTGTAGTTGCGCCAGTGAATAGGAGGATGAACTGTGATTTTGTGTGAGCGTTGTCCGGACAATCCCACTTGCGATAATTGCCTTGTCGCGCTACGTTCTGGCGGTGCAGCGAGCAAAGTAGTTCCGCCCCGCACTGTAAAGGTGACGAACTTGGCAACAATGGAATCGTTCCAAGCGAAGCTGGTAGCAGTGAGCCGGACGACCATTGGGTTAAGCAGTTCTGACCATGATTTGCACGGACGCATAGAAATAGAGCTCGCCTATGATTTCCGAATTATCGGTAGCGGATTACGTGGTATAGCAGGTGATCCTTACTACATTATCGATATCGAAAAAGTTTTGCGACGGGAAGATGTTCTGGAGCGATTGCTCCTGGAAGAATTTCACACGTGGCACATGAGTGGCGAATTGGACCCTGCAGACGTCTTGTTACATTGGAAGGATCGAGACGACGAGCGGGGGCGATTAATAAAACAAGAGATTCAGAAGCTATCGATTTTGCGTCAGATCGAGACGATTTTCCTCTATCTTTACGATGAAGGGAAAGTGCGTCCGCTGGGGGATGTTCGCGCAAATTCGGAAGTAGAGCGAGAAATGCAACGACTGGTCGAAGAGGCGGCTGGATCGGGGGGACCTGTGAGGGAGCAGATTGTCACTGCTGATGGCACAAAGGTGTTTGAATTATACACATCTGTACTGCCAGATCGGACCTGTGGAATCGCCTTGATTGATGTCACCGCCGTCATTGCAGAAGAACGAAAACGCAAAAGACGGGAATGGGAGATCTATAGAGATATTCTGGGTGTGGTCACAGAAGGTAAGCTATTGTTGCTTAGTGATGAAGAATTATTTTTCTTGCTACGGGAAGGGCATAAGCTCTTGGCCATCGATATCCGTTTACCGGAGCAGCTTGCAGAACTGCGCAGATTGTTTAAGCAAGCTTTGGAACCACAAGGCATTTCTGATAAACGATTGTTGCAGTTTCTCGTTGCTGTCAACGAAGCTGCTTCCAATACGTTGAAGCACGGAAATGGCGGGGTGGTTACGTTATACCTATCGAATGATAAGCAGATGTGCCGGGCTGTGATCCATGATGAAGGACAAGGAATTTTACTCGAGGATATCCCGCGAGCTACCCTACAGCAAGGATTTTCTACGCGCCACTCGCTTGGGGCTGGTTTTCACGTGATCCTGCAATACTGTGATCGTGTTTATTTGAGCAGCTCGCTGGCAGGTACGAAGCTTATTTTAGAGTGCATTCTTTCTCGGTAAGCCACGATTTCCAAAACGCCAAATGTTTGCAAGTGAATGAAAATGGGTAATATAGTAAAAGGACGAGCAGACTGGGTGTACCGATACCTATTGAGAGGAGTTTGAGCATGGACTACCGCGCAACAGAGGCGAACGGACAGGCTACTTTGTTTTTCGTCGGAGAGTTGGACATGGCTGTAGGAGATCGAGTAGGTGAATTGCTCCAGCAGTATGGAGGGCGAAATCAATCCGTTACCGTCGATTTTCAAGGTGTCTCCTTTGTAGATTCTTCCGGTATTGGAAGCCTGTTTTTTACTACGAAGGAACTGTTGGCCATGGGGAAACAGGTAGAAATCGTCAATGTCCGAGAAGAGATTCTCGATATTTTGGGCGTGCTCGGTTTTACCGAAGCACTGGGTATTGCGGTTGGAAAAGTGGGCGAAACCCGGGTTTGACGCCAAACAGCGTGATTGTATATAATAGTGAAAGCTAATAATAAGACAACTACATAGGATATGAACGATGAGTGGGAAGAGTAAGTCAGGACGCCTTGGCAGAGAGGAGAATCAGTTGCTGCGAGATTCTCTAGGGTAACGAATGGCTGAAGGTCGCCCAGGAGTTTTTTCGGTGAAAGCATGTGCCTAGCCGAAACCGGTTCGCAACCGTTATCTTGTCAGAGTGAACACACCATAAGCATGGCGTTTATCGTGTGTTAACAAAGGTGGTACCGCGAAAATAATCCTTTCGTCCTTTGCGATGAAGGGTTTTTTTATTTTTTGCAAAGCAAGTTATGCGAATAGGAGGAGTCGTATATGTCTACACAGCCAACAACCGACATCGACCAATTGCTGCCGAAGAACTATGATCCAAAGGCAGCAGAGAACAAATGGTATCCGTATTGGATCGAAAAACAATTTTTCAAAGCAGAACGTGACCCGAATAAACGTCCGTTTACGATTGTCATTCCACCGCCGAACGTAACTGGTAAATTGCACTTGGGCCATGCGCTGGATACGACTTTGCAAGATATCATTACGCGTACCAAGCGTATGCAAGGCTACAGCACCTTGTTCTTACCGGGTATGGACCACGCTGGAATCGCAACTCAAGCTCGCGTGGAAGCAACTTTGCGTGAAGAAGGCATCTCTCGTCATGATCTGGGCCGCGAAAAATTCGTGGAAAAGATATGGGAGTGGAAGCACATTTACGCTTCGCATATTCGTGAGCAGTGGGAAACGCTCGGTCTTGCCCTAGATTACTCCCGCGAGCGTTTTACGATGGATGAAGGCTTGTCCCAAGCTGTACGCGAGGTATTTGTTCGCTTGTACGAAAAAGGCTTGATCTATCGCGGCAACCGCATCATTAACTGGGACCCTGCTGCCCGCACGGCTCTGTCCGATATTGAAGTAATCTACAAGGAAGTAAAAGGTGCGCTGCATCACATGCGTTACCCATTGGCAGATGGCACTGGTTATATCGAGGTAGCTACAACCCGTCCTGAAACGATGCTCGGTGATACGGCTGTAGCGGTACATCCGGAAGATGAGCGTTACAAGGACATGATCGGCAAAACCGTGATTTTGCCAATCGTAGGACGCGAAATTCCAATCGTAGCAGATGACTATGTTGATCCTGAGTTTGGTTCTGGCGCTGTAAAAATTACGCCAGCACACGATCCGAATGACTTTGAATTGGGTCTTCGTCATCAGTTGCCACAAATCGTTGTCATGGATGAGACGGGCACGATGAACGAACTGGCAGGTATCTACAAGGGCTTGGATCGCTTTGCATGCCGCAAGCAAATCATCAAAGATTTGACCGAGCAAGGCGTTATGTTCAAGGTCGAGGAGCATATTCATCAGGTTGGACATAGTGAGCGTAGCGATGCCGTAGTAGAACCATACCTTTCTACCCAATGGTTCGTAAAAATGCAGCCTTTGGCTGATGAAGCTCTGGCGAATGCAAACAGCCCAGAGAGCGTGAAATTCGTCCCAGAGCGCTTCAAGACAAATTACCTGCGTTGGATTGAAAACATCCGTGACTGGTGCATCTCTCGTCAGCTATGGTGGGGTCACAGAATTCCTGCATGGTATTGCGGAGATTGTAATGAAACGATTGTATCTCGTACAGATGTGACGGAGTGCCCAAGCTGCCACAGTCACAAGCTGGAGCAGGACAACGACGTTCTTGATACATGGTTCTCCTCTGGTCTATGGCCGTTCTCTACACTGGGCTGGCCAGAAGAATCCGAGGATATGAAGTACTTCTATCCAACGAATGTCCTGGTAACAGGCTACGATATCATCTTCTTCTGGGTTGCTCGCATGATGTTTTCAGGTCTTGAATTTACTGGGAAAAGTCCATTTGAATCCGTCTTGATCCACGGCATTATTCGCGACTCTGAGGGCCGCAAAATGTCCAAATCACTTGGCAACGGTGTCGATCCGATGGAAGTAATTGAGAAGTACGGAGCGGATGCGCTGCGATACACATTGGCGACGGGGAACTCCCCAGGGAACGACCAACGCTTCTATTGGGAAAAGGTGGAGGCAAACCGCAACTTCGCGAACAAGATTTGGAATGCGTCTCGTTTTGCCTTGATGAACCTGGCTGACTTCAAATACGAAGAAATCGATTTGAGCGGTGAGCTGTCTACACCAGACAAATGGATTCTCTCCCGCCTACAAGCGACAATCGCAGATGTAACCCGTCTGTCTGACGCTTTTGAATTCGGTGAAGCGGGCCGTGTGCTTTACAACTTCATTTGGGATGACCTGTGTGACTGGTATATCGAGATGGCGAAGCTGCCATTATACGGCACTGATGAAGCGGCGAAGAAAACAACCCAATCCGTTCTGGTGACCGTTCTGGATCAAACGCTCAAGCTGTTGCATCCGTTCATGCCGTTCATCACAGAGGAAATTTGGCAGGCATTGCCGCATCAAGGCGAGAGCATCACAGTAGCACCTTGGCCAACCGTTAACGAGCAATGGATTTTTGCTGAAGCAGAAAGCGAAATGAACCAGTTGATGGATATCATCCGCAGCGTACGCAACATCCGTGCAGAAGTAAACGTACCGATGTCCAAGAAAATTGAACTCTTGATCAAGCCAAGCGATGCACTGTCGGCTGAGCGTTTGACACGCGGTGAACACTACCTCAGCCGTTTCTGCAACCCTGAGCGTCTGGAGATCAGTCTGGATCTGGCGACACCTGATAAAGCGATGTCTGCTGTGATTACGGGAGCAGAATTGTTCCTTCCACTGGCAGGCTTGATCGATATCGAGCAAGAGCTGAACCGTCTGGAAAAAGAAGTGGCGACACTCAACGGCGAAGTGGAGCGTATTGAGAAAAAGCTCAACAATGCCGGATTTATGGCCAAGGCACCTGAAAAAGTAGTCGCAGAGGAAAAAGCGAAGATGGCAGACTACATGGATAAGCGGGATAAAGTGATTGCACGACTTGCCGAATTGAAGGGCGAATGATCCGCCATACCATCGCATATTTTTGAGAATGGAGCATTGTGGTATGCATGCAGAAGAAGGGTTTGTAGAATACACGCAAGCGCTCGACTGGCTGCATGGATTGCTCAGGTTCGGTCAACGGCCGGGGCTAGAGAGAATGCAGTGGGTTTTGGAGCAAGTAGGACATCCTGAGCGGAGAATCCCATTTATTCATGTGGCTGGCACCAATGGAAAAGGTTCAACCTGCGCATTCCTGACGCAAATGCTGATGGAAGCCGGATATAGTGTAGGTACATTTACCTCTCCTTATTTGGTTGATTTCCGTGAACGCATCCGTTACAACGGCAGCATGATCCCGGAAGAAGATCTATTGCAGTTGGTGAATGAAGTCAAGGTATGGGTGCAACGATGCGAACAAGAAACCGAGTTCGGTTCTCCTACCGAATTTGAAGTGATTACGCTGATCGCCATTCTTTATTTTTCAAGAGTGGCGAGACCAGCGGTAGTCGTATGGGAAACAGGACTAGGCGGGCGATTGGATTCGACAAACGTTGTCCTTCCGCTTGTTTCGGTCATCACGAATATCGGCATGGACCATACACAAGTGTTGGGAGAAAGCTTGGAAGACATTGCCCGGGAAAAAGCGGGGATTATCAAGCCGGGTGTTCCTGTAGTCACAGGTGAGGTCAGGCCGGAACTTCTCGCGGTTTTTGAGGAGCGCGCCAGACAAACGAAGAGTACGCTATACCATATAGGTGAGCATTTTCAGGCAGAGCAGGTAGAGGAGCAACTGGGTGAACAACAGCTTCGTTATAAAAGCATTCACCGTCGAGCGGAAGCCTCCTACCGTCTTACCATGAATGGAATTCACCAAACAACCAATGCAGCCGTTGCTTTAATGACCATTGATGTCCTGCGAAATTACTTCTCTTTCTTGCTGGAGGAAGAAGAAATATCTCGCGGTTTGCAACAAACGCGTTGGCCTGGTCGTCTAGAAGTCATCTCTCCAAGACCAATGCTTATCTTGGATGGGGCACACAATCAGGAAGGAATGGAGGCGCTTGTAAGCAGTCTGGATCGGTTGTTACCGGACGGAGCACGGTTGCATTTGCTCTTTTCTGGATTGGCAGATAAGCCGCTTGCCAAAATGGCAGAGTCGCTCGCACCATTAAAGTCAAAAATCACAAAGCTGCATGTGACAACCTTTGATTTCCCGCGTGCAGCCGAAGCCAATAGCTTACAAGAGTCGTTTATAGCCGGTGGCTGGGAGCAGGAGTTTCTCGATGCGGTCCCAGACTGGCGGGCGTTTCTCCTTTCTTGGATGCGGGAGAAGCAATCAGCGAAGGCGGATGACTGGTTGGTCGTCTGCGGATCGCTCTACTTCATCGCCCAAGTACGCACATTCTTTCCCACTATAGTAGAAGAGGCAGGTGAATAGGGTGGATCAGGCCCAACACGTCCACTTTGTGGGCATCGGCGGTTATGGCATGAGTGCCATTGCCCGCGTCTTGATCGACCTTGGATACAAGGTAACCGGCTCGGATGTCGCCATGAACGATTTGGCGAAAAAGCTGGAAGCAAGAGGGGCGGTCATTCATATTGGCCATAATGCTGCCCACGTGGAGGGAGCAGACAGCATCGTATACTCCACCAGTATTTCCAAAGACAATCCTGAGGTGATCGCAGGTCAAACATTAGGAATCCCGGTCATGCACCGTTCCCAAATGCTTGCTCTCATATTGAACGAACGCACAGGAGTAGCAGTAGCCGGAGCACACGGCAAGACGACCACGACATCGATGATCTCTCATGTGCTGGAAGAGTGCGGTGTAGACCCGACTTTCATCATCGGCGGTGAATTGATGAGTGCTGGAACCAACGCAAAGGCAGGTACCAGTGAGTATGTCATTGCCGAGGCAGACGAGAGCGACGGTTCCTTTTTGGAATACAGACCGATGTATGAAATTGTGACGAGCATCGAACCAGATCACTTGGAGCATTTCGATGGCGACTTCAACAATTTGAAACAGGCGTACGTCCAGTTCTTGAGTCATCTCAAACCAGATGGAAAAGCGATCTTGTGCATCGATGATTCACATGTGCGAGAAGTCATGCCATCCGTTGAAAAAACGGTTGTGACGTATGCAGTCGATCCGAATTTTGTGGCACAAGCTCAGTTTTCTGCCACATCGATTGAATGTGGGGATCGTTGCAGCACGTGTCAGATTTATCACAAGGATGAGCTTTTGGGTGAATTGTGCCTCGCAGTCCCAGGCAAGCATAATATTGCAAATGCACTGGCTGCGATCATCGTTTGCCTGGATACAGGCCTTTCCTTTGAAAAAATTGCACAGGCACTGTCTACGTTTAGCGGCGCCAAGCGCAGATTTCAAATTATCGGGGATGCACAAGGCGTTCTGGTCGTAGACGACTACGCACATCACCCTACGGAAATTATCGCTACACTGAGTGGTGCCCGGGCATCAGGCCGACGCGTGATCGCTGTGTTTCAACCACAACGCTACACACGCACGTATTTCCTCATGGATGAATTCAGTCGTGCCTTTGCAGAAGCAGACGAAGTGATTATCACGGATATCTATTCTCCAGCGGGAGAAGAAAAAATCGAAGGTGTTACCTCCGAGGTGTTGGTGCAAAAAATCCGCACGAACAGTCACCCGCGAGCACAGTACATTCCGACGAAAGAACAAATGCAGGAGCATGTCTTCCAAGGATTGCAAGAGGGCGATCTAGTGTTGACAATGGGTGCAGGAGATATTTGGAAATCCGCTTACTGGCTGGCTGAAAAGCTAGAAAAATAACGGATAGCGACATATGAAGACTTGGAGCCTACGGGTTTCAAGTCTTTTTATATTAATTGAAGATAATACCTATCTCAAAAAAGCTATGCCAAAGGCTTGTGTTAATACTGCTAAGATCTTCCTAAGTTTTAGAAAGTAGCGCCGTACTCAAAAAGCTGGTGAGAAGAAAAAGCACAGGGCTCGTAGACCTTGACAACGCCCCCTCAGTCGGAACTTCCAAAAGGGGACCACGCTTGTCGAACACTTCTCCTCTGAGAAACTTCCGCCCGTAGGGTGGCTTTGGATCGACGGTCCCCTTTTGGAAGTGGAGACGGCCAGTGAATCCCCCATGCTGGCGTGTCAGAGTCGAAGAGAACTGTGCTTTTTCTTCTCCTCCACTATGTTGACTCAAACCAGAACCCCCCTTCCTAAGTTTTTAATTACGAAAAATTAGTACCAGATACTAATATCTAGTGTTATAATCAGATCATAAAAGTGGAAGGTGATGATCTGATCATGACAAATGCTAGCCCCTTCAAATCGCGGATTACCGCTATCGGAACGTATGTGCCGAGTCGCGTTCTTACCAATGAAGATATGGAAAAGCTAGTGGAGACATCGAATGAGTGGATTTTACAACGAACGGGTATTCATGAGCGCCGTATGGCAAGGGAAGATGAATTTACCAGTGATCTGGCCATCGCTGCGATCCACGATATGATCGCAAATTATGAAAAAGATGTCCGCGATGTCGATATGATTTTGGTCGCGACCAGTACGCCAGACTATCCATTTCCAAGTGTCGCAAGCCAAATCCAGGCGCATTTTCAAGTCGAGCAGGCCGGAGCAATGGACCTCTCCGCTACCTGTGCAGGATTTACGTATGCGCTCCATATGGCAAATGCGCTCATCACCTCTGGTTTGCATCGCAAAGTGTTGGTAGTAGGTGCAGAAACGTTAACAAAAGTAACCGATTATACGGATCGTACGACGTGTATCCTATTTGGGGATGGAGCGGGTGCGGTGCTGGTTGAGCAGGATTCTACAGCTCCCGGTTTTTTGTCCGCCTATTTAGGCTCAAAGGGAGACGGAGGGATTCATGTATACCGATCGGGCTTGTCAACACATATGGACGGACGAGAATTGAGCGGGAACGGATGCATGGTCCAAAACGGGAGAGAAGTGTACAAATGGGCAGTAACAACTGTTCCAAAGGGGATGCAGGAGGTAGTGAGCCGGGCGGGCAAAACGCTCGAAGATGTCGACTGGTTCATCCCGCACAGTGCCAATTTACGCATGATCGAATCCATATGCGAGAAGAGTGAGTTCCCTCTCGATCAGACATTGTACAGTCTGACACACTACGGCAATACATCAGCGGCTACCATACCATTGTCGCTCGCCTTGGGGATCAAGGAAGGTAAAGTAAAAGCAGGGGATACGATCCTGATGTATGGGTTTGGCGGTGGTCTCGTCCACGCTGGCCTTTTGTTCACTTGGAATCCGTAAAAGATGCTTGTAAATCGAGAGGCTGTCCAGATCCGTTCTGGGCAGTTTTTTTGTCCCAGGAAAGAAACGTATTCTTAAAGACAGTTTTCGACTGGGGGAAGAAGCAATGGCAAACGCTGTGATATTATTCGGGCTCTGCCTTTACCTCTCGTGGATAGATTTTCGCCATAGACGCATACCCAATCGGGCATTAGGTGCAGGGTTTGTACTGATCTCTCTTCTGGAGCTCATTCTCTCTTCGCCGATGGAATGGCTGATAGCTGGACTCTTTGCGATTCTCTGTTTATTGGTATTTGGATGGATCAGCTGGCACAGGCCGCTTGCGCTTGGTATGGGGGATGTGAAACTGCTCGCCCTAGTATGCTATGGACTTGGGGTCCGCGATTTTGTAGTCGTTCTTACGATTGCGAGCATGGCAGCTTTGCTCGTCTCTCTCGCTTTGTTGCTGATGCGAAAAGTAAGTATAGAAGGCGAAGTGCCGTTTGCGCCTTTTGTAACGTTTGGGTTAGCTGTCATTTTGTATATGAGCGATACCTATTGAAATTGCAAGAGGAACCGTAGTAGAAACAAATTCGATAGAATCACTAGATAGAAGTCATAACCCGTCCGACCGAAACGTATGCTAGTACAAAGAGCCTGTGACTAGGAGGGCAAGCGTATGAGCGGACAAAATAAAAATCGTGTGACTGTCAAAATGAACGGAAGGTTCTGGGATGAAAAGCGGGACGACATCTCAAAGGAAGCAAGTAAAAAACGCACTCCAAAGGATGACACGCCACGTATTCGCTTTCAGGCTCCTCCCTTGCCGTTTACTGACCCTTTTAAGGAGAAGGGCAACGAAGCATGGGAACGGATGATGCAGCTACGTGGAGCTGTCGCGAGAGAAACGAAGCCAA
This sequence comes from Brevibacillus fortis, assembly GCF_003013395.1. Lineage (GTDB taxonomy): Bacteria > Bacillota > Bacilli > Brevibacillales > Brevibacillaceae > Brevibacillus > Brevibacillus fortis. The sequence goes on along the minus strand of NZ_PXZM01000022.1, from coordinate 104,062 downwards.
ACATTGAATTCGATCAGACGGCAAACGACTCCTATGAATCCGATTATTCGTTCGACGATACCGAAGAGAAGGAATACCGGAATAGCCCGGGTAGTCGACTCGCGGCGTTATGGCCAAAGGGGTCCTTTTGGCGCACGACTTTAACAACAGGTGGGGCTATAGCAATTGGCCTCTTGTTCGGATTTCTTGTTTTGACGGTCTTCTCCCAGAAGGAGTTTTCCGAGTCTTACGGAAATGTTCTGAGTGATACGGTTCAGACGTTGACTTCGCCCGGTGCAGGCACTGAACAAGCGAACGTGAAAAATGGCGTGGCAGGTCCCACTCTGGCTGATGAAAGTCAGCAAACGCAAGGTGCGCAGGCGAATGGTAGCGCAGTAGGTCTAAAAGAGGTAGCTTTACAACTGCCAGCCATAAACATGTATGTCGCACAAGCAGGTGTATTCCAGCCGGATGCATCGCCGCAAACAGCTGTGGAGCCGTTGGAGAAAGCCGGCATTCCTCATCTGCTTTATAAGGACGCAAGCAAGCAGTACATGTTCGCCGCCGCTGCTCCGACAAGAGATGCTGTGCTTGGCTTTGCCGCCAGCCTGAAAAACAAAGGCATGGACATATACGTCAAAGAATTTTCCTTTCCCGCTTTTGAAGGGTCTGTCCCTGTCGGAAAAGCTGCCAACGCATCCGCTGACCCTAACGTCAATGCCTTTTTCACCCACGGAGTCAAACTCATCCAAACACTTTCAGCACAATCAGGGCTGATAATAACGACCGGTCAACTTTCGCCAACGGCAAAAGAAACGGCAGAATTAAAAGAAATTCATCGCCAATTTTTGGAGGAAAGCCGCCGTATTGAAGGAAAGGAAGCCTGGAAGCCATTATTAGATGGGATGGTAAATGGGGTGAATCAAGCGTTGGCAGCCAGGGACAAAATGGCAGAAGCAAGCGCAGGCAAAAAGGTGGAAAGCGCCGAATCCTATGCGTGGCAGGTACAGGCAGGTATCCTTGCCTTTTTCGAGAGCTACGCGAGCTGGATTCAAAATGCAGGTTCATCCACATAAATGCATGTTTATATGGTCTTCCGCAAGGTTTTCTTGCAGGAGGCCTTTTCTTTCTATACAGTAACTACCAAGAGCAATCAGGGATTGTTTCGCTTCTCCCCATTTGCTAAACTTATGTTTGGCAAAAAGAGAATCCCTTATAAAAAGGGAGTTGGGAAAATGGGGAAAGAAACGCTTATTCTCGTGTTTCTGTTGGTGAGTGGACTTTTGTTTGGCAGCATTATCGGGGAGATTTTGAGTCCCTGGCTACCTTTTTTGACCAAGAGCAAAGTGATTACTTGGTCGCCTGCGGCAGATTTAGAAATTTTGAAGTACGAACTGAACTTTCAGGTAAAACTAAATCTAGCCAGTATCGGAGGCTTAGCCCTCGCATTTTGGATACATCGACGAATAAAGTAGGTTGAAAAATGACGAAAAAAAATGTTTCTCTCATTCTGGCTTCATCTTCGCCGCGTCGAAGGGAGCTTCTGCAAACTTTAGGCTTATCATTTACCATCATCACCAGTGATGTAGATGAGACGACAGCAGAGCATTTATCTGCGAGGGAAGTAGTAGAAGAATTGTCTTTGCGCAAGGCCAAGGAAGTGGCTTCTCGCTTGACGGAAGGCGTCGTTTTAGGATCTGATACGGTAGTCGTTCTTGATGGCCAAATATTGGGCAAGCCCGTTGACGAAATGGACGCATATCGCATGTTGTCCATGCTCCAGAGGCAAGAGCATACCGTTTATAGTGGAGTCGCCTTGATAGATGTGGAGACAGGCCGTGCGGAAGTCTCTCATAGTCTAACACACGTAAGAATTCGAGCTTTAACGGAGCAAGAAATCAAGTCGTACATTGCGACAGGTGAGCCGATGGACAAAGCGGGCTCATACGCCATTCAGGGTATTGGAGCCACGATCGTAGAAGGAATAACCGGAGACTACTTCACTGTTGTTGGTCTTCCGTTAGGCCTGACATCTACCCTTTTGACACGTTTTGGGATGCCAATATTGTAAAGTTGTCATGCTTGAAGCAAGCGACGACGGCCATACGCCTCATGAACATCTCCATGTCAGCCGTTTTCGAAAATGTGAATATGGCTGGAGGCGGTTATAAAATGGCAACAAATACCTGTAACAAAACGCTGTTGAAAAACGTCCCTTACTATGACCGTCCACGTGAACGACTGCTTCGCGAAGGAGCGGTCCATCTGTCTGATACTGAACTTCTTGCCATTTTACTGCGGACAGGCAGGGAACAAGAGACGGCTCATCAGCTGGCTCAGCGCTTGTTAGCCAGGTTTGGAGACCTGCGTGGTTTAGCCCAAGCCTCTCATGCTGAGTTAACGGAGCTAAAAGGAATTGGTCCAGTCAAAGCGATTGAATTGCATGCTGCGTTTGAGCTTGGGCGTAGATTGATGGGAGTGCCTCGAGAATATAGGGCTTCTATCCGTTTACCACGGGACGTAGCTGATTTGATGTCGCCAGAGCTTGCTCATTTGACACAGGAACATTTTGTCTGTCTCTTTCTGAATACCAAGAACCACGTGATTGGCAAGCAGACGATTTTCGTAGGCAGTCTGGACGCTTCCATCGTACACCCGAGAGAAGTCTTTAAAGAAGCGATCCGTCGTAGCAGCGCATCGGTGATATGCCTACATAACCATCCGAGCGGCGATCCGACACCTAGCAGGGAAGACATCGCGATTACGCATACATTGCGTGACGCTGGTGAACTGGTGGGGATTTCATTGTTGGATCATGTTATTATCGGGGAAGGCAAGTACGTGAGTCTCAAAGAGCAAGGGTACTTGTAACATGTTTTTGTGCGCATGAAAACCTTCCACAAAAACGCGGTCGCTCTACCTTGGAGAGACCTCGATAGAGGTTTTCTTATGCTTGTCAAATGGATTAATATTTGGAAGGAGTTTTTTTATGTTTGGTGGATTTACACGTGACTTGGGGATTGACCTCGGCACTGCCAATACACTTGTTTTTGTGAAGGGCAAAGGAATTGTGGTGCGTGAGCCTTCTGTAGTAGCGATTCGTACCAATAACAATTCCATTGAAGCAGTAGGGAATGCAGCGAAAAGTATGATTGGTCGTACGCCAGGTAATATCGTAGCGGTTCGTCCAATGAAAGACGGGGTTATCGCTGACTTTGATACGACTGCGACGATGATGCGCTATTTCATCAATCAAGCACAAAAAAATCAAGGTCTGTTTACACGTCGTCCTAACGTAATGGTTTGTGTACCTTCCGGCATTACTGCGGTGGAAAAGCGCGCAGTCGAAGACGCTACGAAACAGGCTGGGGCGAAGGAAGCACATACGATTGAAGAGCCGTTTGCAGCAGCGATCGGTGCAGACTTGCCAGTATGGGAACCGACTGGAAGTATGGTCGTTGACATTGGCGGCGGTACAACAGAAGTTGCAATCATTTCGCTCGGAGGGATTGTTACATCCCGCTCTATTCGTGTGGCCGGGGATGAGATGGACGAGGCGATCATTCAGTACATCAAGCGCCGTTACAACTTGATGATCGGGGAACGGACAGCAGAAACCTTGAAGCTCGAGATCGGCTCTGCGATTGCTCCTGATGAGGTCGAAAACGTTGACATTCGCGGTCGTGACCTTGTAACCGGATTGCCAAAAACGCTCTCGGTAAGCAGCACAGAAATTGCCGAAGCATTGGCGGAAACCATTTCTGCTATCGTGGAAGCGGTGAAGGTAACACTCGAAAAAAGCCCGCCTGAGCTCGCGGCGGACATCATGGATCGTGGAATTGTACTCACAGGCGGTGGTGCGCTCTTGCGTAACATGGATCGCCTGTTAGCTAAGGAAACGGGTATGCCCGTGCATGTCGCGGAAAACGCACTGGATTGCGTAGCGATTGGAACAGGTCGTGCATTGGAGAACATTCATCTGTTCAAATCCAAGCAAGGCATCACCTCTTCCCGACTAAAACGGGGTAAATAAACGGAGGGTAGGGCATGTCGTTTTTCGGGAATAAGCGGCTTATCATTGTACTTGTAGGCTTGGTCCTGCTTATCTCCGTCGTGGGCTTCACTTCTCGTGAACGGGTTAGCCTGACCTGGCCAGAAATGTTCTTCAAAGATACCTTCAGCGTGGTGCAGGGCTTTTTCTATCGCCCTGCCCAGGCTGTTTCTGGCTTTTTTCAGGAAATTGAAGAAGCGTACGGCGTATATGAAGAAAACAAGGCACTTAAGGCAGGGCTGGATCAATACGCCCAGCTAAGTGCTGAACTGCACACGCTCAAGGCTGAGAATGATCGCCTTCGAGACATGTTGCAGGCAAAAGATTCACTCAAGTCTTACCGCCTCCGCTATGCGGAAGTCGTGGCGAGAAACCCTGATACATGGAACAACGTCATCACGATCGACAAAGGGCTGAAACATGGCATCAAGAAGGATATGGCGGTCATTACAGCCAAAGGGATGATCGGCCGCGTACAAAGTGTAGCCAATTTTTCGGCTACCGTTGAATTGTTGACGAGCTACGAACGACGTGACCACATTTCAGCGGATATATTGACGCAGCAAGTGGTCGAAGGGAAGACAGTGTTCCGTCCAATTAGTGGTGTCATTGAAGAATACGACCCGCAAAAGAGATTGCTCGTCATGCGCAAAATCCCTTGGGGACAGGCAATTAAAAAAGATCAGCAAGTCATTTCATCAGGTTTGGGAGGAGTTGTACCTCGCAATTTGCCGATCGGCTATATCGTTCGCGTAGAACCAGATGATTATGGCTTGACTCAAACCGCTTACATCCAGCCAAGCGCTGATTTTTCACAATTGAATGAAGTCATGGTAGTGGAACGAGACTTTACAATCGCTCCCAATGGTGATTTGATCCCCCAACAGCCAGCTGGCCAGACACAGACATCTGTGCCTCCGGCTCCACCTGCTAGCGGGGGTGGTCAGTAATGGCTCGGTTTTTATTGACGTTGGGCGTTGTGATCATGTTTGTTTTGGAAGGAACTGTGATGCAAGTATTTACGCCTGATACATGGGGTCTGTCTTGGATGGCGGTACCCCGGTTTGCGCTTGTCTGCTGTATCTTTATTTCGATGTATCTCGGTAGGCGCGAAGGTTTGTATTACGGGATCGTCTTCGGATTTTTACAAGATGTCCTGTTTGGGCAACTAATTGGAATCTATACCATGTCCATGATGGTGGCCAGCTACTTTGCAGGGATGATCGTTCTTTTGTTCCAGAGAGGGTTCGGGATGGTTTTCATTACCAGCTTCCTGATTTTGTTCGGACATGAGTGGCTTTTGTATTCCTTGTTCCGCTTGTTTTCCGCTGCCCCCTTCGATGTTCAATGGATTTTGACACATCAAATTTTGCCTAGTGTGCTGTTAAATCTCGCTTTTGGCTTACTGGTATACTTTCCGATCAAGAATGTATGCAACAAGATTCTGGCGAAAAAGGAAATGCACATGCAGTAAGGGCAAAGGAGAGGAGAGTTCGTGGAAGAAGTCAAAGAACCGAAATCAGACATACCTATTCGGCTCAATATATTGTTTGTGATTGTATTTTTGTTCTTCGCCGCCATTATTTTGCGGCTAGCCTTTGTGCAGCTGGTGGAAGGCGAACAGTACATGCACGAATTGGAAAAGTTTAGTATTCGCGAACTGCCGATTTCCGCTCCTCGTGGCCGTATTTTGGATAAAAATGGCGAGGTACTCGTTTCGAATAAGCCTGTGTACACCGTTCAATACGTAGAAGAACAAGGGCAGGACATTGATGAAGAGAAAGTAGCGGATCGTCTGGCAAAAATCCTCATCCCCGATGGCGGCAAAATTGGGACGGATAAGGAACTGTTAAAGAAGACGATCGAACTGAAATCAACCTTGCCCGTTGCTTTTAATGCTCAGGAAACAAGCGATCTCAAGGCAAAGGTTGCGGCGAAGCTGAAAGCCGTTCCGAAAGTGGAGGCCGTCGATCAGATGTCGGACTTTGAGCTGGTAAAAACTGCCGTGTATGTCGGGATGCGCGTTCGTTCTCCCTTTGATGACAAAGAGAGAGCAGACCTTATTAAGAAACTGAATGCTGCCAAGCCGGGTACACCTGCTATTACAGAAGCGAACACTACGGATTTCGAGCTGTTAAAGATGGCGATAAACGCCAATATGACCCTCACACTGAAATTGGACAAGGAAGATCGTAGCGATCTCGCCAAAAAAGTGAAGGATCAGATCAAAGTTTTGCCAACACCCGAAGGCTTAGCAGAGAAGTCTGATATGGATTTGCTGCGCTATGCCTCGTTGTTCGATATGGACATCAAACTGCCGTTGACAGAGCAGCAACGCCAATTTCAGTGGCACAAGCTCTCGTTATTGCAGGAGATGCGTTCGCCGCAGATGGCCAGCTACATTCCTAGACGTGTCAAAGTCAACATCACGGAGCAGGAAATGTTCCAAATCGAAGAACGACGCACCGAACTGCCGGGGATTAGTGTGGAACTCGAGCCTGTTCGCCAGATTTTCGAAGACCCGGATGGTTCGGCATTTGGTACTCACTTTCTCGGGTACATCAATGCGATTCGCCCTGAGAGCTTGAAAGAGTACCAGGCACAAGGTTACAACGCTATCGACCGAGTCGGTGTAACGGGTTTGGAGAGTTCCTATGAACGTTATTTGCGCGGCAAAAACGGAATTATGGAAGTGCACGTGAACAAAAATTCGGAGACGGTAGAGAAAAAGATGCGTCCAGACCAAGCCCCTAAGCCAGGAAACGATCTTGTATTGGCGATGGACTGGCGTTATCAAAGCAAGGTAGAGGCCATCTTGAAAGAAGAGGTAGAATCTTTCAAGAAGCGCCCGACTACGCCCAAAGAATTTAAAGACGCACACGTATTGGTGATGAATCCGAATACGGGTGAAATATTGGCGATGGCGAGTTATCCAGATTACAATTTGAATCTGTATTACGACCGCAAGAAATTCAACGAGAATTACACCTCTCTAATTTTGCCGAATGAATCAAACCGGTTCATTTATACGCCGTATCCACCTGCTTCTACGTATAAGCCTTTGTCTGTCATGATTGCGCTTCAGGAAGGGTTGACTACACCGAACGAAGTCATCTATGACCGAGGCGGCTTGAATGTCGGTAATACGTATAAACGTAACTGGAAGGCAAGTGGTCACGGACCCGTTAACGCTCGACGTGCCTTGCAGGTGTCGAACAATACGTACATGTACGAAATGGCGATTCGCTTGGCAAGAAAAGGGAAAAACGGCTGGGAGGAGCAGTTTTCTGTCTATGATTACTACAATGCCCAGTTTGGTCTTGGCGTGAAAACAGGTGTGGACTTACCGAATGAACATACCGGTTGGGAAAACCAAAACCTTTACTACGGGAACTTGGCGGACGTGATGATTGGTCAATATGATCTGTTCACGCCGATGCAGTTGGGCCAATACGTTTCAACCATTGCCAATGGGGGGTACCGGATACGCCCACACCTTGTAAAAGAAATTCGCACGGGAACCACCGATCCGAAAAAGCCGGGACAAACACTCTCGGTAATTGAACCACAAGTGCTCAACCGGGTTGATATCGATCCGAAGCATATACAGGTAGTAAAAGAAGGAATGCGGATGGTTACTCAGCCAGGTGGTACCGTTCAACGATTTAATGGTTTGCCCTTCACGGTTGCAGCCAAGTCTGGTACGGCACAAACGTCGCAGCCAGCGGAAAATGCACTGGTTGTCGGCTTTGCGCCTTATGAAAATCCTCAACTTGTTTTCGTCGTCATTGCGCCGAACAGTTTGAGAGACGGTACATCCAGTTCTGATGCTACAGGTCCAATCTCACGTCGATTGCTCGAAGCTTACAATGAATTGAATCCAGGTGTACTTACTGGTGGGGTTCCGAAGCCTAATCCACCGTCCTCGAAGTAACTACGATGGTTGTCCAGAGCAATCAAGCCCAAGAGAATAATGGAGTCCAGCTCTTGTAAAGTGCCAGTATCTGACCCAATTCGGCAATTTTTTCACGTAGAGCAGGAAAAATCTTTCTGCATGGCGAATGGTATCGGTCGAGGTGAAACCGGTGACGACTGTGAAAAGCAAGGTCACGATCAAAGGGACTAAAGAGGGTCTCGTCTTCTTTATGGATGATACCTGTTCCTTCGACGAACTGCTGGCCGATATGCGTGAAAAAATAGAGCATAGCCACCAACAGATTTTGTCGGGGCCACTCATACGGGTATCTATAAAATTGGGAAAACGATACTGCTCACCCGAGCAACAAGAGCAGTTGACTCAAATTATTCGAACGAAGGGCAACCTGGTGATCCATACAATCGAATCTGATTTGATCACGCGGGAAGAAGCAATGGCTGAACGCCTGAAAACCCATTTTTCCATACAGGTAAATACGGTACGCTCTGGGCAAGTACTGGAGTTTGACGGTGATTTGCTCTTATTGGGGGATGTCAATCCCGGGGGAACGGTTCGCAGTACAGGAAGCATCTACGTGCTGGGGCATCTCAGAGGGTACGCGCACGCAGGTATTTCCGGTGACTCACAGGTAATTATTGCGGCTGCAGTCATGAGTCCTACCCAGTTGCGGATTGCAGATGTGATCAGCAAGCCGGGAGAGGAATGGACGAATAATTCCGGAGGCACAGAATTTGCCTATCTGGAAAATGAGATCATGCTGGTAGCGAAAATGAACTACTTGTCGCGAATCCGCCCTGATCTGGGTGAGAAAAAGCGTGAGGGTTGAGGGAAAGAGGAGGAACGGACGTGGGGATTGGAATTGTCGTAACTTCCGGTAAAGGCGGCGTGGGTAAGACGACCACTTCCGCCAATTTGGGAACTGCGCTCGCATTGTTGGGACAAAAAGTGTGCATGGTAGATACCGATATTGGCTTGCGCAATCTGGATGTAGTCATGGGACTTGAGAACCGAATTATTTATGATCTGGTGGACGTTGCAGAAGGCGCATGCCGACTGCCGCAAGCTCTGATCAAAGACAAGCGGTTTGACAATCTGGCATTGCTTCCGGCTGCACAAACGAAAGACAAGTCAGCAGTATCTCCCGAACAGATGGAGGAAATCATCACGCAACTAAAGCGGGAATATGATTATGTCATCATCGATTGTCCTGCGGGTATTGAGCAAGGCTTCCGCAATGCTGTGGCAGGGGCTGATCAAGCGATCGTCGTGACTACACCAGAAAAAGCCGCTGTGCGTGATGCTGATAGGATTATTGGCCTATTAGAGCGTGAAAAAATCGGAATGCCTAAGCTAGTAATCAATCGCGTTCGCTCCCACATGGTGAAAAATGGCGACATGCTGGATGTAGAAGACATTTTGGATTTGTTAGCCATTGACTTAATTGGTGTAGTGCCGGATGATGATCATATCATTAAATCCGCGAACCAAGGTGAGCCGGCTGTGATGAATCACGAATCGCGTGCTTCCATTGCGTATCGGAACGTAGCTCGTCGCCTTTTGGGTGAAGCTGTTCCATTACAACCATTGGAAGAAAAAGCGGGTGTGCTTCACAAAATGCGTAAATTCTTTGGATTAAAATAGGTAATACATGGCTCCCTTCTTTTTATAGAGGGGAGTCACGTTTTCTAGGAGGAAACGGATGGACCTGGAAAAACGTCATCTAAAAACAATTGACTGGACCATCATTTTGATTTTGGCAGGGCTGGGTGTCTTCAGCTATTTGGGGATTTCCGGTTCTGCGGCAGGTGTAGATAAGGCGCATCAGCAGGTCCTTTGGTATGTCATCGGTTTTATTGTGCTAGGGGTGACATTGCTATTTGACTATCGTCTATTCCACAACATGGCCTATGTTTTATATGCTCTCGGTCTGATTCTTTTGATTGGGGTATTTCAAACGAAGCCCATTAACAATACGACGAGCTGGTATGACCTAGGTCCTGTGTTGGTTCAGCCTTCTGAACCGATGAAGCTGTTCACGATAATAACAGTGGCTCGCTTCTTGTCCAAGAGAGCAAACGAGCCAGATCGGTTTTACTATTTTTACAAGCTGATTCCGGTATTGGCCTTGGTTGGTGTACCATTGCTTTTGATTTTGGTTCAGCCCGATTTGGGTACGGCCATGGTTTTTACAGGAATGCTTGCCACCATGCTAATCGTGGGTGGCATACGGATGAGGCATGTATTGTACATGGGAGGATTGGTCGGCAGCTTCTTTGCCGCCATGACGCTGTTGTATCAATACAAGCAGGATATCTTTTTCAAGATTATCAAGCCGTATCAATGGGATCGGATCCTGTTTTGGATGAACCCGGATCTTGAACCGATGGGACGAGGGTTCCAGCTCAAGCAAGCATTGATTGCCATTGGTTCAGGGCAATTATTCGGAAAAGGGATTGATACGCCGACGCAAGCGAGCTTTGGATGGGTGCCGGTAGGAGAAAGTGATTTTATCTTTACTGTCATCGCAGAGAAGCTGGGCTTTGTCGGAGCGGGCTTGCTGATGATTATGTTTTTCGTCTTGATTTACCGAATGATCCGCATTGCGATGGAGGCTAAAGATCCGTTCGGCTCCTACGTTGTAGCAGGTGTCGTAGGGATGCTTACCTTCCAGATCTTCGAGAACATTGGGATGACGATTCAGTTGATGCCGATTACGGGTATTCCACTTCCGTTCATTAGCTACGGAGGGAGTTCGCTCTTAACCAACTTCCTGATCATTGGTGTGGTGCTCAATATTGGGATGCGCAAGGATAAGTTACGTTTTGATTAAATGAGGCTGTTCAAAAAGTCTTCAGGTTCACGCCAATTTCTCGGTGCCGAATGGAAGACTTTTTGAACACTCATGAAATGCGTGACAAATGCAAAAACTCATGTTAAAATTATCCTAAGTTAACCATTTTTACAAGTTATAGTGTTTGATTGATTGGTATGGAGTCGTACGTATTGTGAGTGACGTCACCAATTGTCAATCCAATTCGTATGACTTTTTTTCCTTGACGCAAAAGGCTTATCTGTAAAAAAGAGGTTAACGCTACACTCTTTCGCCTCGTGGGGCGTAATGTTCAGGGAGGTTTTGTTTCATGCAACAAGGTATCGTAAAATGGTTTAACGCAGAAAAAGGATACGGCTTCATCCAAATTGAGGGTGGCGACGACGTATTCGTACACTACAGCGCAATCCAGTCAGAAGGTTTCAAATCTCTTGACGAAGGTCAAAAGGTTGAGTTCGAAATCGTTCAAGGTAGCCGTGGACCACAAGCTGCTAGCGTAACTAAACTGTAAAATCGACAGATTCAAAGGCAGTCTCTCAATGGGGAGACTGTCTTTTTTGCGTGTTCTCGCCCGATATGCCGGGCCGTTGGAGAGCGGCAACGGTCGTCATAAAGCAGGTAGACAAGTCATAGGATGATACTAAAGGCTTGGCCTGCGGAGGGATGGACATGTTTGAAAGAGTAGATCGAGTAAAAGAAAGACGGAGGGAGCGGTTGGAAAGAATCCGCACACAGTCACGAGACAGCTATACTCCCTACGTCGACGATTGGAAAGATCCCATCGAAGAAACGCCAGACCCATTCAGTTACTCGCCACGCGAGAACGATATGATGGACCAGCCACCGTCCCATGAAAAGTGGGGCGTGCAAATTTTTGCATCTGTCTTATTGATTGGTGCTGCTTATGTTTTGTTTCAAACAACGCTGATCCCTGCCTCTTGGAAAAGCTCTGCGCGGGAAGTCATGACACGGGACTTTAATTTTTCTGGGGTAGCGGACTGGTATGAAGCGAGATTTGGTCCGATTCCCACGATGCTTCCTACGATACCTACGAGTCCTCCTGCCGTGCCAGCAACGAGTACATCAAAGGACGCAGCTGCTGTGTGGAAGCTCCCCAGCAGCTGGAAAGTCGTAAAATCCTATGATCCAGCGAGCGCAAATGTGATCCTGCATACGGGAATGAACGATCAAATCACGATTGGAGAAGCTGGCTGGGTCGCTTTTGTCGGAGAAAAGCCTGATTATGGGACGACAGTGATTGTCCGTCTAACCAAAGGGCGGGAAATATGGCTGGGTAATCTCGATAGTATAGGGGTGGCGAAGGACGAGGTCCTTATGCCTGGTCAAGTCATCGGAACTGCTCGAGTAATGGACCAGACATCACGTCATCTGTATTTAGGGGCGAAAGCGAATGAGCAATTTGTCAATCCTCTGGAAGTGATTCCGTTTGAATAGGGGAGGCTGGCTGGACATTCGGTTTCGCATTCACCTGCTATTTTGGGCGGTGATCGGCTTGTCCGTGGTGACAGGCCATTTTTTGGAGGTCATTACCTTGTTTGTCATCGTACTGATCCATGAATTGGGGCATGTTGCGATGGCGCGTGAGCTCGGGTGGACCGTAAAAGAAGTGCAGCTTCTGCCTTTTGGTGGAGTAGCGACGATGGAAGACTCGTACGCCACGGACCCAATGGATGAGATTGTCGTGGCACTCGCAGGGCCCTTCTTAAATATGGTGATGATGGCTGCGTCGTACTTGTTTTGGTTTATGGGAATATGGACGGAGGAGTGGGCTCGCTTTTTCTTGATAAGCAATTTGACGATTGCTTTGTTTAACCTGTTGCCAATCTGGCCCTTGGATGGCGGAAGAATTTTGTTGGCCATTCTTTGTTGGTTTATGTCGTATAGGCAGGCGACGATGATATCGATGACAGGCAGTACGCTGTTTGCGGGGATTATGGTGGGGTTGTCCAGCTTGGATTTGAAGTACAATTTGGCAGTGATCGGGATTTATTTATTGGCGTTGAACATTCAGGCATTTTTACGGTTTCCTTATCAATTTTTTCGCTTTCTTGTGGAGAAATACGAACGGCAGCAAGAAGAAGCTGCCGTTCAAGCGATACGCGTGCATCCCGAGGAAACGGTACTGGCTGTCTCACATAAGCTGCGGCGGGGATGCTCCCATCTTTTCTACGTGCAAGGAGCGGGTCTCTTGGCAGAGGAACAGCTTCTGTATGCCCTTCTGTTTGAGCAGAAGCACGACGCGGCAGTGGGCAAGCTCCTTTAGTCTTTCGTCCTTACTCAGCAGGAGAGATCCATTCCATTAGCCAGCAATCACGCATGCTTCCTTCGTGCCATTCGTGCAGAGGAAGCTCTTTTACTTTTCGAAAGTCGCATTTTTCATAGCAACGCAGGGCTCGTTCATTCCAGGCTTGCGGGTCAATCGCTACTTTTTGTACTCGTTTTTCCTTGTGGAGAAAGTGGAGGATGGCTTTAACGAGCTGAGTGCCAATACCGCGATTCCAGTAAGCAGGCTCTCCGATGAACTGGTCCATGCCGTAGACAACGTCGTCATTTGCATACCCATACAGTTGTTTTTCCGGGGCATCAATTGGATAAAATTGCGCATACCCAATCGGTTTGTCCGCATACAAAATCAGGCAGCGAGTTTCACCGTCGTCTTCTGGAAAAAAGCTTTGTTGCACAAGGGTCTCGTCATGTGGCCGATCACGACCTTCATAATAGGCTAAAACGCGCTCGTCAGAAAGCCATTTGACTAAGTGAACGGTATCATTGGGTGATAAGGCTCTTATTTTTAGATCACCAGCATGAATCATGGATTATCTCCTTTACCTTGACTTGGTAGCTATGTTAGATTACTTCCTATGAGCCCGGTTATCCTTCTTTTGGGCAACGTTTGTACGGGGAATAAGGAGTGAAGGCAGTGAAGCAAATAGCGATAAGTGCACAAGGTGGCACCATCCGCATCGCATTTATGGAAAACGGAAGATTGCAGGAATGGCGTACACAGGATGTGGGGGCACACGCAAGCGTTGGCGACATCTACCAAGGACGCATCGCGGATGTGAAGCCTGGCATCCAATCCGCCTTTGTTGATATCGGTATAGACCAAAATGCTTATTTGTACGTAGATGATACGATTGGTATGGAGTCAGGTGGAGCAGCGAAACCAAGCATTGCAGAACGCGTTCACGCAGGGCAAAAGGTATTGGTTCAAGTGAGTAAAGAGGCGTTGGAAATGAAGGCGCCAAAAATCACGATGCGAATCAGCTTGCAGGGTCGTTTCCTGGTGTACCTTCCGACTGAAGAGGGCATATCGCTTTCACGTAAAATAACCGATGATACAAAACGAAAACGACTGTTACAGGTGATCTCTTCAACAGTAGAGCAAGGAGAAGGGTGTATTCTGCGCACAGAAGCGGCGGAAGCAGAAGAGCAGGCACTCATTAGTGAATTGGCCTATTTGCGTAATCGCTGGCAGGACATGCTGCGAACAGCGGAAGGACTGCGCTCGACCGGGCGGATTTTTCAGGATGCAGAGTTGATTGAGGGGGCGCTCCGAGATGGCTTGGCAAATGGCATGGATGAGCTGTTGGTAGAAGGGGCGGCGACTCATCAGCAGGTAAAAGCGGCGGTGGCTGCTTTTGCTCCGGAAGTACAAGAGAAGCTTCGCTGGTATCAGGGCAAACAGCCGCTCTTTGACTTCTTGGGTGTAGAGGCGGAGCTGACTCGTGCTCGTGATCGTCAAGTGCCGCTCAAGAGCGGAGGGTCCTTGGTCATCGACAGGACGGAAGCGATGACGGTCATCGATGTAAATACCGGTTCGTTCACAGGTGGGGGAGGGCAACAGCGGGAGCAGGCAGTGACGGCGACCAATTTGGAGGCGGCAACGGAAATCGCCTGGCAGCTGCGGCTGCGAGACATCGGTGGCATCGTGATCATTGATTTCATCGACATGAAGGAGCAAAGTAATAAGGAGCGAGTGATCTCGCGATTGAAACAAGAGCTGGCGAAAGACCGTGTCCCTTCGACTGTTCTCGGGATGACGTCGCTTGGATTAGTGGAGATGACGCGGAAAAGAGTCCGTGCGAGTCTGACGGAGCGGCTGACGGAGCCGTGTGTTGCATGTAAGGGACAGGGGAGAGTTTGGCGTGTAGACGAGCTGTTCCGGCGCTTGTACGCCGAAGTTACCGCATTGGCAAAGAGCCAGGATGCGGAGGCTGTTCTCGTGGACATGCCGCCAAGATTGTTGGACATGATAGAGGAGTGGGAAAGGGCAGAAGCAATTACATGGCCTGTCCATGTCTACAAGCAGCTTGTCCCTGTGATGAGCCCAGACGAGTTTCGAATTGGATACGTCGGAAATCGGGCAGAGGCACAGCGTTTACAATCGAAATAACTTGACTGGGCTATTGTAGCTATGATAACCTAATGGTTGTCATGCAGATATGCCTCGTGCATACTGTAACCGCACGAATCAGGTACATAAGCCGTCGCTTGTCGACGCACCTGTAAAGGCGAGTCTGAGTATAGGAGGTGCACACAGTGTACGCAATTATCGAAACCGGTGGAAAGCAATACAAAGTTGAAGAGGGAGCAGTTCTCTTCATCGAGAAATTGGCTGACGTTGAAGGTGAAGTAGTTACTTTTGACAAGGTTCTTCTCGTAAACAAAGACGGCAAAGTTACTGCAGGAGTTCCTACAGTAGCTGGTGCTACGGTAACTGGTAAAGTAGAAAAACACGGTAAAGCTGCAAAAATTATCGTGTACAAATACAAAGCCAAGAAAAACTACCGTCGCAAACAAGGTCACCGTCAACCATTCACTAAAGTTGTGATCGAAAAGATCAACGCTTAATTGGTGACTTGTTATGATTGAAGTGATCGTGAGCCGTGCGCAGCACGGTATCCATGAAATTAGTATTTCCGGACATGCCAATGCGGGTGCCTATGGGGCAGACATCGTTTGTTCTGCTGTATCAGGCATCAGCTTTGGTATATTAAACGCCATCCAACCTTTGACCGGCATCACTCCTGATGTCGCTGTCGCACAAGAAGGCGGTGGGTTCTTGAAGTGGAGTCTTTCTTCTTCGGATGATGAGGCTACGCGCGAGAAACAACAGCTTTTGGCAGAGAGCATGGTAATTGCTCTTTTGTCAGTTGAGGCGAATTACGGTAAATACGTAAAAGTAAATGATCGTAAATGGCAGGGAGGTGTCTGATATGAACATGCTGTTTAACTTGGACCTTCAGTTTTTCGCATCGAAAAAAGGGGTAGGTTCCACAAAGAACGGTCGCGATTCCATTTCCAAACGTCTGGGCGTGAAACGTGGCGACGGGCAATTCGTTACTGCTGGTAACATTCTCGTTCGTCAACGCGGAACAAAGATTTACCCAGGTGCGAACGTAATGAAAGGCGGAGACGACACTCTGTTTGCAACTGCAGATGGTGTTGTTCGTTTCAAGCGTCTGGGCCGTGATCGCAAACAAGTTGTGATCGAGCCAGTTGCTTCTGAAGCGTAAATATTTGTTAAGAAAAACCCAGCGATATAGCTGGGTTTTCTTTTTGTCCGGCTCTTTTTTATGGTACAATAGATGGGAAAGATATTCTTATCGACTTGGGTGAATGTGATGGGGGACGAGCGGAGGCTGTTTACGCATCAGACAGACCAAATGCTGACCGTTCTGAACAGGCAGCGGCATGACTGGTTGAACCACGTTCAGGTTCTGCTCGGCTATTTGCATTTGAACCGTACTGAACAAGGAGAGGCCCATTTGAAGCGCATCGCACAGATGGCGATGCAGGAATCGATGGTTGCCCGATTGAAGAGCTCCTTGTTGTCCGTCTTCTTCTTGACATTTAATGCACTGAACAATGAATTGCTTTTAGAAGTAGACGTGTGCAATCATGTGGATCTCACGCGAGTAGTTTTGAACGAGCAAGACTTGTTTCAGTTGGTGTCAGAGATATTATGCACAGTGAACGATCATGTAGACCAGAGCGGGTACGAAGCAGCCAGCATGCAGGTAAGCTTGCAGATGGATGAGGGTGGCGTTCATTTTCGTTTTGACCTGGCCGGTGTACTTCGTGCATCCGGAATGGAAGAATTGGAAAAGCTGATACGTAAAAGCGAACAGAGTACGGTGGAGGTCACCGAGTGGATACATACGGAAGAAGAATGGGTCCTGAAATTGGTGGTCCCATTCGCGGAATGAAAGAGGTGACACCATGTTTGTCGATCAGGTAAAAGTATATGTAAAAGGCGGGGACGGTGGTAACGGAGCCGTTTCCTTTCGCCGGGAGAAGTACGTACCGCTGGGAGGTCCAGCAGGTGGAGATGGCGGTCTAGGTGGAGATGTCGTGTTTGTCGTGGATGAAGGTCTGCGCACACTGGTAGATTTCCGCTATCAACGACATTTCAAAGCACCTCGCGGAGAGCATGGGCGCAACAAATCTCAGCACGGAGCAGGCGCGGAAGATATGGTCGTGCGCGTGCCACCGGGAACAACTGTCATTGATGATGATACCAAAGAAGTGATTGTCGATCTCGTGGAGCAGGGACAACGTGCTGTGATTGCAAAAGGCGGACGTGGTGGACGAGGCAATATTCGTTTTGCCAACTCTTCGAATCCAGCCCCACACATCTCGGAGAACGGAGAGCCAGGTCAAGAGCGTTACATTGTCATGGAGCTCAAGCTGATTGCTGATGTGGGCTTGGTTGGCTATCCGAGTGTCGGAAAATCCACGTTGTTGTCCAGTGTAACTGCGGCGAAGCCAAAAATCGCTGCGTACCACTTTACAACACTGACACCGAATCTGGGTGTTGTGGACTTGGGCGAGCAGAGCTTCGTGCTGGCTGACTTGCCAGGATTGATTGAAGGGGCACACGAAGGTGTGGGTCTTGGTCACCAATTCCTGCGTCACGTAGAGCGTACGCGCTTGATCGTCCATGTGATTGACATGGCAGCGGTAGATGGACGCGATCCGTACGAGGATTATTTGCAGATCAACCGAGAGCTGACTATGTATAACCTGAAGTTCGAAGATCGTCCGCAAATTGTAGTCGCGAACAAAATGGAACTGCCAGAAGCAGAGGAAAACCTGCGGATTTTCAAGGAAAAGGCTCCAGATGTTAAGGTGTACGAGATTTCCGCTGCAACCCGTAAAGGCGTACAAGAATTGATGTATGCGATTGGGGATACCTTGGCGACGATTCCGGACAAGCCTGCTGTCGAGGAAGTTGCGGAAGTGGAAGAGCGCGTGGTCTTCCGAGCAGAAAAAGAACCAGAGGCATTCGAAATTACGCGTGATAGCGAAGTGTTTGTCGTCAGCGGCGAGGCAATTGAGAAGCTCGTACGCATGACCAATCTGAACAGCTATGATGCAGCCCAGCGTTTTGCAAGACAAATGCGCAGCATGGGTGTAGATGATGCTCTGCGTAAGCTTGGAGCAAAAGACGGGGATACCGTCCGGATCGGAAAATTAGAGTTTGACTTTGTGGAGTGACAAAAACCATGATTGATGTCCCATCACTGAATCCCTTTATGGGGGATAAACGACTCCAACGCGGTGCGATGCTACCGCTAATCATCTCCAAACAGGTGACGTCACCTGTCCAAGTTTTGGTCGAACATGTAAAGGGCAGTTATCTCGTAGCTTCCTATGAGATGAAGCTTGAAACGAAAGCAGAGCTCCTCGGATCAACTGTACGCATTCGTTGGGAAACGGATGCGGCAGTGAACACAATTGATTTGGAAGTGGTTTCGGAGCAAACGCTTTGGCCAATCAAGCTTTTAGGGATGATTCCGATTAGTGTAGGGGTAGAAATTACACCAAAGCGTAAGCAGGATCCTATCTCCCCAGATCTCGGTATTTCTGTCCCTTACAAGGTGATGGGAGCTAGACCGATCGAAGAAAAAGGCGAGGCAGTGTTGCTGAAATTTTCTCCTACCCGTCTTGTTTTGGGAACGGACGGTTATGTGTCGAAAGGCGATTTTCTCCACTTGTCTTTCAAGATACCGAAGCAAGCGCAGGAGATCGTCATGATGGCGAAAATCGTGGAAAAAACGTTTCAAGACAAACAATCGATCATTGAATTAATCTTTACAGATATCAATGAAAAGCACCATGAACTCATCAAAGATTACTATAAAAAGCTCTCAACTACCGCTTCTTCCTAAGGAAGCGGTTTTTTTCCTTTGATGTTCCTGTGAAGAAGGTATATAGTAGAGTACATAGAGTTCTAAATCGAGCCTGTTCACTTAATGGATTTGTTGTGTACGCTTTCATCTGAATAAATTCTTGTGAAATCATTCACTTTTAATTATTCGAATCCGTTGTCTGTTTAACTTTGTGAAAAATGTTACAAACGAGTTTATTACCGGATTTTCAGGGAGAATAGCGGCCGTTACTCGTATGAACAGGCATCGAGAATGAAAGGCCTCTATTCCAAAGCAAAGGAGGACGTTTTTTTTATGTCTCAAACAACTACGCAACAAGCTCAAGCTGCTGCTGAAGTAGCAAGCACTGCAACTCTGGCACCAGCGCAACAACAAGATGTACTTGATCAGTTGATGAAACCAGAAATCCAAGAGTCACTTAACGTATTGGTGGCGAACCTGCCTAAATTGGCGGAACTGACAACTCTTTTGACCAAAACATATGATTTGGTACAAACGGTAGCAAATGATCACGTATTGATCGACGACATCAAAGGCGGAATGGAAGAGTTCGTAAAACCGATCTCTGATAAAGCGAAAGGTATTGCGCAAGCAGCCATTGAAGCCAATGACCGTGTTCACGTAGAAGAGTCTACTATCGGTTTGTTCGGTATTCTCAAAATGCTCAAAGATCCGCAAGTACAAAAAACATTACGTTTCGCACAAGCATTCTTGGAAGTATCGGCAGAACGTCAACAACAAAAACGCTAGTTTTTTCATTATGGAATGTAAGACAAGGACGGAGGATTGGGCATGGCGAAGCATATTCTGATTCTAGGCGGCGGTTATGGCGGTTTGCTCAGCGCATTGACTGCACGTAAATACATGACGGCTGAAGAAGCGTCGATCACGGTGGTAAACCGTTTTCCTACTCACCAAATCATTACGGAACTGCACCGCTTGGCAGTAGGAAACCTGTCTGAACAAAACGTGGCGCTCCCTCTGGAAAGATTGCTGCGTGGCAAAGAGATTAATCTGGTAGTAGACGCGGTAGAAAATATTGGTCTCGATTCCCAACGCGTAACACTGGCGAGCGGCGAGTCCATCAAATACGATGCATTGGTGATTGCACTTGGTAGCGAAACAGCATTCTTCGGAATCCCAGGCCTCCAAGAGTACAGCTTCACATTGAAGTCTGTAGAGGAAGCAAATCGTCTGCGTGCACACCTCGAAGAGCGCGTGATTGAATACAAGACGAGCAAAAATAAAGCAGATGCTACCTTCGTTGTAGGTGGTGGCGGCCTGACAGGTATCGAGCTTGTTGGGGAATTCGCTGATATGCTGCCAAATCTGTGCCACAAACACGGTGTAGATTTTGCAGACGTCTCCATCTACTGCGTAGAAGCAGGTCCATCCATTTTGGCTGGTTTTGCTCCTGACCTGGTTGAGCGTGCGAAAACGAGCTTGGAAAAACGTGGCGTTCAGTTCCTGACAGGCGTACCTGTAACGGAAATGAAAGAAACCACAGTTTGCTTAAAAGATGGCGGTACCATTGAAACCAAAACAATGGTATGGACAGGTGGCGTCCAAGGAAATCGCGTGGTAGCAGAGTGCGGCGTGGAAGTAAATCGCGGGCGTGCAACTGTTACAGAATTCCTGCAATCCACTTCTCACCCTGATGTATTCCTCGCAGGTGACAGTGCGGTAGTAATGGGGCCAGAAGGTCGTCCATTCCCTCCAACTGCCCAATTGGCTTGGCAAATGGGTGAAGTAGTGGGTCACAATCTCTTCGCACACTTCAACGGCACCAAAATGGATACCTTCAAACCGGTATTCTCCGGTACACTGGGTAGCCTGGGCCGTAAAGACGCGATCGGAACGATTGGTGCAAGCCAACTGAAGTTGAAAGGCTTGCCTGCAACCTTGATGAAAGAAGCGAGTAACGTTCGGTACTTGACTCATATCAACGGTCTGTCCTCTTTGGCATACTAATCGAATCAGGAAAACCCGGGATCATGATGTCCCGGGTTTTTTGTGCTTGTTTATCCGTTACCGCTAGGATCTTCAATCACGTTTGGGGATTGTGCCATCTTTTTGCCTCGGGTGTCATTGCCAAACTGTTCGAGACTGCTTGGCTTACCAGCGGGGTGATTATTACGGCGCTCCGATTTATCTGACTTTCCACGTCCGGCCATTTGCCTTTCACCTCCTCCATGCGATACGCATTATTGTGCGCGAAGAAGCTCCCCCTCATGTAATCAAAGTAAACCAAATATGATCCGATGAAAAAAAGTGATGGATAAGGATTGTCACATTACGTGCTTTCCGTTATAATGTCCCCTATGAAGAAACAACTGTTTTTCTCAGGAGGACATAAGGCATGAAAAAGGAAGAAAAATTCTACTTGATTCGATCTGACATCCTGCCAGAATCGATTGCCAAAACGATTGAAGCCAAGAAGATGCTTGAATCCGGCGAAGTGGATACCGTGAATGAAGCGGTTGAACGAGTGGGATTGAGCCGCAGTGCTTTTTACAAATACAAAGATGGCATTTTTCCGTTCAATGCGATGATGAGCGAAAAAATTATGACGTTTACTTTCTCTTTGGATCACATGTCAGGTTACTTGTCCAAAGTGCTCACATATGTAGCAGATCAAGGTGGAAACGTATTGACCATCAATCAGACGATACCACTACAAGGGATTGCTACCATATCCATGTCAGTCGATATGGCTAATCTTCGCGTATCTAGCACGGAGTTTTTGGATAACTTGCAACAGATCCCAGGCGTTCGCAAAGCGATGATCGTCGGTAGAGGCTAAGCAAAAAAAATAATCAAAGAAAAGGCAGGGGAGAGAGACATGGAGAAGCAGAGCATTAAATTGGGATTAATGGGTTTTGGGACAGTCGGGACTGGTGTAGTACGCATTATTCAAGCGCATCAGGAGGATTTGCAAAAGCAAACCGGCCTCAGTATAGAGATTTCCCGCATTCTTGTTAAGGACGCGGAAAAATCTCGCAATATTCCATCCATGGAGAGCGCACTGACCACTGATCCAGCTAGTCTTTTGGATGATCCAGAAATTGAAGTCATCGTAGAAGTGATTGGCGGAATTCACCCTGCAAAGGAATACATTTTGGGTGCACTCGAACGAGGCAAGCACGTAGTAACAGCCAACAAAGATCTGATGGCTTTGCACGGCGCCGAAATTTTAGAGAAGGCGCAAGAAAAGGGCTGTGACGTTTTCTACGAGGCAAGCGTGGCAGGTGGAATACCGATTTTACGTGCGTTAGTAGAAGGGTTCTCCTCAGACCGTATCGCGAAAATGATGGGAATCGTCAACGGGACCACCAATTACATCATGACCAAAATGAGTCAGGAAGGCGCGGACTATAGCGAGGTATTGAAAGAAGCGCAAGCGCTGGGCTATGCGGAGCAAGACCCTACCTCCGATGTGGAAGGCTTTGATGCCGCCCGCAAAATGGCGATTCTGGCAACATTGGGCTTCCGTGTACCGATGAAACTCGAAGATGTGGACGTAAAAGGGATCAGCTCCGTGAGCAAGGAAGATATCGCCTATGGCAAGCAACTGGGCTATGAAATCAAGCTGCTCGGACTGGCTCGTCGTGACGAAGAGGCGATTGAGGTAAGTGTGCAGCCGACTCTGGTTCCGAAATCCCATCCACTCGCTTCCGTAAATGGCGTCTTTAATGCCGTGTACGTACATGGGGAAGCAGTAGGAGAAACCATGTTTTACGGGCCGGGCGCAGGTGAATTGCCGACTGCTACCGCCGTTGTGTCTGACCTGGTCACTGTCGTCAAAAACAGAAAGCTAGGAGTGAATGGACGCGGAATGGTTGCTCCATACAAAGAAAAAGTATTGAAAGAAGACAGCGAAAAATTCTCTAAATACTTCTTGCGCATCGTAGTTGCAGATAAACGCGGTGTTCTTGCTCAAATTACACAGCTTTTGGCTGACAAAAATATTTCCCTTGAGCAGGTCATCCAGCAGCCGTTTAACAATGGACGTGAAGCGGAGATTATCATGATTACACACATGTCTTCCAAAAGTGACATGGATGCGGTACTGGCTTACATGGAACAGATGGATATCGTATCAACTGTGCAGAGCTGCTACCGTGTAGAAGGAGGGGACAAATAATGGGTTCTGATCGACAGTCTGGCATCCTGGCACGTTACCGGGAATTTCTCCCGATTACCGAAAAAACTCCATTGATCAGTTTGCATGAAGGAAACACTCCTCTGATCCATGCCCCGAACCTATCCAAACAATTTGGGGTGGAGCTGTACGTCAAGTACGAGGGGCTCAATCCGACAGGCTCTTTCAAAGATAGAGGCATGGTCATGGCTGTAGCCAAAGCGGTAGAAGAGGGAAGCAACACGATCATGTGCGCTTCGACGGGGAATACATCAGCAGCAGCAGCGGCGTATGCGGCACGCTCAGGTTTGCGTTGCATCGTCCTGATCCCGAATGGCAATATCGCGCTGGGCAAGCTGGCACAGGCTATCGCCTATGGTGCAGAAGTCATCGCTATTGACGGTAATTTTGATGAAGCGCTGGATATCGTTCGCGAAATCACAGCGAAAGAGCCGATTACACTGGTGAATTCCGTGAACCCATACCGGATCGAAGGACAAAAGACCGGGGCATTTGAAGTGTGCGATGCGCTGTCAGACGCACCTGAAATTTTGGCGATTCCAGTTGGCAACGCAGGTAACATTACAGCATACTGGAAGGGCTTCGAGGAATATTTCGCAGCCAAAAAATCGAGTCGTTTGCCTAAGATGTACGGATTCCAAGCAGCGGGTGCAGCTCCGTTGGTTCATGGCGAACCAGTAGCCAACCCTGAAACGATTGCGACAGCTATTCGCATCGGCAACCCGGCGAGCAAGGATGGCGCTTTGAATGCCATTTCGAAATCAAGCGGTCTCGTCGATAGTGTGACGGACGAAGAAATATTGCACGCGTATCATTTGCTGGCCAAGAGTGAAGGGGTGTTTTGTGAGCCTGCCTCGGCAGCATCGCTGGCTGGTATTATCAAGCTACATGAGGCTGGAAGGCTTCAACCTGGCAGTCAGATCGTATGCGTACTGACTGGAAACGGACTGAAAGATCCGAATATCGCGTTGAAGCTGGTAGGTGAAGAGCCACGTTCTGTTCCGGCGACACATGAAGCTGTGATGGAGCTGGTTCGTCAAGGTGGGAGAGAATTTGTATCATGAATGGACGACGTGTAAAAGTAACTATACCGGCAACGACAGCGAATCTGGGACCGGGATTCGATGCGCTGGGAATGGCTTTCCAGTTGTATTCTGTCGTAGAAATGGAAATCAGTGAGCATACGACAGTGGAGATGGTAGGCGAGGAGCTGCAAGGAACACCGACGGACAAAAACAATCTTCTCTACAAAGTTGCGGCGGGTTTGTTTCAGGAAGCTGGTCTCGCCATTCCTGAGCTCGCGATCCGCGCTTCCAGTGACGCTCCCCTGACCAGGGGATTGGGGAGCAGTGCTGCAGCGATTGTAGGTGCACTCGTAGCAGCCAACCATCTCGCTGGCGAACCATTTACTCGTGAACAGTTGTTTGAAAAGGCAACACGCCTGGAAGGGCATCCGGATAATGCAGGAGCTTCGATGTTTGGCGGTATCATTGTTGCGACGATGCCTGAAGTACCTGGGGAACCCATTCCTTATGTACGGTTTTCTGCCCCTGCGGGATTGCAGACGCTCGTCGTGATCCCAGAATTCATGCTCTCGACAGAAAAAGCGCGGAACGTCTTGCCGCATGTGTACAGCAGAGAGGATGTTGTATATAATGTGGGTCATAGTAGTTTGCTGGTTGCTGCACTGGCACAAGGCAGACTAGACCTGATGGGGCGGGCAATGTCTGATCGGCTGCATCAGCCGTATCGAGCAAAGCTTGTACCTGGCCTGAACGAAATCCTGGACAAAGCGACTGAACACGGCGCACTGGGGGCTGCTTTGAGTGGTGCTGGACCGACGATCCTCTGCTTTTTCTCTTCGGATGAAGAATTAGAGAAGCTGCGTGCATTTGTGGACAGAGTGATGAAAGGGCACGACATCTCGTACCGCGTGATGATCTTGCAACCAGACGAAAATGGCGTACAGGTAGAAATCCATCAGAGATAGAGCATAGTGGATAGGAGTAGCCATGGAGAAGAAACTTGCTTTTCTAGGACCGCGTGGAACCTTCACCGAAGAAGCAGCGAGAATATTGTCGCTCGGACAAAAGCTATCTTTCGTTCCGTACCCAAGTATTATTGAAGTACTAGACGCTGTTTCCAAAAATGAAGTGGCATATGGTGTCGTACCGATGGAAAACTCCATTGAAGGAACAGTCAATTCCACATTGGATTGGCTCATTCACGAAGTAGATCTGCCCATTTTGGCAGAGCTTGCACTGCCCATTACGCAAAACTTGCTGGTGGCAAAAAGAGAGCACCCGTTGCCTTTGTCAGCGATTACGAGAGTGTTGTCACATCCTCAAGCGATTGCACAAAGCCATAACTTTTTGCGTGAGAATTTGCCAGGAGCAGCGATCGAAACGGTAAACAGTACGGCATTGGCTGCAAAAATGGTGAGTGAGCATCCAGAAGAGCCGTGGGCTGCTGTAGGTACTCGATTAAATGTAGAGATCTATCCACTGGAGTTTGCGCGTGAACAAATTCAAGATTATTCGAATAACTACACGCGCTTTGTTCTTGTCGGTCAGGAAAGTCTTGATCTGCCGGTATCTCGCAAGGAAAAGACGACAATACTGGTCACGCTGCCGGAAGATTTCCCAGGAGCCTTGTATCAAGTGCTGGCTGCTTTTGCTTGGAGAAAAGTCAACTTGTCTCGTATCGAATCACGTCCGACGAAAAAAGCACTCGGAAGCTATTTTTTTGTCATCGACATTGAGCAGAAGATGGACGACGTTTTGCTACCAGGAGCGTTTGCGGAGATTGAAGCCATTGGTTGTCAAGTTCGTCAGCTCGGGACGTATCCATTTTATATGCATCAGACCAATTCCTAGAGGGATTGGTTTTTTCTTTTTCTGCTCCCTCCCAACAAAGGAGTGGCGTCAAGGAGCAAAACGCCCATGACTGCATACGATGTTAGGGAGTTTGGTGCAAGGGAGGAGAAAAACATTGAGAATACACATCGTCCAAAAAGGCGATACGATGTGGAAGATCGCCAAAAGATATGGCGTCGATTACAAAGAACTGTTACGCCTTAATAGTCAATTAAAAACTCCCGATACAATTTATCCTGGAGCGAGAATCAAGATTCCGGCGAAACAAGTTCCCGTCCGACCACAGCAAAGAACGACGCCCCCCCATCGAATGAGTGAGGCGGCCCCTTACGTGAAAGAAAGACCGATTACGGAAGAGGAAGAGATGGAGGTACCGCAACAAATCGAGAGGCGGCCAATTGAGCCGGAAGAATCAGGAGAGGTGGAAATCGAGTCCAGAGAGGAGCCCCGTCCTATTCGACCGCCGGCTCCCATTCCTACGAGACCACCCAAGGAGATGCCAAGGCCGCCAGTCCCTACTATTTCACCAGAGGTAGTCAGGCCAACGGCACCACCAACATTACCGCCGCCACCACCGACACGGCCGATTCCAAAACCAACAGAGCCGATTAAAAAACCAATCGAAAAACCAATCGAAAAACCTGTAGAACCGATTGAGAAGCCAACACCGTATAAGCCGCCGAACATTTCCGGCAAGCCAAATGTGCTGCCTCCGATTCCGCCTGTTCCTATACGTCCACTCATACCGACTCCACCTCCAACCAGAGTGAGCCCGTATATTTATCCACCAGCGTTTCCACCGAATCAAAATGTGCCGAACATTCCATATAGACCGCCGACACAGGTCTTGCCATTACAGCCAACACGGCCGCCATCATATTGCCCACCTTGCCCGCAGCCAAATTATCCACCGCCACGGGTAAGTCCATTGCAACCGATGCAGCCAAACTATCCACCGCCACGGGTAAGTCCATTGCAACCGATGCAGCCAAACTATCCACCACAGGTAAGTCCGTTGCAACCGATGTACCCAAACTATCCACCACAGGTAAGTCCGTTGCAACCGATGCAGCCGAACTACCCACCGCCACGGGTAAGTCCGATGCAACCGATGCAGCCAAACTATCCGCCACCACGGGTAAGTCCGATGCAACCGATGCAGCCAAACTACCCACCGCCACGGGTGAGCCCGTTGCGACCGCTTAAGCCGCCTTCGAAGGTGAGTCCACAACAGCAGCTCAAGCCACCTTCTAAAGTGAGCCCACAACAGAAGCTGAAGCCATCGACGAAAGTAAGTCCAGAGCAAGAGCGCAGGCCATCACCACAGGTGCGTCCGATCCAGCCATTCCCACCACCGTTCCCGCCACCATGCCCGCCATTTCCGCCGTGCCCACCGTGCGGAAACCCGTGGATTCGCCCGTTTTTTCCAAATCGACCGATTGTGAGTCCAGAACACCTTCGACCAATCACGCCATTTCCGATCGGCCCTCCACCGGTCAGACCGATGCCGTTTCCTTATCCATGCCCACCACCATTTCCACCCATGCCATTAAAGCGGCACCGAGCGAAGAAGCCTGTGTGCCCGGAACCAGTGGAGTCATCTTCATGTGAGTGTTCTTCTGAAGTCCCGGAGTACAAAGGCCGAAAAGGCAAGTACAATCGTTCTCCACAGGAGATTCACAATAACAAGATGTTTCCGCCTTCCCCGTGTATGGCTTCCATGCCTGAACAAGGGGTTTGGCCGAACTGGGGAGATGGGCATGAAGAATCCTCTTCTTACTAAAGAGGGTATGGGATGAACAAAGAAATCTTATCCATCATTGAAAAGGCTTTTCGCTGTCAAATCTACGGGGTGAAGCCGAAGCGAAACGTCAACCTGTTAAAAACAGACCGGGGCCACTGGATACTCAAGGGATATAAGCAGGTCGAAAAAGCTGTGTGGGTGACTGAGTTAGCGGATGCACTACATGAGAAGGGCTTTCATCATACCGTGCAATATGTGGGGAATCATGAAGGGTCCAAAATTTTTGCATTTGAAGACCGTCATTACACCATCATGAAAATGATTGATGGGCAGGAAGCAGATAACGCTTCTCTTTTCGATGTCAAAAAAACAGCAGAAGCATTGGCACGTTTTCATGTTGCAGCTCAGGGCTTTCCTATTGCCCATTCGTATGTGTATGAAGGAAAAACGGCTCTTTTAGATAAATGGGAGAGCCGCTTGGAATACTTTGAGCGGTTGATGTGGTCGATCGAACATAAAGGACCCCAGAGCAAACTGGAGCAACTCATTTCCCAACAGGCAGATCACGTCCTTCAAGATGGCAAGGAGCTGCTGCAATCTGCCTACAAGTTGCCTTTGACACCAGAAATGTTTTTAGCGATGGAGAGGGGGACACTCGCACACAGAGACGTGGCGAGTCATAACTTCTTGCTTACGGAGCGAGGCAGTTGCTATTTGATTGACCTTGATACAGTAGGCCATGATCTTCAGCTTGTTGACCTCGTACAATTGATGTCGCGGATGCTATTGATGCAAGAGTACCGTATGGATTCCTTTGTGGAAGCGATGGAAGCCTATAGTAACGTCAACTATTTATCGGATACACAGATTTGGGCTGTTCATCAATTGCTTCGCTATCCAGATAATTTTTTGCGGGAGGTAACGGGCTTGTATAGCCATCGCCCAGGCTACCACATGCGGGGCGTCATGCAGCTGCTCCAAATGGAAGGCAAAGTGATGGCGAATCGCCAACGCTTTTTAAACGACGGAGAACGAATTTTCCAGCGCTCTCCATGGGGTCATTACCATTTTGTCGGATAAAACAAAACATCCCTCTCGAAAGAGGGATGTTTGTGTTGGTGACAAACTTACTTGGAAGCAGGCTTGGACAAATCAATAGAGAATTTCGCGAAGCCAGTTTCCAACACATTAATAAACTTGATGTGGGACATTTTTTCAGCGAATGGTTTCGCTTCAGGAGAAGAAGTGAATGTAACGTTCAGCTTCGCATCTACTGGAGCAAAAGACCAGTTGTTGTCTGCTGCTGGGTCGATATTTTTTTGGTTCAGGATGTAGTCGATTACGATTTGACGGTTTTCATCTGGAGAATCGATTACGATGTTTTTGCCATCCAGACCTGGGAACGCACCGCCTCCGCTTGCACGGTAGTTGTTGGTTACAACGATGAATTTGTCTTCAGGTTTTACTGGTTTGCCATCGTAAGACAGATTTTTGATGCGGTTTGCATCTTTGTTTGCTACTTTTCCATCTACAGCGTATTTGGACGGTTGGGTTACATCGATTTGATAAGTAACACCGTCGATTACGTCAAAGTTGTAAGTTGGGAAAGTCTCGTTGACAAGCGCTTGCTCTTCGGTTTTCTTCACATCGATTTGGTTGAACTGTCCAGCGGAGCGCTCCAACCATTCTTTCACCGTTGCTCCATCGACCAGAACAGCTTTCAATGTGTTCGGGTAGATGTACAGGTCAGATACGTTTTTGATGGCGATCGTACCAGCTGGGATATTGGAGTAGTAGCTTACACCGTTACGGCCTCCTGCTTTAAATGGTGCACCAGCAGACAGAACTGGAATGCCTTCGTATTCTGTACCCTTCACGTTTTTCTCAACGAACCATTTTTGTGCATTGGTTACGATTTGGATAGATGGATCATCTTGCACGAGTGCAAAGTAGCTGTAGATCGGGGAAGATGTTTTCCCAACAGCAGAACGAACCCATTCCACTGTTTTATCGTGATCTTCTTTCACTGCATCTACGATTGCTTTGTCTGCATCAGCCAAGGATGCTTTGTTTGCTTTGTCGTAGATCGGAACTACTTTAGTAGCGGACTCAGCCACTTTCCATTTTCCGTTTTCTTGTTTCAGCGTCAGGTCGATTACGCCGAGGTGGTTACCCCAGAAGCCAGGCATCACTGCTGGTTTGCCGTTGATTGTTCCTTTTTCTGCATCAACGCCTGGAATTTTGTCGAATCCAGGACCAGGGAATACGGAGTGGGAGTGTCCAAACAGGATCGCATCGATACCATCTACTTTGCTCAGCTGGTAGCTAGCGTTTTCCAATTGGGCACCACCCTCAACAGGGCCGATTCCGGAGTGAGGAACCGCGATGATGATGTCCGCACCTTTTTTCTTCATTTCAGGTACGAATTTGTTTGCGGTTTCCACGAGGTCCTTCGCAATTACTTTTCCTTCCAGGTGAGCCTTGTCCCACTGCATGATTTGTGGCGGAACAAAACCGATTACGCCCACTTTGAGTTTTACATCTTTACCGTTCTCATCTTTAAATGTGCGCTCCAAGATTTCGTAAGGAGTGTACTTGTTTTTGTCGTTGTCAGGGTTTTTGTCCTTGTCGTCTACATAGACGTTGGAGTTTATGTAAGGGAATTTCGCACCTTTCAAGCTGGTGTCCAAGAACTCCAAACCAAAGTTGAACTCGTGGTTACCGATATTGGCAACATCGTAGTCCATCAGGTTCATTGCTTTGTAAGCAGGGTGAGTCTCGCCAGCTTTCAACGGATCAATTTTTGCTACGTAGTCGCCCAATGGGTTTCCTTGCAACAAGTCACCGTTGTCGATCAGGATGCTGTTTTTCACTTCTTCTCTTGCTTTTTTAACCAATGTAGCTGTTTTTGCAAGGCCGAACTCGTCTGTGTTTTTGTCTTGATAGTAGTCATAGTTAACGATGTTAGTGTGGATATCTGTCGTTTCCAACAGGCGGAGCTTGAGGACAGAATCTGTTTGCGCGCTTACAGGAGTAAGAGGAAAAGAGAGTGCGCCAACAACCAAAGAAGTGCTGAGGAGGAAAGCAGTCAGCATTTTTTTGTTCGTTTTTTTCATGTTTGAAATGACCTCCATAAGTTTACAATAATGCCAAGCAAAATTAGTTTATCACTAGATTCGGACGCTGGATAGATAGCTTGATGAAATAGTATATTAATTTTTTGTATTGACAAAAATAAAAAAATAAAAGGTCAATCCCCCAATGGTCGCGTATGTCCCTCTTCTCTTGTGGAAATAATAGGAAGAAAAGACTATAGAGAAGGGGTTCAGTGTGACTGAGAAGAAAAAGTGGATGGTATACGCTACCTGGGGTGCTGCATTAGCCACGGGAGTCGTAGTCGGCATTCTGTTAGTAGGAAAGGACGGAAATGATTCGCTTCTTGCTCGCTTACTGACCCATGCAGGCAAAGCGGACGTAGTCGCGGGTACGTCGTACGAGTTGGTTTTAGCTCGCCATTATTTGTGTGGAGTGCGAGAGGAAGAACAGGTGTCAGTTCGTACCAATCAACTGGCAGACATCATGGGCAATTACAATGGTTGGGAAATTGTCCGTGCAGAACCTATCAAGATGACCCTGATGAAGCGAGAGCAGGATATAGCGCCAGCGTGCAAAGAAAATGGACATATCGGAATAGCGGCGGACGGCATGCTTGCCCTGTTTCATGGCCTGCCTGCTGAACAAGATGTCGTGCAAACCTTTTATCGAATTGATACGGCGAAAATGGAAGCGAGTCTGCCAAAAGAGGAATGGGAGAATCTGAAACGAGGGATTCGCATTCGGAATTTGGCAGAGTATAACAGTGTAGTGTCCACCTATGGCGAATTCCAATGGAGTGGACGATGAAATCTGGTGGACCGAAAAACAATCCCTTTCGAGCCTTTCGTGTAACAAGCACGTATTGGATGGAAAGGGATTTTTGTTTCAACCGCTATGGATTCAGCTCAACCGCAATGATTCTCCAGCGGTCCCACGGCACTTCCCGGCGCAAAAGAAACTGCCATGTCCTACGAAAATTTCCGCCTTCCCGGTCGATATACGTGAGCCGAACAGGAACCTCTATCAAGAGGGGACCGCGTTCGTCTGACGGAATGATGATTTCTGACGTACGCACAGATTCGATCGAGGACAGCCCTTCTGGAAGTGAGAATCCGTCCGTTGTCATCCGCATCGTATGGGTGTCGTGCTCATGCAGAGCGGTGAGGAAAAAGCCGACCAACTCTTCAGGTGACGCCCCTTTAATTGTAGCCGCAAGTGCTCCAGAAGCCTTGAGAATCATCATACTGTGACTAGGATCTGGCTCTGTGCGTCGATGGGTGGAGCTGCCGAAGAAGTGGATGCAAAAATGCCCCGGGAATTCATTTCCTTTAATCGCACCAGCGCCATGAGGCATTCCGTGCATGGATGCTGCAAAATACGTACCGTCTACCTCTACCAGAATAGCTCTGCGTTTCCACGACCATTTCCCCTGATAAATGTTCTTCATGATCTGGGTGTCCTTGCGTGTCAACGGTTGAACATCGGCATGGCGACTGCCTGCTCTGCGCTGGACATCAAAACGTTGGCCTGTCTCTAAGTCAATCACGGTACCGAATTCCATCCGTTTCAACGTTTTTTTCACCTGTTCCCAAGGGATGGCTTGTGCAAAATGGACAGCCTCTACAGACTTGACCATTTCTTCGATCCGCTGGCGAACGTCGTTTCCCAATACATAGCGACGAGGCATTTCTTTTTCATAAAGCTGCCCATCGTGATCATATACATACGTTCGTTTTTTGACTGTCAATGTTGCACGTATCCAGTGCAAGTTGTAGGAGGCAACCACGGTAGAAGAGCGCAATAGCCGCTTCGTAAAATGATTTTGATCACGAAAGGGCATTGTAGTTTGGAAGGAGGACTCAGGTGACACCGAAACGGTGACCGTGATGTCATTCTTGACCTTGGCATAAGCAAAGTGCGGCATTGAAAGAGCGATTACGAATAGGCATATACAAAAAATAAGGACTTTGCTTCGCAACATTCAACACCTCCACTGCTTATCGTTTCATTAATATGTCTGATACATGTAGCGTAAATCTTGGTATCATAACGCTACTGCGCTTACGCCATACTGATTTCATACGGTGATCGAAGGAGGAGTCTTTAGACCATGTCTACCATGCCTAGAGGTAGCTACAAAGACCAGTTCCATCAGCGTTTGTACGTTCAGTTGAACCAGGGACACAACAAGCTCAATTACCAACAGATCAACAAGATCAAAGAGCACATGCAAAGTGGTGTGGACGATTATGCCCACATGCAGCATGATGTGTCGGATTCACTCGGAATGAACAAACACTAACAGACACCGTATCACCCGTTCCTTTTATAGGGAGCGGGTTTTTTATTAGGTAGTTCAAAAAGTCGACTTATTGAACTTGGATTTCAAATGGAAATACACGTTCGCTTTTTAGGTGCTTTGTGTTACAGTAGAGAGTAGAATCTTTGCTCACGGAGAGTGGACTATGCGCATTTTAGGAATTGACCCTGGCATTGCGATTGTTGGCTTCGGGGTTGTGGATAAAGAGGGCAGCCAATTGCGTCCCGTCCAATATGGAAGCATTCAGACAGAAGCAGGATTGCCAGTGCCGCTTAGATTGAAACAAATTTTTGAGGCGATGCAGAGTCTTCTGGAAACATATCGTCCCGATGAAATGTCCGTCGAAAAGCTTTTCTTCAATAAAAACGTGACGACGGCCTTTACAGTTGGTCAAGCGCGAGGGGTAATTTTGCTTGCGGCAGAGCTGGCTGGAGTGCCGGTATATGAATATACCCCAATGCAGGTCAAGCAAGCCGTGACTGGCTACGGGGGAGCAGAGAAGAAACAAATACAGGAAATGACGAAGCTCCTATTGCGGTTAAAAGAAGTACCAAAGCCTGACGACGTGGCGGACGCATTGGGCATTGCTATTACGCACGCACAGTTTCGCGCGTTCATTTCCATTTCGGAAGGGGTCCAGAAATGATTGATTTTGTAGAAGGCACACTTTGTTATCTCGATTCGGAATACATAGTCATCGAAACCGGCGGAATCGGTTATCGACTGTTTTGCCCAAACCCGTATCAATTCGTTCGGTATGAAGGCATTAAAACCAAATTGTTTACCCACCACCATGTTCGGGAAGATGCCATCCTGCTGTACGGCTTCGCTACTCGTGACGAACGCGATTTGTTCCGCAAGCTGCTTGATGTAAGTGGAATCGGTCCAAAGGGCGGATTGGCAATTCTGGCTGCGGCGACGCCTGAGCAGCTGGTGATGGCGGTTCAACAGGAGAATGTTACCTATTTGACGAAATTTCCGGGGATTGGGAAAAAGACTGCCCAGCGCATTATCCTCGATTTGAAGGATAAATTGGTAGGGTACACGCCATCTGCGATTCTGACTGTTGCAGCGGGTGATTTGACAGCAGGCGAGCAAGCTGTGTCTGCACTGAACGAAGCACTCGATGCATTGACCGCACTAGGTTACTCTGATGGTGAACTGCAAAAAATCAGAAACACGCTGTCTGAGAAATCAAAAGAGGGCGATGGTGTAGAAAAGCTCATCAAACAAGGGCTTGCGTTGCTCATGAGGGGGTAGGATTTTGGATTCTCGGATCATCACGACGCATATGAATTGGGAAGAAGATGCGGCGGAGCTGAGCCTCCGTCCTCGTTATTTAAACGAATACATCGGTCAACAGCACGTGAAGGAAAACCTGAAAATTTTTATTGAAGCAGCCAAAATGCGTAAAGAATCGTTGGATCACGTACTGCTGTACGGTCCGCCAGGTCTGGGAAAGACGACCCTGTCGCAAATTATCGCAAATGAGCTAGGTGTGAATATCCGCACGACGTCTGGTCCAGCAATTGAGCGTCCGGGTGATTTGGCAGCGATTTTGACGAATTTGCAAGAGGGTGACGTCCTGTTTATTGACGAGATTCATAGGCTTAACCGAAGCGTAGAGGAAGTTCTGTATCCGGCTATGGAGGATTTTGCGCTGGACATCATTATCGGTAAAGGGCCAAGCGCTCGCAGTGTTCGTTTGGATTTGCCGCCATTTACACTGGTCGGGGCCACGACGCGAGCTGGAATGCTGTCCGCGCCGCTTCGAGATCGCTTCGGGGTTGTAAATCGCCTGGAGTTTTATACGGTCCCGGAATTGACCTTTATCGTTTCGCGGGCAGCCGACATCTTGCAGGTCGTCATTCGAGAAGGCGGAGCAGAGGAGATCGCCAGACGATCACGTGGGACACCCCGGGTGGCAAATCGTTTGCTGAAGCGGGTGCGCGATTTTGCCCAAGTAAAAGGCGAAGGCGTCATTACGACAGAGATTGCCAAAGAAGCGCTGGAAAGATTGCAAGTGGATACCTGCGGTCTCGATCATATCGACCATAAACTGTTGCTAGCGATTATTGATCGCTTTGACGGTGGACCGGTTGGACTAGATACCATCGCAGCAACAATCGGAGAAGAGTCACAAACGGTGGAAGATGTTTGCGAGCCATACCTCATGCAGATTGGCTTTATGCAGCGGACGCCGCGGGGGCGTGTTCTTACCCCGAGTGCGTACCAGCACTTTGGTCGGGAGATGAAGTCGTGAATCCTGTAGCCAAGCTACTTATTATCGGTGGTGCTGCTTTAATCGTAATCGGTCTTTTGTGGCAGGTAGGAGGCAGATTTTTTCCGCTGGGGCGTTTGCCGGGAGATATCGTGGTAGAAAAGGAAAACGTCAAGTTCTACTTTCCGATTGTGACTTGTATTGTGATTAGTATCGTCCTGTCTCTTGGCATGTATTTATTTCGGCTGTTCAAATAGGCAAGTGTGAAGGCCATCGGAGCTCAATGTTCCGGTGGCTTTTTTGTGTGCGGGTGTTTGGTCCCATTTTACGAAAAAGGCAGGAGATCAGCCTGGGATTGTCGAAAAACATGGGAAGACATGCCAATTTTTGTTGAAAATCAGGTGAAGAAAGGACAATGGACGACATGAGAAAGAAATGGATGGGGAAAGTCCTTTCAGTGGGCCTACTAACAGTAGTTCTCGTAGGAGGACAAGTACCAGCGCAGGCAGCCGGCGACAATATCAGAGTTGCGCTATTTGTGGATACAGGTCAAGGGTATCGGGGAGTCGTTCCTTCCATTACGCTAACCGCTGAAAACGGAATGGAAGTTGTACTCAATGGACCCGAGGGCAAGACAGATTTACCTGAATTAAAGGGAGAAGCAGCTCGTTACCGAGTTGATGAATATCATCTGATCGTTGCTGAAACAAGTGACTGGAATCGCGCTCAGCAGATTGCACAGCAAATGAGCCAACGAAAATACGAGGGCTCAATCCAGGTGACAAAGCGCAATGGTCAGACCGTCTATCAGGTCGTAAGCGGAACTTATGACACGTATCAGGCTGCAGCCAATCAGGCAAAAACGGTTGCCCAAGCGATCGGGCAGAATCCGCTGGTAAAAGGTCCACTTCGACTCGAAGCGGGTAAATTCAAAAGCTTAAAGGAAGCACAAGAATGGCAAGCGTCATTTGAAGCAGCAGGTATTCCTGCTTATCCCGTGATGGTTTCAGATGGGGATAAAGTCAAATATGCGGTTTGGATCGGGGACGAAGCTAGTCCTGATGCCGTGAAAGAATTGAAGCGAAGAGCAAGTGCCGCATTCCCTTCTTTCTCCTACCAGGAGCCAGACAGCCAATCTTATGTTATATTGAAGCAGGATGTATACGGATCACCAGATGAAGTGATTTGGAAGTATGTATTCTCCCCTCAAGTAAAGCTGACAGTTGAAGCGATTAAAGCAGGCGATGCATCTGTGATAGGTGTTATCGAACGAGAGCAGCGCACATATCGCGGCGAGATGGAGCTATCGGAATACAATGGTCACTTGACACTAGTAAATGAACTTCCGATGGAAGAGTATCTGTATGGAGTTGTAGGGTCTGAAATGGCTCCAGGCTGGCCGATAGAAGCATTGAAAACGCAGGCGGTCCTGTCGAGAACTCGTGCTGTGTGGCAAGGCAATAAGTATGGAGTTGCCAATGTGTCCGATACGGTTTTCGAACAGGCGTATTATGGCTATACAAAAGAGTCTGATGATGTACGTGAGGCCGTCGACGAGACAGAAGGCAAAATCATTTACTACCAAGGCAAACCAGCTGAGTCGCTATTCTATTCCAATGCAGGCGGTATGACTGCAGACGGCACAGAAGTATGGGGCAATCCGGTTCCTTATTTGCGTTCTGTCGAGAGTAAAGACACATATCCAATGGAGAATGCGAGCATATGGTATCGCGTGGCTTTAGCTGATGGAACGCAGGGCTATGTAAGAAATGATCTGGTAACCGAAACAGGCCAGAGCAATTCAGAGGGACAAAGAATGGCGGTCATTTCGACCGAAAATACCAATTTGCGCTCAGGTCCAAGTACAACGACTCATCGTGTGTTGTCTGTACTCCCTACTGGCGCGGAGGTAACCATCCTCTCAGAAGTAAAAGAAGAAAATGCGTATGCATGGACGCGCGGTCCGTTTACCTCTACAGAGATTGCAGCCATGATCAATGCTGCGCATGACAAGAACAAAGCTCCACGTATTTCAGGAAACGTAACGAGCCTGAAAGTGACGGAGCGGGGGCCATCGGGACGTGTCATTGCGATGGAAGCCAATGGTACGCCAATCGTCGTTTCCTCGCCAGATGCATTCCGTTCCGTTTTCCAACAGGGTGGGACTTCTCTGCGCAGTACGAAGTTTGAAGTGGAAATGATTAATGGTTCACAATTCATCTTCCGTGGTACTGGTTTTGGGCACGGTCTTGGCGTCTCGCAATACGGAGCTCGTGCGATGGCAGAAGAAGGGTATGACTACAAAGATATCTTGCAACACTACTACCAGGATGTGACAATCGAAAAGTAAGTCGTTTGCCACAAGATCTACCGCAAAAAGGAGTAACGATTTCGTGGACGTGCAACAATTTGATTTTGATTTGCCGGAGCATTTGATTGCCCAGCACCCTTTAGAAGACCGAACATCATCGAGATTGCTCGTGTTAGAGAAACAAACAGGCAATATCATTCATCAGCAATTTACCAATTTAATCGATCACCTCCAGGCAGGGGATGTACTCGTCATGAATGACAGCCGCGTATTACCTGCCAGATTGATTGGAGAAAAGGCTGATACTGGTGCGAAAATAGAAATCCTATTGTTGAAATCACTCGGTGACGATCGCTGGGAGACGCTGGTGAAGCCCGGAAAGCGGATGAAGCCGGGGACAGAAGTGGTTTTTGGCAACGGTCTTTTGCGTTGTGTTTGTGAAGACGTGACAGAGACGGGTGGACGGATCGTTCGCTTTTTGTACGAAGGAATCTTTTATGAGATTCTCGACCAATTAGGCTCGATGCCTTTGCCTCCGTATATTCACGCACAATTGGAAGACAGCGAGCGTTACCAGACAGTCTATGCGAAGGAGCGCGGCTCAGCAGCAGCTCCGACAGCCGGACTGCATTTCACGAAGTCGTACTTGGAGCAAATCGCTGCAAAGGGAATACAGTTGGCTTACGTGACACTGCATGTGGGACTTGGGACTTTTCGACCAGTGTCAGCGGATTCCGTGGAAGAGCATGTCATGCACGCGGAGTACTATGAGATTCCCGAGGAAACAGTAGAGCTGGTGAACCTGGCAAAAGCCGAAGGTAGAAGAGTCATCGCTGTCGGGACGACATCATGCCGCACATTGGAGACAGTAGGGCGCGCGAATGGAGGAAAGCTGGTCGCGACCTCCGGTTGGACGGATATATTCATTTATCCGGGCTACACGTTTTCCATCCTGGACGGGCTCCTGACGAATTTCCATTTGCCGAAGTCTACGCTTGTGATGCTAGTGAGTGCCTTGGCTGGGAAAGAGAATGTGATGCGTGCTTATAAAACGGCTGTGGAAGAGGAGTATCGCTTCTTCAGTTTTGGCGATGCGATGTTAATTCTATAAAAATGTGAACAACCCACCTGTATAAGTGTATACTTATTAGTCAGGTGGGTTTACTTCACCCAGAAGTTTTTCTATAATAGGTAAGACTTACATACATAGCTTGAGGAGTGCAAAAGATTTGGCTGTACGCTACGAGTTAATCAAAACATGCAAGCAAACTGGTGCACGTCTCGGTAAGCTACATACCCCTCATGGGACGATTGACACCCCTGTCTTTATGCCTGTCGGTACACAAGCGACAGTAAAGACGATGAGCCCCGAGGAGTTAAAAGCTATTGGCGCGGGCATCATCCTCAGTAATACGTACCATTTGTTTCTTCGTCCAGGGCATGAAATTGTTCGTGAGGCAGGCGGATTGCACGGCTTTATGAATTGGGACCGTGCCATTCTGACAGATTCCGGCGGTTTTCAAGTATTTAGCCTTAGTAACCTCCGCAAGATTACGGAGGAAGGAGTATCCTTCCGTTCCCATCTAAACGGAGAAAAGCTGTTTATTGGCCCGGAAGAGGCTACTCAGATTCAAAACGCGTTGGGTGCCGATATTTTCATGGCATTCGATGAGTGTGCCCCGTACCCTGCGGAGTACGATTACGTAAAAAAATCGATGGAGAGAACAACCCGCTGGGCAGAGCGTTGCTTGAAGGCGCATACTCGTCCAAACGAACAAGCGTTGTTTGGAATCGTTCAGGGTGGAATGTTCAACGATTTGCGCGCACAAAGTGCACGAGATCTCGTGTCCATGGATTTCCCGGGATACGCAATCGGCGGTTTGAGCGTGGGAGAACCGTTTCCTTTGATGTACGAAGTGCTGGAGCATACCGTTCCACTGCTTCCGACAAGCAAAGCCCGCTATTTGATGGGGGTAGGTTCACCAGATGCTCTTATCGATGGAGCGATCCGAGGCATCGATATGTTTGATTGTGTGTTGCCGACAAGAATTGCCCGCAATGGGACATGCATGACAAGCCAGGGAAGACTGGTCATCCGCAATGCAAAATACGCGCGCGACTTTACCCCACTTGATCCAAATTGCGATTGCTACACCTGCAAAAATTACACACGTGCTTACATCCGACACCTGGTCAAGTCGGAGGAAACCTTTGGCATTCGATTAACTACTTACCATAACCTGCACTTCTTGGTGAAGTTAATGGAACAAGTGCGTCAGGCGATTGCCGAAGACCGCTTGCAAGATTTCCGCGACCAGTTTTTCGCTCAATATGGATTGGGTGAAGATAGATCTTTTTAATCGAGGGGGATTTTTTTCATGGAAGGCTTGACTCAGTTTTTACCGATTATCATCATGTTTGCGATTTTTTACTTCTTGCTGATTCGTCCGCAACAAAAGAAGGCAAAACAACG
The DNA here is from genome assembly GCF_003013395.1 of Brevibacillus fortis. Classification (GTDB taxonomy): domain Bacteria; phylum Bacillota; class Bacilli; order Brevibacillales; family Brevibacillaceae; genus Brevibacillus; species Brevibacillus fortis. The sequence continues at coordinate 63,864 of NZ_PXZM01000022.1, read as the reverse complement.
CAACGCTATGCTTGCAGCTATTAAAAAAGGCGACAAGATCGTAACAATCGGTGGAGTGCATGGAACGATCCAAGACCTGTCTGATGATACTGTCACGTTGCGTATTGCTCACAACGTAAACGTTACGTTCGATCGTGGTGCGATCAACAGCGTAGTTTCTTCCAGCAACGAACCTGCAAAGAGTGAACCAGCGAAAAGCGAAGAAGCAAAAGAAGAATCCAAATAATACATGCGAAAAGCAGGTGGGTAATCCACCTGCTTTTTTCTGTCTTGTTTTAGCGGCGAGGCTTGATAACTTTAGGTTTACCGCCTTTATGCTTGTTGTTGGAATTAGCCGAATTCACGCCGAGAATCCCACCTAACGCAGCCACTCCAAAAGCGCCGAACAAGAACAGGAAGGTCCCCCATTGCATCGGGGCGTCAAAGCCGAGGAAGCCGATCAAGAGGATGAAGAGGAAGTAAGTGAGTCCGGTAAGTCCGCCGTAGTACCAGCCCTTGCCGCCGCAACGACGTCCAGTGACGAATCCCCCGGTCAAAAGCGCGATCGCATTGATCACATACGTAAAATAGGGCAGCGTGCCTTCCCGTATCGAGGTGAAGCTAAGGAGCAAGGTCGCAAGCAACGCTCCAATTAAAACAAGACATGTCGTATACAATAGACCTGTCAGCACAGAGGTGGATGCACTTCGCACGGTATTTACCCCCTCATTGGAAGTGTTTGTACATCTATATGAGAGGCTTGGCTCACGTATTCATCTTCGCGTTGAACATTGATAGGAATTTTCGTATGATGGATGGGGAACGAGACGGGGGTGAGGAAGATTGATCAAAACGTACTTTTATAACCACTCGGAACAGAAGATGTTTCACGACGTTGATCTAGCGACGAAGGATCAATGGCTGAAATCACCAGAGGATCTACTCTGGATCGATCTGTATGATGTGGGAAACAATGAGCTGCCCTATATTGCCAAGATCTTTGATTTTCACCCGTTGGCAATTGAGGACTGCTTGCACGTCAGTCCACGTGCCAAGGTAGACAAGTACGATGACTACTATTTCTTCGTTTTTCACGCCCTGCGTTACAATGAAGAAAGCGATGACGAGATCACAACGGTAGAACTGAACGTTTTTCTCGGCCCTAACTACATCGTGACGATCCACAAGTCACCGATGAATACGATCGGTCGGATCGCTGCCATGTGTCACCGCAACATTTCTTACTTGAACAGAGGTCCTGACTATTTGTTGTATGCCATTGTAGACGGGATTACCGATGAATATTTTCCTATTATTGATCGGATTAGTGTGCGGATTGACGAGCTGGAGGACGAGATTTATGAACATCAGATGGAGGAAATTACCGAAGAGTTCCTGGCGTTGAAGCGAACGATTATTTTAATCAGGCGTGTGATTATGCCGCAAAAAAGAATTTTCGCAAACGTCAACGGTCGTTACTCCTTCGACATTTCCGAGGAAAACGTTCCGTTCTACACCGACCTAACAGACCACTTGGAGCGGATTTCGGATTCGACCGAAACCTTCCGTGATCTTGTTAACGGTGCATTGGATACGTACTACACCATCATTAGCGCCAAAACAACGGAGACGATGCGGGTTCTTACGATTATCTCTACGATCATCCTTCCGTTGACATTTATCACCGGACTATTCGGGATGAATACTTTCGCATGGCTGGGTGAAGAAGCAGAGCCGTATATGCTGATCGTGGCTCTCGTGATTATGCTAGCCATGACGTTTACCATGCTTCATATTTTCCGCAAGCGAAAGTGGCTGTAATTGGTGCTAATACTTTCCCTGCCCCCTGTTGAACACTAGTATCAAATGTTGTTCTTTGGGGGGCAGCGCAAGTGGATAATCTTACAATGGTGTTACTTCGCACCCTTTTTTCGTATTTTTTCCTCCTGATCTTAGTGCGGTTGATGGGGAAGCGGGAATTGGGAAAGCTGTCCGTTTTTGATGTGGTCATCTCGATCATGCTTGCAGAAATGGCTGCACTGGCGATTGAGGATGTTGATAAGCCTGCTCTTCGGTTTTATTTGCCGATGCTGCTGATTGCCTTATTGGAGGTCGCCTTTGCTTATCTGTCATTGAAGAGCAAGAAATTCCGCGATACAGTGGACGGCTCTGCCGACTTGATTATAGAAAATGGGCAAATCAGGGAACAGGCGATGCGGCGCAATCGCTTGAACATGGATGATTTGATGGTACATCTGCGGCAAAAAGACGTAAAAAACATTGCCGATGTTGAATTTGCGTTATTGGAGCCAACCGGACAGATGAGTGTGTTTTTGAAGGAGCAAAAAGAAAAGATTACGAGGGAAGATTTATCGTTGATGAAGAGGCCGCAAGTCGGTCCTGTCTCGTACAAAGGTCTGCCTATCCCACTGATTCTCGATGGAAAAGTGAGAACGGAGGCATTGAACAAGATCGGACAAAACCAGCTTTGGCTGAAACGAGAGATCCGGAAATACGGAATTAAGGACATTCGAGAGATTTCTTTTTGCAGCATTGACGAACGTGGAATCATGTATTTGGACAAAAAAGACAAGCCGCTGCAATAAGCGCTAGCGGCGAGGGAAGAACACGGCGAGTTGTTCGCCGATCCACGGAATGCGACGCACGTCTTGCTTGCCCAAGACGCGCATGGCGACGAGCAGGACAACATAAAGCAAGGTGCTGATGAAGGTGCTTGCAGTCAGTAGCTGTCCAATCGATATGTCCATAAACCAGTGCTTGGCAATGTAGGAACCGGAGTACCCCATAAGTAGCATGGCGACAGCGATTTTGCCGAATTCCCAAAGGTCGATGGTAAACCCGATTTTTTTGATCAGGCTAGCAAAATGCAATAATGTCCCAAGCGTAATGCCGATATTAAGAGCAATGACAGCGCCATGAATGCCGAAGGCTGGATGCGCGGTGAAAAAAAACATGGCGACAGTCTTGACGATGGCACTGATCAGCGTATTTCGAAAAACGACCTGGGCGAAATCGAGGCCTTGCAAGGCGGCGGCAAGCGGTGCTTGGAAAAACAGGAAGACGGAGAACGGTGCCAGCTCTTTTAGCAGCACGCCAACCTCCCGATACTGATTGCCGTAAAGCAGGACACATAAAGGTTCTGCAAAAATAGTGAGCAAGACGGTACAAGGTGCTCCGATGACGAGTGTAATCCGCATGGCTTGATAAATGCGGCGATGCACGAGTGGGGCATTTTTTTGATAGGCCGCTTCGGCCACGGCAGGAACGAGAGAAACGGACAAGGAATACGTTAAAAAAGTGGGGAAAAGCAACAAAGGAACGGCCATCCCGGCAAACTGTCCGTACAAACCAGTAGCCGTCGAGGTGGTAAAACCAGCAATGACGAGCGCGTAGGGTACGAGCATAGGCTCTAGCACGTAAGCAATGGAGCCGATGACGCGGCTTAGCGTGACAGGGAGTGCGACATGGATGAGTTGCGACAAGCTCTTTTTGCTTGCTGAAACCGTCATGAGCAAGGGCTTATCCAGGAGCTCGGCTGCTGCTTTTTTGCTGCCTTTGCGATACTGCCAGAGAATGTACAGGAGACCAGCGGCTTCTCCAAAAATAATGCTGGCGACAGCACCTGCTGTGGCGTACTCAATACCTGCCGAAAGAAATGACATCGTCATGACAACGACCAGTGCCATACGGACGACTTGCTCTACAAGCTGAGAGACCGCAGTAGGGATCATGTTTTGCTTGCCTTGGAAGTATCCTCGCAGGACAAGAGAAATACCGGAAATCGGGATGACCGGAATGGCCGCAAGCAGTACAATGTGTGCACGAGGGTCTGCGAATAGCATTCCGGAAATCCATTGGGAGAACAAGAGGAGCAGGACACAGATGATGAGGCTAATCCCGCCTGTGACAGACAAGGCTACTAACAGAAACCGGCGAGTCAGTCGCGGATTATTAGCCGCTTCCGTCTCTGCCACTTGCTTCGCAATGGCAACCGGAAGTCCGAATGTCGTCACAGTAATCAGAAAGTATAAAAGGGGCACAACCATCTGATAAAGCCCCATTCCTTCCGCTCCGATAATGCGCGACAACACGATCCTGTGAGCAAAGCCAAACACTTTGGTAATGCCACCAGCAATAATGAGGATGACCGTTCCGTAAAAGAAGGATTGTTTCATGGAAGGCTCCTTTGCAAGGATAAATTCACTCAGTAAAGAATATGGACGTGCCGCTGTCGGCATGACTACTTTGAGGGGGAAATTGGGATGGACCAAGCGCAAAAACAGGAATGGTATGGGCAAGTCGCAAGTCTTTGTGTAAGCAAGGCCGAGGAATTTGCTCTCTTGGGGTACGACAATGTGGCAGCTGAAGACGTTTGGGAATGCGTCACGAACGGCTATAAAGAAATGCCACCGATACACCAGCTTGTCAACGACATTTTGTCATTGAAACCAAACAAGTATATGAATTACCTCATGATTCAAATGTACAAAAATTCTTAGCGATTTTATAGAAACTTCCGGCTGCCCTTTTCGTATACGTACATGTCGTGAAAAACGCAAGGGGTTGGTTACCATGGTTGACTTTTCCAGCAATAATTGACACGTTTTTTTGTACTTCGTTATAATGGGCATATTGGTTTCTCGTCTAGGACGAGACCCTGTTAGGAAAGAGGGGTATTACTAGGATGATAAAATGGGGAAGATTCCTCCTGTTTCTGGTCGTTGTAGGGCTATTGGGTACGCTTATTGCAACTACGACCAAACAGGTGGCAGGAAACATCACACTCGGTCTGGACCTGCAGGGCGGGTTTGAGATTCTGTATGAGGTAGAGCCTCTCGAGGCTGGACACCAAGTTGATATCGAGCTTTTGAAATCAACAGCACACATGATTGAAAAGCGGATTAACATCGGTGGCGTGGCTGAACCAGTCACCACGACGGAATTGCCAAACCGGATTCGTGTACAAATTGCATCACAATCGGCGGATCAGGACAAGCTTCGTGAGTTGATCGGAAAACCAGCTCATCTGACGTTCCGTGATGAAAATGGCAAGATTATGCTGCAAGGTAGTGACTTGGCTCCAAACGGGGCAGCAGTTGGTTACGACGAACTGAAACGACCGCTCGTTACTCTGAAATTCTCTGATCCGAAGAAGCTAGAGGAAGTCACACGTGCAAACCTGCACAAGCCAATGGCCATCTTTTTGGATGAGACGATGCAAACCAATCCGATTATTCAATCGGTCATTACCGGTGGCAGCGCACAAATTTCTGGAGATTACACACAGGAAACGGCACAGGAATTGGCAGATTTGCTGAATTCCGGTGCGATGCCAGCCAAGCTGGTTGAGAAGCAAGTAACGTCCGTAGGTGCTTCCTTGGGAACTCTGGCTCTGGAGAAGACCTTGTATGCAGGGTATATCGGAGCTGCGCTGATCTTTATTTTCATGGTAGTTGTTTACCGTATGCCAGGTATGATTGCGAACATTACCTTGGCTGGATTTACCTATTTTTGTATGGTCGTACTCGACTGGATGAATGCAACGCTGACGCTGCCAGGTATTGCTGGATTTATTTTGGCCGTGGGGATTGCCGTGGATGCTAACATCATTACATATGAGCGCATCCAGGAAGAAATTCGTTCTGGCAAGACAGTCCTCTCTGCCTTCCGTGCAGGTGAACGTCGATCCTTGGTTACGATTATCGATGCTCACGTGACGACACTGATTGCAACGGGCGTACTGTTCTTTTTCGGGACGAGCTCCGTACAAGGCTTCGCGGTTGTATTGGCGATGACGATTATCGTAAGTATCATTACCAACGTGTTTGGGTCTCGCTTCCTCCTCTGGCTGGTTGTCCGTTCCAACATGTTTAAAAAGCCGTTCTGGTTCGGGGTAAAGGAGAGTGAGATCCGTGAGCTATGATAAAGACCATACTGTAGTCCGATTTGACATCGTGAAAAATCGCAGGAAGTTTTTTATCGCTTCCTCTGCGATTATTATCATCGGCCTTCTGTTTACGCTATTTCAAGGGCTTCACCTTGGCGTTGACTTTAAGGCAGGAACTCGCTTGGATATGTTCATTGGAAAAGAATTCAATCCGACAGATTTAGAAACAGTAATCAAGAAAGAGATTCCGGATGTGAATTTTAGCAAGGTTACTCCGTACGGTACAAATCAGGCCTATACACGTTTTGACCAAACCATTTCATCCGATACACTGATGAAAGTGGAAAATGCGCTCAAAGCAAAATATGGTGAACAGGTCACGAAACAGGTTTCTTCGGTTGATCCGAGTATTGCGCAAGAGATGGTGAAAAAAGCAGGGATTGCGGTTGCGATTGCTGCTGTGGGAATTGCCATCTACATCGCGATCCGCTTCCAATGGCTGTTCGGTATTGCGTGTGTCGTGGGGCTGGCGCATGACGTGTTTATCCCGATTGCATTGTTCTCCATCCTCGGGTTGGAGGTAGACATTACCTTCATCGCCGCGCTTCTGACGATCTTGGGTTACTCGATTAACGATAAAATCGTTATTTTTGACCGGATTCGGGAGAACTTGAGAACGATGAAATCCAAGACAATTCCTGAGCTGGAGCATCTGGTTAACGTGTCACTCTGGCAAACCATGCGCCGCTCTGTATACACGGTAGCGACTGTATTCTTCACAGCTCTTGCACTTGCTGTTTTGGGAAGCGAGAGCATTCAGAACTTCTCCTTGGCCCTGCTGTTCGGTCTGGTGAGTGGTACGTATTCCTCTATCTTTATTGCAGCCCAAATATGGGTGAATCTGAAAGAACGGAATATGAAAAAGAAAAAAGAAGTAGTATAACGGTGGACGAAACCGCAGGTGAACCCTGCGGTTTTTTTTATGTTCTATTTCCGTTTTGGGCGCAGTTTGGAGCCGCATGAGAGTTTTGCATAAAACGGTATGTTTTATGCAGTTGTCAGCTTCCTGCTCCATCCTCTATAATAAATGAGGATTGGAGGAAAGCCCATGCTGAAAGCGAAAACACGCTGGAAACTGGCCACCTATGATGAGCAGCTTGCTGCTAGTATTGCCGCAGATTGCCAGCTTACTCCGCTCGTATCCAAGCTACTGGTGATACGTGGCATTGACACATCACAAAAGGCTCGTGATTTTTTGCAAGCTGGTCCAGAATTGTTTCATGACCCTTTCTTGCTGGATGGAATGGAACAAAGCGTGCATCGCATTCAACAAGCCATTCAAAGGCAAGAACCGATTTGCATATACGGCGACTACGACGCCGATGGGGTTAGCTCCACATCGCTAATGGTACATCTACTGCGCCAACTCGGCGCTGTTTTTGACTACTACATTCCCAACCGTTTTACAGAAGGGTATGGGTTACATAAAGACGCATTGGCGCATCTGCATCATAGCGGTTATAAGCTGATCATCACTGTCGATACAGGGATCAGTGCAGTGGAGCAGGTAGCGTACGCGAACCAGTTGGGTCTTGACGTCATTGTAACCGACCATCACGAACCTCCGGCAATCATCCCGGAGGCATTTGCTGTGATTAACCCCAAGAAGCCCGGCTGTTCGTACCCGTTTGATATGTTGGCAGGAGTGGGTGTTGCCTTTAAAGTGGGTCATGCCTTGTTGAAGGAGCCACCACTGCATTTAGCTGATTTAGCTGCATTGGGGACGATAGCGGATCTGGTGCCGTTGGTAGATGAAAATCGCATTCTTGCTCGAGCAGGATTAAAGCGCTTAAATCATACACGGAACCTTGGTCTGCAAGCCTTAATCCGAGTTTGTGGATTGGCCGATAGTGAGCTGTCCGCGGGACATGTAGGCTTTGCGCTTGGACCGCGTCTGAATGCAAGTGGAAGGCTGGAGACGGCTGAATCCGCTGTGAAATTACTGACGACGTCAAATATGGACGAAGCAGAGAAATGCGCCCAGGCGCTGGACGACTTAAACCGCGAACGTCAGGAAATTGTCGCAGCGATGACTGAGGAAGCTGTACAGATGGTGCATGAGCTGTATCCGCCAGACCAGAACAATGTCCTCGTCCTGGCTAAAGAAGGCTGGAACGTGGGCGTGGTAGGAATCGTAGCATCCCGATTGGTTGAGCTTTTTTACCGTCCAACGATTGTGCTTGGCATCGATCCCGAAAAAGGAACGGCAAAAGGCTCGGCAAGAAGCATTGCAGGTTTTGACATGTATGAAGGTCTGACTGCTTGTAAGGAATGGCTGCCGCACTATGGCGGTCATACAATGGCAGCGGGAATGACCTTGCCTGTAGAAAATCTCGACTTATTACGCCAAAAACTAAACGAGCTAGCTGGGGAGTGGTTGTCCACTGAAGACTTCACGCCGATGACCAAAGTGGACGTTGCGATGAGCATGGAAGAGATCAGCTTGACCGCAGCGGAGCAACTCGAACAGCTTGCCCCATATGGAATGGGGAATCCAACACCGCTCGTTTTGTTAGAAGAAGTAGAAACACAAGGTATGCGCACCATTGGGCGAGATGACAATCATTTGAAGTGTACGTTGAACAAAGCGGGCACCTCTTTGGATGCAATTGGCTTCAACTGGGCACATGTAACAAAGAGAGTAACGCCAAAGGCGCGTTTTCACGTATTGGGTGAAGTGTCTGTAAACGAATGGAACGGAAATCGAAAGCCTCAGCTGACGATTCGTGATTTGTCTGTTGGACACCAACAGGTGTTTGACTGGCGAGGCAGTCGTGACAAGATAGAGAAGTGGCAGCAAGTGATGGCGGAGTCAAATTCAACGACCATCCTGTTTCGCGAGGAAAGCTATGAGCCGTTGGCAGCGAAAGCGACAAGCGATCAGGTCAATTCCTTGCTCGTGGTTGGTCGAGAGGGGACGAACATCACAACCGCTTCCAACGTGATTTTGTATGATTTGCCGACTCGTCGTTCCGAATTGGAAATGGTTCGAGTCTTGCTCAAACAAGCGGAGCGCATATACTGTTTGTTTGGTGATCCGGATTTAGGAATGGAGCGGCTTTCCTGTCCGGGCCGTGATCATTTTAAACAGTTGTACCAGTTTTTCGTACAGGTGCCAACTGTTAAAAAAATCCACTTGGATGCACTGGCCAAAAAGCTGCAATGGAAAAGAAATCTATTGGACGGCATGATCGCCATCTTTATGGAGCTGGAGTTTTTAGTAGAAGAGGCCGAGCAGTACACGCTCCAGGGCAACTCTGCGAAAAGGCCGCTCGAGAGCTCTTTGCTCTACGCGAATTGGAAGGAAGAGGCACAGCTTGCAACGGATTTATTGCTCTCTTCTTCTGATGCAATGATTCAAGCGCTTCATCAATTGGTGGAACCACCCACCGTTTAGGAGGAATTTTTCATGGATTTTAAACAATACATTCGTGTTATCCCAGATTTCCCACAACCAGGTATTCGCTTCAAGGACATCACCACTTTGTTGAAGGATGGCCCTGCTTACAAAGCTGCTATTCAAGACTTGGCTGTTTTCGCTCGTGAAGTACAAGCAGACGTGATTGCGGGTCCAGAAGCACGTGGATTCGTAGTAGGTGCTCCATTGTCTTATGAAATGGGAATTGGCTTTGTTCCGATCCGCAAGTCTGGCAAACTGCCATATGAATCGATCAAGGCGGATTACGATCTGGAGTATGGTAAAGATGCACTTGCCGTACACGTAGATGCTATCCAACCAGGTCAGCGTGTTCTGATTGCAGATGATTTGCTGGCGACAGGTGGAACCATTGAGACAACAATCAATTTGATTGAGCAACTTGGTGGTAAAGTAGTAGGAGCTGCCTTCTTCATCGAACTGTCCTATTTGGATGGACGTAGCAAAATAGGTGAAATTCCTATCAAATCGCTTGTTCAATATTAATTGATACAACAAGGAAAAACGGGTGAAATGCCCGTTTTTTTCTTTTTTCTTCGGCTGTACATACTTTACAGGGGAAATCAGCTTTACAAGACGAACGACATACAAGATAATAGTATGAAATAGACAGACATGATACGTGCAAGTAAGCCTTCGCCTGCGCCAATTTGCTTGGCAAAGACCAAGTTTTCTAGACGTATAGGAAAGTTCAAGTGCTTCACAGTGCGAAATGCGTCCAGGCTTAAACTTTCCGGAGCGCATCACGAAGTGCCTCAGCGTCTGCTTCCGGCAATACTTCGGTGAAACTTTCCGCTATAACGCGGTCGCTCCTCCGTGAGAAGGCCTCGATCGAGGTTATTTTACTGAGAGGATAAGGGAAGGGAACTATGATTACCGGCATTGATGAGGTAGTAAAAAAAGCAAGCACCTATTTATCACAATCGGATTTGGACCTGATTACACGTGCCTATCAGCTTGCCGAAAAAGCGCATGAAGGGCAAATACGCAAATCAGGCGTTCCTTACATTATGCACCCCATCGCCGTTGCGGGTATTCTCGCAAACTTGCACATGGATGCCGTTACAATTGCGGCTGGATTTTTGCATGATGTCGTGGAAGATACCGAGATTACGCTTGATCATCTCCGTGAGCAGTTCGGACCGGATGTAGCTCTCCTGGTAGATGGAGTGACCAAGCTGGAAAAAATTAAATACAAGTCCAAGGAAGAGCAACTCGCCGAAAACCACCGCAAGATGCTGGTTGCCATGGCACAGGACATCCGCGTCATCATGATCAAGCTGGCAGACCGTCTGCACAACATGAGGACACTTCGTCACATGTCCGAGGAGAAGCAACGCGAGATTTCTGATGAGACACTGGAAATCTTTGCGCCACTTGCCCATCGCTTGGGGATTGCTTCCGTCAAATGGGAACTGGAAGATACGGCTCTTCGTTATTTGAACCCGCAACAGTATTATCGAATTGTGAATTTGATGCAAAAGAAACGGGTGGAGCGCGAAGCCTACCTGAATGAAGCATCGGATACGATCCGGGAAAAGCTGGGCGAGTTAAACATTGAGGCAGAAATTTCGGGACGTCCGAAGCATATCTACAGCATCTTTAAAAAGATGACGAGGCAAAACAAGCAGTTCAATGAGATTTATGACCTGCTTGCGTTACGAATCATCGTGAATGACATTCGCGATTGTTATGCGGTTCTCGGTATTGTACACACCTTGTGGAAGCCGATGCCAGGCAGATTCAAAGATTACATTGCCATGCCAAAGACGAATATGTACCAATCTCTTCATACCACAGTGATTGGTCCAAAAGGTGAGCCATTGGAAGTGCAAATCCGCACGTGGGATATGCATCAGACAGCAGAGATCGGGATCGCGGCTCACTGGGCGTACAAGGAAGGCAAAAGCATCGTGCAAGGCTCGTTTGCTGAAAAGCTGGGCAGTTTGCGTGAGATTATCGAAGGTGGATCGGAAGAAGCTCCGAACGCGCAAGAGTTCATGGAGAGTCTCAAGCAGGATCTGTTCTCCGATACGGTTTTCGTCTTCACGCCAAAAGGCGATGTAGTCGAGCTGCCAAAAGGTTCTGTACCGCTGGACTTCTCCTACCGGATTCACTCTGCCGTAGGAAACAGAACGATTGGCGCCAAGGTAAACGGCAAGATCGTACCGCTCGACTATGCGATGAAAACAGGCGATATCGTCGAAATCCTGACCTCGAAGCATTCCTACGGTCCTAGTCAGGACTGGCTAAAGATGGCCAAATCGGCGCATGCTCGCAATAAAATTAAACAGTGGTTTAAAAAAGAGAAGCGGGAAGAGAACGTCGCCAAAGGTCAGCAGATGGTGGAAGCAGAGATCAAGTCGCGCAGCTTTGATGTGAAGGAAGCGATGACGGAAGCGAACTTGAAGGAAGCGGCAGCCCGGTTTAATTTCCAAGGGGCAGAAGACATGTTTGCCGCAGTCGGCTATGGCGGCATTACGGCTTCGCAAATTACGACTCGCCTCTTAGACAAACTTCGTCGGGAGCGCGAAGAGCAAAACCCAACGATTCCGGAGGTTAAACCGAATCCTGCAAATCGTTCTGCGAAAAGTGAGTCCGGTGTCAAAGTCCGTGGCTTGGATAATTTGCTCGTCCGTATTTCTCGTTGCTGTACACCTGTCCCTGGTGACCAGATTATCGGTTTCATTACAAGAGGCCGCGGGGTATCGGTGCATCGACTGGATTGTCCGAACGTCCTAACAGACGAATGTACAGAGCGCCTGATTGATGTCGAATGGGATACCGATTTCAAACATAATTTCCATGTAGAGATCGAGATCACGGGCAATGATCGAAGCGGACTGTTAAACGATGTATTGCAGGTTGTCGCTGAGACGAAGACGAACATTGCGGCAGTCAGTGGAAAGTCCGATAAAAATCGAGTGGCAACGATTCATATGACCATCTCGATTAGCAATGTGGATCATCTGTTGAAAGTAGTAGAGCGCATTAAGCGCATCAAAGATATTTATTCGGTTCGCCGGATATTGAGCACCTGATCCCTCGTGGGTTGGGTGTTCTTGTTTACCTAACAGGAAGGATGAGTCAGTGTGAGGGTTGTCGTACAAAGAACGAGAGAAGCGAGCGTTACCGTAGCAGGAGAGGTCGTCGGACAAATTGATCACGGCTTAATGCTGCTGGTAGGAATTACGCATGAAGACACAGAAAAAGAAGTAGAATTTGTCGCAGACAAAATTGCGAACTTGCGAATTTTTGAAGACGAGGAAGGCAAAATGAACTTCTCCGTATTAGATAAGGGAGGTCAAATTTTGTCCGTATCACAATTTACGTTGTATGGCGATTGCAGGAAGGGTAGGAGACCGAACTTCATGGCTGCCTCACGCCCAGAGCAGGCTGAACCGCTGTACGAGCTGTTTAACGCCAAGCTGCGTGAAAAAGGGCTCCAGGTGGAAACAGGACGCTTTGGCGCGATGATGGACGTACGTCTGTTAAATGATGGCCCTGTCACACTGATTGTGGAATCGTAAACATAACCATCAAGGGGGATGAAAACATGGCCCAAGAAGCATTGGTAATAGGTGCGAGTGGCATGCTGACAGAGGTCTCCCGATGGTTGGCTCGCCAAGGTTATCAAGTAACCGTGCTTGGTCGTGATCCAGTCAAATTAAGTCGTATCAGAGACGGTTCCATCCATCCAGAGTCGATTCATTTGCTGACACAAGACTACCACCAGACAGACAGCTTGCGTCAGGCTATGGCCGATCTCGTAGAGAAGAGAGGGCCAATGGATGTGGTTGTCGCTTGGATTCATTCGACCGCGCCGCATGCACTTCCTGTGATCGTAGAACAACTGTCGCGTCCAAGGAAACGCTGGCAATTGCTGCATGTGTGTGGGAGCGGTGCTTGGAAAAATCCGCCGACAGAACCGACATCAGAAGTCTGTCTGTATCGACGGGTCATTCTCGGGTTTACATGTGCAGGTGAGTATTCACGCTGGCTGACGAATGATGAAATTGCTGCTGGGGTGATTGACGCTTTGCAAACAAATGAACGGCAGATAATCGTCGGTCAGCTCGAACCGTGGGAAAAACGCCCAGCATATTAATACGGATGGCGAAGTCAAAAACAAAAACGATTGCATTTGGCAATCGTTTTTGTCGTTTCAGTACTGAATCGGGTCAGTGCGTGTAATAGGTTGAAGGGAGGATCAGATTTTTGCCGATCAAGTTTGCAGAAATCGGCTTTTTCCCGATCTCTCGTGCCCAGATCGATAGCTGTCCGACATGATGGATTTCATGAGCGATCATGTGCCGCGTAATTTCGCCCCATGTGTACGTAACGATGCTGCCGTCAGGTTTCGTATCCTGAAAGGGTCTTGTTTCCATACTTTCATCCCAATTGCGCAAAAATTGATGCACATCCGGGCGAAAAGTCGCCTCCAGCTCTCGGACCTTTTCCAATCGGTTGTGTAGGTCAAAGCTTTCTTGAAAATCCGGCTTTCCCAGCATGACTTGAATCCAGCTCCACTCTACATCAATGACATGGAACAGTGTGTGTAAAATCCCCCCGACACCCCCGATGCGAGGACGAAGCAATTCTTCCATCGGAACATCCTCACACCATTTTAGCCATTCTTCACGAACCATCCAATTGTACTCAAACATGGTTTTAATAGAAATCACTCCATTTTCAAAGGTTAACTTGTGATCACCTGCGTCCATACCGTGCGATTGCTCCTGTTGTGATTGTTTTTCATCCGTCATCACTCCTTTCGATGCCTTATGATATTCGCAAATCCTTTTGGAATTCCTGCCTACCTTGCCTTGATGCGATCGGATGAGCGATAAAAGAAACCCCCATAGGAAAGTGCTTGAGCAGCTTCTTTCGCATGGGGGTTTTTGTAAGAGAGGGATCAGCCTCCCTGATTGCTTTGTGTATTAAAGTACTGGACAATCCCTTTGAATAGACCATCTGCGGCAAGATCCTGCTGTTTCTCGGAACGTGCGCGAATCTCATCGTTGTAGTTGGATAAGAAGGAGATCTCGGCCAAAATGGATGGCACCGGGTTTTCGCGTAGAACGAAATAGTTTCCGTAACGATAATTCATATCCTTGTAGCTCGTCGCTTTCACCAGTTCCGTTTGAACCAGGGAGGCGAGCTTGCTAGAGTTACCTTGGCTGTAGTAGAAAATAATCGAGCCATTCGTTGCTGAGTTTGGATGCGTATTGTGATGGACGCTGACAAAAATATCTGCCTTATTTTGAATCGCAATGTCGACGCGCTGTTGCAGGGTCAGCTTGCGATCGTCAGCCCGTGTCATGATGACCTTGGCACCCGCCGCTTCCAGCTTGTTGCGCAGGAGCAGAGATACTTGCAGATTGACCGTTTTCTCTAATGTAGAGAAGCTGGAGCCGGTCGAACCACCATCTGTACCACCATGACCAGCATCGACGACGATGACTTTGCCGACAAGATCATTACTGCGTACCACAGCCGACGCACCATTAGCAGATACGAGCCAGCCTGCGATATAGCCTGTGGAGCCGTCAGGGAAGTTTACTTGGAACCATTCGCCTGTTTTATTGGCAATCCCGTATTTCTCGCCAGGCTGTACTTGTTTGATAACATTGTGATCGGTACTGGGACCAGAACGAACATTGGTATCTGGATTCATGATCGTCACGTATGGGCCACTCGGGGTAGGTATGTTTGGTTGATTCACTGTAATGTGCCAGCCTGCAACCCAGCCAGTTTTTCCGGCAGCCGTGTTGATGCGGTACCAGTCTCCCCGACTCTCCAAAACAGTCAGCTTGCTTCCGACTGGAAGTGTAGCCTGAATAGCACTGGTTGTGTTCGGTTCACTGCGCAGATTCAATCCGTCCGTTTTTACTGTAGCGGTTTGACTTGAAGAAGATGGTTGCCCAGGCGGAGGTTGCGTGCTTCCATTTCCATTTCCATTTCCATTTTCGGGCAGAGTCGGTTGACCTGTGTCCGGGTTGGTTTGGTCAGTGGAGAGCCAAGCATTGACTCCATCGTAAGGGAATTGAATCCAACCATTTTGTCTGTTCAAGACCGTGATTTTCTCGCCTGCATGTAGTTGACCGATAGCAGGTGTACTGGCATCTGGCGTGGCGTATACGTACGGAGCGAAATCCAAGGTCATGCTGGCTCCTTGTACAGCCGGAGGCTTCGGCTGTTGTGAGCCTGTGCCCGCAGGATTTGTCGTTGGGGGTGTGCTGCCTGTAGAGGGAGGAGAAACTGCTTGTCCCGCACCTACTTCTTTTACAAGCCAGTTTGCGACCCAGCCTTTTGTTCCTGCATTTAGTTGAATTTGGAACCACTCGCCACTTTTTTGCACGATAGGGTAGCGCGTACCTGGATTGATAGTTTGAACGACTGCGTATGTCTGTCCGGGTCCAGAACGAACATTGAGATTCGTTGTGGTGCTCTCCACTTGCTTGGCAGATACAGTTGCTGGTTTCTGTTGCTGTTGCTGTGTGCTGACGAGCCAGTTCGCTACCCAACCACTTTGGCCGTTTGGAAGCTTTACCTGAATCCAGTCATTTTTGGTGGAGATGACGGGCAGCACAGTATTGTTCGGCAGTGTGCTGACAATAGCGTCTTGGAGGCTGGGACCTGAACGGACATTGAGCTTGTCCACGGTGACCTGAACAGAACCGGCGGCCCAAGCTGCAGAAACGGGGAGGGAAATGGCACAGATGACAGTCAGGAGACTCCTCAGGAACTTTTGACGAACAAACACGATAGACATCCTTTCCGACAATAAGTAGCTTTTTGACTTCATTACGATCTTGCATGTTTTTACCAAAACAATCAGTTCGCTATTTCTCCTGCTTTTTCCTGCAAAAAACGACAAAGTTCTGCATGAGTTCCCTGATTGCTTTTCAGCAGGCAAGGCAATACTAGATTTTACTAGATGCTAGCGCATATAGCTTTTCAGGAGGAATTCATCGTGAGGCAGTCAAAGAAGGAAACATTCGCGCAAGGATTGAATCGGCAGTTTTTCTCTGTCGATTTTCAAGACGATCTAGAAAAAGAAACGTCACTGCAAAATGTGGAAATGGCCCAAGATTTTCATCCAGGCTTGCGGGATATCCAACATCCTCGGCAAAAACGGACATAACCGTTTTTGCACACCGCAAGTGACCTTGCACGGATGCCACAACTTGTCTAGTTGACCCGAGTAATTCTCGTCGGCTATGATGAGGAGTGGCATTTTTGAAAAAGCAGGTGAACTCCGTGATACAGATCGTATGTGAGGGACACGCATTCGAGCGGGAACTCTCCTTAATTCTCGCGTTATTTTATGAAGATCCAGCGCTCGCCTTTGTACCCGAGTGGACAGGTGAGGCTGATTTAAAAATCAAGCTGGTATTGACCGTGCATGAAAATGGAGTAGTCGCTTCGGGAGAGTTATTCGATGGCAAACGAAGCATCTCTCATCAGGTGGACAAAGACTACGCCGCACG
The DNA here is from genome assembly GCF_003013395.1 of Brevibacillus fortis. Classification (GTDB taxonomy): domain Bacteria; phylum Bacillota; class Bacilli; order Brevibacillales; family Brevibacillaceae; genus Brevibacillus; species Brevibacillus fortis. The sequence continues at coordinate 46,988 of NZ_PXZM01000022.1, read as the reverse complement.
TGATGAAAAAGCGATGAAAAAGACGGCCAAGCAAGCTCTTTGCTATGCGCTGTTATTGATGCTGGAAGAATACACGGGCATGGAGCAAGGCTGGGGTATTTTGACAGGCATACGTCCGACGAAACTGCTGCATCAATTGAACGCCGCTGGTGTAGACAGGCAGGAAGCACACAAGAGATTGCAGCAGGATGTTATTTTGCGCCCATATAAGCTAAAGCTTTTGCAAGAAATCGTAGACAAGCAGCTCTACGTTGTGCCTGATCTGTACCAGATTGACCGCGAGCTGTCTGTGTATATCGGCATCCCGTTTTGTCCGACGAAGTGTGCGTACTGTACGTTTCCTGCTTATGCAATTCGCAGTCATACGGCTTCGGTAAATCCGTTTCTCGAAGGTCTCCATTACGAGATGGAGCGGATGGGGGAGTGGCTTCGCGCGAATGACCAGCGGATTACGTCCATTTATTTCGGTGGCGGAACCCCTACGAGTATCACCGCAGATGACATGAACCAGCTGTTTGAGACGATGCATCGTTCGTTCCCACACATGGGAGATGTGCGTGAATTGACGGTTGAGGCGGGAAGACCCGACACGATCACACGTGAAAAGCTCGATGTTATGAAGCAGTGGGAAGTGGATCGGATCAGCATTAATCCACAGTCGTTCACGCAGGAGACGCTTCAGGCAATCGGACGTCATCACACCGTCGAAGAGACGATTGAGAAATACCATCTGGCAATGGAGATGGGCTTGACTAACATTAATATGGACTTGATCATCGGCTTGCCAAACGAAGGAGTAGCCGAGTTGGCGCATAGCTTGCAAGAGGTAGAAAAGCTGATGCCTGCCTCTCTGACGGTTCATACGCTGTCGTTCAAAAGAGCATCTGAAATGACGCAGAACAAAGATCGTTACAAGGTCGCCAGCCGGGATGAGATCAGCAAGATGATGGAGATGGCCTCCGAGTGGACAGCAGCAAATGGCTATGACCCATACTACTTGTATCGTCAAAAAAATATTTTGGGAAATCTGGAGAATGTCGGATATGCCAAGCCAGGGCAGGAGAGCATCTACAACATCATGATCATGGAAGAGGTGCAAACCATCCTTGGTCTTGGTTGCGGAGCGGTATCCAAGCTGATGGCTCCAGGAAGCGGCAAGCTGACGCGCTTTCCGAATCCGAAGGACCCGAAAACGTACAATGACACGTACAAGATCTTGGTCGAAAACAAACTCCGTGATTTGGATGAGATCTATTCAGGTGCGAGAACGGCTGGACAGGTATCTGGCAAGTAAGGGATGGATATACTGATCCTTAATAAAAAAAGTTTTATTCGAGCGCCTGTTGACGGCTGTTGGCGGGTTTGCTATGATTCACATTAAGCTTTTTTATTGAATAGACAATGATCTGATGACGGGAACAAGTATCCAGGAACCGGATAACCAGAGAGGAAGCGCCGTGGCTGAGAGTGCTTTCATATAACGGCTTGGTGAATGACATCCCTGAAGACCGCAGTGAACGGCTGAAAGAAATCTCTTTCCCCAGTAACTGGCAGGCGTGTGCCGGCGTTAACGGCTAATAAGTGGGATAGCCTTTTGTGATGTAGGGCTATTCAAACAGGGTGGCACCACGGGAGTATAACCAGTCTCTCGTCCCTGACATGCGGCGAATTGCTAAATGTCAGGAGGCGAGGGGCTTTTTTATTTGACGATAAATAAGTTCCTTGATCCTGGAGGTTTGGCTTTAGCCCGAGTTTTTGAAAAGACATGGAGGTTCGAGAGGAATGACAAGAATCCAGATCCCACGCGGTACACAGGATATCATGCCTGGTACTGTAGAGCTGTGGCACTACGTGGAGGCCAAGGCCCGCGATCTGTGTCGCCGCTCCAATTACGCGGAAATTCGTACGCCGCTGTTTGAGAGCACAGAGTTGTTCCAACGAGGTGTAGGCGAGACCACGGATATCGTGGAAAAAGAAATGTACAGTGTAGCCAATCCGCGCAGTACGGATGCTCTCACGCTGCGTCCGGAAGGGACAGCGGGTGTTGTTCGCTCCTACGTGGAAAACAAGCTGTACGGTGTGCCTAATCAGCCTACCAAGCTGTACTATCTGGGACCGATGTTCCGCCACGAGCGTCCGCAAGCAGGCCGCTATCGCCAATTCGTTCAATTCGGTGCAGAAGCGATCGGTTCAAGCGATCCAGCGATCGATGCAGAAGTCATTGGCCTTGCGATTCGTCTGTATCAGGAGCTCGGCTTGACAGGACTTTCTGTAGAATTGAACAGCGTAGGTACGGTAGAAGACCGGGCGCGTCACCGTGAGCATTTGCTCGCACATTTGAACGGCGTTCGCTCCGAGCTGTGCGAGGATTGCCAATCTCGTATCGATCGCAACCCGCTGCGCGTGCTCGATTGCAAAAATGAAAAATGCAAAACACTGACGATGGGTGCTCCGTCCATTTTGGACTACTTGAGTGAAGAATCCGCGGCACATTTCGAAGCTGTACAAAACTACTTGACTGCCCTGGATATTCCGTTTCATGTGAATCCGCGTCTGGTTCGTGGCTTGGACTACTACACGCTTACTGCATTTGAAATCAAAATGGCGGAGATCGGTGCGGTAGAAACACTATGTGGCGGTGGGCGCTACAACGGACTTGTGGCAGAGTTGGGCGGCGACGATATGCCGGGCATCGGCTTCGCACTCAGTATTGAGCGTCTGCTGCTGGCTCTGGAAAAGCAAGGTGTTCAACTGCCGATCTCGGGTGGCATCGACTGCTTCGTAGTGGTACAGACACCAGAAGCGAAAACAACTGCATTCGTGCTGGTTGATCAATTGCGCCAAGCAGGAATCGCCGCTGAGCTGGATTATCTGGATCGGAAAATGAAAGCACAGCTCAAGCAAGCAGACCGTCTACAGGCTCGCTTCACCGCGATCATCGGTGAGTCTGAATTGGCGAATGGCACGGTTGTTCTAAAGGAAATGGCTACAGGCGAGCAACAAGAAGTGAAACGCGAGGAACTCGTTTCGGTACTCGCTGCAAAAGTAAATCAATAATACAAATCGTTGGGGGAAATGATCATGTCTTGGCAATATCGCACCGTACATGGTGGAGAAGTAACAACAGCACACGTAGGGCAAGAAGTCGTACTGAACGGATGGGTACAAAAGCGTCGCGACCTCGGAGGCGTAATCTTCATCGACTTCCGTGACCGCACTGGCATCGTCCAAATCGTATTCAACCCAGAGTACAACAAAGAAGCTTGGGAAGCGGCTGACAAAGTGCGTAGCGAATACGTACTGGTTGTAAAAGGGAAAGTTGTAAACCGTGCACCAGAAGCAATCAATCCGAAGCTGAAAACCGGCGAAGTAGAAGTGCATATCTCCGAAATCGAAATCCTGAACGATGCAAAAACGCCTCCGTTCCTGATCGAAGACGAGATTGAAGTGGATGAGCAAGTTCGTCTGAAATACCGTTATCTCGACTTGCGCCGTCCGGAAATGCAGCGCTCCCTGATTTTGCGCAGCAAAGCAGCGAAAGCTTTCCGTGACTACCTGGATGAGAACAACTTCCTGGAAATCGAAACACCTATTCTCCAGAAGAGCACTCCTGAGGGCGCACGTGACTACCTCGTGCCTTCCCGTGTACATCCAGGCGAGTTCTACGCATTGCCACAATCACCACAGTTGTTCAAACAGCTTTTGATGGTATCCGGTTTGGAGCGCTACTACCAAATCGCTCGTTGCTTCCGTGACGAAGACCTGCGTGCTGACCGTCAGCCTGAATTTACCCAAATCGACATTGAGACCTCTTTCCTGTCTATGGAAGAGATCCTGCCGATGATGGAAAAGATGGTTGCTCACGTATTCAAGCAAACGGTTGGCGTAGATGTACCGACTCCATTCCCTCGTCTCACGTATGCGGATGCAATGGCTCGTTACGGTTCTGACAAACCAGACGTACGCTTCGGCATGGAACTGACAGACGTATCTGATCTGGTTGCGACAAGTGACTTTAAAGTGTTTGCGGCAGCAGTAGCTGGCGGCGGACAGGTAAAAGCGATCAACGCAAAAGGTTGCGGACACTACTCCCGCAAAGAAGCAGACGACCTGGGCAAATTCGCTTCCCGTTATGGCGCGAAAGGCTTGGCTTGGATCGGCTTCAAAGACGGCGAAATCAAAGGACCCATTGCGAAGTTCTTTAAAGAAGAAGAAATCAACGAGATGAAAGCACGCTTGGCGGTAGAAGAAGGCGACTTGCTCCTGTTCGTTGCTGACAAACCAAAAGTAGTAGCAGATGCACTGGGTGCGCTTCGTTCCAAGCTGGGTGCTGAACTTGGTCTGATTGACCAAAGCAAGTTCGCATTCCTCTGGGTAGTAGACTTCCCGCTGGTTGAGTGGGATGAGGATGCAAAACGTTATGTAGCATTGCACCATCCGTTTACTCGTCCAAAAGACGAAGACCTGCACCTGTTCGACACCGATCCAGGTCAAATGCGCGCACAAGCGTACGACATGGTTCTCAACGGATACGAGCTCGGCGGAGGTTCCATGCGGATCTTCAAGCGCGATGTGCAAGAAAAAATGTTTACCGCACTTGGCTTCTCACCCGAAGAGGCACGTAAACAATTCGGCTTCCTCATGGATGCATTCGAGTACGGTACACCTCCACACGGTGGAATCGCACTTGGCTTGGACCGTCTGATCATGCTCTTGGCTGGCCGCACCAACCTGCGTGAAGTCATTGCATTCCCGAAAACAGCAAGTGCGAGCGACCTGATGGTGAACGCTCCAGATGTAGTAGACGTAAAACAGTTGAAAGAGCTGTCCATTGCAACAATTGTCACAGAAGAAGAAAAGGTAGAAGCGTAATCGACTTGCGCAACTGCATTGCTCTTTGATACATTGGTAATACTATGATGAAAGCCCTGCGATGCCCGTGACATCCGATAGTTTTGAGCCACAAAGTTTGTTTAGGGAGTTTTTCGTCCGTGATTGTAAAGGCATGCCTCCTTAGAGTGGACGTCTGTAACAGTTCGGCAAGACACCCACCTGCGATTAGCAGGTTCAAAACTAAGGAGCAACACGGCATAATGGGGCTCCTTTTTTCTCCTTCAATCCTACTTTTCCGATTGACTATAAGTAAGTGTTAAACAACCACAATAATCTCACTTGTGAATGAAAGGTGACACGAAATATGCTTCATCAATTTTCTCGTTGTGAATTGGCCTTCGGTCCCGAAGGTTTGGAAAAAATGAAAAATAGCCGCGTTGCTGTATTAGGAATTGGCGGAGTCGGTTCCTTTACCGTGGAAGCACTTGCACGTACAGGTGTAGGTAAGCTCATTTTGGTGGATAAGGATGTAGTAGACATTACCAACATCAACCGCCAAATTCATGCAACGCTGAACACAGTCGGTCAAAAAAAGGCTGAGCTCATGAAGGAGCGTATTGCAACGATCAATCCTGAGTGCGAGGTCGTCACACTCAATATGTTCTACAATGAAGAAACAGCGGATGCGCTGTTTGAGCATGAACTGGATTACATCGTGGATGCCATGGATACCATGTCCGCAAAGCTCCATGTGATTAAGGAAGCGAAGCGTCGCAATATCCCTATTATTTCTAGCATGGGTGCGGCTAATAAAATGGACCCGACCCGTTTTGAGGTTGCCGATATTTCCCAAACGAGTTATGATCCGATTGCAAAGGTCATTCGTCGTGAACTGCGGAAAAGCGGTATCTACAAAGGAGTAAAAGTTGTATATTCCCGTGAGATTCCAGTAACCGTACGTGTAGATGTACGCGAACAGATCGTTTCCAACCCGAATTCACCGATTAGCAAAGTGCGGATGCCTCCAGCAAGCAATGCTTTCGTGCCTTCTGTGGCTGGTTTAATTTTGGCCAGTGTAGTGGCAAGGGATATTTTGGAGTGGCAGCCTGTAAAAGGATAGTGGAAGATGGATGATTTATTCACATTTGCCTACGACCAGCAAGGTGGCGGCAAACAGAAGCCATTGGCTGCACGGATGCGGCCGCAAACGATTCATGATGTGATCGGGCAATCGCATATTTTGGCTCCAGGGATGCTGCTCAGACGGGCGATTGAAGCAGATCAAGTGTCCTCCGTCATTTTCTACGGACCTCCAGGTACAGGGAAAACAACGCTGGCAAAAGTCATCGCTGGTACCACACGCACACATTTCTCCGAGTTAAATGCGGTTACGGCCGGTGTCGCTGACATCCGCAAAGTGGTAGATGCGGCAAAAGAGCGGCTCGTCATGGATAATCAGCGGACAACGTTGTTCGTAGACGAGATTCACCGTTTCAATAAATCGCAACAAGACGCCCTTCTTCCATATGTGGAGGAAGGTACGATCATTTTGATCGGGGCTACGACGGAGAATCCTTTCTTCGAGGTGAACCCGGCGCTTTTGTCGCGTTCACAAGTGTTTTCCCTTCAATCGCTTTCTCATGAGGAATTGAAGCAGGTCATGGATCGGGCACTTACTGATGAAGAAAACGGATTGGCGGAGCTATTTGTCACCGTAGAACCGGAAGCGGCAGAGCATTTGATTCAATACGCGGAAGGGGATGCCAGACGTTTGCTGAACGCATTGGAACTGGCAGTGACTACGACCCAATCAGGATCGGATGGGCGAATTACTGTGACCTTGGACGTAGCTGTAGAATCCATTCAGCGCAGGGCTGTACGTTACGATAAGAGTGGGGACAACCATTATGACACGATCTCTGCTTTTATTAAATCCATTCGTGGTTCTGATCCGGACGCAGCTCTTTACTGGTTGGCGAGAATGCTCGATGCCGGAGAAGATCCGCGGTTCATTTCCCGCCGTTTGGTCATTTCAGCTTCAGAAGATATCGGAAATGCTGACCCGCAAGCGATCACAGTTGCGATTTCCTGCTTTCAGGCGGTAGAATTGGTGGGGATGCCTGAAGGGCGTATCCCTTTAGCACAAGCGACGACGTACCTGGCAACCGCCCCCAAAAGCAATGCCGCTTACAATGGAATTAATTCTGCGTTGGATCGTATCCGAACCGATGGTCACAAGCAAGTACCGATTCATCTGCGAGATGCTGCTTATAAGGGAGCTGCGAAGCTGGGACACGGTCAGGGATATCTGTATCCGCATAACTATCCATATGGGTATGTACCCCAACAGTATCTGCCTGACGGTGTAAACTACTCGTTCTACCAGCCAAAGGATCACGGCTATGAGCGTCACATTCGCCGCTTCCAGGAAGAAAGACAAAAGATGGATGGACGTGGATTGCCAAGGAAAAACTCCCCCGAATAATGGGGGAGCTAACATTTAAGTGCGGACAGTTCCGCCTGGTTTATTGGGCAAATCACCGTTTTCATTCGGTTGTTTGCTCTGCTCACTCGCACCGTAACGGGCTTTGTGAGCGATCGTGCCTGCGGGTTGGTCATACAAGGTGTCGGAAGGGTGGTTGCGACCTCGTTCCGAGCGTTTGTTCGTTGCCATCTGCATTTCACCCCCTAAGATGTTAGTGTGTCCCACGATACAGAAGACATGTAGGGGGCGGGCGCGTATAACCGATACTAAGAGGAGAGTTGTTAACGTGAAGATTTCGACGAAAGGACGCTACGGGCTGACGATCATGATGGAATTGGCCAACCGTTGCGGAGAAGGGCCGACTTCACTACGGAGCATCGCCCAAAAACACGATTTGTCCGAGCATTATTTGGAGCAATTGATTGCACCTTTGCGTAACGCGGGTTTGGTAAAAAGCATTCGTGGCGCATATGGCGGTTACGTCTTGGCGAAGCAGCCGGATGAGATTTCTGCTGGCGATGTGATTCGAGTGCTGGAAGGACCGATCAGCCCTGTGGAATTTGCGGAGGAAGAAGATCCGGCTAAGCGTTTTTTATGGCTACGTATTCGGGATAGTATTTCTTCTGTTCTGGATTCGACTTCCCTTCAAGACTTGATCAGCTTTGAAGACGATGGTCCTGCTGATAATTATATGTTTTACATCTAGAATATTAAGTTGGTAGAAGGTGACAGCAGTGTCAGAACTATTGTATTTTGACCATGCAGCTACTACGCCGGTACATCCGCGTGTAGTTGCTGCTATGACTCCCTATTTGACTCAAGTATTCGGGAATCCATCCAGTGTCCATGGTGCAGGTCGCGAAGCGCGAAAAGCGTTGGAGCATGCGAGAGACACGATTGCTGACTTTATGGATGCGGATCCGCAATCACTCATCTTTACGAGTGGCGGGACAGAAGCGGACAATATGGCGATCATCGGCGCTGCAATGGCACAGCGCGAACGTGGTCGTCACATTATTACTTCGCAAATCGAGCACCATGCAGTCTTGCATGCTTGTGAATTTTTGGAGCAGGCTGGATTTGAAGTGACGTACTTGCCTGTTGACCAGACAGGCATGGTCCGCTTGGATGACCTGAAACAAGCGGTTCGCCCGGATACGGTACTGGTGTCCATTATGTACGGGAACAACGAAGTAGGAACGATCCAGCCAATTGAGGAAATCGGTACCTTCCTCCGTGAAAAAGGGATTGTTTTTCACACCGATGCCGTACAGGCATTTGGTGTACTGCCTGTCCATGCACGGAAGCTGCCTGTTGATATGCTCTCGGTATCTGCCCATAAAATTAATGGTCCAAAGGGAGTCGGCGCGTTGTATTTAGCGCGTAAGGTTCCGTTTTCCCCGATTTTGCACGGCGGTTCACAAGAACGAAAACGCAGAGCGGGAACAGAAAACCTGGCGGGGATTGTTGGTTTTGCCGAAGCGACAAAGGTCGCTGGCGAGGAAATGGCTGAACGGGTAGAAAAGTATGAGCAAATGAAAGCCGTGATGATCGCAGTCTGGCAGGAAGCAGGAATTACGTTCTGTCTGAATGGACATAGCGAGCAGTCATTGCCGCATATTTTAAATGTGTCCTTCCCAGGTGCACATACAGAAACCATGCTGATGAATCTGGATATCGCCAAGATTGCAGCAGCGAGCGGCTCAGCTTGTACATCCGGATCATTAGAGCTGTCACACGTTCTCAAAGCGATGCAACTGGACGAGAAGATTGCTCATTCAGCCATTCGTTTCAGCTTTGGGATTACGAATACAGTGGAAGAGGCGAAGCAGGCTGCTACATTGGTTGCTGCGATTGTAAAGCGCTTGGTACGCGAATAACGAAGGAAAAAAGCCGTTTGGATGAAGCCAAGCGGTTTTTTCATTTGAGCAAAAGCGTGTTTCTTATTGGAGTTTGTGGTGAATTGTGGAAGAGGATGGTAGAATGATTCTGCGGGACTAATCCTGAAGAACTATATAAATTCGGATCATCCGATAAGGAGAGGACTTTCATGTTGGCCAGACGCTACTCTATTCGCTACAAACTGGTGTTTACGATACTCATCCTAACCATGCTTCCATTAATGGTCGTCGGCTATATCCAATTTGAAAATGCACGCAGCGCGCTATACAAGCTGGCTGTATCTGACTTGCAATACATAACGGAAATGAAGGCACGTGAGCTGTCTATTTACGCCCAAGATGCAACGATTAGTGAGGAAAACAGACAGAAGATTACTGAAATAACGCGTGAGGTGGCCGAACGGTATTACAAGCCAAATGGAATGGTTGGCTACGCCTATATCTTGGATGCGAGTGGAATCGCAATTTTTCATCCAGACCCGAAAGTCGAGAATACCTCCTTGGCGAATGAAGAATTCACGCAAGTCATGCTCGCCCAAAAAAACGGTTGGATCGAATATGAATTCGGAGGCTCTACCAAAGTGGCGGCGTATAAGCAGCTACCGAATGGGTGGATTCTCGCCATTGGCAGCTACGAGAATGATTTGCTGACGACGATTGAGAGCAGTCGTCCGATGATGTTTCTCCTCAACCTGATAAGCGCTATCTTAGCGCTGGTAACGGGTATTTTTATTGTCAACAAGCTGGTTCGGCCACTAAAAGAGCTGGTATTGGCCATGAAGCGTGCAGAGACAGGAGATTTGACCACGCAAGTGACTGTCCATTCTCGGGACGAGCTTGGGGAATTATCGGCGATGTACAATGAGATGATGGGAGTATTTCGCAGCATGGTCAACGAGGTGCAGCGAGTAGCCCAACAGGTAGCGGCAGCTTCGGAAGAATTAACAGCGAGTGCGACAGAAAGTGCACGTGCCTCCGAACAGATTTCCATGGCTTCTTCGGAAATCGCTACGGGTTCCGAACAACAAAAACAAACAGTGACGGATACGGTACGCTTTTTGTCTCGCATCGGTGGAGATATCCAACTCATTGCGGCCTCGACCAATCAAGTAAATGCTGATGCGACAGACGCGAATCGATTGGCACAGGTTGGTGAAGGTAAGCTGCAAGAGCTCGTACAAGAAATGGATCAAATCACGGATCATGCTCGTCGTACGGAGCAGGTTATCCGAGAGCTTGGCTCCCAATCCGAGCAAATCATCGGAATCATCACGATCATTCGTCAAATATCCAACCAGACGAATCTATTGGCTTTGAATGCCGCCATCGAGGCTGCAAGGGCGGGGGAACAGGGACGCGGCTTTGCGGTTGTTGCCCAGGAGGTGCGTAAGCTGGCGGAGCAGTCGGGTGGGGCTGCCGAAGAGATCGCAGGCTTGATTCATACGATCCATACGGATATTCTCGCGGCGGTATCTGCAATGGGAACGACGGCAGTCGCTATACAGGATGGACGCGAAGGAGTGGCCCAGGCAGGAGACAGCTTCCAGCAAATATTGGTAGCCGTTCAAGACGTGAGCCAGCAAGTACATCGAATGAACGATGTAGCCCAAGCGATTCATCGCGATACAGTCCAATTGGTGAGTCACTCTGAAAAAATAGCTGGACTTGCGGAAGCGGCGGCTAGAGATACGCAGGAAGTGGCAGCAGCGTCTGAAGAACAGTCAGCAACCTCCGAGGAAATGACGGCAGCATCAGAAACGCTTGCGAAAATGGCCGAGCAGTTGTCAGAACAAGTAAAACGATTTACAATTTAAGACGAGCATAGGAAAATCCACTTTCGAGAGAAGTGGATTTTTCCTTTCTGGAACGGTTTTTATGTAAGGAGGCGTTTAGATGGACGAGCAGCAGTCAATCTCGCTGTTTGCGGAAAACTTCATTCGAGGATTCGTTTCTCAAGAAATTTTTTACAAGGAAGAAACATGGTACGGAGTTATCCGTCTAAAGATAGAAGAGACTACCGAATCGATTAAAGAATCGGAAGTTATTATTGTCGGTAATTTTCCTCGTCCGCACCCAGATGAGCTTTATACCTTTTACGGTGAATGGAAGACACACCCTCGTTTTGGGCAGCAGTACGTAGCAAAGCGCTATGAACGTGAAACACCGAAAACATTGGCTGGGGTTGAGCGATACTTAGCCAGTGGCTTGTTTCAAGGGATCGGGAAGAAGATGGCCAAACGGATTGTCGAGCAGCTTGGCGTAGATGCGCTGTCGATTATCGCGGACTTCCCAGAGCGATTGGCTGAGGTACCAGGTATTTCCGAGCAACGTGCCAAAACGATCTATGATTCAGTAGTCGAGCATCGTTCCTTGGAAAGTGCCATGGTTTTCTTATATGACTTCGGCATTGGTGTAAACATGGCGCTGCGTATTTATCAGACCTACAAGCTGGAAACGATGACAGTGTTGAAGGAAGAGCCTTACCGGTTGATTGAGGATGTCGTAGGAATCGGCTTTAAGCGGGCAGATGACATTGCGCGAGCAACTGGAATCGCGGCTTCCTCAGAAGAACGTGTGAAGGCGGCAGCTCTCTTTGTTTTACAGGAGGCTTCGTATTCAGAAGGACATGTTTATTTGCCTGTGGAGGAGCTTTGTGAAAAAACGCTGCGCCTTCTCGAAGAGTGCGGGGGGCACGACTTTTCTGGCGACGATATTCAACTGGCAGTAGAAGCCCTGTTTGTGTCGAGCAAAATTGCCTGGGAAGATGAGCGGGTGTATTTGCCCTCATTGTTTTTTGCCGAGCTCGGTCTTGCCAAAAGACTGCGCCACTTCGCTGCCAGGGATGAGTTCGGTACGTTTCCGACATCGGAATTTTACCGTGCGATAGGGGCGGTCGAGGATGAGCTGGCGATTACGTATGCCCAGACGCAGCGTGATGCCATTGAACAGGCGATCAAAGCAGGACTGATGCTTTTGACAGGGGGGCCTGGAACGGGGAAAACGACAGTTATTCGTGGGATTTGTCGTGTTTTTTCTCAGCTTCATGGATTGTCTCTGGACTTGAAAAAATACAACGAAGAAAATCCGTTCCCGATCATTCTTGTCGCTCCTACAGGACGTGCAGCAAAACGAATGACAGAGACTACGGGTTTACCAGCAATGACCATCCATCGCTTGCTTGGTTACAAAGGGGAGAGCTTCGAGCATGATGCGGAGCACCCAATCCGTGGCCGACTATTAATTGTGGATGAAATGTCCATGGTCGATATTTGGCTCGCGAATCAATTGTTTCGTGCGGTCCCAGATGACATGCAGATTATCATGGTAGGTGACCCTGACCAGTTACCTTCCGTAGGTCCAGGCAACGTCCTGTTGGATATGATTCGATCTGGATTGCTGCCGCTGGTACAGCTAACAGAAATTTATCGGCAAGCAGAAGAGTCTACGATTATTCGGTTGGCCCATGATGTACGCAAGGGGAATGTACCGGCAGATTTGCTTCACACCACCCCGGATCGGCGATTCTTCACAAGTTTGCCACAAGAAGTTCCGGAAGCAGTGAAACAAATTTGCTTCGGAGCCGTAAAAAAAGGATATACGGCAAAAGATGTTCAGGTATTAGCCCCTATCTATAAAGGTAATGCCGGTGTGAATCGGTTGAATGAAGAATTGCAGGAGTTGTTTAATCCGAAAACGCCGCAAAAGCGTGAAGTTACTTTTGGAGAGACGACTTTCCGTACAGGAGACAAGGTTCTGCAATTGGTAAACAATGCTGAAGAACAGGTGTTTAACGGTGACATGGGTGAGATCGTCGCCATCTTTTTCCCAAATGAAAATGCGGAGAACCAGGAGATGCTGGTCGCTGCCTTTGATAACCGGGAAGTGGTGTACAAGCGTTCGGATTATCATCAGCTGACGCTTGCCTACTGCTGCTCGGTTCATAAGTCTCAAGGCAGCGAATTTCCGATTGTGATCATGCCGTTTGTCAAAAGCTACTACCGTATGCTCAGGCGTAAGCTGGTCTATACCGGGATTACCCGGAGCAAATCATTCCTCATCATGTGTGGAGAGCCGGATGCGTTCCGTGCTGCTGTAGAGTCTGATGAGGAGGGGGTACGGTACAGCTACTTGGAGGAACGGCTAAAGCAAGAGTGAAGTTGGAACCATTTGCGCCGAATGGACGTGTCCATTTCGCCTGATACTAACAAGGCGGAAGGGGGATGTCCCACATGCGCAAGGCAATGGATGCAGTCGGATTACCAGTTGTATGCCTCCAAACAGGAGAGACGATTGGAACCGTGCGTGACATTCTTTGCGACTCCACTTGGCATGTACGAGGAGTCTTGCTGAGCGAACAGGGCTGGTTCCAATCAGGTACCTATATTCCTACCGAACATATTCATGCGGTCGGGGAGTCCTGCCTTACCGTATCGGGAAAAGACGCGATCACGCCCTTACCTCATCTCGCCGGACTAGAGCCTGTCGGCATTGTGACGGGAAAGACGAAGCTAAAAGGAAAAGCGGTGATTACCGCATCCGGAGAATGTTTGGGGAGGCTGGAAGATGTTTACTTTTCAGCCAACTGGGAGAAACTTGTAGGGTACGAACTATCGAATGGCTGGTTTGCAGATATCACGGAAGGACGAAAGCGCCTCCCTGCACCAGCATCCGTTATCGTCGGGGAAGAAAACCTGATCGTGCCGGACTAGTTCGTGGCCAGGCGTGAAAGGGAGGAAAAGCGTGATGCGTGTCATATGCCCGAATTGCAGTTCCAAAGACGTAGGAAAGATTGGAACCAATCAATACTATTGCTGGAACTGCTTTATAGAAATGAGCGTTTCCAATGAGCAGATCGCTTCTGTCTACCAAGTTGAGGAAGATGGATCTTTGCATTCGCTCAACGATCTGTTTATTGAGGATCAGACAGTAACCGCTCACTTGAATATGTAGTGGATTTGAGCGGTAAAACCAATGGAGGTGGCACGCTTGTTCACTCGAGGCCTGTTGCGGGTTCTTGCCACAAGCGGAATTGTGGCGATCATTGGCTATTGGATGGCTCCGCGACGTCGCAGTCGGTTTTCATTGAATTGGAATCAGTTGCCCTTCTCCATGCGTGATGTGACGCGTATGTGGAAATCAGGTCGCAAGCTGATGCGTGCCGTTACTCGTTAACAAAATGTGAAGTGGAACGTAAATAAACACCCGAACATACACTGTGTTCGGGTGCTTTTTTTCGACATCGACATACATGAAAAAGCTCCGTCGCGGAAACGACGGAGCCTTGCTTTGCATTAAGATTGTTCTGCCAAACGTTTTTGTTGTTGGCTTTTCATGCGTCCGATCAACAGAACACCAACCACAACAGCTACGATGAATACCCATTTTACCCAAGGGTAAGCGGCAAAGAATGGTGTGAGGAATTTCTCGCTCGTTACCATGCTCGCAGCGGTATACGCCAATACGGCAGAACCGATATAAATAACGATCGGATATTTCTCGATCAGCTTCAAGATCAATGTGCTACCCCATACCATGATCGGAACACTAATGATCAAACCGATAACTACCAGAAGGAAATCACCATGTGCTGCACCTGCTACAGCGATAACGTTATCCAAGCCCATAACTGTGTCGGCTACGATAATCGTCCAAATCGCTGCACCAAGAGTACCACTTGCTTTCATATTATCATGACCATTATCTTGAATCAGCAACTTGAGGGCGATCCAAATGAGAATCAAACCACCTGCAAGCAGCAGACCAGGAATTTTCAGTAACCAAACGACAGCGAGTGTCGCCAATGCACGAATGACAATTGCACCAACCGTTCCCCAGATGATAGCTTGCTTTTGCTGATGAGCAGGCAGGTTACGAGCCGCCATCCCGATGACGAGGGCATTGTCCCCGGCCAGCACCAGGTCGATGATAACGATAGAGAGTAATGCGGTCCAAAACTCAGGGCTTAACAATAAATCCATTTCTCTTCCTCCTCCTAATCCATTTTGGAAGCGAATAATCCGCTGGCCGTTTTCTTGATACCTCCTATAGTGTGTGTAAAGGGGCGAAAAAGAAAACGACCTTTCCCAGGACAGGCAAAGGTCATTTGAAAAACAAAAATAGACCTTTTACCTGTTCGGCAAAGGTCTTGCTTACAACATTTACGAAAATGTTGCCAACATAGCCGGGGAAAAATCCCGTAATGACGACTATGTTGCGAAAAAGCTACTCCCCTTTGGAGATATCCTCTTGTAATTACATACTACTGAACACGAAATTGTGTGTCAATAGGTTACATGAAATTAATGTGAATGAGACAAGCTAAAAAAGATGTACTCAAATAGGGAGGAGTTGGGGAACGTGGATGAACTTCGGCGAAGTCGTCTATTTGCTGCTGCTGTTTGGCTCATCGCACTTTTGGTCATCGGGAATCTGCTTTGGCTGCTCCGACCAGTCCTGTCACAATTGTTTTCACTCATTAAGGAAGTGCTCGTTCCCGTCATATTGGGACTCGTCATTGCTTACTTACTCCATCCGGTTGTGCAATTGCTGGAAAATAGAAGGGTTCCGCGCTTAATGGCAGTCTTGCTCATATATGGATCGTTTGTATTGGTGATTACCATTGCGATCATTAACGCGATTCCTGTTTTCACGAAACAATTGGTGGAGCTGTCAGACGATATTCCCCGCCTGATGGATTGGTACTATTCATGGATGAGTGAGTGGGAGGCACGAAAATATTTCTTGCCGGATAGCATCTCGAGGGGTGTGGATCGGGTAATCATCCAGTCGAATGAGGGGATGTCTCATTCTGTAGCGAAAATCGTGGATAATGCTCGCCATTCGATGGGAAAGCTGTTCGCCTTTGCTATCGTGCCGTTTATCGCTTTTTACTTTTTGAAAGATATGAAGCAATTGCATGAGACAGGGATGTCGATTGTTCCAAAGGCTTATCGGAAGCAAGTGCTGATCGTCCTGCGGGATATTAATGAATCCTTGGGTAAATACATACATGGACAAATGATTGTCGCCCTGATCGTAGGTGTTTTCGCATACATGGGCTACTGGTGGATCGGCATGCCGTATCCTTTTGTACTGGCTGCATTCGTATGTCTCACCAACATCATTCCGTACATCGGACCATTGATTGGGGCGGCACCGGCAGTTGTGATCGCGATTACGATTTCCACCAAGACACTGATACTCGTCGTCGTTATCAATCTCATCATTCAAATCGTGGAAGGGAACATACTGTCTCCCAACATCGTTGGTCGTTCTTTGCATTTACACCCGCTTCTCATTATATTGGCACTGCTGGTAGGGGAGACCGTAGGGGGAATCCTCGGGCTTATCGTTGCTGTCCCGATTCTTGCCGTTTGCAAAGTAATCGTCAGCCGAATCGCTGTCATGATGCATGAAAGTTGACAGTGATCAGGTAAAATATTTATAATATGGACAAAGTGATTTTATGTGAAATCAATGAGGGAACGAGTATGTTGCAGACCTTTTACAGAGAGGGCGCCCCATGGTTGAGAGGGCGACCAAAAGAAGAGCAGCAGAAGGCTACTCCTAAGACCGGGCAAAACCCGGCGGCTTGGCACCGTTAGACGCCACTTAAGCGACAGGTCTTGGCTCAGATACGTGTAGCGAGCCTGTAAGCAGGGTGGTACCGCGAGAAAATCAGTTCTCGTCCCTGAGGGGATGGGGGCTTTTTTTATTTTTAGATGAGGAGAATGTAGATGAAGAAGCTGACAGGCAATCAAATCCGCCAGATGTTCCTCGACTTTTTTGTAGAAAAAGGACATCGCATTGAGCCTAGCGCTCCATTGGTTCCAATCGACGATCCTTCCCTTTTGTGGATCAACAGCGGTGTGGCGACCCTCAAGAAATATTTTGACGGCCGCATCATCCCGGACAACCCGCGCATCACGAATTCGCAAAAGTCTATTCGTACCAACGATATTGAAAATGTGGGACGTACTGCTCGCCACCATACCTTTTTCGAAATGCTGGGTAACTTCTCCATTGGGGAGTACTTCAAGGAAGAAGCGATTGAATGGGCATGGGAGTTTCTGACGAGCCCAAAATGGATCGGCTTTGATCCAGAATTGCTTTCCGTTACCATTCACCCAGAGGACGAAGAAGCATTTGAGCTGTGGAGCAAGAAAATCGGTGTTCCAGAAGAGCGAATCATCCGACTGGAGGGCAACTTCTGGGATATCGGAGAAGGCCCGAGCGGACCGAACACGGAGATTTTCTATGACCGTGGAGAAGCATTCGGAAACGACCCGAACGATCCTGAGCTGTATCCAGGTGGAGAGAACGAGCGTTACCTGGAAGTGTGGAACCTGGTATTCTCCCAGTTCAACCACAATCCAGACGGTACCTATACGCCGCTGCCTAAGAAGAACATTGATACGGGGATGGGTCTTGAGCGCATGGCGTCTGTCATTCAAGGCGTAGATAACAACTTCGAGACAGACTTGCTGTTCCCGCTGATCGAAAAGACCACGGAAATCTCCGGTGTGAAGTATAAAACAAGCCCTGAGATGGATGTAGCACTGAAAGTTATCGCTGACCATGCACGTACGGTTGTGTTTGCGATCGGTGACGGCGCACTTCCATCCAATGAAGGACGTGGCTATGTCATTCGCCGTCTGCTTCGCCGTGCCGTACGTATGGGGAAAAAGTTGGGCGTGGAGAAGCCATTCCTGTACAGCTTGACTGAGACGGTAGGTACAATGATGGGCGAATTCTACCCAGAGGTTGTCCAAAAGCGTGCGTTTATCGAAAAAGTCATTCGTGCCGAGGAAGATCGTTTCCACGAGACACTGAACGACGGTCTGGCGATCCTGTCTGACATGGTGAGGGCAGCAAAAGAAGGCGGAAAGACACAACTGTCTGGTCAAGATGTGTTCAAAATGTACGATACTTACGGATTCCCTGTTGATCTGACAGAAGACTTCGCAGACGAGCAAGGGCTAACTGTCGATCGCGATGGCTTTGATCAAGCGATGGAAGAACAGCGTGAGCGTGCACGTGCAGCACGTCAAGATGTAGACAGCATGCAAATCCAAGGTGGTCCATTGTCTGATTTGACGGTTACGAGCCAATTTGTTGGTTATACTGAATTGGTAGCAACAGGTAAAGTTGAAGCGATTATTTTTGACAACCAGCTGGTAGAAGAAGCAGAAGAAGGTCAAACCGTACAAGTTGTTCTGAACCAAACTCCTTTCTATGCAGAAAGCGGCGGTCAGATCAATGACGAAGGTTTCCTGATTTCTGATGTCGTGAAAGCACGTGTGACAGATGTACAAAAAGGACCAATGGGTCAAAATGTACATTCCGTCATCGTCGAAGCAGGTACCCTGCGCAAAGGCGATGAGATTCGTGCGGAAGTAAACCGTGAAGCACGTCTGGCTATCACGCAAAACCATACAGCGACTCACTTGCTGCACCAAGCACTCAAGGATGTTCTGGGAACGCATGTCAATCAGGCAGGTTCCTTGGTAGCACCAGAGCGTCTCCGTTTTGACTTCACTCACATTAGCTCCATTACGCCAGAAGAGCTGGAGCGTATCGAGGCAATCGTGAATGAAAAAGTGTGGGCAAATCTGAGTGTCGAGATCTCCAACAAAGCGTTGGCTGAGGCAAAAGCTATGGGCGCAATGGCGTTGTTCGGTGAAAAATACGGCGACGTTGTACGCGTTGTAAGAGTCGGCGAATACAGCCTGGAGCTGTGCGGCGGATGCCATGTGAACAATACCGCGGAAATCGGTCTGTTCAAGCTGGTTAGCGAGAGCGGTATCGGTGCAGGAACGCGCCGGATCGAAGCAGTAACAGGACGCGGCGCTTATCAGTTCTTGAACCAGCAGTTTACTACGCTAAAAGAAGTGGCGCAAGCACTCAAAGCACCAGTACTGGCTGAAGCACCTGCACGTGTAGAAGGTCTGCAACAACAATTGAAAGAAGTACAGCGCGAAAACGAGTCCCTGCGTGCAAAACTGGGGAACATCGAGGCAGCATCGTTGACGGATAAACTCCAACAAGTAGACGGCATGAATGTATTGGCTGCACGTGTTTCCGCTGTCGATATGGACAATCTGCGCGGCATGGTGGATGAGCTGAAAAACAAACTCGGCTCCGCTGTCATTGTGTTGGGTGCCGTAGATGGAGACAAAGTGAACCTCGTTGCAGGTGTAACCAAAGATCTCATGGATCAAGGCATTCACGCTGGCAAGATCATCAAGGAAGTCGCAACTCGTTGCGGTGGCGGCGGTGGTGGACGTCCTGACATGGCGCAAGCCGGTGGTAAGGATCCATCCAAACTGCAAGAAGCACTGGATGCAGTGGTTGACTTCGTAAAGAGTCAAGCAGTAGCGAAATAGTGCGATTGCGCGAGAAATTTGTATAATCGACAAGGAGTAAACGAAATCCGAGTCGAATAGAGAAAGAGTATGTAACGAAAAAGAGTCTCAAAGGAAATCGAGGTGTTGATTGTGAGTTCGTTGGATAATACCATGAAATTCACGGTGCCCAAGGAAGCGAATGCGGCGGATGTGCAAGAAACATTGACAGAGGTGTACAAAGCCCTGCAGGAAAAAGGATACAACCCGATCACCCAGATCGTCGGTTACTTGCTTTCTGGCGACCCGGCGTTTATCCCACGCCACAACAACGCGCGGAGCCTGATCGGCAAATTGGAACGGGACAAAATCATAGAAGAGTTGGTGACCGTTTACTTGTCAGAGCGCAAGTAGACCTATAACGATGACACGACTGATGGGGTTGGATGTAGGCGACAAGACGATTGGAGTGGCTGTCAGCGATGAGCTGGGATGGACTGCTCAAGGAGTAGAGACCATCAAGCGACAATCCAAGGAAAAGGATCTTGCCCGCCTGAGCGAATTAGTTTCGCAGTATCAAATTGGGGCTTTCGTCGTTGGTTTGCCCAAAAACATGAACGGAACCATAGGCCCGCGTGCTGAAATGTGTCAAGCATTTGGCAAGTTTTTGGAGGAACGCACGTCTCTTCCTGTCCACATGTGGGACGAACGCTTGACGACGATGGCGGCAGAGCGTATGCTGATCTCTGCTGATGTCAGCCGTCAAAAGCGGAAGACAGTGATAGATAAAATGGCGGCCACTTTAATCCTCCAAGGATATTTGGACGCGAAATCGAGGTGACCACAATGAGTGAAGAGATGATGGAAGAGTTCGAAGTGGGCGATGTGATCGCACTGACAGAAGAAGGTACCGAGGAACCGCGAGATTTTCGTATCATGTACATTTTTGACATTGAAGACCGCAGCTATTTGGTGCTCGTACCAGTAGATCAGGAAGAGGAAGAAGAGTATGAGGTTCACTTCCTGCGTTATGACGGTACAGACATGCTCATGCCAATCGAGGATGATGAAGAGTGGGAGCAAGTAGAAGCTACCTTCGAAACGCTGATTGCTGATTTGGAGAAAGACGGAATTTAATAGATGGATGGGAAGAGGGTCCGCAACTGCGGGCTCTCTTTTTTGTTTGTCTTTTTTCGCCAAAATCACCCATGAAGTGACAGGTGGATAAGCCTCTTGTATAATGGATGGGATGGAGATAAAGAGACCCTAAAGGGAGGATTTCTAGCTTGAAACCAATGTCAGCGAAGCCTGATTTTAACCCCGGCCGCCCAGTGGCGCATCGACGCAGACGCGGCGGACGAATTGTGATGTGGCTGGTTGCCTTATTTTTATTGATCATTTTGGCTGCGGGGGGAGCAGCGTGGTACGTGTACCAGCAATTACAGCCAGTTGCAGGAGAACAGACGGTGAAAAACGTGGCGATTCCGTCCGGTTCATCCGTACAAAAAATCGGTCGACTACTGGAAGAACAAGGTTTGATCCGAAATGCCGATGTATTTAATTACTACGTGAAGTATAAAGGTGTGGCGCCTGAGCTTAAGGCGGGAGAATACCAATTTACGACTGGACAAGCCATCGACGAGATACTAACAGCCATGGTGGAAGGTAACACGGTGATCAATGCAAACCGATTTACGATCCCAGAAGGCTGGAATGTCGAACAGATCGCAGACCATCTCGATAAAGAAGGCATTGTAGAGAAGGTAGCATTCTTAAAGGAAGTAAATGAAGGTAATTTCCCCGACTATCCTTTTGTCGCAGCCATACCGAAACATGCAGACCGAAAACATCGTTTGGAAGGGTATTTGTTCCCGGAAACGTATGAGGTGGAAAAAGACGCTACGGCGCATGATGTCGTTTCGCGTATGCTGGCTCAATTCCAAAAGGAATGGAACCCGGAGTGGACAGAGCAGTTGAAGCAGTACGATTTAACATTGGATGAAGCGGTTAATCTCGCATCGATCGTTGAGCGTGAAGTAACCGTAGATAAAGAGCGCCCGCTTGTAGCAGGTGTGTACTACAATCGGATTCGCGACAAATGGCCGTTGCAAGCAGATGCTACCGTCCAATTTGTTCTCGGCAAACAACGAGACCGTCTGACCTTTGAGGATTTAAAAGTAAAAAGCCCGTACAACACGTACACGAATCCTGGACTGCCACCGGGGCCGATTGCCAGCCCAGGCAGAGCTTCGCTTGAAGCAGTCGTGAATCCGGCTAAACACGATTACTTTTTCTACGTGACGAAAAAAGACGGAACGTCCGAGCATCACTTCTCCAAAACACTGCAAGAGCATGAAGCCAATGATAAGAAAAGCAGGGGTAACTAACCTGTCCAATCTAACCAGACTTATAAATAATGGAATGATATTTTATTAAAGGATGAGAACGGCAACAGAGGTATTCCCTCATGTTGTTTCTCATCCTTTCTTTTTATAGATGCGATGTAAGGCGAAAAACGCTAGGCCGGCATAGCCAAGCTTTCTCAAGGTATGCTATAATAATTCGGTTGTAACGAAAGAGGAGTGAAATCATGATTACCAATCCGGCAATTGACGACTACGTGTCAAGCCTGGTTCCCGAGCGTTCCCCGCTGCTCATGCGTCTAGAGCAGGAGGCGGCAGAGGAAAACATACCGATTGTGCAGCTCCCGTCCGCTCAAGTCATGCGGATGTTGTTATTGCTGCATCGTCCCAAAGCGATTCTTGAAGTGGGAACGGCAATTGGCTATTCCACCATTTGGCTTGCAGAAGCTGCACCGGAAGCGCGAATTGTCACGATGGACATAGATGAAGATCGATTGGTGAGAGCACGGGCAAATATAAAAGAAGCAGGATGTGCAGACCGTGTGGAGATTCTCTCACGTGATGCCACCTTAGGCCTGCCGGAGTCGTATCAATTTGACTGCTTGTTTATCGATGCGGCGAAAGGTCAATATCGAGCATTCCTCGATTTGTATCTACCGCTTCTTCGTGAAGGCGGTTTGGTAATCAGCGACAATGTCCTGTTCCGAGGACTGGTTGCGACCCCTGAAGAAGCGGGCAAGCGCCAGCGTCCTATGGTGGACAAGCTGCTTTCTTATAATGCACATCTGATGGAGCGTCCTGATTTAGAAACGACATTTATTCCAGTAGGAGACGGGCTGGCCATCAGTTTGAAAAAGAAATAAAAACATAGGGTCGTAAACGCGTAAAGCATCATGAGGAAGGGGACATGAAGCATGGGTAACCCCGTATTGATTGGGGTAGCGGGAGGCAGTGGTTCTGGAAAAACGACTGTAGCAAAGGAGCTGTACCGCCAGTTCCAAAATGATAGTGTAACGATGATTGAGCAGGATTCCTACTACAAGGATCAAAGCCATTTGAGCCCAGAAGAGCGGGCGTTGACTAACTACGACCATCCCTTCGCTTTTGACAATGATCTGTTGCTTGCGCATTTGCAGGAGCTCATGCAAGGAAAAGCGATCCAAAAACCGATTTACGACTTCAAGGAGCATAATCGCAAGGCGGAGCAAATCCAGGTCGATCCGAAGGATGTCATCATTCTGGAAGGAATGCTGATTCTGGAGGATGAGCGGATTCGTGATTTGATGGATATCAAGGTATTCGTCGATACCGATGCGGACGTGCGTATTGTACGCCGAATCGTACGTGACATCGAAGAGCGCGGTCGTTCCCTCGATTCTGTTGTAACCCAGTATTTAAACGTCGTTCGACCGATGCATTTGCAGTTTATCGAGCCGACCAAGCGATATGCAGACGTCATCATCCCAGAGGGCGGCTACAACCGAGTAGCATTGGATCTGTTATCCACGAAGATCAGCAATATTTTGCTGGAGAAGCAACAATTCGCCAATCAATCCTAAACACTTAGAAGTGCACCGTGACGTACGGTGTGCTTTTTTCTTTGTTCGTTGTTTCTGTCGCGTACATTCCGGCAATACTGGAGAAAAAAGCCAGGGAGGGAATTCGATGCAGCTGGATCGACGAATCAAAAGACGTCACTTTCTTGTACTGCTGTCCATGTCGTTCTTATGGCTCGGTTTGGTCGTGCGATTGTGGTGGATTCAACTCGGTTCGCCCCATCGTTTTTCCAGGCATGGCGTTGATTTGGTAAAGGCAGCCGTAAAGCAAAGACAGCAAAGCATCGTGCTGCATAGTGGGCGTGGCGATATCCTGGATCGAAATGGATACGCCTTTACTGGAGAAGAGCATCTCGCCTTGATTTTGTTCCCGTTGGCGCGTGGGAGCTTGCAAGGAACAGATGGCTTGCAGCAATTGGCTCAAATAACCGGAGAATCCAAGGATCGGCTGTCGGAGGCTATGGAAGGGGCAAAAGCGCCGCTACTCATGCGAGAGGAGTCCGGCAAGCTGGTGATGCTCACAGAGCGGCAGGCCGAGGAAATCAATGCACTTGCCATCCCTGGAATTGTGGCATTGGCGGTGACAGAGCGATATCGCGCTGATGAAGTAGCCAAGCATCTGACTGGTTTTATCCATAAAAATCCCGGCATGGTGCAGAAGCTGTATCCAGATGAATGGGCCAGCGGCAAAATGAATGCCGAGAGCACGGTGGGGGCGTCTGGTCTGGAGCGAAGTTTTGACCGATTTTTACAGGGGGTAGAGCCGTCTGTCTTGTCCTATTACGTAGATGGACACGGTCAACCGCTCCGAGGGCTGGATATTCGCTATACGAAGCAGTCGAATCAATACTATCCGTTGTCATTAACGACTACCTTGGATGCAGCAATCCAACGAAGTATGGAGGCAGCAGCCGATCAAGTGGGGCTAAAAGAGGGCAGTATCGTTGTTTTGGACGTACAAACAGCCGATGTTCTTGCAGCTGTTAGCCGCCCTACTTATGATCAAACGAATGTCACGGGAAACGCAAGCGACTGGAAGAATCGCGTGTTCAAACAACTCCCGCCTGGTTCCGTCTATAAAACAGTAGTGGCTGCAGCAGCCTTAGCGGAAGGGATCGTTTCGCCAATTGATCGCTTCACATGTACAGGGGAATACGGGAAGTACCAGTTCTCATGCTGGAAAAAAGAAGGTCACGGCAGTGTGACGCTGGAAGAAGCGTATGCCCAATCCTGTAACATTGCGATTGCACATATCGCCAAGATCGTGGGCGGAGAAAAGTTGGCGGAATATGCGAAAAAGCTGGGCTTGACCACTCAAGTAGGGCATGTTACCCCTCATCTGTATAAACTCAACAATTTCAAGCAGTTGGACGGCGAAGAGCCGGGCAGAGTCTTTGCAGAGGGAGTATCCCGCGACGATGAAGGCGTCCTGATTCAAAGCGCTATCGGTCAGCGGGATGTACGAATATCCCCCTTGCAAGCAGCCAACATGATGGTAACGATTTTGCGTGGCGGACAAAGCTCTCAGGTACGGCTGGTAAAAGAGATCGCATACCGAAATGGTCAGTCGTTCCACACATTCCCTGAGCAGGAGCTCTCTTTGGACGGAATTGACTACGTCACAGCCAACAAATTGCGAAAAATGATGCGCAAAGTCGTCACAGAGGGAACAGGGCAGATGCTCATGAATTCCGCTTGG
This sequence comes from Brevibacillus fortis, assembly GCF_003013395.1. Lineage (GTDB taxonomy): Bacteria > Bacillota > Bacilli > Brevibacillales > Brevibacillaceae > Brevibacillus > Brevibacillus fortis. Next base: position 21,808 of record NZ_PXZM01000022.1, on the reverse strand, counting down.
CAGGTGGCGGGCAAAAGCGGGACTGCGCAAATCGGGGATGCGAATGGTAACAACCATCTGTGGTTTCTCGGGTACGCTCCGTTAGAGGAGCCACGTTACGCCATTTGTGTCGTGGCAGAAAATCAGCCGAGCTGGGGGAAAAATCAGGCTATGGAGCTTTTTCACCGAGCTGTCGCTGAGCTTGCCGATCATACAGCTCAATCTTCCCCACCTCGCGAAGAGTATTTCCGAGGATGAACCCCCTTGCGTTAATTTGATCGTTTTTACTTAGCCCGACGATCAGCATGAGGGGAGAGGAGGACATGTACATGGATTGCGACGCTTTTGACCAAATGGTTCTCTTATCACCTTTGCTGGGAGATAGGCGTTTTACCGTATGGCTATGCCAATCACCAATGTATTTCCATTGTCGATTTCTGCTTAATTTGCGGACGAGCTTATTGAGATGCCTGTCATCGAAAAATATAGAATGTGGCTGGTGAATCGCATTTGGGCCTGGTTCACTTGCATACGTAACGACCCATCTATCTTCACCAAGTGGGTATCCCATCATGACCCCTCCTGTTTCCAGAGAGGGTTTTTTTCGTACGGCCTGCTCAATCTGTTTCCACGCTTTTGGTGTGATGTACAGCGTCGTCATGAGACGTTCGTCCCTCCTTGATAAAACCACTGACATTTGCTTGATATCATATGTATGCGAATAGTGAAAGGTCCCGGTGACCAGCAAAGTTATGAATTATCGAAAAAAAGATTGTAACTCCTACTTTTCCTTTCTATAATTTGAGTAAAAGTGCAAGTTCAAAAAGTCCACTTTTTGAAAAACATCGAAAAAGACGGAGACTGGAAAGGTTGATCGTATGCCTTTGGCACCTGTTGATCTCTCGCTGATTGGGCAAGTATTAGCGGCTGATTTGTACACCGAACAAGGAATTTTGCTGCTGGGACAAAACACGACGATCACGGCTGCCCATGTGATCTTATTGCAAAAGCAACGAGTGCGTGAGGTTGACATTATACAGAGCCTTACGGAGGGAACCGGTAAGGAAGTTTCTTCTCAACTATTCCAACTAGAGGCAGATTCTGAGACCGTTGCTGCTTATGTACAAGCTCTCGACAAAACGAGACTCCTCTTCGATGAACTGACAGTTAGCGGGGCACCGAGTCTTGACCATTTTTCCAGCATCTTTTTTGATGTAGCAGAAAAATCGACGAAGCATTTGGGTTTGTTCCGGAACTTGTACGTACTCGAAGGGGCAGACAGCTATACATATCGACATTCATTAAATGTAGGCATTCTTTGTTCGCTCATTGCTCGCTTGATGAAATGGGATGAAGAGCGAGTAGCATTCATGGGGACAGCCGGATTTTTGCATGACATTGGAAAGATGAGGGTACCTAAGGAAATATTGCTTAAGCCGGGAAAGCTAAGTGCAGAAGAATTTGCGATCATGAAGAAGCATACCGTCTACGGCTATGAAATAATCCGTGAGATGAAGGGTGGGTCTGAGCTGTTGGCATTGTGTGCCTTGCTGCATCACGAGCGACTCGACGGGTCTGGCTATCCGGAGCAAAGAAAAGTCGATAGCATTCCGATCGAATGTCAGGTGCTCGCCGTTGCCGACATGTTTGATGCGATCTGTTCTGATCGGGTGTACAAAGGGAGGACGTCCCCATTCGAGGCGGCACAGCTCTTGTGGAAGGAAGCTTGTAACGGCACGTTGAACGTTGAGATTGTAGCGCATTTTGTCCGCTATATTGCCTTGCTGTACGTAGGCGCGAAGGCGAGGTTGAGTAGTGGGGAAGAAGTCGAAGTGATTCTCATCCATCAAGATGAACCGATGCGTCCGTTGGTAAGAAGAATGGGAGAATTCCTCGATTTGCGGCATGATCGCAAGCTGACGATTGAAAAAATGATTGGATAGGGAAGACGATGAGAAAAAGGTGAAACCGCTCCTGAAAAATGAGAGCGGTTTCATTGTTGCTGATCTGTGAACGATCGTCGGGAAAGCTCGATCAGCTTGGCAGATTGTGACACAATGAAAGAGTGCATGATATACAAAGAATCTAAAGAGTCGTGTCGTGCGAATGCTCGAAACGCAAGGAGGAAACACATGATACGCAAAGCGGAACCCACAGATGCAGCTTTTGCTGCGCCATTAATTTATGATGCCATTGGAGATATCGCGCATACGTTGACAGGTGCAACGGAGGCAGAGGCTGCGATTCGCATGATGGAGGAGTTTTTTGCGAAGGAAAATAACCGACTCAGCTACGAAAACGCGGTGATTGCCATGGATGGAGATGTACCGGTAGGACTGGCGCTCTTTTATCATGGAAGCCAAACAGAGGTGCTTGATCGTCCCTTTGTTGAGCATGTCCAACGTTTGACTGGCGAGACGATTACGCTAGTAAAAGAAGCAAAGGACGACGAATTTTATTTGGATTCTGTCGCGGTTGATTCCTCATGCAGAGGGAAGGGGATCGGATCACTTCTGCTCGATGCCTTTGAAAAAGAAGCGATTCAGCGCGGGCATGACCGGATCGCTTTGCTCGTTGACGAGGAAAAACCACGTGCGCGCAAGCTGTATGAATCGCTCGGCTACCGTGAGGACGGGACAGTGATCGTAAGCGGGCATAAATTGAGCCATATGGTGAAGGACATACCTGTTAAGGTGTAAGAAGAACTTGATCGAGGTTGATACAAGAATAAAAAACGTTTCCCTTTGGACATAGCACGAAATGTCCGGGGAAACGTTTTTTCGTAAGCTTAGCTGCTAAAAGAAGGCGTGCTTGCTACTTGGGGTGAGGGCATGTAAGATGTTAGATCAAACTTCCAGTCAAATTCACGGATCGGACTGTACTTACCCGTCAGGAGCTTCAAAATATGAACTTCGGTTGCTTTACTCGTATTTTTGGCCCCGCCTGCCTCGTCGTAAAGATTGCCACATGCATACGCAAATAAATACTCTTCCCAGCTCGAATAAGCGAGTTGAATTCGCTTGGCTACTTTCAGCATGCTTTCTACGGCATCTGCCTTGGGAAGATAGGACTGCTGGGCGCCTGCTTTGCAAATAATGAGAAACCAGGCGTAATCAAAAGCGGCAATGCCATCATGTGGGAGTCTGTTCATATACGAGTACACGATCAACTGCCGGGCTGACTCCATGTCGCCTTTTTTAAAGGATGCGATGTAGTTGGAACGCTTGGCAGCACTGAGTGCAGATAATACGTAGCGATGCTGATCAAATTCGGCTCTTCGACCATGCTCCAGAAACCAGGTCAACCGCTCTTTTGTTTTGGCAGTATCACCCGTGTCCCATCTGTTATCAATCCGAAGCCGCAGAAACGTATCGCGCAGGCGGTGGTAGTCGTGGATGGCCAAATAATACGAGAGCTGCTTCTGGGGTAAACAAACTGAGGAGAGAGCATGCAAGTAGCGGCTTACCTTTGGGTCGATTTCTTTTTCGTCTTCTGCTTCTTTTGTCATGGAATTCCTCTCTGCCTCCTTTAGTGGAATGTCAATGCTTTGCGAGTTTTGGGAATCTCACGAAGGATACGGATGTAATACAACATGGAAATCATCGCGAGAATGCCCAGAAGCCATGACCCCGGCCAACCCTTTTCTTCTAAGTCAGGCTTGGCATTGATATACGTATCGGTCACGAGAATCGACTGGTGGGGATGCTTGCGTTTTTCCAAAGCATTCGCAATGACAGGCAACATCTCACCATCCGGTATGGCCTTGAGCGTTCCTTGAATCGTAATGGATTGTTTGTCATGTATTTCTTTGGCATGGTCGTAGTCCGTGATGACAATAATCGCTTGTTGATCCAGGTAACCCACACTTACATAGCCGGTGTCAGAGTTTAACAGATCCCGTTCTTTGGCTTTGGGAGCAGGAATGAACTCGGCTTTTGGCTCGGGATGCTTTTCTTTGTCATAGACGCGGAGCATATTGATATAAGAAGCTTTGGTCAATGTAAATTCCACCTGGTAGCCAAGCGGTGTTTGTTTCAACTCGTCCATCGTCTTAATTTGGACAGGATTGAACTTATTGACCAAGGAGGCAAACATCTGCTCCGAGGTCATATCCAGCTTCATAGATATAACAGCAAACATGGCGTAATGCAGGAGAAGGAGAAAAATCATCGTCCAAATGTTACGTCTCGTGTAAATGGCAAAAAATTGCTTGAACCTTGCTAGCTTGCTAGGAAGCCCGAGTGCGTACAAGGTTTTTCTCCTAGCTGCTTTGGCTTGTTTGTTAGCAGTTGGATCAGTCATTCTGTTAAACGGTGATTGTATTTGGGTCAGGCATATTTTCGCGTCGATATCAGAGGGATTATGCAGAAGGATCTCCTGAAAAACCTCTTGAGCCTTCTCCCATTCGCCGAGTTGAAGATAGGCTTTCCCCAGCAAGCTGCGAGCGTCCCACAGTTCTGGCATGCGAGAGAGGATCTCCTCACAATCTCTGATCGCATCGTGGACATCCCCTTTTTCAAGGTAGAACCGGGCACGATACAGATAAGCATCGATGTTATCTGGATCAAGACGTATCAATTGATCGAAGGTGTAAAAAGCACGATTCTTATTTCCGGTTCGTAAAAAATATTCGCCCTCCAAACGGATCAAATCGGGGTCAAGAGCGTACAGGGCATGGGCTTTCGCCAAATAGCTCTGTGCTGTTTCCCAATCATTTTCCATGAGGGCAAATAACGCATCGCTGCGCCATTCTAGAAACGCTTCAATATCCAAGTCCTCGCGATTCTCAAAAGAGTGGTAGCGCAGCGTGAAGGTCTGATTGAGCTGGCCATTCAGGTAAGCGACAAAGCGTCCTGATAGCTGGCTTGCGAGCGTCTCCGATTTCTCCTGCCATTGAAAATGGGAATCGAGTAGCTTCCACACCTCATGAGGCAAATGATAGTGTTCTTCTAAAAAGTGGAGAAATCGCGTATCGATGAGTTGATGGCAGCCGACATTCCACATGGCCTCGTCATTCAGTAACTCACGCCAGTTTTCAAGCTGGATACGTTCATGATAGTTATCGTACAGCTCCTGTGTACGGCGGAAAAAACGCTCCACCATGTCATCGGGATTCATGGAACGTTCGGAATGATCGTAGCTCTCCGTGAAATCGTAACGCTGGGGGATAGGAATTTCTTCTGGAGAGTCTACTTCTCGCGTTGTTTCCTCTAAAAACCTGTCAAACAGGGTAAGCCGTTGTGGTGGATCGTAGTTAGGCTGCTCTTCTTCTACTGGTTCTGAATGCCACAGCTCATAAATACGTCTCGGCGGCTGGAGGTGAACTGATTCTTCTTCCGATTCATGGTCCTGCCACTCATCCGGCTGTCTGCTTTCCGGTAGGGACGTTTCTTCGCTCATACGATTCCGCTTGGTATTGCGCGTGTACTTCAGGGCGAGGTCATACGCCTCTCGCAATCGCTGAAAGCCTTCAGGATCAACTTCAGGATTGTGTACTTTCAACTTTTTGGCATAAGCCTTTCTTATCTGGGCAGGATTGTCCGTCGGTTCAATCCCGAGAGTCTCCCAAATCCCCATTAATACTCATTCCACCCTTCAAACATATCCAGTTGCTGTTTCAATTCTTCTGCTGCTTTGGCGATGTCTCTTTCATTTTGGGTGGAGAGGACACTTTCGAAACGGCGCAAGTAGTTCGCAATGATCATACGGTCTTCGCCCAATGCTTCCTCATACATACGCTCGCCTTTTGCGAGAAGCAATCGATTTTCGGTTCGTTCTCTGGGGTGGATCTTAATGTTTTGAAGAGCTTGAAAACGTTCCTCAATTTCTTTTGTAGATAGGCTCCCCGGATTTTTTTCGATGACAGCTTTGGTTTTGACGTTTGTAGATACGACAGTTACTTCGACCTCGAGAATCCCGTTGATGTCATATGTATAACGAACATCGATAGACTCTTCCCCCTTTTTGGCAGGAGGGACTTTTACATTCAATTCGCCAAGCTTGAGGTTATTTTCGACACGTCGGCTTTCCCCTTGATACACGTCAACGAGAATGGAGCGTTGATAATCAACTACGGTGTATAGCCGTTCTACTCGGCTGACCGGGATTGGCGTATTACGCTCGATGATCGGAAAGAAGTAGCCATCCTCGTGTTTGCCGTTTGCCATGGTTTGTACAATACCTGTACCGAGTGTGTATGGGCAAACATCTGTCAAAACAAGCTCGTTTAACGCTTCGTTGCGTTCCTTGAGTGCTGCTTGAATCGCTGTTCCCAATGCGACAGCCTCATCGGGATTCATATGAGAATAGGGCAGTCGCCCAAATATTTTACTTACGATGGATTTGATAAGCGGCATCCGTGTTGCACCGCCAATAAGCACGATCGCGTCCAGTTCCCGAGGTGAGATGGATGCATCTCGCAAAGCACGCTCGATTGGCTGACGCAGTCGTTGCAACAGAGGAAACGCGAGATCTTCCAACTGATTCCGGCTGAGAGTCGTTTCGACCGGCTCTCCCTGAATATTGACACTCATTTTTCCTTCTTGGTCCGAAAACAAGGCGCGCTTGCACAACTCTGCTTGTTTGTGGATGGACGAACGAGTCTTGCTGTCTAGCGAGTTGATATCGAGTCTATGGGCTTCTATGAAATAAGAGGCGATCAGATCGGTAAAGTCTTCGCCGCCCAAAAAGTTGTCACCAGCGATTGATTTTACTTCCATCACACCTTCGAACATTTCTAATATAGAAACGTCAAACGTTCCGCCACCTAAGTCGAATACGAGGAATTGCGTCTCGGATTCCTCCTGATGGAGCCCGTATGAGATCGCGGCGGCAGTCGGTTCGCTGATCAAACGCTCTACCTTCAGGCCAGCAAGCTCCGCTGCTCGTTTGGTTGCTTTGCGTTGGGTGTCGTTGAAATAGGCAGGCACACTGATAACCGCTTCGTGAACGGGGTGCCCTAAATGAGCCTCTGCGTCCGCCTTCAAAGATTTAATCACAAAGGAGGAAAGGTCTTCTGCCGAAAGTGAATATCTTCCCAGTTGGTACCTTTTTTCTGTCCCCATAAACCGTTTGAAGGTAGTAGCAGTACGATCAGGGTGAGTCAAGAGGCGCTCTCTGGCGATTTTTCCAATCAAGATCTCTCCGTTCTCATCGACGCTGACCACAGAAGGAGTCAGTGTTTCTCCGAGAGCGTTTGGAATGAGCACGGGTCCATTCTCAGTCCAGTAGGCCACCAGACTATTTGTCGTGCCTAAATCAATTCCAATGGTGGTCATCAGCTAGGTCCTCATTTCCGTGTTTTTTCTACTAATATCGGTAAAATTAGAGACTTTGTAGATAATTTTACCATGAAAAAAATGGATATAATTGGTGCTTTAGTAGGATATGAAATCGATTTTTAGATAAAGAAAATAGAAATAGAATTCGTAAGATAGAAAACGACAAACGAGAGAGGTCGTTATGCCAATGCAGCAGAGAATGGAAAAGTGGTTTCAAGCGTGGAAGTTACTTATGCATGATATGGAGCGACAAGGGGCCCGGGTTTGGCCGCTCACCATAGAACCACCGGTGGGGCTGGAAGAAATCGAAAGAAGAGAGGAAAGTCTAGGGATCAGCTTTCCTGCGACGATCCGTACTATTTTGCTTGAGGGCAGCAGTCAAGTTCAAATAAATTGGTCGTTGCCATCACGGGCGTTAGATCCGTTTTCGCTCAGTGGAGATTTGGGATGGTCATTGGATGCGTTTGAGTGGCCGTACTTTGGCGGGGATGAAGAGAGTGAGGACGAGAAAAGGTATCTCTGTTTTCACGTCGGCGGTAATGGCGACATGTTGCTGATCGATTTATCGACAGACGTGGATGACCCGCCCGTCTATTCCTGGGGGCATGAGACAGATGAGTTTCTATTGCTCGGTAAAAGCTTCACTGAGTTCATTGAGCGAGTCACGGAGTTGGGCTGTATTGGGGCGGAGTGCTGGAATTATGAAGCGCTTGCCGGTGCAGAGGGACTCGATGTCGAAGGACAAGTCGCACAAGAATGGAAAGAATGGCTGCAAACCTATCGGACGCTCACCTTTGAAGAGGCGGCACAAGATTTCGAGAAGCTGGTCTTGTTTGCAAAAATGCATGGTGCAGGAGATACACGCATCCAAGAGGCATTTACTCAATACGATTGGGAGCCGATTTTGCAAAAATGGGTAACACAAATCGAGCAGGAAACCTCATCAAGCAATCTGCTGCTCTGGTGCCAGCTCATTGTCGAGACAGTTAGCAAAAAGGCAGAGAGCTGGGTACGCTCGCTATGGGAGTCCGGGCCACATTATGAACGGATAGGCTCCAGCCTACGTGCTTATGTAACAGCAGCTTGTTTGCCGGAAGAGGAAGGCTTGCAGCGAGTTTTGGCTGAAATGGATGAAGTCGTTGCCAGAAAAGAATGTCTGGTAGGATATGCTGCCAACAGTCATTTGCATCACTTTCGCTCACAAGAAGTCATTTTGTGGATGGAACCGCATGTGGCGTACCCGATTGAAGGCTGGGATGAGCTATTTGCGATGTCATGTCCGCAATGGAACGATCTTATTCGCTGGCTGGACGGAAATGAAGCACAAAGGCAGATTGCGTTAAGTGCATGGGGGAAAATGCTGACAAATGGTGAGTCGCCTTCTGGAGAAGCGAATTGGCAAGAAATCAATCGGTTGTTGGATGTAGCGTACGAGAAAGCCATTCTGCGAAAGGAAAAGGAGCGTGTAGATCGCATTCGCTCTTCCTTGGAAACAGCAAAGCATTAGACGAGGGGGGAAAGACAATGAGAAATGTGGTAACGGTATGGGGAACGACCTTGCAGTCTTCTGATGAGCTAGCGGATTTTCTGACACCGGTTTACGATGAGGACGGGGAAGTGAGACCGTCTGGCTTTTTAACAGCGTCGGGCCTTGAATGGGTGGACGAGGATTTTTTTGAAGTGCATGAGGTACAGGATGCAGAGGCCAGAGCGGACTTCTTCACATATTTGGAAAACGAATATGCGATGAATGCGGCACTAGAGAGAAAAGAATGGCCCAAACAGCTAACAGAGGAGATTGGCAAGTACCCACATGTGATTTTGCTGTACGGCAATGAATCGCGGTACGGTCCGATTAACGAAAAATTGTTCGATCTCACAGAGGACGGACAAGAAAAAGATTCACCAGTGGTCCTGCTTGCCAAACTTGTATTTGAGACAGAAGAGCGGTAAGAAGCAGGGGCGAATCCTAACAACAAGGACCATGAGGGGCAAACACCATACGATATTGCGCGAGAGAGAAGACGAAGAGATGATGGCTTTGTTTGAATAGGGGAAAAGGGAAGCGTCCGTTATAATTTCGGACGCTTTATTTCTTGCTCGAGTGCTGCAACACGCTTTTCCAGCTCATCAATGGTTTTTTGCTTGGTTGTCGTGCGTTTTACGATGAACAAGCAGCAAGCAACGACGAGTACCAAAGGCATTAAAAAGATAAAGAGCTGAATGAGTACAGTCCCCCATTCGAGCGACACGGATCCAAATTCTACCATGGGTGATCACTCCAATCATATGTTTTGTTTATTTTACCAAACTATCTCATTTTTTCTAAGCTCCAACCCATATGTTCAAATGTGAATCCTTTCCCATACAAGCAACGCTGAATTAATCGACAACAACTCCATGCGTACAGGCACGCATAGGCAACCGCCCACATAAGGATAGAAGTAAGCTATTCCAGACGTGGAGGTGGCAGCCATGTCCAGCATTATTGCGGCGCTTTCCCTTGTTTTTAAAGAACTTCTTGTGTTTGTGGCTTATGTCAAGAACAATGCCTTCCCCCAACCGCTCCAGGACACCGAAGAAGAAAAGTTCCTCCGACTCATGGCCAAAGGCGACCCTTACGCCCGCAACAAGCTGATTGAGCACAATTTGCGTTTGGTGGCGCATATTGTGAAGAAATTCGAGAACACCGGTGAGGACAGTGAAGATCTGATTTCCATCGGTACCATTGGATTGATCAAAGCAATCGAGAGTTATCAGGTGGATAAGGGCACCAAGTTGGCTACGTATGCTGCGCGTTGTATTGAGAATGAAATCCTCATGCATCTGAGAAGTCTGAAAAAAACCAAAAAAGACGTATCTTTGCACGACCCGATCGGGACGGATAAAGAGGGCAATGAGATCACCTTGATCGACGTTCTTGGAACAGAAACAGACGAAGTGGTCGATGCTGTGCAGCTCAAGCTGGAGTCCAATAAAATTTACCAGCACATTCACATCCTCGATGAGCGGGAAAAAGAGGTCATCATCGGCAGGTTTGGTCTGGATCAGGACAAAGAAAAGACACAGCGGGAAATTGCACGTGAGCTGGGCATTTCTCGTTCGTATGTATCCCGTATCGAAAAGCGAGCGCTAATGAAGTTGTTTAATGAGTTTTATCGGACGAAGCAGCCGCAGAATCGTTAGTTTTCCGAAGCGGAGGCAGTATTTTGAGGGGAACAAAGAGATGTTTATTCGCGGCTAGATTTTACATTCTTATAAAATACAGACAAGTAAATAGGATGAAGCCACTCGGATGACGGGTGGCTTTTCTATTTGCATGCTGGACAAGAGGCTCTTATTGGGGCAAGACATAGATGGAGGGGTGATTGTACGACTCAATAGAACGGAGGACCAGAATCTATACTTAATTCAAAATCGCTCGAGCTGCTAAAGAAGTCAGACGATCCAGAAGAGAAGGATTTGGTCAGATTCATCGAAGCAAGGTGAAGGGGATGCAAGCAGGACGTGAGTTGGATGCGAAAGTGGCGAAGGCATTGGGGTGGAAGAAAGATGGTGAATGGTGGTACGACCGTGATGGGAAGCATCGATGGAATGAAGAAACGAATTTTTCAACTACATGGTACTGCATGGGATTTCTAAAGGCAAAGGGTATCGCTATTTAACAAAAGAGAAAGTAGTCTAATTAGATTATAAAATTTATGATGCCAACAATAATAAGAAAGCCTATAAAAAATACGATTCCATAACAGATTAATAACAGTAATTTGTTAGGTTCATTGTTCATCACATGTTCTCCTTGGTGGTAACTTGAAGTATTTAGTAATAGTTTAATCATATTCGTCAAAAGATTAACATCCTAATTTAACAAAATATTTCAGCAGTTAATCGGACAATGTGAGTAATACAAGAAAAATAGTAAGACCACAAAAAAAAGATGTAATAAGTACATCAGGGAAGTACTTCCGTTCTTTGTTAATTATATGGTTAAGGGTTCAAAGACTCCGAATATGAAAATGGCACCAGATAATGCTGCAAAGAAGATCATAGGTAACTCCTCCTAAAATAAAAAATAGCCCCCAATGATGGGAGCTCATGGTGGTTTCGTCAAACCATGGTATATCACGGGCTTGCCGCGAGGGGGAGTTGGAAAGATGAGCGCTGGATCATCGAAGAGAAGTATTTGAGCACATCTAGGGTGAAGGACATCAATGTTATCTCGATTTAGGACTGACGAAAGACCAATTCTACACGAAAAACACTCGGAATGATCTGAGTGCCTTTTTATTTTTCATGACACAACAACTTTGCTACGAACATGTGCTTCCCGGATCGCGACTCGGGCATATACCGACGAGTAATTGTTCTGTATCTGATTCTGCCAACCTGTTGTAGAAGACAGGGGAGTTGGTCAAGAGAGCATTGACTGTTCGCAGGCCGTCTCAGTTTCCACGCGGGAAAATATTCGGGCACTGTGGCGGGAACAAGATCGGCGGGCAACGGAAAGATGGTGTTGGCGATGGGATCGGAATGTTGTTTGGACGCGGTGCGCAGAATTTTGCCAATACTTCCAGCTTCACTTCTGCTTCTACCTGGATTTCTACGCACACAATGATGTCGAGTTGAACCATGCCGCCGAGGAGAACGGTACCGGTTGGTAAGCACTCAAAAGCGCTGATATGGCACAGGATATTGTCCTCATCGAGCGGTTCAGGCAGGCAGAGAACGACTTCCTGATCGAATTGCACTGTGGCCGTGAAATCGCAGAGAAATGCTCCATCTGCGAAGATGCGAACCAGCACAGTGGCTCCGAACACGAAGCGAACGACCCCGACCCGAACAGTCGTCCCACCGACTGTAATGTTCTCGCGGCGAATACTGACGATATTGCATGAAGGATCAGGAGAAAGAAACTCAATGCAGGAGAACGTAATATCTTGCCCAGCCAGTATAGCTGCGTCTACCAAAGCTTTACAATCGTCGGCGACGGCAATCTTGTTTCGGTAACTGTTCGCTAATACTACCCAGTCATATACCTTTTGAACGCGGATGCACTCCGTTGGTATTAGAGGGAGGGGAGGCGCTGGGAAAAGAATGATCACGACTCCGGCGAGAAAGGTTCCAGATACTTCAATCAGATCGATCTCGGTATTGTAGGTGGGACTCGCGGGATTCGTGTCGATCACCGAAACATTGTCAGAAAATGCATTCGTGACGTAAGCGCGAGTGCGATCCTGAGTTATCGCAATACCGGCGTGGCCAGACCCAGAGAGCGGAATTAGCAAGATCTCCGTGTTGAAAGTGGGACTGGCTGGGTTCGTGTCGATTACGGATACATTAGGGGAAAACAAATTGGTAACATAACCACGTGTGCCATCCGAGGTGATCAGAATGGCTATAGGAGTGTTTCCAGTTAAGATGATACTCATGATCTCGGTGTTATAGGTGGGGCTGGCTGGGTTCGTATCAATAACGGAGACCCTGTTGGAGTTTAGCATGGTGACATAGGCGCGATTGCCGTCTGGAGTGAAAGCTACGTCAAGCGGACCTGATCCTGTTAGATTTATCAGGTCAATTTGGGTATTGAAGGTGGGGTTGGCGGGATTGATATCGATTACAGAGACATTGGCCGAATTGATATTCGGTACATAAATGCGTGTGCCGTCCGGGGTGATCTTTAGAACGCTTGGCCCCATTCCTGTCAATCCGATTGTTCCCGTCATGGTATTGAATGTTGGACTGGCAGGATTTATGTCAATTATGGAGAGATTGTCGGACATTTGATTCGCAACGTATGCGCGAGTACCGTCAAGATTGATCACTATACCCGTGGGGGCGGATCCGATTCCCAACAGCGGTATCAGTTTAATTTGGGTGTTGAAGGTAGGACTGGCGGGATTCGTATCGATCACGGAGACATCACCGGAGGTATTGTTCGTGACATATGCACGTGTTGTATCCGGTGTGACTGCAATTACGAGTGGAGTCATCCCGGAGACTGAAATCAGATTAATCTCGGTATTGAAGGTGGGACTTGCTGGATCTACATCAATTACAGAGATATTGTGTGAGCCTCTATTGGCCACATAAGCAAGTTGAGTCATTCTTACACTCCTTTCTCTTGAGATTTTCCATATAAGATCGTTATATTTTATGGGGCTATTGTCATTTAGGTATAGGCTAATGATGCGCTAAACAACAAAATAATAGGCAAATTCAAAAATGTTGAGTTTGAAGATCCAACCACAATATCCGGATTATTTCGTGGGATCAAATATTGAATAAAGGTAAACCAAACAGCTGTCTGTGCTGAAAAGCTGTTTTTTGAACGAATCGTTCTGGCTGCGGATTGTCTTTGCTCGTCCAGTAAAAATTGCACCATTCAGGGTCATTACGATATTCGTCCAGTTGACCGCCTGCCTGCGTGTGCTGCCCGTTCAATACGATGTCATGATATCGAGGGCGACATAGGGTGTGCATATTTATCAAAACTTTACCAGTACTTTTTAAATTATTTTTTTCTTTTCAGGGAAGTGATGAAAAAGATGAAGAAACTTATTCCTGTTAGTAACTGAATTGCGAAATTAAGGTATGTTTGGGAGCTTAAATTTCCGGAAGGCACAACTCCAACAGTATTGGGTGGGTTCATTCTAAAGAATAAACTTACTACCGAAAAGATTATTATTAATATGGAGAATATTAAACCTATTAAATATCTATTCATTATCGTCATCTCCTTATTTTTTATTTAAATAATATACCACTATGATATGAAGAATATTGTGGTAATTTTGGGATAGTTTTCATGAATTGCTACAAGTTTCTAGTAAATTGAAGGAAAAGGAAGATAAACTGAATCAACGTTTAAACGAGCTGCTGGATCAAACAAAACAGCAGGTCGATTATGAGTATAGTCGAAACTTGATCTAAGAAGCTGCTGAAATTTATTTATCAAAAGCTCAGGATGAGCTAAACTTTGAGGATAAAAAAGAGCTGATCCGTCACGCAGTTAGGGAAGTTAGAGTTTATGAAGAGAGCGTGGAGATATACACGTTCTAAATTCGTTCCTGCTCCCCTTTTGACAATTAGATTGAAATCCTCATGCATCTGAGAAGTCTGAAAAAAACCAAAAAAGACGTATCTTTGCACGACCCAATCGGGACGGATAAAGAAGGCAATGAATTAACCCTCACAGGTTATCTGTGAGGGTGTTTTCTTGTGGAATCAATGGATATAACGTGAGCTCAAAGTTAATTTCACGTTGCCATTTTTCCTTACGGTACACTGGTTTTCGAATTACGGATTTCAAAAGAGAATTTTTCTTTGCTGGGTCTTCCGTTTGTTCGTATAGTTCCAGTACATTCTCTACCTTTGGGATAATTTCAACGTGGGGGAGCGGGACAAAAAAAGTGGTTACACAATCTCAAATATGTTAAATAGCCATCAATCGTTTCTTACAGTGAACATAACCCAATCTACCCCAATAAAAGTTGGTTTTATGCAGATTCCGTCAAAATGCCAATTATCCTGTGCTCCGAGCCGTGGACCAGTTACGGACCAATTTCGACCAAGCTTACGTGATGTAAGCAATGCTTCTAAGACCGCGTGAGCAAGGTCTGTCTGATTTAAGGGCGAAGTAAAAATGAGTGAATACTTGTACTCCCCTTCCGTATATGGTTCACAAGCCAAGAGAGTAAGTTTGGTTCCGAGAGACATTTCAAGCTCTGAGAAAACCTTCATTGCTTTTTGTTTAGAAGAAGCCTTTGAATAAACACTCCAGTGAATGTTTTCAAACATAAAATCTCAACTCCGAAAGATGGATTTTCACAAATTTTCTCACAATGCTCAGAATGATAAACCGTATATAAAAATTGCCTCTCTAAGAACAGGGTGTCCGAAAATGATGAATAGGAGGAGCAAGATTACTGATAATCCACCAACTAAACTTACAGTAGCAAAACCTTTATGTACTTTTCCGATCAAAGGAAAGATTGCTATCAGTAGTATTCCAAGAGATAAGGCAATAAGTAACAGCATTTTAAAAATCAATGGTTCATACATTGCAAATCCCCCTTAAGATCCAACAAATACCAATTATAGTGGCTCAGGGGGAATTTAGGAAGTAACTTAACAATTTGTGTAGGGAAGAAAGGGGAAGATTCAAATGAAACAAGTAACTATTTCGATAACAGAGCAGCAAGAAAAATTTCTAAAACTGTTTGCAGAAAAGCAAACTCCAGGAGCTCCTGATAACAGATATACCAGTTATCCATTACACATTGTCGAAAATAAACGATACAACTACATTCCATACAGCTATGACATTGCAGAATATTTTGATGAAGACGATTTGGTCTTCACAAACGATGACGATTACGCTGTCTGGTTTACGAATGAAGTTGAGATGGTAAAGGATTGGTATTCAGATCGAGATTGCCCTATTGAAATTAAATCGTTCAAAGAATTGGAATATCAAGATATCACAGGGGTCAACGGGGAAGAGAGCTTCGTCACCGATTATAACGAATATTTTGAGGTTTACGGTGTGAGTGTGCATCAAATTGCATGGCGTAAAGAGTATTACGAGCAAGTAGCAATGTTTTTCATTCTAGAAGAAGCAAAGAGGTACATGCAGTATCAAAAACATAACCTCGAATCACCACGAGTCTACACTTACAGCGCAGGTTATGCCAACGATGGCGAATACACTCATTTTTGGGATCTGCTTATGGTGTTAGGAAAACAATTAAATCAGGTTGAGCATCTCGCTTAACAAAATAGTTACCGTGTATCCAGAGGCGCGGATCGGTCCCACCTGGATACACGCTGCTCAGAGAAGAAAAGAGGTTTGAACGATGTAATGCAGAGTACAAATTCACTCATGAGATAAATGCTTCAAGCTGATTAATTACAATCAATTTTTAAAAGTAGTACGTGGTGAAACCATGATGCTATTGTAGTCATTCCGATTATCTGGGTCAGTATTCGAAAACATTACCATAAAATCCCCAACTTTATACCAAATCTCATATCTATATTTTTGATTCCCGTACGTATTTTCACCGAAAATATTAAAAATCTGTTCTTTTGTTAATGATTCAAATTTTGCTTGTATGACAGTTAGACGTTCCTCTCCTTCGTATTTATTAAGCATATATCTATACCCGTTTCGGTCGAAAAAGCTGGTATGCGACCTAACTGAAACATAGTCTTCGTCTTTTATACCAAATTTTGATTTCAGTTCTTCTTTTGTTAGATGAAAAGTGATATCACCACCTAAATTTCCTTCATGGATATTCTCTAGAATGTGGGTAAGAAACTCTTGAGCGTTTGATTGAGATTCTTGGGGTTTGAATCTTTCATAGGCGGTCATAGATGAAACATCTTTCACATTGGAAAATACCGGGGTAAGAAGATACATTATTAAACCAATTACTAGGGCAATTTGTTGGATCTTATTCATGCAAGGCCTCCAGGATTATTTCACGATTTCGTTCATTAGTAGTACTTTTTCAACAGATTTTGATTCAGCATTAGCGTTTATCTTTTGCATCACATTGTTAATTGCAAGTTACTTCCAAAATTATTATTATATCGGATTTAGTGTTTAACACAACGGTAATTAAGAAAAGTAATTTTTCAAGGTAATCGAGTAGATAAGCACTCCAAAGATCAAGGCAACAATTCCTTGAATTCGGTTCCGATGTTTTAAATGGAAACAACCTATAGCTAAAAATGAGAACAATAGTCCGAGAATTGACCATAAAATTTTGTTTTCATTGCGTAGTTTTGCTTCTCTAAACAACCAGATGCTCATCAAGATACTGATAATCGGTAGAAACATATAGTGTACCCCTTAGATTTCAAAATGTTTTACAAAATTATACAACAAGGGATTATCCAAGGGAATATGAACAATTTATCACAACACACGATGTGATAAATGGGAGGGTGAGAGGATGGCGTGGAACCTGATTAATAAAGGCGACAAAAGGGCGCTGGCTTTAGCGGATCGGCATTACACCCGACAAACACCTGGAAGCAATTAGTTTTGCCGGCCGTGGAAAAATCTGGTTCTGCTCACTGAGGATGAAAAGGCTTTGTGGGTAACATGGCACGGCATCAGGGATGATGGCTGGGACGCATGGGAATGCACGATTTTCCGCAATGAAGGGGATTACCTATCCAGCCACCTGGTTGTAATGGCTCTCGGAATCACGCGTCACCTGTGGGGAGAACCGACAAAGGATGGAATCATCACTTATGTAGGGAAGCATTTGCGCGGTGGTTGCTTCCATGCAGCCGGATTGCATAAGGCAGGATACAGCAAGAATGGCAAACTGCTGTTACAGCTCCACGCCGATCGATTTCCTCCAATGATGCAGCCAGCAGAAAACGGTCTTTTGAGGCACGAGGCCATCGTGATTAACTTAACATTACGGGAATAAAGGAAAACTTAATCTTTCCAGAAAGAAAAGATATCAATCCCATCACACCATTTTTTGTAATCGAAAAGCTCAGGGTTTTGAATGAGTTGAAACGACCGAAAAACCCATTGTTGGATGTAGTAATTTTGATTGGATGATGCTTGCTCAACAAAAAGTCGGACTTCCTCAAGGTGGGTTCTATCTTTTACTATTCCGACTGCATCACCAACTAATAGGTATAGACAAGCTAGAAAGACTTTTCGTTTATCATTTGCTACTTCAGGATTAATTGATAGTGATAATAGTAAAGGAGCGGTACTTATATCAGTAATAAAAAGGTCCCAGTCTTGATGAGGAAACTCTGCATCATTTGAGAAGGCCCAGGCATTGATGTCATAAATCATCGTATCAACCACTTTCTATAAAAAATGCCCTATTGTGGGAGCTCTGGATAATACTTCATCAAGCGAATTATACCAAGGGGGCTTAACGACTGTGGAATTAGGGAGGGGAACGGGATGCAAACAGGATGTGAGTTAGAGAAACACATGCTTTATGGAAGTAATATTGCCTTGTAATTCAAAGCAATTTCAACAATTTCCTGAGCGTTTAATTCTTTATCATTCCAAAAAATTAAGTCATTGACTTCTGGATGAGGAACATTTTTTTCTAAGGTTGACAGCATCATATCGATTTCTTCTTCAGTCCCATCAACCTTAATTATTCTTTCAATCAGAACAATAAGCTCTTCTTTGGATAGTTTACGAGTCATTATTTCACCTCATGTACTGCAAAATTCTACGGCGACCAATGAAGTTATTTTAACACAAGAGAAATAATGTTAATCGGTTACAGAAAGCTCTTCAATGTGTTCTAAATTGACTGCGTCTTTGATGCGGAATTGAGTAAGAATTTCTTTACCGTTTAGTTGATAGATAACTTCATATGTTTTGGATTGTCGACCATCATGAATTATGCTCATGTTAATTACGCTGCCGCCTTTCGATTCAATAGCTTTAGTGATCATATCTGCATTCCTATCAAGGACAGCATGATGTAATCCGAGTCCAAATAAACTACTAACTGCTACTGTCAAAAAAGTTGCAACAAAAAACTTAGGTTTATTATTTTTATGAAATTTAAAAATGAAAATAAAGCCGATAACGAAACTTACTAAAAGGCAACTCGCAAAAAAATAAAGCAAAAGTATTCCCCCATTGAATTACAATCTACTTGATTAATTTACGTTAAAAAAGTAGTTTGGTTTCAATTTTTTGGAATTGAAGGGTTGGAGAGTTTTACAATATTTCGGGAGTAAAACAAACAGACAAAAAAATAGCCCCCAGAAGGGAGCCCGTATATATGTTCGGCAAAAACATTATATCACGGGCTTGCCGCGAGGGGGAATTGGAAAGATGAGCGCTCAATTAGATTTATTCGTTAACGCTAAAGACAGAGAGAAAGCACGTGAGTTATTAAAAGCCTACCCATCGATGAAAGCTGCCGTGGAGATTTACACTGTTGAGAAGTATTTCCCTGAGCAGTACGACTTCACGGAAATAGATATGGCAAACTTCGAGGGCAATGGCACGAGAGGGGATATTGATGGGCGTGGTACTCGACGTGACGTTGTCGCCAACACAATCATTCTCAGGGAAGAACGGCCGTTGATGATCCGCAACTATGAGCAAAAGTGCATGGCAATTGAAAGAGCAGTTGGAGCACTCCAGGTAGAAGGACGGGAGATCATCCAGAAATGCTTCTTCGAACAAAAAAGGGACAAGCATATCTATGAGTTTGAGCTACGCTTGCCAAAGAGCACCTATGACTTTCACAAGAACAGAGCAATAGATAGAGTTACATTCATCCTTAAGGCGGCTGCTGTCATTTGAGCAGCCGTCTTTGTATATTCAACTGTATTAATTAAATTCTTTAGGAATTTAGTTTTGATTTGATATAATGTGAATAAGTAAAAAATTGGGAGGAACGAGTGTGGGAAGCACAGCTCAACTTTTATTCAATCTAATTTTTGGGATAGCAATATTGGGGTTCGCATCAATTAAATTAGGGGCGAAAAAGCATTATGTGCTATTAGCCATCGGAGCAATAGCAACACCAATTGTGTTGAATTATGGATTATTCACATGGAGTGCACCAGGTGTAGTAGGGGATGCTAATTCTTGGTTAGGATTCCTAGCGAATTACTCAGGGGGGATTTTGGGTGGACTTATTGCCTATATTGTTGCAAAAATACAAATTGATGCTCAGAAAACGGCTATTAAAAAGGAAGAGTTTTCTACTCAATTACCTACATTAGTAAAAATAAAGATGGAATTAGAAAAATTTAATCTCGTAATACAAAAGGTTAAGAGTGATGGATTTACAAAAGATAAATTTGAGATATATTCATACTACTTTACCCCGATTGAAAAAATGGATGAAGGAAATTGGAGTTCACTGGATTTATTAGTTAATACAAAGTTGCTTGCCACCGTCCTCATTTTGAAAAATAAATACTCGCTGTTCATAGATGCGTTGTCATATGATTTGAACGTATCATATGTAATTATCGAAGATGCAAAATTAAATAAAGAAAAGCTAGAGCAATTAAAAATTGAAAAAGGAACGCTAAGTAAGGAAGAAGAACTGGAGATAAAAAGGTTTAATGGAATCTTCAATCGATATAGGTGGGAGAATATTCAAATGAAACAATTGAAGGCAGGGTTTTGGGATGAATTGTTTCATGGTGATTTAGAAGAGAAGATTGAGGAGTGTCTAGAGGAAATTAATGAATTAATAAATCAGATTGAGAAAGATGAATAGTATTGTTTGGGCAATATTAGGGCTAAATCTAGTCTTTTTTTAACCCCAATTTAGATGTCGATCCTGTTAAGATAAGAACATGAAAAAATGTGTCGAAGTATATTAGTCTGCTGTATCGTTTTGGGGAGTAAACGGCAGAAGATGTCGCCTGTTTTGTAGAGTTAGGAAAGTTAACACCCGATCAATATGAGGGAATTACTGGTGAAAAATACGAGACATCAGTGGTAGAACAGCAGGAGAAGGTGCAATAAACGCCTTGTAGGTCTTGTAGTGACTTTGGCAGCAGGCGGGATTTAAAAGTACCTTAGACAGCAGATATAGCGTGAGCAAAGGCGGCGGGTATGAAATTTGTTTGCCGCTATCTTGTTCCTGAGCAGTATGAATAGAAACATCTCACACGAGCGGAAGAAGAGGTGATCACGGCGGCTGGGATGCAAGTTGTCTCCGTCTTTCGGCGGGAAACAAGGATGCTGCTGGTGGAACAATCAATGGCAGAAGGGACGGAAAAGCAGCGTGCCAGAAAGCCAAATTGGAAAAATAAGCGGAGTGAAACCGACTAAAAGGAAACTTGTAATGAAAGTGTATAAGACAAACTTTTTGCTCATTTTAGTTATTTTGTTGCGGCGACATAAATCATCTCTACTGACACGTAAACTTGAAAAGCAGCCACACCAAACAGAATAAAGGCCATCTTACGGTTTTTCTTCAGTTCAAATGTTCCTAAAGAAGCCATGACAACGGCAAGGCATAGTATCGTTATTATTTTTAAGAAAGCCACATGGGTAAAAACGTTGACTACTGCAACGGAAAGGGCAGCTACTGAAAAGATATTGAACCAAAGAGGTCTATTTTTCATGAAAGATCACCAACAATTTCCTTTTTGTAACGATTTTAACAGATGGTTTGATTGAGTGCACGTAACACATCGGTAATTATGCTAAATATCTGCATCGTTGTCCTATGCTGTAGACCAAAACAATAGAGTACTCGCAGTATCAGACCCGGTGGAAATTAGAGGGGAAAAAGGTTGGGATACGGTTATTAATTTTTGGCTAAAATAATAGCCAACTAAATGGATAGACAAAAAAGCACTTACACGGTGCTTTTTCTTTTGCAAAATTAACTTATTAGACAACGGTTCCAGTCCTCCCGGTATTACAGCAAATTGTATATTCATTTCTTTATTCTTCGGCAGGATCGACATATTCGAATATGAGAGATATCGGACAAGGGGCTTAATAATTCGTTTAATGGTTATCAACACAGATAGGCACCAACCTGTGGGTCTGTCAAGAATTT
>NZ_PXZM01000021.1 GCF_003013395.1 Brevibacillus fortis | reverse complement strand
TAAAGGGGATCATAACTAAACGTCGGGAGCGCTTCAAAAGTAGAGTTTCGAGGATGTATTCACAGAGGTTGAAGCTGAAAACCCCCGCCATTCATTTCGGAGCTAGGTAGGGCTCCAGAGGCGCTAGGACTGGAAATGTTCTTCTTCCCACGCGGCTTTTTTCTACATCTTGAAAGCAGCATTCATGGGGTCTATTTCTTCTTTATAAAAAGAAGCAGGTGGAATCTCAACAGTTCGCAGAGGAAACAGGAGAAATAAGCGAAGATCTTTGGACGCGGTTTCGCTTTTTTTCACGGAGCCGGGCACCCCCAGCCTCCCCGCAGGTGTTCCAAGAAGCTGAGCGTTTTCTCCTGTTTCCTCCCCACCACAGCAGCTAGACAGAACTTGATCCTTTGTCCTCCCCCAACGCCAGCTTCAATTGCCCCATCCGCATTTCTCCCCACTCATACATCATTTCCACAATGGGCAACAGAGTCATCCCTAGCTCCGTCATGGAATACTCCACCCGCGGGGGAATCTCAGGGTATACTTCCCGGTGAACAATTCCGTCTTCGATTAGCTCTTTTAACTGATTGGTCAGCATTTTATGTGTGATTTTGGGGAACAGCCGTTGCAGCTCGCTAAAGCGATGTGGGCCTTCTACCCCTAAATGCCACAGGATCACGACTTTCCATTTTCCGCTGAACATTGACAAGGTCAGTTCCTTGGAACAGTTAAAATCACCGTTTTTTATTTTTTCTAAGGTTTCTTTCCGCAAGTCGGACATAGTTTTCTCCTCACAATCCTATCTTCGGTGCAACAGCTCCAGCAAAACATGCATTCTTATGTTGCGCCTCGTTCCCTTCAATCATAAACCGTGCGGGATGATTTTTCATCGAGTTTTCCGGTTCATCTTGACAGCGTTCATGAAAATGAAGATAATAAGCATAATAACTAAGTAAACAACTCGGAATACTAAAAATAAAAGAGGTGAGTTCTCTTGGAACGGATTTTGCAAATACCTAGCGACACGATTTCGTTGACGGCTACCCTGCATGAACCTGCGTGCACAACAGGCAAGACAAGCAAGACAAGAGTGAAATACCCGTTGGTTGTCATTTGCCATGGCTTTATCGGCAGTCGGATTGGAGTGAACCGCTTGTTTGTAAAAGCTGCCAGAGAATTAGCTTCACACGGTTTTGGCGTTTTGCGCTTCGATTACGGAGGCTGCGGGGAAAGCGACGGTAACTATGGTGCAGGTGGCTTGGACGTCCTGCTTGCACAAACACGTGATGTTCTCGACCATGTTTTCACGCTGGAACAGGTAGATCAGGAGCGTGTGTGCCTGTTAGGGCATAGTTTAGGTGGAGCGGTCAGTGTCCTGACAGCGAGCCAGGATAAAAGAATACACTCGCTCATCCTGTGGGCACCGGTAGCAAGACCCTTCGATGATATCGTTCGGATCGTGGGCGAAAAGGAATACAAGGAAGCACTTTCGTACGGTAAAACGGATCATATGGGCTACGAATTGGAGAGGCGCTTTTTCCAGTCGCTGGGTACCGCTCTTCCGCTGCGTCAAGCCAAGCAGTTTGAGGGAGAGGTGTTAATCCTGCATGGCAATCGGGATGAAGTCATTGCGGTGGATGCCATGTTCCACTATGAGCGAGAGCTGCATCTGCGGAGACGGGGAAGCTGCGAAACAGAAGTAGTAGTCGGGGGAGATCATACCTTTTCCTCGGCGGATAGCTACAAAAGCTTGATTGGTAGTACGAAGAGCTGGCTGGCAAGACTACAGGAGAAGGAAACAGTTGCGGTATAAAAACTTTTCATATTGATAAAAAAAGGGATGACTGATGACGGCTATCCCTTTTTTGCGATCGTTGTTTTGATGTCCTCAAGCAGCCCGCGACAACCTGCATTCACCAAGTCATATACATACGTGAATCGCCCGGTATAGTAAGGGTCCTCTACATTTTGTTCCTGGGCAGAATCGGCAAAGTCGAGCAGGCGGTGCACCTTTTTCCCTGACGGTGCCATCTGATTGAGTGCGGACAAATTTTCCTCATCCATGCAGACGATATAGTCGTACTCCGAGAAGTCCTGTACGACAATTTGGCGAGCACGCAGTGTGTCATGCGCGATCCCGTTCTCAGTCAGTACCTTTTGCGTACCTTTGTGTGGAGGTTCCCCAGCGTGCCAGCCACCGATCCCTGCCGAATCGATGGAGATTTCCCCTGCCAATCCCTCAGCCTCTACGAGATGTCGAAATACGGCTTCGGCCATGGGCGAGCGACAAATATTGCCCAGACAAACGAACAAGACTTTCGTCATACGTACACTCCTCTCTTCCTGTGTATCATGCTTCTCTTTGTAGAATACCATCTTTTGCCGAAGTGTCGCACGTTCATTGCCAAACGCGGCTCTTTTTGATATCATAAGGTCAGTTACCCCAAGAAACGAACTGCATATGTACTGAGTTTTCTAGGGTTCCGCGGACAGTCATCTGGCCGGTCAGGACCGAGAGAAAACCCACGACCACGGTCGTGTACACGGAGGGATAAAAGCCCGGGAGGAATATCTGTGATGGTATTCACCCGAGGCTTTTTTTTGCATTTGGAAAAAGCCTGAGCCATCTTGGATGAGTATGTATTTTGGGGAACGATAAAAACGGATACGTCCGTTGTCATGAGCGTAAAAGAAAGAGGAGGGAGCCAGAACATGGGGAAATATTGGTTGATGGTTGTCGTAGCAGCAGTATTTGAAGTCATGTGGGTAGCGGGCTTGAAGCACGCCGACAGCTTTTGGTCGTGGGCATTGACCATCTTAGCGATTATTATCAGCTTTGGCGTTTTGGTCTATTCAGGGAAAAAGCTGCCGACAAGTACGGTCTACGCGATCTTCGTCGGTTTGGGGACAGCTGGTACCGTGATTAGCGAAATGGTCCTGTTTGGAGAACCGTTCAGCTGGATAAAAGTAGGCTTGATCGCGCTTCTTCTGGGAGGAATCCTTGGGTTGAAGCTGGTCACACCGGATCATGAAGAAAAGCCGCGAAAGGAAGGTGAAGTGGCATGACATGGGTAGCCTTAATTTTTGCAGGGTTGTTTGAAGTCGTAGGCGTGATGGGGATTACGCAGGTCAACACGAAGCCTTCTTTTCGTTCCTTTGCGGTACTAATCGGCGGTTTTTCGATTAGCTTTCTTCTTCTGTCTCTTGCGATGAGAGATATCCCTATGGGGACGGCCTATGCGGTTTGGACAGGTATTGGTACAGTAGGTAGCGCCCTTGTCGGGATGCTGTTTTATGGAGAAGCAAAAGACAAGCTACGGATCTTGTGCATCGTAGTGGTGATTATTGCAGTAGCAGGATTGAAATTAGTCGCATAAGGTAGCGGTAACAAGGAAAGGCAGATAATCCACTTTGGATGTCTGTCTTTTCTTTGTTTATATGTTCCATTTCTCATTAGGAACACTCCTTGCGAATAGGGAATAGTAAAGAAAATCGTCTGATCGAGGAGGGAATGGCAACACCATGAGCTCTATCTGGGCAACGCTAAAAAAGGGGAATATGTCCTCGGCGACAGCGGCTTTGGGGAACACAGGTCTCGCTATCGCAAAAGGCTTTGCGGCTGTCTATAGTGGGAGTGGAGCCATGTTTGCGTCGGCGATGCATTCGGTAGCCGATGCAGTCAACCAGTACTTCGTTTTCTTTGGCAGCGTACTCGCAGAGAAAAAACCGACAACGAGGTTCCCCACGGGATTTGGTCGTGTGATTAACATTTTCTGTATGGTCGCGGTGATCGTCGTAACCATCATGGCCTATGAAACCATTATCAAAGGCTTCCATCTCATTGCCGAGCCAGTAGAATCCAGCCATTTTTGGTTGAATTTTATCATTTTGTCTCTGGCGGTCATCGTGGATGGGTACGTACTGGTAAAGGTGATGTTTGAAATTGTTCATGAAGCTCGGGTGGAAGCGAAGGGCTTTGCTGTCATCCCTGCTGCCTTTCGGAATGTAGGACGTGCGGCTCCACCGACACGACTCGTCTTTTACGAGGACATCGTGGCAACGCTTGGTGCTTTATTGGCGTTGATTGCCGTTATCGTCACTACTTTTACTTCCTTTGCATTGCTGGACGGGATTGCCACCATCCTGATCGGAATTCTCATGGTGGGTGTGGCATTCAAGGTAGGGTACGACAACATGGTCGGCTTGATCGGTATTGCAGCTCCCAAAGAAATCGAGGATCGGGTAGCCAAAGTCATATTTGCTGACCCGGACGTAACGGATATCAACCGGATGCGGATTGTACAGGAAGGGCGTTTTTACCATGTGGAATGCTACGTAGAGCTGCGGACGGGATTGAGTCTTGCTGTGGCGGACGATATTAAGTACCGCATTCGCGACAGCTTGCTTACTGATCCGGATATTAGCGATGTGACAATGGGGATTTTGGAGGACAACGGCGTGGACGACAGGAAGCAACTTACGAGCCCGGGGACCACGTAGAAGAAACACGTGCGAAATAGAAAAGCCCCGCACCAGCTAAGTAAGCCGGTGTGGGGCTTTGGTTTGAGCTAAACGTGTGATGATTAGGAGACGGTCAACAGCTCTTGTTGCTCCGATTCATCATTTTCCAAACGCGTAATCAGGACGCGTGTAACACGGTGATGATCCATCTGCTTGACGGTGAACAGGTGGTCTTCCCATTCTACTGTCGCATCAACAGCGATGTCTTCTTCCAGCTGGCTGTACAACCAACCACCAATTGTGTCTACATCTTCGGATTCGAGTTCGAACGGAAGATGGTCATTCAGGTCAGCCAACACGAGCATACCGGATACGGAGAGGCCATTGTCCAGCTTCTCAATTTCTGGTCTTTCCTCGTCAAACTCGTCTTGGATATCCCCAACGATTTCTTCCAAAATATCCTCCATCGTTACGAGACCGGCTGTTCCGCCGTATTCGTCGATGACAATCGCGAGCTGCGAACGGTTTTTCTGCATCAGGCGCAATACCGTGCTGATTTCCATTGTTTCCGGTACGGTCAGGACAGGGCGGACCAACGAATCCAGCTCCACGCTTCCGTCTTGCAAGGCAGAGAGGTAGAAGTCTGTCGCGTGGACAAAACCGATGATGTTGTCCTTGTCCTCAGCGGCAACCGGAAAACGCGTGTGGCGCTGCGAGCGGATAATTTCCAGGTTTTCTTCAAAGGTATTCGTCGTATATAAGCAAACCATATCAATGCGCGGGATCATCGTTTCCCGAGCAACGGTTTCGGAGAAGTCAAAAACTTGTTCGACAAGAGCCAATTCGGTCTGGTCAATATGGCCACTTTGGTGACTTTGGTTGACCAACAGGCGAATTTCTTCTTCTGTATGCGCCGCTTCATGTTCCGAGATGGCTTCGAGTCCGAGTCGTCTCATGAGAGCGTTGGCTGTTCCGTTTAAGAACCAGATAGCCGGGTAAAGCAATTTATAGAAAAACATCAATGGCGCGGCAACCCACAACGAGGTCATTTCTGCTTTTTGAATGGCCAATGATTTCGGAGCCAACTCACCCAAGACAATGTGGAGGAACGTAATAATCGCAAAGGCTACACCAAAAGAAATCGCGGAGATCGCATAATCAGGCAATCCCGAAGATCCAAGCAAAGGCTCCACAATCATATGGGCAATGGCCGGTTCCCCGACCCAACCCAGTCCCAGCGAGGCGAGAGTAATCCCGACCTGGCAGGCAGATAGGTAGGCGTCTAGCTTATGCGTTACTTTTTGGGCATAGACTGCACGTCTGTTACCTTCATTCACCATCTGTGTCAGGCGCGTTTGCCGCACCTTCACGAGTGAGAACTCTGCGGCTACGAAAAAGCCGTTAAGAAAAACAAGAAATATAACAAGCAGTAGGTTGAGCACTATCGGGACGGTGTCCAAGTAAAAAGTCATCCTCTCTGGAATTTTATGAAAGTACTATTTTCTATTTTACTCTGATCCGGGTGGAACACACAAAAGCGATATACCACCGTAGGGGGCGTTTCTACCCTTTTGGTCGGGAAGAGCGACCCTCAGATAACCGTAGCGCACGTTTTTGAGCCCGCAGAAGGCCGCAGATAGGCATCCGTATCGTTACACTAGGCAAAGTGCAAACGGTTACCTGTGCAAAATTTGCTGGGCGTAGACGAAAAACGCTGACAGGACAGCAGCTAGACCGAGATAGGCAACTAACACTTTCCACTTCGTAGAGGCAGGTGCATCGTAGTACGTAGTGAGCTGATGCATTTGCTCATCCAGTTCGGCTAATCTCTCTTGCGCCGCACGTTCCCCATCACGGAGCGCATCCGAAGGGATCGGGCGGTTCGGGTCCGAATCGTAATACAAAACGGGCTCTCGTTCCCACATTCTGAACAATTCCCATTTTCTGTTCAGATACACCTTATCGAGTCTCTTGCAGTCACGCTGAAGGCGTTTTTTGTCCTGGAAAAATGGAACATAAAATTTCTTCAAATCTTCCTGATTGATCGCATTTACCTCTGCATTCATTTGCGTGCGAATATCCCATGTCGATTCCAGCGTGGGCCATTTGGCTATGCTTTGCTGGAAGTCTGCAATCCTTTCGCGCTCGTATTGCAGGATCTTTTGTTGATAGCCAGCACGCAGACGGTTGTACCACGTAATCAAGCCGATGATAAAAATGAACACTGTAATCGGGCCTGGATTGGCGAATAGCATAACGCCCAGTCCGACTAACCCGATAAACCAAATTTTCGTCGATAATACCGAAACGATGCGGCCGCCATCCAGCGGGGAGATGGGCAGCAGGTTAAATAAATTGAGCATGGCACCCAAGTAGATAACCAAACCCCAGAAAGGGTCCTGCGTATACCAATACAGCGGGAGGGCAGGCAAGAAAGCAATCATCCCCGCCAAGGGTCCGCCGTAGGCTAAGTAGGCCTCGGTTTTTGCATCACGCGGCATGTCTTTCATGGCGATGAAGGCTCCGGCAAAAGGAATAAAGACAGCGGGTGAAGTCGCGATTCCTTTTCGTTTGGCGGCAATCACATGGCCCATTTCGTGGACGAAGATCAGATAGACGAGTGCCACTGCGAATTTCCATCCGTAAAACATGGCATACGCCCACAAGGTAATCCCCATGGAGATAATGGTGGTCCCGAATTTCGAAAACTTCAGTATGCTAAGAATCCATTTTAAATTGGCAAGTAGGAAAGCACCGATCGCCAAAAGGACTGAGCGGCTTTTTTTCATCGTTTTTCCTCCCAGAAGATATAGGCAGATATCTCTTCTTACGAATCAAGCCAAGAGAAGTTTCTGTTCTAGTTCCCATCCAGACGAGGGTTGGTGAAGTGAAAGCCGTACTCGCCATAGAGTGGATTGTAGCTCAGATGTCCCCCGTCGAAATACCAGAAATCAGTTGGACGAATGACAAATCGCAATCCCTCTACGTCAAACACAGCGTCATCGGTGAGGGCCTCATCTTTTTCAATCGCATAAAACATACCGCCGGTTCCGGGGCCGCTTGTTCGTACATATAATCGAAGCGTATCTCCCGGTACAAAGCCGGCATAACGTTGATAGGCAAGGGAAAACGCTGGCTCTATCGTAAGTGTGATACTCATGGACTAGCTCCTTTCTGCTACTTGTCTTCCATTGTAACACAAGTCAGAGTAGTGTCCCGAAGCCTGGAGTGCAAGCGCAATCCAAAAAAACCCGTCCGGACAGAAGTGCTTCTGCCGAACGGGCTGCATGAAAAAGCTGGCACTAGTCCTTGCCTTTGCTCACATCGAAGGTAGGGTGCATAAAACGGGCTCCATCTAGTTCTTGATCCTCGAGAAGCTCACGATTTTCTATCGCGTTCCAGCCAATGTCGTTGGTCGGATGTACCCACTGATCCCCGGCCATGACGGAGGGATCGGTTTCCGTACTCCAGTTGTGTAAGGGAGATTCCTGGGACTCGTACAAGCTGTCACCGATGACGACTCCGAACTCATTGACGAATGGCTTTTGGATCGTACGGGACGAGTTTTTGAAATCAGGAGCACTGATTTGATGCGGGAGCGTCCCATCGAGGGAAATATCCTTCGTCTTGTCGTTCTTTTGCTTATCGTTATCCATCATAAGGACCTCCTTTTAACCCATAGCATGCATCAGTCGCTGACCCCTTATTCGGTTTCAGATGGGATCCGCGCCCAGCCCAAATGAGATACAACTCATCAGCTTTTGTATACCTTGCTTAGCCTGAACTTGCAGTTTGCCGATTTTGAACAGTATGAGGTGATTGTGCTGGATAACGGCTCCACGGATGGGCTGGCAGAGAAGCTGGCTGGCTTTACCGCTCATTATTCTTTGCAAGTGGTGCTTTATCGCAGACGTGTTCCGCTCTCTCGCCTGTTCAATACGGATACAGGATATGATTTTGCTGGGGCTTTGTACGAGGAGGATTTACTCCGTGTACGAACCTCAGTTTAGCGCAAGTCAGCATACCGAATGTCAAAACTGGCTGGAACAAAATCCACATATAAAGCGACCGCATACGTTGGTCAAAACGATACCGTTACTGGAAGAAAATCAAATTGCAACGGACAGTTCACGCCAATTGGCTTGCCCTGTCCAGTCTCCCAGAAGCGGATGAGCATCAGGGAAAAATACGGGGCAAAGCTTGACGCGATACCGTTCGCCTTGGACGATGTTTTTATGCCGCACTTCTAACCAAGAGTAAAGAAAAAAGGAGCCAATGTTAGGCTCCTTTTCATGACATTAATTAAATGACTTTAGGAACAAAGCAAACTCCGATAGGCAAGTAAGCAGTTCCACTACCAACCACTACATCTTCTAAAGGCCATGGCCTTCTTTCCATCACATCAAATTCATATGTTTGATACCAAGGATACGCTGTAATAATTCCCGTTTTCCCTGCCGGAACAGTTATAGGTTGCTCATCTGAAACGGTGTAACCCTTGGTAACGCTAAATCCAACACCAGCACTAACAGCCTCAGCGCTAACAGAAACATTTGCACTATATGAAGCATTTACGCTTTCAGAAATGATCATTTTACCCCCAAGAGGTGCATAACTAGAACTTCTAATTTTTTTTGTCCCGCAGGCTTCCGATTCACGTTTCACTTTTACGTATTGAGCAGCTAAAATTGACACATCAGGTCCTGTTCGATCAATTAATTTAGGTGTTGATTTAACCATCGGCACAACCAAGGTGATTTCGCCAATCGGCTTAACGTTCATACCATTTATTTCACCAAATTTTTTTGTATCTTTTATCTTAATTACTCTTTTGGTAATGCCATCAAAATTTTGGTAACTAACATCACCTAGTTTTTCTAAATCGTCACAATAATTAACCTTATTATTATCCGCTGATTTCGCAAAAACCCCTGTTAAAAGTCCTGTCGATAACGTCAACACAAAAACCAGAATAAACATCAAAGATTTGGAAAGTCCATTTTCCAACATTATCCATCCTTCTTTTTGGTATAATATACCATAAGTGTTTTTGTAAAAAAATGGATGTTCCAAAAAATACAGGAGTGTGACTAATTCATGGAAAAAATGATAGTTAAAGTCGTGCTATACAGCTTTATTGTCAGTTTTTGTGCCCAAATTTTATTCACAAGTCGATACCAAAGTGTACCTAAACCAGGTACTGATCTATTCGATATTGTTTATCTTCCCGTTGACGAGTACATACTATCAATTCTTCGAAATTCTATTGTTGTTACATTTGTTACCATTTTAGTGTTTATCCTCTGCTACTATCTGTATAAGATAATCAAAGCAAAAAAGAAATCTCAGTAATAAGTAAACTCACCATGCAGAATAGTATGTCTTTTCGGGTGCTCTTAATCGATTTCCGCCTATGAGCACGATTCAATCAGCTAATGTGCATGTGGTAAAATGCAGAATATAAAAAATCATGTTTATATTTGACTATAATTATAAAAATCTTCCACGCAGCATGTTTCCTTGCTACGTCAGGATACCAGGAGCTTTCCGGGAGTTGATCGAGATGGAGCGGGACTTTGCCAAACGATTGTTAAAAAATCGGCTGTTCGTTCCAATTTGATGAGAAGCTCACCTTGCTGAAGCAGGAACGCGCTATTCGAAAAGTAAGCCACCAAAACCCGCCGCCAAGTAAAAATCGCCGAGCATAATGGCTGCCCGGCGGTTTTTTTGTTAGCGGTTTTCTTTTAGCCTTTCTTGTGGTTCACTATTAATGGAGCCGTCAGAGCGAACAGCCTCGGATTGGGCTTTGGGTCCTCGGATTTCAGCGGTTTTTCCAAAATCTTTTTCTTTGTTGCGAACCATGTGATGTCCTCCTCTTTGTGAAAGATGAAGATAGTATGACCCGGATGGGGCCAGAGAATGAGGACAGAATGAGGATAGGGAAAGGGTGGCAATTCAAATGGCGAAAAAACAACGAAAACCACAGCGTCAAGCAGAGACCACAACTACGACAGACGCGAAAAGCGGATTGAACAGTTTGAAGGATATGCTGAATGCAGATGCGCTCGGAGCGCTCAAGCAGCTTGAAAAAGACATGAAGACAGAAGGCGAGCGCAAGGCGAAGGAAGCAGCCGAACAAAAGCGCCGGGAGCAGGAAGAACGTGAGCGCAACAAGAGCTTTGCTGAGCTTTTGAACGATTACGAGAAAAAAGGCGGAGGCAAGTACAGCTAATGCGAGATGGACGGCAAACGGACCGACCGGATACTTCCAAAAACGGTTTGATGAAAAAGCGTCAACAGGATATCAAGGATGAGTCCATTAAGGAACGGGGCCGGATGGTCCTCGGGCGATTGGGCAAAAAGGACCCGAAGAAGTGATTTTTTCTCTCGCTTCCCCATATAGCTAGGAGTGAGGGGAGGGAGGTCATGGGGACAATCCTGCTCCTGTTTAGCCTCTTGTGTGTGGCGGTAGGTACCTGGAAGTTAATCGGGATCTACAAGGCCAAAAAGGCTGACAGCAAGCCGCTCTGGTGGACAGTCGCGAGCGTCGGGATTGCGCTTTTTTTTGTTTTGAAGCTGGTAACAGATACGTTGCCAACATAAACAAGCACCTGTAGCCAGAGAGCTTACAGGTGCTTGTTTTTTCAAAAAGGCTTCGCTCGCTTAAGGATGGAAAATTGGCTGCGCCATTTTTCCTTATTCGTAACGCAGTGCTTCGATTGGATCGAGCTTCGCTGCCTTGTTGGCAGGATAGAGGCCGAAGAAAATACCGATGGCACTGGAGAAGCCGAATGCGATAAACACGCTGTTCCAGGACATAAGCGGCGGCAACTGTGCAAAATAGGCGATGATCGAAGCGATACCAAGGCCGAACAACACCCCGATTAATCCACCAATCAAGCAAACGATGACCGATTCAATCAAAAACTGAATCAAGATATCTCGTCGTCGTGCCCCTAATGCTTTGCGAATCCCGATTTCGCGGGTACGCTCTGTCACAGATACGAGCATGATGTTCATAACGCCGACGCCGCCGACCACGAGGGAGATTCCCGCAATGATACTAAAGATCAGCGTCAAGGTGCCTGTCATTTGATTAAACTGATCCATCGATTCTTGCATGCTGCGAACTCTGTAATGGTCTTCCTTTTGATGCTTGCGGCTCAAGTATTGTTTGACCTGCTGCATGGCTGGATCGACAGAGGCTTTGTCGATCGCTTTTCCCATGATCATTTGGACGGAAGGCTCTTCTTGCAGGCTCATTTCATAACGAATTGGAATGATCGCTCCATAGCTCGTTGCCATATCGAACTTGAACTTCTCTTCGGTATACGTTCCGATTACGACAAGAGATTGATTCCCCCAGCGTACACGCTGGCCAATCGGGCTCATTTGACCGAACAGCTTTTGAGCAAGGGCTTCCTCCAGGACGATGACAGCGCGCTGCTCTTTGTCATCTGTCTCGTTGAAAAGACGACCTTTAGCTACCTTCAACGTCGATTGCATCGCAAAATAATCAGCAGTCGAGGCGGTGAGGTTGACACGCTCTTCTTTTTTCGGACCCTTCAAATCGATGGTACTGGAATTGGAAGGGACGATGTATTCGATTGCAGGACTAATCCTGCCGAGCACCTCGGTATCTTCCACGGTCATATCTTCTGAGGCTATCTCTTCTTTTGTCTCCCAGTTGATGAAGACGTTAAATGTGTTTTGCCCGAACTTTTCCATCTCTGCGTTGATTGCTTTCTGTCCGCCTTCACCGAGTGCCGTGACGACAATGACCGAGGTAATCCCGATGATGATCCCGAGCATGGTCAAGATCGAGCGCATTTTGTTCGCCCAGATACCTTCCACCGCGGTGCTAAAGCTTTCCATAAAATTCATGTGACAATCACCTCGTCAGACGGCTTGGAGAATATTCGCTCCGTAACCTTTTCATCACGAATGATCACGCCGTCCTTGAAAGTCACAATCCTCTCAGCATGCTGGGCGATGTCCAATTCGTGAGTAACGAGAATGATCGTGACGCCCTGTGCATGCAGCTCCTGAAACATGGCCATGATTTCAACTCCGGAGCGGCTGTCCAGATTCCCCGTCGGTTCGTCTGCCAGCAGAATGGCAGGCTTATTGACCAGTGCTCTGGCGATTGCTACACGCTGTTTTTGCCCACCAGATAGCTGGGTTGGTTTATGGTCCATGCGCTCAGCCAGTCCCACTCGTTTGAGTGCTTCTGTAGCGCGTTTGCGTCGTTCCGTGCGGCTGACATTCGAATACATCATCGGCAGCTCTACATTGTGTAAGGAGGTAGAGCGGGCGAGCAGATTAAACGATTGGAAGACAAAGCCAATCTTTTGGTTACGAACAACGGCAAGCTCCGTATCCTTCAGGCTGCTGACCTCAATGCCGTCTAGCATGTATGAGCCGGTATCTGGGCGATCCAGACAGCCCAGCATGTTCATAAACGTCGATTTCCCTGATCCTGATGGCCCCATAATGGCAACGAATTCGCCTTGTTCCACCAGCAGGGAGACACCTTTTAGGATGGGCAGTACGGAATCACCCGTCTTGTATGCTTTCGTCAAGCCTTCTACATGAAGCATCGTCGGCTGACCTCCTTCTTTACGTGTTACATACCCATTGGTGCGCCGTCACCACTCATTGGCATGACAGGTACTCCGTCAGTTAGGGATTCGACAGGGCCTAAAATCACTTGTTCATCACCGTTAAGTCCTGACTTGACGTGAGTGAACAATTCATTTTCCATACCGGTTTCGACCTTTTGCTTTTTCGCAACACCATCAGCAGATACCCAGACAAAGGTACTGCCGTCAGCATCTTGCTGCACAGCTTCGATTGGCACTTGCAGGGCATTATCGATTTTTTCGACAGAGATGTTGATGTCCACATGGAAGCCTGGTCTCAAGGCGAAAATATCTCCAGATGGCTTGAGCGTGACTTTAACACGTGTCTTTTCACCTTGCCCTGACTTGGTGGCAGTAGTAGTCGCGGTAGGAGAGATGCGGGCTACTTTGGCATTCAGCTTTTGTTTTCCGAGTGTCACGCCTTCAATTGTGGCAGATTGTCCGATTTTAAGCTTGTTGACATCGGATTCGTTGATATCTGCTTCAATCAACAGATTGTTTAGATTGGCAAGGGTCAAGATTTCTGTCCCTTTGTTGACGTATTGACCGTTATCAGCCGCAACACCAATGACTGTTCCATCCATAGGTGCTACGACGACACTTTGGACACGTTCTTTATTTAGCTGTGCTTTTTCTACATTAAGCTTGTTGATTTGGGCTTGCTGAGCGGCAATGTCTTCCTTGCGCGGCCCCTTTTGCTTGAGAGCGAGCTGTTGCTTGGCGACATTCAGCGTAGATAGAGCGCTATCCATTTGTGATTTCACCTTGTCCAGCTCTTGCTGGGTAGAAGCGCCAGAGGAGAATAGTTGATTCATTCGATCATATTCTCGCTTTGCCGCATCGTATTCACGTTGGGCTTGGGAGACGCGTTCTTGGTCCTGTGCGACTTCTTCCGGCTCGTTGCCGATTTGTGCCTTGGCGAGATTGGCATTGGCCAATTCCATTTGTGCTTCCAGCTCGAGAATTCTGCTATCGACATCGGATGTGTCGATTTTCGCGATCACTTGTCCCTTTTTCACCTTGTCGCCTTCCTTGACGACAAACTCGCGTAAGGTTCCAGTAACGTTTGCGTACTGCTTGAGCTTGTCTTCTACGGTGACGAGCCCTGATGTCAAAACCTTGCTTTCCAAAGCCGATTTCGTTGGTGCGCCGATGTTGACAGGCATTCCCATAGCTTGTTGCGATCCCATCATGGAAAACGCAACGCCCCCGATGCCCAGGAGGACTACGACGGAACCGATGATCCACCATCGTTTTTTCATGTTCATTCTCCTTGCTTTGGTAAGAACCATATTATTTCATTGCTCGAAAGGTTTTTACGGTAGTACTGGAAAAAGGTAACATGAAATGCCTAATGTTCACATTTTGGACATAATTAAGCGCATTTTGATACGTTTTGTCGGAAAGTTCTTTGCCGCCAATTGCCGTGATATCATAGATAGAGATGAGATGACGTTCCTCGGAGGGGAGCTATGAACAAAACGATTCGCTTTGATTACGCCAACGCTCGAGCCTTTGTCAAACAGCATGAGTGGGAGCAGCTTTCTCCAGCGATCGAAATTGCGCATCAAATGCTTCATACAAGGACTGGACCCGGCAAGGATTATCTTGGTTGGGTCGATTGGCCGGAACAATACGACCGGGACGAGTATGAGCGAATCCGCCAAGCGTCAGCCCGGATTCAATCAGATTCGGATGTGCTTCTGGTTATTGGCATTGGAGGCTCGTATCTAGGGGCAAAAGCGGTGCTTGACATTTTGGGCCACAGCTTCTACAATTTGCTGCCGAAGTCCAAGCGAAGTTTTCCAGAGATTTATTTTGTGGGCAACAATATTAGTCCGATTTATATCTCTCATCTGATGGATGTATTAGAAGGAAAAAATGTGTCCATCAACGTCATCTCAAAATCGGGCACGACGACAGAGCCAGCAATCGCGTTTCGACTTTTTCGAGAATGGCTGGAAAAGAAATACGGACATGATGAGGCCAAAAAACGAATTTACATTACGACCGATAAACAGCGGGGAGCCCTGAAAAAGCTGGCGGATGACGAGGGCTATGCGTGCTTTGTCATTCCGGATGATATCGGTGGGCGGTATTCAGTCCTGACCGCGGTTGGATTGTTGCCGATCGCTGTAAGCGGGGCGAACATGGATGCACTCATGCAAGGGGCTAGAGATGCGCGCGAACGCTACATGGTCATGAATATGCGCGATAATCCATGCTATCAGTATGCGGCGATTCGCAATGCACTCTATCGAAAAGGAAAAACAGTGGAGCTGTTGGTCAGCTATGAACCGCAGTTTCGCTACTTTGCCGAGTGGTGGAAGCAGCTTTTCGGGGAATCGGAGGGCAAGGATGGCAAGGGGATTTTTCCGGCTTCTGCCGAGTTTTCAACGGACTTGCATTCGTTGGGCCAATACATACAGGACGGCATGAGGCATTTGTTTGAGACTGTTGTGTCTGTGACGAAGCCTGCTGTTGATTTGACTGTGCAGGAGGACCCTGCTGACATCGATGGATTGAATTTTTTGACTGGCAAAAGAATGGGGTATGTCAATAAAAAGGCTTTCGAGGGAACGGTGCTGGCCCATGTGGACGGCGGCGTACCGAATCTGCTTGTGGAAATACCGGAGGCGACAGCTTACTATCTCGGCGGACTGATTTACTTTTTTGAAAAGGCATGCGGAATCAGCGGCTATTTGCTGGGCGTCAATCCGTTTGATCAACCGGGGGTGGAGGCGTACAAAGCCAATATGTTTGCCTTGCTGGGCAAGCCGGGCTACGAGCGGCAGAAAGCGGAACTGGAGGCTAGATTGCGCGAGAATAAGACGTATTTGACCGTCGAGGAGACAGCCGCCTATTTGGAGCTTCCTGAGACGTTTATTATGGAAAAAATCAAGCAGGGGCGCATTCGTGCTGTCCATGATGGCAATGAGTACATCATCAACAAAGAGCAATTCAATCATCATTTGGAGGAAATTCGCAAGCTCCAGGAGTTTGAAGATGCTGCACGTCATGAGCCGATTCCAGAGAGCTACGATGTGAAGGATGAGGATTAACTAACGGACGTACTTGTCAGATGGTTGCAAACAGGACTATACTTACAAAGGAATATCATAATGAACAAGCAACTTGGGGAGTCCTTCATGCGGGGCTGAGAGGATGGAAGCAATCGACCATTGACCCATTGCACCTGATCCGGATCATGCCGGCGCAGGGATACGGTTGCCGGCAGACAGCGCTTTTTGCTTGATTGTTACCTTATGCGTATGTAGCCCACCTTTTCCTGCTCAGGAACGGGTGGGCTTTTTATTATGTGGATTACTTACATGTGGCTGTAGTGGAGAGAAGAATATTTCCAGTCTAGGCTCCAGGCTCCGTCCACGGGGGAGCTTGCACTGTCCGCTCCGAAGAGATTAGCGGGGAAACGCAAAAGTGGTAGCCGCTTCGTAGTATGGGCATGTTGCGTTTCTGTTGCCCGCTAATCTCTTCTGCGCTCGGTAGGACTCCACAAGTCGCTACGTCTGGAAATATTCTTCTCTCGCGTAACTGATGGTATTCTTCCTAATTTTTAAAGCTTTAAAATATCGGAAAACACGGAAAGCTCGTAGAGGAAACAGGAGAAATAAGCGAAGATCTTAGGGACACCGACCGAGACGCAATGCCAAAAGCGAAACACGCATTTAAGCGTCCACCTCTGAAAACGCATCCTGAAAGGACGACTTTGGACGCGGTTTCGCTTTTGGCATGGAGTCGGGCAGTCAATCCCTCAGGGGGTGGCCCTAGAAGCTGAGCGTTTTCTCCTGTTTCCTCCACACCACAACAGCAACGTAAAAGAAGTTTTTAGTCAACATGGTGAGGAGAGAACAAAGATGAGTGATTGCCTGGTAGTGGGTGGAGGAATTATCGGTTTGAGCTTGGCATACGAGCTGTCACGACGCGGGGTGAGCGTTTCCTTGGTCGAGCAGGGCGAATGGGGAGGGCAGGCGTCTTCTGCTGCGGCAGGGATGCTTGCACCCTTGAAGGAATTCACGACACCGGGACCTATGCTCGATTTGGGGATGGAGTCCCTTGTGCTATACCCGGAATGGGCAGCAAGGCTGGAGGAATTTACTGGCGGAGATGTGCAGCTGAGTCTGGACGGGTTGTTGACCGTTGCATTAACTGAAGAGGAAGTCCAACAGCTTGCAGACAAATATCGTTGGCAAAAAGAAGCGGGACATGCAGTAGAGTGGCTCACGAATACAGCCCAAGTAAAAGAGGTAGAGCCACTCTTGACCGATCAAGTACAGGCAGCCATCTACTCACCGTATGAAGGGCACATCAACAATCGCATGTTACTTCGTGCGTTGGCTACTGCTTGCCAGATGCAAGGCGTGAAGCTGTTATCTGGCTGCGTGGTGAACGGCATTGCGGTAAAAGGCGGAAAAGTAGTCGGGATCGAGACCTCTACAGGGCCACTGCGTGCCGCACAGACGGTAATTTCCTCGGGAGCGTGGGCTGGAATGATGCTGGAGTTGCTAGGCGTTTCTGTGCCGATTCGCCCCATACGCGGACAGATTGCAGCCGTCTCGTCCGTGGGTATTCCATTGCGAACAGTCATTTTCGGAACGACAGGCTACATCACTCCGAAAAAGGATGGAAAAATTGTCATTGGTGCGACTGAGGATGAGAGTGGCTTCCAGCGGGACGTCACAATGGCGGGGTTAGCCAGTATCCTGCAAGGGACCATGCCGTATGTTCCAGCGCTTCACTCCGCTGCCTTTCTGGAGGCTTGGGGTGGACTTCGACCTGCGACGCAAGATGGCAAGCCGCTCTTGGGCCCCGTTCCTGGCTGGGAAGGACTGTCGATCGCTGGTGGACATTTTCGCAATGGCATCCTGCTTTCCCCCATCACTGCTAAATGGATGGCGGACTTTGTGGAAAAAGGGGAGACGGAGCGTCTTTCGCCATTTTTGCCTGCCCGCTTTCTGTAAATTGGGCTAGTCTCGCCTAGATTCCGGTAACCTCCCCATGGGCACTTGTATATGGTAATAAAGAAACACCAGAAGGGGAGGAGTTTCCATGCAGTCTGATTCCGAAAAAAACCTGTATCAGGCTGACATTCAGTTTGTCAGCCTGTTAAAGGATATGCGTGAAAATGTGCACAACATCTGCAAGGAGCACGTGGAGAAAAAAGTGCGCATCGAAGCAATCGACGGGCAAGTGTTTGAAGGCGTCATTGTCGATTATGATGATCAGAACGTATATGTAGAAGTCGTAGATCAGGATGCGGAGGAAGAAGAAGTTTTCGAAGAGTATGATTATGAGGACTATGGGGACTACAACCCTTATCAAGTGATGGAGGTAGCTAGTCATCAGCCGTATGGAGGATGGGGGCACTATCCGGATTACTACCAGTATGTAAGCTATAATCCGTATGCAGGCT
This sequence comes from Brevibacillus fortis, assembly GCF_003013395.1. Lineage (GTDB taxonomy): Bacteria > Bacillota > Bacilli > Brevibacillales > Brevibacillaceae > Brevibacillus > Brevibacillus fortis. The sequence continues at coordinate 17,640 of NZ_PXZM01000021.1, read as the reverse complement.
ATCCTCCCTATGGAGATCTCAGTCCTTATGGCGGCAACAATCCATACTATCCACAAGTAAGTCCCTATGACGATGAGTACAATCCATACAATCAGGTCAGTCCTTTCGGCAGTTCCAACAACGCACGGGTCAGCCCGTATAGCAGCAGCAACCGTCCCGCCCCCCATGTCAGCCCGTATAGCAGCAATAACCGTCCTGCGCCCCACGTCAGTCCGTATAGCGAAAAGAAGCCGCAGGTAAGTCCTTGGGAGCAAAATATATCGCCATTTCCACCATTCCCGCCGTATCCGCCATTTTTTTGTCCGCCACCACCACCACCCCCACCGCCATATGTTTTGCCAAAAGTTAAAGGGAGAAAAAGACGCAAAAAATGTCGGAATGGACGCAAAATCATTCCATTGGCGCTCTTTACGCTACTGACGATTGTTTTGATTTAATGTTGTGGAGTTTACAAGCCTCTCAAGGCCATCGCGGCTTAGGAGGCTTGCTGCTTTTTGTAGATGTGGGAGTACAACTCCACCTTTTGTCACACACTACGAACAAAACGGTGGACGTTTCTCACAGATTAAGGAAAGGCAGGGATTGACGATGAAACAAATAAACAGCAGCTTGCCAGGCACGCGGGCGACATTTGGCTATTTTCGTGAAGCGCTTCAGCCGCATTTTACATTATCCAACTGGGATTATGAGCAAGGGTACTTCGACCGGGCGTTGGATGACAAAAACTTGGTCTTTTTGCGTTTGCCTGTAAAAGTACTGCAAGGCGAGCTCGACAGCCCGGATGCATGGTTGGAACTCGGGCAGCCGTTTGTGATCAGGCATGTGTACCAGACTGGGGTAGAGGAAGATATCGGCTACATGGAGCCGCTCGCTTCGGGTCTGATGAATCAGTTTCAGGAGCCCGTGGACAAGGACGCACAGATTGATTCGAGATGGATTCGAAAAGCAGAGGCGGTTGTCAAAGAGCTGGAGAATCGCCTCGCGTGAGACAGGCCGTTGGTAGGCCTGTTTTTTCTTGTTCGTGGCAGGGAAAATATAGGTGATGAAAGAATGGTAGCACATGGAAAAAGCGAGGTGGAAATATGGCCTGGTACCATGCAGTGGTGAAATGGTATTGGAAAATCCGCAAGCCGCTCACTTTGGGTGTCCGTGTCATTGTAACGGATGAAGTAAAGGGAGTCTTGTTGATTCGGCATACGTATGTCCATGGCTGGTATTTGCCGGGAGGAGGGGTAGAGCGAGGAGAGTCGTTTGGGGATGCTGCTCGCAGGGAGTTGTGGGAGGAGTGCGGAATACGAGCGAATGGACTTACCCTCTGCCATCTTTTTTACAGTGAGCGGGAAGGGAAACGAGACCATATTGCCTTGTATCATGTCGACCTCACATCTGATCAAGAATTGAATAAGGATGACAAAGAAGTAGCGGAATTGCGCTTTTTCAGTTGGGATGAGCTTCCTCAGGAAATATCACCAGCTACAGAGAGGCGGTTATCTCAATTTCGCATGCAGTCTTTTCAGAGTGACCGCTGGTGACACGTTAGCAACTAGATTTTTCCTATGGTATAGTGAAGACAAACAACAGAGCGTACATGACCGCTTGTAAGGATAAAAGTGAGGGCAGACCAGCATGAAGATTGCGACTGTACTGCGAAATGACGATTATACACGAGAAGTTGAGCAAGCATTAAAAGAAAAGCTGCATGCAGCCAATAGCCCGTTTACCTTTGTGAAGGGACCAAGTGAGCAACCGGATATGGTGTTGTCCATCGGGGGAGACGGGACACTTTTGGAGGCCGTACATCAATACGGGATCGAGCCGTCCTATGTGGGGATTCATACGGGACATCTCGGCTTCTATGCGGACTGGCGTCCCGAGGAGCTGGACGAATTCGTTGAGCGTCTGATGAACGATGAACCTCTGATCGCTGAGTACCCGACAGTCCAATGCAGGATCAGCACAAGAGATGGAAAGCAGTACGAAAAGTGGGCTTTGAATGAAATGGTTTTGCGCAACGCGAATCTGTCTACATTGGTGTCATGCGTCTATATTAATGGCGATGAGCTGGAGACGTTTCGCGGCGACGGTTTGATCGTTTCATCACCGTCAGGAAGTACAGCTTACAACAAGGCTGTGGATGGAGCGATCGTTCATCCGTCCATTGAGGCGATTCAGTTGTCCGAGATTGCTTCGATCAATAACCAGGCGTATCGGACCATCAACAGCTCGCTCGTATTGCCGAAGCATCATGAAGTAGAGCTGATCGTCATGAATCCTGAGATTATGATCGGCTTGGACCGCGAGCAGGCGGTATGGAGAGATGTGTGTTCCATTCGTTGCCGAGTGGGACCAGACAAAGTGAAATTCGCTCGCTACAAACGACTGACGTTTTGGGGGCGGGTTCGCAATTCGTTTATATCCGGATAGAGAAAGTCTTTGGGGAGGGGAACCAAATGAACAAGGTAGGAACGCTTCAGACCATTTTCCGTCATCCTGTCAAAGGAATGCGTGGGGAAGAGCTTGCATCAAGTACGGTTGATGAATTTGGCTTGTATGGAGACCGTGCCTATTATTTTTGGGATAATGCCCGTCAAGGTAAATATCTCAGTGCGGATGTTGTGCCCGCTCTTATGGGGTATCATGCCAGCATGAGCGAAGGGACAGGAAAAGAAGCGTATCCGCCGATTCAGATCGAAGCCCGAGATGGCAGTGTACATACGTGGGATGAAGCTTTATTTACCCATGTCGCGGAGACAGCGAATCGCTCCATTACACCTATGATTAGTAGTCCGCAAGAAGGAGGTGTAAACTGGGAAGACCACATTTTGCTGGTCACGGATGCGTCTCTTAGAGAGATCGCGCGGCAGATTGGCGCAGAACAGGTAGATCCACGACGCTTTCGGGGGAATTTGGTCATTGTCCTGGAGGATGATGAGCCGTTCGCGGAAGACCAATGGCTGGGCAAACAGATCAAAATCAATGATGTGATCTTGCAAGTCAACAAGCACTGCGAACGCTGTGTGTATGTCAATATTGATCCGGATACGCTGGCGATGACTCCCGCCGTATTGAAGGCATGCGTCAAGCGTCACAATAATCACTTTGGCGTCTATGCTTCGGTTGTCAAGACAGGCAGTGTGTCGCAAGGCGATGATGTTTTTTTAGTTGAGATGGGAAGTGACGGGGAATGATCGCTAGCCCTTTGGAAAAAGTTCGCAGCTATGTACAACGCTATGATTCGAGTATCGAGCCGATTTTGTTTGAACAGCCGTTGCCTACGTCCGAAGTGGCTGCAGAGGCGCTAGGTGTTGAGATCGGCCAAATCGCAAAGTCTATCTTGTTTCGGGTAGATGAGCAGTTTGCCTTGTTTGTGGCAGCAGGCGATGTACGCGTCCATCCGAAGCAAGTGAAGGCAGCGTTTGGACAAGGAAAGCCAAAGATGGCTACGCCGGAAGAAGTAGAAAAAATGACAGGCTTCCGTGTTGGAGCAGTTTGTCCATTTGCTTTGCAGGAGGAAGTGCCTGTCTATGTGGATCGCTCTTTGAAGCGTTTCTCGGTCGTTTATACGGCTGCTGGCATTGCGGAATCACTTTTGCCAGTTTCTTATGAGGCATTGCTAAAAATGACAGGGGCGAAGGAAATCGATGCGGCTTCGCCAGAAGGGAACCCAGAATGAAAAAATTTGCAGTCTCAATCTCAGTAGCAGCAATAGTCGTAGTCGCGGGTCTTACCGTATTCGGAGGTTCTAACCAAACGACTGCAATTGAAAACAGTATTTCACATGAGAAAGAACAGAAAATGAACCATTCTGATTCTGCGTTTAAAAATATGACAACCAATACCTACCTGAGTAATTACAACAGCATGAGAGACGAATTAGCTAAAAAGGGTATTCACACGTTGCCATTTGCGCTTGAACTAGAGAAGAAAACAAACTTCTACCGCTTTTATTATCCAAAACAAGAAAATTCGGCAAACGGAAAAGAGATATGGGTAAGCGTTATGCTAAGCGGAGATCAAAAAACAATAAACGGTATCATGTATGAAGGGATTCCTGACGTTCATACAGTGAAGGCGATGATCCAAGCTACTGGAATTACCTGGACTCCGGAGTTGGATCAGTTCATTGCGAGTACCAACGTTGCAAAAACACCAAAAGAAATGGTTGTTTCCGGTGTGAAAGTAACGATCGAAGGAACGCCAGCACAAATAAAAGTAATGGTTGATCCTGTGAAATTAGAAGCTCCGAAAAAATTATAATCTTGAACGAAAAAAGTGGTTGGCAGGAGGTTATCGCTGCTCAACCACTTCTTTTTTTCGGCTATAGCTTATCCGTAATGAACTGACTCGCCCTTCTGAACGATTTTGAATAGCTTCACGTAAAGAACGGCACTCAACAGAGAGCATAACAAGATGAACGCGAAAACGCCAATGGGCATGATCCACTCTGATAGAATGACGGTCACGGGAGCGAGGAAGCGGCCGAGCGAGTACTGTAGGTTAGAGGCGCCCATGTACTGTCCTCGTGCATTCTCAGGAGCGTATTTGCTGACGAAGCTCTGCTCGACCGGAGTTCGCATCACTTCCCCTACTGTAAAAATGACCACGCATCCGAACAATAGCCATGCATTCGTCGTGAATCCCACCAAAAACATGCCTATGCCAAACAGCAAGGAGGACAAGAGGAAGACGTTCCGGTCGCTCCACTTCTCAAACCATTTGGTAACAGGCAGGGCGCATAGAACAAACAGAAGGCCGCTTATTCCCAGCATCCATCCGAAAATCTCCGTACTGCTAAGCGAGAGCGACCATGCATTCCACGAAAGCAGTGGTTGCGCTGGGACGAATTCTTTTACATAGACGGCCAAAAATAAATCGAGCTGCACGATTGCGATCGTAATCAGCATGCCTGCGAGAATATAGATGGCAAAGGCTTTGTCGCGTAGAATGAGGGTGTAGCTCTGCCATTGCTCCTTCATCACGGAAGGGAAATGGATGGAGGCGAAAGAGCTTTTTACAGACGGTGGCAGTGTTTCTCTCACATTGATCCAGATCGCAATGGAATACAGAAAAGTGACAAGTGCACAAGTCCACAGCAGCTCACTTCGGTATTGAAAGAAAAAGATGGCCCCCAAGGCGGGTCCCAATACGGCGCCAATATTCATGGCTGTAACAAAGGTAGCGAAGATTCTGCGTCTGTCTTTTTCTGAGGTGAGATCGGCAACCATCGCGGAACTAGCCGGACTGTATATCGACTTGCCAAGCCCGATTCCGATAAATGCTAGATAATCGATCCAAGAAGTGAGGGAGAAGGCAAACAGGACAAACATGCCTGTCTGCAAAAACGCTCCTGACAGCATGACATATCGACGACCAAATCGATCAGCTAAATAGCCGCCAAAAAGATTGCCGACCATACTCATAATTGGTGGCACTGTCATGAGTAACCCGGCAATATTTTTGCCAAAGGTATCACTAAAGTGGAGAGTAAGAAAGGGGAAGTACATCCAAAACAATAGGTTGAAAAGCGTCTCGCCGACCAATCTGGTTTTCAGGTTCAGATCCCATGACAGCCATTGCACAGCAGGTTTACCTCCTGTTTTTGATTCCCTGGCCAGGTATACTTACTTTAGTGCAAATTTTCAAAAAGATATAGACTTATAATCATCCGTCAGTTACACTAATATCATAAGGGCTAAGGGATTAGACCCTGGCTTAAGATGTGCCACTTTTAGGTATTTGCTTCCTACACAACAAATAAGCCGACACTTCCTTGGGGAAAGGGGTGTCGGCTTTTCGCATGCTGTTACTTGACCATCCATTGATAAAAATGAACGTCGTGCCACTCTCCGAATTTAAATCCCACCTCTTGAAACTTCCCTGCCAATGTAAAACCGAATTTCTCGTGCAGCTTCACGCTGGCGTCATTGCCACCTACGATTCCGCTCACGATCGTGTGGTATTCGAGTTGTCTGGCACGTTCCAGAATCGAACTCATCAAGGTAGTGCCGACACTTTTTCCACTTTGATCCGGAGCAATATAAATAGACAGCTCGGTCGTTTTTTGATAGGCAGGCTTCTCACGGAAAACGGACAGGCTGCAATATCCGATCACTTTCCCTTCGAATTCAGCGACGATGATCGGATGTCTGTCACCGTGCTTGTGAAACCACACTTCGCGCTGTGCCAAGGTCTGTGGCTCCAAGTCAAATGTCGCAACCAGATTTTCCACCGCGTAGTTGTAAATAGCGAGCATAGCGGGTAGGTCACCCTGAACTGCGTCTCTGATCAATAGCATGATTTTCTCTCCTCATGTTGGTAGGACGTATCGAACGATTCGAATTAATTCTAGCGTACGGCCTCGTAAACCTGCCGCAGGCTTGTAAATCCTTGGGATTCTGCTTTCACCAAGTACTTCGCCCAGAGTGTACCAGCAGCAACAGCGTCACAGTAAGCGTGATGCCTGCGTGAGATAGGGATGTCGTGTGCCGCACAGAGAGCGTCCAGCGAGCCGTTGCCAACCGGATTGCTCAACAATCGGATGAGCAGCATCGTATCGAGCATGCGATGGGTAAACGGGCGCCGACTTGTTTTCCAAAGTCCAGATCGTAAAAATTCACGTTCATGGCGAGAGTGATGGGCAACGAGCGGACGATCTCCAACGAATTGGAAAAAACGGGATAAAGCCTCTAACAGCTCGGGAGCATCTGCAACCATGTCATCGGTAATCCCGGTGAGCGACCGGATGTGGGGAGGTATCGCCCGACCTGGATTGACCAACGTATAAAAAGAATCGCCGAGGAGGAGGTGCTCTCCTCGCATGGCGACTGCTCCCATCGATAAAATCGCGTCTCCGTGATCGGGATAAAAACCGGTCGTTTCCAGATCGATGACGACAACCTCCAGATCGTGCAGAGGAATATCGGCACTGGAATCGACCTGTTTATTTGCTTTGGAGATGGAGCGCAAATAGGCGATGTGTTGTTTGTCATCTGCTATCCCCGGCTCGGCGGCTCGGCTCATATGCCAAATACGACCGAATAAATCCCATTTTGCCACGCAATCTCCTCCTATCCCCCAAAAACGGACGGGAGCTTTTCTGTCATTTTTTGCAGGCGGATCGCCAGCTTCATCGATTGCCGTACCATCACTTGGGTGTCAGGAGAAAGCTCCCCGAGCTTGATATAGCTATTGCTCGTGTATTGTCCATCTTCCCAATGGAGGGGAGCGATCAGGCGAAGACCTTGAATTTGGCGGAAGTATGCAGCTACCTCGTCACAAAAGCTTTTGCTCCAGACTCCTTTTTCACCGAGCAGATCCAGGCGTTCCAAGGTAGAGCTGGCGAAGATGCCATACGCCAAAGCGAAATGCCGTACGCAATTCACCAGCGGCAAATAAATGCCGTACTTCACATTGATGGCTCCGCGGAAGCGTCCATGGACCTCAGGTAAAATTCTGCCGAATATTCCGAGTGGTACCCGATAATGCAACGTATTGCTCACTAGTCGATTCAGCAAGAAGACGTTCCCTGCAAGCAATTGGCGAAAGCGGTCATGGACGGGAGTGAAAATGGCCGATTCGCCCCATAAGACACGCACATCACTTGCGAGCAGTAAATAACGGGCGTTTTCCCAGATGGGGTGAGAGACCCAGCTGTCTATTTGGTCTAGCCATTGTTCGATGCTGCCGCGCCATTTTGGGGAGAGGCAAGTGACATTCCCTTGGCAGGGAGGATAGCCAGCTACCTCCAAACCTGCAACGATCGTCGCCCCCAGCAATTGAAAGTAGCCATGTATCTTTTCAGTTTCCTGCTCGCCCAGATGATCTGGCAGTTGATAGATGAGTCCGTTATCCTGATCGCTGATGAGTGCTTGCTCTGATCTGCCGCCACTGCCGAATTGCAGAAAGGCAAAGGGGACAGGAGGGGTACCCAAGCCTCTCTTGGCCAGGTCGTTCACAGCGAGGAGCACCCCTTGTCGGATGAGATTGTCGTGAATCAGATTGACGACGATGGAAAAGGGAGCCAATTCCCCTGCGCGATTCAATGGACGCAACGGAGAAGAGTCCAACAATTCTCGTCGCAATAAGGCCAGTTCGCCAAAGGAGTCAACATTTCGTATTTTTTCCACTTGTTCAGGTGAGAGAGTGAGAGGTGCTGCTTTGGGTAGATGCAGCCGGTCGTACGCGTTCAGGCTGCAGTAGTTCGGGATAGCCGTATCCCCCGTGTTCGCTAAGGTCAAGACCAACCACCTCTTCCTCTTCCGTGACTCGCAGGCCAATGGATACTTTTAACACATACAAAATAATGAAGGCTACGACGAAAACATAGAGTGCGGAGCCAGCCAATCCCAAGGCTTGAACCCCTAACTGATGCAGGCCACCGCCATAAAACAGCCCAGGACCGCCAACGCCGACCTTTTCGGCAAGCTCCGGGGTAGCGAATAAACCCGTGGACAACGTTCCCCAGATGCCAGCCACCCCGTGCACGGAAAAAGCGAAGACAGGATCATCAATCCCCATGCGGTCAAACCAAATGGATGTATAGAATGTAAGAATACCTGACACAACACCTATCACGACAGCTGCCCACGGATCGACGAAGGCGCATGCTGCTGTAATCGCGACGAGAGCGGCGAGGACCCCGTTGAGCATGCTTGGGATATCTGCTTTTCCCGTCACGATCCAGGAAATGGCGAGAGCGGCGACAGCGCCTGCTGCGGTAGCGAGATTGGTAGTGACGGCGATATAGCCGAAAAATCCGGATGTGCTGCCGAGTGTGGAGCCGGCATTAAAGCCGAACCAGCCGATCCAAAGAAACAGGACCCCTAATACCGAGTAGACTTGGTTGTGACCAGGAATCAGATTGGAGCTGCCGTCGCGATTGTATTTTCCGATGCGAGGCTTCAAGAGGATAGTGGCGACGAGTGCGACGATGGCGCCTTGGAGATGGACAACCGTAGAGCCGGCGAAGTCTTGCATCCCGAGCTGTGCCAACCAACCGCCTCCCCATACCCAGTGACCGACGACAGGATAGATGAGGACAGTAAACAGTACGCTGAAAATAAAATAAATGGACAGCTTGGCACGTTCCGCAAAACCGCCCCAGGCGATCGCAAGTGAAACGGCTGCAAAAGCGAGCTGAAAGAGGAAGAGAATCGAGATAGGAACAGTTGCAGCGGAAAAAGCGGAGAAAGCATCTTTTTGCATGCCGTCAAAAAAGAATCCGGAAAGTCCGATGAAGGAGTTCCCGTCTCCAAACGTCAGACCAAAGCCAAACGCCCAAAAGGCAATCGAGCAGATACCAAAGGTAAGGACTGTTTTGCCTGCGACGTGACCAGCGTTTTTCATGCGAGTAGAGCCAGCTTCCAGTAGGGCGAATCCAACTTGCATGAGAATGACCAGAATGGCTGATACCATGACCCATGTGGCGTCAATGGCAGACGAGAGACTTGCGACAGTAGGTTCCATCCATCCACCTCTTTTCTGTGTCATATAACCTGACACTACTTTTATTTATGTCAGATTATATGACATCAAAATTCCGGTTGCAATTGTTTTTTGCAAATAATGAGAAAATATCGATTGCATGCATCACCAGCGCTTCGATACGGAATGATACAATAGCTTCTGATGAAGCCGGATATACGATCGAGCCATTTACCTTAAAAATTTCATTACACAGAGTAAAGGAGACATATGTATACCATCAGCAGATTTTCCAAGCTTTGCAAAATGAGTCCGCGCATGTTGCGACACTATGACAAGGAAGAACTTTTGAAGCCTGTACATGTCGATGAAACAAATGGATACAGATACTATGAAAAGAGTCAATTAGAAACGGCATTACTCATCAATAAGCTGAAAGAATATAGATTTTCTCTGCCGGAGATTAAAACGATCCTGCAGACATCAGATAAGAAATTTTATATCGAATTCATCCACTCGAAAATCAATGAATTATCTAATGAAATGAATCGTTATAGACAGATCATTGCAGAAATGCAGGGGATGATTGAAAAAAAAGAAGATATCATTCGAGGAAAGAGAAGATCGTACGATATATTGCTCGGAATGAGAAATGAAGTAAGTATCATCAGTCAAAGCTTGCAGATTCCTATAGCGGACATGGACAAGTACATTGATTCTATATACGCGAAGGCGGAAGAAAACCATATTCAGTTACTTGGTGCTCCGTCTGTCTTGTTTTTAGATGAAGAATTCAACCCTGACAACAGTCATATTGAGTTGGTGATCCCGATCATTCATGAGAACGGCTGCGATACATCAAGCGAATGGCAAATCAAGCAGCTTCCCGAGCAGTTTGTTGCTACTACCTTGCATTTCGGAAGTTATGACGATATCGGATACGGACATATGGCACTTGAAGAGTGGACAGATAGCAACGGCTACTGCCTGGATGGTCCGTCCTACGAAACCTACTTGAAAGGCCCAGAATGTGACTGCCCTGCGCGTGAGTATGTGACACAGATCTGTTTTCCTATCATGAAAATAGCCAGACAATAACTGCTTGACCTTGACACTATGTCAAAGCTTACTCTACTTCTGCGAGAAAGCTACCAACATGAGGTGATGATGAAATGAAGAAGTTAATGGTACTGTGCTCAGGAGTTGTATTAATAGCTGGGATCTTAATGGGTTGTACGGCAAGTAAAGCAGAGGAGAGCCAAAGCATGAAAAAACAATATGTAGGCAAGTACACAATGCCGGATGAAAAAAGTAAGCATGAAGGTACGTGGTTAGTATGGCCGCATAACTTTACGTATGGGAAAGGTTATCAAGAAGAGATTGAATCCATTTGGATCGAGATGACAGCTGCCTTAAGTGAAGGGGAAAATGTTCATATTGTTGCCTATGACGAATACGAGAAGAACTATATTTATGATCTTCTCTATGATGAAGGTATCAATATGGACAAAATCGACTTCTATATTGCTCCGACTGACGATGTATGGTCAAGAGACACTGCACCGATCTTTGTATACGACAAGGATAAGAACCTGAAAATGATGGACTGGGGGTTTAACGGATGGGGCAAGAAAACGCCGTATAAAAAAGATGCATTACTATCAAGCAAGCTAAGCAAGCAAGCAGGAATGGAACGAATTGATTTGAATGAGCTTGTACTTGAAGGTGGAGCGTTTGAGCTGGATGGGAATGGTACGTTTTTATCGACACGCAGTGCTGTTACGAATAAAAATAGAAACCCCAAATTTTCAGAAGCAGATGTTGAGAAGTATATGAAAGAATATCTTGGGGCGACGAATTTTATTTGGCTAGATGGTGTGCCGGGCCTGGAAATTACTGATTTTCATATTGACGGTTTTGCCAAATTTTATGATCAGTCAACGATTATTACGATGAATGCAACGGATTTAGAAGAATGGGGTGTCCCGAATAAGGATATCCAAACATTACTAAATGCGAAGAATACTTTGGGCAAGACTTATCAGTACGTGAATTTACCAATCAGTAAGCACAATGTCATTTTGGAGAATGGAAAGGACTTGGGATACAGAGGCTCCTATGTGAATTTCTATATTGGGAATACCGTTGTCCTGGTGCCGAATTATCATGATCCGAATGACAAAGTCGCAAACGAGATCATCCAAAAGCTATACCCTGACCGTGAAGTGATTGGCATTGATGTAAGAGAGCTATATAAACATGGTGGGATGATTCATTGTGTGACACAGCAACAGCCTGTTGAAATGCAGTAAAACAAAAAGCCGGTGATTCCTTGAAGGAGGAAAAACCGGCCTTTTTTGTATCAAAAAGCTCCTTCGCATTACTCAAACAGAAGAGGATTGGTGATGTTTTGTTGCTTTTCGTTTTTCAACGAGAAAGCCTGCGAAGCTCATGACAGCAAGGAATAGCCCACTGACAAGGAAGAGCTGCTCGACTGGCCATTTGCCCATCCAGATGGCGCCGAGCGTGCTGGAAAGCAAACAGAAGAATGTGAACATAAGCATGTTGATCGCGAAAATTTTGCCTGTGCTGCTGTTTGATGCTTTGATTTGAATGGCAGTCACGGTCGGGATACCAATGAGAGGACCTCCAATCCCCGCGACGGCTGCTCCGAGGAAGGCAATCCAGTGAGCGGTGCCTCCTGCCGTAAGCAACAGGAATCCGACTGACTGAAACACCCATCCGATCAAAATCACAAACAAATAGCGGGTGTAAAACGAGCGAGCCATATACAGGCTTCCCAGCAAATTCCCGATCCCGTAAAAGCCCAATAAGACAGCTAATGTACTGCCGTTTCCTTGCTGCATACTTTCTGCCATAAACGGAAAGCCCACCGTGTAAGTGACCTGCCAGACGAGAAAGCCCATATTGCTAAAGAGAAGAATCAAGAACAAAGCACGATTCTGTTTCAGCTCCTGTAAACCCGAGGTGATATCACGGACGTACTGGCTGGGTGTCATTTTCGTAGTAGATGCCCCTTGTTGATCGGTCAAGGAAATACGAATGGCATAAAGGAACAAGACGGATATCAAATAGCTGCCTGCATTTACAAAAAACAAAGTAGAGAGCGGAAGGATCGAAGCGACAAGTCCAATTGACATTGGCGCAATAATCCGAATGGTTCGAAAAGTCGTGTCCAAGATGGCATTTGCTCGGCCTAGCTGCTCTTGGGGAACCACTGATTTGAGTGCCACGGTTCGCGCTGGCTGAAACAGACTAGAGAACAACCCCAACAAAAATTGCGCTGCCAGAAAAAACGAAAACTCCTCGATGCCCATGAATACCAGGATGCCAACCGTGATCGCGACAAGAATTCGCGCAATATCCGCTCCCACCATGAGCATTCGTGGATTGTACCGGTCAGCCATGACTCCGCCGACGAGGTAAAACATGAGACCTGCCACCATTTCCGGGATCGCGAGCAAGCTCAGCACCGTCCCTGATTTGGTTGCCTGCAGCAAATACCAGAGTAAAGCGAAGCTGTAGCAATGATCACCGATGCTTGCTGTCATTTGCGCAAGCCAGAGCTTGAGAAACGATCTGTTTTTCCATAGTGATGAAGATGAATCCACATTGACCCTCTCCGTCCTGCTGACTGCGATAAAATGAATGTGACCATAGCGTAGCAAGGCGAAGAGGGAAAGTAAAGGACTCATGCTTGTGAGGTTACAGTTAATTTACCTGTCCTCAAAACAAAGAGCAGATAGGCAATAAGAAAAGTGCAGGTGGCGAAGGTGCTGACTCCCGCGAATCCAAAAATAGAATACAAACTGCCTGCGAAAGAAGAGGCAATGAAAGTTCCTATGTACATGCAAGCGTTGGCCAAGCTTGATATGGTACCGCGCGAGGTGTCGGACAATGATTGCAAGTAACCCATCAGGACAGGCACGAGTACACCGCCGAAGCAGTACATGAAGAAGAGGACGACCTGCAAAAAGCCGACTCCCGGTATGTACGGCAAAACAAGATAGAGCAGGGCGCTGCCCAGAAACCCAACGGTCAAAATCGTATTTCTTTTCCAACGTTCGAGTAACCAACCGCTGAGTAAGCTGCCAACGGTGTTGCCAAGCCCGATAACTAAAGTGATCAAGCCAATTTCGGTAACGGATTGCTGATAGTGATCGGAAAGCCATACGCCATAGAATGAAAAGACTGCATAGACACCCGTCATGAAAACGAAATAGCCGATAAAGCTGCGTGAAGCTTGAGGCAGTCGCAACAGATCCTTATAACGTGCAAAAATAGCCACCCGGGCGTTGTTTGTTCCAAGTCCGGCTATGGAGGTAGGAGGCAATAAATCAGGAAGTTTTCGGATGATGAGTACAAAAGCTCCGAGAGAAGCAATTCCTACAGCCAAAAAAGGAAACGACCAATGATAAGCTGACAGAAAACTGCCAATAGGTACACCGATGATCACTTGGGAAACCGAAAGGCCTGCCATGACAATCCCCATCGCTTTTCCGATACGAGCAGGGGGAAACAAAACAGGAATGGCAGCCCACACTTGAGGACCGATAAAGGCAGAGAAGATCCCTGCAAGAAAGCGAAAGAAGAGCATCGCGGTGAAACCAGGTGCAAAGGCGCATGCAAGTGTGGAAAGTGCAAATCCGAGCATCCCGACTGCCATCACATGTTTCCTGTTTCGATTATCAGATAGCGGACCGGCGACTAAAGCAGCCAAAGCAAATCCGAGAGCATAAGTTCCGATCAGCCAGGCTGCCTGGTTAGTGGATACGTGATATAACTCTCGCAAGGTTGGCAGCAGTGGGCTAATGATAAATGTATTCGTACCAATCAAAAACATGGTGAAGAAAAAGATCATCAAAAATAGGCGCTCCATAAAAAATCTCTCCTCTTTGTTTTATACTTCTATAGTTAAACAACTTTTGAACTAACGAGCAAAAAAAGGATACCAATCACAAGGTATCTAAAAAGCCAGGCAATATTTGATCGAAGGTTTCTTTATATATGCTCATGTACCGTGCTTGCCCATCCTTTCTGACTTTGATCAGTCCTGCCTCTCGAAGTGTCTTGAAATGATAGGAGGCATTGGACTTGGAAGTGTCGCAGGTAAAGCCTACTTCTGTACAATTCAGCTCGTTGCCGGAATGATACAAGGCCTTTAAAATGGCTAGCCTTGTCTCATCTGCCAACGCTTTAAAAATCTTGATTCGCTTTTCGGTTAGTTCAAGTTGTTCAATATTCATAAAACTATCTTACTAAGGAAACTCTATCCAGGCAACCATTTCATTCCTTTTATTTTTGATTCTGCATGTTTTCGTTGTTGTTCTGATGCTGATAGGAAGATCCTTGGTTGTCTTCGGTATGCGTATCATCCGCAACCGTACTGCTGGTTAGCCCTGCGACAGCTAATCCTTTTTGATTCAGGTTTTTGGCACTTTTGAATTTGGACATGTGACTACCCCCTGTTTGTTAATGGATGCATACATAAGATGCCTTGTTTCGAAGGGGAGTAGTCATCCTCATTTTCCTAGGTGAGAGTTGAGGTATACTATAAAAAAACGTGCGTTTGTCAGGGAGGATGGGAGCGGATGGCAGGGTGTGTCATGATCGTGGAGGGAAAGACAGACAAAGAACGCTTGCTTCGGGTGCTGGCTGAGCCTGTCACCATTCTTTGTACATATGGTTCTTACAGCTTGGAAAAAGGGGAGAAGCTGCTCGCCCAAACAGAAGCAGCAGATGCAGATGAGGTATACCTATTTACCGATGAAGATGATAGCGGGAAAAAGTTGCGGACGCATTTAAGTGATGACTTTCCTGATGCGATACACCTGCATACGCCGAAAATGTACAGAGAGGTTGCTGACACGCCTCTTTCGGTACTGGCAGAAATTTTGGAGCAAGCAGGCTTTGTGATTACTGTGCCTCATCCTGATCTTGGAGAGCGCTAAGGGGATAAAACACCGTTTCATCGGCTATAACAGTAGTAAATGGAATGGTGGAGGTGCGAGGCAATTGCGTAGTTTGATGACGTTTTTTAATCGAATGAACATTATGGTGTGGCTGGTAGGTATCTTTATTGCTCATGCCGCGCTCTACCTTGTGCTGGGGACGGCGACTTGGCTGGCTACCTCGCTTTTGGCAACAGCGTTTTACGGCATTATTTTGTTGGTAGGCAAATTAATTGCCAGCCGTTATCCAGACAAGGAAGAAAGTAGATGAAAGCCGGCGAGCAAGCAGCCGGCTTTTTTCGCATTACCAGCCCAAGAACTGCATGAGTAAAATTAACCCACCCAATACCCAGACGTAGATAGCGAAGCCCTTCATCGACCCTGTGCTGATGATTGTAAGCATCCAGCGAATGGCTACATATCCAGCTAGTCCGGCAAACATGGTGCCCACGAGCATCGGGATCAATAAAGCTGTTTCGAGCGGTGTTTCTACGAGCTTGGCTGTTTGCAAGACACAAGCACCCAGAATCGCGGGTAAGGAGATTAAAAACGAAAAGCGCGCAGCGTCAGCACGGTCGATTCCGCGAAGAAGAGCACCGGCAATCGTCAGCCCTGAGCGGGAAATGGCAGGCAGGATCGCAGCACCTTGTAGTGTTCCGATGATAAGGGCGTCCGTGTAGTTGATTTCTTCGAATGTCCGATTTCCGCGGCGCATGGACTCAACCGCCCAGAGGATCGCGCCTGTCGCAAGGAATTCCCATCCGATTGTAATACCTGTCTGTGAGATTTCTTCAAAATAATCTTCAAAGGCGAGCCCGATCACTGCGGTAGGGATCGTACCTACGACCAATAGCTTTGTCAGCTTACTCATCGGATTCATGATAATATAACGAACCTGTGGCCAAAAGACGATCACGACAGCAATCAGCGTGCCGAAATGAAGCATCGTGTCAAATAAAAGCCCGACTTCCTGCATGCCAAACACTTTGCGGAACAGGACGAGATGACCCGTGCTTGATATCGGTAAAAATTCAGTCAAGCCTTGTACAATGCCGAGAAAAATATGTTCAAGCAGCAACAGCATAGGCAAGAGTCACTCCAGTCTTGAAAATGTAGGGCCAAGCCAGTCTTACTGTCATATGTATGTCCGTGAATGGAAGACTTGCCTATTTCGTTACGCATCGTTATTTTGTTAGAAAAAAGTTGTGGTATTTTCTTGCGGAGGATGGGTATAGTTAGTGTGCACAATGGTAGAGAGCGAGGAAAAAATACATATGTACAAAAGACAAATGCGTGAAAAGCGTGAGCCCCAAATCATTCAGAACGGCAATTTGGCGGCAGGGATGACGCTTACCATGACGGTAGCGCGAAAAACAGAAATCGGCTATTTTTTGAGCGATGGCAAAGATGAAGTGTTTCTCCATGCCAATGAAGCGCACGAGCGTTTACATATCGATGATGAGGTCGAAGTGTTTTTGTACCATGATCACGAGAACCGACTGGCTGCAACTATGGACATGCCTCATGTCGGCATGGGTGAATACGGCTGGCTGGAAGTAGTGGACATTTCTCCGCGCATGGGTGTATTCCTGGACAACGGCATTAACAAGGATTTGCTCTTGTTCATTGATGACCTGCCCAAGCATAGCGATGAATGGCCGCGTCCCAAGGATCAAATGCTGGTAGCGCTGAAGCAAGACAAGCTCGGCAGACTCTTGGCAAAGCCGGTAACGGAAAACGAAATCGTCAAGATTGCAGCACTCGCAGATCAGAGTATGAAAAACAAGGCTGTCGAAGGTACCGTCTACAAAGTAATTCAAGCAGGTGCATTCCTGTTGACGGAGGACGAGCATATCCTTTTCATTCATCGTGATGAAATGGTAGGGCGTCTGCGCCTCGGACAAACTGTGCGCTGCCGTATTAGCTTTGTACGTGAGGATGGTCGTCTGAACGGTTCCATGAAAGAGCGCAAGGAAGTACAGTATGGTGAAGATGCGGATAAGCTGATGCGCTATTTGATCAACCGTGACGGGGCGATGCCTTATACAGATTCCACAGAGGCGGATGTCGTTCGTGACAAATTCCAAATGAGCAAGTCCAGCTTCAAGCGGGCACTCGGAAAACTGATGAAGGAACGCCGCGTAGAGCAAGTAGACGGCTGGACCAAAATCATTCGAACCGAACAAGAAGAATAAACAGTGAAAGCCCTCCTTTGCATGACGAACTGAAGTGCCCCCTGTCAAGT
>NZ_PXZM01000020.1 GCF_003013395.1 Brevibacillus fortis | reverse complement strand
TTCAAACGTAGAAGTTTCGATGGAGTATTCCATAAGTGAAGCTTAAATTCCCCGCCATTCATTTCAAAGCTAGGATGGGCTCCAGAGGCGCTTGGACTGGAAATGCGCTTCTTCCTACGCTGCTTTGGTTAAAAAGTGCGAAAGTGGATTCATGGAAGCTACTCCGAATTGCCCCCCATTATGATCTAAAAGCTCTAAAAGCGGGAAGAGATCAAAGCTGTACGAAAGCACTGTCACATGTTTGGAAGGAGACCGCCCGAACGAAGAGAGGATACAGGCGACTGGAAAACATGTGGCAGGGCTTCACCCGACCACTACCGTTAGAAGTCAACCACTAAGGGTTTTACGAAATGAGAACATACGTGCTATAATAAGTTGAAATTTTCCTAATCTACATAATCATCAAACAAAGGGTGAACGCAATGAAGATGTTTTTCCAGTATAACTGGCAGGTACGCGACGAGTGGATGGAATGGTGTAAGCAGCTTACACCAGAGGAATTGCTCCGCAAGCGCACAGGTGGGGCCGGTACGATTTTGTACACCTTGTTTCACATTGCTGACGTCGAGTATAGCTGGCTTCGGGGCGTGCAGGGAAAGCCGGATATTCAGGTATCATACGAAGCGTATAAGACGCTGGAAAAAGTAACAGAGCTGTCGGATGCTTGGCGCGTAGAATTACATGATTTCATCGAGAATTGGTCAGACGAGATGGAGAACGAACCAGTAAAGGTAGCTTGGGATGATGAAGTGCACACGAAGGGGGAGCTGCTTCGCCACGTCATCGCCCACGAGATTCATCACATGGGACAGTTGTCCATTTGGGCGAGAGAGCTCGGGATTACGCCTGTTTCCGCCAATGTCATTGGACGCGGATTAGCGCGCAGGTAGCCCTGACAAAATCCGATCCAAGCTACTCCTATGCATATTTTTCCTCCAAACGGATCATACTCCAACTGTTTTCAATCGCGGTTGCAAGTGAATGACCCGCTTGGGAGGTCGCACAATATGTCATGGAAAAATCAATTGCTGAGGAAAAAGTCGGTTGCGCAAATGCTGGAGCAGGTGGATAAAAACGAAAGCTCTCTCAAAAAGTCATTAGGCGCTTTTGACCTGACGATGCTGGGCATCGGCGCGATCATGGGAACAGGGATTTTTGTGTTAACGGGAGTTGCCGCTGCCTTGCACGCTGGACCGGCACTGGTTTTGTCTTTTGGTATTGCGGCACTTGCCTGTGTGTTTGCCGCACTCTGCTATGCGGAATTTGCTTCGACTGTGCCAGTGTCGGGAAGCGCTTATACATACAGCTATGCGGCATTTGGCGAATTTGTCGCCTGGATGATCGGATGGGACTTGATTCTCGAATACGGAGTAGCTTGTGCTGCGGTGGCAAGCGGATGGTCGGGGTATGCCCAGGGATTGCTAGCCGGGTTTAATATCCACCTGCCGCATGCGCTCACGAGTGCGTTTGATGCATCGAAAGGAACGATCATCGATTTACCTGCGGTCCTCATCATTGTCATCATTACAGCTTTATTGATGAAGGGGACGAGAGAGTCAGCGAGCTTGAATACCATCATGGTGTTAATAAAAGTAGCGGTAGTTGTCCTGTTTCTCGCCGTTGGAGTCATGTATGTCAAGCCGGAAAACTGGAGCCCATTCATGCCGTTTGGTTTTGCAGGAGTAGCGACGGGTGCTGCAACGGTGTTTTTTGCTTTTATCGGATTTGATGCGGTGTCATCTGCGGCCGAAGAAGTGCGCAATCCCCAGCGAGACATGCCAATCGGGATCATTTCTTCCTTACTCGTGTGCACGATTTTGTACATTGCTGTCTCACTGACATTGACAGGAATTGTTCCGTACAATCTGTTAAATGTCAAAAATCCGGTCGCGTTTGCGCTCAGCTATGTCAATCAGAACTGGGTGGCAGGCTTCATTTCGTTGGGAGCAATCGTCGGGATCACGACAGTTTTGCTAGTCATGATGTATGGGCAAGCCCGGATGTTTTTTGCGATGAGCCGAGATGGCTTACTCCCCGAGCTTTTCTCGCAAGTACATCCCCGCACACAGGTACCACAAAAGAGCACGCTCGTCGTGGCAGCCTTAGTAGCAACCTTTGGTGGATTATTGCCCCTCTCTAGCTTGGCCCAGCTCACCAACATCGGAACGTTGTTTGCTTTTATTTTGGTCTCGATCGGACTGGTTGTACTGCGCCGCACTCATCCGCAATTACCGCGGGCTTTTCGTGTCCCATTTGTTCCGCTGGTTCCCATGCTCTCGGTCCTCTTTTGCGGATATCTCGTTTTCAACTTGCCTGCGATGACAAAGATCGGTTTTCTCGGTTGGTTGTCGGTCGGAGCGATCGTCTATTTTCTTTATGGGCGCAAACACAGTCGATTGGCAACAAAAGACGACTCCTCAAAAACGTAAATGGCAGGGTAATCCGTTTAGGCATGTTCTACGTGAGCATGTCTTTGTTTGCTATCTGACAAAGCGATCCCATTCATGTTAGAGTAAAAGCAACCAAAACGACGAGGGAGAGCAGGCTATGAAGCGAAAACGAGCAGATCGACCTGGTTGGAGACGTGTGAAGCGATTGGGCTACCAGCAAAAATGGGTAGAATCTTTATCTTTCTCTGGTTACACTGTCCGCCTGACTCTGGACGAAGTAACGGAGCCTGCCTACATGCCTGTGGGGGACAAAACACTGTGTGTGGGCGATAGAGGATATGTGTACTTGCAGTATTTTCCCCATGGTCAACCTTATGCCGTTACGAAAATGATGGATGAGTTGGGGAATACCGTGCAATGGTATATCGATATTTGCCGGGGACATGGGAAGGATGAGAACGGGCATATCTGGTATGACGATTTGTACCTCGACATCGTGGTACTGCCGACGGGAGAAGTATACCTGCTTGATCAGGATGAACTCGATGAGGCATTGAAAAAAGGCGTTATCACGAGCGAGGATCACCTGTTTGCCTCCGAGACCGCTGATCTTTTATTACGAAATATTTTGGCGGGCAAACGGGATGACTTTGACTTTCCGAATTTTTTTGCATAAACGTATGGAAGAACGAAGGCGGTTGTTGCTTTCGTTCTTTTTTTGTCGAAGTACCGCTTTTGGGAGTGGAGACGGAGGAGGCCCGGAGTTTGCTCCTAGTCCAAAATAACCGTATTTTTATTTCGTGTAAAAAACTGTATGTTACGCCTTAAAAATGAAATACGATTTTTATGAACAAACCATTTAGGAGGAGAAGTATGAAGAGATTATTTCAAGCCTTACTCGCAGTAACACTCATGTTCAGTCTAACGCTAAACAGCAACAACGTATCAGCAAAATCGGAGCAAGAAGAGCTTGGAGTACCGAATCAGTTCCTTGATGATGAGCAGCTAGAGGAAATTGACGCACACTTCGAAAATGGATACCAACTTGATAGCACATATATTTCCGACAACCTAAACAGTTATCCAAAACCTGGGGATGTGTTCGTATCAGTTTCTAATCCTATTATTGCACAGTCAGATGTTCCTACAAATATTCAACCTGCGCTAACATTCTCGGTGCCAATTGCTTTTGACAATGATCCGTCAACAATAGTATCTCTCTATAAGGTTGAAGGAAAATCACCAGTCAGCGGAAAATTGGAGATTAAAAATAACACAATCTATATTCGTCCTGACAAGACTTTGGAATCAAATACGAAATATGCGATCGAGATCGACAAAGGAGCAATTGTAAGTACCACTGATTCTACTAAATCGATCGATAAGTATTTAACTGAGTTTGTGACCAGCAACACCCAAGCGCCTATAGTAATCGATGTAGTGCCGTATGAAGAGGAAACAAAAGTGGATGTAAATGCGGTGATTACAATTAAGTATGATCGCAAAGTGAAAAGTGGAACAAACGAATTCCTATTAATGGATGAAAATGCTGCGGATGTTCCTGCAACTGTTATCGTCAATAATGACACTGTAACGATCCAACCGAATGCACCTTTAAAAAATAATGCAGAGTACTACTTAGCGGTAGTCCAAGGAGCAGTTAAGGATACATCAGGGAATGAAAGCTATAAATATTTTTCCGTGTTTTCAACAGGCACCCCATCTGATGGAGGGTCCATTCCTAAGAATCCAGAACCAATTGATCTAGAATTAGGTGACATTTCAATAGAGTTTGAGTAGAAGAAATCAGAGAAGAGTGGATTGAAATTTGCGACTGCTACAGTAAAGGGCGACAAGTGTATAGGGTGAAATGTAAAGATAGAAGGGTTGTCTCTATTCCAGAGACGGCCCTTTTTTCATTCATTCCTGAATCCGATTTCCCCTCCTAGGGCTTTTTTGTTTACAATGGATACAGATTGTTGAATTGGTTTGAAAGGATGTCGTACATGAGTAAAACAGTTGTATTGGCAGAAAAGCCTTCGGTTGGACGCGACATTGCCAAAGTATTGCAGTGTCACAAAAAAGGAAACGGCTTTTTTGAAGGAGATAAATATATTGTAACGTGGGCGCTCGGGCATTTGGTCACCCTCGCTGATCCTGAAGCGTACGGGCAGCAATTCAGCTCGTGGCGAATCGAGGATTTGCCGATTATGCCGTCCCCATTGCGCTTGGTCGTGATCAAGGAAAGCAACAGGCAATTCCAGGTCGTCAAACAACAATTGAGACGCAACGATGTCGGACAGATTGTCATTGCGACGGATGCAGGGCGGGAAGGAGAGCTCGTGGCCCGCTGGATTCTCGAGCTGGTGCACGTAAATAAACCAATCAAGCGACTATGGATTTCCTCCGTGACAGATAAAGCGATCCGCGAAGGCTTCCGCAATCTGAAAGACGGCAAAACCTATGAAAACTTGTTTGCCTCCGCCGCTGCTCGTGCAGAAGCTGACTGGCTCGTAGGAATCAACGCTACGCGCGCCTTGACGTGCAAGCATAACGCCCAGCTCTCATGCGGTCGTGTCCAGACGCCAACACTTGCCATTGTCGCAACACGAGAAGAGGAGATTCGTCGCTTTACACCCAAGCCGTTTTACGGGCTGTCTGCAGTGGCCCAAGGTCCGATTCAACTTCAATGGCAAGATCAGCAAACGAAGGATGTCAAAACGTTTTCCAAGGAGAAAGCGGATCAGCTAATAGCCTCGCTCAAACAGGAGAAAAGCGCCGAGGTCATCGAGATTACTCGTGCTCACAAAAAGACATTTGCTCCGCCGCTGTACGATCTGACGGAGCTGCAAAGGGATGCCAATCGGCTGTTTGGCTATTCGCCAAAGCAGACGCTGTCCATCATGCAGGGATTGTATGAGCATCACAAGGCAGTGACCTATCCGCGAACCGATTCTCGCTATCTGTCTGCTGATATCGTAGAGACGCTGCCGGATCGAATCCGTGCTGTGCAAATGAAGCCATATGCGCCACTCGCCGCCAGAATCCTGCGTTCCCCGATCAAAGCGAACAAATCGTTCGTGGATGACAGCAAAGTATCTGACCACCATGCCATTATCCCGACGGAGCAAGCTGTTTTTCTCGGTGATTTGAACGATAAGGAACGCAAGATTTTCGATCTCATCGTGAAGCGCTTCCTGGCCGTTTTGCTGCCTGCCTTCGAATACGAGCAAACAACCATTCAGGCGAAAATCGGGAATGAAACGTTCCTGGCAAAAGGAAAAACCGTGCTCTCCCAAGGCTGGAGAGAGGCGTATGACCACGATGTAGAAGAAGACGATGCGAAGGATGGCGTAAAGGAACAAATCCTGCCTTCCCTTGCAAAAGGAGAACGTCTGTCTATCCAGTCGGTATCCCAGACCAAGGGTGAGACGAAGCCGCCAGAGCCATTTACGGAAGCGAGTCTGCTGACTGCGATGGAAAACCCGGCGAAATATATGGCCAACGAGAGCAAGGATTTGATCAAAACGATTGGGGAAACAGGCGGACTTGGTACGGTAGCCACCCGCGCGGATGTGATCGAGAAGCTGTTTAACAGCTTTTTGCTAGAGAAGCGCGGCAAGCATATTTTTGTCACCGCAAAAGCCAAACAATTGCTAGAGCTCGTCCCAGATGAAATGCAGTCGCCGACCTTGACTGCCCAATGGGAGCAAAAGCTCGGTGCCATCGCCAAGGGAAGCTTGAACAAGCGAGCGTTTATCGAAGAGATGAAATCGTACGCCAAAGAAGTCGTCCAACAGATCAAGAACAGCGATCAGACTTTCCGTCACGACAACCTGACCCGTAGCAGGTGCCCGGAGTGCAATAAGTTTTTGCTTGAGGTAAACGGAAAGCGTGGCAAAATGCATGTGTGCCAGGATCGCGAATGCGGCTATCGCAAAAGCATTGCCAAGCAGACCAATGCCAGATGTCCAAAATGCCACAAGAGATTGGAGCTGCGCGGGGAAGGAGAAGGTCAAGCCTTTGTCTGCGCTTGTGGGCACAAGGAAAAACTGACGACCTTCCAGGAGCGTCGTGATAAGGAAAAGGGCAGCAAGGTTTCGAAGAAAGAAGTAGCCAAGTATTTGAAGGGACAGGACAAGGAGCAGGACGAAGGAATCAACTCAGCGATGAAAGACGCACTGTCCAAATTTAAGTTCGACTAAAGAGGCGTGAAACAAAAGGCGGCCGACAATTCCTGTCAGCCGCCTCATTTTATTTACTTTTTCTCCAGCACAGCAAAGTAATTTTCTTCATCGTCTGCGAAGTTAAAGACGCGGCCTGAAGGCATCGTGACAATGTCTCCAACCTTCACATTTTTATTAACCAGGTCGTTTCGCAATTCCTCGATATTTTCCGAAAAGAGCAGGAGCGAAGGAGTGCCAAGATTCATTCCAGGCGACATTTTCGCGACGAATTCCTTATTGTGCAGAACGATGCTTGTTTCAGCGCCTTGTGCGGGAGCAATTTCAATCCATCTCATTTCACCGTTCTTCTCGTCTGAAACAACACGGAACCCTAGTTTTTCGGTCCAAAAGTTCACTGCTTGATCCTGATTATTGACATACAACATGATTTGACCGACTTTGCTAATCATCATAGACATTTTCCACTCCCTAAATAGTAGTTTAAACCCGACGCTCCTAATCCTTTCCATCCCGCCAGTATCTGATACCCGACGTCAACGGACTTTTCTAGCTTGTCTTCATCATAGCATGAATAATCAGACAGGATTTCTTTTCGATTGCGCATTTGAAAAAATGAATTGCATTTCGTAAAAGAGGAGCATATACTCACAATTAAAAGTGAGTAATCACTCGCTAAAACGAAAAGGTCATCGCCATCCTGATTCTATGGCTTGTTTTTTACCATAAAAAGAAAGTGATTACTCACTCCATTAGATGGGTAGGGGGAAGCGTTTATGAAACCAGTTGTTCGCTCAATTTGTATCGGGGGACTGTTACTGGCATTGTCGGGCTGCAATTGGACATCCGAAAATCATCCGTCACTATCCGGGACAATCGAGGCCATCGAGCTGCCGATCGTAGCTGAAGTAGGCGGATTGGTTACAAACGTTACGGCAGAAGAGGGAAGTGCAGTAATAAAAGGACAAGTGCTGGCGCAAATCGATAAACGAAGCTACGAAATAACTGTGGCAGAAGCACAGGCAGTATTGGACCAAGCAACAGCCAGACTAGAAGAGGCGAGAGCTGGTTCACGCGATACGACGATTCAAAGAAGCATGGCCAACGTCCAGCAGGCAAATGCGAATATCCAGCTGGCACAAGCGAGAAAAAATCAGGCGGAAGCAGGAAAAGCACGTGCTACTGAGCAGATGACGCAGGCAGAATCGCAATGGCAAGGGGCGCAGCAGACCCTTTTGTATCAACAAAAAAGACTTGAGGAAGCAACAACGCTCTTCGAAAAAGGAGCGATCTCTGCCAAAGACCTCGACACGCAAAAGGAAGCAGTGAACCAAGCAAAAACGCAGGCAGATCAATGGGCGGCACAAGTAGCGCAAGCACAGGCACAGTACCGTTCTGCGCAAGAAGACATCGTTGCTGCTGCGGCCCAAATCGGTACAGCACAAGCCGCGCAAGCTGGAGCGCAGGCGGATCTCGATCAGGTGAAGGAAGGAAGTACCGATTACGCGATTCGAGCACTGCTCGCCACCCAGCAGCAGGCGAGGGCGAAACTGGATCAAGCCTTATTGCAATTGGAGAAGGCCCAGATTACCGCAACAGACGATGGTACTCTCTTGCGCTCCTCTATCGAACAGGGGGAAGTAGCCAAAACAGGCGCTACCTTGTTTACGATGATGAAGCCAGATCAGCTCGAGCTTGTCGTGTACATCCCGGAAGCACAATTGAATCGGGTGAAAAAAGGGCAAGAGGTCGGCATCGAGGTGGATGCCTACCCTGAAGAAACGTTTACAGGAACGATCAGTCGCATCTCGGAAAAGGCAGAGTTCACGCCGAAAAATGTACAGACGCCAGATGAACGCACCAAGCTTGTCTTTGCTGTTACGATATATATCACAGATGGACTCGACAAAATCAAACCAGGTATGCCTGCCGATGTGCTGCTGGCAGACGAGGAGGGAGGTCAATGAACGCCGCTATCCAATGCGAGCAGTTGACGAAGCGTTTCGGAGATCGAGTAGCCGTGAATAGCTTGACGCTGAAGGTTCCGAGAGGTTCGATTTACGGTTTTTTGGGTCCGAATGGCTCAGGGAAATCGACCACAATCCGGATGCTTTGCGGTTTGTTGACCCCGACGACGGGAAAGGGCACGGTACTTGGCTTCGATGTCATGACACAGAGTGAGGAAATCAAGCAACGGATCGGATATATGTCGCAAAAGTTCAGCTTGTATGAAGATTTGACGGTGGAAGAGAATCTCGATTTTTATGCCGGTGTTTATCAATTAGGTGCAGCAGAACGCAAGCAGCGGAAAGCGGAACTGATTGAGATGGCAGGCCTGACAGGCAGGGAAAAGCAGCTTGCGGGTTCGCTGTCAGGCGGGTGGAAGCAACGCCTGGCGCTCTCCTGCGCTCTTTTACACAAGCCGGAGCTTTTGATTTTGGACGAACCGACAGCAGGAGTCGATCCAGTTTCCCGCCGGATTTTTTGGGATGTCATTCATGAGCTGGCGAGACAGGGGATCACGGTGCTGGTGACTACACACTACATGGATGAGGCGCAGACATGCGATTGGATCGGCTTTATCTTTTTCGGCAATCTGCTGGCGGAAGGCACTCCCCAAGAGTTGATTGATCGGATGGGAGTAGGCAATCTGGAGGATGTCTTCATCGATCTGGTTAGGCAGGAGGAAGCCAGACAGGCGGCGGAGGAGGGAGTCCGATGAGGCATTTTGTCTGGGAGCGTTACTGGTCTGTAGTGAAAAAGGAAGTCATTCAAATCAAGCGGGATCGTCCCAGTCTGGCGATTGCACTGGTCATGCCGCTGATGCTGTTGTTTTTGTTCGGATATGCGGTCAATACAGACGTGAATGACATTCAGATGGCAGTCTGGAATCAAAGCCCTTCTGCTGCCAGCCGCGAGCTGGTTGATCAGTTCGTCCATACGCGTGTATTCGAGGTGGCAGCCCATGTAAGTGGTTACGAGGAGATCGAAGCCATGCTGGACGATGGCTCGGTAAATGTAGCACTGATTATCGGTCCTGACTACACTCGCAAACGTGATCGCAACGAGCCGGTAGACGTGCAAATGCTCATTAATGGCTCCGACCCGAATATCGCCCGGACGGCTACCTCTCAAGCCCAGTTGATCGTTCAGCATCAAGCGATCACGTTGCAGGAAAAGAAGCTGCAAAAACAGGGCTTGGGAGAGCTGGAACAGCCACTCGGCTTGGATACACGCGTACTGTTTAACCCCAATATGGAGAGTATTGTCTTCAATATTCCCGGCTTGATCGGCTTGATTATGCAAAACGTCACGATGATTTTGACGGCATTCTCCCTCGTACGTGAAAAGGAGCGGGGAACGATGGAGCAGTTAATCGTGACTCCTATACGCCCATTGGAGCTGATGCTCGGCAAAATTACTCCATATGTAGGCGTAGGTCTCTTCTCGTTTTGTCTGGTGCTATTGGTTGGAACGTATTGGTTCGGGGTCCCGGTCAAAGGCAGCATTTCGCTTCTGGTGACGTTGTCTGTCTTATTCTTGGTGACGACGCTTCTCTTGGGCATTTTCATTTCTACGGTGGCAAAGACCCAGCTTCAAGCGATGCAAATGGCATTTGCCTTTATCCTGCCCAGTGTGCTTCTCTCCGGCTTTATGTTCCCGCGCGATTCGATGCCGCTCGTGATACAATGGTTAGGCGGGCTCGTCCCGTTGACCTATTTTCTGGAAATCTTGCGGGGAATTTTCTTAAAGGGCGTGGACATCGATGCGCTCTGGAAGGATGTCGTCGGAATGAGCAGCTTCTGTCTCTTGATCCTGACCGTCGCTATTCTGCGATTCCGCAAGAAGATCGAATAAGAGGAGCGTAATGGGTGATGAACAAGCCGCCAACATTTGTAGAAGGCCTGTTGCAATATGTAGAAGAGTTGAAAGACGAGAGTGAGATGACAGAGAAGCAGCGCAATATTTTGCGTGCATCAGTGAAGCTGTTCGCTGAAAAAGGCTTTCATGCCAGCTCAACCTCTGAAATTGCCAAGGAAGCAGGAGTGGCAGAGGGAACGATTTTTCGCCACTACAAATCGAAAAAAGATATTTTGCTTGCCGTCGTAGCACCTGTATTGGTCAAGTTCGCGGCCCCGTTTATCTTGAAAGATGTACGTGAGATCTTCAAAGAGCAGAATAAAAAAACGTTCGCACAAATCGTGACCGAGCTGTACCGAAACCGGATCGATCTAGTGCTGGCGAATGAAAAGCATATTCGCATTTTGCTGCAAGAAGCCTTTTTTCATGACGAAATCAGGGAAGCACTGATCGCGACCGTTTTCACCGGTGTGAAGGAAATGGCAAATAAGCTGATTGAGGCAAAGGTAGACGTGGGCGAATTGCGTCCGCTCCCGACACAGGCTGTCTTTCGGGCGATCCTATCCTCGATGATCGGTCTCGTTCTGTTCCGGCAAGTCTTGGATACTGATGAATTTACGCAGTTCAGTGACGATGAGCAAATCGCCCTGACCGTAGATATTTTGCTAAACGGGATTGGAAATCACTCTATCTAAAAATTTTTATCGATAAGTGAACATTTTTCTCTCTTTTGGGTATAGAAATCCTTTCTGGGAATGGTATAATTGCAAACAACTTTTTGCTGTTTTTTTATGGAGGAGAGTAAACCATGCAATTGTTATCAGAGAGAGAATGGCTCGCGTACCGAGAGAAAAACAAAGATCGTGCGCGCATGCTGATTTCTTGCCCGGACCGCGCGGGAATCGTCGCTGCCGTATCAAACTTCTTGTTCCAACAGGGAGCAAACATCGTTCAGTCTGACCAGTACACGACCGATCCGGAAACAGGCCGGTTTTTCATGCGCATTGAATTCGATCTCATCAATCTGGATGAGCGTTGCGAAGAGATTAAGGAAGCATTCAGCCCTGTAGCCGAGAGCTTTGGCATGGAATGGTCGCTAGTCGAAGCGAACAAGCGAAAAAAGGTCGCGCTGTTTGTTTCCAAAGAAGATCACTGTCTCTTGGAGCTCTTGTGGCGCTGGAAATCCGGGGAGCTGTTCGCGGATATCGCGGTTGTCGTCAGCAACCATCCTGACATGCAGGAGACCGTAGAGTCGTTTGGCATTCCGTATCGCTGCATCCCTGTTACGAAGGATAACAAGCCACAGGCAGAAGAAGCACAGCTGGCAGCAGCAGAGGGCGTCGATCTGATTGTTCTGGCTCGCTACATGCAGATTTTGTCCCCGCGCTTTTTGGACGATTACGCGATGCGGATCATCAATATCCACCATTCTTTCCTCCCAGCCTTTGTCGGAGCAAAGCCTTACGAGCAGGCGTATCGTCGCGGCGTGAAGCTGATCGGAGCGACTGCGCATTACGTCACGGAAGAGCTGGACGCAGGGCCGATTATCGAGCAAGACGTTCAACGCGTATCGCACCAGGAAGATGTCGAGGCATTGAAGCAGCTGGGACGACAGGTAGAGCGTACGGTGCTTGCACGTGCGGTTCGCTGGCATCTGGAGGATCGGGTGCTGGTATCCGGCAACAAGACGATTGTGTTTCCATAAGCATTGCGTATAAAAAGAGGCTATTCCTTTGAGGAAAAGCCTCTTTTTTCCAATGAACGAAGGCTTTATTAGCCGTGAATACAAAGAGAGGTCTCATTTCTTATTTTCAAGTGAGTTTCTCATGCTTTACCAACTCAAGAAACTGAGCCACAACAGGCCGCTGATCTGTCTCACCGTCACGCGTACAGACATACAAGGGCCGCTTGATCTCCACCCCAGGCACGGTTACTCGACCGACCTCCCCACGCTCTACCATTTCCCTAACAGCCAGCGCAGGAGCCAACATCGTCCCATATCCCGCGCGAACGGAGTGGATAGACTCGACCAGACCGTGATACTGCATACCGACCTGCGGACGTTTCACACCATGCTCGCGACAGAGGGTAAACAGCCAATCGCGGGTAGAGCTGCCTTGCTCCCGCAACAAAAATGGTTCCTCCACGAGCTGCTCCATACTGATCTTTTTTCCAGCAAGCGGATGATCAGCAGGCAAAATAAACCAATAGGGAACATCCATCAAATGATGTCGATTGATAGGCAGCTCATCCCACGATTCCTTGATGATGACGGCCACATCGACCTCACAGCTCAAAAGCAGTTCAATGGATTGCATAGAATTACGTGTGCGAATTTCCACATCGACCCCTTCATAATCGCGTTTGTACTGAGCCAGCCACTGCGGTACGAGATAATGAGAGGGGAGAAAGGTAGAAGCAATGCGGAGCTTTCCTTTCTTCCCTTGCTTCATCTCTGTCAGCTGTGTTTCAATTTCGCGCTCCCAGTCGTAAATGCGACGTGCTTTTTCATAAAGAAAACGTCCCTCATAGGTGAGAGAAATACCGCGCCCATCCGGGATGAGCAAGGTGATTCCCAACTCGTTTTCCAGCTTGCGGATTTGGGCACTGACGGCAGGCTGACTGATCGAGAGGGCGATTGCTGCTTCGGTGACACTGCCTCGTGACGCTACTTCTACGAAAATGCGGAGTGCATGTAAGTTCATCCTGTACCTCGATTCATAACTTTTGTTTATGAGTTGTAGATAAAGATGTATTAGAAATGATGAGTGATTGCGCGTAAGGTATAGCTCAGAAAGACTGAAAACGAGTAGAGAGAAGGATCAGGAGATGAGAGAAGTCAGTGGAAAAACACAAGTCGTGGCAGTCGCACTGGTGACAGCATTATGCATGATAGGGGATTCGATGCTGTATGTGGTGCTTCCTCTTTTCTGGGAGGAGGCAGGATTAACATCGCTGTGGGAAGTGGGGGTATTGCTTGCAGTGAACCGCTTCATCCGTGTACCACTCGGCCCCCTTGTTGGAAAATGGTATGAACGCTCGGGAGGACGCGCGGGTTTGATTGTGGCAGTTGGGCTGGCTTTTCTGACGACACTTTCGTACAGCTTGGAAGGCTTTTGGCTATGGCTAGTGATGCGATGCTTGTGGGGAGTGGCTTGGACATTTTTAAGGCTAGGTGCGTATTCCTTGATCGTGAGCGTTTCCGAAGGGCATAATCGCGGGCAGCTCATGGGCTTGTACAACGGACTGTATCGATTGGGCAGTCTTGGCGGCATGCTGGTCGGAGCGCTGCTGGCCTCTTGGTACGGGCTGTCTGTTGCTTCTATCGCACTTGCGGTGCCCTCCTTGTTTGCGTGGATTCTTGTTTTTCGCTATATACATCCTTCCTTTACTAGTCAGCATCCAAAAGACGTGAAGCCGAAGCATACAGGCAAACGCTTGTGGAGTCAGGCGCAGGTGCTGATGACGATGACGACGGCATTACTCGTCACGATGGTGTACCAGGGGATGTTTACCTCCACACTAAGCAGAGTAATCGAAGTGCGTGAACCGCTTATCATGATTGGCGGGGTCGTGCTGGGGGCAGCAGTGATTGCCAGTGTGATTCAAGGAATTCGCTGGGGGTGGGAGCCGTGGGCTGCCCCATTGGTAGGCAAATTGTCGGACAGG
Organism: Brevibacillus fortis; assembly: GCF_003013395.1. GTDB lineage: Bacteria > Bacillota > Bacilli > Brevibacillales > Brevibacillaceae > Brevibacillus > Brevibacillus fortis. The sequence goes on along the minus strand of NZ_PXZM01000020.1, from coordinate 95,489 downwards.
CATGGCAGGACGAATCTATTCATCGTGACGCTGCTGGTCGCTTCCGTTCTGTTTGCCGCGTTGCAGGCAACGTCTTCACTTGTTTTATGGTTTGCGCTTTTATTCGGCATCCAGTTGACCGCGACGATTATCACGACCGTGCTGGATACCCTTGCGGCAGATGAAGCTGCGAGACAGCCTAACAGTCAAGTGGTAATGACGCAATATTCAGTCATAAGTGATCTGGGCGCGGCGTTAGGGCCGCTCCTTGCTTTCTGGCTGGATGAACACGTAGGTCTGGGTCCGATGTACTTCGGAATTGCGATGATCTTGCTTCTGGTGGGACTTGTATGGTTGGGGCGACCGAAGCTGATCAAGTTGGAAAACGCTTCTTGATGGTTGTCATGACGTGAGCAATGGCTGCTTCCTTGTCCGGACCGTGCAGCAGCATATGGTTCGAATGCTCATACCAGGTGATTTGCGGGGAGGCAGATTCGTCTACGCTGGTTGCGAGTATTTGTGCACTCACAGCGTGAACTGTATCGTCCCGCCTTGCTTGCAGCAAGATGTAAGGCGTCGTAATTTGAGCCAAAAGCGGCTTCGTTTCTGCCAGCAGTCTGCGAAATTGCAGCATGCTGGTAAAAGGGATTCTGCCGATGCCATGTATGTAGCGTTTGGAGTGGGTTGGGAAATCCTCACGCAAATAATGCATCGCCTCTTTGACATCCCAATATTTATAAGGGGTGTTGATGGTAAACAGCAGGGCGACGGGGTATTTTGTCGTCAAGTGAAAGGCGAGCAGTCCGCCCATGGAAAATCCGATGACCACGATTGTGTCAGCGCGCATGGACAGTCGCTTGTAGCCTTCTTCTGCCGAGCGGAGCCAGTCGTGGCGGGTGCTTTTTGCCATGTGACGACGAGTAGTCCCATGTCCCTCCAAAGTAGGGCATTCCACCTGATAGCCAGCCTCGCGGAGCTTTTTGGCGAGTGGGAGTATGTCGTTGATGTCTCCGGCAAATCCATGGATGAGTAAGCAACCGACTGTTCCTGACATGGAATCTCTTCCTCTCAGATACTGGGAAATTTGATGGATCATCCATATTATATACGAAAAGGTGAGAAGGAGGCGACCGCGCAAGTGTGCCCAAGACTAACAGATAAAGGAAAGAAAAAGCGACTTCACGCAGCTGCGATGAAGTCGGCTATTCACTAATGGGGTTCTGTACTTGAAAAATAGGTTACAGCCCAATTGTTTTCAGTTCGGAAGAGATAAGTAGCGTAGGTTGCGTGCAGGCTTGGATATCTTCCGCTGTATAGCCTTCTGCTACTTCGACGAGAACAAGCCCGTCTTGTGTCACGTCCATGACAGCTCTGTCCGTAATGATACGGTTGACAACCTTCTTGCCGGTCAGTGGCAGCGCACATTCATTCAAAATTTTTGTCTCACCATGCTTGTTGACATGATCCATGATGACGACGATTTTTTTCGCGCCGTGAACGAGATCCATGGCACCACCCATGCCCTTGACCATTTTACCAGGTATCATCCAGTTTGCGAGATCACCCGCAGCAGAAACCTCCATCGCCCCCAAAATCGCGAGGTCGATATGGCCGCCGCGAATCATCGCAAACGATTCAGCACTGGAGAAGTAGGCCGCACCCGGAATAGCGGTAACGGTTTCCTTACCGGCATTGATCAGATCTGGATCGATGTCTTCTTCAGTCGGGTAAGGGCCAATTCCGAGCAAGCCGTTTTCCGATTGCAGAACGACCGTTTTACCTTCTGGGATGTAGTTGGCGACGAGCGTGGGCATTCCTATACCCAAGTTTACGTAAAAGCCATCTTCTATTTCCCCGGCGGCACGAGTGGCGATTTGCTCACGTGTAAGCGACATCTTTTGTTTCCTCCCTTGAATGTAATCAGGTTCTTTGTTTTGCTGCTTACGAGCGGACTGTGCGTCGTTCAATGCGTTTTTCGAACGAAGGTGCCTGTATCACACGCTGCACATAGACACTTGGTGTGTGAATATGCTCAGGGTCCAGTTCACCCGTCTCTACGATTTCTTCTACTTCGACGATGGTGATTTTTCCGGCTGCGGCCATCATCGGATTGAAGTTTTGTGCTGTTTTGCGGAAGACGAGATTGCCCATCTTGTCAGCTTTCCACGCTTTGATGAGTGTGAAATCACCTGTGATGCCATACTCAAGCAGGTACTCTTTTCCTGCGAAATCGCGCGTTTCCCGTCCTTGGGCGATAGGGGTGCCGACTCCAGCTGGGGTATAGAATGCCGGAATGCCAGCTCCGCCTGCGCGAATTCTCTCTGCAAGCGTCCCTTGTGGTGTCAACTCGACTTCGAGCTCACCAGACAAAAATTGACGTTCGAATTCCTTATTTTCTCCCACATAAGAGGAGACCATTTTTTTGATTTGCTTTTCGCGTAAAAGGAGACCGAGTCCCCAATCATCTACACCGCAATTATTTGAGACGACTGTCAAGTTTTTCACTGCTTTGTCTCGCAGGGCGATAATCAGATTTTCCGGAATTCCTACCAGTCCGAAGCCGCCCACTAATAAAGTGGCACCATCGTGAATATCAGCCACGATGTCCGTGTAAGAAGTGTAAATTTTAGCCATGACGATCACTCCCACCATGAAAAAATAAAGGATTTTTGTAAGCGCTAACAATGGGGGCGATGCAGTTGCCCCGTCTCCTTGCCCTTCTATCATACTAGATGCGAGTTACAAACAAGTGACGAGACATTTGGATTATAAAAAATAATGTAAAATGACAGAAAAGTAGTATAACTATACCATGTTTTTCTGTAAAATATATTTTGTCAATAATCGTCGTTTCTTTGTCAGTATAGGAAGATTCAGGGGGAAATGTGGGGTTGCAGGAATGAAAAATACGAAAAAATGGATAAGTCTCACGGTTGTGGTCCTGCTACTCGTAGGGTGCGAAAAGCTGAATGAGGGTGTTGAGGGTCTGAAACGAACGAAAGAAGATACGGTCATCAAGGTGAAAACCGTGAGTGCGTATACGGTGGAGCAAGGCCAGGATGAGCGATTGATGGAAGTCGCAGGTGTAGTAGCACCGCGTCAGGAGCTGGCTTTATCGTTTGGCGCCTCGGGCAAAATCTCAGGCATTCTCGTTGAAAAAGGAGCCACTGTCAAGGCGGGGCAGACGTTGGCGACATTAGATGGAACGGCCCTGCAACAAGGAATTCACGCAGCACAAGGACAGGTAGCCAGTGCTGCGATCAAGCGGGAAAAGGCTTCCAAGGGACCAGAGAGTCATGAGGTGCAGACTCAGAAGCTGCAGGTAGAAAAAGCGAGAGAACAGACACAAAAAGCTCGCGACGAGCTCAGCAAAGCGGAGATTTTGTATGCGAATGGGGCCATCTCGAAAGATGAAAAAGACAAGCTGTCCTCCGCACTGCGACAGGCCGAGCTTGGTCTGGAAGAAGAACAAGTTGCGTACAACAACCTGTTGAAGGGCGCCGATCCACTGGATATCGAAGAAGCGAATGCAGGTGTCCAGCAGGCCAATGTTCAATTGAGCCGCGCGAAGCAGGAAGCGGCTGATGCGGTGATCAAAGCTCCGTTTACAGGTGTGGTTGCAGCGATCTCCAAGACAGCATCGGAGCAAGCTGGACCTGGGACAGAGGTTATTCGGATGGTCGATACGAGTTCCTGGCTTATCAAATTGCAGGTAGAAAGGGAGCAAATCGCCCATTGGCAGGCAGGTAAAGTGGTAAAGGTGAAAGCTCCCGACGGCAGTGAAGCAGAAGGAAAAGTGACGTTTGTCTCACCTGTTATGGATACTAGCTTGGGGTCTTATCCAGTCGAGGTGACCATAGACGGCAAGAATGTAGCGTGGAAGGGTGGCATGACCATCACTTGTCAGTACCCGCTGCCAGCGTCAAATGTTGCGCTCGTACCAGTTAGCAGCATTGGTGTCTCAGATGAGGAATATTACGTCATGAAAATCAATGAAAATTCAGTGGAAAAGACGTTTGTCAAAGTGGGGGCCTTGCAAGGAACCTTCTATGAGGTAGTGGAAGGTCTCGTGCCTGGTGACCAGATTGTTGCTGCAGGCTTGTCGTATGTAGTGGATGGTGAGGCGGTGAAGGTGGCGGATGAATAACAAGACATTTTTAGCGATTGTCCCCTCCTTTGCCCGCATCCTGGCGGTCATGTGCTGTCTACTTGCGGTAGGAGCTTGGTTCAGGCTTGATATCAAGACGTTCCCTGATCGGTCTGTGCCTGAATATACAATCAGTCTCTTGACACCCAAACTCTCCTCTGCGGAAGTAGATGAATCGGTCGCGAGAAAAGTGGAGGAATCGGTACGTTCATTAGGCAGTGTGCTTACGATTGCTTCCGAATCTCGGACGGGGTCTGCGGTTATTACGGTAAAAACATCGGAACAAATCGGTTCGGATTACAAGGAACGTTTGGAAAAGAAGCTGGGAGAAATCACGAAGCAGCTGCCAGTGCAGGAGTGGAGCGTCAGCCAAAGCAATCTGGCAAATAGCAAAATCGGCTTTTACCTGCTGTACGGTACGGACTTGCAGACCTTGTCTGATATTGCCCAGAATACCGTCTACGACAAATTGATCAATCTGCCAGGAATCGCTCGCATCGAAATGGACAAGCAAGCCTTGAAGGAGCAGGTAGATATTATTTTCCGACCATCGATGCTACTCGCCTACGGGCTTACACCTGCTGATGTTCTGTCACAACTGCCGACAGATGTGGTTGGGGAAGAGGTAGGTTCTGTTGGCGCTGATAAGGATCGAACCATTATTCAATGGACGAGTAAATCGGAAGGGCTGCAAGATCTGGGCAAGCAATTGATCTCCTCCGATAAAGGATACGTGCCATTAAATACGTTGGCGGATATTCGTGATCGACGCGGGAGCAAAGGCGAACAAATCGGGATGTATCGGGGCTCGCCTGCATTAGGAATCACTGTGTATGCAGCAGATGTTGGGCAATTACCTGTAATTAGCAAGCAAGTAAATGAAGCGGTTGCCGAGTTGAATCAGGCTTCAGGCGGAAAATACCGCCTCGATTTGTTTAGTGACGATGCGCAGACAATCACTGCTGCATTAAGACAGCTTGGGGCACTTGCTGTTCTAACCGCTGTCATCTGTTCTCTCTTTTTGTACCTGACCCGAAAACAATTGGCAGGGGCTGTACTTGCGTTTTTGGCAAACGTTCTTGCGGTCGGCAGTGTCCTTGGGGGTATGTGGCTTTGGGGAATCCCATTGACGCTCTCCACGCTTGGACCGCTCCTATTGTTTTCGCTATTGTTCACAGGAGCAGGCTCTGCGTTGTTTCATCAATTTTCTCGCCTGCCCTCGTTCTCGTTCGTTCGTTGCTTGCAAGTTGCCTGGAGTTTGATGAAGCCGATTTTGCTTACGGTTGTCGTAGTGGCAGCCTGTTGGACAGGTGTCGTCTTCACTGATTTCCTCAAGGCAGAAGACAAGGTTGTCTTGTACGATGCTTGGCCTGTTCTCCTGCTGGGGACATTTGCTCTTATTCTTGTCTATGGATTTATCACACCGGTACTGACAGGAACGTGGCTGGAGGCTTCCGAACGAGTCGAGAAGAATACACCACGAGCCTCGAATAAAGTGACAAGCTATTTTCAAGGTCGCTGGGAGCGATTGGTGGAACAAGGGTATTTGCCTTATGGAATCACACTGGTTGCCTCGCTTGCCTTTGTCTTTTTGCTCAAGTCGTTTATTTTAGTAGATCCGTACGCCAAGCTTGATTATGGGGACAAGTCGCTTTCTTTGCCAATGGTACAGGGGAGCAGCATCGATGAGGCCATGCGAGCAGCACAAATAGCCGAGGAGCGTTTGCTCGCCATCGCCGAAGTCCGAGATGTCTATACGATTGCCTCCGAAGAAAAACTAAGCTTTCACGTAAAGCTCGTGGACAAATACGGTTGGACGCAATCAGTCTCGGAGCTAGAAAAAGTGCTGGACAAAGAACTGCGAGATATTCCTCAGACAGATCCGTTTGCTCTGGTCATTAATAAAGATAAGGCAACTCGTCTCGTATTAACGATCATGGGGCCATCCTTGCAAACGACGCAGAACATTGCCAATGAAGTACTGGCATTCATGGAAAAACAGAGAGTGAAGGATAAAGATGGGCGAGACCTTGTAACAGATGAAAGAATCGGTCCGGGTGCAGAGGGGACCTTTATCGAAATTCGCCCGAAACAAGAGATGCTGGCACGCTACCGGATTACGCAAGAGGAGATCAAGAGACAACTAGAGAGCTATTTAGGAGAAAAAACTGCTGGCAGTGTCTATTGGAATGAGCGTCAAGTACCTATCCATGTCCGATTTCCTGACAGGTGGATGGACTATCCGGATCAGGTGAAAAATATTTTGATTCGAACATCACAAGGCACGGTGCGCTTGTCTGAGCTGGTAGATTGGTCCATCGGCAGCGAACCGCCCATTTATCAACGGGAAGACGGGCTGTATGTCTTCAAGGTAAGCAGTGCGGTATCAGACCCAAGTCGAATTGAGCTGTGGTCTTACATCATTCCTTCTTCCATGCAAGAAAAGGTGACGATACCGGAGGGCTACACGGTATATAACGACGATGAGCTGGAGAAATTGGAGGAGAAAAAGCTCAACATGGTTGACTTGAGCAGCCGGTTCCTGACGATCGGCAGTCTGGTTGCCCTCGTACTTATCGTGAGCTTGCTTTTGCAACGCAGAACACGCGATGGATTATTTGCCCTCGTTCTCTTGCCAGTCTTGTCTGGAGGCTTCTCGCTGGGATTGCTGTGGTTGGATCGACCCATGAACGTTATGGGCTTTTACGGAATGATTGCTGCCATTGCGGTCATCGTTTTGCAGGCTCTTCTTGCAATGGATGAGCTGTACAAGGCCCAAGCTGAGCAGGAGCGAGCTTGGGACGGTATCAAGCTAGGGGCCAAACGCACCATGCTCAATCAAGCGGGGATATACTTTGCGATCGCGTTAGCCAGCCTTCCTTTGGCTAGGGGCTTGGGTGCTGGGAATGATTCGTTTGCATCCTTTGCCAGCGTACTATTGTTTGGCATTTTAATGGGGGCTTTTGCCACAATGGCACTTCTTCCTGGCATGCAATATGCAGCCATGCAAAGACAGGCTGCCCATTCTGAGATGTCCTTGCCGATCCTCACCCGTCATTTGCGGATTTGGTGGGAAAACGGCCAAGTACGTCGCCGCGATTTCAAAGAAAGAAAACGGGAGCAAGCCCGCTCACAAAAAACAGTGCAAGCCAAAGCCACGAATCACGATTCTAGGGAGTATGTGCCTGCACAAGAGGACTTCCTGCCTCTTACTTCTTCTACACAAGACGTCAACCGCTAAATAGGTTGGCGTTTTTCTTTTTCAATCGTTCACGTAGCTGTAACCGACTAACTACATATGCGTCATGGTAAGATAGGAAAGAGAATCGAAAGCAGGGGGTAGCAAACACGTGCGTCGATATCGAAAAGTATGGGATTACTTGCTTTTGACAGTCATTCTGCTTGGGTTGTTCATTTCTTCTTCACAGCCTTACGCCAAGCAAGACATGCGAGGGACGATAGACAAGCTAGTGGATGAACAGAGCTTACAGGACCGTCTAGGCGACATAACCATTCCTTATGCAGGTAGGGAAGTGAGCTTGGAAGAAAAAGGAGCGGCTGGTTTTATTGAGTTCTTTATCCGGAAAGGAACACACTTTGCTGTTTTTGCCCTTTTGGCTTTTAGCTGGTACCGCGTGTTTTCGCAACATCTCTCGTTTGGGCAAGCGCTGCCCTGGAGCGGTTTTCTCAGTGTGATGACGGCTGTATTGGATGAATGGCACCAGACGTTTACACCGGATCGAACCGGAATGGTGCAAGATGTTTTGCTCGATGCATCTGGATCTGTCACGATGTTGTTGATAATTGCTCTCAATTACCTGTATTCACGAAGAGCATATCGTTATAAAATGTAGGAAGCCTATCCATCCTATGAGGAGAGAAGGCTGTGATTGAATGATTGGAGAGTGGATTAGATCGTGTTAGAAAAAAAGAATGTCCTTGTACTGAATTGCGGAAGTTCTTCTGTGAAGTACAAGCTGTATGAAATGCCTTCCAAAACATTGATTGCGCATGATTATTTGGAGCAAATCCAGCGTGATCAATATGAAGATACTATTCGGGGAGTGTTTGAATCCCTCAAACAATATTCGATAGATATCGTTTCCCATCGTGTTGTCCACGGCGGGGAAGCATTCAAGCAGTCCGTTATTGTCAATGACCAAGTAAAAGACGAAATTCGTAATCTGTCCCGTTTCGCCCCGCTTCATAACCCCATTAACCTGACCGGGATTGAAGTTGCTCAAAGTCTGTTTCCAGATTTGATTCACGTAGCTGTTTTCGATACAGCGTTCCACCAAACAATGCCACCATCTTCGTATTTGTACGCACTGCCTTATGAGTACTACGAGCAATACGGAATTCGCAAATACGGTTTCCATGGAACGTCTCACCGCTATGTAATGGGACGTGCAGCAGAAATGATGGGTCGCCCGAAAGAGCAGCTCCGTCTGATCAGCTGCCATATTGGGAGCGGGGTAAGTATTACTGCGATCCGAAATGGTGAATCGTTTGACACGTCGATGGGAATGACGCCGTTAGCTGGTCTGTCCATGGGTACACGCAGCGGAAACATTGATCCAGGTATCATCCCGTATATCGAGGAAATTGAAAAGACCGACACGGCGGGCGCTATTAAGATTTTGAATAACAATAGCGGACTGATGGGCGTATCAGGTGTATCCAATGATTTGCGTGACGTTATGAAAAAAGCAGAAGAGGGACATCATCGCAGTAAGCTTGCACTGGAATTGTTTACCACGATTTTGCATAAGCATGTGGGACTGTACCTCGCGCGACTGAACGGAGTCGACGGCATTATCTTTACAGCTGGTGTTGGAGAAAACAGTTCTGCCGTGCGCGAACTGGTTTGCTCTGGTCTGGAATATGCTGGCGTCAACCTTGATCGTGAGGTAAATCGCACAAGCAAAGGCGAGGCATTTATTAGCACGAAGTACTCTCCAGTTAAGGTAATGGTAATCCCGACAAATGAAGAACTCGTTATGGCGATGGATGCTTTCGAACTAGGCCATAAATAGTTTGGAGTAAGCGCCTAGAAAGAATAGGCTTTTCAGTATTGGAATTTCTCTGCTATACTAAGAGAATGAGGCTTCTGGTTTGAGGTTCTCACCATTTTTCTGAAAAAATAAAAGGAGTGCAAACTGGATGGCAGTACAAGTGGGAAGCATCATCGAAGGAAAAGTGACAGCGATTAAACCGTTTGGGATGTTCGTAGCAGTCAGCGAAACCGAGCAGGGGCTGGTCCACATTTCCCAAGTAGCAAACGGTTTTGTTAAGGATATCAATGATCACTTTACCGTGGGGGCACAAGTAAAGGTAAAAGTACTCTCCATTGATGATGCAGGTAAAATCTCGCTTTCGGTTCGCGCAGCACTCCCAGCGCCTGAGCGTCCGGAACGTGAAGAACGCCGTGGTGGTGGATATCGTGGAGGCGACCGCGGAGGGAATGCAAAACGAGAAAGCGGAGCTTCTTTCGAAGATAAGATGAAAAAATGGATGAAGCACAGCGAAGAGAACCTTGCGACAATCAACAAAAAGAACGCAAAACGCGGCTACTAAGCCTTGCGATAACGTGAAAAGGACGGGATAATTCCCGTCCTTTTTTGCGTCTAGTGTTCCAGTGGATTTCCTTCTTTTAGCCAGTATTCAAACCCGCCGAGCATTTCTTTTACTCGAAAGCCGAGAGCGGCCAGTTTCGCGCACGCCTTTGCAGCACCGTTGCAGTTGGGACCCCAGCAGTAGACGACCATGAGCTTGGTAGGGTCCAGAGCAGCCGTCGTTTCAGCCGAAATCAGCGCATGGGGGAGATTCAGGGCTCCGGGAACATGCCCATCCCGATACGCTTTTTCGCTGCGGGCATCCAGGAGGTAGAAGCCTTCTACACCGTTTTGCATGTCATTCCATACATCTGCGACATCTGTCTCAAGAGAAAGCTTGTCGAGAAAATGAGCGCGTGATACTTCAGGTGACGCGGCGGGTGTTTGCAAAACAAGGGACATATCAAATCCTCCTCGTTACGTGTGATGGTTATGTACCAAGCATAGCATTGAAGCAATTATCATAGTTATCTATACTATTTAATGAATGTCATTACTGATTTCTATGGGAGGAAGCGGGATGGAGCTAGTCTATTTACATACATTTCGCGAAGTAGCCCGGTATGGGAGCTTTACACGGGCAGCAGAAGAACTGGGCTATGCTCAGCCGACGGTAACCGCACAAATGCAAAAGCTGGAGCAGTCGTATGGAGCGCCGCTGTTTGAAAGATTCGGACGCAAGCTGCGACTGACGCAGGCAGGTGAAGCCTTGCTACCGTACGCTCGGGAATTGATTCGTCTGTATGGGGAATCTAAAGAAGTGATCAAGCAACAGACAACAGGTCCCATTGCCATTGGAACGATCGATACATTGGCGGCGTTCTTTCTGCCACCGTATTTGCAGGCTTTTTGTCAGCAATATCCTCAGGTCGATTTAGTATTGCGGACGGCTGGGGAAGCAGAAATTGTGCAACAGATCAGGGATGGTTATCTCGATTTTGGGATCATTTTCGACCGACCTTGTACAGACCCTGAGCTGATTACCCACGTCATTTGCGAGGAAGAATTGGTGATCATCATGCCACCAGGACATCGATTCGCAACAGCAACTGCACTCACTGTTCATGATCTGTGCGGGGAGCCGCTTGTATTGACCGAAGAAGGCTGTACGTATCGGGGCATGCTACTGGAGGCCATTGGAGAGGCGGGGATGACGCAGCGAATCGCCTGCCAGTTCAGCAATCCGGAAGCGATCAAGCAATGCGTGCGCTGTGGTTTGGGGGTGGCTTTGCTGCCGCTCATGGCGGTCAAAAGAGAGCTCGCAGAAGGGGCGCTGACAGCCATCCCGTTCCAGTCGGATAAACCGCCTTTTACCATTCAGCTTATTTATCATAAAAAGAAATGGCTATCACCTTCGATGGTGACGCTTGTGGATACGATTACGAGATCACAGAGAGAGGAATCGTGAGCAGGATGCAGCTAGATATTTCACCATTTGTCACATGTACACCTGAGGAGACAGTCCATCCAGGAGTGCGGCTCTATACCGTCAGCTACTACAGTCAAGACTTGCTGGTAAAAGCTGCATTGGCTGTACCAGAAGCCTATTTTCAGGAGGGAGCAAGTCTGCCGGCTCTCCTGTATTGCCGAGGTGGGATTAAAGGAGTAGGACGCGTCAGACCCGAGAGAATCAGTCAGATGGCTGCATTTGGCTACGTGGTCCTGGCTCCTCATTACCGTGGCAACGAAGGCGGAGAGGGAAGGGATGAATTCGGAGGGGCAGACAGGCATGATGTGTTTGCCGCATTCGAATTGCTTCGCAGCCTGGAGAAGGTGGACAAGGGGCGAATCAGTGTTTACGGCTTTTCACGTGGCGGCGTCATGGCCTTGTTTGCTGCAATGGAGTGCAAGGGTGTGCTGTCTTGCGTCGTATGGAGTGGCGTCAGCGACATGTTTTTGACCTACGAGGAGCGGGTTGATTTGAGAAGGATGCTGCGCAGAATCATCGGTCACCCGCGCAAGCAGGAGGATGCCTACCGCGATCGAACGCCTTTGTATCGGATTGACGAGATTTCTTGCCCCGTGCTGATCATACATGGAACGGAAGATGAGAATGTGGGAGTGGAGCATGCTCATAAATTGGCAGATACGCTGACGCGGGCAGGCAAATCGCATGAAAAATGGCTGGCGCAAGGGGCCAGCCATCTGTTTGTCGGAGATGAGATCGAGATGTATACACGTAAAATGTTCGCTTGGTTGGATGCGCAAGCCTAATCTTCTTTGGGTATAAGCGGCAGCGAGATGATGATTTCCGTGCCTTTCCCCAGCTTACTGTTTACGTGCAGCTCCCCACCGTGGTTTTCGACCATTCGTCGCGAGATCGGCAGTCCCAATCCTGTCCCATCCTCTTTTAAGGAGAAGAACGGATCGAATATACGCACGAGATACTCTTGGGAAATGCCTTCTCCCGTGTCTCTGACATGAATATGGACAGCTTGATCGTCCAGGCGGCTTTCAATGGAGAGAACGCCGCCGTCTTTCATGGCTTCAATGCTGTTTTTCATTAAATTTAACAGGATTTGCTTTAATTGCTCGACATCGACGTGAATACGAACGCTTTGATCACAGCGATCTACGATTTCTATTCCATGCAGCATGGCCTCGGCTTTCATCAAGGGAAGAATCGAATGAACGACACCGGCTAGCGCAACCTCGCGATAATCGGGCTTGGACGGTTTGGACAGCATCAACAACTCTGTCACGATGCGGTTGACCCGTTCAATTTCCTGCAAGATTAAGGGCAAGTAATACAAGTCGCGCTCTTGATTCGATAAGCGTTGCTCCAATAGCTGGATAAAGCCGTAGATGACCGTTAGCGGATTGCGGATCTCATGAGCGGCTCCTGCTGCCAGCTGACCGACCATGGCCAGCTTCTCGGACTGATTCAAGTACTCTTGAATTTGCTCCTGCTCCGTAATGTCCAAGAAGGCGACCATCCACCCGGTTTCCTGATCGTGGTGATGATTGTGCAAAGGAATGTAGGAGACCAAGGCAATAAATGGTGTGTCGTCTTTTTTGTACAAGGTCATTTTGCGATTGACGAACCAGGGAGTCGGCTGATTGCATGTGGATGCATCAAAGGAATCCTTGGACACGGGGTAGCCGTGATCGTCGAGCTTGACCAAATGCTGTGCCAGCTGGTTTACATGAAGACCGACTGTCGCATAGGAACGGGTAATAATCCCAACAGGCAGAGAATTTAAGATTTGCTCCCGGATGTTTTTTTCTTCGGTCAAAATTTGCCGTTGCCTTTCATCTTGTGCGAATAGATTGGCGATGCTGCTCGACATTTTGTTGAATTCCTGCGCCAGCTCAAGGAATTCATCTTGATGGGTATAGACGATTTGCTGACCGAATGTTCCTTTCGATACTTCACGTGCTTGCTGCATCAGGGACTGGATCGGGCGCAACAGCTCATTGCGGAAGTAAAACGTACAGAACAGACCAAACAAAATAGAGGCTACGGAAACCGAATAAGTCAGGATCAACGAGACTTTGATGCTCTCATTCGAATTCTGAAACTCTTTGTTTGTCTGATACTCCAGCTGATTGAGTGAGAAAGAGAGATCCCGATCCAATCGATCGAGCAAGGGCTTTACTTCGTTGTCTAGTACATAGCTGACGGCTGGAACATTCCCTGCTTGCAGCAGCGGATTGATTTTGTTCAAAAAGATAAAGTCCAGTTTTGAGATGGATTCAATAATGGAAAACAATCCGCTGTTCGCCTCCGTTTTGGGAAGCGAGGAGAAGCGAGCCGTATCAATCAGATTCGTATAGTACTGATCCAGGTAAGACTCGTCTCGTGTCGAGGTATACATGTTTAGCGCATACGTCTTGGTGTATATCTGGTTTTTGACTTCTAGTAAGGCGCTCGTCTGCGGCAAGAGGTTTTGCGTCAAATACACTTCATCAGAGGTGACCTTGGTCATTTGATAGCTGAACAGGGTCGTCACGCAACCGATGAGAAGCATCATTACGAGATAGCTGAGCATGATTTTTTTCTGAAATCCGAGATTGCTGAAAAGGGGCATGCTGATTAACCTCCATACGAGCCACGGGAAGGAATGAGATTTTTCAGTTCCCGTTCTAAATCTTCACGTACATCTGTTGGTACCATGTGACCGAATTGACTGAGCTGGTTGACTCCTTCGGCAAGTCCGTACATAACCTTTCCATTAGGGAGCTCCCCCTGAATGAACTCTTCCATGATGATGCGGTAGCATTGACGAACATCCTGCATCATGGAGGCCAGCACGTATTCTGGAGCGATGTAGCGTTGATCGGCAATATATCCGATGGTGAATACTTTTGAGCGTTGCGCTTCCGTAATCACTTCGAGATTGAAGCTGTCGCCTGTGGTGTAGATGACATCCACACCCTGTGAAATCATGTCGCGAGTCGTGAGAACGGCTCCCTCAATATCATTGAAATCAGGAACTTTTCCCACGATCACAGACGTTTGGGGCGATGCCTTTTTCACTCCCTCGATAAAGCCTTCTACTTGAGTGAATTCTGTGGGCTTGTCCACCATGATGTATCCGACTTTATCCGATTTAGACATTTTCGCCGCAAGAATACCTACGAGCTTGCCGGCAGGCTTCATATCGTAACGAATAGTCGTCTGATTCGGATGCGGAGCCTCACCGTTAAAGGAAACAAAGTGTGATTTCGGATAGCGCTGTGCCACTTCTGTAAAAGGATCAGAGAAGATGAGGCCATGACCGAGTATGAGATCATAGTCATTGGCTGCATATTTCTCAGCCACCTTCGTGATTTGCTCCGGTTTTATATTGTTGGCGATTTCGAGTGAAAAGTTATATCTTTTTTGCAGTTCTGTCATGCTCTCCAGTGCACTGCTGTTCCAGCCCTGATCGTAAGTGGGGCCCTCCAATAACAGGGCGACACGCACTTTGTCAGAAGAATGGCTGCTTTTATTTATGACTTTATCGAGATGTTTCAGGCTGGTAACGAACTGACTGGTAATGAGCAGAAGCAGCCCGACTACTAAACCGGTAAATAAGACGGGAAATGGCAGCAGCTTTGGCATGCGGGATTCCTCCATAGAAAAAAGCATAATCCACTTGAAAATATAGATACATGTCATGCCTATTATATCGGTTCTCAGAAGGTTGTGCATGGAAAAAAGGGATACGGACAGGCTAATCGTATGGAGAACCTATCCTCCTGCCAATAGGGAACAGAAGGGAGGCGTACACGCGATGGAAAACGATATGGTGGAAATCCCCCAGATTCATATTCCTGATGAGGTAACACAGGTCGATCGACCGGAGATTGGAGAGACCACTCCACACCCGAAACCAGATAGCCCTCTAGCGTCGAGCGGGACAGCCGAATCCGACAGCGACAACAGTACGAAAGAGAGCAGCGAGCGAATCGGATTTATTTCATAATGCCGATCGGATTTTGCGCTATTCGACAAAAGAAGTCATTTTCTCTCGTGGACAAGGCTTGCGATTTCTGCAAAAGTAGGAAGTAGAATAGCAAGCGAGATGCGAGGGGATAAGACTGCATGGCCCGATTGCTGATAGTAGATGACGCAGCCTTCACGAGAAGGGTGCTCAAGGATATGTTAGGCGAGCAACATGAGGTTTGTGGAGAAGCGAGCAATGGCTTGGAGGCAATTGAAAAATACAAGGAGCTCAAGCCAGACATTG
The DNA here is from genome assembly GCF_003013395.1 of Brevibacillus fortis. GTDB lineage: Bacteria > Bacillota > Bacilli > Brevibacillales > Brevibacillaceae > Brevibacillus > Brevibacillus fortis. The sequence continues at coordinate 80,073 of NZ_PXZM01000020.1, read as the reverse complement.
TTACGATGGATATTACTATGCCGCACATGCACGGGATTGAAGCCATGCGTCACATCTTGGATTTTGACCGAGATGCCAAAATTTTGATCTGCTCGGCAGTCGGGCACCGGCAGAAAGTGCTGGAAGCGATGAAAACAGGAGCGAGTGATTTCGTCGTGAAGCCTTTTCAAAAAGAGCAGATTCTCGATGCAATCGCACGACTTTTGTAAACAGGAAAAGGCAAAACAGCCGCCAAATCCCGGGTGGGGTGGCGGCTGTTTTTCTATAAGACGCGATTTACAAGCTGATTTCTGTTCCCATGCCGTTTGCTTTCGCCCGTTCATAGACCGTTTTGGCAACGGCTGTGTCCAAATAGGCAACACCCACGGATTTGTACAGCGTGATTTCTTCCTCGTTTTCTCGACCAGGCTTATTCCCAATCAAAATGTCTCCTAGCTCCGCATGCATTTGTTCGAAGCTCCATTCTCCGCGTTCAATCGGAATGAGCAGATCGCCTGCTTCGTGCTGGGCTCCCTCCAATGTATCAACCACGACTTTGCTGTTTTGTACGGTAGTCAAGTCGACCTCCTGCATATGGGGGAGAAAAGCACCGATGGCATTGATATGCGTTCCGGGACGCAAGTGTGTTCCATCAAACAACGGGCTGGTAGCCTTGGTGCTGCAAATCACGATTTCGGCATTCGCAACCGCTTCATTGGCATCATTCATGACCGCGATTTCGCCTTGCCACTCCGGGTAGAGGGAGAGTAGTGCTTGTTTCATTTCGGCCGCTTTCTCTCGCGTACGGTTATAGAGATAAATGTTTGTCAGCGGACGGACTTCCATGACGGCTTGAATCTGCCCGATGGATTGTGCCCCGCAGCCCAATACAGCGCAGCTTTTCGCATTTTCTTTTGCCAAGTATTTGGTTGCAACGCCACTGCTTGCACCTGTGCGCATAATCGTCAACAGGCTTGCGTCCATCATTGCCACATGCTGTCCCGTCTTCGCTTCAGTCAACACGATCACGCTTTGCAGTGCTTTGATATCGTGCTTGTGATTCTCGGGGAAAATGCTGATGATTTTTACTGCTACGTAATCGTCCGTTTCCAAATAGGACGGCATGTATAGGCTGGTTGCTCCGTATTTCGGATGGTCAATGGCGGTACGAACAGGAGTAGTGACGTTTCCCAGCATATGCTCACGGAAGACGTGCTCCACATCTTCCAAGCAATCTTTCATTGTGTAGATTTGTTCAATGTTTTCACGGCTTAATACGAGCATTTCATTCTTCCTTTCCATCAGGATTCGTCTAAATTCAAATCCTTTGTTTCCTTCGTAGCAGAGATGGCGATCAAAGAGATTACCCCGGAAATCACGATGTACAAGGCAATTGGCACCCAGGAGTTAAAAGTGCTTAACAAGGCAGTAGCGATCAGCGGAGCAGTACCACCCGCCAAAGCAGCACCGAGCTGGTAGCCAACGGTAACCCCAGTATAGCGTACATTCGTACTGAAAATCTCCGAGAACATCGTACCCAATACAGCTGTGACTGGAGCCCAGAGAATGCCGAGCCCGATGACGGTAGCGACGGTAAGCCACAGGGCCGATTTCAATGACAGCATATAAAAGTACGGGAATGCAAACAGCATCATGGCTACTGTGCCTGCGATATACAACGGTTTTCTGCCGAATTTATCTGACAGCATGCCCATGTACGGAATCGCGATGGTTGTTACCAGCGTAGCGATCGTGACGGCATTTAGCGCCGTTATTCGGTCGTACCCCAAGTAGTTCGTCGCGTAGGCAATGATAAATGTCGAGAAAATATAGAACGGCGCCGTCTCAACGACCTTGGCTCCGACGGCAATCAGAACGGCTTTCCAGTGGTAACGGAATGTATCTACGATAGGAACTTTCGCAATGTTCCCGGTCGCTTTTGCTTCCTGAAAAGCAGGTGTCTCATCGATGCCATTGCGAATCCAGAGTCCTACAAAGACAAGTGCTGCACTCAACAGAAACGGAATTCGCCAGCCCCAAGACATGAATTGATCATCTGGAAGTGCACTCATCAAAGAAATGGCCAACGTACCGAGCAGCATACCGATCGTTACACCCATTTGCGGGATACTTCCAAAAAAGCCGCGTCTGCCTTTGCTGGAGTACTCTACGGCGAGAAGCAATGCACCTCCCCATTCACCGCCGATCCCCAAGCCTTGAATCAAGCGCATTAGGACGAGAAGAATCGGAGCCCAGACGCCAATGGCATTGTAATCAGGCAGCAAACCGATCAAAACGGTAGCGCCTCCCATCAGTGATAACGTCAAGACCAGCGTCTTTTTGCGACCGATTTTGTCCCCAATATGACTGAAGATGACGCCACCCAAAGGCCGGATGAAAAATGGAAGACCAAACGAGAGATAAGAGAGCAGTAAGCCTACAGTTGGATCAGAAGAAGGAAAAAATAGCTTGTTGAAGACGAGCGATGCCATGGTTCCATACAGAAAAAAGTCAAACCACTCTATGGAGCTGCCAATGAGGCTCGCGACTAACGCTTTGTTTTGAACTTTTTTGGAAACGCCAGTCTGTGTTTGTAATGCCATCGGGTAATCCTCCTTTGTCAGTAGATATTGAAGTGTCACTTCAATTTTTGAGAATAAAGCGATTACATATCTGATAATAATAAAGATTATAAAATGCAATATAATTTGTAGCAATAGTAAAAATTGATACTTATGCTAACTTTACAACTTTTTTCAGGAAAGAGTATGATAGACCTATCCTTTTTACGACGAGGTATGCAAATGGAACCTACCATTGGTGTATTAATCAAATCGCTTCGTGTCGGCAAAAAGAAGACACTCAAACAAATCGCGGAAAAAACACAGCTGTCGATCAGCTTTTTGTCCCAAGTAGAGCGCGGAAAGTCTTCCATTACACTGGAGTCATTGAAAAAAATTTCGGAAGCCTTGGGAGTGAGCCCGGGCTATTTCTTTTCGGGTGAGTCGGGTGGAGGGAATGAGCAGGTACGCAGGGCGAGCACGGAGCAATCCCAGCTTCAGCGTACGCCTTTTGTGTATGAGGACCTGTCCGGTCGCTTGGCGAATCCGTCGCTGGTACCGATTCTCGTCACGCTTTCACCACATGGAGAAAAAGGCACGCCTTTTGTGCACAAGGGTCAAGAATTTATTTACGTCCTCGAAGGTGTGCTGACTCTTTTGCTAGGGGAAGAGGAGCATGATTTGTTCCCTGGCGACAGCATTCACATGGATTCATCCGTACCGCACAACTGGGTGAACCGTACAGGCGAGGTCACCAGGTTCCTTTGTGTCAATTCGCATGACAGCGACATGATTCCAACCGCTCCTTATTAATAAACCGAGAGCGTTTAGCGAAGCCATGTTTTCTACTATAATAGAGGAACGTTAGAAAAGAGCGGTAAAGAGGTGAAATTGTGCCCATAGAGCCTAACTATTTTCAACAGTATCAGCATGCTGATATCGACGAATTAGCTGATGTCATTGGAGAACTTTTGCAAAATCCGATAACAGTTGAAGATGCCGATCATAAATTGATTGCTTACAGCTCGCACGGAGAAAGCACAGATGAAGCGCGATGGTCTACCATCATGGGGCGACGGGTACCGGAAAAAGTGCTGACGCGCCTGTGGAAGGACGGCGTATTTCAGGAGCTGTTAACGCAAGACGACCCCGTACACATCCCAGCTAAGGACGAAATCGGGTTGGGTAAGCGTGTGGCGATTGCCATTCGCAGAGGGAGCGACGTGCTCGGCTACATTTGGGCACAAGAGGTGAATCGACCGATTACCCGGGAAGATGATGAAATTCTTCGTCAGGCAGCACGTGTAGCTGTCTCGCGTCTCATTCAGCGGCAGGGAAAACGCAAGGCGGAGGAGCAGCGACGCAAGGAATTTCTGTGGGAGCTGTTGCTGGGGAATCACAGCAGTGAGGCTGTCATTCGTCAAAAAGCGGACAGCTTGCAGATGCAGCTTCCGACCTCTTATTTAATCTGTATTATTGAAGCGGCAGGAGCGCGTCTGGACCAGTACTTGTATCCATTATTAATGCGTGACAAGCTGCTCTGGGTTGTCGACGGCTCGCAAATCATCTTATTGATCGGTCTGTCCGATACGAAAAAAGACAAGAGCGACGTGCTCATTCGCAAGGTGGAACAGTTCCTGTCCGACTCGCTCGGCAAGCTTGAAGCACATGTAACGGAAGGATGTCAGGTGATTGCGGGGTACGGGAGAGATTACAAGTCTTATACGGATATTGTGAAAAGCTACAGGGAAGCGCTGCATGCTCTCAAGATCAAGAAGCTGTTTCCACAGGAAAATGAGGGGATTCACGGGTACCACGAGCTTGGGATTTATCGATATCTCCTACAGTTGAAGCAATGGGAAGAGGAGCAGGGCTATCAGAATGAACGGCTGGAAAAGCTCCGACAGTACGATCGCGAAAACCAGACCACACTTTTGACGACATTAGAGACTTTTTTGGATGCCGCAGGCAAAGTCAACAAGACAGCAGAGCGCCTGCATATCCACATTAATACGTTGAGCTACCGACTGAGACGAATTGAGGAGATCATGCGTGTCGATCTCGACAATATGAACCAGCGGGCCGCCCTATACTTAGAGCTGAAAATCGCGAAATTAGATGGGGAACAGTAGTTTGTTTGTGAATTTTCACAAATGAAAAGACACTAAAATTAAAGGAATCTCCAAGGAGTATGCCCGAAGATACGCTGTACAATAATAGTAATCGCAAAGAAATCGGCGTCTCCAAGGAGGACATACTTATCATGATCGTTGGAATTCCAAAAGAAATTAAAAATAATGAGAACCGCGTAGCCATTACCCCAGCAGGTGTAGCTGCTTTGGTACAAAACGGACATTCGGTTCGTGTAGAAACAAGTGCAGGGCAAGGCAGCGGTTTTACGAATGAAGATTACAAGGCAGTAGGCGCTGAGATCGTAGAAACAGCAGCAGAGGCATGGGCGTCTGACATGGTGATGAAAGTTAAAGAACCACTCCCTGCTGAATATGGATATTTCCGCGAGGGTCTGATTCTGTTCACCTATTTGCATCTCGCACCAGAGCCTGAATTGACTCGTGAATTGATCGATAAAAAAGTGATTGCAATCGCTTACGAAACCATCCAGCTCGACAATGGCGCTCTGCCTCTGTTGATGCCGATGTCTGAAGTAGCAGGCCGCATGTCCGTTCAAATCGGCGCGCAATTCTTGGAAAAGCAATACGGTGGAAAAGGCGTTCTGCTCGGTGGCGTACCAGGTGTACCAAAAGGCGAGGTAGTTGTAATCGGTGGCGGGATCGTAGGGACAAATGCAGCGAAAATGGCGCTTGGACTGGGTGCAAATGTAACGATCATCGATGTAAATGCAGACCGTCTGCGCCAGTTGGATGATTTGTTCCAAGGCCGCGTTCAGACGCTGATCTCCAATTCCTTCAACATTGCAAGCGCTGTGAAAAAAGCAGATTTGCTGGTAGGCGCTGTACTCATTCCAGGTGCGCGTGCTCCACGTTTGGTAACAGAAGACATGGTAAAAGAGATGTCACCTGGTTCTGTGATCGTAGACGTAGCGATTGACCAAGGCGGATCGATTGAAACCGTAGATCGCATCACGACGCATGACAAGCCGACCTATGAGAAGCACGGTGTGATTCACTACGCTGTAGCTAACATGCCTGGTGCAGTTGCTCGTACATCTACATTGGCTCTGACCAACGTAACCGTTCCTTACGCGGTACAATTGGCAAACAAAGGCTACGCACAAGCGATTCGCGACAACAAAGCATTGGCAAAAGGTGTAAACGTCATCGACGGCAAAGTAGCTTATAAGGCTGTAGCTGATGCGCATAACCTGCCGTATGCTTCTATCGAAGAAGTTTTGCTGGTGAAAAACTAGCTTCAACGGTAAATAGAAAGAAGAAACTGCTTGTCCGAGCTTACGGCAAGCAGTTTTTTTATTCATTCGGTCCAAGCGGGTCAGGGTATTTGACCGAACCCATCTTCATTTTTCCGGAATCACTTAAGTACATATTCACCTGGATTTGGGTCAGGGAATCAGGTGTGAGCTTATTGCGCTTACGTATTTCGTACTTTCGCCAAGCCTGGTAGTCTTTTTTAAACAAACTTTCCTCCAAGCTATACAGATCAACCCCTGCTTTGACTCCTTTTAGAAACGTCCCGCGAATTTGTTCGGCTACCTGTTCTTCAGAGTTTTTCCGTACGAAAGCAGGCGTAACCGCATTCATTATTTCACGAACGAACCCCTTAAGTCGAACATTGACCTGATAACGAGGATGCTCTCCGGTGGTAATCGGAGTGATGTCCAATTGGACGTGCTCGATGCGCATTGTTGCTTTGGGAGTGTTGTTTTGTCTCACAATGAGGCCAGCAAATTCCGTGTCATTATTCATCCACCGAATCCCCATTAAATCACGACCGGGGAAGTAACCCTGCCAATTTCCACGATGAATGGCGTGGATGCCATCGATGGAGAGACGCGAGATGAAACGGTTATTTTCTTTCCAGGAACGCTCGTATAGCGTGAGGTTTGGCAACAACACGGTGCTCGACGGCTCCCAAAAGTTCGAGATAAACCGAAAAAATTGGATCGGCTCGATAAACGAACGCTGCTGGTAAACATCTTTTGGCTGATGCAAGAGAGAGTCCAATGGAGAGAATCCGACCAGAGAATGAGAGCTTAACACTTTGTCTATCGGCTCTCGAGTTCCGAATACCCATTTGGTGTAACGAATCAGACCGTATCGATTCATAATATCATGGGAGGTAATAATGCCCTTTTGCAAGAGGCGCTCATGAAATACGAGGGAGGATACAAAGCCTAGAAACACGGGTACCTGTGCGTTTTTTTGCAGGTTATCAAAGGCAGACTGAAGTGTTTTCCCTTTTCCGATCGAAATGGTGGCAGGTGGAGATTGAAGGGCAGTTGATGATTCCTGCTTGGCGACGGTAGACAGATCAGTGGATTGGGCGTATAAAACATACTCATTGTTGATGTAATCAATGCCCATCGCAGATAAGTAGCGAAGGTCCTGAATGGATTTCTGGTCCCAGCAGCCGCTAAGAAGAGTGGTTGCCAACAGTAGAATAGCCGACGTAATCCGCATGCACTTCATTTGTTATCGCCGCCCTTAGCCGTTCTTGTCCGAAAAAAACTGGTCATGGATTTGAACAAGACATTGAACAGTGTGGAAATGGAGTTGGATGAACCCATCAAAATATACGATCTGCCAAAGGAGGTCAAGGTGGACAAGTAGTACACGATGGCAATCATTCCGAGGATAAAGCCGTACATGCCGATGGTCGCAGAAAGGAAGAAAACGGTGAAACGAGCAACTGTTACCGCGCCGCTTAATGACTGGTTGACCAGTGTGAAGGAGGCGACGACGGTAAGGGAGCCGATAAACAGCATCGAAGGAGATGTCAGCCCCGCACGAATAGAAGCATCCCCGATAATCAGTGCACCAACCAGTGCCAGTGTTTGCCCGACATTTTTTGGCAGACGGGCACCTGCCTCGCGCAGAAATTCAAAAATGAACAAGATGAGAAATAGCTCCATCGGCGCGGAAAATGGCAAACCTTTTCTACCTTGTGTAACAGTAGCGAGTAATTGAAAAGGAAATTGCTCTACATTATAGGCGGATAGTGCAATCCAGAAGCCGGGCAGAAAGATCGCAATCCAAAATCCCCCTAGGCGCAGCATGCGTTCCAGCCATACATAGGTAACAGGATATTGATCGTCTTCAGGAGATTTGATCAGCTGAAGTAAGGTTACAGGTGCCACGAGGGCCAAGGGAGAGCCGTCTACCAACACGACAACCTTACCTTGCAACAGCATGTAAATCGTATAATCAGGACGTCCCGTATAATCAACTAAGGGAAACAGCGAATGAGTGTTGTCACTGAGTAATTTTTCCAGGATAGCGCTATTCAAGATCTTTTTATTGGTACATCCAAGGAGCCTATCACGTATCATCTCTACGAGATCTGGAGATACCCCATCTGTGATATACATCATTGCCACTCTTGTACGTGAGCGTGTTCCGAGAACAAAAGGCTCGTAGGCCAGAGTAATGGTTCGCATACGCTTGCGAATGAGAGCCACGTTCGTGGAGAGATCCTCGACAAAGCCGTCCCGGGGACCTTTGATCGAAATCTCTGTATTGGATTCCTCAGGACCACGCTCCGGCCGATTGGAGATATCCCAGGCGAATGGCGGTGAGTCTCCAATGAAAATCAGCAAATCTCCTGCAAACAGTCGTTCAATCCACAACTCTGGATTTGTGAAGAGTGGGAAAAGCGGCAGGGAACGCAAATCACCGATAGCCAGGAATCGCTCCAATTGCGGCAAGACCGTATCTTGTAAATGATGAACGTCTGCTAGTCCTTCGCAATAAAGCATCAAAACAGGCTGGTCCTCGGATGTGACCGTACGCATAAAAATGACGTCCGCACAATGCGCGAATTTTGCCCGCAATTCCTCTTCAAGGGTCATGGCCTATTCCCTCCTGTCTGGATGGCTTGCGCAGAGTAACCAGAATGAGTGCGAGCGTAATCACAACCATAATGACTAAGTAGAGCGGATAGTATATGTGCGTCAGAAAAGATACGAATTGCATGTCGCTGAAGGGGAGGCTGGTAAAGGCGATCATGCTTCCGCCCAGAAACATCATCATGAATTTGCGCTGTTTTCGGGTACGGAACGTGAGTAAATCTCCCAAGAGCAGCAAGCAAATAGTGATGCGAATAAAAGAGCCAGCAAGCCATTGAAAAATCGAGAAAAACTCCATGTTCTCAATGTCTTTTCCGATCGTGAGGAGCCGCCATTGTTCAAAAGCGGGAAAACGCTGACGAGCAGACTCCACAGGGCCAAATTCCGCAATCGCCCCTGTCAACGGGCTGAGTGTCAACAGAAGCGTGATACCGAGCATGAATAAAAAGTGTACGAGTCGAAAAGGTTTCCGTACGTGATGCTGAAGCAATAGCAACAGAAACAGCTCGGTGAAACCGCCGCCAACGTAGAGCATCCCATGTAGAAGAGGACGAAAACCGTTCTGGAAAAGCGGTAGCAATAAACTATAATCCTTTTTGGGAATATTGCCAAAAGCAACGAAAAATCCGAGCATCACGACTACGGGCAGCAAGATTCCCGCTGTGATTCCGACAGAGGTCATTCCTCCAATAGAGGCAAGTACGCATAACCCCATCAAGGCAAAAGCAGTTACCCATTCAGGCGTTCGAGGCAAGTAGTTAACGGTTGTCCATGTCTGTGTATCGATAAGATTCGTTAGCGCCATCATGTACAGGCAAATCATGATCGGAACGAGCAAAAGATTGGTGACTATTTTTCCCGATCGTTTCGTAAGCCATTCATACAAGGACTGTTGATTCAAATTTCGATGAATCACAAACAGAAGATACGCCCAGAAGGAAAAGGGGATGCCCGCAAGCAACACGCTCAACCAAGAATCTCTGCCTGCTTTGCTAAGTAAGAGGGGGATGACGGTTACGTGGTTCGTAATGCCGATCGTCAGCATCATCACCATAATGGCTTGACCAATCCCGATTTTTCCGTCCACTTTCATGTAAGACTTGTCCCCCTGTGCGTGGTGGTGCTGTTAGGATTTGCCTGCTTGCTTGGAAATATGTATCACGTATAAAGGTTACATCCTCCCGAAAAAGTATGGTATTCTACTATGAGGTAAAAAGGTAGAACCAGAGTAAGGAGTGCAGCCGATGTATCAGCTCATAAGAAAATATCTGTTCCAGCAAGATGCGGAAGAGATTCATGAAAAGACAATTGGTGCCTTAAGGCTGGTGGAGGATTCTGCTCCAGGCAAAAGCATCCTGAAGATGATCTATCAGGTAAAAGACCAGCGATTGGAGAATAAGCTGTGGGGAATGACTTTTCCGAATCCAGTCGGACTCGCAGCTGGCTTTGATAAAAATGCAGAGGTCTATCATGCGTTAGGTGCCCTTGGTTTTGGGTTTGTGGAAATCGGGACGTTGACGCCACAGGGGCAGCCAGGCAATCCAAAGCCACGTTTGTTTCGCTTGCCGGAACATCAAGCTGTCATTAACCGAATGGGCTTCAACAATCACGGTGCATATCTGGCTTCCCAGCATTTGGTCGGTTATGCATACTCAGACGTTCCGATTGGGATTAATATTGGGAAAAACAAAGTAACGCCGAATGAAGAGGCGGCCATCGACTATAGCAAATGTATGGACATGCTCTATGCATACGGTCACTATTTCGTCATTAACATCAGCTCTCCGAATACCCCGAATCTGCGTGATTTGCAGGAAACAGAGAGCTTGCGTCATTTGGTGCGGGCAGTAAGGGAAAAAGCAACTGAAATGGAAGCGCGTTCCATCAAGAAAAAACCGATTTTGCTGAAGGTAGCACCAGACATGTCGGATGAGCACATGCGCGATGTTGTTCAGGCTGCGGTAGAAGAAGGCATTGCCGGAATTATCGCCACCAATACGACACTGTCACGCGAGGCGGTTTCCGGACATCGATTTGCCGAGGAAGCGGGCGGCTTGAGCGGAAGACCTCTTACGGAGCGCTCTACTGCTTGGGTGAAGGAAATTTATCAAGAAGTAGGAGACAAGGTACCGATCATCGGTGTCGGGGGCATTTATAATGGCGAAGACGCCTACGCGAAAATCCGAGCAGGAGCCAGTCTCGTTCAGGTGTATACGGGGATGATTTATCAGGGCCCAGGTATCGCCAAGCAAATCAACAAAAAACTGCTCAAGCTCATGCAGCGCGATGGTTTTAAACACATTAGTGAAGTAATTGGCGTAGACGCAAAGGAATAGATAGAACAAGTACGCATAGGTCGATGGCTCTGTTTGTAGCGCGGGTCATCGGCTTATGCGTTTTTGCTTATATTCTTCCGATTTATGTAGTGATCCGGTATAATGATGTGGGACAAACATGAATTGTCTGTCAATTTCATATTGTCGGCGTTAGGTGCCTTTATGTGACGCATAAAGGGTAACAGGGAATCGGGTGAAAGTCCCGAGCGGTCCCGCCACTGTAACCAGGGAGCTCTCTTTGATAAGGAAACCACTCATTTTCGTATGGGGAAGGACAAAGAGCGCATGGATCTGGAAGCCAGGAGACCTACCTAGTAGCCACACCCACAAGACCTTCGCGGAAAGGAGCGGTGAATACGAGGCAATGAGACTGTGTGATCAGTCTGTTGTTTTGTGTGCACATCTCGTCCATTGATGGATGGGATTTTTTTGTTTGCAGGAAAGAACGAAAGACAGTGAAGGAGGAATGAACATGAATCGATCTCGTCTCGTATCTACATGTCTGTTGATCGCGGGCTTTGTCCTTTATTTTTTGCTCAATGAACCAGAGACAGGACACGCGATGCACATCATGGAAGGGTATTTGCCATTATCCTGGGCCTTATTTTGGTGGGCTGTCTTCTTGCCATTTTTTATTCTTGGGCTTCGCTCGATTAACAAGATTGTAAAAGAACATCCCGAAATGAAGCTCCTCATTGGCGTTGCAGGAGCGTTTGCGTTTGTTTTATCTGCACTGAAAATTCCTTCGGTTACAGGCAGCAGCTCTCACCCGACTGGAACGGGTCTTGGCGCCATTATGTTTGGCCCTTTCGCGATGTCTGTGCTAGGGAGCATGGTACTCTTGTTTCAAGCCTTGCTGTTAGCGCATGGAGGTTTGACTACGCTAGGAGCAAATGCCGTATCCATGGCAGTAGTAGGACCACTAGTGGCATACGGAATCTATCGGATGATCATGAAAGTAGGTGGAAGCCAACGTCTGGCTGTTTTTGCGGCGGCTGCTTTGGCTGATCTCGCTACCTATGTGGTGACTTCGGTACAATTGGCGCTGGCATTCCCGGCTGAATCTGGTGGAGTGTTCGCCTCGTTCGCCAAATTCGCAGGAATTTTTGCATTCACGCAAGTACCGCTCGCCATCAGTGAAGGTTTGTTGACCGTGCTTGTTTGGAACTGGTTGTTATCTTACAACGCAAAAGAGCTTACACAGCTTCGTTTGCTTAAACGGGAGGAATCGCTGTGAAAAAAGGATGGAACTGGCTATTGCTCTTGGGGGTAGTCGTGTTGGCTATTGTCCCGCTGTTGCTGGTGCAGGATTCGGAATTTGGCGGCGCAGATGGTGTGGCAGAGGAAGCGATCAAGGAAATTTCCCCGAACTACGAACCGTGGTTCCAGCCATTGATAGAACCGCCAGGAGGAGAAACGGAGAGCTTGTTGTTTGCGGTGCAGGCAGCGTTGGGTGCGGGAGTGGTCGGCTACGCCGTGGGCTTGTACAAAGGTCGGTTGGATAAGCGGAAAAAATGAACGGGCTGCAGCTTGATTCTCTCTCTTATCAAAACAGGCTGAAACGACTGCCGCCAGCTCATAAGCTATTGCTGGCGAGTGCCTTGTTACTGCTTGTTTTGGTGGGACACGTATGGATGCAGATGGCCGTCGTTGTCTGGATGACGGTATGGGTAGTGGTGTATGCCCGTATTCCTGTCCGGATCTATTTGTCCTTTATGATGGTGTCCCTCTCGTTTTTCGCGGCGGGGCTTCCTGCACTACTGGTCGAAGGGGCGAGAGCAGGAGAAGTACAGAGCCAGGTCGCGGCAGCATGGGAACTGGGTTCGTATGTGCTCTATGTGCCGATGTCCTCCTTCAGTAAAGTCTGGATCTTATTTTGGCGCACCATGGCGAGCTTATCTTGCTTTGCCTTCATATTGTTTACCGTGCCGTTTGCGGAAATCTTGCAGGTGCTTCGCCGTCTGCATATGCCTGTCCTTGTGACTGACTTATTAATGATCATGTATCGGTTTATTTTTGTGTTAGTAACGATTTCGCACCAGCTGTGGATTGCCCAACGTTCTCGCGGAGGTCATCGTGGCTTTTTGGCGACGCTTCGGGATGCAGGGATTCTGGTTGCTCAATTATTTGTCAGAGCGATGCGCAAATACGAAGCTTTGCACAAAGGAATGGCGGCTAGAGGCTTTGGGGAGAGCATGCATGTGCTCTCGTTTCATACCCATGCTCGTTCGCGACGCTATGAGTGGGAGTCAATCGCAGGCTGTATGCTATTGGTCCTGCTTGAGTGGTGGACAGGAGGTTGGCGGTTATGACATCGCGATTGTTGGAGTTCATCGATTTGCAGTACACGTATCCGGGAGGGCGGGGACCCGTCCTGTGTGGGCTGTCCTTGTGGATTCCAGAAGGGAAAAAATGTGTCCTTTTGGGACGAAATGGCTGTGGAAAGTCGACCTTGTTCTTGCATGGAAACGGGATCATCGAGCCACAGCAGGGACAGGTGCAGTGGAGGGGGAAACCCCTTGTCTACAAACGCGCCGCACTGCAAGAGATGACGCAAAAGGTAGGCTTGGTCTTTCAAGATCCTGAGCATCAGCTGATCGCAAGTACGGTCGCGGAAGATATATCCTATGGTTTATGCAATCAGAAGCTGCCTGTAGACGTAATCCGGGCAAAGGTAGAAAAGGTGCTGGATGCATTCGGGTTGAGAGAGCTGGCAGCAGCTCCGATTCATCATTTGAGCCTAGGACAAAAACGGCGTCTGGCACTCGCGGGGGTCATGGTCATGGAGCCTGAGCTGTTGCTGCTCGATGAGCCTACTGCATATCTGGATCGCTATCAGACGAAAAATTTACTGCGAGAGCTCGATGCCATTCACCAGCAAGGAACGACTGTTTTGATGGCGACACACGATATGGATATTGCGTTTGAATGGGCGGAGTGGATTTGCATCATGGATGAAGGCAGGCTTGTTTTTGCGGGAGATCCGCAGGAGGCATTGGAAAACAGAACCATGCTGGAGAGTCTTCATCTGGGTATGCCGTTGCTCGCGGATGTGTGGGAGGTACTGCCAGAGGAGTGGAAGCAGGAACTTGGCGGTAATATTCCACGTTCGGTCGATGAGCTGCGAAAAATGCTCAGTGTTCAGCGGGTGTGGTGAATGGAGTGGCCGCTTTCGGGTAAGCTAACCCCAAAAAGCCATGGAGGTACGCCGTATGGAACAAGACTCTGTCACGAGTACATCGGTCCCGAATCATCAGGAAAAAGGAATTTCACGCAAGGTGAAGGATGAACTGATGTATCAAGTATTGGAAAAAGAGATGACTACCGACGAGCAGGAAAAGAAGCTAAAAGATGATTATTTAAAAGGAAAGGCGTAAATTTGCGCCAAGAAGCCCTTCTCGCCACCTAAAGGCGTGAAGGGCTTTTTTACATGGAATGATCCCCGTACCCACCCTCGTCCGTCAGACAAAATCAACACACGGTAGTTACAATACCTTGTACGCATTACTCATGTCACATTACTGGGCGTCTTATGTAAGAGAGGGATTTGAACCCTGAGGGCGGCCCCTCGACCCGACCAATGAGTTTTCAACATTAACCCTGTTGAATGGGGACGTGTTCGCCTTTTGCAGACAGACTACCGACTTCCATGCCTCTTTCGTTAAGCTTCCTGCAATTCCGTTAACCAGTTGAATTGTTGAATGCTTGCATCCAGTTCCCGGTACTGCTTGGACAGCTCGTCGACTTGCTTTTGCAACTGAGCAATATTTACAGTCGAGCAAATCTTGACCTCTGAACGGCTGTAGCGATCATGCTTGACTGTAGCTGCTTTGATCAGGTCGGCCAACTCATTTCGTTTTGAACCGAGAACATCACGTTTGGTTAACGCATCGGAGAGCGTCATGGTTTCATTAAAGCGGCAAGACGCATTGGTTCGATTGATTTGCTGAACAATACGTTCGAGCTGGTCAAACAACTGATACAGCTCAGACAAGAGATCGTTAGGATTTTCAGGAGGAAGCTCGCCTTCCTGAACCTTTGCGCTGTTATGCAATCGGTGACCCAACTGTTCGATCCGTTTTTGATAATCGGCACGAATGATTAACGCTTCCGCGAGTTTCACAACCGTTACCCCCTATACCAATCTGTTTGGTTATACGCTTGTTTGCTTGAATGGTTGTGGTGAAAAAAATAAAATTTGGTAAAAATTGATTTTCGCTGAAAAGTTAAGAAGATTTGTGCGAATTTTGTAGGGATATGTCTTTTCATCACGAATTACGTAAAGAAAGCACTTACTTACAATGGAAGAAGTGATGAGGTTGTGATTTCAACTTTGAATAAGACGCTATGCGTTCAACAACTCGTAGAAAAATTAAGAGACAAGCAGCTTCTTCATATACCAATGGTTGATCTTCGAGAATCCAATAAAGCGTTATATGAATACGTCAATCAGCTCAATGATTCGATTGCGATCATTCCGACTACGATTAATTCTGTCATTACAGGCGTCATCCGTTTTCAGGAAGGGCACTTTATTACCTTGGGCATGCTCATCTGGAAAGACGCCAACAAAAAAGGGGCGTTCAAAGAAGGGACATTTCTTTTTTACAAGCATGACGCTCATGAATCGATTGAGGATTGCGTCCATATTACCAATTCCATCGAAAATCACAATCTGATGGAAAGCTTGTTCTTTGCGTGCTGCGAGAGCAAGGATGGCGATTCCGTGCTTTCCTATTCGCATATCGAGCATGCGATCACATACGGAGAGTTGTATCGTGACATGAAGACCAAAATCAAAAAAGGGTTTGCGTAGTTTTTGGTTGGTGAGAAACTTTACATGCCAAGTTCTGGGTGATATACTACTGAAAATTTATAAAAAATTCCAATTGAAGAGGAGTTTTCCTACGTGATGACCAAGAAGTAACGTCTTGCCATTCACCAGTTGGCCCGACCCCCTCCATGTAAATGGTTTTGTCTACCCACAAATAAAAACCACTTACAACAAAATGGAGGAATATCACGATGAGTAAACCTGAAATGAATGTTGCCTTAGTAATCGGTCCGGATACGGATCTGGATAGCCAAGCAATCCGAAGTACACTTGAGTATTTTGGAGCTCGAGTCTTTACGTACTGGATTGGTCGACCAAGCGATTTGATCGATGTATTGAATGGCAGCGACCTATACCTAAATACCGACATGATTGTTCTGAATTTCCATGGCGATGAGGGAAGTCTCATCATGCCAGAGCTGGGCGAGGACGTTTACGAGGAAGGAGAACCAAAGGGTGATTTTGGTCCTGACGAGGTCAGACGTTTTGCTAAGCTGGATGGAAAAATCGTGTTAGGTAACGGATGCTCGCTTGGT
Organism: Brevibacillus fortis; assembly: GCF_003013395.1. Taxonomy (GTDB): domain Bacteria; phylum Bacillota; class Bacilli; order Brevibacillales; family Brevibacillaceae; genus Brevibacillus; species Brevibacillus fortis. Next base: position 63,826 of record NZ_PXZM01000020.1, on the reverse strand, counting down.
GATCCCGAATTAGCGAAGGCCTTTCTGGACAGTGGTTGCCATACGTATATTGGGCCAAAAGATTACCCGGACGGAAATTCTGCGCTGATGTTCGCACTGCGCTATTTCTACGAGGTAATTCAAAACAAGAAAAGCGTGGAAGAAGCTTTTCGAATCGCAAAAGCTACTGATGAAGAAACCGAGATGTATCAGCTTTATGTAAAAGAGTAAATGCAACACAAAGGGAGCCTTGTACTAGGCTCTTTTTGCAATTTATTCCCGAGAAGTCTTGGATGGTTTTTGTCGAAAAATGTCAGGTTGTTATTCTTGTTGGGAGTCATATTTTGGATTATGGTAGGGGAGATTCATTTCAGTTAAGGGGGTCTTTCCTTGAAGAAAATGTCTTTTTTCATAGTGGCTTTCGCCATCATGTTGGCTGGATGTAGCTCTGGGCAACCAACGAATACGGCATCACCTCCGCCAGCAACGCCAACTGGTACGGCTCCAACACCTGAGGCAACCGCGCCAGCTACACCTCCACCAGCTACACCTGTAACAGAAGCGGCTACTCCTGCAGCGACAGAGAAAGCAACGATCACGAAGAGTGAATTTGAACAGATTGAAAATGGGATGAGCTTTGAAGAAGTAAAAAAAATAGTGGGCGGGGAAGGCGAATTGCTTGCTGAGGTTGGTAAAGCCGGAGAGGAAGGATACACGATCGTCTACATGTACGAGGGAGAAGGGACGATTGGGGCAAATGCGAATTTTACTTTCCAAGGCGGGGTTCTTCAAGTAAAATCGCAAATTGGACTGCAATAGGGGAAAAAGGGCGCAGGCAAATGCTTGCGTCCTTTTTGCGGAATAGGTCATCGTACAGGCGAATCATCCGCGAAGAGCATACAGTAGTGTGTCTAAGGAAAAGGAAAGGGGGAGGCAGAATGGGTTTCTTTGATGGCTTTGATGACTTTGCTCTGATCCTTGTCCTGTTCGTTTTGCTTGTCATTGTCGGATGTTCTTTGGATTAGAAATTTGATTAGCAAAAGAGTGATGCAAAGGGACAAATAATCCCTTTGCATTATTCATTTACGAAACGAGGTGAGAGTGAAAAGTGGCTAGACAAATTAATGGTTTTAGCACTGAATTTGCAGATTGGCTGAAGTCGAATAAGGTCTCGATCAGAAAGCTGCATAAAAATCCAGAATCCCTCGGGCAGTATTATCAAGAGTGGACAAAAACGAGCCGTCGGGCGAGAAGAGAGTCGCGACCATCAAGGGTCTCCAATCTAAACCTTGATATGGATACCATATTAAATGGTGTACGCATAGCAAACGAGGTATTCAGAACTTTCCAAGGAACGAATGGGATTGGAAATATGTTTAGAAGGTTCATGTAGTGAGCTGTACATCTCCACCAACGTCGCCTTCCGCTAAATTTCTAGGATCATGGGTGTAGGTGCCTTTTATTCGAAAGCAAATAAAAGCCCTACTCATCAGAGAAGGGCTTTTTCCTGCAACTTATAGGTCGTAATACAGCTCATACTCTTTCGGATTCACAGTCCGCTCAACTTGCTCAATCTCACCGCGTTTTTGAGCGATCCAGCCTTCAATTACTTCTTTTGTAAAGACATTACCTTCAAGCAAGAAGTCATGGTCTTGTTCAAGTGCAACAAGTGCTTCTGCAAGAGAGCCGGGAGCGCTCTTTATTTCGTGTTTTTCCGCATCGGACAAGTCGTAGATGTTTTTATCCAATGGCCCAAAGCCCAGTTCGCGCGGGTCGAGTTTGCGCTTGATGCCATCGAGGCCAGCCATCAGCATGGCGGCAAAAGCCAAGTACGGGTTAGCAGTAGAGTCCGGGGTGCGGAACTCAATGCGGGACGCTTTTGGCGTAACGGCAGCAATCGGAATCCGAACGGCAGCAGAGCGATTTCCTTTGGAGAAGACCAAATTCACGGGTGCTTCGTAGCCGGGAACAAGACGCTTGAACGAGTTGGTGCTCGGGTTAGTCAGGGCGATCAATGCAGGTGCGTGGTGCAAAATACCGCCGATGTAGTGTAGCGCAGTCTCACTTAGGTTGGCATAACCGCCTTGCTCATAGAATAGCGGGGTATCGCCGTTAAACAAGCTTTGGTGAACGTGCATCCCAGATCCGTTGTCACCAACGATTGGTTTTGGCATGAAGGTAGCTGTTTTGCCGTGTTTCGCAGCTACGTTGCGCACGATGTATTTGAACAGCAAGAGATTGTCTGCTGTACGAGTCAGAGTATCAAAGCGGAAATTAATCTCACCTTGACCGGCTGTTGCCACCTCATGGTGATGGCGCTCCACATGCATGCCGCATTTCGTCATCATCGTGCACATTTCATTGCGGATATCCATTTGGGAGTCGGTTGGTTGAACAGGGAAGTATCCGCCCTTGTTACGTACCTTGTAGCCCAGGTTTTGTCCTTCTTTACCTGTGTTCCAGAAAGCTTCTTCTGAATCGATGTGGAAGAAGGAGCCGGACGGACCAGAGGCATAGCGTACGTTGTCAAAGAGGAAGAATTCGGATTCTGGACCAAAGTAAGCAGCGGTAGCGAGGCCGGTTTGTTGCAGATAGGCTTCGGCCTTGAGTGCAATGCCACGGGGGTCGCGTGTGTAGACGGTGTTGTCTGGATTGACGATGTTGCAGATGATATTCATGGTTTTGGCTTCGACGAATGGGTCAATGAAGGCGGTAGTCGGATCAGGCATCGCTACCATGTCGCTTTCCTCAATGGACTTGTAGCCAGTTAGACTGGAACCGTCGAATGCGACGCCATTGCGGAATGTTCCTTCATCTACCGCGTAGGCAGGAACTGTGACATGGTGTTGGCGGCCGAGCAAGTCAACGATGCGAAAATCAACATATTCCACTTTTTCTGCGTCAATTGTGGACAAGACTGTTTTCATATCCAACATGATTCACTCCATTTCACGAATTAAAGTTATGGAATCATCAGCAACGTTCGGTTTTTCCTTGATTTCTATATTTCGAATTATATCGACAATTCTCATTGTTCGTCAAGAGGTTTTCTTACGTGTAATGTAAGTTTTTCTAACATTATATTGTGGGGTTTAGAAAATGGTTACTTTTTAATAAAATGAAGACAAACCATGACTTATAAACGCGGAGGCGATATAAATGAAGGTTCTCGTACTGGGAGCAGGGGGCATTGGCGGTTATTTTGGTGGCAGGTTGGTTGAATCAGGGGTAGATGTAACATTTCTTGTGCGCGAACGTAGATACAAACAGCTGCAGGAGCGAGGTTTGCGTATTCAGAGCGTTCATGGGGATTTGCTTTTGGAGCAGCCGCAATTGATTCAAGCAGGTGAGGAAGCAGGACCATTTGATGTTGTGCTTTTGTCCAACAAAGCTTACACGTTGGAAGAAAGCGTCGATGCCATCGCTCCGTACGTAAGCGAGGACACAGTCGTCATTCCGCTGTTGAACGGAATTGCACATATGGAGCTGCTGTGGGATCGTTTTGGCCGGGAGCACGTGCTCGGAGGGCTTTGTTTCATTGAGACGACCTTGAATGCAGACGGAGATGTGGTGCAGACTAGTCCTATTCATGATGCGGTGTTCGGTGAGTGGGAAGGCGGCAAAAGTGAGCGTGTAGAGCGAATGGAGCAAGCTTTTTCCAAGATCAACGGAACGATCCGTGCAAGCGCAAATATTCAGCGGGAAGCCTGGCACAAATACTTGTTTATTGTAACGTTTTCCGGTATTACCACCCTGATGAATTCCGCTGTCGGACCTATTCGGGAATCGGCTTGGGGCGTAGAGTTGACACGTCAGCTCGCTGAGGAAATCGCTTCGGTCATGAACGCTTTGGAAGCACCAATCAAGCCGGATATCGTCGACAAGCAGATGGAGACTTTCCAGAATCAGCGTCCTCAAACGAAATCGTCCATGCTGCGTGATATGGAAAAAGGTCTTCCGGTCGAAGCGGATCATCTTCAAGGCTATCTCTTGGAGAGAGCGGAACAAAAAGGCTTGTCCACGCCGCTTTTAAAAGTTGTTTACAATAATCTGAAGGTTTACGAACAGAAGCGTGAAGGAGACAAATAAGGTATAATAATGGCTGAAATGTCTTTCGCTCACGCATTATCAAAAAGTAGGAGGGGTAAAGATGGAAGTCATCAAGATTTCCCCCCGTGGATATTGTTACGGTGTAGTGGATGCCATGGTATTGGCACTGCGAACAGCGCAAAACTTTGACTTGCCCCGCCCGATTCACATCTTGGGCATGATCGTACACAATGCTCACGTCGTCGAGGCGTTTGAAAAACAAGGGATAAAAACATTAGATGGAGAGGATCGACTGGCTCTCTTGGATCAGGTCAATGAGGGAACGGTAATCTTCACTGCCCATGGCGTGTCTCCCGAGGTGCGCAAGAAAGCGCGCGATAAAGGCTTGACTGTCGTCGATGCGACTTGCCCGGATGTAACGAAGACACATGATTTGATCCGTGAAAAAGTAGCAGAAGGCTATCATGTCCTCTACATCGGGAAAAAGGGACATCCAGAGCCAGAGGGTGCTATGGGGATTGCGCCGGATCACGTGCATCTGGTTCAAAAGCTGGAAGAGCTGGACGCGCTCGATCTGCCAACAGGCAAGCTGATCGTTACGAACCAGACGACGATGAGCCAATGGGATGTCAAACATCTGATGGACGCTATTCTTCAACGTTTTCCTGGCGTGGAAGTGCATAATGAAATTTGTCTCGCTACGCAGGTTCGTCAGGAAGCTGTAGCAGAGCAAGTAGGAGAGGCGGATTTGTGCCTCGTTGTGGGTGATCCGCGCAGCAACAACTCCAACCGTTTGGCACAGGTCTCGGAAGAAATCGCGAATGTTCCGTCGTATCGAATCGCTGATTTATCGGAGCTGGACATTGAATGGCTGCGTGGAAAGAGAAATGTGGCGGTTACTTCTGGAGCTTCGACGCCGACTCCATTGACGAAGGAAGTGATTTCCTTCCTGGAGCAGTTCGATGAATTCAATCCGGCTACATGGGAGAAAAAACGGACCGTGAACATGGCGAAAATCTTGCCAACGGTGAAATAAATAACTGAGGCATGCTCTGCGTTACATTTTCTTACACGGTTGAATAACCTCAAAATAGGAGAGTTATATGCCAGAATCACTTTCCGGTATAGGGCTGGGGGGCGCGAAAGGCAGATATGTAAGTCTTTGCGCCCTTTATCTTTTTATTTACTACGGGTTTGGCGCTTTTGCTCCGCTCATTACGCAATACTACGAATCTATCCATTTAACAGGAACCCAAATCGGTCTCATCAGTGCAGTCGCGCCGATTGTGTCCATTGTGGCGCAGCCGATGTGGGGCATGATCTGTGATCGGTATCAAATTCGCAAAACTGTGCTGATTCTGACATTGATCATCACTGGCTTGGTGGGACTTTTCTTTACGGGTGTTTCCACCTTTGTTTACGTATTTTTGCTCTACATACTGCTGTCGTTTTTTCAAAGTGCCGTTGTTCCTATCTCAGATAGCTTGGCTCTAGGTTATGCAAAGGGACATGGCATGCAGTTCGGCGACATTCGCTTGTGGGGAGCCATCGGCTTTGCACTAGCAGCATTCATCACAGGTATTCTCGTCGAGCAGTGGGGGCCACATGCTCTTTTTTACTCGTTTTGCTTGGCGTTTCTGATTGCCATTCTGTTTCTTCGGAAGGTTCCGGAAGAAGTGACAGAGGCTTCGCGGTTTCGAGTCAGTATGCTTGCGGGGATCAGGGATTTGGCACGAATTCCGCGATTTGCGCTGTTCTTAATTTCGTCATTTTGCATGATGGGCTCTGTAAACGCCAATAATATTTGGTTTTCCCTGTTTTATCAGGATATCGGAGGGACCATTGCAGGAATTGGTCTTGCCTTCTTGTTGTTTGCAGGCAGTGAGGCTCCTTTTATGAAGCTGGCGGGTTATATTGTCCGGAGGTGGGGCCTGGAGCTGACGCTTCTGTTGTCTGCGATTTTTTGCGCGATGCGCTGGTTCTGGTATAGCTCAGCTCCGAGTACCACTGCCGTGATTGCCATGTTTTTTGTGCAAGGCATTTCGGTTGGCTTTTATCTGGCAACAGCAGCCCAGTTTGTACGCGAAAATACACCCGCATCCCTTCAGGTGACGGCGTTGGCCATCTTCTTTTCAGTGGGAGGCGGGTTGGGTGCGATGTTTTGCAATTTGGTAGCAGGATGGATCAAAGATTCATTTTCGATCCTGGCCATTTATTTGTTTTTTGGCATCATCACCGCGATCGGGATCATTCCTCTGCTCATGATAAAATTCGGACGGTGGAAGCAAATCTCACCAGACGAAGAAGTGCAAGCTAGTCAATGACGAGCATGCCTTGGAATCCTGTTTCTGGATAGCCAGGTGCGTCAGATACGAAATGATACCGACCGCGTTTGGCGGCTGAAAATTGTAGGAGAGTCGATTGGGTCGGCTTTAGCTCTGTGGATGTAAGGTTCAGATCACGAATGGATAGATTGTGAGGGCGTGTATCGGTGTTGACGATCATAAACGAGATTCGCTCTCCTTCGTGTGCAGTCAATTGATTGGGCAAAAAGCCAGCGCTAGAAATCGTAACTGTATGTGTCCGCGTCGCGACAGCGTACGAAGCGGGCAGGCGATGGTGATGATGTGTCCAAAGTAGCGTTAATGTCACAGCCAGAGCGATGATTGGATAACGAAGCTGCCGATACCAGTGACGAGACATTTTGCTTTCAACTCCTTCGAGGACCATTGCTCAGGGAAATTACTATTATCCTGTCCCCGGAGTGAAGGGGATAAACAACTTTTCCCTATTTGGGTGAAGTCAATTCCTATATCTCTTACATGAGGAATGTCTTGTGTAGGGCTAGCCTACTAGCAAGCCCATGTCTTCGGATGGATACAATTACGTGCTGTGCTACATTACAATGGAAATTGGTTTTTATATCCATTCATGAAGGGGTTGAAAAGCGCATGAAAAAAATCGTTTCTGGAATGATCGGATTGTGTCTGGCCGCACTGCTTGTACTTTCCCTGCAATCTGCAACAAATCCGCTCCATGCTTTTGCTTCTACGAATGCAGCAACTACTACTGAGGCGGCATCAAAAACTGAAAATAGTGCCTTGCAAAGCCAATTCAACTTGAGCCACGTTGTCAAAATCTATGTGCCATCCACGATGAACGGAAGCACTCCGGTTACTGATGAAGTTCATGCAAAATACGTCGATCAGTCATTGACGAAATTTTCAAACCTTTTTGGAGGAGCGACTGCCATTAGCGGAACGGGTGGATGGGTCGACGATAACAAAAAACTGATCAAGGAGAAAGTCACGATCGTTTACAGCTTTGCCGAAAAACTCGACAATCAGGCGCTGGATGAAGTTGTAGCCTACGCCAAACAATTGAAAAAGGATATGACGCAATCCGCTATTTCTCTCGAATTGGATGGAAAAATGTACTTCATCGAATAAAGGATGGAAGCGAAAAGGCTGTTGATGAGTCAACAGTCTTTTTTGTGCTTTCTGTAACATATTACTTCATCACGCATAGTAATATGTGTTATGCTATAGCTGCGAGGTGAACGAGATGAGTGACAGCAGCATCAGCAGTGATATTATCCGCGGCCATATCGATACGATTATTCTTCGTGTCCTGTGTGACGGCGATAACTATGGATACGAAATCATCAAAGCCATTTTCAAAAACAGCGACGGTCGTTACGAACTGAAAGAGCCTTCCTTGTATACCAGCTTGAAAAGATTAGAGTCACACAAGCTGATCGCTTCGTATTGGGGAGATGAGAGCCAAGGGGGCAGACGCAAATATTATCAGGTGACAGAAGCGGGAAGAGAGGCGTACGAAAAAGCGCTGGCATCCTGGAAAGTCGCCAAAGAATTGATTGACCACCTCATCGAAAGGCGGGAGGAAGTGTGATGGAGAGTTTACAGCACTATGTCGATCAATTATTCCAAAAATATCGGGGAAGTAAGCAAATTGAAGAACTCAAGTGGGAAGTATTGAGCAATCTGGAGGCAAAGGTAGCTGATTTGGTTGCAGATGGCCTACCGTTGGATGAAGCCATGAAAAAAGCAAAGGCCAATCTTCCCTCGATTGATTCGATTGTTGGAGAATGCCGCAAGGTATACATAGTTCCATTCGTGCAAGAACTGTTGCAGCTCGGATTGCTGTACGGACTCATTGCCTGGATTGTGACTATGCCCTTGCGAATTTGGGGCATGGGTATCTATTTGAGCTATAGTCTGTTTGCGATTTGCATCCTCATCGGTATCGTGTATTTGATTCTGCTAGGGATCAACCGACCGGACTCTTCCCATCATTTGACCAGCATGAATGTGCGGTTTGCCTTTTTGCTGCGGAAAACGGGCTGGATGCTTTGGGCACTTTATTTCGTCGGGACATTCATTTTTACGACTGCGCTTTATTTCGGCAGCAATCTATGGTTTTCAACTCCAGTGAAACTTACTGGACCGTATCAATTCGCTACCATTGCCGTAACGTATGCGCTGCCTCTACTCTCTATCCTTATACCACTGTGGCTGCACGCTATTCCGCGGCTTATTCTGAAATACGATGCAGGGGAAGGTGACGTCATTGCGAAATAAAATCATTCTTGCTATGGTTCTCATCGGGGTCGTCCTGTTCATGGTCATCCAGATTATCATTATCCCGGAAAATGAAGCGCAATCCGAGCAATATCGATTGGCACAGCAAAGCCCGCTGACTCACGATTTGGAATCCATTTTGCCGTACAAAAACAAGTACATGGGAGCTACTTCAAATCTGGTCATGTTCAATCATCTACCTCTGGATCATCTCAAGGGAACCTTTCAGCTCCGTCCGGATAAGTTTACGATTGAGATCCATTACGAGGACAAGTCGACCGATATCGAGGCGAAATTGTTCAAGCAAGCGATGCTGTATAACTCCGTGTCAGCCTTTGCTCTGGTAGACAATTTGCAAACAATCCAATATCGTTTTTCAGATACTACGATTGTTGCCACGCGAGCAGCTATTCAGAGCTTATTCGGTGACGATTTGGCATCGCTGTTGACAAAAGAAAAGTGGCGGACAAGCGTGCAGGACAAGTTGCGGGATGACCAATTTGTTGAAGAGGGTATGAAGAAACTAGGGCGTATATAGTGAGAGAAAGTAATACGGAAGAGGGGAAATGAGCAATGGTAACGGATACGGTAAAAAACCAAGTATTTGCCCGACTCGGTTGTCAATCATCTGAAGCCAAACTCCTTGGAGGTTATAACCAGCACGTATTTGAGATAAACCGTGGTGAAAAGCTTGTGGTCAAAATAGAAGAGGGCACAGCCGCATCCGAGCAAGGTGTCTTATCTGAATGCGAATGGTTGTCTTATATGCATGAACACGGGCTGCATGTGGTGAGGCCATTACGCATCGCAGCGGATACCTATCTGAACCGAATTTCAGAGGAATGCTTTTTTGTTGTCTATGAAAAGGTTGAGGGGGTTCACGTCAGTTCGCAAGACAAGGACGTGTGGAGTCCTGCATTGTTCGAGCAATGGGGAGAGATGATGGGTAAGATGCATACTCTCGCCAAAACGTTTCAACCTGTTCATCAGCGACAAATGTGGTTTGAGAATCGGTTGTTTCAAGAAGATAGCCATAGTGTTGACCCTATCCTGATAGAAAAGTTGCATCAATACCGTCACGCATTCAAAAGTCTTCCCATTTCCAAAGATCATTTTGGTTTAATCCATGGAGACCTGCATCATCACAATTTTTTACGGAATGATGTGGAGTTGACCATTCTCGATTTTGGAGACAGCGAATACCATTGGTTTGCTTATGATATTGCGATTGCTGTTTATCATACAGCCCAGACAGTACCAAAGGGACTAGCGAGGAAAGAGTTTGTCCACTCCTTTTTCCAATCGTTTATGGAAGGCTATTCACGTGGTAATCCCTCTACAGAGTTCCTCTCCCTGATCAATTTTTTTATGGACTACCGCCATCTCTTTTCCTATATCTATCACAGTGTTTACGCAGACAAGAGCCAATTAACAGAACAACAGCGAAAGTATCTGGAAGCTATGCGTTTATCTTTACAGTATGGAGAGTCTTACTTGGGCTTTCCATTAGGATCATAGAAAAAAGGGGCGAGCCTGATACTCGTCCCTTTTGCTTTTAGATAAATACATGTAGCAACAAATAGATAGCTGCAGCGAGCAAGGCAGAGATCGGCAGCGTAATAAACCACGTGATCACGATACGTTTGGCGACGCCCCAATTGACGCTCTTCAGTCGCTTGGCTGCGCCGACCCCCATAATCCCGGATGAAATGACATGGGTAGAGCTGACAGGCAATCCTAGCTGCGTAAAGGTAAAAATAATCGTGGACGAGGTGAGGTCGGCAGTGGCTCCATTGATTGGTTCAATCTTTGTAATTTTGCCCCCGACCGTCTTGATGATTTTCCAACCCCCGACAGAGGTTCCCAAGCCCATCGCGAGCGCACAAATGAACTGTACCCAGAAAGGAATCGTGCTCGTATCTGCATGCAGGTCAGCGGCTACGAGGGCGAACACGATAATGCCCATCGCTTTTTGGGCGTCATTGGTTCCATGTGTAAAGGATTGCAGGGCCGCCGTGAAAATTTGAAAGAGGCGAAAACCCCGATTGACCTTGGTGGGGGGCACCATGATCCGACTGAAAATGAAATAGACCAAATTCATCATGAGGTAAGCGGCAACCAGCGCGATAATCGGTGACACAATGAGCGCCTGAAAGATTTTCAAAAAACCAGCCCAGTTGATTTGCGCGATCCCGGCGGAAGCGAGGACGGCACCTACGAGTGAGCCGATGAGAGCGTGAGAAGAACTACTGGGGATACCGTACCACCACGTAATCAAATTCCAAAAGATCGCAGCCAAGAGAGCAGCCATGACCACAAGCACACCGAATTCTAGCTTGGCTGGATCGGCGATATCTCCACCGATTGTTTTGGCGACCCCGGTAAATGTAAGGGCACCGATAAAATTCATGATAGCCGCCAGGCCAATGGCAATCTTAGGCGGGAGAGCTTTGGTGGATACGGTGGTTGCGATGGCATTGGCTGTATCGTGAAATCCGTTGATAAAATCAAAGGAAACAGCCAGGATGATGACAGCAATAACAAGAGGAAGGCTCGTATGCATGAAAGTAGGTCTCCTTGGTTTAAGAGTTGCCCATGATCACGGATTCCATCGCATCGGCGACATCCTCGCAATGATCCATGACATCTTCCAGCACTTCGTAAATCTCTTTGAGCTGAATGATGTGAATCGGATCGCTCGAGGTCTTGAACAATTGCCGGATGCTCCCCCTCACCAGTTCATCCCCTTCGCTTTCCAAATCGTTAATGCGGATGATGTACTCCTTCATATCGGACAGCTTTTGCTTTTGGAGCAGTTCGATGGCGAGAAGAATTTGCTTGGTAGCGTTTTCGATGAGTTGACCGAATCTCACCATCGTCTGATCTGCTTCCATGATGTCGTACATATAGAGCCTCGAAGCGCAAAACTCCAATCCGTCCAGCACATCATCCAGCTTGACGGCAAGATCCAGAACGTCCTCGCGCTCAATTGCAGTAATAAATGTTTTGTTGATTTGCACGATGATTTCATGGATGAGCTTGTCGCCTTTTGTTTCGTACTCCTTCATCTCTGTAGCAAAGGTTTTGACAGTCTCTAAAGAGGTAATCTTGTATTCATTAAAATAGATCGCCGTTTCATGCACATTTTTCGCAATCTCATACAAGTCATCCAAGAGTGCGTCTGATTTGGTAAAAAGCATAAACAAACCTCCACTTCGAAAACCCGAATAGAAGTATTTTGAGTGGAGGAGGTGGGGATTATTCACTTTTTCACTAACTCTTTACGTCATGAGTAATTGGGCTGCCATATAGAAGGCCACTCCCCACATAATCACTGCTGATACCATATTCAGGCCACGCTGCAATTTTCCAGACTGGTCTAATCGTCCTGCTGTACGGCCAGCTACAGAAAGGCTAAAAAACCAGAGGCAGGATACAAGGATGCAGGCAACAGTAAAGCCCCATTTCTCTGTTCCGGTATAACTGAGTGAGCTGGTACCGATTACGCCGATCGTGTCGAGAATCGCATGCGGATTCAACAAAGAGACAGAGGCAGCAAACATGATTTGCTTTTTGGCCGAAAAGCGCTCTTTCTCTCCATCCTCAGTATTTGGACGGCTACGCCACGTTAAATATCCCATGTACACCAAAAAGAAAAAGCCGACGACATACAGAACCGTTTTCAACCATGTGACAGTCAATACGACCAAGGAGACTCCCAATACCGCCAATAAAATGAGCAGCGTATCACAGAGTGCCGCAGTCAGTACGACAGGCATGGCCCGAAGTAATGTTGGTTGGAGGGCGCCCTGATTAAAGACGAAAACATTTTGTGCGCCCAGCGGTAAAATAAGTCCAAATGCAAGCACAAAACCGTGCAAAATTGCTTCCAGCATGTTAGATTCCTCCCCGTGTCTCTCTCGATGCAAAGTACATTTTGCATTACTGTCATTATTCACGGTTGTGAATCCGTTGTCTCCAGCCAATTGGTTTACATCCAAACCAACCAATTTGTACAATGAGGAGACAAGGAGGAATGTGCCTGTGCTTACGATAGACTGGAAGCCTGACAAATCATCTGACATACCGATCTACGCCCAGATCGTGGCTTATATCAAGGGGAAAATCGCAGGCGGAGAGTGGCCAATCAACAGTAAATTGCCAACACAAAGAGCGTTAGCGCAAGCCTTTGATGTAAACCGCAGCACGGTGGTGACAGCGTTGGAAGAGCTGAAAGCGGATGGCTTCATTGAAGCAACAGTAGGTAGTGGCTCCGTCGTTAGCAACAACACGTGGTCCTTATTGACGACCGCGCCTCCGCCCAATTGGCTGGGCTACGTTCAGGCAGGGGCGCATCTCCCCAACTCGCAGACGATTCAGGATATCAATCGTTACGAGCCAGACCCGAGATACATTCGTTTGGGGACTGGTGAGCTGTCGCCTTGCTTGATTCCTGTTGCGGAGATGGAAGAGGTCATGGCTAGCTTGCAGGGCAAAATGACACATCTCGGATATTCGGAGCCAAAAGGGCTGTTGCCTTTGCGTCAGGCGATCAGCAACCATTTGCGCAGCAGGGGGATCGAAGCTTCTCCGGCGTCTATTTTGGTCGTTTCAGGGGCTCTTCAAGCTTTGCAGTTGATATCGATTGGCATCCTTCACCGTGGATCTGCCATCTTGCTCGAACAGCCTTCGTATTTATTCTCATTGCCTTTGTTTCAATCATCGGGAATGCGTCTGGTTGGTGTACCGATGGATGCGGAAGGAATCTCTCCTCAGGTGCTAACAAGACAAAAACAGGCGCATCAAGCAGCCCTGCTTTATACGATTTCGGCTTACCACAATCCGACCGGGATTAGCATGTCCGAGAATCGAAGGGAGCAAGTGATGGCGGCATGCGAGCGGGAGAGACTGCCTGTGTTGGAAGACGATGTTTACGGAGAATTGTGGTTAGACGAGCCGGGACCATTGCCGTTGAAGGCGAGGGATCAAAGCGGGTTGGTTTTGTATTTGGGCAGCTTGTCCAAAACACTCAGTCCAGGGCTGCGGATCGGCTGGATTGTAGGGCCTGAGCCTGTCATTGAACGCCTCGCGGATGTGAAAATGCAGACGGACTACGGGGCAAGTGCTATTTCCCAATGGGTGGCGACAGAATGGCTCACAAGCGAGAGATATTCACGGCATCTGGATCAGTTAAGAGCAGCGCTGCGACACAGAAGAGACAGGATGTGCGAATGCCTTACTCACTGGTTTGACGATCTGGCAGATTGGCGTATTCCACAAGGCGGTTTTTATATTTGGCTGCGTCTGCGTCAGGCAGTTTCGATGCGCAAGCTTTTTACGGAAGCATTGGCAAAAGGGATTCTGTTAAATCCCGGCTTTGTTTATGATCAGACGGATAGTCATCATCTTCGTTTGTCATACGTGTACGCTGAGGAAGCCGACATGGAAAAGGCCCTATTTGTATTATCGCAGCTCCTGCGTGACAGGGGGTAATGGAAAGAAGACACCTGCTTGGGTCAGGTGTCTTCCGCTATTTCAGTGATAAGGAAACTGCGTGGAGTACCCGCTAAACTGCTGATAAGCTTGTTGCAGTTGTTGCTGCTCGGATGCCTCCAGCTTGTACCATCCCTTTTGGAACATGAGATTGAAAGCATCACGTGCTGATTGATGTGTCTCATTTAAAATTTGTAGCATGTCATCATAAAGCTGCTGATGGCTGGCTTCACGAACGGCGACGTTAAAGTTATCCGTCAAATACTTGCACGTAGCCAGACAGTCGTTGAGGTAGTCACGATCGTTCATTTGCGGACCTTTTTCTTGTGGAAGCTGACCGGATTGCGGATTGGCGATCTGGTTTTGGTTTGGCATCCCGATTCCTCCCTTATTGCATTTGATGTTGTGGTTGGGATTGTTGCTGCTGTTGCTGGGACTGTGTCTGCGGAATGGTCGCCATCACTGCGGTGTTGTTGTTTTGTAAGTGACTCAGCAGTTTTTGGTAGTGACGCTGGTGCATTTGTCCTTGCTGCTCCAGACATTGCTTGACCTCGGGATCAGTAGCCTGCTGTGCGAAAGCATGCAGCTTTTTGAAAGCGATCAGTTCCCATGACAAAGCATCCTTGAGATAGCTCAAGTCCTTTGTCGTGATGACCTTAGGCGGTTCGGGAATCGGTGCTTGTGTAAAGGGCTTGGAAGACAGGATGGATGGCATCGGGTTGCTCCTTTCAGATGGAATCATGCTTAGGATGAGCAACAAGTCAGGATGTAACCCCTGAGGATTACAGCCAAAAAAATCCGGTCGCAAAGGACCGGATCAGGATAGCTCCAGCGAAGAAACGACGATGTCGATGCTTGCGGGAGCGATATTAAGACAATATTGAGCTTCTTTGTACAACGTAGATTGAAGTGCATGGATAAGTGCTGGAATATTTGTCATGTAAGGCAGTTGAAGAGCAATCGAAACCTGAAACCGAGGCAAATCCTCAAAGCTGGAGACGATCTTGACCACATGATGGACCTCGTCAAACTGGTCGCAGGTCGCTTCCACGATTTTTCGCAACACCTGGGGATGAATCATGATACGTCCGCCTGAAAACGGAGGATGAACTACGGTTGTTTCCCCAATCACTTCTTTTTTCGAGCTAAAAATCTGTTGGGCAGAGGAGATGAGGCGCTGGAGGAAATCTTTTTCTACCTCCACACGCGGAATCGGTATCGTGTGCTTGCCCATTGTTTCCCGCACGTAGCGGGCAGCTTCGATTTCCTGCGGAGGCTTGATGGATTCAATCGGGATAAAATCCACTTGAAAAGGCAAATGCAGAGCTTCGACGATACGACCAATCATCCGCTGCGAAGTCCCTAACACGAGTAGTCGACTTGGTTGAATCTCTCCAAGACTTCTCCGTACTTCTTCGGCGTGCTCCTTATAATGAAAAATTGCTCGTTTTACAGCCTGAATTTTTGTCTTCTCATATTTGGCAGAGGTTCCGGCCACCTTGCGTCCTTGGTAAATCAGGATGCCATCGTCAATAATGGCGTCGATGTTCATTCGGTGAGCGAGTTCTAATGCACTGGTGCTTTTTCCTGTTCCACTGGTGCCGTACAAGGCGTAAATTTCCATGGGACCTCCTTCGTCATTGTTCGCGACTACGCTTGATCTTTTTCATTATACATGACAAGGAGGGGAGACAACACGCCTTTACTGGTATTGTGCCCCCATCTCCCGCGATCTTTCCGCAGCACGCAGGATGGCTGCAGTTACGGCTTCCTGGAATTGATAGGCTTCCAATACTTCCAGTCCTGCCTGGGTCGTTCCACCAGGACTCGTTACCTTTTGGCGGAGCAAGGAAGGCTCTTCGCGCGTATCGAGCAGCATATGTGCTGCGCCGATAACGGTTTGTAGCGTTAATTGGCGTGCCATTTCCCGATCCAGTCCCGCAGTGGCACCCGCGCCCATCATCGCTTCTACCAGATAGTAAATATAAGCAGGGCCGCTTCCAGACAAGCCAGTAATGATGTCCAGCTCTTCCTCGGCGACTTCATAAACGGTGCCAATTGCTTCGAAAAGCTTGGTAGCCAGCTCGCGGTGTTCTTCCTGAACAAAAGGATTCGCGGAGAGGCCTGTAGCAGACAGACCGACAGCGGAGGATGTATTGGGCATCGTGCGTATGATCGGGCATTCTGCACCGAGCCACTCGCCGATCAGGCTGGTGGAGACGCCAGCGACCACCGAAATGACTAATTGGTCGGAACGAACGATTCCACGCAAATCCTGCAAAGCCTCTGCTGCATCCTTCGGCTTGATAGCCAAAATCAAAATATCGGAAGAGCGGGCTACCTCAAATTTGTCCTGGGTAGCCGTTACCCCGTAATCATTTGCCAACTGCTTCAAACGCTCCATATTGTTGCGGTTGCTGACGGAAATACGCTCAGAAGGGAGTAAGCCTTTCTTTACGATACCGGAAAGCATAGCCTCCACGATCGAGCCTGCACCGAGAAAACCGATCCGCCCTTCTGTAATCGCTGTTGCTTGGTTACTCATGATGATTCCCTCCTTTTGGACTATCGGATTTGACCGTTTCCGCGTACGACATACTTGTAAGAAGTGAGCGCAGGCAAGCCCATTGGCCCACGAGCGTGAAGTTTTTGTGTGCTGATGCCGATCTCGGCACCGAAGCCGAATTCTCCACCATCTGTAAAACGGGTAGAGGCATTGTGATAAACAGCTGTGGCATCGATCGCGGTCAAAAACTGACGGGCTGCGATTTCATCTTCTGTTACGATGGCCTCAGAATGGCCGGAAGTATGCGCTGTAATATGTTCAATGGCATCGCCTAAGCTATCGACAGTGCGAACAGCCAGAATCAGCTCCGAGTATTCCGTATCCCAGTCTTCTGTCGTTGCATGGTGCAGTTGTGCTTCGAGGTCGGAATGCAGCTCTATTGTACGCTCACAAGCGCGAAGCTCAACGCCCTTAGCCAATAGCTTTTGAAGCAATGCCCGTTGATTTTCTCGTGACCAATTGCGGTGCACGAGTAGTGTTTCGGCAGCATTGCATACGGCAGGGCGACTCGTTTTGGCATTGATCACGATGCTCTGGGCCATGTCATACTGAGCGGCTTCATCCACATAAATGTGGCAATTGCCGACGCCTGTTTCGAGTACAGGTACGCTTGCGATTTGCAGAACCCGCTGGATCAGTCCTGCGCCCCCCCGAGGGATGATGACATCTACGAGACCATTGGCGGTGCACAAGTGATCGACAGAGGCATGCTCAGCAAAAGGCAAGTACTGCACCGCTTCCGCATCAAGCCCCGTCGCAGTGAGCGCTTGACGAATGCTATTCACCAAAGCGAGGTTGCTGTGAACAGCGCTGTGGCTGCCGCGAAGGACGATTGCATTGCCTGTTTTGAGGGCGATAGCTGCTGCGTCAACCGTGACGTTTGGTCTTGCTTCGTACACCATTCCAATGACGCCGAGAGGGACGCGGATTTGTTCGATGAAAAGTCCGTTTGGCCGTGTCCACGAGTCGATCCGTTCCCCGACCGGATCTTCGAGGGATACCAGCTGCGCCAGGCTATCCACGAGCTGCGCAATTCGCTCTGGTGTCAACAGGAGACGATCCAGATAGGAGGCAGGCTGACCGTCTGCTTCCGCGAGAGCGAGGTCCTTGGCGTTTTCTGAGAGAATGATGGCTTCATCAGCCAACAGCTGGTTGCCGATTGCGACGAGTACATTGTCTTTTTCTTTGCGAGAGAGTATGGCCATTTTTCGTGAAGCCTGTTTGGCCAGGCTAATTTGTGCATGCACTTTTTCCTTCAAGCTTTCCATGGTTTCTCCAACTCCTTTTTCTATCTACATGGATTCGTTTAGATGACAGGTGTCCATTCATCACGATGTATAACAGTACCGCTGTGTCGCGTTACGTTATCAGGGGAAAGAAAATCACTTAACTGTGCTGCATTGAATCTGCTGATACCGCGACCGATCAACGTACCCTCACAGTAAACCTCGATAACCTCACCTTGCTCGAACATCCCGGATACATCGCGGACACCTGCTAAGAGCAAGCTTTTGCTGTTTTCCAAAATCGCTTCCGCTGCACCGCTATCAACCGTGATTTTTCCGCGGGTAGGGGAGTG
Organism: Brevibacillus fortis; assembly: GCF_003013395.1. Taxonomy (GTDB): domain Bacteria; phylum Bacillota; class Bacilli; order Brevibacillales; family Brevibacillaceae; genus Brevibacillus; species Brevibacillus fortis. The sequence continues at coordinate 45,558 of NZ_PXZM01000020.1, read as the reverse complement.
AAGCGCAATCCATTGCTTTCTTGTAGGAACGCCGTTTGTTGCAGGCGCTTCTGGATGATAGTTGACGTAGGTGCCATTCCCGTTGCCAGTAAGGACATCCAACAAATCAGTGGTATTCGTCAATTTTCCGATAAAGCTGGGAATTCCTAATGATTGGGCGGTTTTGGCTGCGATCAGCTTGGAGCGCATACCGCCTGTTCCCAGTTGGGAAGCTCCGCCTGCAAGTGCCTCGATTTCGTCCGTCACACATTCGAGCCAGCTCATGTGTTTGGCATCTGCATGATAACGTGGGTCTTTGTCGTACAAGCCATTCGTATCAGTCAGGATCGTGTACAAGTCGGCATGGATGAGACCAGCGACGAGAGCGCCGAGCATATCATTGTCTCCGAAGGTCAGTTCCGCTACGGATACCGTGTCGTTTTCGTTGATGATTGGCAAAATATTTTTATCCAATAGCAGTGACAAGGTAGAGAATGCGTGCTGATACCGTTCCTTGTGGGAAAAGTCACTGCGTGTCAGCAAGATTTGCGCCACGCTGAAGTTATGGGCGCCGAACATTTGTGTATAGGTTTGCATCAACAAGCTTTGCCCAATGGCTGCTGCTGCTTGCTTGGCTGCCAAGGATCGCGGGCGCTGTTGATAGCCGAGACATTGATAGCCGCTGGCGACAGCTCCTGAGGAGACTAAGACAACCTGATGACCCGCTTCGCGCAATTGGCTGATAGCGGAGACGAGCAGCGACATTTTTGCCGGATCAACACCGCCTGTAGCTGCTGCAATCGAACTGCTCCCCACCTTTACTACCAAACGCAATTTACCCTTTCTCATGCGAAAACCCCCTTATTTCCATGCAAAAAAGCCCTTTCGTCTCTTTGATAAGGACGAAAGGGCTTGTAAGACCTTACGCGGTACCACCTTATTTGACGTTTTGGACTGAAGGCATACTTCAGGCAAGAAACGCCCGGCTCTCTTTCTTTGATAACAGGTGAAAGAAACCTGTCCAGGTCTTCCCTGGATGCTCTGGGGTGGGTTCAAACCGATTCAAGGACGAAACCTCTCAGCCGATGGATTTCGCTCTCTGGACCTGAAGGGCGGTTTTACTATTCCCCGTCATTGCCGCTCACTATGTGCTTATTAATTCACTATTATTCGCTTGGTCCGCAAGAAATGTCAAGAGGCTTATTGAAATTGTTCATTCCCATAAGCGCCCATCCGTGATTTGATTTCGAACCGTTTGGTCTTTTGATCACGCACGAGTCGGTAGCGGAGCGTGCGGTCAGAAGCAAAGGAAGAATCGGTTACATCTTCTACGGTCACACTGAGTTCTCCATTGCTTTTTTGAACAGTCGTGTTTCGAACCGAGATCAAAGTCGGATAGTCGACACGGGGGATTGCTACGTATACTTTTTCCTTCACCAGCTTGGTGGTCATGTTGTCATACATGGCTTCTGCCAGCGGACGGCTCCAAAAACGACCGAAGTAACCCGTTATCTTGTCTTTGCTGTCGAAGCGCTCAGGCAATTCACGAAAGACGAGACCATCCTCATACACAGATTTGCCCTTCGCATTGTCCGCAGCAGCATAAAAAACATTTTCCAACAGATGCTCCGCCTGATTCAGAAAGAGGACAACATCCATTTTGTTATCGCCAAGCTTTTGGATGGCAGACTGCTTGGTAGGCTTGCTTTGTGTTTTGGCCTTGGTTTTTGCCTGCTCCTGCTTTACATGCGTCATGCATCCTGTGACGAGCAAAGAGAGAGTTAGAATAAACATCCAGTTTTTCCAGTTGAATTTCATGGCGCACCTCACTTGGGGGCAGTCGTTTACCGTTAGCGTGTGTGTCAAAAAAGACAAATAGCCCAGTTAATATATGGATAGGGGTTGTCTGAGTCTCGGATTATGTCTATCATGGAGAGAGTTGGACAGATCGAACGATTGAGGTGGAATATATGTTTGGGTTTGGCAAAAAAGCGAAGAAGCCGGACGGTATTGATGTTTTGATCATCAAAACGGAAGAAGCGAAAAATCGCAACTTTTATCAGGTTGCTTTTCCTAGCGTGGTAGCAAATGATATTTTGTCCATGCTGCAAAAATTGGAGAAATCAAAAATGAACAAGCAAGAGTTCCTAGGGGAAATCGGCGGTTTCCGTATCGTGACCCACTTGGAAGCCTTGACTGGCTTTGATATTTTGGATGATGCCGATATAGAGGCACATCCGGTTCAGATTCAGGATTTTGCCAACATACTTCTGCGACGTTTGGAAGCGTTGGAGGAAAGTGGCAAGTTGGACGACAACGAAGACTTAGCATTCATCATGGGCGAGTTGACTATGCTGCGTGATGGCAGCTTTGTGCCACAAAACTAATCATGAGGGTCGTTGGGATAACCGACGGCTCTTTTTCTTTTCTCGGAACTTTTCTTTGAACCACTCGTAATAAAAGGGGTGGAGTAAATTGGAAAAAATGTTGGGAACGGCGAGGAGAGGAGAGAAGCAGCAATGATTGAGCTGGTTCATGTGACGAAAAGCTACAACGGCACCATAAAAGCAGTTGATCAAATGAATCTCACAGTGCCCAACGGGGAAATTTTTGGCTTCCTCGGCCCAAATGGAGCTGGCAAGACAACGACGATCAAAATGATCACAGGCATCACACGTCCAGATCAAGGCGAGATCACGATCAATGGTAAAAATATTCGCACCGAAGCACTCGAAGCAAAACGCCAATTTGGTTATGTACCGGATAGCCCTGATCTTTTTTTGCGCTTGAAGGGTCTCGAGTATGTCAGCTTCATGGCAGATATTTACGAGGTACCCCAAGAGGTACGAGGAAAGCGTATTTTGGAGTTGGCGGATCGCTTTGATATGAAGAACGCGTTAGGTGATCCGATTCAGAGCTATTCGCATGGCATGCGGCAAAAAATCATGATCATGGGTGCGCTCATCCATCAGCCTGAGGTGTGGATTCTCGATGAGCCATTGACTGGACTCGATCCCAAGTCATCCTTTACGTTAAAAGAAATGATGCGTGAACACGCGGATAGCGGTCGAAGCGTATTCTTTTCCACACACGTACTGGAGGTTGCGGAGAAGCTGTGCGATCGAGTCGGGATTATCAACAAAGGGAAAATCTTGTTCTGTGGAACCTTTACTGAGCTGCGTGAGCATTTTCAGTCAGAAGTATCGCTGGAAAGCTTGTTCCTGGAGTTGACCAAGCATGAATAAAGTGCTGATTTTGACGAAGATGATGATGAAAAACGCCGAACCAGCTTGGAGAGTGGAGAAAGGGAGTGGCTGGAAGACCGCTCTGTTGTATATCGTCATTGCACTAGGCGTTCTTCCCATGATTGCTTCGGCTGTCGTGTTGATTTCTGAGTTGTACGACGGATTGGTGGTGATCGGACAGGAGGGGGCCCTACTCGGATTTGGCGTAGCGATGTCTTCACTTGCCATCTTTTTGTTCGGGATTTTGTATGTTTTGAGTGTTTTCTACTATTCGAAGGATGTTGAGCATTTATTGCCCATGCCGCTTGCTCCAGCGCACATTCTCGGAGCCAAATTTACGCTTGCACTCGTGTATGAATATTTTACAGCGCTGGTTTTCTTAGGGCCTCTGTTTATTACGTACGGCGTGAAAAGCGACGCAGGGATCATGTATTATTTGCTAGCGATCCTTGTTTTTCTGGTTGTTCCAGTGTTGCCCCTAGTGTTGGCTGCTCTTGTCGTGATTCTGTTCATGCGATTTACGAACGTCAAAAAATACAAGGAGCGCTTCCGTATCATCGGAGGGCTGATCGGGCTTGGAATTGTCGTTGGTTTTCAAGCGCTGTTCCAACGTCAGTCTAGCGGAAGCGGATTTGGCATGGAGCAGTTTCAGCAAATGCTTGTGGCTCAAGACAATGGGCTGTTGAGCCTTGTCACCCAGCTGTTCCCTACAAGCAATCTGGCTGCTCTTGCTTTGGTAGACAGCGGTACGTGGGGTTCCCTCGGTTATCTAATTGCTTTCATTCTCGTGGCGATTATTGGTATAGCTGCTTTTCTCTACGCTGGAACGTATCTCTACTTTTCGGGTGTCATGGGCATGAGTGAGTCTGTCGCCACACGAAAAGAAGTCGTCGATACTGCCTTTGCCAAGCTCGTTCAAAAACGTCCAGCTATGCTGGCTTACGCACTCAAGGAATGGAGAATGTTGTGGAGGACGCCGGCATTTCTGATGAATTGTACGCTGTCCAGCATTTTGATTCCGATACTCGTTTTGATTCCATTGCTTAGCCGTCAGGACAGCGGCGAAATGATTGCGTTTATTCAATTGCTCATGCAAAAGGGATCGGTAGCGGGAATTAGCATGGCGATCGCCTTCGCCGCGTTTCTCTTCATGGGTGCAATGAATAGCACTTCCGTAACAGCCATATCCAGAGAGGGACAGGGATTCTTTACGAACAAGCTATGGCCCATGCCTTATCGCCACATCCTGCTGGCAAAATTGTTCCCAGGATTGGTACTGAGTGCAGTGAGTATGCTGCTGCTTCTTGCAGAGGCCATATGGTTTTTACAGCTTTCCCCTGCCTTTATCATCCTTGCCATCGTGAGTGGAATTCCGGGGCTGATTTTTATCAATCTGGTCGGAATCCTGGTGGATTTGCAGTTGCCTAAACTGCGCTGGAGCTCCGAACAGGAGGCAATCAAGCAAAATCTTAATCCACTTTTCCCACTAGTAATAGGCCTTATGGCAGGAGGTCTTGTTGTACTCGGCAGTTTTTTGCTAGGGACATCCATGCTAGGGACCGCTCTTGGGATTTTCGTCCTGTTCACCCTCATTAACATTTTCTTATATCGGTTGCTTGTGACCAAGGGACCAGGCTGGTTCGAGCAGATTGAAGGATAGTCAGCGCATAGAGAAAAAGGATATAATTGGAGCCGCTAATACAAAGTGCGGCTCTTTTTCATTTGTTTTGAAAAAGTATAATGAACTTCCGTTTTCATCCCGATACAAGAAAGGGAGAGATCAGACCCAGGAAAATAGACCAACATGGCAGGAATGGATGCTGCTGGGGAAGAATTCCAAAAAAGGGAGTAAGGAAACGATCATGGAAAGAAAGGAGTTATCGTAAGTCATGGTAAAGCGTTTTGCTGTCGTTTTTCTCTTGGCACTGCTAGTGGTGCAAAGCGTTTTTTCAGGGAGTGCGAATGCGGCTGGCATGTATACGGACATACAGGGACATTGGGCACGTGAGCACATCGACGAAATGGCGGATCTGGGCATCGTAGTGAGGAAGGGATATCAGCCTTTTTACCCAAACAAGCCGGTGACTAGAGGCGAAGCTTTGGTTATGCTGAATCGCGTATTCGAGACGGTATATGGTCCGATTGAAAAGCCAGAACGCAAACCAAACCTGGATCATCGCTATCTACTCCGGGGGGAAGTAGATCAACTGCTGAGCAATCTGAAGACCATGATGAAAATCGAAACGGACGAGCTGGGCAAGTTTGATCCAGGAGACCAGATGCTGTACTATCTATATTTGGCTGAAACCGGGCACCTGATGAAAAAACAAGAGAAGGAAAATCCGGACTGGTGGATGTCCAGTGCCGGGATGCAGTGGCCATTGACGAAAGAAGAGGCCAGCTTGATCCTGTTTCATATGCTGGCACCGCAAAAATTCCGTACGGCCAATATTAAACCACAAGATACAGCCTCTTACTTTAACAGCTATTACGAATGGAAGCGCGACCGATTCTATCGAGATACATATTCACCGTACCCACTGGCCATCCGCGAATTCAATCTGTTTCTCGCGGACAAGACCTTTTCTCCGAACAAGGTTCTGACGCGTGCAGAATACGTCGTCGTAATGGATCGACTGATTGATTATTACCGGATTGATACAGCTTCGCAGTTCCGTGGTTCGCCTGCGAATCAGCAGCACATCGCGCAGGTGTATTTACGTGCAGCGAATTTGGCGTACGAAATGAAAAATCAGAAGCATCTGTCTGCGGTCTTTACAGACGATGCGCTCAAAAGCATGGCAAAGCTGGAGCAAGTGCCCACCTACAACGGACCGGTAAAAGTATCGGTCAAGGCCGACGAAAACAATTCGAAAGCCCTCTGGATCATTGCTCATTATCTAGACCCGAAAAACGGAGACTTCCAGATTGAATACCGATTGGAAGAAGACTCGTCCAATGCATACGGACGCAAGATCACCGCGCTAATTTACTCGCAAAAGTAGCACAGAAAAAGGGGCACTGGACAACGGAGTGCCCCTTTTTCTTTCTTTATCCCAAGAAGCAATAAGTGACGATTGCAACTGACAGAATTTTCGATTACAATAAAAACTGAACGGTGATTCAGTTGGTGGGAACGTAGCATCTCCGGGCGTGTAAGACAGCCAAAACGTGGGATGTCCTTTTTTAACCCACATACTGAATGAGCATTCATTCAACGAGAGACATGAGCTGATGTACACAGGAATATCTATGGAGAAGTAGAAGTTTTACAAATGCGCTTCTAGTCTGAATATTAGATATTCACTGTTACGAAGCCATTCTTGTGACCATGAATAAGCCATGACTAGGTTTTTAAAAGGAGGATTTGGAGATGGAACGCAAAATTCGCAAGGCGGCAGTTCTCGGTTCAGGCGTCATGGGCGCCGGAATCGCAGCACATTTAGCCAACGTCGGTATTCCCACTTATTTACTGGACATCGTGCCGCGTGAATTGACAGCAGATGAGAGTAAAAAAGGACTTACTTTGTCTGATAGCGTGGTGAAAAACCGGATAGCACAAGCGGGCCGTGACCGACTTTTGAAGGAGAAGCCGGCGCCGCTCTACGATAAAAAGAACATCGACCTGATTACAGTTGGTAACTTCGAAGATCATCTCTCTTGCTTGAGCGAGGTCGATTGGATTATTGAGGTAGTTGTCGAGAATATCGAGGTGAAGAAAAGCGTCTTCGCGATGGTAGAAGCGCATCGCAAGCCAGGGACAATCGTGTCTTCCAATACGTCCGGGGTTTCTATCAACGAAATGGCAGAGGGACGCTCTGATGACTTCCGCAAGCATTTTCTCGGCACGCACTTCTTTAACCCGCCACGCTACTTGAAGCTGTTGGAGCTGATCCCAGGTTTTGATACTGACCCGCAAGTCATCTCTTTCATGAAGCATTTTGGTGAGCATGTGCTCGGAAAAGGAATGGTTGTTTGCAAGGACACGCCTAACTTCATCGCGAATCGCATCGGTACATATGGATTGCAGGTTTCGATCCACGAAATGGTGCGACTGGGGCTTGGGGTAGATGAGGTAGATGCGTTGACAGGGCCGGTCATCGGCCGTCCGAAAAGCGCGACGTTCCGCACTCTTGATGTCGTCGGACTAGATACGTACGTGCATGTGGCGGGTAACGTCAGGAACAAAAGCACGGATGAGCAGGAGCGTTCGGTTTTTGAAGTGCCGGATTTCGTTCTGCAAATGGTGGAGAAAAGATGGATCGGGCAAAAGGCTGGTCAAGGCTTTTTCAAGCAGGTGAAGACGGAGAAAGGAAAAGAGATTTTGGCGCTGTCGGTTGACACGCTGGAATACCGTCCAAGTGTGAGGCCGAAGTTCCCTTCCCTCGAAGCAACCAAAACAGCCAAAACATTGCCTGAGAAGTTGAGAGCACTCGCATACGGCAAGGACAAGGGCAGTGAGTTCGTCTGGAGTGTCTTCAAAAAGGTATTGCTTTACTCTGCTGAAAAGGCTCATGAGATCGCAGACGATATCGTCTCTGTTGACCAGGCCATGAAGTGGGGCTTCGGCTGGGAGATGGGGCCATTCGAAACATGGGATGCCATCGGTCTCGAAAAGTCAGTGGCAAGAATGCGTGAGGAAAACGAGAAGATTCCGGCACTCGTGTCGGAGCTACTCGCGAGTGGGAAAACCTCCTTTTATCAAAAAGAGCAAGGGAAGTGCAGCGTGTTTTCCATCGGAGGCACCTACAAGGACGTCGAAGAGAGCAAGGAAAACATCAATCTGGCAGCACTTAAGGAGCAAGGCAAGCTAATCAAGAAAAATGCGGGTGCTGCCTTGATCGATTTGGGAGATGGAGTCGCATGTCTGGAATTCACCTCCCCACACAATGCACTCGGGATGGATGTCTTGCACATGGCAAGTCAGGCAGCAGAGGAAGTGCAGAAGAACTTCGTCGGTCTGGTCATCGGTAATCAAGGCAAAAACTTCTGCGTCGGGATGAATCTCGCAATGGCGTTGATGGAAGCACAGGATGAAAACTGGCTGGAGCTTGACATGCTGGTCAGCAACTTCCACAAAACAGCACGGGCACTGCGCTACATGCATCGTCCAGTCGTCGCAGCACCGTTTGGCATGACGCTGGGCGGCGGTGTCGAGGTGGCCTACCTCGCGGATCGCGTGCAGGTATCGGCAGAGACGTACCTTGGCTTGGTAGAGGTGGGGGTAGGGCTTCTGCCAGGTGGCGGAGGAACGAAGGAGATGCTGTTTAGAGCGATGGAAAATGTTCCAGAGGGAGGCAGCGTGCCAGTCGATCCGTTCCCGTTCGTGGCGAAAGCGTTTGAAGCGATTGCCATGGCAAAGGTATCTACGAGTGGTCAGGAAGCCATCGATCTGGGGTACCTGCGACCGACTGACCGTATCAGCGTGAATGCCGATCATCTGTTATACGATGCGAAGCAACTGGTGCTCACGATGGATAAAGAGGGCTACACGCCACCAGCGCCACGCAAAATTCGCGTCATCGGAGAAACTGGTTATGCGAACCTGCGCCAAAACATTTATGCAATGAAGAAGAGCGGATATATTTCCGAGCATGATGAGCTGATCGCAAGCAAAGTTGCCTATGTCATGTCAGGTGGTAACGTGCCAGCGGGTACAGAAGTGATAGAGAACTATATTCTAGAGCTGGAAAAGCAAGCGTTCCTCGAACTAATCAAGACGCCGAAAAGCCAGCAACGGATGCAGCACATGCTGACCAAAAACAAGCCTTTGCGTAACTAGGGAGAGGGAGGGATAACGATGAGAGAAGCAGTTATTGTCGCGGGCGCCCGCACCGCTATTGGTAAATCGAAAAAAGGAAGTCTCAAGGATTTTCACCCAGTCGATATGGGAGCCGCAGTTGTAAGCGACCTGTTGCGCCGTGTGCCACAGCTCGATCCGGCTGATATCGAGGATATCATCATGGGGACGGCTGTACCGGAAGCTGAGCAAGGCATGAATATGGCTCGCCTAATCGGACTACGCGCCGGATTGCCGACAAATGTATCGGGAATCACCATCAATCGCTTTTGCTCCTCTGGTTTGCAGACGATTGCTTACGCTGCTCAGCAGATCATGGTCGGCAGCTCCGATGTGGTTGTCGCTGGCGGGGTGGAGAGCATGAGTCTGGTGCCGATGCTCGGGCACAAAATCGCACTCAATCCGACTCTGGTAGAAACGAAGCCGGAAGCGTACATGAGCATGGGCCATACAGCTGAAGAAGTAGCGAAAAGGTACAACATTTCTCGTGAGGATCAGGATGCTTTTGCTCTGCAAAGCCATCAGCGTGCGACGGCTGCGATTACCTCAGGGAAATTCCAGGATGAAATCGTACCATTGACAGTCAAGCAGCATTTTGTGGATGAAGCAGGAAAGGTTCATATCCAGGAACGTGTTTTCGACAAGGATGAAGGAGCGCGGTCGGACACGACGATGGAGGCACTCGCCAAGCTCAGACCGGTCTTTCATGTGCAAGGCAGCGTAACGGCAGGAAACTCCTCGCAAACGAGCGACGGCGCGGCAGCAGTTCTTGTGATGTCTGCTGAAAAAGCAGCCGAGCTGGGTGTCGAGCCGATTGCCAAGTTCCGTTCCTTTACTGTCGGCGGTGTAGACCCTGATGTCATGGGTATCGGTCCGGTTGTCGCGATTCCAAAAGCATTGAAGCTGGCGGGAATCAGCTTGGAGGATGTCGATTTGTTTGAGTTAAACGAAGCGTTCGCCTCTCAATCGATCGCCGTCATTCGCGAGCTGGGGCTCAATCCTGAAAAGGTCAATGTAAATGGCGGGGCAATCGCATTAGGGCATCCACTCGGTTGCAGTGGTGCCAAGCTGACCGTCCAGCTCTTGCACGAAATGAAGCGCAGAGGCGGCAAATACGGAGTCGTCACGATGTGTATCGGTGGTGGAATGGGAGCTGCTGGCGTTTTCGAGATGATTTAAATTTATAATAAGGAGAGGGATAGTTATGGCAGAAACAAAAGATTTGATCCGCGGTGGAAGCTTTTTGATTGATGCAGGTTCAGCTGATGATGTATTCGTGCCAGAAGAGTACAGTGATGAGCAAAAGATGATCGCCAAGACGACGGAGGATTTCGTCAACAATGAAGTTCGTCCTCATCTGGAAGAGCTTGAGAACCATCAGTTTGATATTTCGGTTCGTCTGTTGAAGGAAGCAGGGGAGCTTGGTCTGCTGGCTGGAGACGTTCCGGAGAAATACGAGGGACTGGGGCTGGATAAAGTTAGCACCGCACTCGTAACAGAGAAGTTCTCGCTGGCTCGCGGCTTTGCACTCAGCTACGGCGCGCATGTCGGAATCGGGTCACTGCCGATCGTATACTTTGGAAACGAGGAGCAGAAACAGCGCTACCTGCCTGATCTGGCGTCTGGAAAACGAATCGCTGCCTACTGCCTGACAGAGCCAGGTTCCGGCTCAGATGCGCTGGGTGCGAAAACGACGGCGACTCTCTCCGCAGATGGCACGCACTATATTCTCAACGGAGAGAAGCAATGGATCACAAACGCTGGCTTTGCTGATGTGTTTATCGTTTACGCGAAAATTGATGGCGAGAAATTTACTGCCTTTATCGTTGAGCGCAACTTCCCGGGCGTTTCGTTTGGACCGGAAGAGAAGAAGATGGGGATCAAATGCTCCTCGACACGCACGGTCATTTTGCAAGATGTATCTGTGCCGGTAGCTAATCTGCTCGGTGAGCCTGGAAGAGGTCACGTGATCGCGTTCAACATCTTGAACGTTGGTCGTTACAAGCTCGCAGTGGGCGCGGTCGGCTCCTCGAAAAAAGCGGTGGAACTCGCGACGAACTACGCAAAAGAGCGCAAACAGTTCAAAACGCCAATTGCCAACTTTACCTTAATCAAAAACAAGCTGGCGAACATGGCAGTGAAAACGTATGCGGCTGAAAGCTCTGTCTATCGGACAGTGGGTCTTTTCGATACAGCGTTGACTCGCCTGGGTGAAAAAGCGGATGATGGCGCAGAAGTTGCGAAGGCGATTGCCGATTATGCAATCGAATGCTCGATCAATAAAGTATTTGCCACTGAGGTTCTGGATTACTGCGTGGACGAAGGCGTGCAAATCCACGGTGGATACGGCTTTATGTCCGAGTATGAGATCGAGAACATGTACCGTGACTCGCGGATTAACCGCATTTTCGAAGGAACGAACGAAATCAACCGCATGCTCATCCCAGATACGCTCGTGAAAAAGGCGATGAAAGGCGAGCTGCCGCTCATGCAAGCAGCAGGCAGTCTGCAAGCAGAGCTGATGAGCTATTATCCGGAAGAGATTGAAGATGCTCCTCTGGCTATGGAGAAGCATTTCATCAACATCACGCGCAAAATCATTTTGATGGTGGCTGGTTCTGCGTTGATGAAATACCAACAGGAGATGTCCAAAGAACAGGAGCTCTTGGCATTCGCGGCTGATATGCTGATCGAGCTGTATGCAATGGATAGCATCGTGAAGCGGACAGAGAAGGCAATCGCGGCAAATGGTATTGAAGCAGAGCAGCAAAAGCTGGAAATGACCGCTGTCTATGTGCATGAAGCATTCGACCGTATCGAAGGCTGGGCGAAAGAAGCATTAGCGACGATGGAAGAGGGCGACGAGCTTCGTCTGCGTCTATCGATCCTGAAAAAGCTGACCCGCCGCACGCCGATTAACACGGTGGCAATCAAACGTTCCATTGCGGATCGTGTGATCGAAGCGGGAGCATATGTGGTGTAGTTCTAAATAGTAAACGGGAAAAGGAGCAAAGCTCAATGCTTTGCTCCTTTTCCATTTAACGCACTTGCTTCACCTTCGAAATCCCGCCATCGTAAATCGTCACTTTGACGTTCACCGCTTCCAGAGAGGCCGGGTTAAGCGGTAGCGTGTCATTTTGCTGCATTCGTTTCCATTCTTGCGGATATTTGCGATAAAGGGTGTGCCCCAGTTGAAGCGTGTCCATCTGTTGCTTCCGTCCTTTTTCGTATAGCCCCCGAATCTCCTCTTCGATTTTTTTCGCAGCTTCTTTCTCGATTTCCCGAACGGGGCTTATGCGATGGTATAGCGGAATGAAGGCCAGCAGCTCCACATCGATCTGAAACGTGACTTGATTGTCTCGCAGCAGCGGCTGTATCTTTACTTTTGGTTTTAGCAAGACGAGATTTGCCAGAGGTTGTTTGCCCTTTTTTACGGTCAGTAACGATCGATTGGTATGCTCGTCTATCCAGCGTAATCCGAGTAGCTCAGAGCGCGGCCAGCATCCCTTGACCTCCTTGTTTTGCAGCATGCAGGCACCGGTTGTTTTCAGCTGGGGTAAAGGTTTGTTGTCCTCCGACCAGGTCTTTCTGTTAATGGAGATCATCGGCAAATAGACGACCTTGTTGGGTTCATCTCTTTTGCTGACAAATTGAAACAGCTTCATCGGGTAAATCACCGAGTTTTGCTTGTGAAGATCCTGTGGATTGGACAACTGCGAGTAAATGACAGGCTGGTTGAATGCTTGCTTGGGCGTAAGAACATCCATCAGTGGATCTTTGGTTGCATACGTCCAGATGGTGTAACGAAATTCGTAAAACCGGTCGAGCTCATCGATGACTTGATCGAGAAGCGGGCGTTTCAGTACCTGTTCACTGAGAACCAGGGAACGAATATGACTCCAAGTCATTTGCTCCTGGTTGGTGGGATATAGACTAAAGAGGGCGCTCACAAAAGAATCGCCGCTTCCTCTTGCAATGGCCACCCCACTTGCAGATCGTTCTCCTCCCGCTTCTTGTTTGGCGATGGTAGAGAAGCTCAGTATTTGGGCGTACACCTCGAATTTATTGTCAACATAATCGACCCCAAGCGCATTGACATAAAGCAGATTTTCAATTTCACGCGCGTTCCAGCAGCCACTTAGTAGGAGCGGGAGGAGGAGGATGACAGCCATTACGCGGATGCGAGCCATATCAGGAGCCCTTCCTTTTTTTAGGAGCATGCAGGAATTCAGGGCTTTTCTCTACTTTTCGCCATGGTGTGCGGAACAGTGTTTTATACAAGTCAGGCCAAGAGGTTGGGGCAAGCGGCGACAAATAGTACAAGCCAAAGGAGCGCATGTTCGAAAAGAACAAAACCATTGCGAGAAGCGACATCATGAACCCAAACATCCCGAGAAGGGAGCATAAGAGCAATATCCCGAACCGAAACAGGGTAACCGACGAGACGATATGTTGATTCGATAACGTAAAGGTAGCCATGACGGAAAGCGCCACAATGACAAGACTGCCTGTGGAGGTCAAACCAGCCGATATCGCGGCTTGTCCAACGATCAGGCCTCCAACAACGGACAGTGTTTGACCAATCGATAGAGGAAGGCGCAAACCAGCCTCTTTAAACAAATCAAACAAGAGCACCATGAGCAAAACTTCCAATGCAGCTGGCAATGGAACGCCTTGTCGCGACTTCACAATGGTGGCAATCAAGGTGTAGGGAAGTTGTTCCTGATGGTAGGTAATCAGCGATACCCAAAGGCCGGGTAAAAAAAGCGCAATGATCACACAGGCCATCCGCAGAATACGGACAAACACTACGGAAAAAACAGATGAGCTCGTATCCTCGGCAGCGTTTAGCAGCATGAAAAAGTTAACCGGACCAATTAATGAAATAGGGGAGCCATCGATTAAAATGGCGAACCGACCTTTTAAAAGAGCATTCACTACATAATCGGGCCTTCCGGTGTACTGAAATTCTGGCAAAAGAGTAAAGGGGGATCGAGATAACCGCTCTTCTACTTGCATACCGCTTACAATGCCTTTGCTATCAAGCGAATCCATTCTGTCGTGAATTTCCTTCAACAAGATCGGATCGATTTGGTCTTGCACATACAATAAACCAATGCGCGTCTGTGTATGGCTCCCGACGATATACGGAACGAATTTTAGCTGATACGTCCGAAGCCTTTTGCGGATCAGACCCAGATTCGTATTGATTTCTTCCGTAAAGCCATCGCGGGGGCCGCTAATCGATGCATCCGTATTGGTTTCCTCAGGGTCACGTCGGGGGGGATTTCCCGTCTCTACATAATAGACAGTATGAAAGTCTTCAAACACCATCAACAAATTTCCGGAGAAAACTTGTCTGCATATCCAATCAACATTCGTTGGTTGTGTCAGCTCATTCATGAAAAAGAGCCGTTTTTCAAATAAAACCTCTGCATCTAGGATATCTTCGTTTACAAAAAGCTGCATGAGCTGCGGCATCAAATACTCGCTGATGTGGTTCAAATCGCATATGCAGTCCGAGTAGATAAAATGCACGCGAGTAGGAGAGTGTCCTGGGACGAGGGTGTGCGTATCTATGCATACGTCATTGCAGTCTTCAAACAAATCTTGATAGGACTGTACCGAAATCGAAGGCAATTCTTTAACGGTTGTTGCTGGTGTGTACCCTTTGACCTTGGCAAACCTACGATTCGTCATGTTGTTTCCTCCTAGAGGCGAAGGCTGTCAAGAGAGCAAAAACGATGGAAAGAGACAGGGCCAATACGAAAAGACTGGGCAAAAGCTGTTTCGATAACAGGCTGTAAAATTGGATCGCACTTATGGGATAGCGGGAGAGGGCAGATGAGAAGAAAAAGAGCCCGATTAACCACCAAATTCGTTTCTTGCCATACGGAATCATCAGTATTTCTACAATCAGCAAAAGCGAGAGAGATATGCGCGTAAAGGCACCGCTAAACCATTGGTAGATGCTCAGGGCATCGAGATGCTCGATATATAGGCCGATATTGGCGAGACGCCATTCTTCATAGGCAGGATAGCGCAATTTTCCGGCTTTATCCGGACCAAATTCCACAATAGCACCTAAGGTTGGCCCGAATGTGAGCCCAATCATGACAAACGCCAGAATGAAAAGCTGATAGTATGGCACTCTCGATTGAAGGTGATGCTGCATAAATAAAAGGAGGATCAGTTCGACAAAGCCTGTGCCCGCATACATCATTCCTCGTAAAACAGGGGCCATCCCGTTTTCCAGCATAGGGAGGAGCAGACTGTAATCTTTGTTTGGAAAGTTAGTAGACATCACGAAAAAACCCAAGAGGACGACGAATGGTAAAAGTACAGAAGAGGTCATGGCGATGGAGCGGATTCCGAACATCGCGTTGACGAGACAAAGGACTGCAAACAAGATCGTATGGACCTCCAGCGGTGTTTCTGGAGCAAATGATAAATTGATCCACGTAATCGTATCGGTCATCGTCATGGTGGCGATTGTAAAGCAGTAGACGCATGTCAGCAGAGCCAATACGAAATAGAGCGGGAAGCCGTACGTCTTTTTGATCCAATGGAAGAGATGCTCATGCTCCGTTTTTTTATAGATCCCATAGAGTAAGACTGTCCACAACAAGTATAGTAGACCAGCTAACAAAACCGAGATCCAGGAGTCTCTTTTGGCCGAATCTAGCATCATCGGGATGACGATGACGTGGTTCATCAATCCGTTGGTTAAAAGCAGCATGACGACGATTTGTGTAAAAGATAATCTGTTTTTCATGATTCTCCCGCCAAAGTAATCTCGTTCTTCCAACAGTATTTGCAGGGCGTTGGGATTTATTCGATTCAGCGGTAGGATGTGCCAAGTCTCATGCATATTTTGGGAAGCTCTCACGAACGCTAATGGAACATACTTCGTAAAAGGGCGGGAGCTGTACGAGATGGCGATGAGAGGATGGCTGAGAAGAAAAAAGACATCTGCCAAAGACAGGATGAGCCGTAGGAGCGAGTCGCACTATGTCCGTGAGATTCATGACCAGTTGCCGGATAATATTGCGGAGCTGCAACGTATATTTACGCTGACCCCCGATTTGGTAATTCGACAGTTCAATAGCTTGCAAGTGGAGGGACAGATTGCGCTCGTCTATCTGAGGAGCTTGGCTGACAAGAACTCGATCAACAACAATGTGCTGCGTCCACTTTTGAACCAAAGGGAGGGAGCGGACAAAAGCCTTTTCGAGCTGTTATCCGTGGGCAAAGTATTTACCGTGTATAACTTTCAAAGCGTAGAAACCGAGATTCTGCAAGGAAGCAGTGTTTTGTTCATCGAAGGTCGAAAAGAAGCCCTGGTGGTTGAAACACACGGATGGCCGCAACGGGCTATCGAGGATCCGCAATTGGAAGCATCACTGAAGGGTGCTCATCAAGGATTCGTGGAGACAGACGCGCAAAACATTGCCTTGATTCGCCGCTATATTCCCAATCGCGAATTGAAAATCAAGGAAATATGGGTGGGAGAGCGAGGGGCAACAAAGCTCTCCGTTATGTTTTTGGCTGACGTTGCCAATCCAGATGTGTTGCAAGAGCTGGAGGACAGGATCAAGCTCATTGAAGTTGACACAATCCTCAATACAGGGGAATTGGAGGAGTATATCGAGGATAACCCGTATTCTCCTTTCCCGCAGCTTATCACCTCAGAAAGACCGGATACGGTTGCTTCTCATTTGTTGCAGGGAAAAATAGCGGTCATCGTCGATCGTTCCCCAAGCGTGTTGATCGGTCCTGCTTCTTTTCCTTCGTTTTTTCAAAATGTGGATGATTACAGTACGCGCTGGCTTGTCGCTACATTTATTCGTATGCTGCGTTATCTGGCTTTTATCGTCGCTACTTTTTTGCCTGCCATCTACATTGCCCTCATTTCATTCAACTATGAGGTCATCCCGCTTGATTTGATCCTGTCGATTGGAGAGTCCCGCGAGAAGGTGCCTTTTCCTCCTTTGCTGGAAGCGCTGTTGATGGAGCTTACCTTGGAGATGCTCCGGGAATCGGGTATTCGCTTGCCTGCGCC
Source organism: Brevibacillus fortis (assembly GCF_003013395.1). Classification (GTDB taxonomy): domain Bacteria; phylum Bacillota; class Bacilli; order Brevibacillales; family Brevibacillaceae; genus Brevibacillus; species Brevibacillus fortis. The sequence goes on along the minus strand of NZ_PXZM01000020.1, from coordinate 28,472 downwards.
GATCGGACAAACAGTAGGTATCGTCGGCGGTATTGTCATTGGTCAAGCGGTTGTCCAGGCAGGAATTGTGAGCAATATCATGGTCATTGTCGTGGCATTTACGGCGATATCCTCTTTCATTATCCCGAATTACGATATGGCTTCTGCAGTCCGGTTCATCCGGTTTATCATGATGTTGCTGGCGGCTATGTTTGGAATCGTTGGGATTGTCGTGGGACTGATGGCGCTGATCGGGCATCTGATCTCGCTGGAATCATTGGGAGTACCCTATGGAAGTCCTCTTGCTCCTGTGCGCTTTTCAGATTGGAAGGATTTTATCGTCCGCTCGCCACTCTGGAAAATGATGGACCGACCAAAAGGAACAAGACCGATTCAGGAAAAAAGGCAAGGGAATAACAGGCTAAAGGGGAGTGAAAAATGAGGAAATACGCTTATCACGAGCTGTCCCTTCTGCAATACATCTTGCTGATCCATGGTACACAGATTGGAATAGGTGTATTGACACTCCCGAGAGAATTGGCCGAACATGCGGGGACAGATGGCTGGTTATCTATGTTCTTCGGTTGGGGGGTATCGGTGCTCGTCAGCCTTGTGATCACGAATATGATGAAGCTTCATCCGGATAAGACTATCACTGATTTATTGACACTCCTGCTGGGCAAGTGGCTAGGGAAAGTTGCCTCGATATTGATGAGCGTATACTGTGCCATTGCAGCAATCGTCGTCGTTGTCAATTCCGCATTCATTATCAACGTGTGGGTTCTGTCCCAGACACCGGGATACATCATATTTATGCTGTTTGCCATTCCGATCTATATCATCATCCAGGGAGGCTTGCGTATTATCGCGCGGTATTCGGAGCTGGTTTTTTATCTCACGCTCTGGATGCCGTTACTCCTCGCAGCAGCTTTAAAGGATGCGAACTGGCTGCATTTTCTTCCCATCATAAAAGAGGGCTGGCAACCAATTCTTTCAGCCAGCATATACACGGTTTTACCTTTTCTGGGGTTTGAGCTGGCGTATTTTGTGTATCCGTTTCTAAAGAAAAAGCAGCATGCCTCTCTTGGGATTGTTGTGGCAAATACACTTACTTTACTTGTCTATTTGCATGTCACCATTATTTGCTTTGCTTTTTTCAGTCCTGATGAGATCAAGCAATATACATGGCCCACGTTGAATTTGTGGAAGGTGATTGAATACAGCTTTCTGGAGCGAATTGATATTATTTTTCTGGCCTTCTATTTATTTATCTTGTCGACAACGGTATTGACGTATATGTATTTCGCGGTTTTTTGCACCACGCAGGTATTCGGGAATCGCGATCATCGGAAGCATTTGATCGTCCTTCTTTTACTGATCTTTGTGTGTCTGTGGTTCTATACGCCTTCCTTCATGGATCTCAAAAAAATGACTGACATCTGGAGTATAGCGGGTGTGGGATTTGCTTTTGTCTTACCTGTATTGCTCTTTGGCCCAATCTGGCTGTTGCAACGAAAAGCAGGAGGGAAAAAAGCATGAGGGCCCTTTTACGAATGATTTGGTCGACTGTTTTGGTTGTGATGCTGTCAGGGTGTATGGATCGGATCTACTTGGAGGATGCCACGCTTTCTCTCATGGTCGGGTTGGATGTGAATGAAAAAAATGAACTGCTCGTTTACATGACCAGTCCTGTTTTTAGCGAGGAGGCCAAAGAGAAGTCGGAGGAATATGGGGTCAGGGCTTCCACCATACGAGAATCGAGAATGGGTTTTGATGAGATCGTTACGGCTTTGACCGTTTCAGGGAAAATCCAGGTGCTGATTTTGGGACAACGGCTGTTGCAACACCCTGATTGGTTTCGGTTGCTGGATGTGGTTTTTCGCGATGCCAAGTTCAGTGTCAATGCCAGGATGGTCGCACTGGATGGTCCTGTTTCCGAGATGTTTGAATACAGACCAAAAGACAAGCCTCGACTTGCCTTGCATGTCACCAAGCTGATTGATACAGCCAATTATCGAAACCTGACGGTAAAGACAAGAGCGCAGGAGTTTCATCGACAAATGTTTGAGCCCGGAATCACTCCTACCATAACTGAGCTGCGCAAAGAGAAAAGGGCGGTGAAAGTAATGGGAACCGCTATGCTCACAGAGAACGGCGTGTATGCTGGACTGATTGAACCGCGTAATACACTTCTCTTACAGATGATGCTCCATGAAAAACAGGGGGAGATATCAGTCACGATACCCATCCAGGAGCAAAACGATCAGAAGAGCATTGTCGCGGGCAAAATCAGTTTTTTCGTGAAGGGTGTTAACAAAAAAGTGAAGACAACCTATCGGGATGGAAAGTTTCAGTTCGATGTACAAATGGGATTGGATGTGTCTATTTCAGAGCGGATGTTTCCCTATAACATGGAAAAGGACTACAAGAAGCTGGAAAAGATGATGGAAGCAGAACTCCGCAAGGACTACGACCTTCTTGTGAAAAAGTGTCAGGCAGCGAAAACAGACCCGTTTGGATTCGGCCTCTATGCCCGAGCTTACGAGTACAAGCGATGGAAAAAAATAGAAAATGATTGGCCAAAAGCCTTCTCCGAGGCAGAGGTTCACTTTAAACCAGAGGTATCGATTAAAGGGAATGGAGTCACCAAATGAGTGGATTGAATAAAGCACTTCCTGGATGTACACGCAGGAAGTGCTTTGTGTGGAGTGTGAGTGTATCAATAAATAGCTTCCCAGCCTGCAGGAGTGACGAACAGGCGAATCGCCTTGATTTTGCGGTCATCCATCAGGGTGAAATAGTGGCGGTAGTTCGGTGGTACGGAGATCAGATCGCCTGGTTCCAGCTCAACGTCGAAATAGCGATCATCTTTGCCTTTGATGGCGAAAATACCGTGACCATCGACGCAGAAGCGGCACTCATCATCGGTGTGGTGATGCTCGCCCTTGAATTTCACCAGCAGCTCGTCGAGGTTAGGTGTTTTGTCAGAGAGGACGATAATGTCCGCAGTCAAGTAACCACGACGTTTGCTGATCGCATCGATTTCCGGCTTGAAGGTGTCGAGAATTTCTTGTTTTTCCTCGTCTGTCGGGCTGTAGTTATCACGGTGCTTTGGATCAAGGCGATCCACGCCCCATTTTTCGTAAATGATTTCTTGAGTGTCTAGGAAGGAGACAACTTCCTCGGGTGCTGAGATGTACTCATTGTTGTCGTGAAAACGAATTTGTGCCATCGTTTATTCCTCCTTAATTGGTGGTTGTAGTGGACACGACTGCTTGGCGCAATTGAAGCCAGCGGGCGTGATACTCGAATAGGAATTCAAAAGCTTCCAGGTGGCGCTTGGCCTCGAAGTCATTGCCGCCCCACGTGTAGATACCGTGGTTACGGATAAGTACGCCAGGAACTTCTGGTGTGATCACTTTTTCTATTTCAGTAGCCAAGGTCGGAATATCGGCAAAGTTCTCAACAATCGGAACAGTAATGCGCGCGTTTTCTTCCCAGATTCCGAGTCCTTTGATCAGCTCTTGTCCTTGAATGGAGAAAGCGCGTTGTCCAAAGTACAGCTCGGAAATGAGGTTGTTCCACACAGTATGGACGTGGAAGCAAGCTCCCGCCTTCGGGAAAGATTTGTAGACGACGGCGTGGATGAGTGTTTCCGCGGAAGGTTTGAGCGCAGTTTCATCCACCGGGCGCGAGTCTTGATCCACGACCAGATAATCTTCAGGGGATAGCTTGGTTTTGTCTTTGCCGCTTGCCGTTACGGCAAATTGCAAGGGATCGTTTTGTATTTTTATTGAGAGATTGCCACTGGTGCCGGGAAACCAGTCCCGGCGGGCAAATGTCAGCTTGGCGTCATCCAGACGGCGAAAGGCATCCAGACGTTGTTCGAGTGTTGCGGTCATAAGTTAGACAACCTCCTGTGAGACTTGCTGTAAAATGCGAATCACGTCGTGGAATGTGGCAAACTTGCTATGCGGCAATTGCAGCTCTTCCGCCTTTTCAGCGAGGAAGGAACGGGCAATCACATAGTCAGCGATTTTGGCCCCAGCCAAATCAGTGATGGAGTCGCCGATGACGATACGGAAATGGGTTGCTGGATCGTAACGGCGGATGATTGTCGTTTTGCACATACCGCAGCCGTTCGTACAATGCTCATCGCAAGCGTTTGGCCACGTAATGGTGATCCGTTCTCCGCTGAAATCGCTGCCGTTGCAGTAGATCGGAACATCGGTGAGATCAAAAGGTGCCAGGATGGGCTCCAGGAAAAAGTCGATACCGCCACTCGTGATCAACAGCTCAATGCCTTCTTCGCGGCAATAGCTCACAAATTCAGCAAAACCAGGGCGAATGGTCGCTTCATGGACAATGAAATCGATAATCTCCTGGCGCAAGGAGGACGGCAAGAGTTGAAACAGCTTGCCAACCCCTTCCTGAACGCTTATTTTTTGCGAAAGGATCTGCTCCGTCAAGGCTTCCCACTCAGGGGGAGCAAACTTGCGGACAATCGCTACAATATTGTCTTTTTCGGTAATCGTTCCGTCGAAATCGCAGAACAGGACGAGCTTCTTGCTCATCGTGCGCCACCCCACTTTTCCAGGGCGATCGCCAGTTCTTGTGATGTCGTAGCGGCTTCTTCCAATGTTCGTCCTGCAGTGACCGCTTCAATCGCGGCAACGAATGCTTTCGCTCCTGCGGTTGCTCCACCGGGATGACCGTGGATTCCGCCTCCTGCATTGACGATTTGATCCAGACCGAAGTCTTTAAAAAGCTGTGGAACCAGCCCCGGATGAATGCCAGCAGACGGAACCGGGAAGGAACGGCGTACACCATTCAATGGGTCGGTCAAATGCTTGGCGAGCTGCAACGCTTCTGTTTTGTCCAAGGCGACATTGCCATATGGAGATGGGAAGAGCACCAAATCTGCCCCAGCTACACGCATCAACGTTCCGAGCAGAAGCGGGGTGGCGATACCGTAGTCAGGTGACGGATAGTAAGCGCCTGCCAATGCGGGATGAGCCATAATCGGTACGAGTACGTCAGGATCGGCTGCCAAACGGTGCAGGGCATCGAAGCCAAAGGCCAGCACGTTGAACAAGAGGCAATCAGCACCCGCATCTACCGCACGTTTCGCTTTTTCGTTCAGTTCATGCACAGGTCCGGTCAGGTTGGCTGCATAGAGGACGGGCTTGCCTGTTTCGGCTTCCGTCTCCTGGGCGATTTCTTTGAACGCTTTGATCCGATCGATAAAAGGAGCGCGGTCATCTGCAAAGAAGATTTCGTCATCTTTCACGAGATCGACTCCGCCCAAGGCTTGTGCCCGGAATTGCGTCTTCAGGTCATCGAAAGGAAGACCCAAGCACGATTTGAAAATGCTCATCAAGAGCGGACGGTCATGTGCCCCTAAACGTTCGCGCAGGCCATCAATGCCGAACTTCGGTCCAGGGAAAGCCTGAAGGAATGAGTCAGGGAAAACGATGTCGACGAGCTTGATTTTGCCATCCATCGACAGTTTGCCGAATATTCCGGTCAACAAGGATGGAATGTCTGCTGTAAAATTGCGGGTCGGATAGCTGACGGTAATCAGACCGCGTGTTTCTCCGTTTTCCAGTGTCGCAAGCGGCGTCGCGCTCACGGCTTCTCCGAGATACGGCGCTAACTCAGCTTGTTTGGCAAGCGGCAGGTCCGTCCAGGAACCGACTGTCATACCAACAGCAATAGCTTGTGCCTTCTTGTTCAAGTCTTTTGCTTGTGTGAGATAGGTGACGAGGATACGTTGTTCACTCATGGTACGTCAAATCCTCCTTGAAATAATGAAAAAAGCCTCCCCTTTGAGCGGGGAGGCGGTTGTCGACTATGAAAGCGTCTCGTCTCCTCTCATCTCTCGGGTCAGTAGCCGAGACAAGCCAAAGATGCTCTATCTCGACTCTTATCCGTTGGAATTAGCACCGTTTCGCTATCCAAGGTACGCATTATCATCGTACGATTCATGGTATAGCGCCGGTTGCCGGGCATCATAGGGCCAGTCCCTCAGCCAGCTCGCGATAAGAGTTATTCGTTTCCCCCATGATATGACGTTCGTTGTCAGGAGTCAATCCTTGTTTTTGCGGGGAATGTGCAGCAGGTTCTCAGAAAAATAAGACGAAGGTGAAACTTTTTGGCAATCATTTCGTGGTAAGGGATGAAGGGGTGTGAACGGCTTGGGAAAGTAGGTCTGGAGGATGTGTATCAGCTGCATGTAAATGATATTTACCACTATCTTTTCCGGCTGACACGCGATGAGAGACTGGCAGAGGATCTGACACAGGAAACCTTTTGTCGTGCCTTCTCTTCCTTGGATGACTACCGTGGGGAAAAAGTACGGCCCTGGCTGTTCAAGGTGGCCTATCACGCTTTCGTGGACGGTTATCGCAAGAAGACGAAGCAACCCTTTGCGTACGTGGAAACTCTACCGGAACGGCGGGATCACGCTGCGGTAGATCCGGCAGAACAACTCATAAACAAGGAGCTATGGGAAGTGGCCTATGAATATTTGGAGAGACTTCCGGAAAAGCAGAGACAGGTCATATTGCTGTCTGCCATGCAGTTTTCCTACGCGGAAATGGCAGAAGTGCTCGGGATCGAGCTGGCAGACGTCAAGCGTTCCTTGTTTCGGGGACGACAAAAGATGCGGCAGTTGTGGAAGGAGGAAACCCGGTGATGAACAAGGATGAGAATAATCGCGAGCAAAGGCTGCTTGCTTATTTGCGTGGGGAAATGACTGAAGAAGATTCGAAACAATTCGAGGAGGAAATATCCGCTGACGAGGAATATGCACAGCGGTTGGAGAGGCTTTTGTTGGGGGAAGAGAGGAGGGAGAACATCGCGGAACCAAAACAGCCTGAAAAGCTGTCGGATGAAAAACAGCGCGCTATTGTTCGTCGGGGGAAATGGAAAAATCGGTTGTCCAACGCTGGATTCACCATAGGACTTCCCTTTTTTGCCGGAGTCGTGTTGTTGTTTTTAAATGGCTGGGTCGGGTCACTGATGCATGAAGATATTTTCCGTGTCGCGAAGGCGATGTTTAATTTTACACAGCCAGGTGTTAGTGTAGGCGGAAGCGGCTCGCAGGTGGGGTTATTCTACGGCAATATCAGCATGGAGCTTCGCGAGAGAGTCGGGTTGGAGGAAAAGAACGCAGGGCGATTTGAGAGTACGAATGTGCTATGGAACGTGAATGCCAAGCCGCAATGGACGAACGGGGTCAGGGAGCAAAAGCTATTTTTCCGTTATCCGACAGAGGGGGGAACGGAGGATACCATGTCTCGCACTTCATCTGCCTGGACGACAATGGAGAAACTGCCAGAGGGAACCGTTTCGCAGCTTGCGATATCTTTTGACCACTTTCTGACGTACGAGGAGTACTATGCACTGATTTCCGGATATGTTACCTCTTCAGAACAAGATACAGTATGGTTTGCGGTAGACACAGGGGTGGAGCACAAGCAAGCAGAGAGCGATTTGGGCAATCTGTTGCTAGGTGCCGGGCACGTATGGGGATTTGCTCAGAGAGAACTCGATTATGGAGATGCGCCCATCCGGGAAAATGAGGAGGGGGTAAGAAGAATGGAGACCTACCTGAAAGAAATGAAGTACTTATCTGAGCAAGAAGGACTGACTCGTGATATAGGCAAAGCATTGGTATTTGGTCGTGACCCACAAATAACCGAACGCTACAACTACATGCAGCAAAACGGAGTGCGCATCTACGGCGCCGTCCTGACCGGACCAACGAAAGAACTGCTGAAGCTCAAGGCCGAAAAGTCGATAACCGCGGCGTTATTAGGCAAGGTAGACTGGTGGAATTGGGAGCTGCCAGCGGCATCGGGAGCACATCACACTTACTAGTCGCAAGGTGCGAATTTTTGCACAAAAGGGTGTTGACATCGTGGAAGCGTTGGTTGTATGATTCAAACTAAATCAAAAACCGAATACGTTTTGGATACCTTATCCAGAGAAGGTGGAGGGACTGGCCCGATGATACCCGGCAACCGACATGACGCCATTCAGACGCGAGCAGCGACTGATTGACAGGCGACATGCACGGTGCTAATTCCTGCAGAAACAAAAGTGGTCTGGAAGATAAGGGGGACATCAACACGGTTATTACACGTGACGACAGCGACCTCTTTTCTTCGGGAAAAGAGGTCTTTTTTTTGCTCCAGGTACTCAAACAACACAAGTAGAGATAGAGGAAAAATACGTAGAGGGGAGTTTTTGAATCATGGCATATCGCGCATTGACTGAGCAGGAAGCAGTAGAGTATGTAAAAGAAATACCGGGACTTTTTAGCGAAGGAGCAGAGCTGACCAGCCACGAAATCGGGGATGGCAACCTCAATCTGGTCTTTGACATTCAGGAGCCGGCAACCGGTAAGAGCGTCATCGTGAAGCAAGCCCTGCCTTTTGCCCGAGTCGTGGGAGAATCTTGGCCGCTGACGATTGATCGGGCTCGCATTGAGAGCGAGGCACTCCGCATTCAGCACAAATACGTTCCAGACCTGGTGCCACAGGTGTATCATTTCGATGGGGAACTCGCGTTGACCGTCATGGAAAACGTCGGGGACCACATCATCATGCGCAAAGGTCTGATCGAAGGGAAGCGGTACCCGCTATTCGCGAAGCAGATTGGGCGTTTTCTCGCACAAACCTTGTTCTTCACTTCTGACTTGGGCGCGCATCCATACGATAAAAAAGCGCTAGTCGGAACATTCATAAATCCAGAATTATGCAAAATAACGGAAGATCTCGTCTTTACCGATCCGTATGAAAATGCGCCAACCAACGACTTCAACCCGTTGATTCGCCGGGAAGTTGAGGCGATCTGGAACAACAGGCCGCTGAAGCTGGAAATCGCCAAGCTGAAATACGATTTCCTCACGCGCTCGGAAGCGCTGCTGCATGGTGACTTGCATACCGGGAGTATTTTCATCACGGAAAACAGCTTTAAAGCAATCGATCCGGAGTTCGCTTACTACGGCCCAATCGGTTTTGACATCGGGGCGGTCATTGCGAATCTGCTGCTCAACTACGCAGGACAGCACGGTTTGCAAAAAGATCAAGGAGAACGGGAAGCGTACCGCGAATATTTACTGGAAACGGTCGAGGATGTCTGGAATGAGTTCGTTTCGCAATTCGTTCAGCTCTGGCACAAGCACGCCAAAGAGCGCAGCGCCCATGTTGAAGGACTGTGGCAAAGCTACGTGAAGCGCTTGATTCAGGATACAGCAGGCTTTGCCGGATGCAAAATCTTGCGCCGTGTCATCGGCTTGGCAGGCGTAGCAGACCTGAATGCCATTGAAGACGACCAGACCCGCGCAGAAGCAGAGCGTCTAGCTCTCTCGATTGGAGAAGCGCTGATTCTCGGTCGTGGCGGTATAGACGAATCGACAGATATTACGGACATTGTACGCACTGTGACCGAACGCTACTATCAGGAGGCAACGACAGTATGACAACCAGCACCCAATTGGCACCTGTTAAGTGGGAGAATGATGCACTGGTCTTGCTTGACCAGACGCGTCTGCCAGTAGAAACGATTTATTTGAACTTGACCACCTCCGAGCAAGTATGGGGTTCCATCCGTCGCTTAGAAGTACGCGGCGCACCAGCGATTGGCATGGCGGCGGCTTACGGGCTCTATCTGGGCGTTCGTGGCAGTGAAGCGAGTAACTATGACGAGTTTTGGCAGGAACTGAACAAGCAGGCAGACTACCTGGGGTCTTCCCGTCCGACAGCCGTGAATCTGTTCTGGGCGTTGGATCGCATCAAGGCTCGTGTTGAAAAAGAAAGCGGAGCGTCGATTGCCGAGTTGAAGGCGGCAGTGCTCGATGAAGCACTGGCGATTCAAAAGGAAGACGCTGAAGTATGTCGGACCATCGGAGAGCATCTGCTCACTCTGTTGCATGACGGTATGGGAATTCTCACGCACTGTAATCCAGGGGCATTGGCTACGGCGGCGTATGGAACGGCTACCGCTCCATTTTATTTGGCAAAGGAACGTGGCTGGAATCTCAAAGTATATGCAGACGAAACCCGCCCTGTCCTGCAAGGCGCCCGTCTTACTGCTTTCGAGTTGCAGCAAGCAGGGATTGATGTGACGCTCATCTGCGACAACATGGCGGCGATGGTCATGTCCCAAGGGAAAGTAGAGGCTGTCATCGTGGGTACAGACCGCGTAGCAGCAAATGGGGATGTCGCCAACAAAATCGGAACGTATGGAGTAGCGGTATTGGCAAAAGCTCACGGCATTCCTTTTTACGTGGCAGCTCCCTTGTCCTCTGTCGATTTGGAGACACCGACAGGCGCAGATATTCCGATTGAAGAGCGTCCAGCGGAAGAGATTACGCATGGCTTGGGTAAACAGGTAGCTCCAGACGATATCAAGGTGTACAATCCTGCGTTCGATGTAACGCCTGCGAAGTACATTACAGCTATCGTCACGGAGACAGGCATTTTCAAGCCGGAGGAGATCGGCAATAGCAAAAAATAAAAGAACTTTTTATAAGCGTTCGCTCAGTTGTTGCTGGCGGGCGCTTTGCTCGTTTTGGCGTTTTCCAGTAAAATATCCAAGAAAAGGGGAGATTCGTATGCAAACGATTCAACGGATAGCAATCAATGAAGATACGTACTTGAAGCAGTTGGAATTAGCCGATGCTGAGGAGTTATTTTTGCTTACGGATTCGAACCGGGAGTATCTTATGGAATGGCTGCCGTGGCTGAATTACACGAAGAAAGTAGAAGATTCACGCCACTTTATCCAAGCGACGATCAATCAGTACAACGATAATCGCGGCATCAACTACGGGATTTGGTACCAAGGTCGCCTGGCAGGAACGATCGGTGTACATACGGTGGATTGGATCAACAAAAAAACGTCCATTGGCTATTGGCTGGGTGCGCAATTTCAAGGCAAGGGCCTGATGACAGAAGCAGTGGCAACCTATCTGGACGTATTGATCTTCGGATCATGGGATTTGGAAAAAGTAACGATACAGGCCGCTACGGAAAATGACAAGAGCAGATCAATTCCGGAACGATTAGGGTTTCAGCTGGAAGGGATACTTCGCCGGAATGAACTCCTTTACGATCATTACGTAGATCATGCCACTTACAGCCTGTTAAAAGAAGAATGGCTTGACTGGAAAGCCGATAAAAAATAGTAGACTGAACTGTATGCTAAGATTGACAATGAAAATTCTGTAAATTACGATGGTGAGGACAGATCAAAAAGGGCTGCGCGTGATTCGCAGGCCTTTTTTTAGTCCGGCTGTTAGGATAAATAGAGGTGATTTACATGCAGACACTTCGGCAATTATCTTGGTTTTTCCGTGCCTATTGGAAACGGTACGTCATTGGAATCTCTGTGCTGTTCATCATCGATGTCCTCATGCTTTGGCCGCCGAAATTAATCGGGGACATGGTGGATTCGATTCGCAACAGTTCCCTGACGGACGCTGACTTGACGCAAACCGTGGTCATCTTGCTCGTATTGGGCGTTAGCTTGTATGGATTGCGATTTCTCTGGCGGTACTTGTTAAATGGGGGAGCCTTGATACTGGAGCGGACGTTGCGCGAGCGACTGTTTACCCATTTGACGAGAATGACCCCGTCGTTTTTTCATCGCAAACGCAGTGGAGATCTGATGGCCGTCGCTACCAACGACATTCCTGCCATTGAACAAACGGCTAGTACAGGGGTGCTTACGCTTGTCGATGCCCTGTTCATGACCTTGTTAACGCTGGGCGTCATGGTGACCGCGATTGATTGGAAGCTGACGCTGGCGGCACTGATCCCGATGCCGTTTTTGGCTTGGTCAACGGCGTACTATGGAAGGTTGCTGCATGAACGCTTTTACTTGGCGCAGGAAGCCTTCGGAGAGATGAATGATCATGTTCAACAATCTGTATCGGGCGTTCGAGTATTGAGAGCATTTGTTCAGGAAAAGGCCGATATTGAGGCGTATCGCCGAGTCAGTGAAAAAACGTTGGAGCGTAATGTGAGCGTTTCGCGGATCGACGCCCTGTTCGAGCCGACGATCGCGATTATTATTGGCTTCAGCTTTTTGATCGGGCTGGGCTATGGGACGTATTTGGTGTTCACCAGCGCCATCTCCTTAGGGGATTTGGTTGCGTTCAATTTATACTTGGGACTTTTAATTTGGCCGATGTTCGCCTTTGGGTGGCTGGTCAATGTGTTGCAGCGTGGTGGAGCTTCCCACAAGCGTTTTACAGAGCTAATGGTGGAGCAGCCAGATGTGACGGAGGCAGAGAATCCGATCACGAACCAAATAGCCAATACGGTAGAAGCACGTCATTTTTCCTTTACATATCCGGGCACTGACAAGCCGGCCCTCACCGACATCTCGTTTCGCTTGGGCGAAGGGGAGACGCTTGGGATTGTCGGGAGGACGGGAAGCGGCAAATCGACTCTTTGCCGTGCCTTCTTGCATCAATATCAGATGAAGAAGCAAGCTCTGTTTATTGGGGGCATTCCGATTGAGGGGCTTGCCTTCGATACGCTGCGGGAAAAAATCGGCTATGTGCCTCAGGAGCATTTGCTGTTCTCACGGACGATTGCGGAAAATGTTACGTTCGGGAAACCACAGGCGACGACCGAGGAAGTGATACATGCGTTGGAGCTTGCGGAGATGAAGAGAGATCTGGCGCAATTCAGAGATGGATTGCAGACCATGGTTGGAGAGAAGGGGGTTACCCTCTCCGGGGGGCAAAAACAGCGCATTTCCATTGCACGTGCTCTTTTGATGGATGCGGGTATCCTGATTCTCGACGATTCTTTATCGGCTGTGGACGCGCGGACAGAGGAGAGCATCCTCCTTCATCTACGACAGGAGCGCGCGGATAAAACGACGATTATTACCGCGCATCGTCTGTCTGCCGTCCAGCACGCACAACTGATTCTCGTGCTGGATGAGGGGCAGATCGTCGAACGGGGGACACATGACGAGCTGATGCAGCACAACGGCTGGTATGCAGAGCAGTACCGTCGCCAGCAAATGGAACAGGATGTGGCTGGTTGAGAGAGGGGGAGAGCGTTTCATGAGCAAAGAAAATGTATGGGGGCGTTTGACCGAGTACGCCAGACCCTTTCAAAAGCAAATACTGGGGGCGCTGTTCCTGCTCTTGCTGGGAACGAGTGCAGAGCTGGCGGGTCCTTTTTTAGCCAAGGTCATGATTGATAATCACATCCTGGCGATCCAGAAGCCTTGGTATCAACTGGACGAAGTGCCATCACAAGCAGCGGGGCAAGTCGCCACACTGAACGGTACGAACTATATTCGTGAGGATGTCGCAACAAAGACGGGTCTTGCTTTGGACGGCATCAACCAAAAAGAAGTAACCGTGCTGACTGAAGGCACGACCTATTACTTAGTTTCTGGCAAGGTGAATCCAAACACGGAGAAGCAAATCACCCCGATTGCGCCAGAAAACGGCAGGGAGCGCTTCGAGGTAATAACGAGGAATCAATCAGGACAAAGCACGACCTCCACAGGCATTCGGCTGACCGCAGAGGAAGTCAAGGCGATGTATCAGGGGGATGTCCTACCCATTGTCTGGCTGTCCGTAGGTTATGGAGCACTGATCTTGCTTTCAGCTGGTTTTAACTATGTCCAGATTTTGTGGCTGCAAAAGATTGCCCAGCGCATTATTCAGCAAATGCGGATGAAGCTGTTTATCCATTTGCAAAAGCTCCCGGTAGCCTTTTTTGATAAAACGCCAGTAGGTGCGCTTGTCTCCCGGGTGAGCAATGACACAGAAGCCATCCGTGAGCTGTATGTAAGTGTGCTCGCCACATTTGTACAGAACGGTCTTTATTTGATTGGAATCTTGATTGCGCTCTACATCTTGCAGCCTGAGCTCGCCCTCTTCTGCTTTTTGACAGTGCCAGTGCTCGTACTGTTAGTCTACGTGTATCAAAAGTACAGCTCTCGCTACTATGCGGTGATTCGCGCGAAGCTCGGTGATATGAACACAACGATCAATGAAATGATCCAGAACATGACGATCGTGCAGGCTTTTCGTCGGGAGAAAGGTGTACAAAAGGAGTTTGCTGATGTAAACGAAGACTACTTCAAGGTGCGGATGAAAGAAATCAATCTGGAATCCTTGCTTTTGCGCCCAGCGGTCGATTTGATCTGGAAAATTTCCTTGACCCTGATCGTCTGGTATTACGGCTCGACTTCCTTCCACAGCGCGATTTCCTTCGGTGCGCTTTTTGCTTTTGTCGATTACATGGGGCGTTTTTTCGAACCGATCAATATGATCATGAATCGGTTGTCGCAAATGCAGCAGGCGACCATTTCGGCGGGACGTGTCTTCGAAATTATGGATGAGACGCCGGAGAAGCAAGGAACCGGTACACAAATCGAGCGCCCTCGTGGAGAGGTTGTCTTTGATAACGTATCTTTTGCTTATCAGGGTGACGATTACGTCTTAAAAAACGTCTCTTTTACGGCGCAGCCTGGTCAGACGATTGCACTGGTAGGGCACACGGGATCGGGAAAAAGCTCCTTGATGAATTTGCTGCTCGGGTTCTATCCAGTGACAAAAGGGAGCGTTTTGATCGACGGGCAAGATATGAGACAAATTGATACGCACTCATTGCGGAGTCATGTCGGACTCGTTTTGCAGGACCCGTTCTTGTTTACGGGAAGCATTGGATTCAATATTCGTATGTACAAGGATAAGGTTACAGATGAAGAAGTGAAGCGGGCTGCAGAAGCCGTACGTGCTGACGAATTCATTTCCAAGCTGCCGGGCGGTTATGACGAACCAGTCGTCGAGCGAGGCATGACGCTATCCGCAGGCCAACGCCAGCTGATCTCTTTTGCACGGGCACTGGCTGCTGATCCCGCGATGCTGATCTTGGATGAAGCGACGGCAAGCATTGACAGTGAAACAGAGCTAGCTATTCAAGAAGCATTGCATGTACTATCAAAAGGTAGGACGACATTTATCATTGCGCACCGGTTGTCGACGATTCAGCACGCTGACCAGATTCTCGTGTTGTCCCGTGGAGAAATCATGGAGCGAGGTACACATGATGAACTCATGGCGCAAAATGGTCTTTATCAAAAAATGTATCAGCTTCAGCAGGGGAGTGCTTCAGTAGAGAGTGCTTAGTAGGGAGCTAGGAAGGAGAAACAACACCATGTCACAGACGCGCTACACCTTTTGGGTGTTGATTTTGGTTGTCGGGATTGCGGGGTTAAGTCAAGGCTTGACGATCCCGATGCTGACGGTTTTATTGGAAAAACAAGGTGTTTCATCCGTGATGAACGGACTCAACGCCGCTGCTTTGTATATTGGGATGGTCATGGTCAATCCATTTTTGGAAATCCCACTGCGGCGCATTGGATACCGGGCCACGATATTGTGGGGGTTGCTGTTGGTGACGATCGCAACAGCGCTCATCCCGATGTTCAACCATTTAGTGATCTGGTTCTTTTTACGTTTATTAATGGGTGTGGGCGATAGCGGTTTACATTATGCCAGCCAAATGTGGGTGACCAAGATCGCAGCTCCCGAGAATCGGGGACGCGATCTTTCCGTTTACGGACTAGCCTATGGAGTCGGCTTTAGTATTGGTCCATTGGGCTTAAGTGTGTTGCATTTGGGGATTTGGGTACCGTTTGGCGCCTTGCTCGTTTTGTATCTGGTTGCCTTTTTGCTATTATCCCGTATCAAAAATGAGTTCCCCGAACAGCTCGAACAAACGGAAAAGAAGCAAAACAAATATACGTTTGTTTTGCGGCTTGCTTGGCTGGCGCTGATTCCTTCGTTTTTGTTCGGATTCATGGAGACGTCACTCAACGGCAGTTTTCCCGTTTATGCCTTGCGTACCGGCTTGTCCGTTGAATGGGTTTCCTTGATCCTTCCGTCGTTTGTCGTGGGAAGTATTATTTTGCAGATGCCGCTGGGGGCATTGAGTGACCGGATAGGACGCAAGCAGGTCATGCTCGCGTGTGCTCTCGTAGGGGGATTGGCCTTCTTCCTGTTCCCGTTTGCAGGTGAAAACATATGGCTGATGATGCTGTTGTTGGCTATAGCTGGAGCGGCTGTCGGTTCCTTTTACTCACTGGGCTTGGCTTTTTCGGCAGATATTTTACCAGCATCGATGGTTCCTACCGCAGGAATTATCGCGGGTGTCAATTTTGGTGTCGCCAGTATTTTGGCTCCGAATGTGAATGGCCTGCTGATGGAAGTGTGGGAGCCGTGGACGATCTTTTGGCTGATGGGATCGCTGCTCATTGTTTTTGCGGCAGCTTGCCTGTTTTTTAAACAAAAAGCA
This sequence comes from Brevibacillus fortis, assembly GCF_003013395.1. GTDB lineage: Bacteria > Bacillota > Bacilli > Brevibacillales > Brevibacillaceae > Brevibacillus > Brevibacillus fortis. The sequence continues at coordinate 12,147 of NZ_PXZM01000020.1, read as the reverse complement.
ACCCAAGAACAGACGTATTCGATGCCGTTGCAAAAACAGGGGTAAAGACTACGATGTGCAAGCTTCGCCAAGCTTTTGGCGAGGCTTTTATTTTTTTTCGCCCAAAAAAGCATAAACGGGCATCAAGGAGGGAAGCGTATGAATAGTAAGTAGAACTGCATGATTGGAAGGGGTTACCCGATGCTGACACCATGCATTTTCAGAAGAGGCATTGCTTGGATCTTATTTTTCGTGCTCAGTCTGGTAATCATTCCGTTTTTCTCAGATGACGGCCAGGCTCCTACACCGTCTGCACCTGCACCTGCCACTACAAATGCAACTTCACAGCCATAGCTTTGCCTTTGTTTTCACAGAAAAAGACACGCCACTGAAGAAGGCGTGTCTTTTTGCTGTAGGGTTAGCGGGTGACAAAGTTTTGCGTGAAATACGGGCGGCCCTCTTTCATTACGATACCGACACCGAGCTGCTTGAATTTTGGATTGAGCAAGTTTTGACGATGACCTGCGGAGTTCATCCAGCTAATGTGGGCTTCGATCCCGTCTAGTTGTCCGTAGGCAATATTTTCACCAGCAGAGCTGTAGCGAATGCCGGCTTGCTTCAAACGATCAAACGGACTTCCCGTAGATGGGGAGGTATGGTTGAAAAAGTTATTCTGGGCCATGTCTTGGCTGTGTGCTCTGGCCACTGCTGCCACTTGTTCATCCCCAGTGATAACAGGCAGCTTGGCACGTTGTCTTGCCACGTTGAGCAAGTCCAAATTTTGTTTCTCGTATGCGAGCGCTGCTTCTTTCAACTGTGCGTCTGTCAGTTTCGGCAGTTCAGGTAATTTCGTATAGGAAATGGGATACATCAAGCCAATCGCAATAGTGGCAAAATGCTCAGGAGTAGAGATACGCACTCCTGCGACCTTATTTCCACCCAGCTGATCGATAGAGAAGGTAATCGCCTGATTGTTTTGTACATAGGTCGGATGAGTAAGCGTATTTTTTTGGATACGCAGGCTCGGGATGATCGTCAGCGTGTTTTGCGGTGCACCCCAGCTGTTTTGTAGATCTTTTGTGGTAGAGCCAATCGTGATGCCCCCCATATTCAGCTTGGCTCCATTGGTAAACAGCGTCACGACTTTGCCGTTTTGCATGCCGACTTGAATGTAGTTGTTCAAATCTTGATTGTAAATCCACCATTCCACGCCCGTATGACTAGGATCAATGCGGGCAGGCTTGCCTAATGCTTGTTCTACCTGATCTGTGCTCATTCCAAGCTGAAGGCTATAGACGTCATTTGTTTTAACGGCTGCTGTTTGAGGGACAGCAGGTGCAGCTGAAACAGGAAGGACAGGGGCAAGGTGGCCGAGCAGAGCCAGCGAAAGGCTCAGGGCGAGGATGCTGGTTACTTTCTGTTTACGCATGTATCTTCCTCCTCGGTTGGATAGGATCTGCCTTGTTGGTAATGGTATCGGCAGGAAGCTTCTACAAAAATAGGGACCAAGGAAGCAAAAATAAAACCCCCGCTATAGAGCGGAGGTTATGGTCGACGGTCCCGGATGACGTACGTTTTGGCGATCAGATCATGCCAGCCTTGCTTTCGTGGGTGCCATGCGACCCATAGATATCCCAGTCCGAACACGAGTGAAGCGACGAATTTGCCGATGACTTCACGTAAAAATACCTGTCCGCCAGATAAACTGCCTCGCGCCTGTCTGGCACTGACGACACGGATGCCTGTGATCAGTTTTCCCAAGGTTTGTCCGGTCCACCAGGTCAGCAAGATCATATAGAGAAGATCAAACAACACCTCTAACAAATCGATGAAGTGAAAAGAGGCATAAGGAACGGCAAAAAAACGTCGCAACGGATTGAAAACGAGGTAGCTAATGCCGATCAAGAACAACGAATCGAGGAGCGACGCCACCACACGAATCCAGAAGCCAGCATACAAATGCTGTGGATGAGCTTCTGCATAGGGGTCAAGGGAATCAGGCTCATGTGCTTTTTCTTCGTCGGAAAGCTGGTTCATGATAAGCCACTCCTTTTTTGTTTTAACAGGCTAAGGCATGAACTGATACAGTAAGCGAGGTGAGCTTTGGCGGTCCCATATTCGATTGAGACCAAGCGGATCAGGATTCGACCAGTACTGCTTCATGCTAAATAACAGCTTGCTGATGGAGAGCTGGTCTGCATAGCGTATGACCATGACTTCCTTTTCACCAGACAAAGAGAGAGCGTAGCGTGTCGCTTCCTCCAAATCACCGAATTCATCGATGAGCCCTAGTCGTTTTGCTTGCTCACCGGAATAGACACGGCCGTCAGCGATTTCCAGCACGCGTTGACGAGAGAGGTTACGGCCTTTGACGATGACGTCGACGAAATTGCTGTAGCTTTCGTTGACGAGTGATTGGAAAATTTGCCGCTCTGGGTCCGTCAGAGGTCGGGCTGGAGTGCCGATATCCTTGAAGCGTCCGCTTTTGATTGCGTATTGATGCACACCCAGCTTGTTCGCAGCTTCACTATAGTTAAACAGATTGAAAATCACGCCGAGACTGCCGGTCAGTGTGTTGGGATTGGCAAAAATCGTATCGCCTGTTGTGGCCAAGTAATAGCCACCAGAGGCTGCTGTGGAGCCCATGCTGACGACGATGGGGAGATTGCGGACCTGCTTGAGTCGTAGCAAGCGTTTGTGCAGTTCATCGGTAGCGACGACTTCTCCACCTGGACTATCAATGCGAAGGACCACGGCTTTCACCATCTCATCCTCTTCAATTCGGCGTAGCTGTTCAGTCAATAGCTCCGTCATGGAAGGCAGCCCAGCGGTACTTTGTTGCCCCGAAATAACGCCGTTCACAAACAGCTGCACAATTTTGCTGTTGCCATAGCCCGATACCACATTTTCTTCCCACGCGAATCCAGGATGGTCGACGAGTTCCGTGTAAGTCCCGTATATACCCTCCACTAGAAGCCCTAATAGAAAAACGACCAGTACGATTACGAGAGCGACCCATTTTTTTCGATGCATGAAAACCACCTCCCACTTAGCATGAGCCGTCGAGGGCAGAGTTACGCATGGGACGAGCATTGGAAAAAATGGGATTGACGCGATCGTCAACGAGGATGACAACCAAAGGCTGAACAGTAAAATCATGCAATTTTTAGACTATTGCAGTAAAATGGAGTGAATAGTACCACAACCAAGCTTGTTTTATCGCAATAGGGGGACAGACAAATGATTATACAGGTGTCGAATTTGACGAAGAACTACGGCGATCTGAAAGTGTTGAAGGGCATTACCACTCAGGTAGCAGAAAAGGAAGTAGTCTGTGTCATTGGTCCGTCAGGCTCGGGCAAGAGTACATTTTTGCGTTGCTTGAATCAGCTGGAGGAAATGAGTGGCGGAAAGATTGTCATCAACGGACATGATTTGTCAGACCCCAAGACCGATATTAATAAAGTCAGAGAAGAGGTCGGGATGGTCTTTCAGCGCTTTAATCTTTTTCCGCATAAAACGGTACTGGAAAACGTCATGCTGGCCCCTGTAAAAGTAAAGAAAATCTCTCAAGAGGAAGCGCGCAAGCAAGGCTTGGCTCTTTTGCAGAAGGTAGGGCTGCAGGATAAGGCCGATGTGTATCCCGAGCGGCTGTCTGGTGGGCAGATGCAACGAGTGGCAATCGCAAGGGCGCTCGCCATGAATCCAAAGGTTATGCTGTTTGATGAGCCGACATCCGCCCTAGATCCGGAGCTTGTAGGAGAGGTGCTTGCTGTCATCAAAAATTTAGCCAAAGAAGGCATGACAATGGTGGTCGTGACCCACGAAATGAATTTTGCCAAGGAAGTAGGCGACCGAATCATTTTTATGGATCAAGGGATCATTATGGCAGAAGGTCATCCCAGTGAGGTTTTTGGCAATAACAGTAACGATCGCTTGCGTACGTTCCTGGGCAAGGTATTGGCGTAAAAGAAAGGCACCAGTCGCTTCGTTTTGTTTCATGAAAAACGAGGCACTGGTGCCGTATTATTTTGCTGCATCCAGTAATTGACTGATTGTAACAAACCGATAGCCCTGCGAGCGCAAATCCGTGATGAGCTCCCGAAGTGCAGCGACTGTTTGCGCTTGGTTAAGACCCCCATCATGAAACAGGATGATATCCCCCGATGAGACATTGCTTTTGACACTTTTGGCGATGACGTTAGCTGTGCGCGCCAAAGACCAATCACGAGGATCAATCGACCAGTGAATGATGTCGTAGCCACTGGATTGAACGGCATTCATCACGTCATGTGACAGGATGCCGTACGGTGGACGGTAGTATTGCGCCAAAATGCCGGTCGTCTTCAAAATGGAGCGCTCTGCATGCTTGATTTCTTCGTACACTTCATGCTCGGTCAGCTTGTTCAGATCAAAATGATGGTAGCCATGATTGCCGATTTCATGCCCAGCCTTGTAAATCCACTGCATGACCTTGGGATGCTTGTCCACTTGTGAGCCGAGGACAAAAAACGTAGCACGAACGTTGTACTGATGCAGCACCTCAAGAATTTTGGGCGTATAGACAGCATCCGGTCCATCATCAAAAGTGAGGGCGACGACCTTTTTCTCTGTGTCGATTCTGTGGATCGGCTCATACGAAGGCAGTGTTTGCTGGGCAAAAGCAGGTAGGGTGCCGTAGCCAAGAAGGCAGGCGAAAAGCAAGGCGTACCGTATGCATTTGCGCATGGACAATCGCCTCCTTCTTCTGGTATGTGATTAGGTTCACCTCCTGCTAGGGAAAACATGCTACCAAAAGAAAACAGCGGTCAGAGTGGGTGGCGGTTATGTTAAAATGAAAGAACCGTACATAGGAGAGGAGAGAGTTTGGTGGAACTCCGCGGTATTTTGCAAGGGCTTACGCACGAGTATCATGGAGGGGACAAGCCGGTAGACTACTATTTGAATATCGGTGAAGATCGCCTTCCGCTTAATGAATGGCTGGGCAGTGAATTGACGATTTCGTTTTTAGGCGAAAAAAATTGCATTGCCTGTGGCCGTAAAACAAATAAGACGTTTAACAGCGGGTATTGCTATCCCTGTTTTACCAAGCTGCCGGAAAATGACTTGTGCATCGTCAAGCCGCATGAATGTCATTTTGACTTGGGGACTTGCCGGGACGAGAGCTTCGGCGAGAGATATTGCATGATTCCTCATTTTGTCTATCTGGCAGTGTCGAGTGATATCAAGGTAGGATTGACTCGCAAGCATAATGAATTACGCCGTTGGGTGGATCAAGGCGCGATTCGCGCGATTCCGATTGCGGAGGTTCCCACTCGTCGGATGGCTGGGGAGCTTGAATTCCACTTGAGCCAGTTTTTGCCGGACAAGACCAACTGGCGCAAAATGCTCAAGGGCGATGTGAAGGAAATAGACCTGCTCGCCATGCGTGACGAAGTATACGGTCATTTCCCAGAACAGTTTAAAGCATTCCAATATCGCGAGGACGAATGGGTCGATATTGCCTATCCGATCCTGGAGTCTTTGGATAAAATTAATTCCAAGACACTTGATAAAGAAGAACAGCTCGGCGGCCGATTGATCGGTGTGAAAGCTCAATATTTGATTTTTGACAATGGTGTGTTTCAGACGAGAAAGCATGCCGGCTATCAAGTCGAGATCAAAGCAAAACCGTCTGCATAATGCCGTGCAAACTCCTCACACTAGGAAAAGTGAAGGAGGATGGGGCAGATGGATGAGCACATTGAGTATACCATGCCTTTAACCGGGACAATGGCTGAGGCAGTGGAAGATCAGGATGCCAAGCAACTAGGGGTGCCCTTCTCGCCGCTTTCGCAAATGTGGCAGGTAAACCCTGACATGCAGAAGAATGAAGAAGATCGTGCAAAGAGCGAGCGCACCGAATAATAGATTCCACAATGGAAGCTTACGTAGGAACGACAGCCAGAAGAGAGGGGACGGCTGTCGTTTTTGTTTGCAACACGTTTACGAATTCTTTTACAATAAAAAATGACAGAAACGAAAAAGCGAGGAAATGAATATGACGACAAAAGCCTACCTATACAACAAATGTGATACATGCCGCAAAGCGAAAAAATGGCTCACGGATCAAAATATTGGCTTCGAAGAAATTCCGATCGTGGATGCACCGCCGTCTAAAGAAGAGCTACGCCAAATTTGGCAGACAAGCGGTCTCGATCTGCGCAAGTTTTTCAATGTGAGTGGTGTCCAGTACCGCGAGCTGGGCTTGAAGGACAAGCTCCCGACTATGTCAGAGGATGAAATGCTCGAGCTGTTGGCTTCCAACGGCAAGCTGATCAAACGGCCTCTTATCGCAAGCGATCAAACCGTAACACTTGGCTTCAAAGAAGAAGAGCTGGAGAAGGCTTGGGGAGGGAAGGCATAATGCGCCAACCTTCCAAAAGACTGAACCATCTTTCCGCCGATATTTTTTCAGAGATGGCGACTCGCAAAAGGGAAGTTGCCAAAACAAAAACGGTATACGACTTGAGCATCGGCAGTCCTGATCAGCAGCCTGACGAGAATCTCCTGCAAACGTTAATCGATGCCATCCAGCAACCTACTGCTTTTCGCTATCCATTGAGCGATGGAACGGCGGCCTTTCGTGAAGAGGTCGCTCGCTGGTATCACTATCGTTTTGGGGTGGAGCTGGCGCCAGATGGGGAGGTTCATTCCTTGATGGGGTCACAGGATGGCTTGGCTCACTTTGCTTTGGCATGGACCGATCCCGGAGATATCGTCCTCGTACCTGATCCCGGGTATCCAATCTACGAAGGCAGCGTGCATTTGGCGGGAGCTGTACCTTACCGGATGCCTCTGCGGGCAGAAAATGATTTTTTGCCAAAACTGACAGACATTCCAGAGGAGATTGCGGCTCGTGCCACGTTCATGATTCTGAACTATCCGAATAATCCGGTTTCCGCTGTCGCTACCCTTGACTTTTTTGAAGAGGTCGTGGCTTTTGCCAAGCGTTATGACATTATCGTGGTTCATGACTTGGCTTATTCGGAGATGGTGTTTGATGGCTACCAAGCGCCGAGCTTTTTGCAAGTACCGGGAGCGAAAGATGTGGGAATCGAGTTTAATTCGTTTTCCAAGAGTTTCAACATGGCAGGTTGCCGGATCGCTTATGTTGTAGGGAATGCAGACATTATCAAGCCGCTTGCGATTGTAAAGTCCAATATCGATTACGGCGTCTTTTTGCCTGTACAGCAGATGGCCATTGAGGCTTTGCGAAATGATCGGGAATCGGGTGGGAAAAACACAGTCGCGCCCGTTTACCAGGAACGGCGTGATGTGCTGCTAGGAGCATTGGAAAAAGCAGGATGGAGCATCCCATCTCCCAAGGCGACCATGTTCGTCTGGGCAGCTGTACCGAACGGCTGGACGTCACGAGAGTTTGCTTTCGCGTTACTGGAAAAATCCGGAGTCGTGGTCGTTCCGGGAAGTGCCTTCGGCGAAGAGGGAGAAGGGTATGTAAGAATTGCACTCGTCCAACCTCCCGATATTTTGTTGGAGGCTGTGGCTGCCATCGATCAATCTGGGATTCTTCGCATGAAAACAAGTGTGTAGCGATTGAAGAAAAAGATAGAGGGGATGAGCTTTCATGCGTTTGCGTGAAGAAATGCCTGATTTTCCTGGGATTACGGAGTGGATCAACGGGCAAGTAACCAAAGCTGATTTGGCTGGAAGTCCTGTCTTGGTCCATATTTGGTCCGTTAGTTGTTACATGTGCAAAGAATCGATGCCAAGCATAAACGAATGGCGAGACCAATACGCTGCAAACGGTTTGAAGGTCATTGGAATTCATATGCCTCATTCGGAAAAAGATACGGATATCGAGATGATCAAGAAAGCGATTGCAGAACAACATTTGACACATCCTATTGCAATCGATAATGATAGAGAGACAGTCGATACATTCCAGAATGAATATGTCCCCGCTTTTTATTTGTTTGACGAGGCTCTTCAGTTGCGTCACTTTCAGGCAGGAGAGAAGGGTCTCCAACTGGTAAAAAAACGCTTGTTCAGAATTTTGGGGATCGAAGAGGAATCCTAGAATGTTCGTCTAATTATGTATGTGTAATGGATTGTACCCGATAGGAGGATATGTAAACGATGGAATTCCCGAAAAATCTACGTTACAGTGAAGAGCATGAGTGGGTGCGAGTAGAAGGAAACAAGGCGTACATCGGAATCACTTCTTTTGCTCAAGCAGAGCTGGGTGACATCGTGTTTGTCGAACTGCCTGAGGTAGGCACGACAATCCAACAGGATGAGCCGTTTGGCAGTGTGGAATCGGTAAAAACCGTTTCTGAGCTGTACGCTCCTGTAACTGGTAAAGTAGTAGAAGTAAATGGCGAACTGGAAGACGCACCTGAACTGGTTAACTCCTCGCCATATGAGCAAGCATGGATGATCGTCGTCGAATTGTCTGATGCAGCTGGGTTGGACAAGCTGATGGATGCAGACAAATACGAAGCGATGGTAAAAGAATAGGAAACAAAAAAAGCCGGGGCCTTTGTGCTCCGGCTTTTCTACGTTTATGGACTGACTACTCCAACTTGAATGTTCGTACTGCATCATTAAGCTCTTCTGCCATTTTCGCCAGTACCGTTGCAGCCGAAGAGATTTCCTCCATGGAAGCAGTTTGTTCTTCCGCTGCTGCTGCAACCGTTTGAGAGTTGCCGGCTGATTGTTCTGCTATCTGGGTAATATGCGTAATGGCGGATACAATTGTCTGCATTTGCTGACTGATCTTGCTCATTTCTGTTGTCACTTCATCCATACGGACGAGCAGCCCTGACGTGGAGCCAGTGATTTGCTCAAATGCATTTCCTGTTGAGCGGACGAGAGTCATGCCTTCTCCCAAAATAGAAGAGCCATGATTCATAGCCGCGATCGCCGATCCTGTGTCCTGCTGAATCACGGTGACGATGTGACTGACCTGCTCGGCGGCAGAGCTGGACTGCTCGGCGAGTTTGCGTACCTCATCGGCTACAACTGCAAAGCCTCGTCCTTGTTCTCCGGCGCGAGCTGCTTCGATAGCTGCGTTCAGAGCGAGCAGGTTGGTTTGGTTGGCGATCGTCGTGATGAGTGAAATCATTTCTCCAATCTCTTGGGAGCGTTTGCCTAGCGCATTGACAATGGTAGATGTCTTGGTCATCTGGCTATGGATCACATCCATGTGCTCGACCGTTTTGGCTGCCATTTGATTGCCATCTGTGGCTTGGCGGTTCGCTTCTTGTGTAGAGAGATTGACATCCTCAATGCCTTTTTCCATCGCTTCGATGTGCACGGCAATCTCGTTGACGACTTCATAGCCTTGAACGGTTGCATCTACTTGCTGTTCAGTACCGTAGGCAATTTCTTGAACGGATTGAGCGATCTGCTCTGTTGCTTTGCTCGTCTGCTCCGCACTTGCCATCAATTGCTCAGACGTAGCAGCAACCTGTTGTGCATTGAAGCTGACTTGACCGAGCGTTTCTCGCAAGGTTGCCGTCATGGAGTTGAAGCGGTTAGCCATAACGCCCATCTCATCAGATGTCTTGATATCCATGGAGACAGTAAAATCACCATTGGAGAGGGCATGCGCGAGCTGGTTGGCCCGCTCAATTTGTTTGGTCAGGTATTTGCTGAAGTAATAAATGACAGCAATCATGATCAATAGACCGATTAGACTCACCGTACATAGCTCAAAGAACAAGTCATAGAGAGGATCGGCAATTTCTTTTTCCGGCATGACGAGAGCGATTGTCCAGTTTGTATCCCCGAGTTCTTGAAAATAAACACGATTGATGCCGTTTTCATCGTTAAACGTCTTCACTCCTGTTTTCTCTGCAAGAAGAGCAGGACCTATTGCTGCCAAGGAAGCATTATCGTCAGATTGAACGGATTGATTCATCAGCTTGTCTGCTTGAGGATGAGCGAGATATCTCCCTTTTTGATCCACCAGAAAGGCCCAGCCTGTTTCGCCTACTTTTGTACTGGAGACGAGCTTTTCCACGTCAGTAAGTGCAATATCGTCTGTGGCCACCCCCAAAAGCTTTTTCTCAGGGGTGTAAAAAGGAGCGACTACAGTTACCATGGAGACCTTGGAAATTTCGTCGAAGTACGGCTCAGAATAATCGGTTTTCTTTGAGGTCGTGATTCCGAGCTTGTACCAGTCTTGATTTGGATAGTTATAGGATTCATTGCTGTACTCATCTGTAATGTCAACCTTACCGTCGATTTTTGCCCCGTAAGTAGCAACGAGTTTCTTGTTCGGGTCAAAAGCGTAAGGTTCCATGAAAATTCCCATTCCGACCGTCGTATCATTAATGAGAACGGTTTTGGACAGCAGGGAATTTAACTGCTCTAGCGAATTTGTAACAGGAGCCATTTCAATAAAGCGAGCCATACTCAGCGTTACCTTGCTATGGGCTTCCAGTTGCTTTTCCACATTGCTGCCGACCATATCTAGTTGATAATTCATTTTGTCCTCAATTTCCTTGTTCAGTTGGTCGACTGAGAACCAGAAACCGATACCCACGACGAGCAAAAGAGTCAGGATAATGACAGGAAGGGTAATGGTCAGTGTTCGAGCACGAAGACTTTTGAAACGAAGCATGGAACCGCTCTCCTTTTGAAGTTTTACTAAAAAGTTTATTATTCCTTATTATCGGCTAGATTAAGACTACCTTGTATGATGGATTTAGGCAAATGAGGAAAAATATTCACACTAGTCTGAAAATGTTGCAGAAATCGAAACAAATCGAGTAAAATGGATAAACCAAATCTTTATTCGATTACCTTATTGGTAGCATTTGCGGGTGGAGTGTTCGTGGGTATATAAGCTACAATGCGGATACAGACAGAGTTTCGACCAAAAGAACGACATGGACGTTTCATTTGGCGAAGAAGGAGGGAGACTATATGAGTTTTTGTTGTGGTGCTGGAATGGTAGGTTCCGTAGGCTCAGTCCGTCATTATAAAACGCTTGTACACAATGTCCCCATCATGTTTTGTCCTGTATGTGACAGAATTGAGGTTCATCCCGGTATTGAGGGAGAATACGAAATTTTAGTAGAATATGCTCAGGGAGATCAGGCTCCAGAAGTGGATTTTGCTGACTTTGTGAGTGTTGACAATACATCCGAGTTGTTTGAGAATTGTACCATGACGGATGAAGCAGCCAGCTTCGCCGAAGTGTTAAAGCAGCAGATTGATATTTCACTTGATCTGCTCGGGATCGCCAAGGAGTTACAGGATGACGATTGGCGGGAAGCATTGATGATTCGTTTAAGACGGTTAAGCGAGCGATTGAAGCAGTACAATAAAAGAAAAGCTAATGTCGCACAAGAGCGCATGACCTGAGTTGACGTGGGAGGCAGTGTGAATGTTTCATTTGAAAGCCGTTCACCACATCGCATTGAATTGTAGTGATGTTGTGAAGGTAGCTCGTTTTTTTAAGGACATTTTGGAAGTCCCTATCCCGGAAGAGAATATGACGGAAGGAGCACCTGTCTACTTTCAAATTGGCACATACACACGGATTGGTCTTCATCCTCATGGCGGGGAAGCTGGGAAAGGCGGCGTAGGGCAGGTCGATCATCTCGCCTTCTCTGTGCAGAGCCGTGCTGAGCTGGACTATCTGGTTGATAAGCTAGAGGCAGAGAATATATGCTATCGTGGTCCAATTACACAGCCTACGAGCTACAATGTGTATTTTGAGACACCCGATGGCCACCACCTTGAGGTGCGACTAGATAAAGACGAGTTTGATGAGTAGTGTTTGCGAAAAGCATCTGCGTAAAGCAGATGCTTTTTTGTTTTTTGCCATCCTGTGGTACGGAAAAAAGGTTGTGGATGATCTTCTTAAAATTTTTAAAAGGTCCCGATGAATCAACAAAGCTGGTGAGAAGAAAAAGCACAGGGCTCGTAGACCTTGACATCGCCTGCCCAGTCGGAACTTCCAAAAGGGGACCACGCTTGTCGAACACTTCTTCCTTGAAAAACTTCCGCCCGTAGGGTGGCTTTGGCTCGACGGTCCCCTTTTGGAAGTGGAGACGAGCAGTGAATCTCCCCTGCTGGCGTGTCAGAGTCGAAGAGAACTGTGCTTTTTCTTCTCCTCCACTATATATGCGAAAACGCTGTCGAGAAAAAGAT
>NZ_PXZM01000002.1 GCF_003013395.1 Brevibacillus fortis | reverse complement strand
CGAGGACTTATCCACACATTTAGCAATTGATCATGCAGATCCAGTTTTCAGGGAATAAAAGAAACCTTCTTGCTGATGATGGCAGGAAGGTTTTTTTCGTGTAGAAAGAGCAGTGGCGATAAACTAATACGGATCCGAGGGTAAAGAGGGGAGCAGCATCCGGTGATTTTGTTGAAAATGCTTTCGAATAACCGAGGGAAAAGTATCCATGTGATTATCCAAAAAATGTTCGACCAAATATCGCTCAACAAGTCCGTGAGACATTGTTAGCTCTCCCCACCACTCCGTTTCATAGCGGCAAAGCATGCTGAGTAAATAAAGCAGTAAGTAATGACTGGCCCATTCGGGAAGAGGCAGAGAAGAAGCAGAACCATTCCAAAAGAAGAGGACGTTATGATGCAAACGAAATAACGGGTGTTGATCCAGTTCAGACAGGGCACACTGAGGAAGGGTCAGTTTCTTTATGTTTTTATTATTTTCCGAGGTGAGTGTATCTAAGTTGCAAACAGCTGGAGCTAGCCTGCGAATATACTGGATGAAGGTCTCTGTTGAATAGGATAATGGCCCGTCCGTTTTTTCAGGAAAAGTAATGCGAACCAAATCATCCTGGCTTATATAGTCAATCTTCAACGTTAACCAGTTACGCGGTTTATTCGTAGCAATTCCGTAACTATCGCTGACGATGGGGATGGATGAAAATAAGTCATGGACTAGATAGCGGTCTTGTAACGGCGCAAGCTGAAAGGCTTGAGCTAGTTGTGCAAAAAAACCTTCCTTTTGTGGTCGTACGTCATCCTCCATGAGCATATAGGCGTTTCGTTTAAGCTTTCGTGTCGTGACACCATGTTGAAGAACACGGCTGTTTTGGGGATAATACGGATCACGAGTCAACAACATCGCCTTCAACAAGTGAGAGCAGCCATAAAACAACAACAATGGCTGGATGGACAAGTCGGCAACAGCGGAAGTGGAATAAAAATGCCTGGCTTGTCTCCATAGATACAGGAAACGCGAGCTTTGTTGAAAAGCTAGCCTCTCCGCATGCTCAACATCCATGGCATGGTAGCAGGCAGCCAAATATTTACGTGCAGTTGGTTCTGTCTCAAAATAGCGTAATGTTTTCCAAGCGTTATCCATGATAACCACCTTTACCAATTTTCGTAATATGACTAAATTCCCTTAACTGTTTTTTGATTTATCTGTCTAATTGAATCTATAACCGAACATTGTACTCATTTCTTGACAGTAAATTAAGCCGTTTGTTAAACTGTCTTAAACCATTCGCCGAGAGGAGCTTTCAACTGTGCGGGAAGACAAATTTGTTAAAGAGGGTTTAACGTTTGATGATGTATTGCTCATTCCAGCAAAATCTGAGGTTTTGCCAAGGGATGTTGATCTACGAGTTCAATTGAGTGAGTATGTGAAGCTGAATATTCCCCTGATCAGCGCTGGTATGGACACCGTAACGGAGTCTGGACTCGCGATCGCCATGGCACGCCAAGGTGGTATCGGGATTGTTCATAAAAACATGTCGATCGAGCAACAAGCAAGCGAAGTAGATCGTGTAAAACGTTCAGAAAGTGGCGTTATTACCAATCCATTCTCTTTGACACAAGAACACACAGTCGAAGAAGCGAATGCTCTCATGGGTAAATATCGTATCTCTGGTGTTCCGATTGTCGATGAGAATCAAAAACTGATCGGAATTCTTACCAACCGTGATCTGCGCTTTGTGCATGACTTCTCCATCAAAATCAAAGAAGTCATGACGAAGGAAAACCTGGTGACCGCTTCTGTTGGTACTACTTTGCAACAGGCAGAAGAGATTTTGCAAAAACATAAGATCGAAAAGCTCCCGTTGGTGGATGAGAACAATATCCTGCGTGGACTCATTACAATTAAAGATATTGAAAAAGCAATCCAATACCCGAATGCAGCAAAAGATACACAAGGCCGCTTGTTGTGTGGAGCTGCTGTAGGGGTATCAGCAGATACTTTTGAGCGTGCTGCCGCACTGGTACAAGCAGGCGTGGACGTATTGGTGATCGATACGGCTCATGGACATTCCAAAGGCGTAATCGAAACGGTAAAAGCGGTTCGTAAAGAATACCCAACGCTTACAATCGTGGCAGGAAACGTTGCGACTGGACAAGCTACTCGCGATCTGATCGAGGCTGGCGCATCTGTGGTGAAGGTTGGTATCGGTCCTGGTTCCATTTGTACAACTCGTGTCGTAGCAGGTATCGGTGTTCCACAAATTACAGCGATCCACGATTGTGCACAAGTAGCGCGGGAGTACAATATTCCAATTATTGCCGACGGCGGCATTAAATACTCCGGTGATTTGCCAAAAGCAATTGGTGCAGGTGCTTCTGTGATCATGATCGGCAGTTTGTTCGCTGGTACAGAAGAAAGCCCGGGCGAATTCGAGATTTTCCAGGGTCGTCGTTTCAAGGTATATCGTGGAATGGGATCGATTGGCGCGATGAAAGCAGGCAGTAAGGACCGTTACTTCCAAGAGAACGCACAAAAGCTCGTTCCGGAAGGGATTGAAGGCCGTGTTCCTTACAAAGGCCCGCTGGCGGATGTCACGTATCAATTGATTGGTGGACTGCGTGCAGGTATGGGATACTGCGGAGCGAAGACCATCGAAGATTTGATTCAAAACTCCCAGTTCGTTCGCATTACCGGCGCTGGCTTGCGTGAGAGCCATCCACACGATGTACAAATTACCAAAGAATCACCTAACTACTCGATTTCCTAAACGAAAAACAGTTCGGAAGACCTACGTCCCCTTTCTTTTAAAAAGAGAGGGGATTTTTACTAGCTGCTAACATGTGGAAATTGGAGGAATCACGCTTCATGCGACCCTGCAACCTATGGTACACTTACAATTGTGTGCTTGTTTTCATGAAAAAATGAAATCGACAGAAATAGGAGAGTGAGAGATTACATGAAGCGAAAGACATGGACAAAGCGATTAACAGGTCTGTTCCTTTCTGTCGCTGTTTTTGCTACAGCAATGGGAGGAACGGTTTCAAAGGTGGAAGCTGCTCCAGCAGCATCTCAAGCAAATTTACAACTGGAAGCGAAGTCTGCCATTCTTGTTGAGGCATCGACGGGAAGGGTTCTCTATAGTAAAGATCCTGACGTAGCACTTCCGGTAGCTAGCATGAGTAAAATCATGTCTGAATATCTGGTTCAGGAAGCCGTCAAACAAAAGAAAATTAGCTGGGATGATGTTGTCCCGGTAAGTGAGTATGCTTTTTATATCGCGAAAATTTCAGATTCGTCTGGTGTGTACCTGAATTTAGGTGAATCATTTACAGTTAAACAATTGTCAGAAGCGATGACAGTCGTTTCTGCTAACGACGCAACCGTACTTTTGGCAGAGAAGATCGCAGGCAGTGAAGCTGCCTTTGTTGAAATGATGAACAAAAAAGCAGTAGAGCTTGGTATGAAAAATACGATGTTTGTCACTTCTACAGGTTTGCCAGCTAATGAGTTGGGCCCGTATTCAGTGAAAACCGATCAAGTAGAAAATCTGATGTCCGCACGCGATTCGGCTATCCTCGCACGTGCTCTGATCCGTGATTTCCCTGAGGCATTGGAAGTTTCGAAAAAACCAAACTTCACATTCCGAACAGGTACCCCACAAGAGTGGAGCAAGAAAAGCTACAACTGGATGCTGCCTGGTCTGATTAGCCACTATCCAGGCGTAGACGGATTGAAAACAGGGCATACACTTGCAGCGGGCTATTGCTTTACAGGGACGGCTGTTCGTGACAACATGCGTTTGATTAGTGTAGTAATGAATACAGATAGCAATACAAAGCGTTTCGCGGAGACCAGAAAACTGTTTGACTACGGTTTTAGCAATTTCAAACTGACGAAACAAATGGACAAGAATGTACCAGTTAAAGGGTTTGAAATAGCCCCTGTGAAAAACGGTGTAGAGGTAACAGTTCCAGCCGTTACAGGTAGCGAAGTAAATATGATTACAAAGATCGGTACCGATGCAAAATTCACACCAATTGTTACCTTCCAGGATCTGACCGCGCCAATTACGCAAGGACAGGTTGTCGGTAAGATCGTATTGAAAGAAGAAGGCGTGAAGGATACGGATTATTTGCAGCCTGATGACGTGACAAAAGCAGGTGTTGATGTAGTAGCGGGACAGGCGGTAGAGGAAGCCAGCTGGATTCGTCTGTTCTTCCGCAGTATTATAGAATTCTTCAGCAATCTGTTCAGCAGTGGAACAGGAAATTAAATAACTATTGTTTTCCCTTACATCTATCGTTTACAATGACGATAACAGGAACCATAACACCACATAACAGTTTAGGTTCTGACTCATGATGTAGGGGGTAATGACATGGTACAAGTAGGAACATCCCGCGTTAAAAGAGGTATGGCTGAAATGCAAAAAGGCGGCGTTATTATGGACGTCGTGAATGCTGAACAAGCGAAAATTGCAGAGGCAGCGGGTGCTGTTGCTGTAATGGCTTTGGAGCGAGTACCGTCTGACATTCGTGCAGCTGGTGGAGTTGCTCGTATGGCGGACCTTAGCATTGTAGAGGAAGTACTGAATGCTGTTTCCATCCCTGTTATGGCAAAAGCACGTATCGGTCATTTTGTTGAAGCGCGTGTTCTCGAATCTCTGGGTGTAGATTATCTCGATGAGAGTGAAGTACTCACTCCAGCAGATGACTTGTACCATATCAATAAAAAAGAGTTCACTGTACCGTTTGTATGTGGCGCCCGTGATCTGGGTGAAGCCCTCCGTCGTATCGGAGAAGGTGCATCCATGATCCGCACAAAAGGTGAGCCAGGAACCGGAAACATTGTAGAGGCTGTTCGTCATATGCGCACGATGATGTCCCAAATCCGCAAAGTGCAAGCCATGTCCTACGATGAACTGATGGCAGAAGCCAAAAACCTGGGTGCCCCGTACGAACTGCTTGAAGAGGTACACAAAACAGGTAAGCTGCCAGTCGTAAACTTCGCAGCAGGTGGAGTAGCAACACCAGCAGATGCTGCCCTGATGATGCAATTGGGCTCCGATGGCGTGTTCGTAGGCTCTGGTATCTTTAAATCAGAGAATCCAGAGAAATTTGCTCGCGCGATTGTGGAAGCGACTACCCACTACACCGATTACGAACTGATTGCTCGCGTATCCAAAGGGTTGGGTACAGCAATGCCCGGAATCGAAATCTCCAAAATCCGTGAAGCTGATCGCATGCAAGAGCGCGGCTGGTAAGGTGAGTAGCATGAAAATCGGCGTACTCGCTCTCCAAGGAGCCGTAGCAGAACATGTACGAATGCTAGAAGAAGTTGGCGCCACAGCCGTTCCGGTCAAAAAAGTAGAAGAACTGGATGACCTCGATGGTCTGGTCATTCCCGGCGGAGAAAGCACCACGATTAGCAAGCTGATGCACAAGTACGGATTCATGGAGGCGGTTCAAGAGTTCGGTAAGGCGAACAAGCCGATCTTCGGAACTTGCGCAGGAGCGATTCTTCTGGCCAAACGGATTCAAGGACAAGACGATTGTCATTTAGGCTTGATGGAGATCAAAGTAGAGCGAAATGCTTTTGGTCGCCAAAAAGAGAGCTTTGAAGTCTTGATGCCTGTTGCGGGTGTGGCGGCAGATTATCCGGCAGTGTTCATCCGGGCACCGTATATCATGGAAGTCGGAGAGAACGGTCAAGTCTTGGCCAAGCACGAAGACAAGATTGTTGTCGCCCGAAGCGGTCACTATCTGGTAGCAGCCTTTCACCCAGAATTGACCGAAGATACAAGACTGCACAAATACTTCCTCGACATGGTCAAGGAATACAGAAGCTAGTTGTAATACCAGAAGATCGGCCGTAGAAAAGGTGCCGATCTTCTTTTTTTCTGTAAAGACAGGCGGGCTGCTCTTTACATACGTATAGAACCTGTAGTACAGTTAACAATAATAGTATTCATGAATGAGAATGCGATGATGAGAACAAGTACTTCACAAGAGCCAGGCCTAGAGAGTCGGTGGTAGGTGCAAACCGATCCGGTTATGTGAAGGAATCCATCTCGGAGTGGCAAAGGAACAATAACTTTGTCCGGAACCGTCCCGTTATGACGGAAGAGTGGGCATATGCATGAGGATTGCTGCATGTGTCAACGAGGGTGGCAACGCGGGTATACAACACTCGTCCCTTACCAGGGGACGGGTGTTTTTTGTTTTTTTTCAATACGATTCGGAGGGATTCACACATGTTGGACGTAAAAGTATTACGCCAGGATTTAGAAGAAGTAAAACGCCGTTTGGCTCACCGCAATGAAGATATTTCTGCGTTGGATCAATTCGTAGAAGTAGATGAAAAGCGTCGCCAAGTCATTCAAGAAGCAGAAGCGCTGAAAAATAAGCGTAACACGGTATCCGAGCAAGTAGCGGTCATGAAGCGCAATAAGGAAAATGCAGACCATCTGATCGCAGAAATGAAAGAAGTAAATGAGCGCATCAAGGCTTTGGATGAAGAGCTGCGCCAATTGGATGAGCAGCTGGAGTTCATTTTGCTGAGCCTCCCGAACCTGCCGCACGAAAGCACGCCGGTCGGTACGACAGAAGACGATAACGTGATTGCCTGGACATGGGGAGAGCCACGTGCATTTGACTTCGAGATTAAGCCTCACTGGGAGCTGGCTAGCCAAGCAGGCATCCTCGATTTTGAAACCGCGGCAAAAGTAACGGGAAGCCGTTTTGTTTTCTATAAAGGGTTGGGCGCACGTCTGGAGCGTGCACTGATTAACTTCATGATGGATTTGCACTCGAACGAGCATGGCTATGAAGAAGTGATCCCGCCATATATCGTCAACCGTACAAGCATGACGGGAACTGGTCAATTGCCGAAGTTCGAAGAGGATGCATTCAAAATCGAGGGACCAGATTACTTCCTGATTCCAACTGCAGAAGTACCGGTCACCAATATGCATCGTGATGAAATCATGGATGGAGCTGATCTCCCTCGCTACTACACTGCTTTCAGCGCATGTTTCCGTTCGGAAGCGGGTTCTGCTGGACGTGATACGCGTGGGTTGATTCGTCAGCATCAATTCAACAAAGTTGAGCTGGTGAAATTCGTGAAACCAGAAGAGTCTTATGACGAACTCGACAAACTGGTGAAAAACGCTGAAAAGGTGCTTCAATTGCTTGGAGTGCCATACCGTGTCCTGAGCATGTGCACAGGCGATCTTGGATTTACGGCTGCGAAGAAATTCGACCTGGAGGTTTGGATTCCAAGCGGCGGCACATACCGTGAAATCTCGTCTTGCTCGAACTTTGAAGATTTCCAAGCGCGCCGTGCCAATATCCGTTTCCGTCGTGATACGAAATCGAAACCGGAATTTGTGCATACTTTGAATGGTTCTGGTTTGGCGATTGGACGTACAGTCGCAGCGATCTTGGAGAACTACCAAGAGGCAGATGGAGCAATCGTGATTCCAGAAGTTCTTCGTCC
Organism: Brevibacillus fortis; assembly: GCF_003013395.1. Classification (GTDB taxonomy): domain Bacteria; phylum Bacillota; class Bacilli; order Brevibacillales; family Brevibacillaceae; genus Brevibacillus; species Brevibacillus fortis. The sequence goes on along the minus strand of NZ_PXZM01000002.1, from coordinate 116,576 downwards.
GTACATGGGCGGAGTGGACAAGATCGCACCGAAGTAAGAAGCGAGAGACTAGGAAAGCAGCTCTTGATCCATAACGGGTCAAGGGCTGTTTTATATTGTGTACTAATACAGGTGGAATTTTTTAAAAAACGTGTTGCACTGTACTAATCTCTGTTATATAATAAAAACAAATTTTAAGAATATTGTTTTAATACAGAAATGGAGGAATGGAGAATGGACTGCTATCGGTGTGAAGGAAACGGCGAACAAAATTGCCCAAAATGTGGAGGCGTTGGTCATGATGCCAACGGAGCGGCTTGCCACAATTGCTTGGGAGATGGGCATGTATGCTGCAGCCATTGCAGTGGCAGCGGGTATCAGGAGTAAGGACATTTTTTTTACTCTTGCTGTTATATAATAAAAAAACATTTTATTGATCTGTATCATAATAACTTTGGAGTGAGGGAGGAGGAGCTGTTTTGACTACCGTACCAACGAATCCATATCCGCTGGAGGTTCAGATTTCCGGTGAGATGCACCCTGGTTATCAAGATATCCTGACACCAGAAGCGATTCAATTCGTGATGAAGCTGGAGCAAAGGTTTGGCGACAGACGACAACAATTGTTGGCCAAACGTGTGGAGCGTCAATTGCAGATCGATGCAGGGCAACTGCCCGATTTTCTACAAGAAACAGCGGACATTCGTAAAGGAGATTGGACTGTTGCTCCATTGCCCAAAGATTTGCAAGACAGACGGGTAGAGATTACGGGGCCTTCGGGTGACCGGAAAATGGTCATCAATGCACTCAATTCAGGTGCTCGGCTTTTCATGGCTGACTTTGAGGACGCGAACTCACCGACCTGGGAGAACACGATACAAGGCCAAATCAACATGAAGGATGCCGTACGCCGCAATATCTCTTACATCAGCCCGGAAGGCAAATCATACTCTCTCAATGAAAAGACAGCGGTTTTGATCGTGCGTCCGCGTGGCTGGCATCTTGATGAAAAACACATCCGCCTCGACCAAAAACCGATTTCCGGCAGCCTGCTTGACTTCGGACTTTACTTTTACCACAACGTAGATGCTCTTATCGCTAATCAGACAGCACCGTATTTCTACTTACCGAAACTGGAGAACCACCTAGAAGCTCGACTTTGGAACGATGTCTTTCTTTTTGCGCAGGATGAATTAAATATTCCACGCGGCACAATTCGTGCGACAGTATTGATCGAAACGATTCTCGCAGCTTTTGAGATGGATGAGATTCTGTACGAGTTGCGCGAGCATAGTGCGGGACTGAATTGCGGACGTTGGGACTACATTTTCAGCTATATCAAAAAGCTGCGGAATCAGCCTGATGTGATAACACCGGATCGTGCGCAAGTAACCATGACAGTTCCGTTCATGAAAGCATACACCACGCTGGCGGTGAAGACTTGCCACAAACGGATGGCGCCTTGCATTGGCGGAATGGCCGCACAAATTCCGGTGAAAAATGACCCGGCACAAAATGCAGAAGCCATCGCCAAAGTACGCGCTGACAAAGAACGGGAAGCGTACGATGGGCATGATGGGACTTGGGTTGCTCACCCTGGGCTAGTGCCGGTAGCCATGGAAGTGTTCGATCGCTTGATGAGAGAGCCGAACCAAATCTGGTACAAACGTGAAGACGTAGACGTATCTGCTAGTCAACTGCTGGCAGTCCCAGAGGGCACAATTACAGAATCGGGTGTCCGCACGAACATTAGCGTAGGCTTGCAGTACATCGAGGCTTGGCTGCGTGGCTCTGGGGCTGTGCCAATCAACAATCTGATGGAGGATGCGGCTACAGCAGAAATTTCGCGGGCACAGGTTTGGCAATGGATGCGTCATCGTCACGGAGTGTTGCAGGATGGTAGAAAGGTGACAGAAGGCTTGGTGAAGCAGTGGCTGAGTGAGGAATTGCAAGCGATCAAGCAAGTAATGGGCCAGGAAAAGTACGAGAACAGTAAATATCCAATTGCTGGTGATCTGTTCTTGCAACTGGTAACGACAGAAGATTTTGAAGACTTTCTAACTGTACCGGGTTATCGCTATTTGTAAAAATAAAAAGAGTGGGGGAAATGAAAATGACGAAAGTAAACAAGCAAGAAGCGATTCAACAGGTGGAGCAAAGCTGGCAGGGTGAGCGATTTCAGGGAATTACACGTCCGTATACGGCAGAAGATGTCATTCGTTTGCGCGGTTCCGTACAAATCGAACATACGCTGGCTCGTCTGGGAGCAGAGCGACTGTGGGACATCTTGCATACTGAGCACCATATTAAAGCGTTGGGGGCTTTGACCGGGAATCAAGCGATTCAGCAGGTAAAGGCAGGATTAAAAGCGATTTATTTGAGTGGCTGGCAGGTAGCGGCCGATGCCAATCTGTCTGGTCAGATGTATCCTGATCAAAGCCTCTACCCGGCAAACAGTGTTCCACAAGTCGTAAAAAGAATTAATCAGGCATTGCAGCGGGCTGATCAGATTGATCAATCAGAAGGTGGTACCGATACGCATTGGTTTGCTCCGATCGTAGCAGACGCAGAAGCGGGCTTTGGTGGGCCACTGAACGTTTTTGAATTAATGAAAGGTATGATTGAAGCGGGTGCAGCAGGGGTGCATTTTGAAGACCAACTGGCTTCCGAGAAAAAATGCGGCCATATGGGCGGAAAGGTACTTATTCCGACGCAAGCAGCAGTGCGTAATCTGGTTTCTGCCCGATTTGCTGCAGATGTGATGGGAGTCCCGACGATTATCGTGGCACGCACCGATGCCAATGGCGCTTTCCTGATCACCAGCGACATCGACGAGCAGGATAAACCATTCCTGACGGGTGAGAGAACAGCAGAAGGATTCTTCCGTCTACGAGGCGGATTGGATGCAGCGATTGCCCGTGGACTTGCGTACGCTCCCTACGCAGATTTGATCTGGTGCGAGACTTCTGAGCCAAACTTGGAGGAAGCACGCCGTTTTGCCGAAGCGATTCATGCCAAATACCCGGGCAAGCTGTTAGCCTACAATTGCTCTCCTTCTTTCAACTGGAAAAAGAAGCTGGATGAACAGACCATCGCTCGCTTCCAGGAAGAGATCGGCGAGATGGGCTACAAGTTCCAATTTGTCACGCTTGCTGGCTTCCACTCCCTGAACTACAGCATGTTTGAACTGGCACGCGGCTATCGTGATCGCGGAATGGCTGCCTACTCTGAATTGCAGCAGGCTGAGTTCGCCAGCGAAGTACATGGCTATACGGCTACTCGTCATCAGCGCGAAGTCGGTACCGGGTATTTCGATGAGGTAGCGCAGGTTATCTCCGGCGGTAATTCCTCTACGACTGCGCTCAGCGGGTCGACGGAAGAGGAGCAATTCGCGCATAATTAAACAGGAAAAACGAAGGACTAGGTGGTTCTCTGGTATTCAGAGGGCCACTTTTTGCGTTCACTTCTATTTTTCATAGAGTCTTAATAGCTTTTTAACAACGCATTTATATCAGTTTCATTTTGGTTGTTTACGATTAGATTAGCAAAAACCAAAAGATCAAACACAAATAAAAACGAAAAGGGGCCTTAAAGATGAGAGGGAACCAGTTAAGCTGGAAACGAACCGTTGTTGTCATGACATCCGTTTTTCTGCTTGCGGGATGTGCCACCGAGACGAAATCAGGCACTTCTCTGGATACGTCGCAATTGACCCTGGATCAAATCGTGGAAAAAGCGAAGCAGGAGGGAGAAGTCAACTCCGTGGGTATGCCGGACACATGGACAAACTGGGGGGAGACCTGGAGCAATCTTGCAAAGGAATATGGCTTGAAGCATACGGACACCGACATGTCGAGCGCAGAAGAATTGGCTAAGTTTGAAGCAGAAAAGGAAGACGCTACTGCAGACATCGGTGACGTAGGCATCGCTTTTGGACCGTTAGCCAAGCAAAAAGGGCTGACGCTGCCTTACAAAACCTCTTACTGGAACGACATTCCCGACTGGGCAAAAGATGATGAAGGGCATTGGTTGCTGGGCTATACCGGAACACTGGCCTTTATTACGGACAAGACAAAGGTGCAAAATCCTCCCAAGACCTGGGCAGATTTGAAAAACGGCAGTTTCAAAGTCGCAATCGGTGATGTCATGAAAGCCAATCAGGCGCAGTTTGCCGTTTTGGCCGCGGCCTATGCTAATGGGGGAGATGAGAAAAATATTCAGCCCGGCATAGACTTTTTCGCAGAGTTGGCAAAAAACAAGCGGCTCAGTACGAGCGATCCGAGCCTAGCCAACCTAGAAAAGGGTGAGGTCGAAGTCGCTATCTTGTGGGACTTCAACGCGCTCGGGTACCGGGACAAAATCGATAAAAACCGCTTTGATGTCCTCATCCCGGAAGAAGCGTCAGTCAGCAGCGGGTACGCAACTGTTATCAACAAGTACGCCAAGCACCCGCACGCTGCCATGCTGGCTCGTGAATACATCCTCTCCGACGCCGGACAGTCCAATTTGGCACGTGGCTATGCCCGACCGATTCGCGCTAACGCCAAGCTGGATGAATCTGCTAAAGCCAAGCTGCTTCCCGAAGATATGTATAAAAACGCACGTCCGGTGGGCGATTTGACTGCTTGGGAAGAGACGGCTAAAAAGTTGCCGCAGTTATGGCAAGAGAAGGTGTTAATCCATGTGCGCTAGCAAGCTCGCCATGATTGTGCTCGACGGATTGAGATTTGACACAGGCGTCTCGCACATGGGGTACATGCATCACCTGGTCGAGTACGGCATTGCGGCCCGCTTTCAGGTACGATCGGAATTGCCCAGTCTCTCTCGTCCTTTGTACGAGGTTCTTTTAACGGGAACCCCTGTGTGGAAAAACGGCATTTCCAGCAATCAGGCGGTTCGGCTTTCGCACCAGGAGAGTCTCTTTCACCTGACGCGGAAAAATGGGATGTCCAACGCTGCTGCCGCTTATTGCTGGGTAAGCGAGCTTTATAACAAGGCCCCGTTCAGTCCGTTTCACGACCGAATCCAATTGAACACCGACAAGCCGATACAAAACGGAATGTTCTACTGGGAAGATCACTATCCGGATACACACTTGTTTGCTGACGCCAACTTTTTATTGAATGGATACAATCCGGATTTTCTTTACGTCCACTCCATGAATATCGATGATGACGGACATAAGCATACGGCCGACTCCGCGCGATATCGAAATCGCGTTCTGGCAGCAGATTCGATACTGGCAAATGTGCTTCCTGCGTGGATCGATGCGGGTTATCAAATCATCGTAACAGCCGATCATGGGATGACAGCCGATGGAAATCATGGCGGCACTTCTAGCGCTGACCGGGACGTCCCCTTGTTTGTCATCAGCAACCTGATATCTCCGGGTATTCGCGATGAGGCAATTCCGCAATTGCAGGTGGCTCCGCTTGCTTGCCATTTGCTCGGCATCTCCCCCTCGAAAGAGATGCAGCCATTGAACGTAGGAGGGCTGAGTAAGACGTCTCCCTAAGGGGGCGTCTTTTCCTCTAAGAAAGGAGCTTTTGCGATGAAACGATTTGTCAGTATGCTTTGGGTCACGACGATTCCGTTCTTTGCAATGATCGCTCTGTTTCTCCTCGTCCCATTGCTTTCCATGATTGGAGGGAGCTTTCAGGCTGAGGGGGGCGGCGGTTTTACATTCAGTCACTATCGTGAGATTTTTTCAAATCCGTATTACTTGCAGGCTTTTGAGAACAGCGTGCTTATCTCGTTCCTGTCTGCTCTCATTGGAATCGTCGTTGCTGTTTTCGCTGCCTATGCGATTACCCGTTTCCCGCATTCTCTGCAACAGCGAATTCTTGTCATTACGAACCTAACGTCCAATTTTGCGGGGATTCCGCTCGCATTTGCCTTCATTGTCCTGTTGGGAAACAGTGGATTGTTTGTTTTGCTCGCGAAGCAACTGGGGATTGATTTCGGTCAGTCATTTACTCTGTATTCGTGGAGCGGCTTGACGCTTGTTTATATTTATTTTCAACTGCCCCTGGCGATAATGCTCTTGTATCCCCTGTACCACGCCATTCAGAAGCAATGGATGGAAGCGGCCGAGCTGCTTGGGGCTAGTCCCTGGAAGTTTTGGCTGAGAATCGGTTTTCCGGTACTGCTTCCAGGCATTGTTGGCACATTCAGCATTCTGTTTGCAAATGCAATGGGTGCCTATGCTTCTGCCTACGCGCTCACCGGGAGCAACTACAATCTGGTGCCCATTCGGATTGGTGCGCTAGTATCTGGCGACATTTTTGCCAGACCGGAGCTGGGTAGCGCTCTCGCTGTACTGCTTGGCCTGACGCTTACCGCCGCCCTGCTCGTGAACGAGTGGCTGACGCGGAAGATTCGGAGGGATTTGTCTTGAAGCGGATCAGTTTGCCATCCTTGTCGTTTGCGTTGGTCATGCTTTATTTGTTTTTGCCTGTAGCGGCTACCATACTTTACTCACTGGCAACCGAGTGGAACAGCACGGTTTTGCCGGAAGGACTCACAGGAAAATGGTTCGCGGAGCTGTATGCTGATCCCCGATTCTTGCAGGCATTCGGGCGTTCTTTTCTGCTCAGCTTTCTGACGACTGTCGTTGCCGTCGTCATTATTGTTCCTGCTGTATTCTCCATTATCGTCTACGCTCCCCGGATGGAGAGGCTGGTTCAGATTTTGGTGATGCTAACCTATGCCGTTCCGGGTGTCATTATGGCGGTCGGATTGATCCGTACTTATTCAGGAAACGGAATTCCAATGGTCATCATCACAGCCGGGGCGTATCTGGTCGGATTGCTTCCGTATCTTTATCAGGGAACGCGCAATAGCTTGCTTGCCATGCAGGCACGTTCGTTGATGGAGGCAGCCGAGCTATTGGGTGCGAGCCACTGGCAGGCGTTCGTACGGATTATCGTTCCGAATATCATGTCTGGAATTTTCGTGTCCTCGCTCTTGTCGTTCTCCATTTTGTTTGGTGAATTTGTTCTGATAAACATCTTGGTGGGGGGAAGGTACGAAACCCTGCAGATGTATCTGTACGCCAAGCTATCGTCAAGTGGACATGTCGCCAGCGCGATTACCGTCACTTATTTTGTTCTGATGGCTATCATCACAGGCCTGGTTGTAAAATTCTCGCGCCGGAGCTTCACACGAAAGGAGGTCCCCTGATGAGCTACGTCCAAATCGAACACTTGTCCAAATCCTTTCACGGTCAACACGTGTTGCAGCAACTCGATCTTGCGATTGAAAAAGGCGAGCTGGTTACCTTGCTTGGCCCAAGCGGGTGTGGCAAAAGTACGCTGTTACGCATCCTCAGTGGTTTGACGGCTTCTGATACAGGCATGATCTACATTGACGGCAAAAATGTGACGGACGTGTCGCCAAAAAACAGGCAGATCGGCATGGTGTTCCAATCGTATGCGCTCTTTCCCAATCTTACGGTCAGTCAAAACATTGCCTTTGGCCTGGAAATGAACAAAATCTCGAAAACGGAGATTCAGCTGCGTGTCCAGGAAATGATTGAGCTAGTGGGATTGGTGGGAAAGGAGCAGGCTTACCCACGTGAATTGTCTGGTGGCCAGCAGCAGCGTGTGGCACTTGCCCGTTCTCTGGTCACCCGGCCAAAAGTGCTTTTGCTCGATGAGCCGCTTAGTGCGCTTGATGCCCAGATTCGTAAAAATTTGCAAAAGCAGCTACGCATGATTCAACGAGAGCTAAACATGACGACGGTGCTGGTTACGCACGATCAGGAAGAAGCCATGGCTGTCAGTGACCGCATCTACATCATGAATGGTGGACGAATCGTTCAGCACGGCAGTCCTCAAGAGATTTACACGCAACCTCGCTCTGAATTTGTCGCTCGCTTCATTGGCAATTACAACGTGCTGACTGCCGAGCAGCTTAAACGAATCACGCCTAATCTGTCTCTTCCGGCAGTTGAACGTTTCGCAATCCGTCCTGAGACGTTTCGTGAACAACCTTTGGCTGGGGAGGACATCTGTTTAACCGGGAATATCGCGCAGGTAACCATGCTCGGCAACATTACCCGTTACGAATTGAACATTGGAGATATTCCTGTACTGGTGGATACTCTTCACCTGTCCTTCGAGCAGGAGCAGATAGGCACAACAAAAACATTGTATGTAAGTCCCAAGGATGTGATTCCGCTTTATGACACTATTGCCTGAAGAACGACAGCAAGTGATTCTGGACGAATTGAACCGCCACGGTAAAATTCAGGTGATGAGTTTGGCAAAAAACCTGGCAGTAACACCGGAGACAATACGACGTGATCTGGACCAATTGGAACAGCAGCGTTTGTTAAAACGAGTGTACGGAGGAGCTATCCCTTATCATTTGGCAAAGCGTGAGCCGCACTTTGAAAAGAAACAGGCGATCCAACAGACGGCAAAAACGAAAATCGGGCAAATCGCGGCAGAACTTTTGTCTGACGGGGATACCATCGCGCTCGATGTCGGGACGACAACACTGGAATTGGCACGTGCTATAAAAGGCCTCAACCAATTAACGATTGTCACGAATTCGCTCCCCGCCGCTTCTTTACTAAACGAGCTGTTGGAAGCCAATCAATTCAACGGTCAGGTCATTATGCTGGGGGGGCTGACCCATCCGGCCCAACAATCGGTTGCCGGGGCGTTTACCTGCGAGCTGCTCTCTCGTTTTCATTTTGATAAAGCTTTTATTTCCTGTGGAGGGATGACGGCTGATGGCTTCACCGATTATGACATGGAAGAAACTCTGTGCTCGACCATGATGATACAGCGGGCGGAGCAAGTCTATGTATTGGGGGACACATCCAAGATCGGCCAAACGCAATTTTTTCGTATTTGCGGCTGGCAGGATGTCAGCGCAGTTATTTGTGACCAGCCGATGCCGGATGAATGGCTTTCGTCTGGCATGCAAACTACCTGGATAAGCGAACATCCGGGAAGGAGAGACTTCACATGCTGATCGACTATCATCTTCATCTGGAAGAAGGGCCCTATTCATTGCGTTGGCTCGACCGTACCAATACGGCCCTCGACCACTTTTATCCGCTAACTGAATCTCGACATAACCGCGCCTGGCTGCTGGACAGTCTTGCGCGATTAAATAACCGCATGTCTCTAGGGTGCTACGACCCGTCCTGGATCGATCTGTATTTACGTGAAGCGATAAACAAAGGCTTGAAGGAAGTGGGGATTGTCGATCATTTATACCGCTTTCGTGAAGCCCGTCCCTACTTTGAACGGTATATGGAACTGGGTGACACCGAATTGGGTCGCTTGCAGCGCACTTGGCTTGATCAAGTATGCACCGAGAGCCTCAGTGACTTTTGTGTCGCCATTGAGGCAGCTAAGCAGCGTTGGTCGGCAAGCGGCGTGGAGTTGCGGCTGGGGATCGAAGCGGATTACTTTATCGGCGGGGAAGCAGAATTGGAGAGCTTGCTGGCAGGAGCTTCGTGGGATTATGTGATCGGTTCTGTTCATTTTTTGCAAGGATGGGGCTTTGATAATCCCGAGACTCGCCAATTGTTTGAGCAACATGACCTAAAACTGCTATACGCAGACTTTTTCCGCACGGTTGAATCCATGATCAGGAGTAACTTGTTTGATTTTGTGGCCCATCTGGACAATCTGAAAGTGTTCTCCTATCGCCCAGAGGAATCGGAGCTTGTTCCCTATTACCACCGAATCGCAACTGCTTTGAAAGAAACGGATACAGCGACCGAAATCAATGCGGGCCTGTACTACCGCTATCCCGTTCAGGAAATGTGCCCAAGTCCTGGTTTCCTTGATGTTCTGGTGGCGTATGGTGTTCCGCTGACACTCTCGTCCGACGCGCACTTTCCAGACGATATTGGGAGATACGTGGCGGCGAATCTGGAGATCCTCCATTCAATGGGGGTAACGGAGATTGCCACTTTTTTCGGTCGTCTACGGATCATGAAGCCAATTCGTTATGCATCAGTTATTCCAGACGAGAGTTGCGGATAGGAACTGGAACGGATAGGATTTGCCGAAAAATGGATATACGCATATAATAAGAAAGTAGGTGATCATACTTGTCCCCGTAGCTCAGCAGGATAGAGCAACGGTTTCCTAAACTGTAGGTCGGAGGTTCGAATCCTCTCGGGGACGCCATAAAAAGCAAAAAACCTTGATATATCGAGGTTTTTTGCTTTTTATGGATGTTGTGTTGTTGGAAGGATTGACTTGCTCTCGCAAAAAGATAATTTATAGTATTTTTCGGAGGAATATTCAACATAGAATATTAATTAATGGAAAATTCACAAAAAAGTAAAGGCGTGATCATTATGTCATTTAATAATGTACAGTCTTGAATAATTACTGTTTGTTTCGTGGTAATAGCGTTTAGTTCAGCTTATATAGCAATCAGAATAGATAAGATCATTGAGCGCTTGGCAACTATTGCTGAATTTATTAGTATTACAGGAGGTAGTTAAGTTGACGGAAGAATTAAACTTTGACGATAAGGATAGTCAGTGGATTGACTAGAATTACCATTGTTATAACTTGAAACAATATAGATTATAGCCGCCACGTTACTAATAGAAAGGCGGGCTTATTTGTTTGCAGTTCTGTTTAGGGCACTTGTTGGAGGAACATAAGATGTTTGGACAAAGACCAAACAACAATAGGTATTATTTATGACCTTGATTAGACTCAGTAGACGGTAATGAACAAAATGCAATTTTTGTGGTTGAGAGTTCGATGGATAAATTGATCACACAGGCATTTGTGAGTGTTGTGAATATACTTGGCTATGAGAACATCACAAATCAGAAAACTTACGAAATTTAAACTTGATATCATAAGGTTTTTCAGGGGCGGATTTCTTATAATTCCTAAACTGTAGGTCGGAGGTTTGAATCCTCTCGGGGACGCCATCGAAGAAAAAGCCTTGGTGTATCAAGGTTTTTTCTTTTTTTGTTGAGATGTGTAGCATGCCTGAAATGTATAACGTATATCAAATGACGAAAGAAATAAGGGGGGATTTCTTTTGGAAAAAGTGATTGTAGGATGTATGGCTATGGTCTTGGCGATTTTCTTCAGCGGATGCAGCTCAAATGCGGTCGTACAGGATAAAGACGTGCCACCTGCAAAAAAAGTGACGAACTCTGACATAGAACAGAAACAATCGGTCGACAACTCTTCAAGCTATAACCAAATTGCAAGCTATATGGAAGAAGAATGCAAGAAAGCTTTCTCCCCCTACTATGATCTTGTAGAGTTTACTGTATCAGATTATGAAGAGAAGACAGTTGACGGAAAAGTAGAAGCGACATTCGGGTATCAAGTGAAGTACAAAAACCTTGAGAAAGACCCTGACACCGTGGACTACATCAAAGTGGCAAAAGAAAAGAACGATCCCAACTACCCACAGCTGTACGATGAATATTTACAGCCCAAGGAAATGAACTTTCATTTGAAAGCCGTAGTTGAAGATGCGGACTCCATAACGCTTTACACCAATGTGAGTCCAAAAGGGGTGGAATGGCAAAAGACAGTCATGTCTGATTTTATCCTTAAGAAATAGAATAGAGGCGGCCGCGTAGTCACGCGGTCTTATTCATTTTTCTCGCACCAGTACTCGTACTCATTGTCGATCCAATCTTTGATATGGTCGTAATTCTCCCAAGTATCTTCCACGTGGTACACACTTGGCTCACAATCAAACGCTTCGAGATAATGATAGCGATACTCCCCCGTATCGAAATCGAAGTAAAACATCGCGAACTGATTTCCCTCTTCATTCAGCATGTCTTTTGCAAATACTCCACCCGTCTTTTCATAAACTTCAGGACCAGTCATCTTCTTTTGTTTAAAATCAGCGATTAGGTTTTCGAAACTCTTTTGAAAATCCTCGCTCACCATATCATTTTCAATCAACCAGCCAATAAAGAAACCTGTATGTACGTATGCCTGTTTTTGAGGAAGATCCTCCTCAAAGTTTTCGTAATGATATTTCGCCTTATCGTATACCGTTGCCACTAACAAATCCTCTCTTTCTATGTCCCTATTTTCCAAAAATTATACAGGATAGATTTCATGGTAAAAAGCCAAAAGAGGATGAAGAAGGAAGGGTAGGAATTTTGTAGCATTCCCATCATGCTGAGTGGTAGTATTTAACTGTTATATAGAGAGAACCATTGGTTGGTTCATAGAGGGGTCATATTTCATGAGGAATTTGCTTGCCTATTTTCTTAGCGCTGTAATGATAAGTCTAGTAATCCTTCCTGTAGAGCCTGCGTCATCTAGAGGCTCAAGTTCCTCTAGCTCCAGTAGTTCAGGCAGAAGCTCAGGTTCGTCTAGTACCAGCTCTTATTCTTCCAGCAAAAGTTCAGGATCATCGAGTACCAGCTCCTATTCGTCGGGCAGAAGCTCAGGGTCATCGAGTACAGGCTCCTATTCGTCCGGCAGAAGCTCGTACTCTTCAGGAAAAAGCTCAGGCTCAACCAGCAAAAGTTCAAGCTCCTCGATAAAGAGCGCAAAACCGTCAAGCGGTTTCAAATCAACCAAGCCGGTTAAAATCAAAAAGCATGACGATGACGATGAAGAAAACGTGGAAGAAGATTCAAGCCAAGAAGAGGAGACGAGCGAAGAAGTCGCTGCGGAAGAGGAAAGAATCAAGCGGGGCGAACTCTTAATACAAATCGATAGTGGTATTGGACCATACCATTTACAACCGAATCAATTTTATCATACGACCATATGGGGTGACCCAACTCATAATGGCTCCCTATACTTTACCGTACATAATAATGGACAATTAGAAGAGGTAGATGAGAGTGAGATAAATGGGGCAACAGTATTCAACATCCCATACAATTTCGATCCAACACCCTTTGAAAAAGAGTATTATCTTCATAGCCTACCAACCGATCAAATCTATGTGGCATCCTTTCAATATCAGGATATTTACTTGTTTTTAGACCCAGATGGTATCATTCAATGGCTCCCTAAATATGAAGCCTTAGAGAAAAACCTCCCCATCATAGAAGCAAAAGAGGTACTGCTGTCAGAGCAAACACTGGAAATGCATAGCAACGAAATGTCCTTGCATAATTTCCCTAAGAACAAAGTGTATCGGAAGAGTATCAATAAAATTCCGAGGTATTTCCTGTTCAATAATGAAGAAAATATTCAGTTAGTAGGGAAAAAGGAAAGTAAGAACTATGAAGTTTTGGAATATGATCAAATGATTGATCCGACTTCTCCTGATCTTATGGGAGAGATCAAAGAAAAAATCCAAGATTCAGGGGTTCCGACAGGATACATATACCAAATGACAGTGAATAATGCCCCGCGATATTTTATCTATTCTGGGAGCCGTTCCGTTGGGTTTGTAAAAGACCTGTCGTCTGTTAAAGAAAATTATCAGGTTCGTGATTTTGAACAGGTTGTCCAAAAGATGCGGGAAGAAAAAAAGGAGGAAGAGAAGAGGAAATCGGTCTGGACGCTGTATTTCATTACAGCCGGTACGATTATGCTCGGCATTTTTCCTTTATCCTATTGGTTTATGAGTAGAAAAAGAAAGAAGAAGAAGCAACCCCCTAACAAGATCATTACGAAAAATACGAAAAAGAAAAAGAATGTGAAGCCAGAAAGAACACCGATTCAACAATCCCCACCCAAAAAGAGAGAAATAAGAGTAGAAGAAAAAAAGAAGTATGGTGGTGGACTGTTTCAGCAATTTGAAGCGGTAGACAAAAAAGAACAACCGAAAAGCTCTGGAAGCGGGCTGTTTGATCAATATAATTCCTCCAATAGAAACCAGTAATAAGCAATAACCCGTCCTCAGCCTAGCTGGAGACGGGTTATTCATTCCATTCTATAACGTATACTCACTTAAAATAAACTGCGGAGCTAATAAATACTCGAGGGGGTATAAATCATCTCTTCGCGTCAGTAACGCTTTTGGTCAGAATTTTTCGGGTATGATAGAATTACTTACCAATAAATGTGAATCGGAGGTAGCATGTCAGATGCAAAATGATAAGCGAATCAAATTCATTAACCCTGAAACAATGCCACCTACTTTTGGCTACACCCATGCAGTGGAGGTTCGGAATGCACGGACGATTTATGTATCGGGACAGGTGGCTCTCAACAGGGATGGCCAAGTGGTCGGCACAGGCGATTTAGCCGCACAGACAAAACAAGTTTTCGAAAATATCCAATTCGCGTTAGAAGCGTCAGGAGTCAACTTTGAGCATGTAGTGAAATTGACTTTTTTCGTGACAGACATATCCAAGATGCACATTGTCCGTGAGATTCGAGATCAGTACGTGAATACAGAAACACCGCCAGCCAGCTCTGCGGTTGAGGTTAGCAAGCTCATCAGGGACGAGCTGTTGATTGAGATTGAGGCAATTGCTGTTGCGGACTTATAGTTAGTTGTCCCATCCCCCTTGTGTTCGATTATTCATCGTTCAGGAGGGTTTTTTTGTGCTCTTTTGGGAAGATTATGGAGCGAGATAAGCGGATCGGAGTTGGTTGCATGAATTATATCATCGCGGGTATAGGTTTGATCACGGTATTTTTGCTTGCTTGGCTGGCAAGTAGTGATAAAAAGCACATTCGCTATCGGCCTATTCTTATCATGATTCTGATTCAGATCGTGTTTGGCTTGCTGTTGTTGCGAACCAATATTGGACTCATTTTAATCGGAGGCATTGCCAACAGTTTTTCTGTGCTTCTGGAATATGCTTACGAGGGGATCAATTTTGTCTTCGGAGGCATTGCCAATCCGGATACGACTCCGTTTTTCTTACAAGTTTTGCTACCAATTGTGTTCGTATCGGCACTGATAGGCATTCTGCAGTACACGAGGATCCTCCCTTTATTTATTCATTATGTAGGACTCGTATTGAGCAAAGTGAATGGCATGGGAAAATTGGAATCGTATAATGCGATTGCCTCGGCGATCGTCGGGCAGTCTGAAGTGTTTATTACCGTGAAAAAACAGCTGGGTGCCATACCTGAAAACAGGTTGTACACACTGTGCGCCTCTGCGATGTCCACCGTGTCTATGTCCATCGTGGGTTCCTTCATGACCATGCTCAAACCGGAGTATGTAGTAGCTGCGCTGGTACTCAACCTATTTGGTGGTTTTATCATTGCTTCCATTATTAATCCGTATAAAGTGAAGCCGGAAGATGATTTGCTCGATCAAGAAAAAGAAGAGAAACAGGCCTTCTTTGAAATGCTCGGAGAGTACATTCTGGATGGATTTAAAGTAGCCGTGGTCGTTGCCGCAATGTTGCTCGGATTTATTGCCCTCATTGCGATGGTGAACGGGTTATTCAGTGCAGTATTCGGCATCTCGTTCCAAGCGTTGCTAGGGTATGTCTTTGCTCCCTTAGCTTTTCTTATGGGGATTCCTTGGCATGAAGTTGTACAAGCAGGAAGTATCATGGCCACCAAAATCGTGGCGAACGAGTTTGTCGCCATCCTTGATTTTACGAAGATTCAAGGTCAGTTAAGCGAAAGAACAGTTGCCATCGTGTCTGTGTTTTTGATCTCGTTTGCGAACTTTGGCTCCATCGGGACAATTGTTGGTGCGGTAAAAGGCTTGAATGAAAGGCAAGGAAATGTCGTTGCCCGATTTGGACTGAAGCTATTATTTGGGGCAACACTCGTCAGCTTTTTGTCAGGAATTATCATCAGCATTGTGGTGTAGTGAGGACCCTTTCGGGGGTCTTTTTTGTTAGGTACCGTTTCGTAACCAAATGATGGGAAGTAGCGTCTATCAATTGAGATATTCGTCTTGCTTTCTCGGATCGGTGTCCTTCATCAAAGGAATAGGAATCACGGTTGTTACGCTCTATGATGCCACTCTGTTTCCGGCGCTTGGAACCAGAGTGGCATCATACAACACCTCACTTTTACGAAAAGTTACGTCTTACCAGTGATGAAGTTGCGATGAAACCATTCAAGAGGAAATAAAGGAGTGAAGTCGGATGAGAAAATGGGTGTGTATGACCGTAGTGGCAGGTCTGATTGTGGGAGGCTGTTCACCTGATACGAGTGTATCAACAGATGTTAAACAACAGCCTGTAGCCGAGCAGCAGAAAGAGGCGGGAAAAAGCGAAGGCGACCAAAAGCAAGAAAAGCAAACCACTACAGTGCGTCAAATTATTCTGGATGAGCAATTTTTGAAGCAGCTCGCCAAAAACGAAATCAGTGGCTTCGATATCCACATCGGGATGAAGCGAGATGAGGTTTCTGCGATATACGGCAAGGTAACGAAACAAGATTACTGGGATGGCGGGCGCTATGAAGTCTTTGAGAAGCTAGAGAGTGCACTCATTTATTTTGATGGGCAAGATCGTGTGTATGGAATTGATTTAGCTGGTCTTCATCTAAATGAAACGAATCTGGACACAATCCGTAAAAATCTGGGGGCTCCTGTCAGTGAAGATAAGAGCATGGTCGATCAGGATTATGTCATGTTTTTTGAAGCGGGAGACAACTCCGTATTTATAAGTGCAAAGGATGAGAAATCACCAGCAGACAAAATAAGAATCATTAATAAAAAAATGATCGAGGAATCGCCGCAGAAAGAATAAACGTTAAAAGCCTGTCAGAAGGTTCGAATATGACCTTCAGACAGGCTTTTAACGTTTGACAATGCAATTTACTCAACCGATCTTTTTCCAAGCAGGATAGCGTCCAGTGCGAACTTGGAGCTGCCGCTGATACCAAGAGCCACCAACATCGCAAGAAGGGCCAGATCCAATTCATAACCAGCTCCACCTTCGCCGCCCAGGAAGCCTGCAGTGAGCTTGGCTGTAAAGATGGCACCAATCATAACGACAGACAACGCACCTGCGAACACGCGAGTACCCAGACCCAGAATCAAGGCAATACCACCTACTACCTCCAAGAAGGCTACGAGATAAGCAATGAATGCAGGGAGTCCCATGGTTCCGAAGAAACCAGCGACATTTTCCAATCCCATTTGGAATTTAGCAACTCCGTGAATAGCAAAAGTAAGACCAGCAATCACACGTAGGATAAGTGCGCTCCATTCAAAACGATTTGACATGTATGAATCCCTCCGATAAATTTAAATGTGTAACAAAGTTACTTTTCGTTAGTAAGTATACAATAATAATTTCTCAAGTCAAGTGATTCAATAAAATTCCAGCAGTTGGCAAGTGCAATTTTCAAGGTCGATGAGCATCATTGGTTTTGATGGATTGAACAAAGAGCGGTATACTGGAAGGAGAATGAGGTGATACCCATGAAACAGTCTTCCCTCTGTCCGAAGTTCGAAAAAGGTATGCAGTTGTTGGGGAAGCGATGGACAGGTCTAATCCTATACCAGCTGTTGTCGGGACCACAGCGATTTTGTGCATTGGAAGGGGCACTGCCCGTAAGCGGAAGGCTACTTTCTGAGCGTTTGAAGGATTTGGAGAAGGAAGGACTCGTGCATCGGCAGGTGTTTACTGATTCTGCTCCTGTTCGGGTAGAGTATTCCTTAACCGAGATGGGGAAAGCTCTGACTCCAGTGCTCAAAGGGATTGAGTCTTGGTCGCAGAGCTGGATCGAGTTGAATGCAGACGAAATGGCTAACGACAGCGAAGAATAACACAGCCTATATAAAAAAGCATCAGGAGAGTACGCCTGACGCTTGCCATGATGAAAACCCCTGGAGACAGGGGTTTTTTGTTATCCGTCAATCTTTAAGAAGGGTCTTCGTTCTTTTCTTGCAAAGCTTTCCACTTTAAAAATTCGATATGGCGCTTGACCTCAACTAGCTCGTCCTCTGACAGGCCATCGACATCTAAAAAGGTGGCCGGTGTTTCCCGAACAGAACCACGTTGCCAAGATAGTTCCTCCGTGCGCCCGTGAAGAAAATCAGTGGATACTTCAAATAAATCTGCGACTTTGGAAATCAGATGAAAATCGACGCCTTTCTTTTCGCCTGACTCGATCCGCGAAAGTACCGTATTATGTATGCCCAGCTTTTCAGCTAATTGAAGTTGTGACCATTGTTTTTGCTCGCGTAGCCACTTTATGCGTTGACCAATTATGGACATCGTGAGACCACCTTTATCGTTTTGGCAATTCCATTCTAACAATTTTCCAAAACGGAAAAAACAAGATTGCTAATATGACAAAATCTGTATTGACTTTGCTAAAATTGAAAGGATATGATGTAACTATAAATATTTGCCATTTTTGCAAATCAGGAGGGGACAACTGGTGGAACGACTCAACCTCCCGTTTATCGCGCAAAGACGTAATGAGTGCAAGCTGACCTTGCAAGAAATGGCGGAAGCCCTCGGTTTTCGAAATGCTTCAACATACTTGAAGTACGAGAAGGGAGCCTATGATTTCAAGGCCAATCATTTGCCTGTGTTGGCCAAGAAACTCCGATGTGGCATGCTTGATCTTTTTATCAAGATGGTTTGCTGATTTAGCGAAGGGGTGGGATGGATTGAACGCTTGGGAGGCAAATAAAAGGCAGCTGGAGATATGGAGAAGAACCGTCGCTTACGAAATTGAAATGATGGCGCCACAGAGTATGCCGGCTTGCGAGGGATTTCTCGAGCGCTTGGTATTGTTTGAAAAAGAGTTGGAAAACAACGCGCGATGCCCATATAGTACGACACATGGTGGGAATGATACCGGGTCGCGTCCGTTACTCATTCAGGAAACAGAAAAAAGCCCGGTACGGACTTCTCCGTGACCGGGCATTCGATATATTTTACAGCTTGCTGATCTCTTCTTTTAGCAGCTCCGAATGGGTTCCGAAGACTACTTGCACGCTTCCTTGACCCAGTCGCATAACGCCTGCTGCACCGAGATCCTTCAAGGCTTTGTCGTTGACCTTTTTGTCGTCTTTTAAAACCAGACGAAGACGAGTGATGCAAGCGTCTACGCTAACGACGTTATCTTTTCCACCAATGTGAGTGAGCACTTGGATCGCTTTATCCTGCATCGAATTGTTCCTTCCCGTAGCTGTAGCTGTCATTTCTTCGTCATCTTCACGTCCTGGCGTCTTGAGGTTCAGTTTCACGATCAGGAAACGGAACAGGAAGTAGTAGACCACAGCGAATGCCAGACCAATCGGGATGATCATCCAAGCATTTGTAGAGAGGTGGAAGTTGATCCCGTAGTCGATCAGACCCGCTGAGAATCCAAAGCCGTGCTTGATACCTAGAGAGGTCACGATATATCCGGACACACCGGTCAATATCGCGTGAACAAAATACAGGAGTGGAGCAGCGAACATAAACGCGAATTCAACTACCTCGGTAATCCCGGTCAGGAACGAAGCGAGGGCTGCACCAATAAACATAGAAGCAACTACTTTGCGTTTTTCAGGACGCGCTGAGTGAATAATAGCGAAAGCCGCTCCAGGAAGTGCGAACATCATGATCGGATAGAAACCAGTCATAAACATTCCTGCTGATGGGTCTCCCGCAAAGAAACGATGCAAGTCGCCGTGTACCACTTTCCCTGCCGCATCGGTAAAGTCACCGATTTGGAACCAGGCAATCGCATTGAGTACGTGGTGCAGACCAAATGGAACGAGCAATCGGTTGAAGAATCCGAACAAGAAAGAACCTGTTGCGCCGAGACCTACGATCCAAGAGCCCAATGAGTCAAGGGCAATCTGGATCGGGCCCCAAATGATCCCGAAAATCAGGCCGACGACAACCATGGAAAGAGAAGTGATGATCGGGACGAAACGCTTTCCACCGAAGAAGCCTAGCCATTCAGGGAGCTTGATCGAATGGTAGCGGTTGTAGAAAAACGCTGCAATACCACCCGCCATAATACCACCGATGACACCCATGTTCAGTTTTATATCATCCGCGATGAAAGGCAAGGCAGCAGGAACAGCTGCGAGTACTTTCGTCAATACGGCGTAGGCAATGACAGCGGCTAAGGCGGCAACAGCATCTCCAGCCAAGCCAATGGCAACACCGACAGCAAAGATTAAAGCTAGGTTGTCAAAAATGGCTGAACCACCGGCAGCCAAAAGCGGAGCGATGTACGAGTCCATGAATGCACCAAAGGCGCCGAGATTGAGGTCCTTCTCGAATTTGAGAAGACCAAAGCTTTGCAAAATCGCTGCGGCTGGCAACGTTGCAACCGGGAGCATGAGGGCTCTCCCAATCTTTTGCAGAAAAGCGAGCATAGGATAAAACCTCCTTGGAATGGAATGAATTTATCAGGGAAGCCGCTCTCCGGATGAATGGCAAAATGATGAGGGCACAAGGAATAAGCCGGAGAGAGACTATTCTGATCGATGTTTTGAAAGCGCTTTCATTACTCAGGCGACAAAACCTTTATAAGGCTTTGTCTTTCAGATATTGAACGACCTCGTCTACAGTAGATAGTGTAAGAACGTGCTCGGCCAGTTGTTTCGCCTCCACTAAGCTGGTGGAGCGAATACGTTCTTTGACTTTTGGCATGACCGAAGCGGCACCGCTGAACTCATCGAGTCCTAAACCGAGCAAGAGCTTGGTTGCCAACCGATCTCCCGCCATTTCCCCACACAGCCCGGTCCAAATGCCCGCCCGATGGGAAGCTTGGATGACTTGGGAAATCAATCGTAATACGGCTGGATGGTAGTAGCTGTACAGCTCAGCAATATTGGCATTCATGCGGTCTACAGCTAGCGTATATTGAACGAGGTCATTTGTGCCGATGCTGAAAAAGTCTACCTCTTTCGCAAACACATCTGCTTGCAGGCAGGCACCCGGAATCTCCATCATCATGCCTACTGCGATCTTCTCGTCAAAAGCGATTCCTTCTGCCCGCAGCTCTGATTTCGCTTGTTCCAGCAATCGTTTGGCTTCACGCAGCTGCTCCAGATGGGAAATCATCGGGAACATGATCAGCAGGCGACCAAATGCACTGGCACGCAAGAGAGCACGTAATTGCACCAGGAACAATTCCGGTCTGGCTAGTGAGATGCGCATCGCGCGGAAGCCAAGGAACGGGTTTTCCTCCTGTGGAAGCGCGAGTGCTGGCAAATGCTTGTCGCCGCCAACATCCAAGGTGCGAATGATGACCGGCTTGTCGCCGAAAGCAGCGGCTACGTGCTTGTATGCAGCGAATTGCTCATTCTCATCGGGAAGGGTGCTGCGATCCATAAACAAAAACTCGGAGCGGAACAACCCGATTCCTTCTACACCGGATGCGATCAGTGCATCAGATTCTTCTGGCACAGCCATGTTTGCCATCAGGTGAACGCGGTGGCCATCGGTTGTTTCAGCAGGCAGATCCTTAATGGCTTCGTACAACTGGCGTTCCTTTTCTTCCTGCGCGGCTTTTTCCTGATAGGTAGCCATTGTATCCGCATCAGGCGAAACAATCAGCTGTCCCGAGGTTCCGTCGATGATCAGCAAACTTCCGGAGTCTACTTTTTCCATCAAGGTATCGCCTGCGCCCATGACAGCGGGAATTCCGAGAGAGCGTGCCAATATGGCTGCATGGGAGGTAGCGCCGCCTTTTGCCGTGACAATTCCCCGTACATACTGGAGCGGAAGCTGAAGCGTCTCTGAAGGGGTAACATCCCAAGCAACGAGGATAAAAGGCTCTTCCGGGTAGGAGATGACGGTGTCACCGCCCGAAATATTTCGAATCAGACGGCGGCTTACATCACGAATATCATCCGCGCGCTCTTTCATGTAGGCATCGTCCATACTCTCAAAGAGAGCGATGAACTGATCGGCTACTTGCGAGACGGCGGTAGATGCCGCCAGTTGTTGATTTTCGATGAGCGCACTCATCTCCCCGACAAATGCTGGGTCATCCAAAAAGGCAATATGAGCAGAGAGGATGGCCGCTTTTTCCGAGCCTAATTGTTCCTCCGTCTGTTCCTTTAGCTTCTCCAGTTGTTCGCGTGCTTGCTCTACGCTCTTGCTAAGTAGTCCTAACTCCTGAGTCGTATCCACTGGAGTGGTTGACTCTGCTTGCGTAATGGCTGTTTCGTGTGTGAGTCGTAAAACAGGGGCTATCGAAATGCCAGCAGAAACCGGGATTCCTTTTAACATATATCCTTCACCTTCCTGTCCGTCGTTTACACTATGTTTGACGAGGATTGCTCCAATAGCTGCTGAATCGCAGTGGCTACATTTTGTTCATCCGTACCGTCGATTTGGACGGTCAGGGTGTCGCCTTGGGAGACGCCTAACGTCATAATGCCAAGAATGCTTTTGCCATCTGCGTGTTTTGTCCCTTTGCTCAGCGTAATCTTTGACTGAGATTGCGACGAACAATTCACGAGTAGAGCTGCCGGTCTCGCATGGAGTCCACCCTCTACATTGACGGTTACTTCAAATTGAACCATGTTGTACCTCCTTCAACCATGCGCTTCGCTTTATTTTAAGACGACAGTCATAAGTGGCTCTTGGCCTGCTTGCACAGTTGCTTTTGCCACCACATTTTTTTCAGCAACCCGATCACCGTTCGTAATAACGATAGGTGTTACGATCGGACATCCTGCATCCTCCAGTACGCTCTTGTCGAATTGGATGAGCTTGTCGCCAGCTTTTACTTGATCGCCTACCGAGACAAACGGCGTAAAACCTTTCCCGTTTAATTTCACGGTATCAATTCCAATATGCATTAATATCTCAAGCCCACTTTCAGTCGACAGCCCGATAGCATGGTGGGTAGGGAAAAGATGCGTTACCTTTCCATCGACAGGGGAGACGAGAGTGTCTGCACTTGGCAGAATCGCTACACCATCACCGACGACTTTACCTGCGAATACAGGATCAGGAACTTCGGATAGGGGTAGTACGGTACCTGTTAATGGTGCAAGAAAGGTTACCTCTTGTTGTTGTTGTTTTCGGGAAAAAAGACTGCGTAGCATAGTATCCTCCTTTTGCGTCTGAACCAAAAAAGGCATGAGACGGTTGAATTCATACGACGACATACTTACTATGTCCGTATGATCTCACCGCTCATGCCTAGTCGAGCTAGTAACACGCAGGATTATTATTTAATTTTGCTGTAATAAGCGATAAAGGTGCAGAGCCATATAACCAACCTCGTCTTCTGGTACAGCGATCTCGAGACGGGTGGAGATGTATTCAGCCAGCTCTGTTGCCAATTGATAGGCTTCTGGCATGGTGGTTTTGACTCGATCCAGAAGCGGGTTCTTGATGGATTTTTGTTGACGGATGCGCTCAACGGCAAAGCGCAAATGGGTAATGAGGCGAACGTAGTCAATGGTACTGCGTTCAATCGTAATGGCGGTTCGCTCTTCAATCAGGCTTACCAAATCCGTGATGATGTTTGTGAATTGGACCGCCTTTTTTACTGGGACGTAGCTGATTGCAGAGTGAATGTGCAAGGCCAGAAATCCGATTTCACTATCTGGAATGTCCAGGTCAAATGCATTTTTGATCATATCCGCTGCCCGGTTCGCCAGCGCGTACTCTTTCGTGTACAGCGTCTGGATTTCGAACAAGAAGGGATTCACGATCTCCATACCGTTATTGAGCCGATAGATGGCAAACTGGATATGGTCAGGCAAGGCAACATGGACGTGTTCGTTTAATTCTGGCGTAATTTCTATCGCAATGAGAGCGATAATTTCTTCCGCAATTCCTACGACAGCAGGATCTACTTGGCTCAAGATGTTCTGATACTGCTTCTGGTGATTTTCATTTTCGAGCCTGAAGCGCTTTTCCACACGCGAGTCATGGGAGGGGATGGCATTCCCGGTTTTTGCGCCAAATCCGATTCCTTTTCCGAACAGGACAATTTCTTGTCCGGATCCGGGTTCTTCCACGAGTACGACGTTATGGTTCAACACACGCGTAATTGCGTACGTTTTTTCCTTTTCACGGGACAATCCATTCCACCACCTTTTGATAGACAAAAACGGTCCATGACCGTTTTTGCTTACCGCAAGCGGTCACATCCAATTTAATGAAAAACGCCGATGAACCATGATGACGTTAATCAGAAAAAAGAGCCGAAAAAACCTTTTTAACAAGAAAAAGATCTTCTCGGCTCATGCCTGCATTACCAGTAACACGCCTTGTGAAAACGCTTCAATTATAGCTTATAATAGCTCACGCCTCGTACATTGTCAATCACTCTGTTAACGGGAAAAAACAAGGTGGGCAGGAGAAGCAGGAGCATGTCCCGAATTGTTTGAACCAACAAAAATATGGGCAAAACAAAGCAAAGCGGACGCCTCATTAGCAATCCGCCTGCTTTGTTACTTGGTGTACTTGTCGGCAATCGTAGATGCACAGAAGGAGTTCGGTTTGATCTCGGCACGAAAGTGATTGGTTTCTGCTAAGCTCAACAAAGACTGGATAAACTTACGGGTAGGACCATTCGTGCCGATATCAAAATGCAGGCGGATGGGAGTATCTAAGTCGCGGTCCCGCAAATATTGGCGTACTTCTGTGGCAAGTCCAACTGCGTACATCGCTTCCTGAAATATACGCTGCTGCAAGGATGAGTACCGGCGTTCTTGAAATTTGTGATAAAAGAAGGTGCCCCCATGGCCGGGACGAATCACTGTGATAACAAGGGCAAAAAATGTCCCGCGGCTTTTTAACTGAGAGTCGGCCCCCACAATAATTTCAAATGGACCACCTATTGATGAGATGGTATGTTCAATGTGGGAAAACACTTCTTCTTTTGCCAGTAGACCTCTAGTCGGACTGTGAAAGCGATCAAATAACGTATTTGCAGAGGTTAAGCCCACTCACATCCCTCCAGAAAGAGGCTAACGATCTTTTGCATACTTCTTCCTTACATCATTAATGTATGTAATCTCGCAGATAGTATGTGAACGGGTAGGGACAAAAACTTCGTGAATCAACTTTTTTTGGTAAAATGGTCCGTTTGTTCGGGACGAAAGACTGTTTTTGAAGGAGCTTTAGGAAACGTGATACAAGCAAATGAACATGATTATTATATGAAACAAGCCATGGAAGAGGCTCGGAAAGCCGCTGCGATTGGTGAGGTTCCGATCGGTGCAGTCATCGTACGCGACGGGGAAATCGTAGGTCGCGGCTACAACTTGCGGGAAACACAAAAAGATCCTACCTTGCACGCGGAAATGATCGCGATACGAGAGGCAAGTGAACGCTTGGGTGGATGGCGCTTGATCGGATGTACCCTGTACGTGACGTTGGAGCCGTGTCCAATGTGTGCGGGTGCAATCGTTCAAAGCCGCATCGAACAGGTAGTGTATGGCGCTCGTGATCCGAAGGCGGGCTGTGCCGGGACATTAATGAACCTGCTTACGGAACCTCGCTTCAATCATCAGGTGCCAGTCATAGAGGGTGTTCTTGCAGAGGAATGCGGGCAGATGCTCAAGGACTTCTTTCGTGGATTGCGAAAAAAAAGACAGCCGGTCGAGGAATGACCGGGCTGCCTGGACAAACCGTCTGCACATGCAGGCGGTTTTTATTTGTTTACGTTTTGCAGCTTGTTCAGCTCTTCTTCGGTCAGTTCACGATACTCACCAGGGGCGAGTGACGGGTCAAGGTGGAGCGGGCCCATACGAATCCGTTGCAGATACGTGACTTGCAGGTCGAAAGCAGCAAACATCCGTTTTACCTGATGGAACTTTCCTTCCATGATGGTGACGCGAATCTCTGATGTTTCTCCCGAAGAGATAATCTCCAGCTTGGCCGGCAGTGTAGTAAAGTCCTCTAATTCCACGCCTTTGGCAAACTCCTGCACATGGTGCTCAGTGACCCGGCCATCGATGTGTGCAAAGTACTCCTTGTCCACTTTCTTTTTCGGGGACAAGAGGCTATGGGAGAGATGGCCGTCATTGGTCAAGAGCAAGAGACCCTCTGTATCAATATCCAGTCGGCCTACCGGATGCACTTTGATTGCCCACTCGTACGGGAGTAAGTCCACTACGGTTTCATGGACATTGTCCTCTGTAGCAGAAACCACCCCAGGCGGCTTGTTCAGTAAAACGTATACCCAGCGCTTAAAGTTAAGCGGTTCTCCATCCACCAGGATTTCCTGTTCCTCGGCAATGACATGCATCCCTGGGTCTGTTGCGACAACGCCGTCTACGACGATCAGTCGCTGTTTCACTAATGCTTTCACTTCCTTGCGCGTGCCGATTGCCATATTGGCCAGCACCTTGTCCAAACGTTCACGTTTCATATATGTTCCTCACTTTTCTTCTGATCGGATGCCAATCGTTTGTGCTGTTCTTAGTTTGGCCTAATGAGCGGCGCAAATCAAGGGGAATGCAGAGGAATGAGTCTTGCATTTTTGACTGTATTTTGCTATAGTAAGTAATGTTTCTGACAAACCAAATATGGAGAGATACCCAAGTGGTCATAAGGGGACGCACTCGAAATGCGTTAGGCGTCGTGAGGCGTGCGTGGGTTCGAATCCCACTCTCTCCGCTTAGATTCTTCGGATCGAACAGAATGAAGCATATTTTTGCCAGTGTGGCAGAGATATGCTTCATTTTTTTATATCACAAAAACTGTAAGCAAATCTCATTTTTGCGTCTAATAAGGTACAAACCCAAAAAAAGGAGCGTACGAATGGATTCCGATGATCGAATAGAGCGATGGTTCCAGCAATATGGCAATGATATTTACAATTACCTCGCGTATTTTACCGGACGTAGAGATGTGGAGGATTTAGTCCAGGAAGTCTTTACGAAGGCGCTAAGATCCTTATCAAGTTACGAAGGTAGAGCACAGCCCAAGACGTGGCTGCTGACCATCGCGCGCCATGCAGCGATCGATTATAGGCGAAGGCAAAAAATGATGGACTGGTTCCCCGAAAACGTCCTCCGACTCCTCACTTCCAAAGAGCGTACACCTGAGAAGGCACTGGTGTTAAAGGAACAATTGCAAGAAGTGTATGAAGCAATGAATCACCTGAAAAGTACGTATCGAGAAGTTCTAATTCTGCGGTTGATAGAGGGAGTATCTACAGTAGAGACAGCAGAAATCTTGGGCTGGAGCGAAGCAAAAGTGAGCACGACGCTTCATCGAGCCATCAAGGAATTGCAAAAACAAATGGGTAATAGCGGCAGGGAGGTCAATCTACATGACGCCATCTTTTGAAGAAAAAGAGATAAGCACAGTGCTGCAATCATTTCCGTCGCTTCAGATGGATGAGGACAAACGATGTGAAATCGCGAGTCATATTCGTCAAGAAAAGGAGCTACTCATACAGATGAAAAGGCGGAAAAAGTATGCCAAGGTCATCGGGGGCGTAGTTGCTTCCTTTGCTTTATTGTTTATCGCTTATCAGTGGATGCCTTCGGAGGTAACTCCATCGGTGCCAAGTGCACAACAGATGAATATAGAGGATAGTCAAAAGGTACAAGCCGCGGAAACTACATCCCAAGCAAATATGGTTCTGACCCTCGATTCACAAATTCAGGAGTATATAGAAGAAGCGATACATAAGACCGGCAAAGCCTATCAGCCTGAAAATATGACGGTCATCGTTACCGATCCAAATACCGGAGAAATTCTTGGTATGGGGAATCTGCAAAAACAGGATGCCAATGACCGGGTTCCAGACATAGTAAAAGCGATGCCAGATCCTGTGGTCGCATTTCCGATCGTGACGTTGGCGGCTGCTATTGAAGAGGGGAAGTATAATGACAACGAAACTTACGAGTCCGGAACCTACGAGATTACCCCGGGCAAGTTTATAAAAGACCATAATAATGGTGCAGGCTGGGGACAGATTACGTATTTAGAAGGAATACAACGTTCTTCCCATATCGCTTTTGCCAAGCTCAGTGAACAGATACGAGAGGACTCGTTGCAGCAATATTTTGAACGGTTTGGTTTTGGAGCGAAAACGGGCACCGAACAAATATATGAACAGTCTGGAAAGATACCAAATATGGATACTCCCTATGATAAGGCAATGGCAGCTTATGGACTTGCCGGCTCTGCCTCTGCGATTCAACAAGTAGCTGCTGTTGGGGCGATTGCCAACGGGGGTGAATTGATGAAACCACATATTACGAGGGAGGAAAGGAACCACGCTGACAAAGGGCGTCGAGTCATATCAGAAGAAACAGCCAAACAGGTTCGAGAGGTTTTAGAAGCTGTTGTAAAAAACGCACCCGGTTCGAGTAGGGAATTTTCCATAAAAGAATATGCAGTTGCTGGGCGAAAAGGAATAGCAGAGAAACGCGACCAGCAAGGAAACATCATGGAAGGAAAATACACGTTTTCGTTTATCGGATTTGCACCCAGTGATGATCCAAAACTATTGGTTTACATAGCTATTGATGAACCGCAGACAGAACAATGGGTTCAATTAACAATGAGAGAGATTGTTGCCCCACCCTTCAAAGAAATCATGGAAAACAGTTTGCAGTATCTCCAGCAACGATAATCAACCCATCAATCAAAAAAGGAAGCATGGCGGCATACCCCTAAAGGTATCCGTATGCTTCCTCTCTTTGTTTTCCCCATCCTACTTCCTACAAAAATAAGGCCCGCACCACCCGGTTTCATGGGTCTTCACATAGGTCCAGGTAAAATCCTTATCCACCACGTACACATCGTATTCCTTCTCCAAGTCCGCGACAGAAAACGCCGCAGCATTTCCCAAGATCAACACTTCGTCGCCAAGCTGGTAAAACACATAGTACGACTCATGGGCAACTTGCTGAAAGGCTTCATCCGCTTCCTCGCGTTCAAGACAATCCTTTAGCTTATTGCTGAATAAATGCCACAGATAACCCTGGTAGCCATCTCTATTCTTGAGAAAAATCCTCTCTTTATCTTCTTCGGTCAGATGGCTCGCAAAATGCTTCTCCCATTCTTCCCGTAAATACGGTCCCCAAATAGACAGCTCCGTTGTCTTCGTGTTCTTCTCCTTCATCCGTTCAGCTAGTTTCATTGGGCCCCTCCATGTTGGTACAAGATCATCTCTAAGAAAATACGAATGAATGAGTAGGTCGGTCACGTCTCACCTATTGACAAAGAAAAACTAGGCGCATATCATAATACCCATAGGGGTATATGTATAAAGTTGATCGATCACATTTTTATCAAAACGCAGGAGGTAAACAAAATGTCTGAACAACTGAACTTTACCGCTGATAAAACGTTAGATTGCAAAGGCTTGGCATGTCCAATGCCTGTCGTACGCACAAAAAAAGCGATGGATGAGATGTTTCCCGGTCAAGTGATGGAGGTACAAGCGACTGATAGAGGGTCATTGGCTGATCTGAAGAGCTGGGCAAACAATACAGGGCATGAATTTCTGGGCACGATTCAGGAGGGGGAAGTATGGAAGCATTTCCTGCGAAAAGCGAGTACCCATGAGGTGAAGGAGGAGACGAACTTCCTGCGGACCATTTCCAATGAAGAACTGCAAAAAAAGCTGGAAGCCAAAGAGAAGCTGACGCTCATTGATGTACGAGAACCGGCAGAATACGCTTTTCACCGCATTCCTGTAGCTATTTCAATACCCCTAGGAGTATTAGAACAGCGCTTAGATGAATTACAGCCTGATGACGACATCTATATCATATGTCGATCAGGCAAACGCAGCGATATGGCTTGTTAGTTGCTGGCTGAAAAAGGTTTTACCAAAATCACCAATGTGGTACCGGGCATGTCCGGCTGGAATGGCCCTGCAGAAAAACAATAAGGGGGAGAAAAAGATGATGGAACAACAAACAAGTGTGAAGGCGATGACAGCACACGAGCTTACCCAGTTTCTCTTTGCGCAGGAGGAATTGTTTATTCTCGACGTTCGCAATACGAGCGATTACGATGACTGGCGAATCGAAGGGCATCGCGTAGTGAGCATGAATATCCCTTACTTTGATTTACTGGATGGGGTAGAGGCTGTTATTGAGAAAATCCCTGTGAAACAGAAGGTGCTGGTTGTCTGTGCAAAAGAGGGCTCGTCCATTTTTGTCGCAGAGATGCTAGCAGAAGCGGGCTTTACGGAGGTTTCTTACCTGCAAGGAGGAATGAAGGCTTGGGGTGAGCATCTGGAGCCGGTGAAGGTGGGCGACCTTCGTGATGGCGGTGCGATTTATCAGTTTGTCCGCATTGGAAAAGGCTGTTTGTCTTACCTGATCGTATCAGGAGGGGAGGCAGCTGTCGTCGATACATTGCGGATGACGGATGTATACGAAGCATTTGCAGCCAAGCATCAATGGAGGATCAAGCACACGATCGATACCCATTTGCATGCCGACCATATTTCCGGCGGGAAGAAGCTGGCAGATCGGCTCGATGCGACGTACTGGCTCCCGGAAAAAGATGCAGAAGAGGTTACGTATTCCTATCGGAAGCTAGAGGAAGGGCAGGAAATCTGGGTGGGCGCAACCAAAATCGCGATCCTGCCGATCTATTCCCCCGGACATACCATAGGGAGTACGTCACTGATTGTAGACGATACGTATTTTCTCACGGGAGACAGTCTGTTCGTAGCATCGATCGGACGTCCGGATTTGGCTGGGAAAGCAGAAGATTGGGTGGGAGACCTGTACAACACCTTGTATAATCGATATAAAGAGCTCCCCGAGCATTTGGTCGTGTTGCCTGCTCATTTTGGCAGCTACACGGAGATTGGTCCAATGGGTGCCGTATCTGCTCGTTTGGGTGATTTGTATCGCAACAATCCAGGGCTAACGATTGCGGATGAAAGTGAATTCAGGCATATCGTTACGCATCATTTACCGCCGCAGCCGAATGCGTATCAAGAAATTCGTCAAGTGAACATGGGGAAATTAAAACCGAGCGAAGAGGAACAACAAGAGATGGAAGTAGGGCCAAATCGCTGCGCCATTCACGATAAATAACGATAACGAGAAGATAAACAGGAGGAATGAAATGATGGCGGATATTGTGGTAGATACAAAAGGCCTGGCTTGCCCGATGCCGATCGTAAAAGCAAAAAAAGCAATGGACGGAATGCAATCCGGTCAAACCATGGAGGTACTCTCGACGGACAAAGGCTCTTTGAACGATTTCACCGCTTGGGTCAAACAAACCGGGAATGAGCTGGTTTCCCATGAGGTTGAGAACGGTGTGTACAAATTTTTAGTGAAAAAGCTGTAGGGAGACAGAAACGAGCACTTTTGGATGACCGTTTTGGTAGTGCTCGCTTACTCCTGATTTTCATAAACGATACGTACGCCAAGGTGCGTATAGATTTCTTCTTTGTAGTGGCCATTTGGGCATTGTTTTTCACTGAACAAGGCATTTTTGTGTGAGCGTAAAGGTTCTTGGCAGGTGGGGCAACGATGTTGAAAAATGGATTTGAAAAAGCGAACCATTTAAATCACCTTATTCACAGTTATTTACTTGGAATTAATTTTACTTGAAGATGGTTCATTTGAAAAGAGGGTTAAGTATTCCGATGTGTTAAGTGTGAATGCGAGGAGGATATATGGACGTTATGCTGCTTCTGCTCATGGTCTCTCTCGGTTTTGTCGGTTCTTTTTTTTCCGGATTGCTCGGGATTGGCGGAGCGATCATCAGCTACCCGATGCTCCTGTTTATACCACCGGCACTAGGTGTGGCACAGTTTTCTGCCCAGGAAGTTTCGGTGATATCGATGTTTCAAGTATTTTTCGCGTCGCTGTCTGGCGTACTGGCTTTCCGCAAAAGAAACGGGAAAAACTCGCCCCTGATTCATAAAGGACTTGTCAGAGATATGGGTGTAAGCATCTTGGCGGGTAGCTTGATTGGTGCGGCTCTCTCCCAATACTTGTCGAATGAAAGCATCAATTTGGTGTACGGGATACTGGGGATCATCGCCGTGATTTTGATGCTCGTGAAAAATAGAGGAACAGAAGGGGCAGCAGGGGAAGTCGCATATAACCGCTTCATTGCTGCTGGTGCTGCGTTTGCCGTGGGAATCGTATCTGGGATTGTCGGTGCAGGGGGAGCGTTCATCCTCATTCCGATCATGCTGACCGTGTTGAAAATACCTACGCGGGTGACGATTGCCTCATCTTTGGCTATTGTATTCATCTCCGCAATCGGTGGTGTGATCGGGAAGCTGTCGGGCGGGCAAATTCCGCTCTTGCCCGTTTTGTATACGGTCATCGGAAGTGTTTTGGGGGCACCGGTGGGTAGTATGGTCAGCGCCAAGAGCGACGTGAAATATTTGCGTTATGGACTGATTGTGCTGATCTGTGGAACAGCGATCAAGATTTGGAGTGACATTCTATAAGGAAAGATGCTTTTCGGTGCAAAGGCTTCTTTCGTTTATTTTTATACCTATACAAGTATAAGTATTATGAAGGAGTGTTCTTACATGGAAAAACAAAAAGAAAAAACGACGATTGTGCTGTTCAGCGGCGACTTGGATAAAGCGATTGCAGCCTTCATTATTGCGAACGGAGCTGCGGCCTATGATCATGATGTCACGATTTTCTTCACCTTTTGGGGACTGAATACCATGCGTAAGGACGAGATCGTGAAGGTAGAAAAGGGGTGGCTTGAAAAGGCGTTCGGTTGGATGATGCCAAGAGGCGCCAAGAAGCTGGGACTGTCTAAAATGAACATGATGGGCATGGGACCAGAGATGATCAAGCATGTCATGAAAAAACACAATGCCCTGACGCTTCCACAACTCATCGAGCTGGCTCAGGAGCAGGGAGTGAAGCTGGTCGCTTGTACGATGACGATGGATTTGCTCGGTCTCAAACAGGAGGAATTGCTCGACGGAATGGAGTATGCAGGTGTAGCAGCTTATTTGGGGGATGCGACACAGGCAAAAGTAAACCTGTTTATTTAAACAGCTGGTGTAGGCGCTTGGCTTGACATTGCCTGTATTTCGCATAAGATACCTGTATATGTAAGGTGAACAAGCAGATACGTATGCCTTGTCGTGAAACAGGAGGAATTCATATGGATTACAACTACAGTGACGATATCAAAAGACGTTTACGCCGAATCGAAGGACAGGTTCGCGGTGTACTAAAAATGATGGACGAGCAGAAAAACTGCAAAGACGTGGTCGCGCAGCTCTCCGCCGTTCGCAACGCTTCAGACAAGGCTATTGCCCAGATTGTGGCGGAAAACCTGCAACGCTGTTTGTTAGAAGAGCAGGCTACTGGTGGAGACACGAGCAAGCTAGTAAAAGAAGCGGTAGAGCTTTTGGTTAAGAGCCGTTAAACCGATTTTGGAGAGGAGTTTCCTATGAGTTTCACTACAATCCTTTTGCTGATCGCCTATGCGGTAATTATTTGGTATGTCATCTCTCGTTTCGTTCCTGTGAAGGGATTGGAAAATCTCAAGTCAGATCAGTTCAAGGAACGGGTCAACCAAAAAAGCAGAGTGCTGCTCATCGACGTACGCGAGCCGCACGAATATAAAGCCGGTCATATTCCATCAGCGGTGAACATCCCTTTGTCTCAGCTCGACCATCGAGCAAAAGAAATTTCCAGCAAAAACGATATATTGCTGTACTGTCGGAGCGGGATGCGTAGTAAGCAGGCAGCAAAAATTTTAAAGAAACACGGCATTCCTCAGATGACCCATCTGCAAGGCGGGTTCATTACCTGGAGCGGTCCGACGAAAAAGAAGTAACAGCTAGCACCTGGTGTATGTTTGAATACCCGGGTGCTTTTTTTATGCGATGAAAAAACAGGGTTGACTTTTTGTTTCGTTGTAACTACAATGATTACAACAAGGCGATGCGGTAAGTGCCTATTCTTTTTGAAAGAGTTGTAACTAATTCGGTTACATCCACAACATACAAATGGAGGAATATCATCATGAAGATTGCAATTGTAGCAGCAAGCGGTAAAGCAGGTAAGGTAATTATGAAAGAAGCGCTTGATCGTGGCCATCAAGTGACAGCGATTGTGCGTGATGCATCCAAAATCGAGCAGGCAGACGTAGCTGTGATTCAAAAAGATGTGTTTGACCTAACAGCAGCAGATTTGAACAGCTTTGACGTAGTCGTGAATGCTTTTGGTGCACCAGCAGGTCAAGAACATTTGCACGTAGAATCAGGGAAGGCTTTGATTGAAGCGTTGAAGGGTGCTCCTTCTACACGTTTACTCGTTGTAGGCGGTGCAGGCAGTTTGTTTGTAGACGAAGCGAAAACACTGCGTCTCGTAGAAACTCCTGATTTCCCTAAGGCTTACTTGGCAACGGCTCAAAAGCATGGAGAATACTTGCGTGTATTGGAAGAGTCAAACGATATTCAATGGACCTATGTCAGTCCATCTGCCTTTTTTGACCCAGCAGGGGAGAGAACAGGTGCGTACCAACTCGGAAAAGACCACCTGTTAGTGAATGCTAGCGGACAGAGCTATGTGAGCTATGCTGACTACGCAGTGGCGTTGCTCGATGAAATTGAAAATCCGAAGCATCGCAATGAGCGCTTCACAGTAGGCTCCTAATCTCGATTGATATTAGGCTCTACCATAACAAAAAGACCAGCTTCCTACTAAAGGATAGCTGGTCTTTGTTGTGTAACGAGCTTATCTGCCAATCCAACCGACGAATGGGTAGGAGAATGGGCGTCCATTTAAGGAATAAATGATACCTTTAATCGGATAGTAGATCGCCATCAGTCCAAACACAATCAGGAATGGAATCCCAATCAACAAGAAGGTGAAGAACCAGGAAATAGCGATGAGTACCGTCATAATGATGTGGAAGAACAAAGCTTGAAGCGCCATATTTTTAGCGTCACGATTTTGTACGAGTAGCCAGACAACAATGGGCACAAGGATCGGTGCAAAAAATGTGCTAGCGTGCGTTATGACTTTTACACCTTTATAATCCATAAATAAGTCCTCCTCGATTAGATGGTAAACTTGATCTACTGTTATTGTAACGTATCGAAATAACTCGAAAAACCATCATGAGCGTGATTATTTGATCCGACTATAGACGGAGGAATTTTTATTTCCATTCGTTTACTGTTATAGTAGTAAGAAAATCTTTCGTTTTTGGTAGATAATTCGTAATGTTTTTTGGATATGATGGAGAACAAGCAAACGAAAGAAGGGAGCATATAGACATGATGATCGATTGTCATCATCCATCCAGCATGAAGGATCGGCTGATGTTCTTCTATAATTTTTTGCAGTCACCTGGCCAAGTAGGCAGTATTACTCCTAGCTCCCGTGCGCTTTGTAAACAAATGGTGGCTCCCATCGATTGGGAGCAGGCACATACAATTGTGGAATTAGGGGCAGGAACAGGTATTTTTACGAAGTGGATTGACCAAAAGAAAAAGCCGGAAGCCGTACTGGTATCTTTTGAAAAGGAGACCAATATGCGCAACAGGTTGGAACCACTATTTCCCGATGTACGATTCCACGAAGATGCGGTAGATTTGAATCGGGTTCTTTCGGAAGCGGGATTGGGCAAGGCCGACTGTATTCTGTCAGGACTGCCATTTGCCAACTTCCCGCAAGAGCTGCGTGATCAAATTATGGATCAGGTATATCATGCGCTAAAACCAGGCGGAGTATTTGTCGCCTTTCAATACTCGTTGCAAATGAAAAAGCAGCTCTCCGCTGTATTTGAGCAAGTATCGGTGAAGATGGTTCCATTGAATCTGCCACCTGCGTTTGTCTACATTTGTCGGAAGGATGATGGCAAAGGTGTCGGATAGGAGGATTTCTAAATGATCGTCGATATGCTGTCCGAGTCTGTGGGTCAGTTTGGTTATTTTGCTCTTTTCTTTATGTTATGGCTAGGGATTGTCGGTATGCCGATTCCTGATGAGGTGATCGTGCTGTCTGCAGGAGTTCTGACCTCGATGGGACTTCTGCATGTTATTCCTGCATTTATCGCGACCTATTTGGGTGTCGTTTCTGGGCTGTCATTAGGATATGTGCTCGGGAGATGGCTAGGTGCACCTGCACTGAACTGGATTAGTCGTAAAAAAGGAATGAACAAGTACGTAGATCAAGCGCAGTCGCTGCTCGATCGTTACGGAAGCTACGCCCTATGTATCAGTTACTTCTTTCCTGTCGTCAGGCATGTGGTTCCTTACTTGGTCGGGATCGGGAAAATGACGTTTCCACGGTACGCCCTGTTTTCATACACAACTGGCTTTGTATGGACGCTGATCTTGTTTTTGGTCGGTCATTTCATGGGAAATAAGGTGGAGATGCTTACTTCCTATGTGACCTTGTTGAATAATCGAACCGTGATTTTCTCTGTTATAGGTATACTGGTACTCATTGGTGCTGCTTATTATGGATTTACCGTTTGGAGAAAACAAAAAAGCATGGCAGCTACGCCACAGCCTCTGATGATCAATCGTGATCAAAAAGAGTAATCCGAATGTAATCATAACGAAGTCAACGACCCTCTGCGTGGAGCAGAGGTTTTTTGTTTTTTATCATAGAAAAGCCCATCCGTATATGCTGCAGTGGCACAATGGATGGGCTTTGGGTCAACGATTATGAGGTAGCCTTGTTTCTTCGAATGCTTCGCTTGCGCAGCCATTCTGGCAAGATGATTCCGAGTAAAATGATCACGACACCACTCACTTGGAGTATAGAGACAGATTCATTCAGAATGATATAAGAAGAGAGCACAGCCATAGGCAACTCAGCTGCTCCTAATATAGCTCCCATTCCCGGTCCTATGTGGGGCATACCGTAATTGAAAAAAACGGTCGGAATCAAAATACCGAAAAAGGCGAGTAAAAATACGTATGGAAACAACCCGTCCAA
This sequence comes from Brevibacillus fortis, assembly GCF_003013395.1. GTDB lineage: Bacteria > Bacillota > Bacilli > Brevibacillales > Brevibacillaceae > Brevibacillus > Brevibacillus fortis. Next base: position 79,919 of record NZ_PXZM01000002.1, on the reverse strand, counting down.
CAGTGCTCCGTTGAATAGAAAAACAGGCGGGTAAATCAGGCTGGCTAACAGAAAAGAGCCAGTCGCCATGCTGGAACTGCGAATCCACGGATTAACAGCAATGGCGGTTTTCCCGCTGAACAAAATAAACAACGTAAAAGAAACGGCAGAGAGAAGGCCGAATACGACACCGAGGATATGGAATTGGGCCAATCCGCCGCTCTCAAAAATTCCTCCTGCAAAAAGGGTCCCTATCAGCAGCAATAGGAGGGAAAAAATCGTCTCCTTTCCAGGCATCCGGCGAGACATCACAGCTTCAACCAGCACGCCCATCCATGTGAATTGAAACAAAAGGACGATGGCGATCGAGGCTGGGATATATTGCAGGGCATTGTAGTACATAATTCCCGTGGAACCGACACATAGACCTACAGCGACCAATAGTAGCAACTGGCGAAGAGAGAACTTGGTCCGCAGGAAGAAAAGAGCGGGTATCCAGGTGAGCACAAAGCCCAAAAACATTTGCCCACCAATTACCTCTGCGGGTGAAAATCCTTGCTTGTAGGCAAGTTTTACGATGGTTGATAGTATGCCGTAACTACATGCTCCGAGAAAAACCAGGAGGATGTATCTCATCTGATGCATCTCCTCACATACGATAATAATTCTTAGCTAGGATATTACGACGGCGTCCGTTTGTCTATGGATGAAGAAGATTCCATTTTTGGTGCGAACAAAGGTTTACGTTTGATCCCAGCGGGAAATAGTGAAGTACACAATGTAAATATACACGCCACAAATGGAGTATCGATATGTTTGGTGAACAGCTCAGAATAAAGGGGGAGGCTTGTGTACCTGAAGTGGAGGGATCGATTATTTTCCACATTTTTATTGCTGGTTCTTAGCCCCACTCTTCTTATCTGCTTTCTTTTTTATGAAGAAGCCCAAGAAGCGGTTTTTGAACTATACGAGACGAACATGGATGCGAATATGGCGCTTGTTGATGAACGGCTCCTATCCCTTTTTCAGTCTATCCAAAAGGATACCGACGAATTGGCGAATAAATTAATCTTGCGTATGTCAGAGGATGATCTACTCCTCTCAGAAGGAAAGAGGAATGAATCTAAGCGCGAATGGACAACGGAACAATCCATGGAATATATGTTCAAGCGTTTCGCTCGCAACCAAAACGTAGTAGGAAATATTGTATTTCTTGGGGACGATGGGAGTGTTCTATCATTAAATGAAGACAAGAGGTGGAGTGAAAAAAACCCATTGTTTTCGCTGGAGCGAGAGTATTGGGGCACCAGGGAAAATGGGGTAGTTCTGCTGACCAGAAAAGAGCAAGAGGGTGGCCCAAAAGCATATTTTCTCGGGAAGCGCATAGAGGATCCGAATAAAAAAGTGGCGGGGCATTTATTCGTGGAAATCGATCTGGACAAGCTGACAGACTGGCTCTGTACCTATGTCGTCCCAAAAGAGTATGGCATGTTGGTCCTTTTGCCCTCCCGAACTATTTTGATTCACACCGATAAAGAGAAGATTGGTCACCCTATAGAGAAGCTTTCTTATTATGAAACAGTAAAAAGTCAGTGGGAACATGTAAAGGAAGATGGAATATTTTCTTTGCTCATCGAAGGCGAAGACATTTACGTATATCGTCGCGTTTCTGAACAAAGCGGTGGTGCTTATTTTGAATGGTTGCCAAGAGACGATATTAATGAACGGTTAGATCGATTAAACCTCATCTTTTTTTTCACACTCTTCTTGATCGTTATATTTGCCTGTTATGTGTCTCATCGTTTATCTAAATGGATTGGCGAGCCAATTTATAACCTGGTGACTGCCACTGACTCCCTATTGAAAGGTGATTTTTCGATACGTGTCCCGATAAAGGGCATGAAGGAAATCATCTTGCTGGAAAATAAATTCAACACCATGGCAGAACAGATGCATGCTTTAATTGCACGAGAGCGGGAGCATTCGCAAAAAAGTCTGGATCAAATCGTCCGTAGCTTTTATTTGGCGGTAGAGATGAAGGACCCCTATACAGCGGGACACACAGAAAGAGTAACGCACTACGCACTTATTATTTACGATTATTTACAGCAACAGGAGCAGCTTTCGTTGTCACGTGATGATTTACGATACGCTGGGTTAATGCATGATATCGGAAAAGTAGCCATACCCGATCATGTCCTATTGAAAACTGGAAAGCTATTGCCTGATGAGTATGAATGCATGAAAAGACACTCCATTATCGGTGGAGAAATTGTGGAGCAGATAGAAAGCCTGGCGCATGTCAGTCTAGGGGTAAGGCATCATCACGAACGATGGGATGGACATGGCTACCCGGATCAGCTCAAAGGAGAAGAGATCCCGCTGATTGGGCGTATTCTGGCTGTAGCCGATACGTTTGATGCGATGACTTCTACGCGTTCCTATCGCAAAGCCATGTCCGAAAAAGAGGCGTACGAAGAAATCTTGCGATGCCAAGGCACACAATTCGATCCTTCCATTGTAGCGGTTTTTAAAAAAGCGTTTGAGGATGGGGCAATTGAGATTACCCAACCGACAGATTGTAAGGGAAGAGTTAGTAAGGATAGAGAGATTTCCTAGCACTGGATAGCTTTACTCCTTGCTATCGGCTATTAACTTTGGTATTCTAAGTCTACCGTGCTAGACGGGGAGGTTGCGGTGCCCTGTAACCTGCAATCCGCAATAGCAGGGTTGAATTCCTATCCTAGGTTTTCTTATGTGAGGCTGCCTTATGGCGGCGGTGTTGAGGAGCGGGTCCTGTGCAACGCGAACCCATGAATCTGGTCAGGTCCGGAAGGAAGCAGCCATAAGTGGATCATCGCGTGTGCCGCAGGGTAGCCTGCTCTGAGCTGCTACCATAAGTAACGCTCGGATAAGGATTATCGAAGATAGGTGCACGGTACTTATCACGCATGTACAGATAGCATGCTTCCAAAGGGAAGCATGCTATTTTTATTTTGCGATCCAATTATTTTTTGTTGGAATTTGGCGATAACTAGCGAAACATTTCCATGCTTTTCATGTGGAGAGAATGAAGGTTTCGAGAGCGTTTTCACGAATTTTCATAATAGGCGGAAAGGATTTCGGTTTCTTTCCTTTCAAAATACGTCATAGGCCAGGAGGGACAAGCTATGAGTGCACTTTCGTCGTTACATCTCGTTGGCTCGTCCGGTCGATTGCAGCGGTTCATGCATCAACTGCCTACTGCCGTTTTATTGGTGAATCAAGCGGGTAGTATCGTGGAGGTCAACGAACAACTGCTTCGTGTAACCGGATTTTCACGCGATCAACTTGTTAATCAGCCTATCAGCACTCTTCTTCGCCATCGAGGTTCCATGGAGCACCTGTATCAGGAATATTTGCGAATGGAAGAAGAAGTGGGAACCAAAGGTGAGGTCGAACTGGAATGGTGTGATAAACAGGGGAGATGCAGGAACACATCTGTCATGATCATGGCTCAGCAAGCAGAAGAGATTCTGTACATGATCCATTTTCCCCAACTGGCAAAAGAAAGCGACCAGCTTTTGTCGCAACGATTGCTGACCAAACTGACCTATGATACAAGCATGGGCTTGTTTATCCTCGACGAGAAATCGATCATTATCGAAGCCAGTCAGACAGCGTGCAAGCTGCTGGGTATGGAGAGACTGGACGTCATCAATAAACACGTCGATCAAGTATTTAGCGGCATCCCCGAACCACATCGGTTTATTAAAAAAGAACTGTTGGAAGGCGTGAAGCTGCAAAATGTCGCAACTTCCTGGACCAATGACAACCAACGCTATGAGCTGATTGTCGACGCAAATACACTCCAAGACGAATCAGGGAAAACAGTAGGAGCGTTTATTCTTTTCAAAGACATTACAAACCTGCGATCCTTCGCCCAAAAGCTCGAGCGGAATGAACGCTTGGCGATGATCGGGCAAATTGCTGCTGGTACAGCGCACGAGATTCGCAATCCACTTACCTCGATCAAAGGATTTCTGCAAATGTTCCTCAAGACATTCGGTGACAGCGGCATGGAAAGGGAGAAAACGTACACCGAAATCATGCTCACCGAAATCAATCGTATCAATTCTTTAGTCAGTGAATTCCTACTATTGAGCAAGCCGCGTAATATTCAATATTCCATGGTCGACTTAAATACCGTTTTTGAAGAAATTTTGCCGATCGTCGAGTCACAGGCGAATTTGTACGGAATTGATGTCCAATTTGCCTCGCGCGGCAAGCTTCCGATGGTTGTCGGAGATACCGAGCTGTTGAAGCAAGTGTTCATTAATATCTGCAAAAATGGAATAGAAGCAATGGGAGAGCAAGGGTCGCTTCGGATTTCCCATCATTTTGATCCGGATGGCGACAAAGTGAGTATCGATATCCACGATACGGGTCCAGGCATCCCGCTTTACATTATTGATAAGATTTTTGATCCGTTTTTTACGACAAAAGAGGAAGGGACAGGGCTCGGATTGTCTGTCTGCCAAAAAATCATTCACGATATTGGCGGTCAAATCCGTGTCTCCTCCAAAGGGTTTGGGACGACCTTCCATATCATGTTGCCGTATTAGGAGTAGAATGCGTCCCGCACAATTGTGAACGGGGCGTTTTTCTGTGAGACATGTCCGTTCACTTTGTACGAACGGTGGCAATCGTGTATACTGAATAGGATATAGAAGAGGACTGTGCAGATGGGGAGTGTCACACGAACATGGCTTATACCGCGCTATACCGCGTATACCGACCGCAGACTTTTCAAGACGTAGTCGGACAAGAGCATGTTACGACAACCTTGCGTAATGCTTTACGCGAAAATAGGCTGTCCCATGCCTATTTATTCAACGGTCCCCGAGGTACGGGAAAAACAAGTGCAGCCAAAATTATGGCGAAAGCAGTGAACTGCGAGCAGCCCATAGATGGCGAGCCATGTAATCAATGCGATACGTGTAGAGCCATCTCCAACGGTTCTGTAACGGATGTGCTGGAAATTGACGCGGCATCCAACCGTGGTGTTGAAGAGATCCGCGACATTCGCGACAAAGTGAAATTTGCCCCGAGCGACGTCAGGTATAAAGTGTACATCATCGATGAGGTGCATATGCTGACGACAGAGGCATTTAACGCTTTGTTAAAAACCCTCGAAGAGCCGCCGTCCCACGTCATATTCATTTTGGCGACGACAGAGCCGCACAAGCTGCCAGCGACGATTATCTCTCGTTGTCAGCGCTTTGATTTTCACCGAATCCCGCTGAAAGTGATGGTCAATCTTTTGCAAGGGATTTGCCAATCACAAGGGGTGCAGGTGGAGGAGCAGGCCCTGCAGCTCGTAGCGAAGATGGCTGAAGGTGGAGCCCGTGATGCTCTTAGCTTGTTGGACCAAGCGATTAGCTATAGCAAGGACGAGGTTCGTGCTAGTGATATTATGCAGATTACGGGCACAGTTGCCCAATCTTACTTTTCTGTGCTTGCGCGACATATTGCCGAAAACGATGTTGCCGAGGTCATGGAGCAATTTGATAGAGTCATGGTGCAAGGGAAGGACCCAGAGCAGTTCCTGCACGATTTCCTCTACTATTACCGCGATATGCTGTTATTAAAGACAGCGCCGCAGTTAGAAGAGATTGTCGAGCGGACCATGATTGATGAGCAGTTTGCAGAGGTTGCAAACCTGTACTCGTTTCCGGCGCTTTACGCAGCGATTGAGACCTGCAATCAGGCTTTGTCGCAATTAAAATGGTCGACCTATGCGAGGGTGCTGGTTGAACTGACCCTTGTCAAAATGTGCCAGCCTACTGCAAATGCGACAGAATCTATGGGAGCCTCACCGGTTAACAGCGAGGAACTGACCGCGATGTCCAATCGTATCCGCGTTTTGGAAGAGCGTTTGGTTCAAGTGATGCAAGGTCAGGTGAGTATTCCCGGCCAGCAAAAGGCCGAGGAAACGCGCAAGAACGAGCCAAGGCGCATAGCTGCGGCTTCTGGTGGTTCACGAACCCCGCTGAATAGAGTCAGGGAAGTCGCGAAGGCCATGGATGAGAATTTGACGAGACAGGTACGCGGGCAGTGGAGTCAAATATTGACTGAACTGAAAAAGATCAAGATCCAGTACCAGGCTTGGCTAGTCAATGGTCAACCGGTTGCTGCCGGCAATGATGCCGTTGTCGTAACCTTCAACAGTGCCATCCATTGCGATAAGACGATGGAGGCAGAGCTTCGGAGCGTGATCGAGCGCGTTATGTCTACGGTGCTGGGCAAGCCCCTGCAGCTCTTGTCTGTCATGGAGGAAGAGTGGCAAAGTGTAGACCAGCAGGTTGGTCAAAAAGACGCTTCTGATGAGCCGGAAGAAGACCCGTTTTTGGCGGAAGCCATCAAGCTCGTCGGAGAAGGTCTTGTTGAAGTGAAAGACTAAATCATACACTCATAACCATTTAGGGAGGATACCTCAATGAAAAACATGCAGCAAATGCAACAAATGATGAAGCAAGTGAAAAAAATGCAGGAAGAAATGCAAAAAGCGCAAGAAGGCTTGAAAGATAGAATCGTGGAAGGCTCTGCTGGTGGCGGTGCTATCACTGTGAAAATCGATGGACATAAGCAAATCAAAGACATCGTGATCAAGCCAGAAGTAGTAGACCCTGAAGATGTAGAAATGCTGCAAGACCTGGTGCTCACTGCTGTGAACGATGCACTGCGCAAAGCAGACGAGATGGTAGGCAAGGAAATGGGCAAATTTACCGGAGGCATGAACATCCCAGGCCTGTTCTAAAAATTGGGCAGGAAAAGAGGAGTAGGCGATGTTTTATCCAGAACCGGTCTCAAAGCTCATTGATGGTTTTATGAAATTGCCTGGCATCGGTCCCAAAACGGCTGGGCGGCTTGCCTTTTTTGTGCTCAATATGAAAGAGGACGACGTGCTTGATCTGGCAAAAGCATTGGTCAATGCCAAACGTCAGCTTCATTACTGCTCGGTCTGCAACAATATTACCGATCTCGACCCGTGTCATATTTGTCGGGACAAACGTCGCGACGGCTCGATCATCTGTGTGGTGCAAGAGCCGCGAGATGTGGTAGCGATGGAGAAGACGAGAGAGTTTGAAGGGTATTATCACGTTTTGCACGGGGCGATTTCTCCTATGGATGGGATCGGACCGGAGGATATTCGCATTCCTGACCTGTTGAAGCGCCTCGGTGACGAGCAGGTGAAGGAAGTCATTTTGGCGACCAATCCGAATATCGAAGGGGAAGCGACAGCGATGTACATTTCCCGGCTGATTAAACCTTTTGGCATTCGCGTGACACGTATCGCGCATGGCTTGCCAGTCGGTGGAGATTTGGAGTACGCCGATGAAGTCACGCTGACCAAAGCATTGGAAGGCAGACGCGACCTATAAAGGAAATTTAAAAAGTCGTCCTTTGATCACGATGTAGTTCTAGATGATCATTCGACATCGAAATTGGCGTTCACCTTCGAAGTCCGGTGCTCATGTAGGTCCCCTACACTCCGCTCCTCCTTCTTCAGGATCTCGCCACTTTCTCGGTGCTGAAAGGACGACTTTTTAAATATCGTCCTAGACATAGTACGATAAAGATAGAAAAGAAGACGGGGGCTGCCTGTCTTTTTTTCGTTCTAGGAGGAGGATGCGGTATGCCGGTTATTCGTATGGAGTTTTTGATACATGCACCGCAACAGGCTTGCTTCGATGCTGCCAGAAGCATTGATTTGCATATGGAATCGACCGCGAGCACGAAGGAGAGAGCGATTGGAGGAGTAACGAGCGGACTGATAAACCAGGGCGAGACGGTTACATGGGAAGCCATTCACTTCGGTATCAAGCAGAATTTGACGGTGAAAATCACAGAGATGGAGGAGCCGCGCTATTTCGTGGATGAGATGGTTGCGGGTGCATTCAAAAGGTTTCATCATACGCATGAGTTCATTTCGATAACGGACAATCAGACAAGGATGATTGATATTTTTGATTACACATCACCGTTGGGTATGTTGGGAAAGCTCGCTGATTGGATGTTTTTGGAGGCGTATATGACGCGGTTTTTGCGAACGCGCAATGAATATCTCAAGCAAGTGGCAGAAGCACAGATAAAAGCTTTGTAATCTTGATAGAAATGCCGGACTTTTTTGAATGGACGAGACATACAGTGAAATAGGAGCGTGAGGAGATGCTGACAGGACCAGGACTGTCGCTTGCGAGTGGGGTACGGCGACAAAAGTCCACTCCGTGGGCGATCATGCTGTTTATTGGGTATTGGCTCATGTTTGCTGCGGAGTTATCCATGATTCGTTTTCACAAGGGAGAAGACGGAAAGTGGGTCGCTACCACCGTTGGGCAACCGGAGGTATGGCTAGGATTACTTGCATTTGCAGTAACGGTATTTAGCTTCATTGCGACCGCTGGCTTCATTGTGAGCTTGCTCAAAGAAAGACGGCAGGCGACGTCATGGCTGTGGCAATATGACGAGCTTACAGGGAATGATGTGTTGCATATTGTAGCTTGGCTGCATGTGTTTCAAACGGGCGTACTGCTGTTGTATGGGTTTCTACTGGAAGGTCCCTTCTTTTCCACGGGCACGATCGGAGGCATATTGGAATCAGCTATTTTTCAACTATTCCTCTTGATTTTGATTCCGCTGTGGTTTCGTGGACGACTGGGGGAAATCGGCGTTCGCCGACCTGTACGATTAGGCCGGATGCTGTTGATGCTCGCTGCGCTGTTTCTTTTGATTGCACTGGTGATGGATGCGGTGGTGACGAACCCGATTGCGGACTGGCTTGGACTGTCTTTGTCATCAGAGCGAGAACAGCAGATCGAAAAAGAGATTGTGCAGGCGAAGGAAACAGATATTTTGGCGGCGCTCACCTCACTTCTGGTCATTGGTATGTTGGTTCCGATTGCGGAGGAGATTTTGTTTCGCGGCGTGATTCAGACTTATCTGGTTCAGAGAAACGGGCCAATTGTGGGTATCTTCCTGAGCAGTCTCTGGTTTGGGCTCCTGCACATGGATATCGCTCTGTTCGCTCCGCTTTTTGTCATTGGACTTTTACTCGGATTCGTTCGACATCGGTACCAATCGATCTGGGGAGCCGTTTTGCTGCATGCGGTGAACAACATGACAGGAGTACTTTACTACTTTCACTGAGGGGGAAGCTTGCAGGTGAGTAGGTGGAGAAAAAAAGCGCGGTACGTGGTGGAATGGAATGAAGCGAGCTTGGATGTAGCAGTCAATCAGGCGCGAATGGACTGGCAGCATGCCCGCCATCTTGTGGAGATCAGTGAACCGGATGGCGGTCTGGATGATGTCATTTATTATTTGCATGTGACCGAAAAACGGTATATGTATTTGCTCGCGCAAGCAAAGCGCGAGAGGAATCGCCAACAGGCATAGGAGGAAAGCCGATGACTACAGGGTGGGTTATAGCACTGATTGTAGTTGGAATTTTGCTGGTGATTGTCGCCAGCAAATCTGTCACGGGCCCGATCAGGTGGATTGGATTTGGGATCATGCAAGTCGTGATTGGCGCGCTACTGCTGTTTTTCACTAATCTGGTTGGAGAGTTGGCTAACTTCCACATCCCGATCAACCCGGTGACGGCTCTGCTCGTTGGACTTCTCCGATTGCCTGGATTGGCTGCGTTGATAGTCATCAAGCTATGGGTTATGTAAAGGTGGATCGATTCGGTTTATCCATCGGTAAGCAAAAAAGCAACGCCGCGATCCTCGTATTTCACCCGGCTACGGCTTGGCTGACGAAAGGAAGCTAGGAGGGCGAAGAGGCGTGGCAGCGCGACAATCAACGTTCCGCTGATCAAGGTGAGCGCGTATCCTTCCCAAAGCCACACATAAGCTCCGGCAGCTATTGCCATACTTCCCACGATTACCGTCAGCTCACTGCCCCGATAAATAGATAGCGGGATGGGAAGCGGATAGCCTGCTCCCCACCACGGAGAGACGAGCATATCGGCAGTTGTCATTGGCTTATGGCCGCGCAGAAGGGCATACAGTCGAAATAAGACCAAATGACTGATCGGTATCACGGGTAGAATAGCTAACGCCACAATCAACGTATAAGCGGGGACTTGGAGCATGAAAGAGTGCGATATAAGGGACAAGCCTATTAACAACAGTTGAAAAAGGTAGCCGACGAATCGCCAGCGAAAACGATAGAGCAGTTTGTAGCTATAGATCGTATGGGCGGCGGTTTCCTTCATGAGAAGTCACTTCCTTTTACAGCGGTCTGGATGAATGAAAGTCTGCGTTTCTATTATCGCACAGTCGCAAATCTTGAGAAAGCTCATACAACGAATGAAACAAGCCGTTTGTCTAACCTGATTAGACTGACGGCTTTTTCTTAATGAATGTTTTTATGGGAAGGATAAAAGGAATGAAATGCCATGAGGAGGAGGTCCTTTGTGTAAGGAAAGCGTGAGGCTGTGGGTTATTTCAGAGGAGGTCGTGACCAGACACGGCAGTGAACTCGGAGCATGTGGAATTGAGCTGGTTGCTTGCAACTCAGATGCCATACAAGAAGGCACCGATGGATTTCTGCTGACAAAAGAGAGTGATGGCAAGCTTTTGCAGGAAAGGAAGCAACAGCTGGGAACGAGGCCATGGCTCACACTTGTCTACGGAAGCGACGTGCCTTACGACTGGGCGAATACTTTACATAGCCAATACGAGCATACCGGGGAGCATGAGGTCATTCGCATGGCGTTTTTTACCCGGGATCGTGCTTTGCTTGGAGGGGAACCCAATGGGAGATGGATGCGGTTCCTCTGTAAGCTGCTCGCTCGTTACTCTCTGGTTACAATGGTATGCGGGATGCGCGAAGTGGATGAAGCGCTTCGGCAATTACCTCGCTATTTGGCGTGGAAGGAGCGGTTTTACATCGAACTTGGTGCCAGATGCGATGAGAAGGGAATTTCTCTGCTGCAAGTTAGTCGCGCGCTCGGTATGGACAAACGGGTCGGTCAGGGCTGGCTATACCCTTCCCGCCAAGACTCTTCCCTCATAGCTCGATGGCTCGAAAAAGAATGTAGGCTCGTTCTACAAAAAGCGAATATACAGCGGATTGTTCTTTGGGGAGAGTATGCGCTATGGGAGCAAATGCCAGTAGGCTGGTTGGCTGAAAAAGACGTTGCGGTGTACCAGGGGGAGGACAAGCCAATTCCGAACAAAAGGATGACTGGTTGGACGTTATGGGATTCGTGGCAGGACGCTGTAAAGGATGCAGATTTGCTCGTGATCGGGAATGCAGTGGGAACGACCATTGCTGAGCTGCCGTTACCCGAGCTGGCTAGCGGGATGAGGCAGTCCTACGTCATTGATGCGGCAGCTTGCTTCCCGGTTCAAGAAGCCCAGTCCTACTTCCAAGCCTACCGAGCTATCGGCGAAAACACGAACGTTTGGGAATGATGCTGATTATAATGGGGTATAATGGTTGGTATATTGAGAAAAAGGGCAGGCGTTTTCACTATGGAAAAAGTTGCTCAGCGATGTATCGTCTGTGAACAGGAGCAGAATGACGGAATCGCCATTTGTGAGCAGTTTATCTGTCAGCGGTGCGAACAGGAAATGGTCAATACCGATGTACAGGATGAAAAGTATCCGTTTTTTATTCATCAGATGAGACGCATTTGGTTGCGAAAAGATGCGTGAAGAAAGAAGGCATCGGTGCATTCCGGTGTCTTTTTTTTGCTGGACTCATGCGTGTCCAAATCATGCTAAAATAGGGGAATAAAAATAAAGGACGTGAGTCGCGTCGTGTTGGAGAGAGATGTTGAATTTCGGGAGCGACAAAAGCGTGCGCCCCTTTATGAACAGCTTGAACGGCACGCCAAGCATCGGCCGCATCCGTTTCATGTGCCAGGACATAAAATGGGCCATAGCTTTGACAACCATGCCAAAAATCGCTTTCAAGACATATTGGAGCTGGATGTAACGGAAATTAGCGGGACGGATGACCTGCATCAGCCACAAGGTGTCATTGCAGAAGCGCAGGCTTTGGCAGCACAAGCCTTCTATTCGGAACAGACCAAGTTTTTGATCGGAGGAAGTACAGTAGGAAATATCGCCCTCATCATGACGGTATGTCGGCCGGGCGACAAGATTCTCGTACAGCGCAATTGCCATAAGTCTGTATTCAACGGCATTATGATGGCGAGAGCAACCCCGATCTTTTTAGTACCTGCTGTCGATCTGGCAACAGGAGTCGCTGCGGGCGTAAGGCGCGAAGATGTAGAGCGTGCGCTGCTTGCACACCCCGAGGCCAAGGCAGTTTTTTTGACGAATCCTACTTATTATGGAATGGGTATCGATTTGGCGAAAATGGCGGCTACCGTCCATCGGTTTGACGTACCGCTTTTGATAGACGAAGCTCATGGTGCCCACTACGGGTTCCATCCTGCATTTCCGCGTTCTGCTATGCAGGAAGGTGCAGATGCTTCGGTCCAATCGACACACAAAATGGGAACGGCGATGACGATGTCCTCGATGTTGCATATTCAGGGGGAACGGATTGATCGTGAACGGTTGTTCCGTCATCTCGCTATGCTTCAGTCTTCCAGTCCATCGTATGTGCTGATGGCATCACTCGATGTAGCTAGACGTCATCTGGCATTGGAGGCGACCGAAGAGTGGAACAGGTTGTTGCCGCTTTTGGACAAGTTTCGGGAGCGACTCGATCGATTGGAGTGGCTGGATTGGCCGCGACTGTCCACGAACAGCGTATACACTACGCTTGACCCGTTGAAGCTGTTTTTCCATTTGCGAACGGCCAGGTTCAGTGGATTTGAGTTGCAGAAACGGATGGAAAAGCACGGTATTTTCTCGGAACTGGCGGATGACTCTCATGTACTTCTCGCAGCCTCGACAGGAACTTCCTCCCGTGACTTGGATGCTTTGTGGAGACTGCTTGAATCGATGGCGCCACAAGTAGAACCGGGGGAGGAGCGCATTTTTTTGACGGGAGTCGTGTCTTCCCATTATTTGCGCGAGCAGGCACTGCCGATGCATGAAGCCGTTGACTGCCCGAGGGAGTCGATTCTTTTGGATCACGCTCTGGGGCGAATTGTGGCAGAGATGGTGATTCCTTATCCGCCAGGGATTCCAGTGCTGGTACCAGGCGAGCGGATCGATGAAGAAAGTCTGGCGATGCTGAAGGAATTGGCGAGAGGACAAACGCGATTCCATGGTGTACAGGACGACCAGCTACAAACGATACAGGTTTTACGATAATCTAAGCAACTGGCCTGCTATAACAGGGGTGGGAGGAGTATGGAAGTGGCAACAGGAAAGAAAGGCCGATTTATTACAATAGAAGGCGGAGAAGGGGCTGGGAAGTCCACCGTCATCGCCAAGCTGTACGAAGAACTGAAAGCGCGGGGAGTCGATGTGCTTTTGACTCGTGAGCCCGGTGGAATTGATATCGCGGAAAAAATTCGGGAAATTATTTTGAATCCGGCCCACACGCAGATGGATGAAAGAACAGAGGCTCTCTTGTATGCAGCAGCACGTGGGCAACATTTGGCGGAAAAGGTGTTACCTTCTTTGGCAGAGGGTAAGCTGGTACTGTGCGACCGTTTTATTGACAGTAGTCTAGCCTATCAAGGACATGCGCGGGGATTGGGCATTGAAGCAGTCTACCAGATTAACCGATTTGCTGTCGGTGATTGCATGCCGGAATTGACCTTGTTCTTTGATGTACGGCCCGAAATTGGATTGGCGCGGATTAATGCCTCCCGTGGGCGCGAAGTGAATCGTCTCGATCTGGAAGGGATGCGCTTCCATGAGCTTGTTCGGGAAGGGTATCAGCTGGTAATGGAGCGCGACCCAGAGCGCTTTGTCGTGATTGATGCCGAACTGCCGATGGAACAGGTCTATCAATCTGCATTACAGGCACTGCTTGATCGATTATAGGTTCCCAGTACCGCAGGATGATGTACATGCTGTATAATATGTCTAAGCAAAATATCGTACCAAGCCTACGTATTTTTCATACAATGAAGAAATCAAAGTGGGAATTGATCATGGGAGAAAGGGTGATAGCCGATGAAAATGGTAGTTGCGGTCGTCCAAGATAAAGATAGTGGTCGTCTGTCTCAACAACTGGTGAAAAAAGGTTTTCGTGCTACGAAGCTGGCTAGTACGGGTAGCTTTTTACGCGCCGGTAACACAACTTTTTTGATCGGTACGTCTGACGAAAGCGTGCCGGAAGTAATCGACATCATTGCGCATAATTGCAAATCCCGCAAACAAATGGTCACTCCCGTCTCTCCACTCAGTAATGCTGTAGACTCGTTCATGCCATATCCGCTGGAAGTACAGGTGGGTGGTGCGGCAGTTTTCGTATTGGATGTCGGAGAGTTCCACTCATTTTAAAGTGGTTCCTTCTCTCTTTTTTCGTAACTTTCGTATATACTTGATCTCACGGGGGATAAACCCTGTATTGGATCGGGCGACGGAGGTGGCGATATGAAAATCAGTGATGGGTTACGGCCTAAACTGGACTTGATCAAAACGACGGATTCACGCAAGAATCCTCAACTGGAAAAGCTGAATTTTGGCACGATGATTCAAGGAGAAGACGAACGTATGTCTCAGGAGAAGCTTACTCGGCTACTGACTGACATAGACAGGCAGGGACAGATTCTTGCTCGTTCACGCGCCGTTCGCGACTTCTATGCTTATAAAAATCTCGTCAAGCAGTTCATGGAAGAGGCTGTGAAGTTCGGTATTGCCTTAGACGACAGACGAGGAATGAATCGGCGTGGCCGCAGCAGGCTGTACAAAATCGTCAAAGAGGTCGATGCAGAGCTGCTCAAACTAACAGATGAGCTCTTGAGCGAGCAGGCACCAACGATTGATTTGTTAGCCAGGATTGGCGAAATCCGCGGCATGTTGATCAATTTGTATTTTTAGTGGGTGTGAAACCATCATGACATGGACCCGTTTTTCTCAGCAGCCACGAGCACAAGAACTGCTGTATCATAGTTTGCGCAACGAACGACTGGCACACGCCTACTTATTGGCGGGTCCCAAAGGTTCAGGCAAAAAGCAGATGGCCCTGCATCTGGCGAAGTCCCTTTTTTGTCCGGAAAGGGAGGCAGACGCCTGCGGGGCCTGTGTTACATGCAGGCGCATAGAGGGTGGCAATCACCCGGATGTGTTGTTTATTACGCCTGATGGAGCTTCTATTAAAATCGACCAGATCCGTGCGCTGCAAAAAGAAATGGCGATGCGCGCCGTCGAGTCGGCACGCAAGGTATATATCATCGAGCACGTCGATAAAATGACGACACAGGCTGCCAACAGTCTGCTCAAGTTTCTGGAGGAACCGCCAGCAGGTGTACTGGCACTGCTTTTGACAGAGCACAGCCATGCGATTCTTCCCACGATTTTATCTCGATGCCAAATCGTTCAATTTTCCCCACTTTCTGCAGAATCGATTGCGGAAAAGTTGCGTGCAGAGGGCGTTTTGGCGGGAATGGCGCAGGTTGCTTCCCACATTACGACAAATGTGGAAGAAGCCATGACACTCAGCCAATCAGAATCGTTTGCACAGCTAAGAAATCTAGTGATACAATTGGTGCAGGAGTGCAAACAGCGCAATTCATCTGCACTCTTAACGATCCATGATATGTTGCAAAAGAGCGACAAAAGTAAAGAGGAACTACCCCTCTTTTTAGATTTGCTCATCCTTTGGCTGCGCGATATCCTGTATTTGCAAGTAGGCAGGCATGCCCATCTCATTAACAGCGACCAACAGGATGTGCTGCAAGGACAAGCACTGGTATGGACAAAAGCTGAGCTCTTGCGTGGGATAGATTTGGTCATGGAGACGAAAAATCGGATAGAGCGAAATGCCAACGCACAGTTGGCTCTTGAGCGGTTGGTTCTTCAATTCCAGGAGGGATAACCCTTGTACGAGGTTGTTGGGGTCCGCTTTAAGAAAGCGGGCAAAATATATTACTTCGACCCTGACCGACTGCCGATTGAGCAAGACTGCACCGTCATCGTTGAAACGGCGCGAGGGGTCGAATTTGGCAAAGTCGTCATTGGCAAAAAAGAAGTGGCTGAGTCTGATGTCGTATTGCCGCTGAAAAAGGTCATTCGAATGGCAGATGAGCGAGATGCAAAACAGGTGGATGAAAACAAGCAAGCCGCCAAGAATGCTTTTGCTGTTTGTCAGACGAAGATCAAAGAGCACAAGCTCGACATGAAGCTAGTCGATGTGGAATACACGTTTGACCGCAACAAGATTATCTTTTATTTTACTGCTGACGGCCGGGTTGATTTCCGTGAGCTGGTAAAAGACCTCGCCTCTGTATTCCGTACCCGGATTGAGCTTCGCCAGATCGGTGTGCGTGACGAAGCCAAAATGCTCGGCGGGATCGGGCCTTGTGGTAGGTTGCTTTGCTGTTCGACGTTCCTCGGCGATTTCGAGCCTGTCTCGATCAAAATGGCCAAGGACCAAAATCTTTCGTTGAATCCAGCTAAAATCTCCGGTCTGTGTGGCCGGTTGATGTGCTGTTTAAAATACGAGAACGACAACTATGAAAGCTCGAAGGAAGAGATGCCAGACGTTGGCAAAGTGGTCACCACCCCGATGGGGAATGGACGAGTCGTTTCCGTAAACGTACTTGATCAATCTGTCCAAGTGGAGCTTTCAATCGACAAACGCGTCACTGAATTCGGATTGGATGAGATTGCGATAGGTCTCCCCACCTTTGAATAAAGCGTGGGGGTAGGGGAGAGGTGAGCTAGTGGACAAACGGGAAATCTTCGTCAAGATGGCGAGCATTGAAGAACGTATTGGCGACCTTTATAAAGAAATTGGTGAACTGAAAGACGTCATCGTTGTTTTGATGGAGGAAAACGCCCAATTACTCGTTGAAAACCAGCACCTTCGCAACCGACTAGACAGGAAAAAGACCGTCTCCCAAGCAAAACAAAAGGGAACAAGCCCTGTCGCGAAGGAAAAAGCCAAAAAGGCAGTGGTCGGAGAAGGATATGACAACCTCGCCCGTTTGTACGCGGAAGGATTTCATATTTGTAATGTGCATTTCGGCAGCCTGCGAAAAGAAGGGGATTGCCTGTTCTGTCTCTCATTCCTGAGCGGCGGCCCTCAAAAATAAGCGGTGAGTAACCAGCACCACATGAAAAAGCGACCTGGGCAACGTGTCAGGTCGCTTTTTTCCGGATATGAATAATAAGACAAGAACAAAAGGGAGTACGAGCCGTAGATGGAACCTGTCACCAACGTGCCGCTTTATGAAACAGAGCGCATCGATGATTTATTGACACATGAAATGAAAATAATCCAGAGCCACGAAGTGTTTTGCTTCTCGATGGATGCGGTTCTTTTGGCGCGATTCGCATCGGTGCCAAAACGCGGAAAAGTATTGGATATGTGCACGGGCAATGGAGCTATACCGCTCATTATGACCACGCGTACGCCAGAGGCCAGTTTTGATGGAATCGAAATTCAAGAGCGTTTGTTCAGTATGGCGAGCCGCAATGTTATATTAAACGGCTTGGACGAACGGATTACGATGCATCACGGTGATGTGAAGGATGCAGTGTCGTTGTTCGGGCATGGGAAGTACGATTTGATCACATGCAATCCGCCGTATATGCCTGCGACGAGCGGGGAGCAAAATATCAGCGAGCACTTTGCGATCGCTCGGCATGAGATTATGCTGTCTTTGGAGGATGTCATTCGTGTGGGGAGTCAGTTGCTCAAAAACGGCGGGAAGTTGGCGCTCGTGCATCGATCCACACGTTTGATCGACATCGTTTCGCTTATGCGCCAATACGGCATCGAGCCGAAACGGATGCGTCTGGTTTATCCGCGTAGGGAAGCAGAGCCGAATATGGTTCTGATCGAGGGAATAAGGGGTGGAAAGCCGGAGCTGAGAATTCAGCCACCGCTGATTGTATATGAAAATGGAGAGCAATACTGTGAAGAGCTACAGGAAATCTATTATGGCAGACGAGATTCCCTCGAGTAAGAGTCACTATGTCTACATCCTGTCTTGTGCAGATGGGACACTCTACACTGGATATACGACAGAACTGGTCCGTCGCTTGGCTACTCATAATGAAGGAAAGGGTGCCAAGTATACGAGAGGTCGCGGGCCAGTCGAGCTGCTTTATTGGGAAGAAGGAGCAGACCGTTCATGGGGTCTCAAGCGCGAAGAGAGCATCAAACGATTGTCGCGAAAGAAAAAAGAAGAATTGATTGGAGGGGCCTCCGAATGAATGTACAACGCAGTTTTGCGTCAGAAGAAGCAGGAGTCCTTTATTTGGTGGCTACACCCATCGGCAATCTCGATGATATCACGGTGCGCTGTCTAAATACGTTGCGTGAAGTCGATGTCATCGCGTGTGAAGATACGCGCCAAACGAGAAAGCTGCTGAATCATTTTCAAATCGAAAAACGTACAGTCAGCTATCACGAGCATAATAAGGAAGCAAGTGGGAATGGGTTGTTGCAGTGGCTAGCCGAAGGGAAGAAGATTGCCTTGGTGAGTGACGCTGGCTTGCCGGCAATTTCCGACCCGGGTGCGGATCTGGTACGAGATGCGACCGCAGCGGGATTCCCTGTCATCCCTGTTCCAGGCGCCAATGCGGCATTGACAGCTTTGATCGCTTCCGGTCTTCCTACTGATCGCTTTGTATTTTGCGGATTTATGGGACGCGAAAACAAAGAAAGACGCGAAGAACTGGAACGACTGAAGCGATATTCAGAAACGCTGATTTTTTATGAAGCTCCCCATCGGGTGGAAAAGACGCTTGCTGCCATGCGGGAAGTGTGGGGGAATCGGCGAGCTGTCCTGGCAAGAGAGCTGACAAAGCGCTACGAGGAATTTGTGCGTGGGACGTTGGACGAACTGTTGGAATGGCTCAGAAGCGGCGAGGTGCGCGGTGAGTTTTGTGTCATTGTCGAAGGAAACACCGGGCCGTTGGAAGCCGAAGTCGATGATTCATGGTGGCAATCGCTGAGTATCGTGGAGCATGTGGATCATTACTGCGCACAAGGCATGGGGAAAAAGGAAGCCATCAAGCAAGCAGCCGATGATCGAAACGTATCCAAACGAGATGTTTACAACGAATATCATCGCGAATGAAGTCAATGAGTGAGCGACAAGGTTGTTTTTCTTCCGAGCCTTGTTGCAGAAGAAATAGCAAACAAATAGCCTTCGCGAGGCTTGTCCTCACGAAGGCATGTTTATGTAATGATATGATGTTAGCGTTTAACAGGCATTTCAGTCAGGCAATCTTGGCATACAATTTTACCTTTAAAATGAGATACTTTGTCAGCGTTTCCACAGAAAATACATGCAGGCTCATACTTTTTCAGGATGATGCGCTCTCCGTCAACATAGATTTCCAAAGCATCTTTCTCAGCGATACCCAAAGTGCGGCGCAATTCGATTGGAATAACAACACGACCCAATTCATCTACTTTGCGAACGATACCGGTTGATTTCATCATAGTTAAAATCTCCTCCCAAAATCTGTATATGTCGATGCTATTGTTAAACGCTCATCATTTATCGTCAATATTCGACATTTTCTGTTGGGATAATCATACCAGCCATTCCCAAAGGTGTCAACATGATTTTGACAATTCCTTGAAAAGCAAAATGTTTTTTCAAAACGAAAACGCTGTTAAATCGGTGTTTTTCGAAATGTTGGAAGCGATATGGAAATTTTTATGGATAAAATTTACTGGAAGTATTGGGTGTCGAATAAGTCGACGAATGTCGAATTACAATATGGCGTTTCGACAAAAACCCCAAGTTCTCTCTTTTTTTCTTGTATTTTGTAAAGTTGTTATGAAGTGCGACAAAATCCCTCAGTAAATTGGGGTAGCGGAGGATGTTTACAAAACGGGTTGGTCGTGTACAATAGAGGATAAATGCAGCAAATGATAGCAAACGACCATGATGGGAAGAGTAAGCCGATCCTCCTTATTTCAGAGAACCGGGGTAGCTGAAAACCGGTATAAGCGAGCAAGCTGAACATGGACCCTGAGTCTTGCAAATGAACAGTGACGGGATTGACCGTACTCAGTAGTTTGTGACGTATGCCCACGTTACGGGTCGAGTCAAGTTTTGACTCACCAAGTCCGTTATCCGCGAGGGTACGGAGTGTTTGGGTGGTACCGCGAGATAGAGCTCGCCCCAATTTTTTTGGGGTGGGCTTTTCCTTATTTATAAACGTATACAGGAGGGGAATAGTTGCAATGAAGCCTACTTACTACATTACAACACCGATCTACTATCCAAGTAACAAGCTCCACATCGGTAACGCTTACACTACAATCGCATGTGATGCCTTGGCACGTTACAAGCGTTTGCGCGGCTATGATGTGTATTACCTGACAGGGACAGACGAGCATGGTCAAAAGCTTCAAGAGCGTGCAGCCGAGGATGGCAAACAACCGCTCGAATTCATCGACCCCATTGTCGATTGGGTAAAGGATCTGTGGAAAAAACTGGATATCTCTTATGACGATTTCATCCGTACCACAGAGCCTCGCCATAAAGATGTCGTACAAAAGGTGTTCCAGCGCCTGCTCGATCAAGGTGATATTTATTTGGGCGAGTACGAAGGCTTCTACTGTGTGCCTTGCGAGGCGTTCTGGACAGAAACCCAAGCGAAGACGGACAACGGATATGCTTGCCCAGACTGCGGTCGCGAAGTGAAAAAAGTGAAGGAGAAAAACTACTTCTTCCGCATGTCCAAGTATCAGGACAGACTGCTTGCACACATTGAAGCAAACCCTGACTTTATTCAACCGGAGAGCCGCCGCAACGAAATGATCAACAACTTCCTGAAGCCAGGTCTCCAGGATTTGTCCGTATCCCGCAGTACATTTGACTGGGGAATCAAGGTGCCAAGCGATCCAGAGCACGTTATTTACGTATGGATTGATGCATTGACGAACTATATTTCTGCTCTCGGCTATTTGTCCGAGGATGACAGCAAATACCGTAATTTCTGGCCGGCCAATGTTCACATGGTTGGAAAAGACATTTTGCGCTTCCATACGATCTACTGGCCAATCCTGTTGATGGCACTGGATATTCCGTTGCCAAAACAAATTTTTGGTCATGGCTGGCTCCTGATGCCAGATGGAAAAATGTCAAAATCCAAGGGCAATGTTATTGATCCGAAGGTTTTGATCGACCGTTACGGTTCTGACGGTGTTCGCTACTTCCTGCTTCGTGAAATCAACTTCGGTCAGGATGGCATCTTCACGCCAGAATCGTTCGTACAACGCCTGAACTACGACTTGGCTAATGACATCGGAAACCTGCTGAGCCGAACCGCTACGATGATTGAGAAATATTTCGATGGTATCGTTCCAGCTCCACAGGATGCAGGAGAGCCAGATGACAGCTTGATCGGTCTCGCGATGAAAACAAAGGCGTTGGTGGAAGAGCACATCGAAGAAATGCGCTTCTCCAATGCATTGGCTCACATCTGGGAGCTGGTAGGACGTACGAACAAATACATCGATGAAACAATGCCTTGGAACTTGGCAAAATCCGAAGAAACCAAAGGTCGCTTGGCAACAGTTATGTACAATCTGGTAGAGAGCATCCGCATCAGCTCCGTGCTGATTCAACCGTTCATGACTAAAGCACCAGCGAAAATTTGGGACCAACTGGGTATCTTGGGTAATGCAGAAGCGACGAGCTGGGAATCTGCCGCTGTATGGGGTGGACTGCCTGCTGGAAGCACCGTTAGCCGCAAGGAACTGCTCTTCCCGCGTCTGGACGTTCAGGCCGAACTGGCATTCATCGATGATTCGACAGCAGAAGCGCGTCGTCAAGCAGAGGAAAACAAGAAGAAGCAAGCAGCTTTGAAAGGGGAAGCACCTGTGAGCGAAACGAACACCAACCAACCAGAAGCAGCGACAGACAAACCTGCTGATGCAAAAGAAGAAATCAGCATTGACGATTTTGGAAAAGTAGAGCTGCGCGTCGCACAGGTAGTGGAATGTGCAAAGCATCCAAATGCTGACAAACTGTTGGTTCTGCAATTGGATCTGGGCTATGAGAAGCGTCAGGTTGTTTCTGGTATCGCGAAATACTACTCGCCAGAGGATATGGTCGGCAAAAAAGTGATCCTCGTAGCCAATCTGAAGCCAGTGAAGCTTCGTGGTGAACTGTCTCAAGGCATGATCTTGGCAGCGTCGGCAGGAGATCAGTTGACACTCGCGACTGTTGATCCAAGTATGCCAAACGGAGCAATCGTGAAGTAACGAGGGCAAGGAAAGGAAGGACCCATCTTGTTATTTGAAACCCATGCTCATCTAAATGCGAAGGAATTCGATGAAGATCGTGCGGAGGTCATTACTCGTGCGCAGGAAAACGGCGTCAGTACGATTGTGAACATCGGATTCAACGCTGAAACAATTCCAACCTGCATGGATTTGGCTCATGCCTATGACTTTATTTACGCCGTCATCGGTTGGCATCCGCAAGACGCCAAGGACATGACAGACGAACACCTAGAATGGATCGAGGAACTCAGTCGTGATCCGAAAGTAGTGGGATTGGGTGAAATGGGCTTGGACTACTACTGGGATACGTCGCCTCGTGATGTGCAGGCAGAGGTATTCCGCAAGCAGATTCGTCTAGCTCGCAAGCTCGACATGCCGATCATCATTCACAATCGCGATGCGCACCAAGACGTTTTGACGATCCTTAAGGAAGAGAAAGCAGCAGATGTTGGCGGCATTATGCATTGCTTCTCTGGCAGCTGGGAAACAGCGAAGCAGGCACTGGACATGAATTTTTATATTTCGTTCGGTGGTCCGCTTACGTTCAAGAATGCCAAGCAGCCAAAAGAAGTAGCGGCGAAGGTACCGCTAGACAAACTGTTGATAGAGACAGATTGCCCGTATCTCACTCCGCATCCTTTCCGCGGAAAGCGAAATGAGAGTGGATATGTGCGCTACGTCTGCGAAGAAATGGCGAACATTCATGGTTTGTCTTATGAGGAAATGGCACAAATTACCGCAGACAATGCCAGACGTCTTTTTCGGATGAATGGTTAAGTAAAACGGGAAATCACGATTGATCACGTGATTTCCCGTTTTTTCGTGTCAGGCACCCCGGTTCTACTCCATTTTGTCGACGCATACGATGAACAATGTGTCGAACGATTATTGTCCATCCGACATGGCTTCTCGACAGGTTTCTGCTACCATTCGCCATGCCTATTTTGCTAGTCTGGTACCATTATCGCTTCAGCCAAAAGGGAGGGTAAATTTGACAAAGCCGGGAAAGTGAAATACAATCAAAGCCGACCTTGTGAAGTACCGGCCACTTCCAGAATATTAGTGCAATTACATCGACCCTTACCTGGCTAGACAAGAAGAGCCTCGTGCTTTTCTAGGAAAAGGAGTGTGGGAAATGGAGTTACGCGCGATATGGGAAAGGTATAAGAATCGTGGGCTAGTCATGTTTGGCTGCCTTGCTCTTGTGCTCGTTCCCATGATTGGCTATTTCTCTGCCCAGGCTACTCAGCCAAAACAGGTCACTTTTTCGTTGGACGGAGAAAGCAAGACGGTCGCTACAAAAGCCAAGACCGTTGAGCAGTTCTTAACCGAGCGAAACATTACGGTAACGGAAAAGGATTCCCTTCAACCAACACCTGAGACGAAGCTAACAGACGGAGCACTCATTACTTTATATACGACCTGGTCCATACCAATCCAGGTTGACGGGCAGAAAAAAACGATAGAGACACTTAGTCGTGATGTTGCTGGTGCGTTGAAGGACGGCGGCATCGTGCTAGGTGAGAAGGACCGGGTAGAACCGGCATTGACCGCTGCAATTACCAAGGACTCCTCGATCAGCGTAAAGCGGGTTGTCGAGAAAATGGTAAAAGTCGATGAGCGAGTCGCCTTTCAAGAAATACGCAAAAATGATCCAGCGCTTGAAAAAGGTAAGACCCGCGTATTACAGAGCGGGCAAGAAGGTAAGGCAATTGCACACTATAAGCTAGTCATGGAAGATGGAAAAGAAGTCTCCCGTGATCTGGTCAAAAGAGATGTACTTGTACCGAAGAAAGATAATGTTGTAGCCATGGGTACCGCAGTCCCAATGTTGCAGAAAAAGGGTCAACCAGATCGGGTCCTGGTTGCTTCTGCAGCTGGTCCGGTTTCGCGTGGTGGAAAAGTGTTTAGGCCGAAAAAAGTACTGAACGGGGTTACCCTGACTGCTTATACTCCTTCGGGAGGTGGCAAACACCCAAGCTCGCCGGGCTATGGACGCACATCGACAGGGGTAAAAGCCAAGACAGGTCACACCATCGCTGTAGATCCTAAAGTCATTCCGTATGGATGGTGGGTGTACATTGAAGGTGTTGGGTATCGTCGAGCTGAAGATACGGGTGGTGCCATGAAAGGTGGCAAAATCGACGTATTCGTAGGCACGGAGTCCGAGGCGAGGAAATTCGGTCGCAAGCGAAACAAAACTGTATATATCATTGGACCACAGAAGCCTTAGGACAGGAGCGATTGCTCCTGTTCTTCTGTTTCCTCCAAGGTTATTGTGATAAGCTGTTTGTTAGTTAGACGATCCTTATTTACCAAATGTTTCATGTCATTTGGGCTTTGGGTACGGTTTTTTTTGGAACACTAGTATCGTACCGACTTTGTACGAAAGTGGGAGCACATGATGAAGATCAAGGAAGTCATCGTGGTGGAAGGACGAGACGATACCGCAGCAATCAAGCGTGCGGTTAATGCCGATACAATTGAAACTGGCGGTTCTGCCATTCATAAAAGAACGATTGAAAAAATCAGGCTGGCGCAACAAAAACGCGGTGTTATTATTTTTACAGACCCTGATTATCAAGGGGAGCGCATCCGCAAAATTATCAGCAAGTCGGTTTCAGGCTGCAAGCATGCATTTATTACTCAGGAGGACGGTACCAAAAAGGGCGACATCGGCGTCGAAAACGCCACACCTGACGTGATTATTCGTGCGCTCTCAGAAGTGCGTACCGAAATGGCGGAAACGGCTGGAGAGATTACCTCTGACGATTTGTTGACAAATGGCCTTACGTCCGGAGTAGATGCCAAAGAACGTAGAATCAAGCTGGGAGAAGCATTAGGGATCGGATATGCCAACGCCAAGCAAATGCTGCAACGTCTCAATGCCTTCCAAATCAGTCGAGCAGAATTCGAAGCGGCCATTACGGCCATCAACAAAGAGAGGGAGTAAGCCATGACCCAAATAGCGGGCAAGGATATTGCCACACCTACGCGTACAAAAGAAGTATTGGAGAAGTACGGCTTTTCTTTTAAGAAGAGTCTGGGCCAGAACTTCCTGATAGACACCAACATTTTACATAATATTGTTTCGGAGGCAGACCTGACCAAGGAAAAGGGAGCGATTGAAATTGGGCCCGGTATCGGTGCGCTGACGGAACAATTGGGACGAGCAGCCAAAAAAGTGATGGCGATCGAAATCGACCAACGTCTTTTGCCTATTTTGCAGGACACGCTGTCGCCCTATGAAAATATCGAAGTCGTTCATGGGGACGTATTGGAGCTGGATCTGAAGACGTTAATAGAAGAAAAGATGGCAGGAGTGGAAAAGCTGAGCGTAGTGGCGAATCTGCCCTACTATGTGACGACACCGATCCTGATGAAGCTGCTGGAAGAGAGATTGCCCCTTGAAAACATCGTGGTCATGATTCAAAAGGAAGTGGCAGAAAGAATTGCAGCCAAACCAGGAACGAAAGACTATGGCTCTCTATCGGTCGCAGCTCAATTTTATGCAGAAACAGAAGTAGCGATGATTGTGCCTGCTAGCGTGTTTATCCCGCGTCCGAATGTCGACTCGGCAGTGATTCGCTTAAAGGTAAGAGATCGTCCGCCAGTGGAAGTAGACGATCAGAATATGTTTTTCCGGGTGGTACGCAGCTCGTTTGCACAGCGTCGTAAGACATTGTTGAACAACCTAATGAACGGACTGTTTCCTAAAACCCAAAAGGATGAAGTAATACAGATGCTCACTGACATCGGGATCGATCCGACCCGGCGTGGTGAAACACTCAGTTTGGACGAATTTGCCCGCCTAGCGAACGAAAGTATGCGCCGCGGACTGATTACGTAAATCGTGTAGACGACCCCCTTATTTTTGGGCGAGATCTCCCAAGAATGGGGGTTTTTGCGTATTTAAGCCCTTTATGCATATTATTTGACAAATATCTACGTATTTTATGAAAAAAACCCCGTTGACAAAATATCTGCAGGGTTGCTATAATTTTTTATTTCTTTGACAAAATATAAGGGAGCTGTTATAATAGATGTAAGCGAGGTGGATGGAACAATGGCAAGAAACGCGTTACTTGACATTAAACGTAGTTTAGACGGACACATTGGTGAGCGCATCCTGCTGAAGGCTAATGGCGGTCGCCGCAAAACCGTTGAACGTAGTGGCATCCTCGAAGAAACTTACCCATCTGTGTTTGTGGTAAAGCTGGATGACGACCAACTCTTTGAGCGGGTATCTTACAGCTATGCTGACATCTTGACGGAAACAGTAGAATTGACGGTGTGCCGCGAAAACGAGCACATCCGCATCACATTTGTACAACAGTAGAGCCCTTTTGGGTTCTACTGTTTTGTTTTTTATATCGAAAAGCTCTGAACATTTGGGTGATGCAATGAAAAAAGACTGCGTGGAGCACACTAAGCCTGTCAACGAGAAGGAGGGTGCTATGGGTCGCAGACGAGGACTGATGTCAGAGCAGTTTAAGATGGAACTGGCCAAGGAGCTTGGGTTTTACGATACGGTAAAAGCCGAGGGTTGGGGAGGCATCACGACACGGGACGCGGGTAACATGGTTAAGCGCGCTGTTCAGCTTGCTGAGGAAGCGTTAGCCGCTAAGCGATTGTAACGTTTGGGGTTTATCGTAGGGACGTTTCTCACCATATAAACACTCGTTGACAAGGCCGGGGCATCCCGGCCTTTTTTCTATAATGAGAGCTGAATTTTCGAAATACCCATAATGATTTCGATCCTATTCTTTTTAATTGATCAAGTGGCATGGGTGAGTTTGCCTATGCTACAATAAGAGACTAGGAAATTTAGAAAGTAGGTAGAGGTGAACTACGTGCGTATCTCGGTCAAAGCTCCGGCCAAAATTAATTTGACTCTCGACGTGCTTGCCAAACGGCCGGACGGTTATCACGAAGTAGAAATGGTGATGACAACCGTAGACTTGGCAGATCGTGTGGACATGACTCTACGCGAAGATGGTGAGATTACGCTGGACTGTTCTGCCAGCTTCGTACCGGATGATATCCGTAACCACGCATATAAAGCGGCAACGCTCATGAAAGAAAAATTTCAAGTACGCCAGGGCGTACACTTGTATATCGACAAGCAAATTCCGGTTGCGGCTGGACTGGCAGGCGGGAGCAGTGATGCAGCAGCAACACTGCGCGGCTTGAACCAATTGTGGAATCTCGGGCTGACCAAAGATGAGTTGGCTAAAATCGGAGCGGAAATTGGCTCTGATGTGCCATTCTGCGTTTATGGAGGAACAGCGCTGGCGACAGGGCGTGGCGAACAGATTGCGCATCTGGGAGCGCCTGCACCGTGCTGGGTCATTCTAGCGAAGCCTCCTATCGGGGTATCTACACCGGATGTATACGGAAACCTGCGTGTGGCCCAGATCGATAATCATCCCGATACCAAACAAATGCTGCAAGCCATCGCGACTCAAGACTTTTCACTCATGTGCCAATCTCTTGGGAATGTGTTGGAGAACGTCACACTCTCGCTCCATCCACAAGTAAGGCAGATCAAGGATCTCATGATCGCTTCGGGAGCAGATGGTGTCCTAATGTCTGGTAGCGGTCCTACTGTGTTTGCTCTTGTGCAAAAGGAAGCGAAAGTACATCGGATCTACAATGCGTTGCGAGGTTTTGTCAAAGATGTGTTTGTTGTCCGAATGTTAGGCGCTCAAGATGGGGAAATACTTGCATAAACCCGTATGGAAATGATACATTAACAGCATAATATTCGGTTTTGGAGGAAGAGCCATGAAGAAATTGCGCAGAAGTGCACGTCTGGTTGACATGACGCAGCACTTGCTCGCCCATCCCCATACGCTGACTCCTCTCACTCTGTTCGCGGAACAATACGGCGCAGCGAAATCATCCATCAGTGAAGACTTGTCTATCATCAAAGAGGCTTTTGAAGTCCAAGGGGTAGGCTTGTTGAAAACGGTGGCGGGAGCGGCAGGCGGAGTGAAGTATATTCCACAGGTAAAGACGGAAGAGGCCCTTCACTTCATGCGCGAACTGATCGGTCAACTCGCTAATCCAGAGAGACTTTTGCCAGGTGGATACTTGTACATGTCCGACATTCTCGGAAATCCACAAACGATGGCGAAGATCGGAAAGCTCTTTGCAACCGCTTATGCGGATAAAAATGTGGATGTCGTTATGACGGTGGAAACAAAGGGGATTCCGCTTGCGTATGCGACGGCTATGTTTTTGAATGTGCCTGTTGTGATTGTGCGCCGTGACAACAAGGTGACGGAAGGTTCAGTAGTGAGCATTAACTATGTATCGGGTTCCAGTAAACGAATTCAAACCATGTCACTCGCTCGCCGCGGTTTGGCCGAGCAGTCTCGCGTCCTCATTGTGGACGACTTTATGAAAGCTGGCGGGACACTGCGGGGCATGATTGATCTGTTACAGGAATTCCGTGCAACCGTAGTAGGATGCGGCGTACTGGTAGAAACGACAGCGGATGTTTCTGAGCGTTTGGTAGATGAATATGTATCGCTTGCAAAACTGCAGGATGTAGACTTCAAGGGCAAGCAAATCGAAATAGAGCTGGGCAGTTTTTTTGAAAATAGAGGGGAGTAGATAGGTATGGCAATCTCTTTTGTTTCAACTGACAAGGCTCCTGCCGCTATTGGTCCTTACAGCCAAGCTGCAAAGGTAGGTCCATTTCTTTTTGCATCAGGTCAGATTCCTCTGCGTGCGGACGGCACTTTGGTAGAAGGTGACGTCGTGGAGCAAACCCATCAGGTTTTTTCCAACATTCAAGCAGTACTGGCAGAAGCCGGTGGCAGCCTGACTAACGTAGTGAAAGCGACCGTATTCATCAAGGACATGAATGATTTTGGTCAACTGAACGAAGTGTACGGCCAATATTTTGGCGATCATAAACCAGCTCGTTCCACTGTAGAGGTGGCACGTCTGCCGCGTGATGTAAAAGTTGAAATCGAAATCGTAGCTTATATCGGATAGAAAAAAATGGAAAACAGCCTGATGCCATGCGCATTGGGCTGTTTTTTGTACTTGCAGAAAAAGTTTCCAAAAAATGACATAAAAACATATTTATATATTTTTTCAAAAATTGCATAATGATAAGCAGGAATATTTACCCAGCGAGTGGAAATAATCCTAAACGCGTTACATAGATAAAGGGAGTGAACTAGATGGAAGTAACAGACGTAAGACTGCGCCGCGTGAATACGGATGGTAGGATGAAAGCGATTGCATCCATTACAATCGACCATGAATTTGTGGTTCATGATATCCGTGTCATTGACGGAAATAATGGTATGTTTGTAGCTATGCCGAGCAAGCGCACACCAGATGGAGAATTCCGTGATATTGCCCATCCGATTTCTTCGACTACTCGTGAAAAAATCCAGGCAGCAGTTCTCACAGAATACGACCGCGTAGGTCAAGAGGAAGAGAGCACTATCGAAGCTGGTGCTTAAAAAGTACTATACACAAAGCACCCTGTCACTTACGGCAGGGTGCTTCGGCGTCCTTTAGCCATAACATTTTTTTAGCTCGTTCAAAATAATTTCTCGGTCCATTCCTTCCCCGATGAAGACAGCGACCATTTTCGGTCCGAAATTTTCAAAAGGGAATAGGAGCACTTGATTATCGGTATGTTGAAAAGAGATCAGCTCGGGCTTTCCGTGGAACTGGACGTAGCCTTTTGCTCGATAGACGTTTTTGGGGAGATCGTATAGAAAGTCCTCGAATTTTTTCGCGTCTACTGGTCCGGTGAATGCATAGGAAAACGTTTCGATACTATTGTAGAGTGAGGGCTGGCTTGTTTTCAGGCCAAGGGATTGCTTGAGCCTGTCCATCGTTGACATTCGGCCGATGCTTTTCTGTACAGCAATGGGGCGGTTCGTCTCGTTGCCTGGCGACCGCTCATGGATGGTGCGTTTGACAGACAAAAGCCGGGAGACTTCTATTTCTGCCTGAACAGTAGAGTGTATCGGTGCAGTCGGATTGATTTCAATGAGCTTTTGCTTGACCCGCTCTACGACATCAGGACTGGTCAAATCGGTTTTGTTCAAAAGAAGCAGGTCTGCGTAACGCACTTGGTTTCGAATCGTTTTGACCAGAGTGGCAGTCGAAGAGAAGCGTGAGTTGAGGTCCAGAAAGCGAGAGGCGTCGACAACACTGATGGTCCCTTTTAACTCCAGTCGATCATACAGCTCTGGATGGGTAATCGTATCGATAACATCAAGCGGATCGGCTACGCCAGTAGTCTCGATGAGGATTCGGTCTGGCGCAATGGCGTTCATAATATCTTTCAAGCTTTCTGTGAGCTCACCCTTGATCGAGCAGCATATGCAGCCATCGAGCATTTTTTTGACGGGAAAGCCGAAGCCTTGCAATTGTTCCCCGTCGATATCTTCCTCCCCCATTTCATTCATCAAGACGACTACCTTCTGGTCTTGGATGCGCAAATGAGTCAGCCATTTTTGTAAAAGGGTGGTTTTTCCGCTCCCTAAATATCCAGTCAGCAAGTATACCTCTGCGCTCATCTAATCTTACCTCCTTCAAATAACCCCTTTCGCCCAACAATATATCACATTTCTTTCAGAAAATTAAATGTTGTCTGCCTTGCGTCTAACTACTGGCAATGCAAGGAATCGACGATAATCCTGTATCGATTGTCTTGAAATTCACATACGAATTAGGATATAGTCATTGTGGAACTTCTACGATGGAGGGTTGACATGTCTAAGATCCATGCCGTGGTTCTGGCTGCTGGTCAGGGTACACGGATGAAATCGAAGCTGTACAAAGTCCTGCACCCTGTGTGCGGAAAGCCTATGGTTCAGCATGTAGTCGATACGATGGCTTCCATGCAGGTTCAGGATATCGTTGTCGTCGTAGGTCATGGTGCTGACACTGTTCGCGCCAAACTAGGCGAGGACGTCACTTATGCACTGCAAGAAGAACAGTTGGGGACGGCACATGCCGTTTCGCAGGCAGCGCCGTTTTTACAAGATAAAGAAGGCACTACGTTTCTCTTATATGGAGACGTTCCCCTCTTGTCGGCGACTACGTTGTCCGCCTTGCTGACCTATCACGAAGAGCAGCAAGCGGCTGCAACCGTATTAACCGCCCTGTTACCTGACGCTACAGGCTATGGGCGTATCGTGCGCAATGAGGCGGGCGAAGTATTGCGAATCGTGGAACATAAAGACGCTACGGAAGCGGAACGGGCGATCAGAGAAATCAACACGGGCATATACTGCTATGACAACCGAAAATTATGGAAAGCCTTGGCGGAAGTGAAAAATGACAACGCACAAGGCGAATACTATGTAACAGACGTTGTCGGCATTTTGCGTGATGCAGGTGAAAAAGTAGTCGGATACGAAGCGGTTGACCCGGAGGAAACGATGGGTGTTAACGATCGTGTACAGCTATCGGAAGCAGAAGCCTACATGAAAAAACGTATTATGACTGGTCACATGCGAAATGGTGTGACAATCATCGATCCAGCTTCTACGTACATCGAAGCGGATGTGAAGATTGAGGCAGATACCGTGATCCACCCAGGTTCTTTCCTGCGTGGACAAACAACCGTTGGAGCTGATTGTGTAATCGGACCCCAAGCGGATCTGACGAATGTAGACGCTGCGAGTGGCGTGACCATTTCTTACTCGGTGATGGTTGATTCGAGTGTGGAAAGCGAGTCTTCTGTTGGGCCATTTGCTTATGTTCGACCAGGAACACAGATTGGAAGCAATGCCAAAATCGGTGATTTCGTGGAATTGAAAAACGCGAAAATTGGTGACGGTACGAAGGTTCCTCATCTCAGCTATGTAGGAGATGCGGAGATCGGAGACGGAGTCAATATTGGCTGTGGAACAATTACCGTCAATTATGATGGTGCCGTGAAGCATAAAACAACAGTAAAAGATGGAGCATTCATCGGATGCAACAGCAATCTGGTTGCGCCCGTTACAGTTGGACAAAATGCTTATGTAGCTGCAGGATCGACCATTAATCAAGATGTGCCAGATAATGCGCTTGCGATCGCACGTGAGCGTCAGGTAAATAAAATCGATTACGCGAACAAAATGCCTCGCAAGGGCAAAAAGCAATCATAACGGGAGGTTCTTGAGAAGATCATGGCTAATTACCGCGACCCAAAACTGAAGGTATTTACGTGCAACGCAAACCCGGAACTGGCAAAAGAAATCGCCGAACACATCGGTGTACCACTCGGAAACGCACAAGTAGTGCGCTTTAGTGATGGCGAATGCCAACTCAAACTCAATGAAAGCGTTCGCGGTTGTGACGTATTTGTCATTCAGCCAACGTCTGCTCCCGTTAATGAGCATTTGATGGAGCTTTTGGTCATGGTTGATGCATTGAAACGCGCTTCGGCTAAGAGTATTAACGTGGTCATTCCTTACTACGGTTATGCTCGTCAAGATCGTAAAGCACGTGCACGCGATCCAATCACGGCCAAGCTGGTTGCGAACCTGATCGAGACTGCAGGAGCACAACGTGTAATTACGATGGATCTGCACGCAACACAAATCCAAGGCTTCTTCGATATTCCAGTTGATCATCTGCTGGGTGTGCCTATCTTGGGTAAACACTTCTCTGAAAAAGGTCTGAAAGATATCGTTGTCGTATCTCCGGACCACGGTGGAGTGACCCGTGCTCGTAAATTGGCAGAACGTCTGGAAGCGCCTATTGCCATTATTGACAAACGTCGCCCAGAACCAAACGTAGCTGAAGTAATGAACATCGTTGGTAACATCGAAGGCAAAACAGCGATCATCATCGACGATATCATCGATACAGCTGGAACGATCACACTGGCTGCAAGTGCACTTGTAGAAGCAGGCGCACGTGAAGTATATGCATGCTGCACGCACCCAGTTCTGTCTGGTCCTGCTATCGAGCGTATTGCTAACTCGAAGATCAAGGAACTGATTGTGACCAACTCGATCCCGCTGACAGAAGAACAAATTATCGATAAGATTACCGTTCTTTCCGTAGCGCCAATCATTGGTGAAGCAATCATTCGTGTTCACGAAGAGCTTTCCGTAAGCAAGTTGTTCGATTAATATACAATCCCCATTTCGGGGATTGAACTAAACCTCCGATGGACAAGCTAGTGAGGAAACTTTTACTAGCGGTCCGAAGGAGGTTTTTTTGTGGAACAATTACAGGCACAGTCTCGCGAGAAAAAGACAGGCAATGCTGTAAAGGTACTGCGTAATGAAGGTTGGGTTCCCGGTATCATGTACGGCAGCGAAGTGGGCAATAAGCCGATTCAGGTCAAAGGAAGAGAGCTGGATGCTGCCCTGCGTCACCAGTCGACGAACAAGCCATTCCGGTTGAGCGTAGACGGGGACACGCACGATGTCATGGTTTACGAGCTGCAAAGGCATCCGTTGCAGGGGAACATTTTGCATGCAGATTTTAAGAAGATCAATATGAATGAAAAAATACACACGTCCGTTCCTGTCCTCATGACAGGTGATCCGGAATTGGGTGTGGCTACCCTTGTCCGCCACAGTGTGGAAGTTACTTGCATGCCAGGTAATATACCAGAATCGTTCCTAGTCGATGTAGACGGATTCAATATCGGGGATGTCGTATTGGTTGCTGATCTAACTGTCCCGCCAGGAGTGGACCTGGGGCTTGATTCCACGGAAGTACTGATCAGTGTCTTGCCAGTTAAGGCCAAGTCCGAAGAGTCGATTGATGCGCAGCAAGAAGCAGAAGCAGTAGCCGAAAAAGCAGGAGCAGCTAACGAATAAAATCATGGCATGAAAAAGAAGGGCGGGGTGCTTTCATCTCTGCCCTTTTCCTTTTGTTCACGTGACCATTCGAGTACAATGGGGAGAGAGTAGGAGGGAATAATCGTGAAAGTCATAATTGGATTGGGTAATCCTGGCAAAAAATATGAAGACACCAGACATAATGCTGGCTTTATGGCCATAGATAAGATTAGTGATAAATGGGGAATTCCTGTTACGCAAAACAAGTTTCGTGCACTCGTTGGCGAAGGTAGAATCGAAGGCGAGAAGGTACTGCTGGTGAAGCCGCAGACATACATGAATCTCTCCGGTGAATCGGTAGCGGAAGCCCTCAAGTTTTACAAGCTGATTCCGGACGATCTCGTCGTCATCTACGACGATCTTGATTTGCCGACAGGACATCTTCGTCTGCGAGAAAAAGGCAGCGCTGGTGGGCACAACGGCATCAAGTCGATGATTCAGCATTTGGGTACACAGGAGTTTAAACGAATCAAGGTCGGAATCAGTCGTCCAGAACCAGGGCGGAGCGTCAGCGACTATGTTTTGAATACGTTTCCAGTGGCGGAAAGAGCCGACATTCAAGAAGCGGTGAGCCTGACTGCTGATGCATGCGCTATGTGGACAAGAGAGTCGTTTTTAAAGGTCATGAACCATTACAACAGCTTGAAAAAGTAGTATGATTTCCCACCCAATCGTCCATACTAAGCGATAGGAACAGTATGGGGGTGGTATGTGCATGAGCATACGCTATACATGTCGTTGCTGCGGCATGAAGATTGCAGAATTTGACGAATCGCAAGTAACAGAAGCGCAGCTCGGGTTTGATTCCTTGACCCCGGAGGAACGTGCTCTTATAATATCGAGAGAACAAAGTGGAGATACGGTCGTCAGCATCACGTGCGACTATTGCCGTGAAGCGCTGATTCAGCATCCAGAGCTTTCGCTAGTGGGAAACCCACTTCAATAAGTGGATACGCATTAGGAAGGCTTGCACTGACAAGGCCTTAGCTTGGGGAGCTAAGGCTTCTTTTCGCATGGCTGACCTACGGTTGTTGTGAACGTAAGCGAGGCTCTGATTTTAGTTGATAGAAGAATTAGAGAGGGGATTAGTGAATGCAAGTCATCATTAACCCGATGAAACAGGACACGAATGTCGGGACAATCGTGGCTGGTTTGGAGAAGGGGCTACATGAGCAGCTTGTCTCTGGCTTAGCAGGTTCCGCCCGGCAAGTATTGATGGCGTCATTACAACAAATGTCAGATCGTCCGGTCTGCGTAGTGACGCATAACATGTACCAAGCACAAAAAGTATACGAAGACTTGATCGAGTTGGTTCCCTCTGATCAGGTGTTGCTTTATCCCGGTAATGAGCTGATTGGCTCTGAGCTTGCCATTGCCAGCCCAGAAATGCTGGCGCAGCGAATTCATGTATTCAACCGTCTGGCCCAAGGCTTTACGGGTTTTTTGGTTGCACCTTTTGCTGGCTTGCGTCGCTTGGTCGTTCCCCCGCATGTATGGAAGGAAGCACAGATTCAGCTATCCGTTGGTGATGAGCTCGATATCGAGTCCTTTTTGCTCCGATGTATTGAGCTTGGCTATGAGCGAGTGGACATGGTCGAGCGCAAGGGAGAAATGAGTATTCGCGGCGGCATTATCGACTTGTATCCGATCGATTCGGAGTGGCCGGTGCGGATTGAGCTTTTTGATGTGGAGATCGACTCGATTCGTACGTTTGACATGCTCTCCCAACGGTCATTGGAATCCGTTCAGACTTATATTCTCGGTCCGGCAAAAGAAATGATCGCTTCGACTCCGTTGTTGCAGGAATCGGCTGTTCGCTTAGAACAAAAGCTTGGGGAAACCATCGCCAATTTGAAGGATGGGGCTGCCAAGGAAAAAGTGATGGAGCGAATCGGGTCTGATGCAGAGAGAATGAAGCAAGGACAGCGTTTTGCACATCTGTATTCGTACATCTCCGTCATTTACCCGACTGGTGATACATTATTGTCCTATATGCCTTCCGATACCTTGCTGATCGTTGATGAGCCTTCCCGTGTGTTGGATACGGCAGCGCAGTTGCAAAAAGAAGAAGGGGAATGGCTGACAGGACGCATCATCCAGGGCGAATATATGTCCAATCTCAGCCTGTCGCGCACGTACGACGAGATCGTGTCGACGAAAAAGAGGCAGATCGTTTACCTCTCCCTGTTTTTGAGACAATCACCGAAGACCCAGCCGCAAAACATCGTAAATCTGACTTGTCGTACCATGCAAAACTTCCATGGACAGATGAATGTGTTGAAAACAGAGTTGGCTCGTTGGAAGAAGTCGCAGGATCAGATCGTCTTTGTCGCAGCTGATTTGGAGCGTGCAAAGCGACTGGAGCGTGTCCTGCATGACTACGAAATGGAAGCAGATGTTTTAACAGAAGCAGTGGAGACAGTACCTCCGGGGCGTCCTACGATCATTTTAGGGAACCTCCAGACAGGCTTCGAGCTGCCATTAAACAAGCTGGTAGTCATCACAGAGGGTGAAGTATTTACAGCGAAGCAGCGCAAGGCACGCAAAGTTCAACAGACGATGAACAACGCGGAGCGTATCAAAAACTACCTCGAGCTCAAGCCTGGTGATTTCGTCGTGCACGTGAATCACGGGATTGGAAAATACCTTGGAATTGAAACCAAGGAAATTCTCGGAATTCATAAAGATTACCTTCATATTCAATACGCAGCAGGGGACAGTCTGTTTGTTCCGATTGATCAAATCGACCATGTGCAGAAGTACGTGGCGAGCGAAGAAGCTCAGCCGAAGATTTACAGCTTGGGCGGCAGTGAGTGGAAACGGGTCAAAAATAAAGTCCAGTCGTCTGTAAAGGATATTGCGGAAGATTTGATCAAGCTGTACGCTGCCCGCGAAGCGGCTGTCGGTCATACATTCTCTCCCGACACGACAGAGCAGCGTGAATTTGAAGCGATGTTCCCGTATCAGGAAACGCAAGACCAGCTCCGCGCGATTTCGGAAGTCAAAGCAGACATGGAGCGCAAACGTCCGATGGATCGCCTCGTATGTGGGGACGTGGGTTACGGGAAGACAGAGGTTGCGATTCGTGCTGCCTTCAAGTCTGTCATGGACGGAAAACAGGTAGCCGTTTTGGTTCCAACTACGATTCTGGCTCAGCAGCATTACGAGACGTTCCGTGAGCGTTTTGCGGAATATCCGATCCGCGTGGAGGTATTGAGTCGATTCCGTTCGCGCAAAGAGCAGAATGCCACGTTAAAAGGATTGAAGGAAGGCACAGTCGATGTCGTCATCGGTACGCACCGTCTGCTTTCCAAAGATCTGACATTCCGCGAGCTCGGTCTGTTAATCGTAGATGAGGAGCAGCGCTTCGGTGTGAGTCACAAGGAAAAGCTGAAGCAGATCAAAACGAATGTGGATGTCATGACACTCACGGCTACGCCGATTCCACGTACCCTGCACATGTCGATGCTCGGTGTGCGTGATTTGTCTGTTATCGAAACGCCGCCAGAAAATCGTTTTCCAGTGCAGACTTATGTGATGGATTACAGCCCTGCTCTCGTTCGCGAAGCGATTGAGCGCGAGATGGCTCGTGATGGGCAAGTGTTCTTCCTCTACAACCAAGTACAAGGAATTGAACAGATGGCGGAGCAGATCTCTATGCTCGTTCCTGACGCGCGCATCGCTGTGGCGCATGGGCAGATGAACGAGAGCGAGCTGGAAGGCGTCATACTCGACTTCTTGGAAGGGAATTTTGACGTATTGGTCAGCACGACGATCATTGAGACCGGGGTGGACATCCCGAACGTCAATACGCTGATTATTTACAATGCGGACAAAATGGGCTTGTCCCAGCTGTATCAGTTGCGTGGACGTGTAGGTCGTTCCAATCGAATTGCTTACGCTTACTTTACGTATCAACGGGACAAGGTGCTGACAGAGGTAGCGGAAAAACGTCTGCAAGCCATCAAGGAATTTACCGAGCTCGGCTCTGGTTTCAAGATCGCGATGCGAGACTTGTCCATTCGTGGAGCAGGTAATTTACTGGGCGCGGAGCAGCATGGCTTTATTAATACGGTCGGTTTCGATTTGTACAGCCAGATGCTGAAAGAGGCCATTGATGAGCTGAAAGGCGAGGTCAAACACGAAATTGTCACACCTGTGGAGATCAATCTGCAACTGGATGCCTATATTCCGTCGATGTACATTACGGACAGCCGACAAAAAATCGAGATGTACAAAAAGTTTGTCGCGGTGTCTACATTGGAAGACGTCGACGACTTGGCAGAGGAGCTGCTAGACCGTTTTGGACCAGTTCCGAAGCCGGTTGACAATCTTTTGACCATTTCTCGTTTGCGTGTCTATGCCTTGAAACACCACATCACCGAAATTAGCCAAAAGAATCCGGACGAGATTAAATTGTTCCTGCACCCTAGTCAGAACAACAACATCGATGGTGGAGCTCTGTTTGCGCTTACCAGTAACTGGAGCAAGAGGGTTGGGCTGTCGGGTGGACAACAGATCACCATTGCTGTTAAAGTAAAGGGGTTAAAAGAAGATGAGGGCGTGCAGTTGGTTGAAAAGCTGCTGCGTCAATTTCACCAGGTGCGAAGAGACACTGGTACGGAGAGCCCTGTGTCTTAACTGACAAAATGGGCTTGCCCGGGAAGGGAGAACCTTATTTATGAAACGTTCAGTAGCGATTCTATCTTCGGCTGTTCTGGTCGTGGCACTCATGACTGGTTGCGGCGGAAAAGCAGAAGAAGCGAAACAAGATCCAACAACTCCAGCGAATCAGACAGATGGCGGCAATCAAGCTGCTAACGATCCTTTGGTACAATTCCCTAAACTCACTCTGCCTTACTCAGCAGACCAGAAAGCGGTCATTGTGGAGTATCAGGGAGGAACTGTCACAGGACAAGAGTTCGAAGAGTTTCTGCGTGTCATTAACTTCATGAACCCACAACAAGGTACCATGATTGAAATTGCTGACAGCAATTCATTGAAAGCTTTTGCGCGTGAGTATACAGCTACCAAGGTTTTGGCTAGCCGTTCTGACGATGCCATGAAAAAAGAGTCCAAAGAACTCGCTGAGAAAACTTTCGAGAAAATCAAAACGCAGTACATGGGCTTTTTGGGCAAAGATGAAGCTCAGTTCAACAAGCTCATGGAAGGCCAAGGCGTAACGAAGGACATGATCGTCAATCAGATGGACCTGATCAACCAGTCCATCAATGTGATGAAAAAGAATATCGACGATGCTACGCTGAAGCAAACCTATGATTCGATGGACAAAGCTTCCCGTACAGTTGCTTCTGTTCGCCACATCCTGATCTCCACCGAAAAGCGCAAACCAGAAGAGGCGTTGAAACTCTCCAACGACTTGGTAGCGCGCCTGAAAAAGGGTGAAGACTTCGCGAAGCTGGCAACAGAGTTCACAGATGACCCAGGCAGCAAGCAGTCCGGCGGCTTGTACGAAAATGCGGATGTAACGCAATGGGTACCAGAATTTAAAGAGGCATCCCTGAATCAAAAAGTTGGTGAAGTAGGCCCGCCAGTAAAAACTGATTTTGGTTACCATATTATTAAGGTCGAGAATCGCAAAGAAAAGACCTTTGATGAGATGAAAGAAGAGCTCCGCGCGAATTCTTTGGAGAAAGCCTACGATAATTTCGCCAAGAACGAGCTGGACAAGCTCATTACGAAATTCAACATTCCGCAGTCCAAAAACGATGCAGCGGAGAAGAAATAAGAAGTCCGAAGAAAAACAGGGAATTCGTTTCCCTGTTTTTTCGTTTTCTCGCATATTCTGCAAACATGGGCAAATACTATTATCACTCGCTACCACCCGGGGGAGAGTAATTGAAGCAACTGGTAAAAATTAATGCCATCACCCATAGTTAAAATTAGAATTTGAGGAAAAAATACAACTAACCAACCACCATCTATTCACAACCCACTTCTTACGGGAAAGCGAGGCAACAAGACATGAAAGCAACTGGTATCGTTCGTCGAATTGACGACCTCGGTCGGGTCGTGATTCCTAAGGAGATTCGTCGTACACTGCGCATTCGTGAGGGCGACCCGCTTGAGATTTTTGTGGATCGTGACGGAGAAGTCATTCTCAAAAAGTATTCACCGATTGGAGAGTTGGGTGATTTTGCAAAAGAGTACGCCGACTCTTTGTATGAAAGCATGAATCATACCGTACTGATTTCAGACAGGGATACTGTCATTGCAGTGGCAGGTGCCTCCAAAAAGGAATACTTGGAGAAAGCAATTGGCAGTATTGTCGAGAAATGCTTGGAGGAAAGAAAAACACGACTGGAGAAAAACGCAGGCTCTTATGAAATTTGTCGTGATATGAACGAGACGATGGGCTCGTTCGTCATCGCACCGATTGTTGCAGGAGGCGATCCAATCGGGTCCGTGATCCTCCTCAACAAAAACGAGTCAACCAAGATGAGTGATTTGGAGATCAAAATGTCGGAAACAGCGGCCGGTTTCCTGGCAAAACAGATGGAGCAGTAAGATAGCTCAGCAAAAACAGCCTCGTACCCCGGGGCTGTTTTTCTTGTGCCTATGGCCTTGTGGTATAATGAACAAAGTTTTAGGTTGGAGAGGAGAAATTTCACGCACATGGCTCAAGAAAAGGCTTCCGTTCAATTTGTGAAAGGCGCGGCGATACTTGGAATTGCCGGTCTTGTCTCCAAGCTTTTAGGCGCTGTATACCGCATCCCATACCAAAACATTGCCGGAGATATCGGCTTGTACGTATATATGCAAGTATACCCGCTGTACACCACGTTGTTGATTCTGGCGACGGCGGGTTTTCCCATCGCCATCTCCAAGATCGTCTCAGAGCGCGTCGCTGTCGGGGATGCGATCGGGGCGCGCAGGGCCTTTCGGGTAGCCAGTATATCGCTGGTCGTTTTCGGGATCTTTTTCTTCTTACTGTTATATGGAGGGGCACCTATTATTGCCCGTATGATGGGTGATGAGCATTTGATTACCCCGCTCAGAGCTGTAGCTTGGTCACTGCCGTTGGTGCCGATGGTTGCGATCTTGCGAGGCTATTTTCAGGGGCATCAAAATATGATGCCGACTGGCGTCTCTCAGGTTGCTGAGCAGTTCATTCGCGTGATTTTTATCTTAGTCGCTGCATTCTGGGCGATGAACGTGTATCAAGACCCGTACCTGGCTGGTACAGGTGCCGTTTTTGCTGCTTTTCCAGGGGCAATTGCTGCTATTCTCGTCTTGCTTTGGTATTGGAGAGGGGACAAGAAGCTGGGGCAGCTGTCCACCAATCAGGTTCATCAATCGGCAGCGAATTCGTGGACCAATCGTCAAATATTACGTCATCTCTTGACCTATGCCGTTCCGATTTGTATGGGCGCACTGGTTTTGCCGCTTGTTCCGCTTGTAGACTCGATGACCGTCGTCAATATGCTGCAATGGAGCGGGACTCCGGAGGATTTGGCAAAGCTTTTGAAGGGTGCGTTTGACCGTGGTCAGCCACTCATTCAGTTTGGTACGTTTTTTGCCACGTCCTTGTCGCTGGCATTAGTGCCTGCGATCAGTGAAGCTGTTGCCCAGCGCCAGCATCAACTGATTGCTCATCGTTCCGAAGTAGCGATTCGACTGACCTTCCTATTGGGATTGCCTGCTTCATTTGGACTTGCTCTGTTGGCGGAGCCGATCAACGTCATGCTCTACGGAGACAGCAACGGTACCGAGGCACTCGCTGTACAATCCTTCACGATTATTTTCGCCACGGTGAGTATTGCCAGCGCAGGGATTTTGCAAGGCTTGGGACGTGTAATGCGACCTGCCCGCAACCTGTTTATTGGTGTATTGGTGAAGCTCATCCTCAATCTGGCGCTCGTTCCGTTCTGGGGTATCTCTGGTGCGGCAGTGTCCACTGTTTTAGCTTATTTGGTCGCTATGGGACTGAACGTTCTTGCGGTAAGCAAATACACGGGAGCACACATCGGATTGCGCCAAACGGTGAAAAAGCCATTCATTTCCGTTGTGGTGATGTCGATTGTCGTGCTAATTGTGGAGTGGCTCGCTAATACGGTGCTTGGCAGTGCCGGACTTTCGAATCGCTTGTTCCATACGCTGGTCGGATTGATTGCTGTCGGTTCTGGAGCATTGGTCTATTTACTGGCGCTATTGAAAACGGGTGGACTCACGAGAAACGATATTCAATTTTTGCCAAAAGGAAAGCGAATTGCTTCGCTGTTAACGAAATATAAGCTCCTCCCTGCGGAGAAAGCGAGATAGAACGAAAAGGAGGCGTGACGAGTGGAAATGAAGAATAAGACCATTACCGTAGTCGGTCTTGGTGCCGGAGATTTGGACCAGCTCCCTTATGGCATCTATCGTACGCTTAAAGCAGCCAAACAGCTCTATTTGCGCACAAAAGAGCATCCGGTTGTAGCCGAGTTGATCGCAGAGGGAATCGCGATTGAGTCTTTTGATGATGTGTATGAGCAGCACGATGCGTTTTCCGATGTGTACACCGATATTGTAGAGCGGCTTTTTTCACGGGTAAACGAAGCAGGCAGTCTTGTCTATGCCGTGCCTGGTCATCCTTTGGTGGCGGAACGTACCGTGCAGCTATTGTTGGCTGAGGGACCAAACCGTGGCGTGGAGATCGAAATTGGCGGTGGACAGAGCTTTATCGATCCGTTGTTTGCCCGCCTACATATCGACCCGATCGAGGGCTTCTCTTTGCTGGATGGGACCGCGCTCGCTGCTCATCAAGTATCACCGGGTCTGCATACGATTATCGCACAAGTGTACGATGCTTTTGTGGCCTCTGATGTGAAGCTGACCTTGATGGAAGTGTTGCCGGACGATTACGAGGTGACGGTAGCAACAGCTGTAGGGGTAGCGGGGCAAGAAAAAATTGAGACAGTGCCGTTGTATGAACTGGACAGACTCGATCATTTCGGGAATTTGTCTCTGGTGTATGTACCGCCGACGAAGGACGAGAAGGTATCGTACCGCCAATTCTCCTACTTGAAGGAGATCGTTGCGATCCTGCGCAGTCCGGATGGATGCCCGTGGGATCGCGAGCAAACACATCAAAGCATTCGCAAAAACTTGATTGAAGAGACGTACGAGGTTTTGGAGACGATCGACGACGATGATCCAGACGCGATGTGTGAAGAGCTGGGTGATTTGTTGATGCAAATCATGCTGCATTCGCAGATGGCAGCCGAAGACGGATATTTTTCGGTAGATGATGTTGTCGCGACATTGAATGAGAAGCTGGTTCGCCGCCATCCACACGTATTCGGGGAAAAGAGCGCGAATGATTCCGAGGAAGCGCTGGCGAATTGGCAGGAAATCAAAGCACAGGAAAAAGCAGCAAAAGGCATCGATGTAACGGTTCAATCACAGTTGGCGGGAATACCGCGCGATTTGCCAGCCCTGATGTATGCGTATAAGCTACAGAAAAAAGCAGCCCAAGTCGGCTTTGACTGGGACGATATTGCAGATGTGTACAAAAAGGTAGAAGAGGAGTACCGCGAGCTGCAAGAAGCATCAGATGAAGAACGCGCTGGCGAGCTTGGTGATTTGCTTTTTGCA
Organism: Brevibacillus fortis; assembly: GCF_003013395.1. Lineage (GTDB taxonomy): Bacteria > Bacillota > Bacilli > Brevibacillales > Brevibacillaceae > Brevibacillus > Brevibacillus fortis. The sequence goes on along the minus strand of NZ_PXZM01000002.1, from coordinate 36,165 downwards.
GTGGTCAATCTTGCGCGCTTCCTGAAGCTTGATCCGGAGGAAGCCCTCGCATTGACCAACAACAAGTTCAAGAAGCGCTTTTCCTATATTGAAGGCAAGCTGCAAGAGGCGGGCCATACTTTTGAGCAGACGGACCTGCAAGAGATGGACAAATGGTGGGAGGAAGCCAAACATGAGACTCGATAAATATTTGAAAGTGTCTCGACTGATCAAGCGACGCACACTCGCCAAAGAAGTGTGCGACAAACAGCGTGTGGAAATCAACGATCGCCCTGCAAAGGCATCCAGTAACGTGAAAATCGGCGACAAGCTGGCGATCCGTTTCGGACAAAAAATCGTGTCTGTAAAAGTAGAGGACATCAAGGAAAACCCACGCAAGGAAGAAGCGGCTTCGCTGTATACCGTCATTGGTGAGGTTCCCGTTCCGCGTGATGAAAAAGAAGAAGACGCCTACCTCAAAGGGTAATGCGCGAGCGAAAAGAGGCTGCCGAGTTGGCAGTCTTTTTTTAGGCTTTTTTTCCAATCGAAGGATATAATGAGAGTACCTCAAGGCATTTTCGAAGGGATGTGAGCTGCATGCAACAAAACGGTGTTCGAACGGGTTACTTTTTGGCCATTTCGCTACTGCTATCATCTGTTATGTACTTTTTTGCTTCGAACTGGTCGCTTATGGCCAGGGAACAAAAGATCGGCGTTAGTGTGGCGATCCTCGTTCTTTTTTATTTGTTATCCTATGGACTCAGTTTCGTCAAACGACATTCGTTTTTGAGTAACTGGCTTCTGGTGGCTGGAAGCTTGGCTTTTGGCATCAGTGTGGCATTGTTGGGGCAAATATACAACTCTCATGCGGACAGTTATATGTTGTTCGTCGTATGGCTCATTCCGAATTTGCTGTTTGCGATTTTCACGCGCTATCAGCCATTCTATGTCACCAGCTATGTTCTCGCTCATTTGGCTATTTATTTCTTCCTCGATCCGTCTGTCATCCACGTCACTCGTGAGGACGTGTGGTGGTTCATGATGTATTGGTTGATTGCCTTGGGAAATATCATCTTGTTCTGGCTAACCTCTACGGGGAAATTGCATTCCAAGCCGATCTACTACTTATCGTTTCTAACGTTTTCCGTCAGTCTTTTCGGTTCATCCTTCACCGAAGTGTATGGTCCGCTCCCTGAGCTGTTATATGTCCTGACGGGCGGGATCCTGTTTGTCACGTTTTTAAAATGGGTGCCAAGTCGCGGGTTTCTGATTGTGACGGCCTCGCTGCTCTCGCTGTTTGTTCTCATTAAATTCATTTCCTATATGGTGATTTATTTCTCAGAGGGCTTCTTTGTTTTGATGCTGCTGCTGACCGTACTCATCGTTTGGGGAGCAGTTGTAGGGATTAATTGGCTGCGCAAGGAATCTGCTCATCAAAAAAGCAAATGGGTTGTGTTTTTCCAAGAGGCATTCACGGTTCTCGTCACGACCATTGCCGCATCCATTGGAGCGATTTCGTTAGCAGGCCTGCTTTTTCTGATCATGGAAGACGAAAGGGTTATTGATTTTCTGTTTTTCCTTTCCTTAATCGGTTTTTTAGGTCCCGTACTGTTTATTCGCACGATGAATGCAACGGTGCGTTATACACTGCTCACGATGGGGTATATTCTGGGTGTCGGTTCGGTTCTCTTTTTAGAGGGACCTTACTGGATCATCTTCCTGTTGGTGCTTGTATACGTGTGGATATCCGTCCCTGCCATTCCGGCGAGGCTGTTAACACAGCTGACTTTTTTAGCCGTGTTGGCTACGAAGCTGGATGAGTACTTGCCTTCCTTTGAGTATGTACTGCTGATCCTATTCGTTACGCAGCTGGTGATGCATTACGTGAAGCAATTGCCAGTCGTTTTGCAAAACAGCTCGTTGGTGTACGCCTTACTCTCGCTTTTGATCCTGACAGAGGAATATTCCCAATCGCTTGCCGGAAATGTGGTAGTGAATTTGGCTTTTTTCCTATTCAGCACGTATTTGCTGTACCGGACATTGCATCAGCAAAATCGGGTGAGATTCGGAATCGTGCTCGGTTTCTGGTTTGCTTTTCTCCTCATGAAGTACTACGACATGCTATGGAGCTTGCTGCACAAGTCACTGAGCCTGCTTCTGCTCAGCCTGGTGTTTTTCATCGCTACCCTTTGGTGGGATCGAAGGTCGAAAATCGAGTGGCCGAATAGCGAGCCTTCCATTTTTACGAGAAAAGCGCTTGTGTTGCTTCCTGTCATTTTGCTGCAATTTGTTTTGATTGGCTATCAAGTATGGAGCAGTGAGACGATCCTGGCCAATGGAAAAACGGTGAAGCTGGAGCTGGTCCCAATTGATCCGCGTTCGCTGCTACAAGGTGATTACGTCATACTTGGCTACACCATATCTACACTGGACCAAGAAGATATTGAATCTGGTGAGAAGATTCGCGTTGTACTCCGCCAACAAGCAAATGGCTTGTACAGCTACAGTGGCTTTTATGAGATTGAAGGTCAATGGAATCGTACCTACGAGCCTCAGTCATCGGATGTGGTGATTAATGGAAACACAATCGGTAGCAACCGAGTGGAATACGGCATAGAAAGCTATTTTGTCCCAGAAGGAACCGGACTTGAAATGGAGCGGAATGCCAAATACGCTATCGTGAAAATTGGCGAGAGAGGCGATGCCATCTTGGAGAGCCTGTCGAACCAGTAGACATTGACATTACTAAAGAAGAAGCTGCCTGTGTCATCGGGCAGCTTCTTTTGCGTGAGGAAGTAAACGCTCTTTGAAATCCATTTGCAACACAATCGAGCGGGTGAGGGTAACGCCTACGATCCCCATTGAAAAGATGAGGAGTGCCATTAGATAGGAAGGAAGGACAGCTCCCAAAGTGATACCGACTGCGCCCATGATCCGTGCGCCGGGCACAACGAGTCCATTCACTGCCATGTAGGAGCTACGCAAATCATCTTTTACAATTTGTGCCAGATAGGTTTGGCGGATGGGAGCGTGAATCAGCTCGCCCAACGTGCTTATAAGCACCGCGACCAGGATAACAATAAGGGAGTTGCTATACATGATCAGCGAGTAACCGGCAATATACATCAGCCCACTTATATACAAGGCAGGAGCTTCCTTCAAATGCCCGATGAGCTTGGTGACAGCAAGGGAGAACAATACCACGAGCAGCGTGTTTTCGAGCTGGATCAGGCTGAATATTTTGATGCCAGTCAGTTCAACAGAAAACCAGTCAAACAAACTAAAGCTCTGCGGGGTAAACTCTTGAGAAAGCCTGATAGCGATGTAGTTAGGTGTTTGAAATTCTGGTGCAAAGATGAGTAGGCCGCTTAGTGAAAAGAGGATGAAACGACGGTCAGTCATTACTAGCTTGTAGCTTGCGATCATATCCCGTAAGATACCTGTCCCCGTTCTGACAGGGTTCATTGGCTTCGGCTGGTATGATTCCTTGAGGCATAAGGAAATGATCACAAGTGTGAAAAAACTGATAGCGGTAAGCGTGAGGAGCAGTTCGAAACGATGGGTAGCAAACAAGAGACCTCCCACTACGGAACCTAGCGCAATTGATAAGTTGTTGGACCAATAGTTGATTCCGTACATATACGTTCGGTTTTCTTTCGTACTGACATCGATGAGCATCGCATCTGCGGCGGGGTTGATCATTCCGTTACTCGCATTCTGGACGAGCATCATAACAAACGTGAGCCAAGCAGAATCGAGCCACGGGGAGTTCGCTGCCATCATGATGAAAAGAGCGAAGCATTGAATCCATTGTCCGTATACCATCACTTTTTTTCTGCCCCACCGATCAGCCAAGTAGCCGCCGTAGAAGCCCATCAAGATTTGTGCACATACGGCCAGGACTAACAAGAGCCCTGTTATAGCTGGACCGAGCTTGGCAGAAAAGTAGATGGCCATAAACGGGAAGATCATATTTCCAACCAGACGTGTCAGAAAGGAAGTCACGATGCGAATACGGATGTTGGGATGTAGTTGAGAAAAGCTCATGGGGAGGACCTCCTTTTTTTCCAATTGTAGCTATGAAAAGGAGAAGAAAAAGGGTAAGATTCCTCTATGAATTTCACCTTTTAAGGAATGAGATGCCTTATGAAAAGCAATGAGCACTTTATGCAGATGCTACTCGGGCTATCCGAATGGGAGAAGGGTCGCGAACAAAAGATCAGCATACAGGAGCTGTCCCAGCTTCTGTGCTGTACGCCCCGCAATGTAAAATTGATTTTGCGCAAATGGGAGAGTGAGGGTCTTCTTCTATGGAAGGCAGGGGTAGGACGGGGGAATCATTCTACACTCACGATTCTCTGTGATATCACTGACTTTTTGACCAGTTACTTTCAGAAGCTATTGATGGACGGGAACGTTAGGGAAGCAGTGGAGCTTTTGCATCATAAAAATTTGCCTGTGGGTGCGAAGCGGCTTTTGCAGGAAACGTGGGATAGTCAATTCGGATTTATCGCGGAAGAAAACGATAAGAGGCGTCAGGAGATTTTACGTATTCCACGTGAACGAGCTTTTTCAACCATTGACCCCGCATTCGTAGCAGTAGCGGCGGAGAGTCATTTTATCCAGCAAATCTGCCATACGCTCGTCATTTTCGATTTGGCTACACAAGATTTTAAACCCCAGCTAGCCTACGCTTGGGAAAGCAATATGGATAGGAGTGCTTGGACCTTTTATTTACGAAAAGGAGTTCGCTTTCACCACGGTCGTGTACTGACAGGAGAAGACGTAGCCTATACCGTTCAGCGGCTGATTGAGCTGGATTCTCCGTATCGTTGGCAAGTGGACGATATCGATTGGATCGAACAGCGAAATGACGGAGCGATTACTTTTCATCTACATAAGCCGAACGGTTTTTTCTTGCATTTGGTATCTTGCATCGGGATGTCGATCTTGCCGCATGATGTGCCTTTTTCGGAGTCTGCGATTGTGGGGACAGGCCCGTTTCGGATGATCGAATTTACAGAGGATCGGTTGGTATTGGCAGCGTTCGACGACTATTATCGGGAGCGGGCGATTCTGGATCGGGTAGAAATCTGGCGAGTACCGGGATCAAGTGCTTCGAAGCAACGGTATCAACTCTCACTGGCTGAGGATGAGGCGACGGAAGAGGATAGCAAATCTTTGGAGGTTCAAGAGGTAGGCTGTCACTATGTGAACTTCAACTTTCGAAAGCCCGGTATTCAGCACGACTTCGATTTTCGCCAGGCAATCAAACTGCTGATCGACCCCGTACAAATGATTCGAGACCTGAAAAAAGAGACGTTTACGCCTGCCGGAAGCTTTTTGCCAGAGCGAAGCCAACGTATGCAATTTGCCGCGCATACCATAGAAGAATCAGCAGAATGGCTGAAAAAAAGCGCATATCAGGGGGAGCCTGTTTTTCTGTGTTTCAGTGACGTGAAAAAAGTCCGGGAAGAAGCTGAGTGGTTTCAGAGAAGATGTCAGCAGATTGGCATTCGACTCGAATTGAAGCCTATCACGAAAGACCAATTCTTTTCGTGCTATGCCGAACACCATGCTGAAATGGCTATGATGGGGGAAGTCTTGCAGCGAGATATCGAGATGGGATTAATTGAGATTTACAAAAACAAATGCTCGATGATTCACCGGTTTTTAGATGATGACAGGCTGGCGATTGTTGAGGAGCGGATGTCAGAAATTCTTCAGCTGCAAGGCAGTAGAGACCGCATGCGGGCTTTGGAAAAAATGGAGGATACACTTAGAGATGAGGCGTGGTTGCTTTTTCTGTACCATACGAAACGCATTGATCACTACCATCCCGCCTTGCAAGGAATTGCGGTCGATTCGTTTGGGTGGATCGACTTTTCCAAGTTATGGGTAAAATCGTTCGTTACCAGTCTGTAACCCTTTCCTGCCGAACATTTCCTATCATAGTAGGGAATTGTAGAGAAGGAGGCGTTACCGATGAATAAAAGCGTAAACAAAGGGATCTCGGTGCTGCTGGCCACCGCGGTATTGGCTAGTCCACTGATGCTCGAGCCAAAAGCGGCTTATGCTCTCTCTATTGAGGATGTTTCTGCAGACGATACAGGTGTGGATGAGGAAACAGAATATACGATTGAGTTTGAAATCAATAAGGACCTATCATCAGGTGACAGTATTTTCGTTAGATTCCCAACCGAATATTCGGTGGATAAAAAATTGAAAACATCGGATGTCACGCTAAAAGATGACGATAAAAACAAGATTTCAATCGACAACGTATACGTAAGCAAAAATGTGGTTGAGGTCGAAATCGATGAAAAGATCAAAAAAGGTACTGTACTAATACTGACGATTGATAATATCACCAACCCGGAAGACAAGGGTAGTTACGAAATCGAAGTAAAAACAAGTGCAGAGACCAGCTACAAGGGCGACAAGATTACGATCACCAAGTCTTCAAGCAGCAGCAGTAGCAGCAGCAGCAGCAAGGGCGACTTCGAGGCTTCCCACAGCAGTAAAAATGCCGAGGACGCCATCTCCTTAACACTAGGAAAATTCAATCTCTCCTCGAAAAGCACGCTGAAAGAGGGCAAATACATTTACGTCAATTTTCCTTCCAAGGACATGCTGCCAAAGAGCATCAGCAAATCTGATGTGAAGGTAAACGGGTACAAACCTGATTATGTCTCGATTCTCGACAACGACTCGATTCGGATTGAGATTCCGAGTGGTGCAGACGGAGATAGCTACATAAAGCTGGAGTTTACCTCTTCCGCGGGGATTGTAAACCCATCCAAGCCAGACAAGTACTATACGTATGAAGTGGAATATGACAGCAAGGAATACAAGTCAAAAGATGTAGAGATTACAAACACAAGCAATACGCCATTCACTGTTTCTTTGTCGGACAGTTCAGCGGGAGCGCGTACGAGCTATACGTTTGATGTGGATCTATCCTCCAAGCTGGGGGCGAACGCAGAGATCGAGGTGGAATTCCCAAGTGGGGTAACCGTTCCACCTATTCTTACCAGCAATAGTGTCACTGTCAATGGTGCTCAAGTGACGAATGTAAGTGTGTTGGGGAATAAGGTTTATTTCCGCACGCCTTACGGATTCAGTAGCACGAATCGCGCGACCATCAAGTTTGCATTCGAAGGCTACTTGACCACTCCGAAAACAGCGGGAACATATACTGTGACGGCCAAAATTGACAACAAGACCTATAAGTCGAAGGAGTTTCAAGTTACTGGAGTGACTCCTCCAGTTGCGGTGGATAATACATTGGCAACGGTTGGGCTGACGAGAGCGACTGCCTCTACTCCTGCTGGTATTTCAATCGGTATCAAGGCGATGGGTGCTCCGATTGTTCGTAATCAAGGCTTCATCGAAGTCGTACTCCCAGTTGGCTTCCGTGTTCCAGCCTACTTGCCAGCGAACACAGTAACGGTGAACGGTGTGGCCGCTAGCTTTGTTGGTGTACGCGGACAAAATCTGATTATTATCCCTGCCCAGGATATTCCGGCAAAAACAGCAGCTCAGGTCAATATCGCTGAGACAGCTGGCATTGTGAATCCGGCTACGCCAGGTGTGTACAACATTGGTGTCTACAACTCCGAGGAGAGAGGCTTGCTCTTCTCTCGTCCGGCGACCATCGTGACTCTGAATGGCGTGAGCTTCAAGCAGAACGTCGCTTCCTTTACGAAGGCTGGTAAAACAACCGGACTCGCAGTGGCACCGTATACCGTAAATGGCAACACGCTGATGCCAACTACGTTTTTCCGTGATGCCCTCGGGTTTTCGATCAGCTACACCAAAACAACTGCAAAAGTTGTGAGCGGCAATACGGTCATGCAATTCAAGGTCGGATCAAACGTGGTGAACATCAATGGCCAAAATGTAACGCTGCCTGCAGCGGTTCAGCTGAAAAACAACGTTCCTACCCTGCCTCTTAAAACCATCACGGAGCGTACTGGTTACAAAATCATCTATGTGAACGGGAACTACACCGTTTACAAGTAAGGATAGTCTGGAAAAACCCCCGTATTCATACGGGGGTTTTTTTGTTCTATCAGGACATCCCTCCCCATAGGATAGTACAAGAAGGGTACGTGAGGAGGGAGTAGTCATGAACGATCACACGAGACGGCCACGCCATGAAGTCGTGATGATTAATCGTCGCAGCTTAGCGATATCGGGAGTAAAAAACGTCGAAAGCTTTGACAGCGAAGAATTCCTCTTGGAGACGGACGGCGGCTTTTTAACTATACGAGGCCAGAACCTGCATATGAAAAATCTGAGTCTGGAAACCGGAGAAGTAGCGATCGAGGGGCTTGTTCACGAGATGGCCTATCTGGAGCAAGGGCAGGCTGGCGATCGATCGAGAGGATTCTTCGGCAAGTTATTCAAGTGAATATCGTCATCCAGTTGCAGACGGTATTTGCCATGTCGACGTGTGGTGCACTTATGGGTATGGGATTCGATACGTACCATGTATTTAAGGGCAAAGCCAGGCTGCCACTCTGGTTGGTCTTTTTCTTTGACATCCTTTTTTGGGTCGGCAGTATGGGCGCTGTCTTCTTGATTTTGGTGAAAGTGAACGACGGGATTATTCGGTTTCCCATATTTTTTGGAATGATATTTGGCGCGTGGCTGTACTTCTTATTAGGTAGTAAGAAGTATATCCTTTTCTTGCACCGCGTGATAAAATTCTGTCAGTGGTTTTACCGTACGGTCGTAAAAATTATAGACACCCTGCTTGTACGTCCTGTGCTTTTTCTTATCCGAGTGATCATCATGGTGCTGGCATTTTTGTATTCCGTGTTGCTCGCGATCCTCGGCTTTTTGTGGAAAGTGACGCGTTTTGTCACCTCTCCTTTTGCCAGATGGGGTCAACATTTGTGGAAAAAAATGTACGGAAAAACAACAGGAATTTGGACCAATTGGAAGAATTGGTTTCACTCAAAGAGAAAGCGGGAGTAGAATCGAGGTGGCGTACTGATGAAGGAAGCAAGAACCTCTTCCATTAACCGAAAAGGGCAGAGAAGGAGAATGCGTCTCTTTTTCTTTGTGATCCTGTGCTTTTTCGTCTGGACTAGCTATACCTTGTTCTTGCAAAGTGGCGAGTTGTCCAAGAAAGAGACAGAGCTGGGAGCCCTGAAGCAAGAATCAGCGGTCTTGCAGCAAAAGCAAGAGGATCTGACATATGAGGCAAGCCGGCTAAACGATCAGGAGTACTTGGCAGAGCTGGTCCGCAAGCGGATATTGTTTACCAAGCAGGGCGAAAGCATCTATATCATTCCAGATTAAATATACAGCTGATCTTCAACGAGAGGGAGGCATTCCACGTCATGGAGATCGAGGTCGGGAGCATACTGGAAGGGAAAGTCACGGGTATCACCAAATTCGGAGCGTTTGTTGAGCTGTCGGGCAATGTGACCGGACTGGTGCATATTAGTGAAATTGCTGACGTCTATGTCCGGGATATCCATCAATTTTTAAAAGTAGGAGACACGGTAAAGGTAAAAGTCCTCAGCCTCCGTGAAGGCAAGATCGGGCTTTCTATCAAAAAAACAATGGAAAAGGAACGGCCACCCCGCTATCAGCGGGAGCGAAGTGAAGGCTTTGAAGAAAAGCGTAGAGAAAAAGGGTCGCGGTCAGTCTTTTTGATTCGGAAAATTATGACTTTTCTTTTTTTATGAAAAGCGCACTTTGACTGTAAAAGTAGGAAGGTCATTTCAATGTCTTGACGAATAAAGTATCCTAAGCCCGTTTCGCAAAGCGCGAATCACCTGTCAGCCGACGTTATCCGCCATAACGTCGGTTTTTTTTGTCCATTTGCGTTACTGAATTTGTCGCACGATTCTGTGAATATTCATTGGATTTTTGACAAATTTTACAATGCCCCCTCCGTATAATGGAGAAACACATTGACCAAGAACGGGGTGGAGCGAAATGATTGCGAACAAAAACGTAACACAGGCCGGACAGGCTTGGACGCGGCAAGTGTCCGATCGAATGGGTACCACTGCCCAGACGTGGGGAGAAAAAGTAGCAGATTTCATAGAGAAGTGGAATGTTCTCCCCATCCTCATGGGCTTCTTATTGGGACGAGCTCTGATCGTGGAAGAGCTAACTCCCTTTGCTATACCGTATTTCATTGTCATGTTTTATATTCGTCGAGATTGTTTGCTTGTCACGGGGATGGCTCTTATTATCGGGGCGTTTACCCAGTCAGTGCCTGTTGGATTGGAAACCGCCTTGAGCGTGATCCTTGCCTTGTTTGCCTGCAAACTGATGAATAAAATGCGCAAGAAAGATTTTTCACGGACGCCTTTGCTGGTCGTCGGGACGATTTTCATCAGCCGTCTGTTGTATGCGGTTCTGACCAACCAGGTAACGACCTACGAGCTCGTAATGGTCGCAGTAGAAGCGATTCTTGGTTTCGTACTAACGCTCATCTTCATTCAGTCTTTATCGATCATTCATTTGGCGAAACCCTATGAGCCTCTCAAAAATGAAGAGATCGTTTCGTTAGTCATTTTACTGGCCTCCTTGATGACAGGTACTGTGGATTGGATGGTCGAAGGCATTTCGATGGAGCATGTACTTACACGCTATTTGCTGCTCGTCTTTGCTTTTGTCGGTGGTGGCACGATCGGTGCGGCTGTTGGTGTGGTTACGGGTCTCATCCTCAGTCTGGCTAATGTGAGTGCGCTTTTACAAATCAATTTGCTCGCTTTCTCCGGTCTTCTGGCAGGCTTGCTGAAGGAAGGCGGCAAAGTGGGTGTATCCGCAGGCTTGTTGATTGGTACGGCTATTCTTGCGATTTACGGTGGAGCAGAAGAGACACTCTACTACTCCTTGATCGAAACCTCTCTAGCGATTGTGCTCTTCATTCTGACCCCTGCTGCTCTTTGGAAAAAAGTAGCCCGATTTATCCCCGGGACTCCCGAGAATCTACAATCCCATCAAGAATACATGCGCAGAGTCCGTGATGTGACAGCGGGCAAAATCCAGCAATTCTCCGACCTGTTTACGCAACTCTCCCATAGCTTTGCCCAGACAGCCGATCCTGAAGAAATGGAAGAACAGGCCGATGCCTTTCTCAGTCGCGTATCTGAATTCACCTGCCAGAAATGCTGGAAAAAAGAACAATGCTGGGAAAAAGATACGCAATCGACCTATGAGGGAATGCGCTTTTTAATGGAAAAAGTGTACGAGCACGGTACCTTGGCCGGTGTGACTCCGCCGCGTGATTGGGAGCGCAAGTGTGTCAAAACCGAAAAGGTCATGACGGTGATGGAGCAGGAATACGATCGTCAGCAATCGTTTGACCAACTGAAAAAGCAAGTAAAGGAAAGCCGGATGCTCGTAGCTGACCAGCTATCGGGAGTCTCTCGTGTCATGAGTGATTTTGCCCGGGAAATACAACGGGAGGGCATGGAGCTGAGCTTTCAGGAAAAGCAGGTCTCACAAGCATTGGAGGGCTTGGGTCTGTCGGTTCGCCGCGTAGAAATACACAGCTTGGAAGAAGGGAAGGTCGATATCGAAATCAGTCAGCCGACTTGCTATGGCCGCGATGAATGCGCGAAGATCGTGGCTCCCATGCTCACCGAGATTTTGGGAGAAAACATTGTAGTTCGCGAGCGGCATTGTGAAGCGCAAAAAGATGGTTCATGCACGATGTGCCTTGCTTCCGCCAAAACGTATGAGATCGATATCGGGGTCGCAGGTGCGGCCAAAGACGGCAAGCTACTATCCGGTGACAGCTTCCGCACGATGGATTTGGGTAATGGAAAAATGGCGCTGGCGATCAGCGATGGAATGGGAAATGGCGAGCGGGCATCCATAGAGAGTCAGTCCGCCCTCGATATGCTCCAGCAGCTTTTGCGTTCTGGCATGGACGAAAAAATTTCGATCAAAACCGTTAACTCAGTTCTCGCCCTGCGTTCCAAGGAAGAAATGTTCGCGACAGTGGACTTGGCTCTGATTGATCTGCAAACAGCTCATACCCGTTTTGTAAAAATCGGCTCCACCCCGAGCTTTGTCAAAAGAAATAAAGATGTCATCACGATCACGGCCAACAACCTGCCAGTGGGGATTTTGGAAGAAATCGAGGTGGATGTCGTATCTCGTATGCTCAAGCCAGGTGATTTGCTTGTAATGATGTCCGATGGCATCTACGAGGCTCCGCGACATATTGAGAACAGGCAAGCGTGGATGAAACGAATCATCAGTGAACTGGAGACGAATGATCCACAAGAGGTCGCTGATTTACTGTTGGAAAAAGTCATTCGCCAGCATTCCGGACAAATTGTCGATGATATGACCGTATTGGTGGCGCGAATTGACCGCTTTGTACCGCAGTGGGCTGCGATTGCTGTGCATGGGATGGAGAAGCTCGAACGCCCACGGATTGTGAGTTAGGAGTATGTTTTCTCCATTACCCGTCGATACTGTTGCTAAAAATACCCTGCGAAGTGAGCAGATGTACAGTCGCTGCACAGAACAGGGAACCTCAACGACAGTTGAGGGATTAAAAACAGATCGAATGGGGAGATTATTGTGAAAGAAGCGACACTTCGTCAAATACTGGTAGTGACAGACGGCTGCTCCAACTCGGGGATGAGTCCCGTTGCTGCGGCAGCTCTGGCACGGGAGCAAGGGATTACGGTCAATGTGATTGGCGTAATCGATAAGAGTGAGTTGGGAGAAAAAGGGGAGAAGGAAATCAGGGATATCGCGGAAGCTGGCGGTGGACTCTGCGACATCGTGTACCCCCAGCAGCTTGCGCAAACGGTACAGATGCTGACGCGAAAGGCAATGACGCGCACCATTCATCAAGTGGTCAATAAAGAATTAAAAGAGATTTTGGGCGATTCCGGAATAGAGGAGCTGGCACCTGATAAAAGAGTGCAGGTTGCCGGGATGGTTGACGAGCTCGGTGAAAAAAGCAGCTTGAACGTCGTGATGCTGGTCGATACCTCAGGAAGTATGAAGCCAAAGCTGTCGGCTGTTCAGCAAGCGATACACGATTTTAGTATCAGTCTGCATTCGCGGAGTGGACAAAGCAGAATGGCAGTCGGTTCATTTCCGGGGAAACAAAAGCATCTCGATATCCGCATTTCGTGGACAGAGAAGGTTGAGCAGGCCCATCAAATTACAAGTGATTTGGCGATGAGCGGAATTACCCCTACTGGGCCCGCCATCGTAGAGGCAATTGCCTTGTTTGAGCAGGATAAGCTCCCACGCTCACTGCAAGAGCGTTACACAGACCAAGAAGAGGACGACTCGAACGGAATGCTGCGTGACCATGTCTTTTAAGGCAGCCACCCCCGACCTGCCCAAGCACTTTACAGGCAAATGGAACAAAAAATCGTACCACGTTTTACGGGAGTTGGGGCGTGGTGCAAACGGGACCGTGTACTTGGTATCCCAAGGCGGCGTGCAGCGCGCGGTTAAGGTCGGTGTGGAAGGCATGGACATTTTAATGGAAGTGAATGTGTTGAAAAGCACACAGCAGGGGCGGGATTCCAAAGTGGGACCGCTCCTGTGCGACGTGGACGATCTCGTCGTAAACGGGAAGGCCTGTACGTTTTATGCCATGGAGTATCTTCAAGGCCTGCAATTGGATGAATATATCCAACAAGAGGGTACGGACTGGGTGGCCGTGATGATGGTTCAATTACTGGCGCGTCTGGATGTATTACACCAGCATGGCTATATTTTTGGTGATTTGAAACCGCAGAATGTGATGGTTACCCAATCGGACAAGCAGGTACGGTTGATTGATTTTGGTGGAGTGACCAAGTTGGGCAACGCCGTTCGGCAGTTTACAGAAGAGTACGATCGAGCTTTTTGGCATGCAGGTGATAGAAGGGCTGAAGTAAGTTATGACCTGTTCTCCACAGCCGTGATGATGGTACGTCTGACAGTTGGACCCCAAACGTGGAAAAACAGCCTTGGTGACCCACGTCACACGGTATTGCTCTGTGATATAATACGAAAAAGTGACAGCCTGTATCCTTACCGGGAGCCTTTAGTGAAGGCGTTTCACGGTAAGTTTGCGACCGCGAAAGAAATGCGAGCGGAGCTGTTGGCAATCTTGCGAGATAGTATGGTTGCCAAAGCACAAAAGCCGCAAAAGAAAACGCGGCCGAGAGGGAACGCAGGGGCGGGCATCAGCGGTCTTTTTGTCGCCTCGTTACTCCTATTGGCTGGCACTTTGTATTACGCATGGTTTATGTGAAGGATGTGACGGTTCGTGTCCTCAGATTTGGTGATGGATACTTGCTTGTTGGCAGGCTCGATTATTTTGAAAAACGGTGGAGAGACATACCGGACGGAAGAGACAATGGCATTGATTGCAAAGGCTGCGGGGATGGATGACGTCAACAGCTCCGCTACGCCCACGAGCATCATCCTGTCCTTTCGTTGCAGTGGACTGGATCATACAAGAATGGTTCGTACCCCAAAACGTACGACCAACCTCAATAAAATTACGCTCGTGAATGATGTTTCCCGACAGTTTGTCGGTGGGAAAATTAATTTGGAGCAAGCCTATCGGACGCTGCGTGAGATCGATCAAAAAAAGCAGATTTATCCGAAATGGTTGCAGCATCTAGCAGCCGCTACGGCCAGCGGCTCCTTTTCTATGCTTGCAGGGGGAGATTGGAGCAGTCTGGTTCCTTCAGCGATCGCCGGGTTGATTGTGAACCTGAGCCAGGAATATTTAGAACAGTTTGTCCGGATGAAGTTTTTTACGGAGTTCTCCGCCGCTTTATTAGGTGGGCTTTTCGCGTTGTTGAGCGTGACGCTCTTTCCACAGTTGCCTTTAAGCATCATTATTATTGGTGCGATGCTTCCGTTGTTTCCGGGGATCGCCATCACCAACTCGCTTCGGGATTTGATGGCTGGTGATTTAGTTGCAGGTGTTTCACGCGGAGTAGAAGCCATGCTGACAGCTGTCTCCGTAGCGGTAGCCACAGCCATTATTCTTTCGTTTACGAGGTGAGTACGATGTTGTTACAAGGATTGGCGCTTAGCTTCGCCTCTTCAGTAGCGTGGTGTGTGCTGTTCAATGTGCCGGTTCGAACAATCGTAGCGGGTGGTTTTGCCGGAGTGGTCGGTTTTCTCGTCTACTCCATTCTTCCTATCTACGGTGCTGAGGTCTTGTTGTCCACGTTTGTTTCGGCTGCTGCTGTCTCTTTGCTCAGTCAGCTCTTATCTATTATACTGCGAGTCCCCTCTACGAATTTTAGCGTAGCAGGTATCATTCCACTGGTACCGGGATCGTTGGCTTACAAAGCCATGCTAGCCTTCGTGAACAATGATTATGTCGGAGGGATTACCCAGGCGACTAAGACATTGATGGTGGCTGGCGCGATTGCTTCTGGACTTATATTTGGAATTTCGGTTCTGACGATTTGGAAAGGAGCCCGTTATGCTGGCAAGCGTGCGCAACGAGATTGAGATCGAGGGGCTTTTGCTTCCAGGTGAGACCATTGTTGTCGGAATTTCTGGCGGCAACGATTCTACCGCACTGTTGCATATATTGGCTTCTCTCAATAAACAATACCAGTATAATTGGAAGCTGCATGCTGTCCATCTGAACCACGGCTTTCGCGGGGAAGAAGCAAGGCAGGACGCGCTCTATGCAGAAAAACTATGTCGTGAACTCGGCGTTGCTTTCCACCTGTTTGAGTATGACGTTCCCGCTTATATGGAAAAAACGGGACTAGGCGGACAAGAGGCAAGCCGCGATATTCGCTATCGGCTGTATCGAGAGGTAGGTCTCGCGCAAGGAGCGACCAAGCTGGCATTGGCTCATCATGCAGACGATCAAGTAGAAACGATTGTCTTTCGTTTTGTGCGAGGCAGCAGGCTGCAAGGACTGACAGGGATGCCGAAGCGCAGAATGCTTGCGGATTGCCCTATTGAGCTCGTCCGTCCACTCTTGCATAAAACGCGTCAAGAACTGGAAGGCTACTGTCGGGAACATCAACTCGTCCCCCGTGAAGATAGCAGCAACCAATCGCGCAAGTATACGCGCAATCTGCTGCGTCTCGATGTCATGCCCTTATTGGAAAAAGTGAATGACAAGTATCGAGAGCATATCTTGGCTACTGCGGAGGCAATCCGTCAGGACGAAGCGCTTTTAATGAGGCTGGCACGGGAGCAGTTGAAAGAGGTAACCATTGAGAAAAAACCAGAAGCATTTTTGATGGACAATGACAAGTTTCAAACTTGTGACGTTGCTTTACAAAGGAGAATGATTACTCTAATATTAAGTTATCTCTCAAAACATACCGAATGGTCTTCGCAACATGTGGAGACCGTTTTGCACATGCTAGGGGGAAGTCGCCCTTCTGCGGAATTGCATTTGCCGAATGACCTGGTAGTCGACCGGGTGTACGAGCGAATTGTTTTTCGTCGTAGGAAGCGACAGGATCGCATACATACGTATAGTTACGAGCTCGCCGTTCCGGGTGTGACCTGGATCGACGAGAGCAAGGCCACGGTACATATTACTTACCTGGAAGGTCCCATGGATTGGGAGCGACTCCCGGCGAATGAAGCGGTTTTTGATGCCGATCGATTGCCAGGATCGCTGTATTTGCGTAACCGAAAACCTGGAGACCGCATCACCCTGTTTGGCTCAGCAGATGGAAAGAAGCTGAAGGATTTATTGATTGATGCCAAATTTCCGCGAGCATGGCGTGACAAACTTCCGCTTTTAACGGCGGGCGATGAGGTGATTTTGGTACCAGGTGTGCGCCGTTCCGCCGTAGCGCCTGTCAATGGACAGACCAGGCGTTTTCTACACGTGCGGGTAGAGTTTGGAGAAGATTGGCGGGAGGTTTTTTCATGAATCAAGACATCGAGAAGATTTTGCTATCAGAAGAGGATATCGCGGGTAAAGTTCAAGAATTGGGCAAGACGCTGGCTGCAGAATACAAGGATAAAAATCCATTGGTTATCTGCGTGCTGAAAGGCGCAGTCGTTTTCATGGCTGATCTGATCCGTCACATGGACATTCCGTGCGAAATGGACTTCATGGCTGTTTCCAGCTACGGAAGTGGAACAGAGTCCTCTGGCATGGTGAAAATCTTGAAGGATCTCGATACATCTGTGCAAAGCAGACACGTGCTGGTTGTAGAAGACATCATGGACAGTGGGCTGACGCTGAGCCGCTTGGTAGAGCTGTTGCGCCATCGGGAAGCTGCTTCTGTAAAAGTGGTGACTCTCTTGAACAAACCAGAGCGTCGCAAGGTGGATATTTCACCAGACTATAAGGGCTACGACGTTCCAGACGAATTCGTTGTGGGATACGGCTTGGACTATGCCGAGCACTATCGTAACCTGCCTTATATCGGTGTCTTGAAGCCTGAGGTCTACACGAAGTAGGTTTGTTGTGGAGACCGTGCTTTCTATGATAAAATGTGAAAAGTGTCTGTTCGTGAGAGGAGGTAAGGAATGAATCGCTTTTTTCGTAATACCGGGTTCTACCTACTGATTTTTCTTGTCACGGTCGGGATCGTGAATTTCATCCTCTCCGGTACTGATAAGGTTGGGAAACTTACATATCAGGAATTCCGGATACAGCTAAAAGCTGACAACGTCACAGAGTTGGCGCTTCGACCAGAGAATGGTACTTACAGGGTTGAGGGTACGTTGGCAAAAGCTATTCCGGGACAGGAAAGCAACAAATTTTTTACCAATGTTCCTTTGTATGACTCAGATGTTGTTAAGCTAGTCGAAGAGAAAATCGATGCGCAAAAGGTGAAGAATGTAGCGTTTAATCCTGCGGAGGGCAATAGCATTTGGCTCACGTTCTTGACCTCTATCATTCCTTTTGTCATCATCTTCATCCTGTTTTTCTTTCTTCTGAACAACGCGCAAGGTGGCGGAAGCCGAGTAATGAACTTCGGTAAAAGCCGCGCGAAGCTTTACAACGAAGAGAAGAAACGCATTACATTTGACGATGTAGCAGGAGCAGACGAAGAAAAGGCGGAGCTGGAGGAAGTCGTTGATTTCCTGAAAGACAACCGTAAGTTCAATGCGGTTGGCGCTCGTATTCCAAAAGGGGTACTGCTCGTAGGACCTCCGGGTACAGGTAAAACCTTGCTCGCTCGTGCTGTTGCAGGCGAAGCTGGTGTACCGTTCTTCAGTATCTCCGGTTCTGACTTCGTGGAAATGTTCGTTGGGGTGGGTGCTTCCCGCGTACGTGACCTGTTTGAAAATGCAAAGAAAAATGCTCCTTGCATTATCTTTATTGACGAGATTGACGCTGTTGGTCGTCAACGCGGAGCTGGACTCGGCGGCGGCCACGACGAACGCGAGCAAACTCTCAACCAGTTGCTCGTAGAGATGGACGGTTTTGGTGGAAACGAAGGGATCATCATGATTGCTGCGACCAACCGACCTGACATTCTCGACCCGGCTCTCTTGCGTCCGGGACGTTTTGACCGTCAAATTACAGTAGATCGTCCTGATATCAAAGGCCGTGAAGCGGTGCTCAAGGTTCATGCCCGCAACAAGCCGATTGGTGAAGACGTGAAGCTGGAAGTGATTGCTCGTGGTACATCGGGCTTCACTGGCGCAGATTTGGAGAACTTGCTGAACGAAGCGGCTCTCTTGACTGCCCGCAGAAACAAAAAGCAAATCAACATGACGGAAGTGGATGAAGCGATTGACCGCGTAATTGCGGGCCCAGCGAAGAAGTCTCGCGTAGTGAGCGAAGACGAACGACGCCTGGTTGCCTTCCACGAAGCAGGTCATACGATCATCGGATACCACCTGAGAAATGCAGAAATGGTACATAAGGTAACAATCATTCCGCGCGGCCAAGCTGGCGGATACACAGTGATGCTGCCGAAAGAAGACCGTTTCTTTGCTACCAAAACGGACCTGCTCGACAAAATCGTCGGTCTGTTGGGTGGACGCGTTGCGGAGGAAATAGTGCTTGGGGACATTAGTACCGGCGCACATAATGACTTCCAACGTGCGACTGCTATCGCTCGCAGCATGATTACCGAATACGGAATGAGCAAGCTCGGTCCTATGCAGTTCGGTAAGAGTCAAGGACAGGTATTCCTGGGCCGCGACTATGGCAATGAGCGTAACTACTCCGATCAGATTGCTTACGAAATCGATCAGGAAATGCAAAATATTATCAACGAGTGCTACGCAAAGTGTACAGAATTGCTGACGACGCACCGTGATCAGCTCGATCTGATTGCGAACACGCTGCTCCGTGTAGAGACTCTTGATGCTGAGCAGATCAAGCAATTGATCGAAACAGGTAAAATGGATAACGACCCAGACGTAAATAAAGATGTGGTCGTGAACATTCAACCGAAGCTGGAAGAAGTAAAAGAAGAACCAAAGCAAGAAGAAACAAACGAAGAACCAAAGCAAGAAGATACAAAAGAAGAACCGAAACAATAAGGGGCGCCTCAGGTGCCCTTTTTTGTAATATCGGAAAGTATAAATTTTGTGGGTGTTTAAGCTCCTAAGTTTTAAAGGTGTCGATGAACCAATAAAGCTGGTGAGAAGAAAAAGCGCAGGGCTCGTAGACCTTGACAGCGCCACCCCAGTCGGAACTTAAAAAAGGGGACCACGCTTGTCGAACACTTCTTCCTTGAGAAACTTCCGCCCGTAGGGTGGCTTTGGCTCGACGGTCCCCTTTTTTAAGTGTAGACGGTCAGTGAATCCCCCTGCTGACGTGTCAGAGTCGAAGAGAACTGTGCTTTTTCTTCTCTTCCACTATGCTGACTCAATGGCAAATCCAAAGCGAATGAGAGGGATTGGATATGTTGCTTACACCGGGCATGGCTGCATTTGACATGGATGGAACCTTACTAAATCACGAATCCAAGATGACAGAAGGAACGAAAGAAGCACTTCGCCAATTGCAACAGCAAGGCTGTAAACTCGTTTTGTCTACAGGCAGGATGTATGGCTCCGCTCAAATTCCGATCGATTCCTTTCCTTTTGACGGCTATGTATGCAGTAATGGGGGCGTTGTTTTCGAGGGGGATGGCACACTCGTCCGTCGATGGCTCCTTCCCACTGAGATGGTAATCGGTGCGATCCATGCACTGAGGCAAGAAACGATTTATTATGAGCTTCATGATACCAACAGCAATCGGTGGATGATCAAAGAAGATCGAGAGCGATTGGAAGCGACAATGAGTGAGGATGCATCTGTGGAAGGGTTCTCGATCTTGAAATTTCCCTACTACAGGCTCGCTCGCGTAGAGCCATTGGCTGATGTGCTAACCAAGGTGGAGTCCGGGGAAGTAGACATCGTCAAGTTTTTCATCTGGCATCATGATCCAGATCGTCTGGAGTGGGCGATAGAGCAGTTGAAGCCTTGGGACGAGCAAGTGACCATCACTTCATCCGGTAAGCAGAATGTCGAGGTGATTCCTCAAGGGGTCTCCAAATGGGAAGGGCTTCAATACTTCTGTGAGAAGTGGGGAATCTCCCCAGAGAAAGTAATGGCATTTGGTGATGCAGAAAACGATCGGGAGGCATTAACGGGCGCAGGATATTCCGTCGCGATGGAAAACGCTTCTGACGAAATTAAGCAGGTGGCCAAATATATAGCTCCCCATCACAATGAGGAAGGTGTAGCCCGATTTATTCGGGAGCGCGTTCTCGGAGAAAAAGGCGAGTAAGAGAATGATAAAGCAGAAACTGCGTCTGTATTGGCCGGTTTCTGCTTTTTTCTCACTGTTGTTGAGAATTGTTATCAATTATAATGGTCGTATGAATACTGGCAAGTGGGGAGTGATTGCAACGATGATGCGCAAAGAGCTTATGATTTTGTGGAACCATGCATCCGTGAAAGTAATGGATGTACGCCATCAGATCGTGCAGCCAGGAGAGAAAATAACGGCTTATCAGCTCCCGGCAAGCGTATTTTTGTTTACGGTTCGAGGTCGAGCAGTCGTGCAGCTCAATAATGTGATGTACCCTGTCCATACATTTCATGTGATTCACGGGGGCAAAGGGCTGACTCTCAACGTAAGCGTTACGGATAACGAATGGGAATACTACATCATTTTCTATAAAGCAATGATTCCGTTGCCAAGTCGTCAGGAAATCATGAATCTCTTGGAATCTCGCAACTGGTTTTTGTCTCCCTATTCCATTGTGCCGCAGCAGCCTATCACTCTGCTGGATATACTGGATCATCTGCGGTCTGTTTGGGACAACGGGGATGAGGATGATTTGAGACAATTGCGGGCAAAAGGATTGTTTCATCTGTTTGTTTGCGAGCTGCTTGATCAGATGGATGAGCAAGAAGAGGTAATCACCCAACATGATCTCGTTTTCCTTGCAAAGCAATACATTCATAAACACTATGCGGAACCGATCACGCTTGCGGCAATCGCTCAGACGTTGAATTACAGCATTCCTTACTTGTCGAAGCAGTTCAAGCGTCAAACGGGTCATAGTCCGATCGATTATTTGATTGGTGTGAGACTCAAAAAGGCAAAGGACTTGTTGAGTCGTACGGATGCCACTCTTCAGGAAGTGGCGGAAGGTGTCGGGTATACGGATTTCTCCTATTTCATCAGAGCCTTCAAAAAACATACCGGCGTGACCCCAGGGCAATTCAAGGAACAAGTTCTGCGTATCGGTGAAGGCTCAGAATATCCTATGAAAAGGCTAAGATCAGATCTTGTCTCCCTATCGAATGAAACATACAATCTGATTGTTGTTGAAAATCATTCTCAAAAGGATAGGGGAATAGACGTGAAAGGAAAAATGCACAAGCTCGTGCTGGGGCTTGCTTTGTTACTTAGTGCATGTTCAGGTACACCGATGGGGAATGGTGGAACGCAGCATGCCACACCTGTTGCGACTTCTTCGGCGACAGAGGCGACTTCACAACCGACAGAGCAGCAATGGCCGCGAACGTACGTGGATGCACTCGGAAAAGAAGTGGTAATTCCCAAAGAGCCGAAGCGCATCGTCGTGACTCATTTCGGGATGATGGAATACTTTTTTGCGTTGGAAACGCCACCGATTGCGTCTACGCTCGCTGATCGCATGCTGACTACTTTTGAAACGTTGAAGCCATACGCGAGTACCGCAACGGTAAAAGATATCGGGGAAGTGAGGACGCCGAATCTAGAGATGATCGCAGACCTGAATCCAGATTTGGTAGTCGCGTTTTCCGGGACACACAACGAAGTATACGCGGATTTAAGCAGTATTTCTCCAGTAGCCATGATTAACAATACAGAAGATCGGAGCTGGACAGAGACACTCCGTGAATACGCCAAGCTGATCGGCAAAGAGCAATTGGCCGAAGACTACATTACGAAATTGCAGACGCTAATGGGTGAAGCCAGAGAGAAATTAGCCAAGCATAAAGACAAATCAGTTACGTTTTTACGGGCGACAGGTGACGGAAGCACCTTTTATGTATTGGACGACAATGACGTTTCGTATGCATACGACCAAGAAACAGGCTTGGGGTTGAAGTCTCCGGGGCAATACAAGCTGGAGGGAGAAGTAATTTCTTTGGAGGGTGTCACGGTTCTTAATCCAGATTATATTTTCGTGGTAGATCATGCGGACAGAATGGATACAACGATGGCGGAGTTGAATCAAAGCAAGGTCTGGCAATCGTTAAAAGCGGTAAAAGAAAAGCACGTATTCCCGTTGGATGTATCGATCAGTACCAAAGGACCTTTGGCGATCAAGTATACGACAAACAAAGTTCTCGAATTTATGTCCACGAACTAAGGTTTTCGAGAAAGGAGGAGGAAGGGCCCATGCTACCTATCGTCGAGCTGTTTCAAAATCGCAAGCTAACGATTTATTTGCCTGAGGGCTATCATGAAAGCGAAGAGCGTTACGCTGCTGTGTTTTTGCAGGATGACGGTGATTTGATTGACCCGAAGGATAGTGATGTTCTTCAGAAAATCAGAGAGTTAACGGCTATCAATCAACTGCCTGGCTTGCTGTTTGTCGGAATCGAATCATTCGATCGAAATAATGAGTATACGCCGTTTGTGTCGCCGAATGTTTTTGAACCGGAGTCCGGCAAACAGTTTGGTGGGAACGCTTCTGTGTATGCGGATTTTCTAGCCAATGAGTTGAAGCCGTACATCGATAGTAAATATCGTACATTACAGGAGCGAGAGTACACTGGGATCATGGGTTTTTCCTTTGGGGGACTCATTTCCGTCTATACAGCGTTACGCCATCCCGATGTTTTTGGAAGGGTGGGCAGTTTTTCCGGCTCCTTCTGGTTTCCGGGGATCGTGGATTGGATCGAGCAACGCACAATCCGTGATACGGGACAGCGTCTTTACATGAATTTGGGACATGCGGAAGGCAGCGGTCGAACAAACGGACAGCAATGGATGGTACCCAACAGTAAGAGAATCTATCAATATTTGCAGCAAAATGGTTTTCAGGGAGATTCGATCCGACAGGTAATTTATGAGAGTGACTTCCATTCTTTTGAGCGAGGAGTGCAATACGTTCCAGATGCCATGCAGTGGTTGTTCAACACCAAGTGAATCCGTTTACAGGTACCACGTTGACAAGGTGGGGTTATACGCTTACAATGACCGTAAATTATGACACCACCGTAGGGGGATTTTTTCCATGGACGCTTTAGCGTTAGAAAAAAAAGCCCAGCGCAACGCTGAGTTACGTGAACGACTGCTGCAGTTGAAGAAAGAGCGTAATGCCATCATTCTTGCTCACTTTTACCAACGTCCCGAGATTCAGGAGGTCGCTGACTTCATTGGAGATTCCTTTGGGCTGGCGCAGAAAGCGAAAGAAACGGATGCCGATGTGATTTTGTTCTGTGGGGTTCATTTCATGGGAGAAAGTGCAAAAATTCTCAATCCCCAGAAGACCGTCATTATTCCCGACGAACGGGCTGGCTGTCCAATGGCAGACATGGTAAACGTAGACGGGCTGCGGAAGCTCAAAGATCAGCATCCAAATGCAAAGGTAGTGGCTTACATCAATACTTCTGCGGATGTAAAAGCAGAAACCTACATCTGCTGTACGTCGTCCAACGCGAAGCGGGTGATCGAGTCGATCGACAGTGACGAGATCATTTGGGTGCCGGACAAAAACCTCGGCCACTATGTATCCCAATTCACAGACAAGAAAATGATCATTTGGGAAGGGTACTGCAATACGCATGATCAACTGTCTGTAGAAGACATCATGACGTTGAAGCAGCAGCACCCGGAGGCTGTGGTTGTCGTTCATCCGGAGTGCCGCCCAGAAGTGGTATCCCTGGCTGACTACGTTGGTTCCACGACCGGAATTTTGAAATATTGCCGTGAGTCTTCGCACAAAGAGTTTATTATCGGAACGGAAGACGGCACGCGCTACATGCTGGAAAAGGACAGCCCGGACAAAACATTCATTTTCGCTTCCAAGTATCTGGTTTGCCCAAACATGAAGGTGAACAACCTGAAAAAGTGCGTCGAGGCGCTGGAGAATATGAAACCGGAGATTTTTGTTCCGAAGGATGTTGCTGATGCGGCACGTGCTTCGTTGGAGCGCATGCTTGCGGTAGCGCCTGCTTAGGGGCATTTGATGTGATGTAAAAAGGGAGTAGAGCGAATGGGCTTTACTCCCTTTTTCTATTAGGAGGCTTTGGTTAATGGCTGAATGTCTTTCCGGCGATATACGTTCAGCACGAGTCCAATCAATGCCATCTGCAAAACGAGCTGTGTAATGCCGTACCCGTAACTGACCAAAGGAAGAAGGACATTTGCGTAGGGGACCAGACCCATTGTCATGAAAATACTCCAAAAAAATGGGGTGAAAAAAAGTGTCGTTATCCCTGATAACAGCATGGCACCGTAAGAATCCTTTACCTGCTTGATCGTAAGGAGCAAGCGAACCAACAGGACAATGCCCAGGATAAAAATGGATGCTCCGGCTACCAGCCCCAAGCTGTGAACCAAGTAGACAAAAATATAGTTGGACTCAAGGGCGGGGAGAGTGTCCATGGTAGAGCCAAAGCCATGTCCCCACATGCCTGCTGATTGAATCGTTTCCATGGACTGAATGGTTTGATATCCTTTTCCGGTTGGATCACTGTAGGGGTTCAAGAAATAGAAAAAACGATCCAACTCTTGCGGTGTAGCAAACAGGTAATACTTCCCGATGATGATGGAAAACGCCATCCCCAGAAAGCTCAAAACAGCACGCCAGTTGGCTTGAGAAGCAATCAAAAGTGTGACGTAGCCAATGAGAAACATAATAATCGAATAATCTTGGCGCACGGAAAGAAGAAGGAAGCACGGGGGCATAAATAATGCGATTGCTTTCATAATGGTAAAGCGTCCGTTTTCCTTCCACTCGGTGAAAATTCCTGCGATGGCGACAATGAGCAGGAACGGGCTGATATAGAATACGTTGAGCTCTTCAACTCGGATGTCTAAATGAGGGATATTATAAATGGGGTCCCCGAAAGACAGCGTAAAAAGTAATAAGAGTAGCGTAAAGAAATACAAGAGTCGACTGTAGCGTTTCAATTTACTGTAATCAGAAAAGAGAATCGCCACCAAGGCGACTGTGCCGATCAAAATGCCATTGACCTGCCTTTCCAGCCAATTTTGTTCATCTTGTGCAATTTGAAGGGAATACAATACTAACAGGCCGACTCCAAGGAGGATTCCAACGATGGCAAGAATACCCCACTCCATCCGCGGCTTATGCGCCTGATGCAGATGCCGCCCGACATCGACAGGATCACCCATCTCCGCAATCGCAATCCGAGTCGCTTCATCTTCCCCATACCCAGCCTCACGATAATCCTCGATCTTTTCAGCGAAGTGATTCTCCAACTCCAGCGTAATCGCTGGATGAACCTCTTTGTTCTTAATCTGGTCGCAAACCTCTTTTATGTAATCCGCAATACGGTTGTTTCCGTTCATGTTGCCTGCCCTCCCAACACGGAGTCAACAGCGGTACGAAAAGACTCCCACTCCTGTTTTTTCTCTTTCAAATGCTTCTTGCCTTCGCGGGTGATTTGATAATATTTGCGTTTTCGCTCGCCTTCACCCTCACTCCAATACGCCTCGACCTTCCCTTCCGACTCAAGAGTATGAAGAATGGGATAGAGGGTGCCTTCCTTGAGTGACAACACACCGTTCGAACTAGTTTCCATCGTCTTGATCATCTCATAGCCGTACATCGCCTTTTGCTCGAGCAAGGTAAGAATGAGAATGACCGTACTACCTTTCATCAGCTCTTTGTTAACCGCCATAGCTACCTCCTTATACCTCGAATTTCGATACCTCGAATATCTATGTATGATTGTATTCCATAAAAGGGAAAAAAGAAAGACTTCCTCGTCGGGAAGTCTTGTTATATGTGTTTAAGAAGGCATCGGGGTAGGAGTTGGTTTTCCGTAGCCTTGCCCATAGGTTTGGTCTATGTAGTTACGAATTTCTTTTGTAGATTTGCCTTCTTCATTCATCTTGCCGGAAATAACGGCGATTTCCATGCATACGCCGCAACGAGTGCCGTGGTCATCCCAGACAATGGAGCCGTCAGACTTTTCTTCTTTGATGAAGCAGTTGCCATTGTGCTCGTGTCCAGCACTTTCACCACAACCACAATAGCATGGAATGGATTTGAGTAGCTCACGATTTGCCGCAGCAACTTTGTAGGATCCGATAATGACAGGGTCTTGGTTATCTAAAAATTTCGGTAGCTGATCAGCGGAAGCAGTCAATTCCTGCAAATCACCATTGGGGGCGTGCTGCGTGTGATCGCTATGATTCTGTTCAGCTTGATCATTAGAGCCACAGCCGGCAGAAAGCAGAGCTGCGGTGATAAAAGTAATGGCTAACCATGATTTACGTTTCATCTTGGACATACCTCCTGCCAGTTATTTTATCATAATGAGATGGAGAAATTGTGAAGCTATGAGAGAAGCTGTACTCTTATGACGATTAAATCGGAATAAATCCTATTTACTTTTTAGGCCCCTCTCCGTATAATGAAAAACGACGAGAACGTAAATCGGAATCATTTTGAATTGGAGTAGGAGGAAATAGAGATGAAAAGAGCAATGGTGGCAGCCCTAAGTTTCATTACAGCAGTGGGACTGGTGGGATGTGGAGCAGCGAACGAAACGGCTGGTACTCCGCAAACTGGTAGTGACGCGTCCGCGAAGCCAAAAGTATACACGACGATTTATCCATTGGAATATGTAGCGAAGCGAATCGGCGGTGAGCACGTTGAGGTAACCAATCTGGTTCCCGTTGGCGTAGAATCTCACGACTACGAGCCAACCGCAAAAGACATGGTTGCTCTGTCCGGAGCAGATATCTTCGCCTATAACGGCAGTGGTTTGGAGCTGTGGGTAGAAAAGGCTGTAACCAACCTCGACAAAAACAAGACAACGATCGTCAATGCGACGGAAGGTCTCGAGCTGCTTAGTGTAGCCGAGCTTGAGCATGAAGGAGAAGGGCACACAGAAGAAGGACATGCAGAAGAGGCAGGGCATGAGCACGGCGATCTGGACCCTCATGTATGGCTCGATCCGATGCAACTGAAGGCACAGGCAGAGAAAGTCAAAAATACGCTCGTGCAAAAGGATCAAGCGCACGCTGCCGATTACGAAAAGAACTACACACAACTAGCAACAGACCTGGAGCAGCTGGATAAAGAGTTCAAAGATATGGTTACGCAAGCGCCGAAGAAAGAATTCATGGTTTCTCATAGCGCATTTAGCTACATGGCAAAACGCTACGGATTGGAGCAAGTAGCGATCTCTGGGGTCAATCCTTCTGATGAGCCGTCCACGGCTGAGTTGAAGAGCTTGGTAGAGCATGTAAAAGAACACAACATTTCTTATGTGCTGTTCGAGACGTTGGTTTCTCCGAAGGTAGCGGAAGTGATTGCGAAGGAAGCTGGCGTGAAGACGGCCACGCTCAATCCGTTGGAAGGTTTGACGGGAGACGACGTGAAGGCAGGCCGTGATTACTTGTCCATTATGCGCGACAATATGAATACATTAAAGACTGCACTCCAATAAGCTTTCCCTCGAAAAGATGTCGCTTGCCAAGCGGCATTTTTTCGTTAGTAGGATGCTTGTGATTCGGGCAAAATCGTAGTACGATAAGGGGATCAAATAAGAACAAATCCGATTTAAGGGATGGATATTTCATGGAGCCACATACACAAGAGGTGCCCGTCATTAAGCTCACAGGCGTCTCCTTTCAATATGAAGACAAACAGGTTCTCGATGAGGTTGAATTCACGCTGGAACGCGGAGACTTTGTGGGCATCGTTGGACCGAACGGGTCTGGGAAATCTACGTTGATGAAGCTGATTTTGGGTCTATTGACGCCAAACAAAGGGACAGTCGAGCTGTTCGGGCAACCACTATCCAAGTTTCGAGAATGGAATCGCATTGGATATGTCGCTCAACAGGTTGCACATGGAGCGGGTGGATTTCCGGCAACCGTGCGAGAAGTCGTGTCATCTGGATTGGTAGGTAAAGTAGGCCTTTTTCGCAGACTGACGAAACAACATCATGAGAGCGTACGGGCCGCTGTGGATCGTGTCGGCTTGTTGGAGAAACTAGATCAACGAATCGGCAACTTGTCCGGTGGGCAATTGCAGCGCGTATTTATAGCGCGCGCTCTCGTAGCTGAACCGGAGCTGCTGATCCTCGATGAGCCAACGGTTGGGGTCGATCAGGAATCGATCGATCAGTTTTACAGCTTGCTTCGTTCGCTGAAGGAAGAGAACGGATTGACGATGATGATCGTCAGTCACGATGTGGGAGTCATGTCGCAATGGGTGACCAAGGTGGCTTGTGTGCAGAAGAAGATTCACTTCCACGGAACGGCGCACGAATTTGAGCATAACCAAGAAAAAATCTTGCAAAGTATGTACGGTGATTCGGTCAGACTGCTGTCTCATCATCATTAAGCTTTGTAAATAGGTAAGAAAGAAGGAATATGCACATGCTTGCTGATTGGTGGCAGTATGACTTTTTGCGGTATACCCTGTTTTCAGGGATTTTAATTGGCCTGATCTGCCCTGTTTTGGGCACGTTTCTCATTGTTCGTCGCTTATCGATGATGGCAGATGGCTTGTCACACGTTACACTATCCGGGGTAGCTGCCGGGATGCTCATTTCCAAAAAGGTCGCCTTCTTCTCCGCAGTCAATCCGCTGTTTTTCGGGATGCTGTTTGCGGTGATTGGTTCGTTGTTCATCGAGCGGCTGCGTAAGGTGTACAAAGCCTATCAGGATTTGGCGATTCCGATTATTTTGTCCGCGGGACTTGGACTGTTTACGGTATTGATCAGTATCGCAGACGGTTTTAATGCAGATTTGTATTCGTACTTGTTCGGAAAAATCGTTACAGTGTCCATCGAAGATCTGTATGCGCTGATTGGTGTGGCAGTTGTCGTTTTGGCGACGGTCTTGTTGATTTACAAGGAGCTTTTCGCAGTCTCCTTTGACGAGGAATTCGCTCGCGTCTCCGGAGTGGCTAGACGATCGATCAACTTGTGGTTCATGGTGCTCGTTGCACTGACGATTGCGGCATCTATGCGTATTGTCGGTGTCCTGTTAATCTCGGCGCTGATTACGCTTCCGGTTGCTGCCAGTCTGCAAATTGCAAAAAGCTTTCGTCAAACGATTTTCTTGTCGATTTTGTTCGCAGAGTTTTCTGTGCTGAGTGGTTTGTATTTTGCCTATCTCCTTGATTGGGCATCTGGTGGTACAATTGTACTGATGGCGGTACTGGTTATGCTGGTTGTATTGGGTGTAAAAAAGCTGCGTGTGGCTTTCCGGTAAGAGTGATCCGGATATGACAAAAGGAAGGAGTGTTTGTCGATGAAAGTAGAAGAAGCGCTGCAAATATTGAAAGAACATGGTTTCAAGTATACCGGCAAGCGGGAGGAGATGATTCGAATCTGCGCGGCCGAGAAGCGATACCTGTCTGCCAAAGATATTATGGAAAGAATCAAGGAGCAGTATCCAACACTCAGCTTCGATACCGTCTATCGCAACATTTCCACTTTTGTTGAGCTGGGGATTCTGGAAGAGACGGAGCTGGACGGGGAAGGCAGATTCCGTTTGGCCTGTTCGACAGATGGGCACCATCATCACCATGTGATTTGTACGGAATGTGGAAAGACTTCTTCTTTGCCAGGATGTCCGATGAATATCATTTCTGCGGTACCGGAAGAGTTCCAGGTGACGGGACACAAGTTCGAGGTATATGGCACGTGTAAGGAATGTGTAACGCATTCCAATTAGTCAGATAGAGGAGAGTGTTCGCTTTTGCGGACGCTCTTTTTTTCATCTCCTTCAAGCATGTATTTGCTATAATGGGTGGAAAATCATCAGTTACAAGAGAGAAGGGACACGGTCATGATTCCCCGTTATGTTGTGGACTTTGATTTGCACGCCTTGCCTCGGATGAGGGCAGATGTAGCTGTTATTGGAGCAGGAATTGCTGGGTTGTATACGGCGTTGCAAACGAGTGAGTATGCGGATGTGGATGTGGTGTTGATCAGCAAAAAGGGACTCGATGATAGTAATACACGCTGGGCTCAGGGAGGAATCGCTGCTGTAACAGCCCAATCTGATTCCCCTGCCCTTCATCGACAGGATACGCTAATCGCTGGAGCAGGTCTTTGCTCGTATAACGCTGTGGAAGTCCTGGTGCATGAAGGCCCTGATCGCTTGCATGAACTGATTGCATATGGAACGGAATTTGACCGCGATGAACAAGGACAGTACGAACTGACACAGGAAGGTGCGCATAGCAAACGACGTATTTTGCATGCGAATGGAGATGCCACTGGGGCAGAGATCGTCCGCGCCTTGTCCAAGCGTGTGATAGAGCAGCCAAACATTCAGGTTTTGGAATACCATTTTGCTGTGGATGTCATCACGCAGGATGGCGAATGCGTGGGTGTCCTCGTGCGGAAGCCGGATGGTGAACTGTTTTTCCTGGAAGCCAAAGCAACGGTGCTGGCTACAGGAGGAGCGGGTCAGCTTTATCGCTATACGACGAATCCGCAAATCGCCACGGCAGATGGGATCGGCATCGCGTATCGGGCGGGTGCTCGCATTAAAGATGTGGAATTTATTCAGTTTCATCCGACTGCGCTTTACTATCCGGGAGCCCCGCGTTTTTTGATTTCGGAAGCGGTTCGTGGGGAGGGTGCCATTTTGCGTAACAGCAATGGTGATCGCTTCATGGACAAGTACCATCCGCAAAAAGAGCTGGCGCCGCGTGATATTGTTGCCCGGGCGATTGTCTCTGAGATGGAACAGACGAAGTCTACGTTCGTGTATCTCGACATCACCCATGAATCGGAGGAGCTTATTAAGCGTCGTTTTCCGACGATTTATAATTTTTGCTTACAATACGGGCTCAATATGGTGACAGATTGGATTCCGGTAGCTCCTGCTTGCCATTATATTATGGGCGGTGTCCAGACTGACTTGAACGGGGAGACCTCGACGAAGCGGCTTTTTGCATGCGGGGAAGCATCATGCACAGGGGTACATGGAGCGAATCGACTGGCCAGCAACTCGTTATCGGAAGCGGTTGTGTTCGGCCACCGGATAACGGAGCGGATCAAGCAGCTGGCTGATTTGCCGAGCATTCATCCCTTTCAGGTTGTATCTAAGAAAAAACGGCCTCAAACGTTCAATACACGTGAACAACGCTTGAAAATGCAAAAGCTCATGCTACGGCATGTTAGTGTAAAGCGCGACGAAAAAGGATTAACGAAAGCATTTGCGGAGCTTACGCGAATGGAGCAATACTATCAGTACGAGCCAGAGAGCGTGGAAACGTTTGAATTCTTCAATCTGCTGAATGCTGCCGTTCTGACAACGAGAGCAGCACTTTTGCGGGAAGAAAGCAGAGGCGGGCATTATCGTACTGATTTTCCGAATAAAGATGATTTGCTGTGGCGGAAGCATTTGATCCAGTCCGTAGAAGATGGTGTCCAAGAGGAGTGTGAGAAGCATGATGTGGAATAAACGGGAGCTTCAGCGAAAAATAGAGGAATGGCTACAGGAAGACGTGGGATTTGGTGATGTGACGACAATGAGCACGATTCCGGAATCGGAGCAGGGTGTCGGCATTTTGTATGCGAAGGAAGCGGGAATTGTAGCAGGCTTGCCGATTGCAGAGCAAGTATTTGCCACGGTTGATTCTACCCTCGTTTTTGAGATAAAAGTAGAAGAAGGAGCACAAGTGGAGGTTGGTCAGCAGATCGCAGAGGTCAGCGGTTCGGTTCGTTCGATTTTGAGCGGAGAGCGGCTCGCACTTAATTTAATGCAACGTCTGTCTGGGATTGCCACGAAAACGAGTGAATACGCATCAGCCGTCGCAGGGACGAAAGCACGGGTTGTCGATACGAGAAAGACGACGCCAGGGCTTAGGGCTTTGGAAAAGTACGCGGTTCGTGTCGGGGGAGGCTACAATCACCGTTTTGCCTTGTATGATGCCGTAATGATCAAGGACAATCATATCAAAGGAGCAGGCGGTATCGCCCAGGCTGTCGCTGCGGCACGCGCGGTCATTCCTCATACAATGACAGTGGAGGTAGAGGCTGAATCGTTTGAACAGGTTCAGGAAGCATTGGCAGCAGGTGCAGATACGATCATGCTCGACAATATGTCACTCGATCAAATGGTGGAAGCCTTACAGTTTATCAATGGACGGGCCATTGTTGAGGCATCTGGCGGTGTCAGTCTGGAGACGATTGGTGACATTGCAAAAACGGGCGTTGATATCATTTCGGTAGGGGCTCTGACTCATTCCGTCAAAGCGTTTGATATCAGCCTCGACTTGAATACGCGCAAGCGGTAAGGAGCGACCACGATGTTATTGGTGATCGATATAGGCAACTCCAATATTGTATTGGGCTTGTATGAAGGCGACGAGCTCCAACACCATTGGAGAGTGTCCACAGATCGTAACAAAACGGAAGACGAGTACGGCATGCTCGTTAAAAGCTTGTTTGGTAGTGTTGGGCTCGGTTTTGAGCAGGTTAGAGGCGTGATTATCTCGTCTGTCGTTCCGCCTCTTAACCTCACTATTGAACGCATGTGCGCGAAGTACATGCAACAAAAAGCACTGCTTGTCGGACCGGGTATCAAAACTGGATTGAACATCAAATATGAGTATCCACGAGAGGTAGGCTCTGATCGAATCGTGAACGCTGTTGCTGCGATTCATCATTATGGTACACCGCTGATCGTGGTCGATTTTGGAACGGCGACGACCTTTTGCTATGTGGACGAGCGGGCGCAATATTGGGGCGGGGCGATTGCTCCTGGTATTGGAATATCGACAGAGGCACTCTTTACTCGTGCTGCCAAGCTGCCGCGAATCGAAATCGCCAAACCTGCAAGTGTAGTCGGCCGCAATACGGTAGCGGCGATGCAGTCCGGCATATTTTACGGGTTTGTCGGTCAGGTCGAGGGCAT
Organism: Brevibacillus fortis; assembly: GCF_003013395.1. Lineage (GTDB taxonomy): Bacteria > Bacillota > Bacilli > Brevibacillales > Brevibacillaceae > Brevibacillus > Brevibacillus fortis. The sequence continues at coordinate 2,689 of NZ_PXZM01000002.1, read as the reverse complement.
CGTACGAAGAATCATGGATGAATACAGTACACGACCTACCGTAGTTGCCACAGGAGGGTTGGCAGCACTTTTTGCTAATGAGACGTCTTGTATCCATGTCGTGGATCAGAATCTTACGCTAAAAGGACTTCGTTTGATCTATGAGCGAAATCAATCATAGTGGATGTCGAACGTATTTGCAGAAAAACATTTCAGGATCATCTGGATCTAGGTGAGTAAGGGTTCCGCAGTGAGCGTATCCGAGCTTTAGACAGAGACGTTGCATTCTTTTATTGGAAAGGTTAGTAGAAGTGAACAACTTCTCTGTAGGGGAGATCGTTTCCAGATAGCGCATCATCTCCTCGCCAACCCCTCTGTTTTGATAGTGAGGGTGAACAATGATTAGATGTATAAAGCTGTTCTTAAAAAAAGATTGATTGATGAGGGCAAAACCGACGATGTTCATGTCGAATAACGCCACGTAGCAATGCTCTTGTTCTATGGCTGTTTGTAGTTCAGTTGAACGACTGGTTGAACCTAGCACCATTGCATCAATCGTACAGACAGCAAGAATGTCTTGAGGAGTAGCTAGACGGATCGAGGTCATCCATTTCAAATCCTTTCCTAGGTTGTATGGAATGGAAAAAGGGTGTTAAACTACTGGTAGAGATATTGAATTTCCGACATATAAATAAAGGAGCCAATACCGTTGCAGCGGCAAGGCTCCTGAGACAAGTAGCTGTGGACACCCACGGCGCGCAAGATTACAAAAACAGCGAACCCACCGTCAGGCGGTCAACCTTAGGCGGTGGGTTTTCGCTTGTTACGCCACTTTCTTATCCATCGGTAGAGCTTCCTGCTGCTAAACCAGAGGCTTAGCAAGGTTGCCAATACTTTTAGGAAAAGGTAAAGCGTGCCGAGCGAGACCATCAGCATCACCCCCTTTACAGGAAGCTGTGCCGTGGTCTTCCACCGCCAGTCTTGTCTTAAGTTAAATTATACCATCTCACCATTCCTTATGGTGAGATCTCTTGTTAGTGCAGATACGAGCATGCTCGACAAAAAGCGTGGCATTCGGCGAGTAACATTGCTACTGACAGGTAATGATATATACGTGTTTCACATCAATGGATGGAGACAGAGACAAAAAGTTGAGATTTTCATTATTTTTCGTTGACAGCACATGCTGCACACGCTACAATGGCTATTGTGCCTAGCAGAAAAGTTATGTCACATTGAACTTTTTAAGTTTCTTTAAAAAAGTTCTTGCGTTTCACATGAATGCATGCTAACATATGAATTCTGGAAGGCAAACGAGCGGATCGCTTTGATCCACTTCATATATACGGATGGATGTCCGAGCGGCCGAAGGAGCACGATTGGAAATCGTGTAGGCGGTGTCGAACCGTCTCGTGGGTTCAAATCCCACTCCATCCGCCATCACTTTTTTAGAAATGGCCCGTTGGTGAAGCGGTTTAACACAGCAGCCTTTCACGCTGTCATTCAGGGGTTCGAATCCCCTACGGGTCACCTAGCAAAACGCCTTGCAGTTTCGCAGGGCATATATGGAGGCTTAGCTCAGCTGGGAGAGCATCTGCCTTACAAGCAGAGGGTCGGCGGTTCGATCCCGTCAGCCTCCACCACTTATATAATAGGGCAAGGAAGGTCAGCTGAAAGTGCCGCATACGGCAACGCTGACACTCGATAGTCCTGATCGTCGCGGGATGGAGCAGCTCGGTAGCTCGTCGGGCTCATAACCCGAAGGTCGCAGGTTCAAATCCTGCTCCCGCAACCAAATTTTCTACTTGCACTTCGTTGAGTAATCATCGTGATCAAGTAGGATCGGAGTGCCCATTGGGTGCAACCAAATATGGAGCTGTGGTGAAGTTGGAGTTCACGCCGGTCTGTCACACCGGAGGTCGCGGGTTCGAGTCCCGTCAGCTCCGCCATTTCAACCTTGATGGTTTGAAATAGCGATAAATATAGTGAGAGCCATTAGCTCAGTTGGTAGAGCATCTGACTTTTAATCAGAGGGTCGAAGGTTCGAGTCCTTCATGGCTCACCAGTTTTTTAAAACAAGAGATGGATCTTCATATGCGGTCGTGGCGGAATGGCAGACGCGCTGGCTTCAGGTGCCAGTGGTGGCAACACCGTGGAGGTTCAAGTCCTCTCGACCGCACCATTACCCCAAAAAGCGAATCGAAGCTTCGAAGTGATTTCCGAGTACTTTTCGGGGACCCCACAGCAACAAAGTAGCATGCGGACGTAGCTCAATTGGTAGAGCGTCGCCTTGCCAAGGCGAAGGTCGAGGGTTCGAGACCCTTCGTCCGCTCCATAACATGTGCCCTTAGCTCAGCTGGATAGAGCGTTTGACTACGAATCAAAAGGTCGGGAGTTCGAATCTCTCAGGGCACGCATCTTCATTTTAAAAAGTGAAGAACGATAATCGGGAAGTAGCTCAGCTTGGTAGAGTACTTGGCTTGGGACCAAGGGGTCGCAGGTTCGAATCCTGTCTTCCCGACCATCGCTTTCTTGAAAAAATGATGGTTGACATGAATGTGACGCACATGATATATTGAAAATCCGCTCTTACTAAACAAATTGCAGATTGGTTGAAAAACATTTCAAAAAAGTGTTTGACACCTGAAAGCGGATGTGCTAACATGAAGTTCCTGCTAGTTTAGCAGAACTAAAAATGCTCTTTGAAAAC
>NZ_PXZM01000019.1 GCF_003013395.1 Brevibacillus fortis | reverse complement strand
CAGAATATTTTACAGACTCCTTTTCTTCGCAGCTATTAATCTTTCAACTCGGTAATCACTAACATTTGATATTCATGCTAAAGCTCGTTTCCTTCTCAATCCCATTCATTTGACTCTTTATGCTCCGCTTGTCCCTTGTGTTTATCGCTATTTTTCACGAATAGTCACTTCCTTCAAGGGAGAAGTTACCTACTTTATCCCAAAAGCTTACCGCTCAATCGGCAAAGAATAGTAACCGAACGCTAAATCAAGCAAGGCACTTGCTTCTTGACGCTTCAGCAAATCTTTTGCGCGGAATGTGAAAGAGCCATCTGCGCTTACTTTCGTATCCGGATCGACGATGCCTTGTGAAGCAAGAGTAGTGATCGCATCTGTTGCCCATGCATCGGCTGTGTCTTGCAGCTTCACTTTGTTGGTTGCCTCCGGTTCAAGCTGCTTCAAAGTTTGGATCATGACAGCAGCGGCTTGTCTTGTGATAGGTGCCGAAGGGTTCAAATCAGGGACGCGCGCGGCCAATTGCTGTCTATTGAGGGCTTCATCCCCGGGAAATCCGTACCAGCCATGTGCTTTGATCAGGGCGTCAATAAATTCGCCTTGTGTCATGGTCCCTGTAGGATCAAATTGACTTCCTGTTTTTGCCCCCATAATGGAAAGAGCGCTGAGATTGTTGATATAGGTCTTATAGCTACTGGTGTTAGAAACGTCTGAGTAAGTCTCTTTCCTATCCATTTTTTGTGAGTGGGCAACGGCATGTGTGACGTTATTTGGCGTTGCATAATAAAAGTATTTGATGTTACCGTTTTTCTCTTCCTTGAACGCGATTTTATTGCCTTCATCATCTACAAACAGCAGTGGATGAATCATGCGTAGCTTTTGTTTTCCACTTGTAGCATCTTCCAGCATGAGTGAGCCATTCTCGTAGGCAATAGAAGTGCGGCCCCAATAGCCACGTGTATTTTGGTACAGCCCGATATATTTTTGTGCATCCTTTTCGCTCAAGGGCAAGTAAGCAGGCTCTGCTTTTTCTTTTTCCGGGAAATAATGATCCATGAATTCTTTGAAAATATCGGCTCTCATGTCCGAATCATTGTTGTAGGACATATAAAAGGCGGTTTTTTGTTCAGGGATCAATACGATCATGGAAGCATGGCCAGGTATGTTTCCACCCTTGAAAACAACGTGCTGACCATTTGCCAGCTCTCTATAAAGGTTTTCAAAGCCTACTGTCGTGACCGGCATGTCCTTTTCCGCGAAAATCTGGTAAGAATGCATCAAGTCAATGCTTTTCTGGCTGACGATTTCCTTGCCATCAAATTTTCCGTTTTGCAGCTGCATGATCAAGTAATTGGCCATGTCTTCTCCCGTTGATAGAATGCTTCCCTGCGGAGCACCAGTTGGAATGAATCCTTCTGCCGGATGTGGCTCGCCATTAGGTCGGTAATGGGCAGCCATTCTCTTCAAGAGCGCAGGCTTCAAGCGTACGCTACTCGAGGACATTCCGAGAGGCTTGAACACTTTTTCATCCATATATTCGTCAAAGGGGATTCCACTTGCTTTTTCCACGGCGTAGCCAGCGAGTAAGAATCCAGTATTATCATACGTATAGACTTCGCCAGGTGGTCGGATGACGGTCGGCATATTATTCTTTGAAACGAATTCATCCATAGACATGTCCTGCTCGATGTATTGTGGACCGAGAAAGGTAGTGATGTCAGGCATATCGAAGCCGCTTGAGTAGGTAAGCATGTCGTACATGGTGAGCGGTTTTCCTGTCTTATTAGGAATTTTTAGCCCACCGAGATATTCCTCTACATTATGATGCAGGTCTATTTTGCCCTCATCGACTTGCTGCAAGACGGCCATGGCGGTAAAGGTTTTCGTTACAGAGCCAATTTGGAACACCGTGTCTTTATCAACAGGAATTTTCTTTTCCTTGTCAGCGAAGCCGTATCCTTTGTTCACGATAACCTTGCCATCGTGGACGACAACAAAGTTGGAACCATTCACATTGAATTTTTTCATTTTATCTGCAAACAGTGGATCGGCAAACGCTTCTACTTCTTTGGCATCCAGCGGTCCTTTTATGTTGGTGGCAGCGATGGAAGCAGTCTGATTTATTTCCATTGCACCGAGCGGCTGCGTGCATACGGCAATCAAGGTCGTGGAGAGAAGAAAAACTGTGAGACTCATTTTTTGAAAAACCTTTTTCATGTGAGATTCCCCTTTTGTTTTATGTTAATTCGTGTTGGGGCACCGACTCCGAGAGTGAGCGCTTGAGCACAGTATCGCAAAGTTCGTGTCATGTTCGGTAGTTGCTTTCTGTCATATGACATTTTTGCACGCGCTCATGGCATGCTCAGCGGATTACGTAGCAAATGAAAAAGGCTGCCGAGTTTCTCGACAGCCTTAAAGTGGGGGAGAGTAGCTATTAATCTTTCAGCTCAGTAATTACTTTTGAAGCACGTTTTTCATCCGGGGTAGGGAACATTTGATATTGATGCTGAAGCTCGATTTCCTTCTCATTCAAGTCACTTGAATCTTTTTGCTCAGCTTGTCCCTTGTGTTTATCGCTATTTTCCACGACCAGTCACCTCCCTCAAAGGAGTAGGGTATACAACAATCCCTACTTTATCCCAAAAAGAGGAAAAAAGATTCTTATCGTTTAATCGGCAGAGAATAGTAACCAAATGCTAAATCAAGCAAGGCACTTGCTTCTTGACGCTTCAGTAAATCTTTTGAGCGGAATGTGAAAGAGCCATCTGCGCTTACCTTCGTATCAGGATCCACGACGCCTTGTGAAACAAGTGCAGTGATCGCATCTTTTGCCCATGCATCGGCTGTATCTTGCAGCGTCACTTTGCTGGTTGCAACAGGTTCAAGCTGCTTTAAATTTTGGATCATGGCAGCAGCGACTTGTCTTGTGATTGGTGCCGATGGGTTCAAATTAGGGATGCCAGCAACCATTTGCTGTCTAATCCCGTCTTCACTCCCGGCCATTACGTACATGCCTTGTGCTTTGATCAGGGCGTCAGCAAATTCGCCTTGTGTCATGGTCCCTGTAGGATCAAATTTACTTCCTGTTTTCGCTCCCATAATGGAAAAGGCGCTGAGGTTGTTGATATGGGTCTTATAGCTGCTGGTGTTAGGGACGTCTGAATAGGTATTGTTAATTTCCATTTTTTGTGAATCGGCAGCAAGGCTAGCGCCTTTTGCCGTTGTATAATAGAAGTATTTGATGTTACCGTTTTGGTCTTTCTTGAACGCGATTTTTTCGCCTTCCTCATCTACAAATAGCAATGGGTGAATCATACGCAGCTTTTGTTTTCCGGTTGCCTCACCCTCAAGCACGAGTGATCCATTCTCATAGGTAATAGAAGTGCGTGTCCAATAGAAACGCGTATTTTGATACAGCCCGAAATATTTTTGCGCATCCCCTTCACTCAAGGGCAAGTAATCAGACTCTGGATCTGCTTTTGCTTTTACTTTTTCCGGGAAATAATGATCCATGAATTCTTTGTAAATATCAGCGCTAAACATTGTGTCATTGTTGTAGGACATGAAAAAGCCGGTTTTTTGTTCCGGAATCAATACCATTAGGGAAGAATGGCCTGGCATGTTTCCGCCCTTCAAAACAACGTGCTGACCATTTGCAAACTCTGGAAAATAGTTTTCAAAGCCTGCGGTAGTGATTGGGATGTCCTTTTCTGCGAAAATCTGGAAAGAATGCATCAAGTCCATGCTTTTTTCGCTGACGATTTCCTTGCCGTCAAATTTTCCGTTTTGCAGCTGCATGATCATGTACTTTGCCATGTCTTCTGCTGTTGATAGAATGCTTCCCTGCGGACCATCAGTTGGAGCGTGTCCTTCTGCCGGACGTGGCTCGCCATTCAGATCGTAATGGGCAGCCATTCGCTTCATGAGCTCAGGCTTGAAGCGTACACTGGTCGAGGTCATTCCGAGAGGCTTGAACACTTTTTCATCCATATACTGGGCATAGGGGATTCCACTTGCTTTTTCCACGGCGTAGCCAGCGAGTAAGAATCCTGTATTATCATACGTATAGGCTTCGCCAGGCGGTCGGATGACGGTCGGCATGTGCTTTGGAAGGAATTCATCCATAGAGATGTCCTGCCCAATGTATTGTGGACCGGTAAAGGTAGTTTCGTCAGGCAATTCGAAGCCAGTTGAGTAGGTGAGCAAGTCGTACATGGAGACCGGTTTTCCTGTCTTATTAGGAATCTTTAGCCCACCGAGATATTCCTCTACATTGCCATGCAGGTCAATTTTGCCGGCATCTACTTGCTGCATGGCAGCCAAGGCGGTAAAGGTTTTCGATACAGAGGCAATTTGAAACACCGTGTCTTTATCAACAGGGGTTTTCTTTTCCTTGTCAGCAAAGCCGTAGCCTTTGTTCACGATGACCTTGCCATCACGGACGACAACAAAGCTGGAACCAGTCACATTAAATTCTTTCATTTTATCTGCAAACAATGGATCGGCAAACGCTTCTATTTCTTTGGCATCCAGCGGTCCTTGGGCAGCAATGGAAGCAGTCTGATTGGATTCCACAGCACCGAGCGACTGCGTGCATGCGGAAATCAAGGTCGTGGAGAGAAGAAAAACGACGAGACTCATTTTTTGTATCACTTTTTTCATATGGGATTCTCCTTTTTGTTGTGGCAACACGTTTTGACGCACCGACTCCGAGAATGAGCGCTTGAGCACAGTATGGCAAAGCTCGTGTCATACTCGGTAGTTACTTCCTGTCATCATTTTTCCGATATACAAAATAGCTGCTGTCTCTGTGATGAAATGATATGACTTGACCTGTCATATGACGTTTTGGCACTGGCTCAGATAGGAGAGGAGTTAGTTTCGTTTAATCGGCAGCGAATAGTAGCCAAACGCTAAATCAAGCAAGGCACTTGCTTCTTGACGCTTCAGTAAATCTTTTGCGCGGAATGTGAAAGAGCCATCTGCGCTTACTTTCGTATCAGGATCAACGATGCCTTGTGAAACAAGTGCAGTGATCGCATCTTTTGCCCATGCATCGGCTGTATCTTGCAGCTTCGTTTTTGTGGTTGCCACTGGTTCAAGCTGCTTCAAATTTTGGATCATGACAGCAGCGACTTGTCTGGTGATTGGTGCAGATGGATTCAAATTAGGGATGCCCGCGGCCAATTGCTGTCTAATCCCGTCTTCACTCCCGGCAAATACGTACATGCCTTGTGCTTTGATCAGGGCGTCAGTAAATTCGCCTTGTGTCATGGTCCCTGTAGGATCAAATTTATTTCCTGTTTTTGCTCCCATAATGGAAAGAGCGCTGAGGTTGTTGATATAGGTCTTATAGCTACTAGTGTTAGAGACGTCTGAGTAGGTCTGTTTCATTTCCATTTTTTGCGAATCGGCAACGAGTAAAGCTCCTTTTGGCGTTGCATAATAGAAGTATTTGATGTTACCGTTTTTGTCTTCCTTGAACGCGATTTTATTGCCTTCCTCATCTACAAACAGCAATGGATGAATCATTCGCAGCTTTTGTTTTCCGGTTATCTCATTCTCAAGCACGAGTGAGCCATTCTCGTAGGTAATAGAAGTGCGGACAAAATAGACACGCGTATTTTGATAGAGCCCGAAATATTTTTGCGCATCCTTTTCACTCAAGGGCAAGTAAGCAGGCTCTGCTTTTTCTTTTATCGCTGGGAAGTAATGATCCATGAATTCTTTGTAAATTTCGGAGCTTAATAACGAATCATTGTTGTAGGACATAAAAAAGCCGGTTTTTTGTTCTGGGACCAATACCATCAGGGAAGAATGGCCAGGCATGTTTCCACCCTTCAAAACAACGTGTTGACCATTTGCAAGCTCTGGAAAATAGCCTTCAAAGCCTACGGTTGTGATCGGGAGGTCCTTATCCGCGAAAATCTGGTACGTATGCATCAAGTCCATGCTTTTTTCGCTGACGATTTCCTTGCCGTCAAATTTTCCGTTTTGCAGCTGCATGATCATATACTTGGCCATGTCTTCGCCTGTTGATAGAATGCTTCCCTGTGGACCATCAGTTGGAGTGCGCCCTTCTGGAGGACGAAGCTCTCCTTTACGACCGACGTAATTGGCAGCCATTCGCTTCATGAGCTCAGGCTTGAAACGTACACTGCTTGAGGTCATTCCGAGAGGCTTGAACACTTTTTCATCCATATACTCGGCAAAGGGGATTCCACTTGCATTTTCCACGGCGTAACCAGCAAGTAAGAATCCAGAATTATCATAGGTATAGGCCTCGCCTGGTGGTCGGATGACGGTCGGCATATGCTTTGGAAGGTATTCATCCATCGAGATGTCCTGATCAATGTATTGTGCACCGGTAATGGCTATGCCATCAGGCAAATCGATGCCACTTGTGTAGGTAAGCAAGTCATACATGGTGACCGGTTTTCCTGTCTTATTAGGAATTTTTAGCCCACCGAGATATTCCTCTACATTGCCATGCAGGTCAATATTACCCGCATCTACTTGCTGCATGGCAGCCAAGGCGGTAAAGGTTTTCGATACAGAGGCAATTTGGAACACCGTATCTTTATCAACAGGGATTTTCTTTTCCTTGTTAGCGAAGCCGTAGCCTTTGTTCACGATGACCTTGCCATCACGAACGACAACAAAGCTGGAGCCATTCACATTAAATTGTTTCATTTTATCTGCAAACAATGGATCGGCAAACGCTTCTACTTCTTTGGCATCCACCGGTCCTTTAATGCTGGAAGCAGTCTGATTTGATTCCATGGCACTGAGCGGCTGTATGCATGTGGTGATCAAGGTCGTGGAGAGAAGAAAAACAGTAAGACTCATTTTTTGAATAGCTTTTTTCATATACGGTTCTCCTTTTTGTTTTTGATAACACGTTTTGGCGCACCGATTCCGAGAATGAGCGCTTGAGCACAGTATGGCAAAGCTCGCGTCATGCTCGGTAGTTACTTTCTGTCATCACTTTTGCCATTTGCAAAATAGCTGTAGTCTTTCTATGAAGTGACATGACTTAGCCAGTTTTATGACATTTTGGTACTGGCTCATGTGACGCGCAGCGGATTACGGTAAGGGCAGACCGTCATCATCGTGTCGGAAAAGGTAAAGATAGGAGAGAGTTTGCTTAGATGAAAAGAGCGATCATGCGTAACGTTCAAAATGTTATCTTTTTGCTGTATACATTTGTCTCGGGGGTATTTTATTTATGCTTTTACTTGGTCAGTATCGTGCTTGGCTTGGCCTTGTCATTTACCGTAGTGGGAATTCCATTGCTCACCAATGTGTTGCGTACAACCCAAACCTTTGTCCAGCATGAACGTATTCAGACGAAAATTTATACCGATATTTCCATAGAACCGTTGACAATGAGACAAAGAGCAGAGGGAAATCAATGGATGCAGGCAAAGGCGGAACTACTGGATGTAAGAAACTGGCTATCCGTTTATTGGCTGATGCAAAAATTCGTCCTAGGCTGTATTTGCCTGGTGATCGGAGTACTCATCTACATTGGACCCGTATGTCTTGCGTTCGTACCGTTGCTGTATCCTTTCGTGGAGCTACATTTTTTCGGGAGCGTAGTGGATTCAGAGCTGAAGGCATTGCAAATTATGAGTTTAGGATTCATACTCATGATCGGGTGCTCCAAGTTCGGGAACGGACTGGTACATTTAATTGGTGGGTACACGCGCTTGATGTTCAAAGCGATTAGGGGATGATAGTTTGTTAGATATTGTAAAACAATGGGCCTGGTATGACTGGGTGATGCTTTTTATACGTCTGATCAGTTGCTTTTCAATCACCGCAACGACTATACAAATGGAAGATTACCTCACTCTGCCTTTATGGGTTGTTGTTTTTTGGGAAATTATCGTATTTTCCGTCCCGTGGATTTGTTTAATGCTGAGCTATCGTTACTATCTGATTGCAGAAATGCTCTTGTTTGGCGGATTATCCCTTTATCTCACGTCGATGTTTCCGGAGGCGTACCTTACTTTATTGACGCCAGCTTTTTTGATTGCCGCCAATAGTGCGGAGAAATCGTATCGCTGGTCGGCTCCCATTACGATTGTTTTCCTTCCACTGCTGATTGTGCTTTTTTCGCGGGAAATTGATGTGTTCGAGATTTTTCCGCAAATCGGGCTTGCCTATGTGTTGGGGTTTGCCTTTCATTTGCTCATCGTCAATCATCGGCAAAATGAAATTATTCGCAAGCAAAACAGTGTGCTGGAGCAGTATCTCACCCAAATCGAGAGAGTGACACTGCTGGAGGAGCGGGATCGACTCTCCAAGGACCTGCATGATACGATGGGGCATTCCTATGTCTCGATCATCATGGGGCTGGAAACCTTGCGTCCGGATGTGGCGTCGCAGGAAGGGACGGAAAAGCTCGACTCCCTCTTGCAGCTTGCGCGAAAAGGCATGAAGGAAGTGAGGGGCTACTTGCATCAGATGGGGTCACCGCAAGATACGCTTCCCTTAGTTCATTCGCTTAGGCAGCTTGGGGAGGAGTTTCAGACACATGCGAAGGTGAATGTACGGTTTCGTGCGATCGGGGAAGAGTATCCTGTTGGTAAGCAGGTGAAAATGACCTTGTTTCGCTGCTTACAGGAATCTTTGACGAATGCGGTACGCCACGGACAGGCTACGGACATCGTCGTTTCCCTGTATTTTGAGCCGCAACAGACGAGGCTGGAAGTACAGGATAACGGTCACGGAATGGAAAATTGGAAGGATGGTTTCGGGATCACGACGATGAAAGAGCGGGCAGCTCATTTGCAAGGAAGAGTATCCGTATACTCAGAGCGGGGAGAAGGAACGATCATTACTTGTTTTGTGCCGAGGCTGGTAGAGAGCGCGGATGAAATCATTCGTTTGTTTATCGTAGACGATCACTCGTTTATCCGGGAAAGCTTGCGCACCATACTCGAGGGACAGCGAGACCTGCGGGTAGTCGGGATGGCCGAGGATGGGGCGCAGGCTGTGGAGCTGTGCGAGGAGCTAGAACCAGACCTAGTGCTGATGGACTTGGAGATGCCGAATATGGACGGGATCGCTGCGACAAAACGAATAAAGGAAAAATGGCCCGGTATTCGTGTCCTTGTCCTGTCTACGTTTCAAGATACTGAAAAAGCCAAGGAAATCATGCGCAGTGGTGCAGACGGCTATCTCTTGAAATCGATTGAATCACGCGAGCTTGCGGAAACGATTCGCCTCGTCCATCGCGGCGGTACGATGATTGCACAGGACCTGCTTCATAAAATGCTGGATGCACAGTCAGCAAACGAACAGGAAGAATTGCTCGATGCACCGAATATAAGCGAAAAAGACGAGAATTCTTATGGGTTAACGAAGCGGGAGCGGGAGATTTTGCAGATGCTTTCCCAAGGCATGCGTTATAAAACGATCGCTTCCAAGCTGTATTTGTCAGACGGGACAGTGCGTAACTATGCGTCTGCTCTGTATGACAAGCTCGGTGTGCGGAATCGGGATGAAGCGCTACAAAAAGGGAAAAAGGAAGGACTTCTGTAACGTAGGATAGCCAGGGAGAGTAGGCCCTGGCTTTTTGCTTTTCCTATCGTTTTCATGCGGAGGATGCATTCTGCCAAAAATAGCTAGTTCATTGTAAATATTTCTTGTTCTGTTAATATAAAGCGTGGTGCAAATTATGGAAATTAGATAGACAGAGCAAGGAGACTATCAAGGAGAGTATTGGTGGAGGACTACAATGAAACGATTGATGGCAGCATTGTTAAGCTTTGTGTTAATCCTAACGGCCCAATCTCATACGGTTCAAGCCAAAGGGAACGACACAAGAGTCGATTACGAACAGCAATATACACGTATCGGGGAGGATTACCATATCCTTAACGATAATGTGCTACTGTCGAAAAAAGATGGAACCGTATGGACTTGGTACATCCATGGCTATCCTCTCAGTTCTTCAGATCCATTCTATCAAGCCAAGATGGTACAAGTTCCGGGCTTGCAGGATGTGAAGGAGATGACAGTCAAGAATAAGCGGCGAGGGGTAACTATATCGTTAACTACGTTGCCCTAAAAAAAGATGGAACTGTGTGGTATTGGGACGCGGACCACGGCACTGTTCTTGACACTAGTCCTACTAGTGCTCCGAGGCAGATCAAAGACTTGAAAAATGTAACTTCACTAGTCACCCATTATAACGGTGCCTACAAGGTCTTGTTCGTATTAAAGTCAGATGGTTCTGTATGGAGTTTGGGAAGTGAAATAAACACCACGAAGGGTGGCTCAACCATTCCAGTCCGAACAAAGCTGCTAGATGATGTCGTATCCATAAAAATGGCTAACGGCGTCGTATTCGCTGTGAAAACAGACGGTTCGGTTTGGAGATGGAAGGCAAATTCGTACCTTCCGAATAACCGCTCGAAAAATAATAGTCCAGAGCAGATGAACGGATTTGCTGATATCGTCAAGATAGAGCCGGGCATTTCTACCAGCTATGCCTATATGAAAGATGGCACGGTCTTGTCTTGGTCAACCGCTGACACGAAAAAGTATCCCTTGTATTTGCATGCAGCAAAAGACGCGCGTACGATGGTCCAATTGGATTCCATGAAAGAGCGGAATATCGACAAAGCTTATGCCTTCCGAGAGGACGATCAGCTTTGGTCAGTGGACAATGATAAAGTTTTCCCAGAGCTTACGGACATCGCTTCCATACACCATGAAGACTTTTCTCCACAAAAAAGGTATTACTATGTATTAAAAAAGGATCAGACTTTGTGGGCTTGGGCAGATTCGATTGCCTTGCCGAAGCTAGTTGTGTTCACGGAAGAAACGGCAGCTCGTAATCGTCCAGTGAAAGCAGACAAACCAACGGACGATCATTCTCGGACAACAACCACGACTGTGATACGAACTTCGCCGGAAATTAGTCTTTACCCATATATCACGATGCTGCAACCTGGCGGCAAACAGTCCATTGCGGTAAATCATTTGCTTCCCGGGACAACGATGACTTACACCATTGACGACCCGAGCATTGGAACCCTATCGAATGTGAATGGTACACAGGTCGTAAAAGCTAACAAGCCCGGGCAGACCATTGTTCGGGCAACTGCAAGCAGAGCTGGTTTTCCTGACGTGACCGCTTCCTTTTTGTTGTACGTCGTTGACAGCAATACGTTGTCCGAGACATATTATACGGCCGTCCAATCGGTACCTGTCGCTGACAGACAGCGTCCGTTTATCGTGGAGGGACTGACACAAGCAGGAGAGCTTGTTATTACAGCGGCAAGCAGCGAAAAGCCTGAGCTTGTGAATGACCAACTCGTCATCACTCCCGAGTTGATTGATCGCGTAGCCGACAATGCGCGGAAGGCTAAGACTGCGGTGGAGCAGACGCTATCGGAAAGCAAGATTGCTCTTGCTAGAGAGTTAGTCGTCAATGGAGAAATTTTGTCTTTGCCTGAACAAAAAGGTTTTACAGTCAAACTGTATAAGGATAGCTTACTCAATCGTAAGGATATCGACTATCTTACCGTTCATGCGGGGAATGCGAAGCTGATGATTAATCTTGCGACCGTAAATCGCCTGTTCCAATCGCTCCCGGTTATTGTGATTCGCTTGGTTGAAGACAATAACGGTCAATATCGCGTACAATTTTCAGATGAACAAGGGCAGGAGCTTTCGAATGTATCAAGCAACATACGGATCATTTTGCCTGCAGATCAGGCGGACGCGACGCATAATAGCGTGTTCTATACGAATGGGAAAATCACGCAGCCTATCGGAGGCAAGTTCAATCCGTACAATAACGGCATGGAAGCCGAAATAAACCGTTCCGGAACGTATTTCTTGGACGATAATGCAAAAACGTTCCCTGATGTTGACAATCGCGATCCTGAGTTACAGCAAGCCGTACAATATCTGGGATCGAAAGGAATTGTAACCGGGAAAGAAGATGGCAACTTTGAGCCTGATTCACCGCTTACCCGTGCAGAGTTCACGGCGATGCTTGTACGAGCTTTTTACGCTTTGGATGAAACGGCGACGGAGAGCTTTTCAGACGTGAACCCGCCGGAATGGCATGTTCCATTTATCGCTTCATCCGAGAAAAAGGATATCGTTAAAGGTTATCCGGATGGCACGTTTAGGCCGGATCATACGATATCCCGTGAAGAAATGGCTGCGATTGGTGCAAGATCATTACATGAAAAGAAAAATTATTTTTACCCTTCGAATACGGAGGACTACTTGAGTCAATTCACAGACCCACACACGATATCTGATTGGGCAAGACCAACGATGGCTTTGGCTGTGAAACAGCGCTTGATCGACGTTCCTGCGGATAAACAGATTAGAGCTGGCGAGGCTGTCACTCGCGGGGAAGCTGCCCGAATGTTGTATCGACTATATTTGCAGCTTTGATACTGTTAATAAATTGCGAAAGGCTTATTCCAACTTGAATGATGAGGGGGAATGAGTCTTTTTGCATGAGAATAGATGGAGGATTTTATATGTATTGGGAGTACGAGGAGTTGTTTGAGGCATTCAATGAAATGTACCAAGGATATAGAGCAGAAATCATGAGGAGTACTGAAGCGCTATCTAGGACCCTTGGTGAATTTGAAACAACGATGAACCTTGGTATCTTTGAAAAATCCATAGTAATGATAGCATATGGAGAGATATTATTAACCCATTCGGAGGTATTTCACAAATCCAAAGAGTACCTTTTAAAAGAATTGGATCGTTTGGATATGCAACAACTAAAGGAAAAACTGTCACTGGAACAATTCGATGATGTTATTACAAGAAAAACCTTGTTATTAGAAAAAATTGAACAGAAGCCAATTGCATATCATTTAGATACGATAGTTTAATCGGAAATTTTCAAACCAATCCCCTAAAAAATTTGACAGCTATTTACATATAGTTGTATATTAAACTACCAAATGTAATCCCTATATACATAAACAATTCTTCTATCAAAACTCCACGAGGAGGAATGACACGATGGAAATGTCTATCACAAGAGGACTCTCAGAATTAAAATTACTTGATAAAAGAATCCAAAAAGGAATCAATGAAACGACTTTCATGTCTTCTGCAATTGGACCTAAGCCAGTAACTGGTTATACGTCAACAGAACTGTATGTGGAAACGACAGAGCGAAACTACCAATCCGTTGTTGATCTAATAAAAAGAAGACAAAAAATTAAGTCACTGATCGTCGAGTCCAACGCAAAGACGATGGTAACGATTAGCGGGAAGAGAATGACAGTGGCAGAAGCAATCGAGCGAAAAACTTCCATTCAATATGAGAAATTACTGCTGGAGAAAATGAGAAGGGATTACAACCACGCCGTCACGCAGGTTGAAGAGAAAAATGAAGAAGTACAGCTGCGATTGGAAAGGCTGCTCGAAGCGAACTTTGGCAAAGACTCCAAGGTAAAGGATACGGAAATGGAAGCGATCTCCAAACCGTTTAAAGAGCAAAATGAAGCGAAGCTCGTAGACCCCTTGAAGTTGAAAGAGAAAATGGATACGCTTAGTAAAGAAATCGATGAGTTTGAGTGTGAAGTCGATTTTATCTTAAGTGAATCCAATACGATGACCAAAATCAATCTTGTGGATTAACAGTTTGATTTGCTAGTCATTTGAATAGCTGATAAACGAGAGTCCCTTGCCTAGTGGGTTAACTAGGCCATCCTACAAATTATTTGGCGATTACGAGGATGAAAGCTCAAAGATTAACGTTCAGATTTCAAAACTTACGGGTCAAAGCTCTTTAGGCTCAAAGGTTAGGATTCAAGATGTAAGACTCGATGAAATCTTGGGGCATTGGTCAATAAAAGTACACTCTCTGGACTTTTCAGTAACCACCAAGCTAAATGGTTAGCAACTAGCACTCTTTTGAAGTAGAGATATGTTGAGAGAATATTCTCAGCGTACCTCTACTTTTTTATTTTATAAACGAAACGGTTAAGAGATAGAAAAGATATGTCGATACAAATAGGAAGAAAAGGAAATAAATTGATTGTGCAATACAAGGAAAGTCAGGGAGTGAAGTAATGGAATTTGAGTTTCATGTTACCTTCAACGATGTACAGCTTGATGAAAAGGAAGCTTTTATCGATCTCTGCCAATCGCAACAAGTGAAACCGGTCATGATCGTCTTGGATCAGGGAAATTACATTAATCAACCAATGATAACAGGAGTAATCAAACGACCAGATTTTCATGAAGCGAATAAAGAGATGGAAAAGATTGCAGCTACGTTTCAAAACAACGGTTTTGCCATCGTCCGAAAAAAAGTAGAGATTTCTCCAAAGGAAGAAACGTATTTTCACCAGCCCATCATAAACTCGAAGCCTTACTTCGAATGGCATGGCAAAGTACAGGTCGATGATGTCGCCGCGTTACGAAATTTATGTGAGGGTGATGGCGGACATATTTCTAGAAACTCTTTGAATGCGAATGGAAAAGTGAGATTTATCACTGTCCGAGAATATGAGAGCCCGAAACAGTTTTACGATCGAGTAGAAAAGATACATTCTATTTTGCAAGTAAATCAGATCGAATTAATCAAAGAACAATATGAACTATGCATTTATGACAGCCGCGAAGAACTGGACAGCGGCTGGATTTCCTAATTGTTAGATGGAGGGTCATGATGATTACGTATGATGATGTAGCAGAGTTGGAATATGAGGCGAGAGAGCTTGTTGTTTTGGAAGCACTGTTGAGAAGAATTGCTCTAGTGAATATGCCCTTTGTATTAAAAGGTAGCCTTCTAACAAGACAATATTTGGACAACCGAGAGACTCGGGACGTGGATGATATCGACCTGTTGTATGTAGGGAAGATTAGAGACGTTGAACATGCGCACGAGACCTTTACCAATTGGATGATTCAGGTGACCGAACTGGATTTGAACGACGGCATCGTGTTTAGAAGTTTTCGGGAGAATGCATTTTGGCGATGTATCGACTATGCCATGGCAGATGACTTTCCGACGATAAATACCGATATCGCCTATTATTTCAAAGGTCAAACAAGAGACGCAGATCAGTATAGCGAGCTTTCTCTGGATATTTCGTTTAACTTGGAAATGGAAAAAGAGCCAGTTCCTCTAGAGTATCGCCCATTCTTTGGAGACAGCTTCCTGGTTCCGTATACGGTACCGCTTTCCATCCAGATTGCTTGGAAACTTCATCAAACCATTGTGCGACCGCGGTTTAAAGATCTGTATGATTTAAAGTTTCTGTTATCACACACGTCCTATGACAATGAAGCCCTTCAGGAAACATTACAAGCCCTCGTCAACGAATGCAGCATCGATCCAGCCATTAAAAAAGAGGATATGAAAAAAGTCCTTGTAGACGATTTACATCACCTATACGATTCATTTTCCTACGATTACGACTTGAGAAAATATGCTGGCAGCATGGATCGTGGGCTCTATTTTACGCAGGTTGTCACTGAGTTGCGTAAAAAGATGGATTTTGCCGGGATTAATGGGTATGTGTTTGAAAGTTTGCCAAGCCCAACTCAGAAAAATTTGTAACAGGATAGTAAGCAAATAAGGCTTGTTCCCTCTGACCAGAGTAGAAGGAATGAGCTTTTTTATATATTTTCAGGGTGTGAGAAAGTTTATCTTTTGATGATGCCAATC
Organism: Brevibacillus fortis; assembly: GCF_003013395.1. Taxonomy (GTDB): domain Bacteria; phylum Bacillota; class Bacilli; order Brevibacillales; family Brevibacillaceae; genus Brevibacillus; species Brevibacillus fortis. The sequence goes on along the minus strand of NZ_PXZM01000019.1, from coordinate 24,099 downwards.
TTTGTTATGCTGACTTATCTGGATCAGATTTGCGTCGAGCTTCGTTTCGAAGAGCAAACACAAATGAAAAGAATAGGAACGCCCCATTCACCACATACTACAAACGCTATATCTATACGATGAGAGGTGGAGCGGGATGAGTATGACAATGAGTCGGCCCGTGACCGACGTACTTAATAAACAGGTTGCCAACTGGTCTGTGCTGTATATGAAGCTGCATCACTATCATTGGTTTGTCAAAGGCCCGAACTTCTTTACTCTGCATGAAAAATTTGAGGAGCTATATAACGAGGCAGCCAAAAATGTGGATGAGCTGGCGGAGCGGCTGTTAACGGTTGGGGGCAAGCCTGTTTCGACGTTGAAGGCCTGTATGGAGCAGGCTTCCATTAAGGAAGCGACAGGTGGAGAATCCGCGGATCAGATGGTAGAGGCAGTCGTGAGCGATTTTACACTCCTGATCAAAGAGCTGCAAGACGGGATTACAGCCGCAGAAGCAGGGGACGATGAAGCGACTGGTGACATGTTTTTAGGGATTATGGACAGCTTGCAAAAGCATGTGTGGATGCTGCAAGCTCACTTAGGTAAATAACGAGAAATTCTTTTACAAGCAAAGCTGATGCCATGGGGTATCGGCTTTTTTCTTATGTGTTCATGAAGGCAAAGTGCAGGGCTGGTCTGATTTGGGACAACACCCTTGTTCCCAAGAAAGACATGCTGGTGTAAACTAATTTTGTGATGAAATAAAGAAAGCACTTTCATGATGGAAAGGATGTACATTCCCATGGCATCACCCTATGTTACATTTAATCGCGAGCAGTGGAGCGCTCTGCGGGCTTCCACGCCGCTGACTATATCTGATAACGAGCTTTCCCTTTTGCAGGGCTTGAACGAAAAAATGTCCATGACAGAAGTCGCCGACATTTACCTGCCATTGTCCCGTCTGCTAAATTTGTATGTCGGGGGCACGCAGGAGCTGTACCAGGCGACTCACACTTTTTTAGGGAACCAGGATGGTAAGGTGCCATTCATTATCGGCATCGCAGGCAGTGTGGCTGTAGGCAAAAGCACAACGGCTCGCATTTTGCAGACGCTGTTGTCCCGCTGGCCGAATCATCCGAAGGTCGATTTGGTTACGACAGATGGATTCCTGTATCCGAACAAGGTTCTAGAAGATAGGGGAATCATGAAGCGCAAAGGATTCCCGGAAAGCTATGATTTGCGTCGTTTTATCAATTTTTTATCCGATGTAAAATCGGGTTTGCCTGAAGTGAAAGCGCCAGTTTATTCCCACCTGGTGTATGACATCGTGCCAGATGAATGGCAGACCGTCAGACAGCCTGACATATTAATTGTGGAAGGCTTGAATGTGCTACAACCACCTAGAGGTGACGAAAACGATACGCGTATCTCTGAGGTCATTGTTTCCGATTTCTTTGACTTCACGATTTATGTTCACGCGGAAGAGAAGCACATCCTGCAATGGTATGTAGAGCGGTTCAAGCTGCTGCGCCAGACTGCGTTCTCCGATCCATCCTCGTATTTCAAGCGATACGCGAGTCTGTCTGACGAGGAGGCGACTGAGGTAGCCACCGGCATCTGGACGGAGATTAATGGAGCTAACCTGCGCCAAAACATTTTGCCGACGCGTGTTCGCGCTCAATTGATTTTGGACAAGGGGCAGGATCATAGGGTGCAAAGCGTGAAGCTGCGTAAGCTATAGATAAAAGGTGGGGGACGGTTGTCATGAAAGTGATCAGTGCCTGTTTGATCGGCTGTGAATGCCGTTACGATCAGAAGTCATGCTTGGACCAAGAGCTGGAGCAATTGCTCCGGGAAGGAAAGGCTATCCCTGTCTGTCCTGAACAGCTGGGAGGTTTGCCAACACCACGACCGCCAGCAGAAATCATCGGGGGTACGGGAGAAGATGTTCTGGATGGCAAAGCACGTATCATAGACAACACAGGCCGAGACGTTACCGAGGAATTTTTGATGGGGGCGAACCAAGCGCTGAAGCTGGCGAAAACGGTTGGAGCCTCATCCGCCATCTTAAAAGAGAACAGCCCGTCCTGTGGAAGCTCCTTTGTTTACGATGGCAGCTTTTCCGGGAAAAAAGTGACGGGTGTCGGGCTGACGGCAGCGCTGTTTCGTAGAAATGGGATTGAGGTAACATCTGAGGCGAAGGCATCGAATGAATAACAAAGGGGGACGCGATGGATAGCGTCCCCTTTTACAATCTGCTCATATAATAAGCGCTGTCTTCGAGTAACTCCTGTATTTTGAACCAAGAACGCCAGAGAGAAAAGCTGAAGAAAACACATGCAAGAAATACGAAAATAGGAAGGGCACTGTCACTAAGAAGATTTCGCAGTAAATACCAAACGGCGAGTGTGTACAACAACATTAGGGAATAAAAGATGACATTTCGCTCTTCTCGAATGAGCAGATCGATTTTATTCTCCAGCAATGAAAACTCCAGTTGATTGTCTTTATTCATTTGCTGGCGATCTACCCACGCATTTGGGGTTACAAAGCTGTACAGTTCTATTTCGTTTCCGTGGGGCTCCTTGAGAAATTCCACTTGATACATCATTCCTGTAAAAATCGATCGTTTCATGTACAGATTTTCAGTATAGAGGCGATTTTGATCTTCCCATACATACCAGATAATAAACGAGGCAATGAATAGGATGAAGACAGTTGTCAATTTCCAGTATGGTATCGGTACAATCTTTTTTCGAAAAGAATGATCTAATTCCATGTGATCAGATCCTTTGAAATTTTTACCATATGATACCATAAAAAAGACCCTTCACGAAGCAGAATGCTCCATAGAAGGGTCTTCCTGTTTTTTACAACTCCTTCAACAACCGCTCCAGCTTCTTCTGCTGATCCTTCCGTTTCTTTTTCGCGATCCGGTCTTCTTCCTGTAGTGCCATGACGAGGGAGAAGCACATCAGGACCATGATGACGGTAAAAGGCAGCGCTGCCACAATAGAGGCTGTTTGCAGGCCTTCTAAACCGCCGCTTAGCAATAGAACGATCGCGATAGCGGATTGAAGGACGCCCCAGGTGAATTTTACCCGATTCGAAGGGTCCAGGTTGCCATCAGAAGACAACATGCCGAGCACGAAAATAGCCGAATCCGCCGACGTGATAAAAAACGTGATGATCAACAGAATCGCAACGACAGCCAGAATGTATCCCATGGGCAACTGCTCCAATGCGAGGAACAACGCAGTGGAGATGTCCCGTTGCACAGCGGCACCAATAGGCGCTTGATCAAAAATTTCGAGGTGAAGCGCAGTCCCGCCAAACACGGAAAACCAAATAAAGCTCAACAGACTGGGGACGAGCATTACGCAAATGACGAATTCCTTGATGGTGCGACCTTTGGAGACGCGTGCGATAAACATGCCGACGAACGGCGCCCAGGCAATCCACCACGACCAGTAAAACAGCGTCCAGTTGGCTACCCATGTCCCTTGTGTAAACGGGGTCAGCCGCAAGCTCATCGAGATGAGATTGTTCAAATAGCTGCCCAGCGTACTAGTGAAGGCGTCAAAAATAAACGAGGTTGGGCCCAATACGAGCGTCAACAGGAGGAGCAGCAAGGCCAATACCAGATTCGTATTACTCAAATACTTGATACCCCGATCCAGTCCTGTCGTAGCCGAGAGCAGAAATAGCACGGTAATAATGGAAATGATCACGATTTGGACGGTGGTGTTGGACGGCAACCCAAAGAGGTGAGACAAGCCTCCATTTATTTGCAGAGTTCCGAGGCCAAGTGAGGTTGCGACACCGAATACCGTGGCGATGACAGCCAAAATATCGATCCCTTTTCCGATCGGTCCGTGTATGCGTTCACCGAGCAGCGGGCCAAAGGTGGAGGAAATCAAGCCCTTCGCCCCTTTGCGAAACTGAAAATAGGCAAGAGCGAGGGCAATGAGAGCATAGATCCCCCAAGGATGCAGTCCCCAGTGAAAAAACGCATAGCGCAGAGCGGTTTGTGCGGCTTCAGTCGTTTGTCCTGTCACACCTGCTGGCGGAGAGAAGTAATGAGAGACAGGCTCGGCTACGCCCCAAAAGACAAGACCAATCCCCATCCCAGCAGAAAACAGCATGGCAAACCATGTAGGCAGGGAATACTCTGGCTCGTCATCGTCGCTGCCTAAAGGGATTTGTCCGTATCTGCTGAAGGCAAGGAAGATGCAAAAGATCAGAAAACCGAAAGTCACGATTAAATAAAACCAGCCAAAATTCGTCGTGGTCACTTTCAGTACATGAGAAGCCGCAGAGGCGAAAAGCTCAGGAGAAATCGCGCCGAACAGCACAATGACAAATACAATGGCCAAAGATATCAGGAACGTCATCTTTATCCTCCCGGGAATCTACAAGAAATGGTAATAGTTTATCATCCCGCGGGATTTCCAAGATTATTCCGGATATGATGGCCCTTAAATGGAGTTACGACGAAAACGTCTCGATAAACCGATTTGCTGCTTTGGACAGATGGCGTCCAGACTGCCAGACGACAGCAGCGGAAGAATAAATAGAAGTTCCAGCGAGTCGAATCCCGCGAATTTGTTCGCTCTGATGGGTCTCCCATGCCGAGATCGGAACGATGGAGGAACCGACAGAGGAGGCGACCATGCTGACAATGAGAGAGATGTCCGGGCACTCGCAGATGACGTGCGGGTCCACGCCTAGACGGGAGAATTCCTTGATAATCAAGTCGTAGATGCCCAATCCTGGCGTGCTTGGCATGATAAGCGGGAGTTCGGCGATCTCGCGCATTTCGATTTCCTGGCGATCGGCATAAGGCGAGCTGGCAGGAACGATGAGCACGAAATCCTCTTCCTCCAAAGGAATCATGGTGCAGTTGTTCAACGAGTGGGGGAGGCGCACGATGGCGACTTCTATCGTTCTGCGCTCCAGCCACTGATTGAGGAGTTGTGTATCACCTTTCCAGATCTTATACGTAATGAGCGGATATTTTTGCTGAAACACACGGATTTGTTCTGGAAGGCGGTAGGCAGACAACGCACTTACACCGATGGACAGCGTCCCACGAATGCCTTCGCCTGTTTCTTTGACCTCGGAGAGAGCTTCCTCCATTTGATGAACGATATTGAGTGCCTGTTTATAGAGGGTGATACCTGCTTCGGTCAGCACCATTTGTTTTCCCGAGCGCTCTATGAGCATGATCCCGAGCTCCTCCTCCATTTGCTTCAGTTGCTGACTCAAAGGCGGCTGGGCCATGTTCAGTCTTTTTGCTGCACCCGTTATCTGACCCTCCTCTGCTATGGCGATGAAGTAACGCAGTTGCCGAATATCCACACACAATGCCTTCTTTCCTTACGAGAATGGTTCCATATGAAAACGATATGAAAATTAGATTTTATGGATATTTTTCATATTGATGAAGCTATGATAGCATGTTCCCTGTGAATCTTCACTTCATGGAAAAGACATAAAGGAAAGAAGGGGAATTCCGTGCGTACGTGGATGGAAAAGCTATTTCACTTGCGCGCTTACGACACGACGTTTCAAAGGGAACTCATCGCCGGATTTATTGGCTTTGTCACCATTGTCTACATTGTTGCCGTAAACGCTTCGATTTTAAATGATGCTGGAATACCGATGGAAGCAGGTATTTTGGCGACTGTATTGACGGCATTTATTGGGTCACTTCTCATGGCCTTCTGGGCAAACGCTCCTATTATTCTGGTTCCCGGCATGGGGATCAATGCCCTGTTTACGTTCACGTTATGCCAATCGATGGGCCTCACTTGGCAGGAAGCATTGGCTGCTGTTTTTGTTTCCGGTTTGATCTTTACTGTGATTGCCTTTACCAGGGCGGCGACGATATTGTCCAATGCGATTCCCTCTTCGCTAAAAGAGGCGATTACGGTAGGGATTGGGTTGTTCTTGACCTTCATTGGACTGCAAAAAGGCGGGCTGATCGTCATGAATCCGTCTACGTTTGTCGCGCTGGGTGACTTGTCCAGCCCGTATGTGATCGTCACGCTGCTTACTTTGATTGTTACGTTGATTTTGTTTGTTCGCAATGTACCGGGCAACTTCTTGATCGGAATTACGGTTGGTACAGGACTTGGCTTTTTGTTCGGGATTGTCGAGACGGGTGGGGGAGGATCGTTTTCGTTTGCGGATTACGGAAGCGTGTTTGCGGGTCTTTCCTTTTCTGCCATTTGGGCGTTGCCATTCTGGATCGCGACCTTCTCATTGGCGATGGTCATCGTCTTTGAAAATATTGGCTTGATTCACGGGCATACCTCGATGCTTGGCCAGCCACAGAAGTTTGGCCGTTCGCTGCAAGCAAATGCGTTGTCGGCTGCCATCTCCGGAATTTTGGGAACCAGTCCGACAGTTTCGACGGTGGAGACTGCGGCAGGAATCGCAGCAGGGGGACGGACGGGACTGACCGCACTTGTAACAGGTACCTTGTTCCTGCTGTCACTCGGTTTGCTACCTGTTATCAAAATGATTCCGGATGGAGCCATTGCTCCGGTGCTTATCATCATTGGCGCACTGATGCTGCAAAACGTACAGAATATCAATTTGAAGGACTTCTCGGAAGGCTTCCCTGCCTTTTTGATCATCGTGATTATCCCGCTGTCTTACAGCATTGTAGATGGAATTGCGTTTGGCTTCGTGGCGTATCCGCTCATGAAGCTCGCATTGGGCAAGCGTCGCGAAGTGCCTACGCTCATGTACGTCATCGCGGGATTGTTCTTGCTGAATCTCATGCTGCCGATATTTGCATAAAGAGTACCTTTCCCTCGACTTCAGTCGGGGGTTTTTTGTTCCGTTCTCTAGAAAGGGGCGCAAGGATTGTGAAATAATGGATGAAAAGTCGAAGAACAGGAGGCTTTTCTATGATCCATGAGATGACGTTTCAATTGCGTACTTCTGATTTCGCCAAAGGACAAGCCTGGTACCAGAGCTTCTTGCAAAGAGAGCCGGATTTTGTTCCGCATGAAGGATTTGCTGAATGGGAGGTCTTGCCTGGATGTTGGTTGCAGCTGGCAGAAGGGACGCCCGCAGAAGGAAGCGGTCCCGTGCGATTTGCCGTGATCGATATCGAGACGGAAAGAGAAAGACTGATCCAAGAACTGCAAATCGAACGGTTTGAAATTTTCCAACGGAAAGAAGTGCCGGTCAAGTGGGGAACCTTTGCCGATCCGTGGGGAAATCGTCTTGGATTGTTCGAGTACCTGGATGCAGTTGAAAAAGAGGAGAAGCAAAAAAGAATTGCGAAGCTGTAGATGGAAAAAGTCCCTTTGCCAATGAGAGAGGCAAAGGGACTTTTTGTGGAGAGATGCGTATTGATTATCGTTTTACCAGCGTAAACGCTTGTTTTACTTGGTCCATAGACATCATCAGAGGGATGAATTTCTTCCCTTCTTTGCTTGCTGGGTCAAATACAGTGTCTTGTGGCAAGTTTGCTACATAAATCGTGTTAGTTGCTTGGTTACGAGCAATTTCGTAGCCGACTGGCGGCTCGTCCGGGTTGTTCAGTTTTTTCCAGTCATTTAGGTCAAGCGCGGTGATAACCACAACAGGTACACGATCTTCCGCTTTTTCAGCATTGAAGATGAAGCGGGTTACACTCTTTGCTTCTGGCAAGTATTCATCTGCGTGTGGGCCTGTTTTTTCCTCGACAAGGATGTTGCCGTTCCATGATTTTGGTCCTTTAAAAGCAAAGGCAGAATCTTGGCTTTTGAAAGTATCTTGATAGACTTCGAGTGGTTTTACAGCTGGTTCGAAGTTGGCACTCATCAATTCCCATTTGGTTTGGTTCCACTTCCATTTGGATTTGAGGTAGCCGCGTACGTCTGCATTGTAATCACCAGTCAGACGCTCTGTGCCTTCCAGCACGTAGAGACCATTTTTGTTGAGATCGATTGGTTTCAATTCTACGAAGTCTGCTCCGACTACACCTGCTTTGTTTTTATCCAGACCTGGCAGGCTGAGCTCTTTCGCTTTTCCATCTTTAATGGTGTAGATGTGATTGGTTGTGTAGCCACCGCTTCCGCCAGTGCTTGCAGTAATCATGATCTCGCCTTTTTTATCGTAAGTGAAATCTTGTACGGAGAGCTTTGGCTCATATCCGTTGTCTTTCACGTCAATGTTAAAAGATGTTTTCGTTTTGCCATCTGTTACTTTGATGGTGAGGTCCTTAACGTAAGGGCTGTTCTTTTCTTTTTTCCCGTACAGAACGACTGTGTCTGCGGTTTTGTCACCCGTTACGTCTGCTGTTTTTTTAGAAATCTCTTGCAAGCCTTTTGTTGTAGCCGTTGTGTTGCTTGCATCTGCTGTCATTGCGTACCCTCCGGTGAAAAGTACGGAAGTAAGTACAGTTCCTGTTACGAGTTTGTTCAGGTGTTTCATGTGATGAATCTCCTCCCCAGTCTTGCTGACTGATCATGATGTAATGTGTAGTGTGCTGTATCTTGTGTTTGTCTTTGCTACACGTTCATTATGTACGATAGTGTGGATGTATTGGTTACAGATAATCGACATAAATCCTACAAATCAGTAACAGGTAAATGTTAGGGTGCTAAGAGGTGGCTCGCTTCTTTTCAGGATTAATGGACGAGAAATTATATTTGATTTTAGACAGACCTGTCTGTATACTAAACACCAAGGAGAGCGGATGCTCCTCCACCAATATTCAACACACGAAGGGAAGATCTAGCATGAGCAAAGACATTCGACCACCGTTTACAAAGGAGTCTGCATTGGCAAAAGTGCAGTTTGCTGAGGATGCCTGGAATTCTCGCAATCCGGAGCGGGTATCTTTGGGATACTCCGTTGATTCCAATTGGCATAATCGCACAGAATTCTTTACCGGCCGAGAGGCTATCAAGACGTTTTTGACAAATAAGTGGGCTAGAGAGCTGGACTACAAACTTAAGAAGGAACTTTGGTGCTACACGGACAATCGGATTGCAGTGCGTTTTGAGTACGAATATCGTGATGCAAATACAGGTCAGTGGATGCGATGCCATGGAAATGAATACTGGGAGTTCGCCGAGGATGGTCTCATGAAGAGACGGGATATGACGGGGAATGATTTTCCTATCAAAGAGGCGGATCGTAAATTCAAATAATGGATTGAACTATAAAAAATAAAAAGGATGATAAAAAATGAGTAAAGACATTCGACCACCGTTCACACTTGAATCCGCGTTGGCAAAAGTAAAATTTGCCGAAGATGCTTGGAACTCTCGCGATCCGGAACGCGTGTCACTAGGGTATACCGTTAACTCCAACTGGCGCAACCGTACAGAGTTTTTTACAGGTCGCGAGAATATTAAAGCTTTTTTGACGAAGAAATGGGCAAGGGAGCAGGACTATAAACTCATGAAAGAGCTTTGGTGCTACACGGACAACCGGATTGCGGTTCGTTTTGAGTATGAGTACCGTGATGCAGAAACTGGTCAATGGATGAGATGCCATGGGAATGAGCTTTGGGAATATGATGAAGACGGTCTTATGAGAAGACGGGATATGAGTGGAAACGATTATCCGATTAACGAAAATGATCGGCGTTACAAATAATCCTCGGGAAATAGCAGCGTGTTCCAAAACTACCGGAAAGGAGGTGAAAACGATGACAGTATATTACAAAACAGAATTGGTGGACGGTCTCGCAATTTTTTATCGGGAGGCTGGGAATCAGGAGAATCCGACCATTTTGTTGCTCCATGGGTTTCCATCTTCTTCTCACATGTACCGCAACTTAATTGCCGAGCTCTCTGATGAATACCATATCATTGCACCTGACTATCCTGGTTTCGGTAACAGTGATCAGCCTTCTATGGCCGACTTTGCCTATACCTTCGAAAATTTGGCCGATGTTATGGACGCATTTGTCGAGCAGCTCCAATTGAAGAAATACAGTATTTATGTCCACGATTATGGGGCGCCAGTCGGATTCAGATTGGCTGTCAAACATCCAGAACGAGTCCAAGCCATTATCTCTCAAAACGGAAATGCATACGAAGAAGGCTTGCTATCTTCGTGGGCTCCCGCACGGACGTATTGGGAAAATCCGGCTGATGATGCCTCTATCAACAATGTTTTAGGTCTGCTGAAACCTGAGTTCACAAAACATCAGTATGTAAACGGGACACGCAACCCGGAAAAAATCAGCCCAGACAGTTGGAATTTGGACCAATATGTGCTGGAGCGATCTGGGAATAGCGAGATCCAGCTTGCCCTGCTCTATGATTATCAAAACAATTTGAATCAGTATCCGAGATGGCATGAGTATTTCCGGACCTACCAGCCTCCGACATTGGTTGCTTGGGGAAAAAATGATATGTTCTTTGGTCCGGATGGGGCGTTGGCTTACCAAAAAGACTTAAAAGATGTTGATGTTCATCTGCTCAATACGGGTCATTTTCCTTTGGAAGAAGATTTGGAAATCAGTGTAGCGTTAATCAAGCGATTTTTGGGTGAGCGAATAAAGGAATTGGAAAACGGCGTGCAATAACACCTGAACGGTGACCCGTGGGATGGCCCCTTTGAAAAACTGGCCCTCTTGCGGGTCCGTTCAATAACTCAATAGTCAGCATGTAACAGGCAGAAGAATCACGTGTACTCCAGTTGGATCAACAAATGAATAAAATTGGACTTTGCATACGAAAAATAGATGTAATCCACCAAAAGACTAATAATGGAGGAGCCATATGAAAGCGAGCGACCTTGTGGTGCAATGTCTGGAGGCTGAGGGAGTTGAGTACGTTTTCGGCATCCCGGGTGAAGAGAGTATTGATCTTATCGACTCCTTATCGCGGTCATCGATTCAATTTGTAGTTACGCGGCACGAACAAGGGGCAGCCTTTATGGCAGATGTGTATGGTCGACTCACGGGAAAACCCGGCGTGTGTCTCGCTACGTTGGGGCCTGGCGCGACGAATCTGATTACAGGTGTGGCTAATGCTCACTTGGACCGCTCGCCATTGATTGCCATTACCGGTCAGACAGATCGTAGCCGGCTGCACAAAGAATCACATCAAAATATAGATACGATACAATTATACAAAGGAATTACAAAATACAATCAGCAGATTGCATCCGCGCACACAATTCCAGAGATCATCCGTAAGGCGTTTGATCTGGCAACAACCGACAGTTTTGGTGCCGTGCATCTGCAGCTGCCTGTAGATGTTGCTCGGGATACGGTAGTCGGCTCACCACTTCCCATTGGAAGAAAAGCAAAAGTTTGTCCCGACGAGTCATCGCTGCACACAGCCGCACAGTTAATCATGGAGGCAAAGAGACCAATCATTCTTGTAGGCAACGGTGCGGTTCGTAGTCGAGCTGGGAAAGAAATTCGACAATTAGTAGAGAAAGCGAATTTGCCATTGGTCAATACTTTTATGGCCAAAGGTTTTCTGCCTTTCGATCACCCGCTGAATCTGTTCACAGTCGGCGGTAGTTTCGACCCTGATGGTTTGCTTCCTCTGCATGAAGCAGATTTGGTAATCGCTATTGGATTTGATTTTGTTGAATTTGATTCGAAATTCTGGAACGAGGATAAATCGCGTAAAGTACTGAGTATTAATACCACCTACGCTGAAACGGATGCTCATTTTCCCGTTGAATTGGACCTTGTGGGTGATTTGCGAGAAACGATTAAGGCATTATCGAACCTGTTAAATCGGAGACCTGAACCTGTAGACTATGAGAAGATTCGTGTACGTAGAATGAAGAAGTTGCGGGCTATCCCATCGGAACAGGAGCTGCCGCACACGGTGATGTGGACCTTAAGCCAAAAGCTGCCGAAGGAAAGCATCGTGATTTCTGATGTCGGCTTGCATAAAATCTGGGTATCATTCTGGTACCAGCCAAAACTTCCAGGGCAAACGATTATTTTCAACGGTCTTGCATCAATGGGAGCATCGCTGCCTGGCGCTTTGGCAAGCTGCTTGGTCAAGCCAAACTGTCCTGTTGTTATCATAACGGGAGACGGTGGCTTTCTAATGAATGCTCAGGAGCTCGAGACCGCAAAGCGCTTGGGTCTGAGCTTTACTATCATCATCTTTAATGACCAGCGGTATAGCTTAATAGAGAAGCACCAGTGCAATGCCAATCTAGCGGTTACACAGATTTCTTTTACCAATCCGGATTTTAACCTTTTTGCCCAAAGCTTTGGAGTTGCATACAGGCGTGTTACAAATACAGAGGAGTTTCCTCAAGCTCTTACAGAGGCATTAGATAGTGGAGAACTGAATTTAATGGAGATCGTTATAAGGAACCCAAAAAAAGAGATAAAAAGAAAAAAGCCGAAAAATTAAATTTGAAATTATATATACTTGTCTGTATAGTAATGTCGAGTAAACCAAATAATGAGTGACTTCATTTTAGAACAATTAGGATTTGCTCGACGTCAAACGATGACAACCTTCGCGTTCATTAATGGAGGAGGAGAAGGCATGAGACAAAGAAAAAAAGAGCAAATACTGGATGTTGCCTCATCCTTGTTTTATAAACAAGGAATTACTGCTACGGGGGTCGATCAAGTTGTAGCAGAATCCGGAGTAGCCAAAATGACGCTGTATAACAACTTTCCTACTAAAGAGCATTTGGTGATAGCTTATCTTGAGACAAGAGATGCCCTTTGGAGAAACTGGTTCGAAACTACAGTTTATAAGAAGGAAGTTACCCCGTCGGAGCGTTTGGTTGCTCTATTTGATACATTAGAAGAATGGTTCTCGCAACCTGACTTTCGTGGGTGTTCCTTCATAAATACGGCTGCAGAATTTAATGAGCCTACTCATTCGTTTCATCAAGTATCTTTAAGGCATAAATCATTATTAAAAAATTTTATCAAAAAACTTGTTCAAGAAGCTGGAGTACGGGAGGAAGAAGAACTAACCAATGCGTTGTATCTTTTGATAGAAGGCAGCATTGTTACTGCAATGATCGAGGGAAATCACGAAGCAGTTCATCATGCTCGCAGAACGGCTCAGAAGCTCGTAAGTATCTTTCTAAAAGAAGCAAGGCGTGATACCCATTGATAAGACCATCGCCCTTAGTGATGGCTTTTTTGCTATGGGAGCATACTTGCATTCATTGTTGATAAAATAAGAAAATGCAAGTAAAATGATTGGATGCCCAAAACGGGCCGCGGTTCGTAAACTCCCGCGTTATCAAAACTAGGAGGAAATCATATGTTTAATTTTTGGATCGGAGTGCTTTTTGCTCTGGTGAACTTCGGGCTGTTCCTGCTCTGCTACCGATTGTTCGGCAGAATGGGACTGTATGCGTGGATTGGGATGGCGACTGTACTGGCCAACATCCAGGTGGTCAAAACAATCGAGATGTTTGGCTTGGTCATGACGCTCGGCAATACGATTTATGCTTCTATTTACTTGGTAAGCGATCTATTGAACGAGAAGTATGGGGAAAGAGAAGCGAAAAAAGCCGTATGGTTCGGCTTCTTTACCTTAATTGCGGCAACGATCATCATGCAGCTCGTACTGGTGTTTGAACCACAGGAAACAGATATTGCCCAAGGTTCCTTGCAGACGATTTTTGGCTTGATGCCAAAAGTGGCATTGGGTAGCTTGTGTGCGTATTTTGTCAGCCAATTTGTCGACGTGAAAATCTATTCGTGGTTGAAGAAAAAATGTCCAGGCCGCAATCAGCTCTGGATTCGCAATAATGGAAGCACGCTATTCAGCCAGCTGCTCGATTCGGTTACCTTTTGTACGATTGCCTTTTTGGGTGAATTCCCGATGGACGTATGGTGGCAAATCCTGTTGACTACCTACCTGATCAAATTTGTCGTATCGGCTGCTTCGACGCCGTTTCTTTATATCGCACGCAATATGAAAGTGGACGAAAGCTAATTGACAAAAACACAGAAAAACCGCCAAGGACGATGGAGCTTGGCGGTTTTTGTTTTTACAAGTTTAGAAGGATTATACAAACTTTACATCAAATTCACATAAGGTTCAGGTTATACGTTTACCATTTTATAGTAGTTACTTCTGATTGATATGGGGAGGAATGATGCGAGGATGTTGAAAAAAAGAAGAAGCTCTTCCAGATGGCCGAAGCTGGCTCTAATAGCCACGGTCATGATGGGAACAGTTTTACCGACCGGGTGGATGCCACAGGCAAAAGCCGCGCGGGCTGATCATGTGGTGATCAGCGAGGTGTATGGGGGTGGGGGGAACTCAGGTGCCCTGTACAAGAATGACTTCATTGAGCTGTATAACCCGACGGACACTGCGGTTTCGGTTGGTGGGTGGTCCGTTCAGTATGCTTCGGCTGATGGAACAAAATGGGCTAAGACAGAGTTGACTGGAAATATAGCCCCCTATGGATTTTATTTGGTTCAGCTAGCATCATCGGGATCAACAGGGGGAGAACTACCTACTCCTGACGATGCGGGCTCTCTGAACTTGTCAGGGTCAAAAGGGAAGGTTGCACTGGTCAGTGATGGTGTCGACCTAACAGGAACAGATGTCACCTCCCAAGCAAGTGTCGTGGATATGGTCGGCTTTGGTACTGCGAATTCATCTGAGGGCAATTCACCCGCACCAGCTCCCTCGAATACGACCAGCGCTCAACGCATAAGTGACGCTAGCGGTATCGTACCGAACGGCGGAAATGGTTGGGATACGAACAACAACGGCAACGATTTTATCACCGGAGCACCTACCCCGAAAAACACGCAAAGCCCAGTAGAACCACCGCTACCAACAGACGTGACCGAAAAGCCGAACGCTACAGAACTTATTTTTGATCATACTGATCCTATCCAAGCAACAATTCGCGGCTATGTCGGTCAAGGGCGGACTATTAAGGTTTATGCGAGTCAGCCTACAGGAACAGGTAGCAACACTCCTTTGGCACAGCAAGATTCGGATGCTTCCGGACAAATCGAGCTGACTTTTGTCAATCCCGATCCAAGTACGCAGGGAGTTTATCTCACCGCAACGGAAGGGAGTAAGAAGGAGAGTGCCGGCATCGAGCTGAGACCTGCTGTTGCCAGCCCGGCTTTGATACAGGAAAAAGTCAGCCTGCAAGCGGTGAACGGTGTGGGCGAGCTGCGAGGAGAAGCAGGAGCAGCAGTAGCGAATGCGATATTGCGCGCATACGATCCGCAAAAACAACCGCTAATGCTTAGTAACAAAGAAACAGGAACGACACAGGCAAACGGGTCATTTTCCTTTACGATTCCAAACATCGATCAGTTGGATCATATTCTCGTAACACATCAAATAGCTGGGGAATACGGCAAGTTGTTTGAGAGTGCGGAAGTTAGCGTTACCAAGTCAGCGGTAGGTTCGGCTACCATTGCAGAGGCAAGAAACACCCCGGTTGGAACAAATGTCAGTGTTGTCGGAACGGTGACTGCGATGTTTGAAGCGGGCGGAGAAAACAACGTGTATTTCCAAGATGATACGGCGGGGCTCGTACTTCGTGCGCCAGGGCTGACTGGCAAAATTGAAGTAGGAGACAAGATTCGCGCTACCGGAAAAATGAATGACTATTACGGTTTGGCTCAACTCGAAGCGCTCACCAATAATGTGGAAATCGTGCAAAAGCAAGCGGGTGTGCCTAGCCCGCAAGTTGTGACTTCTACTGATTTTGCGGCTGCTACAGGAGAGGCTTTGGAAGGCAAGCTGGTGACGGTAAAAGTGGTTACTGTCAAATCGGCATCGAGCGGCAATTACACGCTGGAGGATCAGCACGGTACGTTTGTGTCTCGTCCTGATGCCACTCTTCCGCTCCCATTGAACAAGAGCTATGCTGCTATTACAGGCGTGGTGAACTACGATCGCAATGTATACAAGCTGGTGCCCCGCACTGTCGCTGATCTCGTAGAGGACGAGAATAAAGTCCCGATGGTTACAGCGAGCCCAGCAGGTCCTATGGTGACACAGGGAACAAAAGTAACACTCTCAACGACGCTGACAGATGCCGTGATCTTCTATACGACAGATGGTTCGACACCGAGCAGGCAAAGCGCGAAGTATACGACACCGATCCAGATTGATGCGGATACAACCGTTTCAGCCGTAGCCGTCAAGGATGGTTATACAGACAGCAATGTAGCGACCTTCCCCTACGTGATTCAAAAAGAAAACATTCGCATTCATGACATTCAAGGAACATCGCACCGATCACCGATGGCGGATGGAACGGTGACGAATGTTCCAGGAATCGTAACATCGATCGTCAGAGGTAGTAACGGTGTACAAGGCTTTTATATGCAAGACCCACAACCGGACGCAGATCCATTTACTTCGGAAGGTATATACGTTTACGAGCCAAAAGCATCAGTCAATCCAGGAGATGAAGTAACAGTTAGTGGTATCGTCAAGGAATACGTACCTTCGAACAGGGCAGGAACAGACCTCACCCAGACTCAGATTGATGCGACCTTGCCCCCTGTAGTCAAGCAAGGCCAGTCACCCCTAGTCCCACTCATCCTAGGCAAAGACAACTACGAATACCCGAAAGGGATCATCGACAACGACAGTCTCGGCAAATTTGACCCAGACCAAGACGGCATCGACTTCTGGGAAAGTCTCGAAGGCATGCTGGTGCAGATCGACAATCCAATCGTGGTTGGCGAAACCAAGACGTTTACCAATCCACGCGCAACGGAATTCGTGGTCATCGATGATCGAGCCCATCCGAATCAGCCACGTACGCCAGCCGGCGGAGTTGTGCTCGAAGCCAATGATTTTCACCCTGAGCGCATCACCGTATCTGACAAACTCGAAAAGATTACCGGAGAGGTAAAAGTCGGCGACAAATTTGCTGATCCGCTAGTAGGCATCATTGACTACAGCTTTGCGAACTACAAGCTGTTCCATACACTGCCAGTTAAGGTACAGGCGAGCCATTATGAGCCGCCAGTGACGAGTATTTCCCCAAAAGAGGACAAACTGACAATTGCGACGTACAACATCGAGAATTTCTCGGCAAATACTGATTCCGCCAAAATCAATCGCATCGCCGAGACAATCGTGGACAACATGAAGGGGCCGGATATTATCGGTGTGGTGGAAATGCAGGACGATAATGGACCGACAGACAATGGACAAACGGATGCTACGCAGTCTGCGGACGCATTGATCAAAGCAATCGAAAACAAAAATGGTCCGACTTACCGATATACCGATATCGCGCCACAGAACAATCAAGATGGTGGACAGCCTGGAGGAAACATCCGTGTCGGTTTCTTCTACAACCCACAACGAGTACAGCTGGCAGAAGGAACGGCAGGAGGTGCAACAGATGCGGTGCAAATCGAGACCCGAGATGGTAAGGCGCATCTCTCACACAATCCAGGGCGTGTAGATCCGACCAACGAGGCGTTTGCTTCGAGCCGTAAGCCGCTGGCAGCGGAATTCATTTTCCAAGGCGAGCCTGTCATTGTCATCGCTAACCATTTCAACTCCAAGGGTGGAGATCAAGCGCTGTTTGGAAAAGATCAGCCGCCACAGCTAGTGAGCGAAGTACAACGCATGAAAATTGCTCGTGTGTTAAATAACTTTGTAAAAGAAATCCATGAGGCGGAAGCGAAAGCAAATGTTGTCGTACTGGGCGATCTCAACGACTTCCCGTTTTCGAATCCGGTGCAGAAATTGGCAGATGGCGTCTTGACCAATATGGTGGAGAAGCTGCCGAAGGGTGAGCAGTATACGTACGTGTACCAAGGGAACTCCCAAGTCTTGGATCAAATTTTGGTCAGCAACCATTTAAAGGATGACACGAAGGTTGATATCGTTCACATCAACGCTGGCTTGACCGAGAGCGAGGGACGTGTGAGTGATCATAATCCTGTCCTTGTACAGCTGGACTTGAAGGATCGTGGCACGCCGGAAAAAACAGCACAAGAAGTGGCAGAAAGCATCATGCAGCTCACACAGCCAGCAGCGGGTGAGACGCGCTTGAGGCTGCCAGAAGGACCTACAGGCTTTACCATCGGGATCAAGTCGTCAAGTGATCCAGCGGTCATTGCGCTGGACGGCAAAATTTCGCCGCCAAATCGCCAGACGAATGTAGATCTGGTGCTGGAGGTCACACGAACATCAGATCAATCGACAGCAGTGACCAAAGCATTTACCGTGCAGGTTCCAGCCAAGCCGGATTCAACACCACCAGTTACACCGCCGGACAGAACACCAACCCCGGACTCGCAGCGAGATTTGAACAAGGAAGCAGCTCGAACCATCTCCGCAAGTAACGAGGAGAATGCCATTTTAGGACAGGTGGATCAAGTACTCAGCAATCTGGCAAAACTTCTGGATGCGGAGCAGTGGACGCCGACTGAGAAATGGGAAACAGTCACCCATACGATCACGACTGTCCTTGAGGCAGTGGCTGAGCAGGCCGAGCGAGGAACCATCAGCGAAGAGGCATTCCAAGACGTGACGAAGAGCTTTTTGGACAAAGCATTTGACCCTCTTACAGAAGATGGCATCGAGGATGAAGAGCTTGCCCGCCTGGCACTTGCCTCCTTGACGAGCTTGGCGAAAACAGCACTGGAGCCGCTCGATGAAAAGAATATTTCCAAAGAGGTTGCCAAGCATGTCCGTACACTGGCGGAAGAGCTTTTGAAAAAGCTTGGTACTGTCGTCATTGAAGATGGGGATGAGATCAAGGCAGCTGACGAACAAGTAGATGAACTTCTGGAAATACTCGGGGAATTCATGAAAGCAATCGAGTCTGTGAAAGAAAAGATCGGTTTTGCTCCAGTGCTGTTCGTTCAGGTGAAAGAAAGCGATGACGATTCGATCAACACGCGTTCTCGCAAGGAGGAATCTGCTGATCCGACCGTGACCTTGGAACAGAAGCTGGTTGAACAATTGAAGAAAAAAGAGGTCGGAATCCGCGTAACCTTGGACAGCGAAGTATGGGTAGAGGTGCCTAGCGCATACTTTTCCGCTCAGCGTGCAAGAGAGTTTGCGCTCTCCTTGACAGAAGCAAATGGGAACGGGTGGAAAGGTGTGCCGAATCCTGGCGAAGCCTATCAATTGCAAGTGTGGAGCAACGGCAAAAAAGTGACAAGCCTCGGCAAAACAGGCTTTACACTCGCGTTGCCAGTCGCCGATGACGCCAGCGAAAAGCTCCAAGCCTACTCGTATCGGAGCAATATGTGGCGAGCGGCTACAGGACTCAAGGGAAAAGCGATCCAAGTGACAAAAGAAGACGAGGTAGGAATCTTTACAGTAGTGACCTCCGCATCGTATGTCGTTGGTGAGACTGCCCTGAGAAGGCTAGAGGTCAAACCGAATTCACTCAAGCTAGCGCAGGGTGAGGAGGCACAGCTCGAAATTACGGCGATTCTCGGTAACGATGCGGAAGAAGACGTTACCGAAGCTGAGGGTATCGAGTTCACATCAAGCAAGCCCGAACAGGTAGAGGTTGATGAGACTGGGCGTATTCTTGTCTTGGATGATGCCGAACCAAGGACAAGAGTGACCATCACGATCAGCTACGCTGGCAAAACAGCCAAGGTAACTGTCACGGTTAAGAGCAAGGACTAAAGGAAAACGGGTTGGGAGAAAGCTTCCCAGCCCGTTTTTTGTTGTGGCAATGGATTAGAGACGCGCCATACCCATCACTTTTTCAACCTTGTACAGCATCTCGTTCGCGACTTTGTTCGCTTTCTCTGCCCCAGCAGTCAGGATATCATCCAGTTCGGAGGAGTGGAATAGCTGTTCGAAGCGTTCTTGGATCGGACGGAGTGTTTCTACGACAACTTCAGCCAGCTCGGTTTTGAATGCGCCGTAGCCTTTACCTTCGTACATCGCTTCAATTTCTTCCAGTGATTTGCCGGAGCAGAGCGAGTAGATGGTCATGAGGTTAGAGACGGCAGGCTTTTCTGCTTTGTCATAACGCACAACGCTGTCAGAATCCGTTTGCGCCCGCTTGATTTTTTTCGTGATGGTGTCTGCATCATCCAGCATGGAGATGAAGGCGCCTTGGTTTGGATCGGATTTGCTCATTTTCTTGGTGCCTTCAGCAAGAGACATGATGCGTGCGCCAGTCTCCGGCAGACGAACTTCTGGAATGGTGAAAATGTCGCCGTAGCGATTGTTGAAACGAGCGGCCAAATCACGAGTCAGCTCCAGATGCTGTTTCTGGTCCTCGCCCACAGGGACGAAATCAGTGCCGTACAGCAAAATATCAGCGGCCATCAATGGAGGATACGCCAACAGACCACCTGGAATGGATTCGCCGCGTCCATCAGATTTGTCCTTGAACTGGGTCATACGCTCCAATTCACCCAAGTAAGAGGTACACAGCATGATCCAGCCGAGCTTGGCATGGGCAGGTACTTCTGATTGGACGAACAGCGTCATTTTGTTCGGATCGAGGCCAACGGACAAATAAAGAGCCGCGAGACGACGGATGTTTTCGCGCAGAACGGCAGGCTCCTGTGGAACGGTGATCGCATGCTGGTCTACGATGCAGTAAAAGCAGTTGAACTGATCTTGAAGCGGAACGAAGTGTTTCATCGCGCCCAAGTAGTTGCCGAGTGTCAAAATGCCGCTCGGTTGAATGCCGGAAAAGATGGTTTTCATGGGAAAGCAGCTCCTTTCAATCGTGAAATATGAATTCAAAAAGTCGACTTTTCAGCACCGAGAAAATGGCGAGAAGCTGAAGAAGGAGGAGCGGAATGTAGGGGACCTACATGAGCACCGGACTTCGAAGGTGAACGCCATTTTCGATGCCGAATAAGCTTTCAGGACTACTTCGTGATCAAAAGTCGATTTTTTGAATGTCCGCATATACAAAAAGGTCCATCCGCCCTGGACAGGGACGAATGAACCGTGGTGCCACCCTTGTTATTTCACGTACGGAATCATCCATACGCAAAATCTCTTTAATCCGTACCGTTTCTGTGCAAAACAGCTTGATACGGTGTCCATTGTAACGTACGGACGTAACGCCAAAGCCTACTGCCGCCATGAGAGCGGGTTCGGGTTGGAGCTCGGAAGCCCATTCATCATTTCCTTAACACTGATTCGCACCAACCATCAGCTCTCTGAAGTCTCGAAAAATGACTACTCTTCTTCCTCATTGCCATCAAATGATACCCTTTGAGCAAACATTTTACGCACTGTCGGAGGAAAAAGCAAGTGGGTCTTGACAAGAAAATCCAAAAGTTGTAAAAATAACTCAATAGTTACATAACTGATGAGTTATTTTTGGGGTGAGAAAATGACCAATGACAAATTGTCAAAAGGGGAGTTGAGTCGCAGTCGGTTGCTTACGGCGGCAGCTTCTGAGTTTGCGGCAAAAGGCTTTCATCGCACACGGGTGAGTGACATCGTGAAAGCAGCAGGACTGACTCAGGCGTCGTTTTATCAGTATTTTGACAGCAAGGAAGGCTTGTACCAGCAACTGACGGATACATTCGTCACCAAGCTGTGGGAATTGGCGGACAGCGGTCAAAAGGTAACGGCCTTGACGAAGGCAGATGTCTTCCGGCAGGTACGGGAAAACCTGCTCGCCTTGTTCCGATTTTTTCAGGAGGAGCCTGACTTGACCCGGATCGTTCTGTATCAGGCAGAAGAGGGCGAAGAGCTGCATCGTAAGCTGGCTTCGATTGTTGCTGTCAACTTGCGACAAAATCAGACTGCTGGTCACGTCCATGTTGAGTTGTCTGTGGAGGTAGCGGCAGAAGCAATGATCGCAGTCGTAGACCGTATGACGTCGCGGTATTTGCTGACGGGCGAAAGAACAGCGGAGCAGCTTGCAGACGATGCCGTATCTTTTTTGGCATATGGAATTTTGCAGGCAAACGAATAGGAAGAGGGTGCTTGTATGCTGAAGCCTTCGCTGTCGATGAACACGGCACAATTTGCCGTCGCAGTCTCTTGTATTTTCGCGGTTTTATCGGCAGCGGTCATCCTGACTGTCACGACACTTTCGGCTGGAACGTACCTCCCGTCTTTTCTGGTTTGTCTGCTGGTCGTTTATTTGGAGCACGTTACCATACAGTTTGTTGATCATCCCTGTTTTGTACGTGGCACACCGGATTGGGGAGGCAGCAGGTAAAGTGATCCCCCGATGAGAAAAAGAGAGGGAGTATGTTATCCTTGTAGGAAGAGATTGGTGTGAAAGAGGGAGTTTAGTTGAAGCTGCGACTAGGCGTAATAGGCGCGGATGATTCACTTGCCATCATCGAATCAGTCATGCGAGAGTTTCCCGAAATTGAATACTTGCCGATCGTCTATTGGAAAGAAGAAGAGATCCTCGATC
The DNA here is from genome assembly GCF_003013395.1 of Brevibacillus fortis. Taxonomy (GTDB): domain Bacteria; phylum Bacillota; class Bacilli; order Brevibacillales; family Brevibacillaceae; genus Brevibacillus; species Brevibacillus fortis. The sequence continues at coordinate 1,821 of NZ_PXZM01000019.1, read as the reverse complement.
TGATTTCGCCGCATGTGGATGAGGTTGATATGTGGCTTTTCTCCGGACAGGTCCCTTATGCCATGGTGAGCGAGTCAGGCAAGGTCCAAGTGCCGATGGCTTATGTGCCTCATCTCGGTGCGAGCTTGTACAGAACCTTGCTTCACCTGTCCCATCAATTGGGTATCCGGGTGGATGAAGTGAGCTTTGATACATTTTCTCCAGAAGAACTGGAGCATTTTATGGACGAAGCGGGTATCGCTGGTGGCTACAAATGTCTCAAGCATTACGAGGGAGCGATCTCAGCCGATGAATTGGCTGATTACCACGAACAGCTTTGGAAGGCAGGCAAGACAAAGGCGGCTGTCACCTGCTTGCGGACAGCAGAGGTAGAGCTGGGGCGGCGAGGTGTCCCTGTACATCGGGTTGTGCCGACACGCGCAGGGGTGATTTCTGTCATTCACATGCTTTTGCGAACGCATGAAATGCTTCACTTCAAAGATACCCAAATTGCCGTGCAGATGATGGAGATCGACCCATTTCGCGAGCTTGCCGGTGGCAACTTTTCCACAGATGAATGGCAAAATGCCGAGATCAAGACGATGGAAAAGCTGTTGCGCTACGCGAAGCATTTGCAAGGCTCACTGAAGACAGCAGGTCCCGGGCGCTACGTCATTTTTACAACGCGGGGTAACCTGCAAGAAGTGACCCGTGACTATGAGACCATGCCGGATTTGGAAGAGCTGTTTGGCATTCGCGCTGATCTGGTGACGTGCGGAATCGGGATCGGCAAGACCGCTTATGAAGCAGAAATCCATGGTGGTGCGGCTTTGCTGCACGCCAAAGAGCGCGGGACAGGCAACTGGATGGTCTTCTTTGATGACAAAAGCGTCGTCGGGCCGCTTGGTCGTGCTGAACAGATCACTTATCGGTACGACTCAGAAAAGCTGCAAGAGCTCAGTCAGCTTACCTCTCTCAGTGTCATGACGCTCGCGAAGCTCCACTCCATACTCAAAAAGCGAGGCTCTCAGGAAATTCATGCGACAGAATTAGCCTCGTATCTGCAAATTCTTCCACGAAGTGCCAGACGCATACTGATTGAACTGGAGTCAAAGGGACTCGCGCAGGTGATCAGGGAAGAAAGCCCGCACCCGCGTGGCAGACCGCGCAAGGTGTATCGGATCGTATGGCAATCGCAATTGTAATAAATTTACCAATTAATCATTTCTTTCGGGAAATGATTTTTTTGTCGTTAAAAAATTGTTCTCAAATTCACATTTATGACAAATAATAAGAGATGTAAACAACTATGAACTTACATAAAAAACAATATTTTCCAAGGAGGAGTTAACAAGTATGAAAAAATCGGTTTTTGCAGTAACACTCAGCTTCGCATTAGGTAGTTCTACATTCCTGCCGCTAGCTGCGCAGGCCGAATCCGAAAGCATCGTATATAGCGCTGAGTGGGATACCCCCGAATTTATTGGAGAAGAGTTCGAAGCAGAAGAGCTGGATGGCGAAGAAAAAGTTTGGGGATTCCTGGAGCAACATCAAGATTCCTTCCGCATTGATGGAGATGTGAGAGACCACTTCAAAGTGCTTGATGAAGTGACTGACAAAGAGACAGACATGACTCACTACCGCGTACAAGAAATGTACGAGGGCATCCCAGTCTATGGTTATCAGCAGACGGTTCACGTAAACGAGGATGGGAATGTAACGGCATTTCTCGGTAACTACGCACCTGACTTGTCAAACAATGATAAGCTGACGAAAAAACCAAAACTCAAGTCAGATAAAGCGGTAAAAGAAGCCATCAAGGATTTGGAGGATGAGATTGAC
>NZ_PXZM01000018.1 GCF_003013395.1 Brevibacillus fortis | reverse complement strand
CTAACGGGTAACAGTTCACACTCAGGAAATACTGGCCTCTTTTACTTGTATACGTGCCCCACGGGAGCCAATAACGTATGGAACGGCAAGCCTTACTGATGAGCAGCTGCTGGCCAAGATCCGAAGAGATTAGCTGGAACGCTGCGAGCATTCTGCTATTCGCATACGTCAGCTCCACGGCTTTTTCTGCTTTGACGGCTCATTTGCGTCTATGCCTGTTTCTGTGCGTCGATCCAGAGATTTCTCGAAGAATCTTTGTTCCTCCGAATGGGTGCCTGAATAATTGACAGACGTTTATTAATACCTGTTTCTGCCTTTTTTAACTTTGAAACAGACCGTTCACTGCCTTTCTTGCCTTTTCTAAAGCTCAAATGGAATGAAATTCGATTTTGTCGATATAGATAGGACCACCGCTCTCATTGGTGAGCCAGACCTCAAATTGAGATTCTGCTAGAACGAAATTGTAAACATCTAAATATTGGAACGATGAATACGTAAGATTACCAGCAGTCGTTTGTATATAATCATAAGTTATAGATGCATGTATACTACTAACGTACTTTTTGACATTGAGTTTACCATTCGCTACAGCCGCATATCGAATGCGAACACGATACGAAACTTTACCAGGACTTGATGGTCTTACCTTGATTGACACTTCGCCAGAAGGGCTTAATTTAACGAGATCCCCTCCTGTAGAACCGGGTCCCTTCTCAACGGAAAAAGCACCTCGATTCCAGTACGCCTTCACCGCTGGAATTTGGGTAATTTGATCTGTAACTATCGTATTGTTTGGATCGACACTGTTGTGTGTCCAACCAAATAATAAAGCACTTAGTTGTCTTTCATTAGACCATACGAAAGGGCAGCCCTGATATACAGGCTCAAATTTCACCCATGATAATCGATGATCCTTAATAGAATTTGATCTATGACTTTTGCCATATATATAATCCCGGTAGCCAGGGTGACCGCGGTCCCATAATTCAAAATCTACCGTTCCCAAGTCTGCTGATACGATACCAGTACTTACCCTTAATGTTAGTCGTCTTGTTTCAAACCACTGTTTAGTTTCCGCAACATTCCAATAATATTCTGTAATATTAACTCCAGGGCGTTCAACGCTATCATAATTTGTATTCTGCCCTTCTATCGGAGGTTTTTGATCCGGCCCAAGAGTTGTTTGCACTGTTTTTTCCAATCCTACCATAAGGTTACCATGGGTGGTATCAGAATCTTTCCCCTTATATTTCATATAAAAATTCATCTGTTTTAACCAAGTAAATAAGTGTGCGTTTCGATTTCCAACCATACGGGCCTCTATATCATCTATCGTATTTAAATTGTTATCTGATCTCCAAGTTGTTCCTCTGATATCTGTGAACAATTCTCGTGTTAGTTCAGTTTTAACTGGTAATGGGTAGTTATATGGATTATATAGTGACCAGAAGGAAGTAATATCTAATGCCATAATGGTCATCTCTTTTCGAAACTTATTATATAAATTCCAATTTTCTGTACCTTTATATTCTCCTTTAGCATCACGGAAACTAGAATAAGCTGATTGATTATCTCGTGTCCATGGGTACTGATCATAGTTAGATAAATCTGCTTGTAAGTTTCGGGATTGTTGTATTCCACTGTTGTACGTATTCACGCAATAATCGTTATATTGATTCAGCCTATCTAGGAGTTCGTCATAATTGGTTTCAATTGTAGCGGAGTCCATCCCCCATTGTGCTCCGAATTGCACAGCATCTCGTAATAACAGCAAGTGAAGGTTCGCTGCTTGCGCATAAACAGCGAGTAATAGAATTTGTGATTCCCCTCCTGTTGTGCCAGGACTAAATTGTGGCATGGCAGTTATAAAAGTGGTATCAGCGGCGTCCCACCTCATAAGTACTTCATTTTGCAAATCCTGATTCGTAGGGTTTGCGTGTAAATCATCTAGCGCTTTTATATATCTATCCACCACAGCTTGTAATCCCTCTAATTGAGCTATTGCTACCTCATACTTTTGTTGATTTAGCGCTTTTTTAATAAGAATTTCTACTGCATCTATCATCTCTTCCCATTGTTGTTGATTTGCAATAGTCCTCCATAGTATTTTGGAGATAGCTGAAAGAATCCCGCCTGCTATCTTCCATGATGATAATCCCAAAGTGCTGGTGGTATTCCCGGCATTTATAAGGGTTTGGGTAACTTCTGATGTAGTTTGGAGTGCAGCGTCTGTAACTGCTTCCTGTTGACGAACAGAGGGATTCTGTTCTCCATCTTTATAATTCATCCCTTGGAATTCAGAACCTGGTGCCTGCGCAAGGGGGTACCTTGGCTGAGAACCAGTATCCATGATTTCATTTTCATTGTTATTGGAATTTTGATTCATGTATAAACCTCCTTGTATCTTTCTTTTTTGTCGTAACATGTGTGATCGCTTGTATAGGGTATATTTGCCCATCCCCTGAGAAAGGGGAGTAAGCTTAATTCATAAGAAATTTAAATGTAATGTCCATTGGTGAAAGAAATATTCCAGTTGACATTTTAAAAATCATTGATTTTCCAGCGCCAAATAGTCCTTATTTAACTGAAAAATATTCTTAACGTACAGCAAACACTTTAAAATATGTCCAGATTGTGTCTAAACGTACATTTTTTTTTGATATGGTGAGGCCATTTACGAAATTTGGCCACCTCAACAAAACCAACCTCATCTAAAAGCTAAAACCAGCCAAGTTCAGAATAACTTTCAATATATGGTTTAGCTTCTGCGTATTTTTCCTACTGCACTAATGCTGCGGCCTTCAAGAGGTATCCTTGCCCATAGTAAACAACCAAGTGGCGATCCGTTTTTAAAGGCTCATCACCTCTATTGTTTTGTTGTTTGCGTAGCTCATCTTGATAAACTAGAGTAGCTAATTGTCTTAGTTCGTCAGCGTATTTTTCAACTTCTGCGCATCTGTGTAAGGAAAAACATGTATTAGCCAATTGAAGCAGAGCATCCATCTGATGATTTTCCGGCAGTCTCTTTCGATAGATACCAAACCGAATCACAGCTTCCTAGTTTTCCTCAGCATCACCTCCTTGTAACGCTCGAAACAGTCGGTATTGGCTCATCACAAAACGTTCCGTTACGATCAGAACTTGAGCAAAATTTAAAGAAATCAGGTTATACTTTGAGTAAACTTCGTTGTTGTGTTTCTTGTAACTCCATGATAATCACGTCCTCCCAAAATACAAAGCGAAGTAATGTTTACATTTATTTACAATCATTTTACAATTATTGGTCTTTTCGATCAAATAATTCTTTTCGGAGTTCATTTCATAAGTTTATCGCGGAACACGCCCAGGTATCGAATCTTTAAGTTCCGATTTTTGATTGGTATATGGAACTTCGTAGATTTTATGTCCTTAATTATATATTTCTACCATGAAATTTATACTGATCTTATCAAATTTGTTCCGGTACTAGTGTTTTTAGGAACTTTATAGATAGGAGGATTTCATGAAACGAAATTGGGAATTAGATGAGTTAATCGAGCATTTTACCTTACTCCCACACGAACTTGCGTTAATTGAATACAAATTAGGCGAGACAAAACTTGGATTTGCAGCCCTTCTTAAGTTTTTTCAATATGAGGCACGTTTTCCAAACAATAAGTTCGAAATTCCCAAAGTAGTCCTGGCTTACATTGCAAAACAGCTTTCATTGGAACCTGGAGTATATGCACAGTATGACTGGAACGGCCGGACCATTAAACGTCACCGCGTGCAAATTCGGGAGTACTATGGTTTTCGAAAAGCAACTGTAGAGGATGTACCAAGAGTCACGGATTGGCTATGCCAACATGTCCTTCATCATAATCAAGAGTTTGAATATCTCAAAGAGGCTGTATATGGGTATTTCCGGGACTTGAAAGTGGAACCGCCCACTCCAGATCGGGTCGAACGGTTAATTCGTTCAGCTATACACACATATGAAGAACAATTCTTCCAAACAACTTTTCAAAAGTTACCAGTGCCTTCATTGGCTAAATTGGATGTGCTGATAGAAAGCATTACTGTACTAGACGACGAGGAAGAACTAGAGCAGCACGAAAATCGACAGATTTCCTTTAACGAACTAAAAGCTGATCCCGGACGAGCAGGGCTTGAGAGTGTATTAAAAGAAATCAATAAGTTGCGCACGATTCGAAATTTGTAACTTCCGGACAACCTTTAAAGATACCCCTCTAAAAGTTTTGAAGAAATATCGGCAACGTGTGTCTACAGAAGACATCCGGGAACTGCGCCGTCATCCCGCACCGATTCGGTATACGTTGCTGTCGGCTTTCTTCTGGCTTCGGAGCATGGAAATATCGGATAACCTAGTCGATCTCCTTATCCAGATCGTTCATCGTATTGGTGTTCGAGCAGAACGTAAGGTAGAAAAGGAAATCCTGAAGGATTTACGACGTGTCAGCAACAAGTACGGAATCTTGTTCAATCTAGCACAAACAGCTATCAACCATCCAGATGGAATCATTAAAGAAGTATTATTCCCAGTGGTCAACGAGCAAACTTTGAAGGATCTCGTCAAAGAATTTAAACATACTGGACCGGCTTACCGTGAAAAAATCCATAATGTCATCCGTGCCTCCTATGGCAGCCATTACCGTCGGATGGTTCCAGAGATCCTCAGTATTCTTGATTTCCGTTCAAACAATGACGTTCATCGTCCAGTGATTCGTGCATTGGAGTTGATAAAAAAGTATGCGAATACCGGCCTACATTATTTCCCTTTAACTAATGACATTCCGATAGATGGTGTAATCCGTATTGCGTACAAAGAAATTATTATCGAAAAAGACGACAAAGGACAGGAACGGATTAACCGAATTAACTATGAGATCAGCACCTTGCAGATGCTTCGGGATAAATTACGTTGCAAAGAAATTTGGGTAGCCGGTGCTAACCGATACCGGAATCCGGATGAGGATCTTCCATCCGATTTTGAGGAACGCCGGGAAGAAAACTACAAAGCATTGAATCAGCCGTTAGATGCGGATTCTTTTATTGCTGCACTTAAACAAGAAATGATCCAAGGACTAGCAAAGCTCAATGCCGGGATGCCAAAGAACCCCAAAGTACGGATTACGGAAAAAGGCACCGGCTGGATTTCCGTCACTCCATTGGAACCACAGGCAGAGCCATTAAATTTAGCGCGGGTTAAAGCCGAAATTGCACGCCGCTGGCCGATGACAAGCCTGCTGGACATTTTAAAAGAGACGGACTTGCGCGTTTCGTTTACGGAACAATTCAAGACGGTGGCCAATCGTGAGATTTTAGATCGTGAAACGCTGCAAAAGCGATTGATACTTTCTCTTTACGGTTTAGGAACCAACACCGGCTTAAAACGAGTCAGTGCCGGTGATCATGGAGAAAGTTATAAGGATCTTCTCTATGTCCGGCGCAAGTTCATTCACAAAGACAACCTTCGTAATGCCATTGCTGAAGTGGTGAATGCTATTTTTCAGATCCGCATGCTAGAAATATGGGGCGAAGGTACAACTTCTTGCGCTTCAGACTCGAAGAAGTTCGGAGCCTGGGATCAGAACCTTATGACGGAGTGGCATATCCGGTACCGCGGCCGTGGCGTGATGATTTACTGGCATGTGGAGAAAAATTCAACGTGTATCTATTCACAGCTCAAATCATGCTCCTCATCTGAGATTGCTGCTATGATCGAAGGATTACTCCGGCATTGTACGGATATGGAAGTGGAGAAAAACTATGTAGATTCACACGGCCAAAGTGAAGTTGCCTTTGCTTTTTGCCATCTGCTCGGATTCCAACTCATGCCACGATTAAAAGCGATCCACTCTCAAAAGTTATATCGCCCTGAGCCTGGAATGACAGATGCTTATCCCAATTTGCAACCGGTACTGACACGTCCAATCAACTGGGAGCTGATCCAACAGCAGTATGACCAAATGATGAAGTATGCTACAGCTCTGCGTTTAGGGACAGCAGAGACTGAAGCCATCCTGAAACGATTCACACGAAATAACCTGAAACATCCGACGTATCAAGTTTTAGGAGAGTTGGGGAAAGCAGTAAAAACGATCTTCCTTTGCAATTATTTACACTCAGAGGAGCTACGCCGCGAAATCAATGAAGGTTTAAATGTCGTAGAGAACTGGAACTCGGCCAACAGCTTTATCTTCTATGGCAAGGGCGGAGAAATCGCCACGAATCGCATGGAAGATCAGGAAATGGCCGTTCTATCTTTGCATTTGCTGCAAAATTGCTTGGTATATATCAACACCATCATGTTTCAAAATATTTTATCGGAGAAGAAATGGTTTGACCTGATGGCTCCAGAGGATTTCCGTGCCCTAACCCCGTTAATTTATACGCACGTTAATCCGTATGGAACATTCCGGTTGGACATGAAAGAGCGCTTATTATTAGAAGGTGAACTAGCATGAGTGACAAACGTGTATCTGCAAAAAAGAAAGCCCGCGAACTAGCAAAATACCTGCGGGCAGAACGACCAGACTATGCTTATTTAAAAAGGTTGTTTCAACACCTACGAGATGAACTGGAAATAGAGGTTCCTAAAGCATCAAAGAAACTCCCCTATGTCCCTACGGAAGAGGAGTTAAAACGGTATTATGAGGTGGTTTGGAAAGCAAAAAACTTTCAGGACATGATGATCTTAAAAACGCTGATGTATACCGGTGTTCGTGTCAGCGAATTAATCAATATCAAGTTGGCGGACATCGATTTTCACTACTGTCAGATCCGGATCAACAAAGGAAAGGGCAGTAAGGATCGAATCGTACCTTTCCCACAGGCTTTTAAGGAGCTGTTGGCCATGCACGGAGATACCATGAAAAAGAAACAGGCTGTGTATGTATTTGAGTCCTCCTGGAAGAAAAAATACACGGATCGGGGAATCCGAAAGATTTTGGCCAAATATTCCGAGGAAGCCGGATTCACTCAAAATTTATCACCGCACAAGCTCCGTCACTTTCTGCTGACCTGGTTGAAAAAGCAAGGAATCGACGATGCGTTGATTCAGCCATATTCCGGTCATGAAAGTCGTAAATCACTTGAGATATATTCAAAGCTGTCAATCACTGATGCGCAGTTTGAATATAACGAGGTTATCAATAAATTTCCAGTTTAACGAGTTGGCACTTGGTAATAGCTACGCTGGGATTACCCGTAAATGTAGTCTGAATACACTCGGAATTTGACTGTTATTGTCTCAACTTAGTTTATATAGAGGAAGCCTAACCTCTCGGGTGTAACGGCAACATGGATGACAACAATTTTCTAGATATGGGGTGCTCTAACTGGTTAAGCTGCTTGATGTCATCCAACATCTCAATGATTTGCCCTTTATACATCACCGCAAGACGGTCCGCCATGTAATGTACAGCCTGTAAATCGTGTGTAATGAACAGGTAGGCCAGTTGAAACTCTTTCTTTAGGTCGGCTAAAAGATCTAATATTTGAGCCTGTACGAAGACATCCAGACTGCTCACTGCTTCGTCGAGCACAATGAGTTTCGGATGAAGAGCAATGGCTCTTGCGATGTTTACTCTCTGAAGCTGCCCGCCGCTTAATTGATGAGGATATTTATCCATGTTTCCAGGCGACAACCCCACTTTCTCCAGAAGCTCTCCAACTCTTTTTTTCTCCTCAGCCGGCGTGAGCTTCTCATAATTTTTGATGGGCTCTGCGATAATGTTGCCGATAGATAGTCTAGGATTGACGGAGCTGTAGCAATCTTGGAAAACGACTTGAAGATTTTGGCGAAGTTCTTTTTGTTCTTTGGCTGCTAGTTGAAAAAGGTTTTTACCTTGAAAGAATATCTCTCCTTGATCCGGTCTTTCCAACCCAAGAATCATCTTTCCAAGTGTGCTCTTCCCTGATCCACTTTCCCCCACCAGACCTAAGCAGGTTCCCTCATGGAGAGTCAGAGAGACGTTTTTCACTGCTTCAAGACGTTTACCCTTCCCCCATAATGTGGTTTCAATCGGGTAAGTCTTGCTAATACCTTTAATCTCGAGCAAGCTCATTCTTCATTCACCTTTATCTTCATTCTAATGTTTCGCATGCTTTCCTCGACAACGATAGTCGAGACTCTAGCAGAGCCTTGGTATATGGATGTGAGGGTCTGTTAAATAACGTAGAGACTGGTGCTCTCTCCACGATATTACCGCTATTCATCACTGCGACTTCATCGGCAAGATAGGCAATTGCACCAAGATCATGCGAAACCAATAATATACTGGTGTTGTATTCTTTGCGCAGCATATTGAGTTGGTCTAAAATTTGCAGTTGATTTGTCGCATCTAGTGCTGTTGTAGGCTCATCGGCAATGATGATGGAGGGCTGTAGAGAAACAGCGATGGCTATCATGACACGTTGCAGCATTCCGCCGCTTAGCTGAAACGGGTATTGCTTTAGCAATAGATCGGGTCGGGGCAGCTGCATCAGTTCTAGATAGGCAATGGCCATCTCTTCTGCCTGCTTTTGAGTTACCTGAAGATGGGTTCTAAGTGTCTCCCGAAAATGTTGACCGATTGTAACCACAGGATTAAAAGCAGACATGGGGTTCTGCATAATCATGGCGATCTCTTTGCCGCGAATCTGCCTCATTTCGCTAGCTGAAAGGTTTCGAAGGTCTTTATTCTTCAACTTGATGCTCCCTCGGACGACCTTGCTCTTATTTGGCAAAAGGTTTACCAAGGCCAAACACGTCATAGTTTTACCTGATCCACTCTCTCCGACAAGGCCAAACACTTTTCCCGCCTGAAGATCAAAGCTCACTCCATTCAAAATGGGCACCTGACAGTGGTCCGTTGATACATGGACGTGCAAATCGTTTACCGTCATGATCGATTGTGTTGTCATATCCGATTCTCCTAGTCTTGTCTTACATCGAGAGCATCCCGCAAGGTGTCCCCAAACAAATTAAAAGCCATGACGATTGTCAATATCATCAAGCCTGGATACATCATTAATGACGGATGGCTTCTAAAGAACTGCTTGCTGTCATTAATCATTGCACCCCACTCCGCTGTTGGGGGCTGAATGCCAAGCCCTAGAAAAGATAGTCCGGAAATCGTTAAAATAATCCCTCCGATGTCCATAAAGAACAATACGGCTACTTGAGATAGAATAACAGGGAAAATATGCCTGATGACTATCATTGGTCCAGGTGTCCCTGATACTTTTGCAGCCAAGATATAGTTTTGCTCTTTTACACTAAGGACCATGCCGCGTATTATTCGTGCATAAAAAACCCACTGTACAAGTACCATCGCAAGGAAAAGATTCAGCGGCCCTGGCCCCAAAATACCAATCAAGGCTAGTGCAAGAAACAAGCTTGGAAATGCCAACAAGACGTCACAGATACGCATGAACAGGTAATCGATCCGGCCACCTTTATAGCCTGCATAAGTCCCAATGAAAATACTGATGATCATGGTGACCACCATCACGAGAAAAGCGGTACCCAATGATACCCTTGTTCCAAAGATCAATCTGGATAATATACATCTGCCCAAGTGATCAGTGCCAAGAGGAAAATCCCATGAAGGTGCTTGCAGTTTGTGCTCAATATCAATTATGTTGGGATCATGGGGGGCTAATACTGGTGCGAAAAGGACAAGAACGAACATGATGAGAATGATGGCACCACTGAATAGTAGCGCCTTTTTTTGAAACAGCCTTACCATCAACATTCGAAGCATCCCTAACGCTCCCCTTTCCATCGAATCCGCGGGTCCAGTAAACCGTATGCAATGTCTACCAACAGATTACAGACGACAAAAATAACCCCCATAAGCAAGATACAAGACTGAACCACAGGATAGTCTCGGTGAGAGAGCGCGGAAACAAAAAACCTTCCCAATCCTGGCCAAGCGAAGATACTTTCTACTATGAACGCTCCAGTTAGCATGTTTCCAATGGTCATGCCAAATGCAGTAACGACCGGGAGCAAAGCCATTTTCAAAACATGTCTACCGATGATCACCCGTTCTTGCAAACCCCTGACTCTCGCGTAGAAGACAAATGGTTGATGTAAGTTTTCCAGCATACTTGTTCTTAGCAAGCGTGTATAGGTCGAGATGTACGCAAAAGCGAGTGTCAGGGAAGGGAGCACCAAGTGCGCAAGTGATCCCCTCCCTACTACAGGCAATAGATCTAATTTAATAGAAAAGAAATACATGAAGAGAAATCCTAGCCAGAAGGTTGGCATGGATGCCCCCACAAACGATAAAATCCTGCTTAAATGGTCAAACATCCCACCTTTGTAGAGCGCAGAAAAAATCCCGATTGGAACACTTATGCAAACTGTCAAGATGACTGCCGTTATTGTGAGCTGAAGCGTTGCCGGAAAGTATAACATCAACTCATCCCATACAGGCTGTTTCGACACATATGAAATTCCAAAGTCCAACCGTACAACTTTTCCCAACCAATCGACATATTGAACAATCAAGGGTTTATCCAATCCCAATTTGACATTCATCTCTTGAATCGCCTGATTGGTAGGAGGAATATGTGATAGTCTCAAGTATGCTTCGGCTGGATCGCCAGGAGCTAGGCGTATTAATAGAAACGTTAGTAAGGAAATACCAAATAGTATGGGGATAAGCATCGAAAGACGTTTTACAATAAACCAGATCATATCTTGTACCTCAATTACTGTACGTCAATCGTTGTAAAGGGAACTTCGTATGGCTGCGGCATAAAGTTAACTCCGCTCACATTTTTGTGATATACCGCCATATTAGACTGATACGATATAGGTAGATACACTGCCTGTTCATGCAGGGTAGTTAAAATATCAGCATACAGTGCCCTTCTGACGTTTTCATCCGTACTTAATAAGACTTTTCCTATTTTTTGGTCCATGTCTTTCTTCATCGGTAAGCCTAACTGAATTAGGTAATCCGTATTTCCTTGTTCTGCGGCTTTACTCATAGCTGACACATAGGAGTGCGGATCATAAGGCGCGCCCCAAGATTCGTTAAAAAGCAGTTCAAACTCTCCTTGGAACGCAGTTTTCCAGTGAGCCTCTTCCTCTTGTCCAGTCAATTTCACATTGATACCTACTTTTCGTAAATCTCCCTGGATCACTTCTGCAACCGCCTTTTGAATGTTATGCGTGCTGATAAACAGTAACTGTAATTCCAAAGGCTTTCCGTCTTTCTCTCTAAATTCTTTTCCGGGGACTTCTTTCCATCCAGCTTCATCTAACAGTTGCTTCGCTCTCTCAACATCGTATTCATAGGGTTTTACATGAACATCAGAATAGGGAAAATTGGTCGAAAACAAGGTATCAGACTTTTTCTCCAACCCGTAAAACACCCTATCGATCACTGCTTGCTTGTTAAAGGCATGCTGTATCGCCATTCGTACTTTCAAGTCCTTAGTGGCCCCCCGGTTGGAATTAAGCTGTACGATTCTCGTTGATGTCGGCTCTGACAGATGAGTTTCATAATTTCCAGTATCCTTTAAGAATTTAAAAGAATCCTGACTAATTAATCCGTTGCCGAAAATCAGATCAATTTCCTTGTTCTCAAAAGCCAATACTCTTGCCTCGCCATCAGGAATTACTTTTACAACGATTTTATTTATTTTGGGCTTGGTTCCCCAGTAAAGGTCATTCCTTGTAAAAGTAGCGAATTCGCCTCTCTTGTACTCGCTTAATACCCATGGTCCTGTACCAATCGGCTTTTTGATCCCTTCAAATGTTTTTCCATTATCTGGAAAACCTGCTTCACCTAAAAATCGCAATGGTCTGATGAGAGTTAGTTCCTGAAGGGCTGGATAATACGAATTTTTCAAGATCATTTTAAAGCGAAATTCATCAACAACTTCCGTGCTTTTGATCTGATTTATTAGTTCCAGCCACTCATGTTCTTTGGCATTCCCAAGCACGGCATCAAAATTCTTTTTCACTACTGCAGCATTAAAAGTTGAACCGTCTGAAAATTTGATGTCCTTTCTTAGATGGAACAAATACTCCTTACCGTCTGGGGACATCTCCCATTTTTCCGCTAACCACGGCTCTATTTTTCCACCTTCACCGTAAGCTACCAGTGATTCATACACCATAGCTTGGGTGAAAAACTGATTAGGAAGATATGTATGGGGATTTAAGTTCCCGATGTCTTCAGACCAGGAAAAAGTTAGCGTTTTTGAATGGCTGTTACTATTTTGTGATACATTGCTGCTGCAACCTGCGAAAAGTGCGGCTAGAAGAAACAGTGGTACCAGCAGGAGAGTGAAAGAATGTAACCTTTGTGGATTCATGTTAAATACCTCATTTTTTAGACTTTGTCATCGACAACAAAAAAAGCATCTTACTCTTTTAAGAGAAGATGCTTTACGCGCAATAAAGAATAACTGAACAGACGTCACCCAGCAAGCCACGTACACCTCCCTATCTCCCGTAGGTTGACAGTGTTCAAGGAATAGGCAGGTCTTCTGACTTAGGTTCAACATCTCGATGTGTCTTCCCGGGTTTACCCAGTGACATCTTACATGAGACTCACCAATACAGCGGCGGGACCGTGTCGGATTTACACCGAACTTCCCTTTTAAGATTCGTTAATGAACGAATACACCTAATCCGTCACAATATGTAGTTCGAATTAATAAATCATAATACCAAATATAGAATTTGTCCACTCGAAATTCCAGATGTATTCCTTTCTCTTTTCCAAACTGATTTTTTTCATTTTCATACGTTTACGTTCTTTTTTTGAAAGGCAAGACGGATGATTTCACTTCATGAGCGAATATTTTAGCTAAGGACCAAAGCCGGTATTCTCAATCCACCAATCAATCGAGTTGCCACACTTCTTGTTGTTCTGCCATTCGCATTTGCTCTACCCGACCCGAGGCTTACACTGGTTTAGTATCAGCGGATAGCGTAACACATTGTAGCGTAGAGCTTACCTAATAATCTGTAAGGATTTTTCAAGACATACCGAAATGATTTTGTGAAATAAGGCCCGATTTAATATAATTTAAGCGTTGAGACAGTATATAAGACTGAATAATGTGAGGAAGTGCCTATGGGATCAAATGTAATAGTTGTACAATATGATCCTGATTGGACACGATTGTTTAAAACGTTACGTGGCTTTGTGCTTCCGACTTTGAGCGGTCTTGTGGTCACTATAGAACATGTCGGAAGTACATCAGTTCCAGGGTTAGCAGGCTAAACCGATTGTTGATATGGATGTGGTCGTGTCTACACAAGCTGATGTGAATTTAGCCATTAAAAGGCTCGCCACCCTTGGCTATGTTCATGAAGGCGACTTAGGAGTTTCTGGGCGGGAGGCATTTATTCCCCCCGATAATGTACCTTGGCATCACCTGTATGTGTGTACATCAGATAACGTCGAATACCAACGGCATATCCTGTTTCGGGATTATTTGAGAAGTCATCCAGAGGAAACTAAAATGTACGGTGACTTGAAGTTAGAACTTGCACAACGGTTTCACCATGACCGTACGGGATACACAAATGCTAAAGGAGATTTGGTGAAAGAGATACTAAAACGTGCAGGTGGAAGTGTCCCAAATTCAAGTACCACTCTTCATCAAGCGCGAAGCTATTTTCACCTAAATCAGTAATTCCTGCAAGGAGTTTAGCCTCCTCCTCAAAGGGCTCAGTATCAACGCTTTTGGGTTTTGCAGAAAAGCTATCAGACCAAGAAATACCACAAGCTGCTGTATGCATCCTTGGATCGTATCGTGATCCAGTTTTAAGGACGCTGTAAATAATCTTTTAAAGTTTTACGCCACCAATAAACTATGAAGACCACAAGATGTGAGCAAGTTGTGGTCTTTTTGAATGTATGGTGCTAACTCATATTGAGACTCCTGATAAACACTGTTACATTCTCTATACAGCAGGCTCCTTGTCGGTTATTAACTTCACAACCAAATCCATTTACTCACGAACACGATCAGTTGGGCGGAAATAATAACAAACAGGAACCACTACGCTCTAATCCTTCTGATATGATAAGTCGATACTTTTAACCTGCTTATATGTTTGCAAATCATTGAAATAGACGACTTTACAAGATGGGTAGGGACAGAATCCATTGACGACTCATTGTCTCTAAGCCATTGCTTAAATAATGCTTTGAGTGTAATAATTTGAACCCTTTGCCTTTCGTTCGTGTTTGATGTATTCAATACCTATGTTTACTTTTACCAAGATTCAAAATCAATTGCGACTTGGCCTGTAGATGGTGCACAGCATAAGGATACATCGCGATGTTCACCAGCAGATTCAAATTCTGAGTAAGCACTGGTGTAGAAAATCTCCTACTCCTAGGTGTCACTGTTAATTGAAATTTCTAACCCTTTAGTCTATACTTCATTTTTGATGATTGCTCGATATATAAATTTCGGTAAAGCAGACTGTCTACTCCATCTTGATTCCAGCCGCGTCTGATGTATTTGCTAAGCTATCGAACCCGTCGCATTTAGTTGAATAAAAAGGACTGCGCAAGCAGTCCCTCACAGTAGTTGATCAAATATTTAAATTTATTTTTTTTCAAGTTCCTCTTCATAATCTTCAAGTTCCTCATCTGTCATTACATATGAAGAGGAATCCTCTCGAATAAAACGCACCGCATTTAGTCCGATCATCTGAGCAGCGGTGGACGGCTGACCATCCGGTAAAAGAGGTGCAATAGACAGATCGGCAACTTTAAGATTTTTGGTACCAAACACATTGAGGAATCCATCGACAACCCCTTCTTGAATCGTCCGTCCCATCCGACACTGCCCGCCAACAGAGAAGTTCGTGTAGGATGCTTTGACATAATTCTCAAGCTGCTGTTGTTTGTTAGGATCGTTGTCAGGTAACAGGAATATACTCTCTGGAGGGTATACAACCTTCCCGATGCCGTTATTTGGATATTTCAGTGGATCTCTAGCTTCAACAATAATATTATAAATCCTCTTATATTGATCGACCATATACGATAGGTCATCGGGATCTTGTATCGGATTGAAGTTAAGGGATGGGTAAGCCTCTGGATCGCTATGTTCCACTAGCGCCGTACCCTTGCTTCTCGTATTTAGATCTACAATGCCAAAACTCATGATACTAGGGTTGGTTTGGAAAGTTAAATCTAAACTCCAACCGTTGCTGAGCACATCTGGAGCAGGGATAAAAAATGGGGAAGGGATTCCGAACAGTTGGAGACGACGACCTTCTACTGGATTCAATGGATTCTCTGCTTGGAAAGCACCTAGAGCAAACGGCATGTTGGGATCGGTAAAAAAAATCGGAA
The DNA here is from genome assembly GCF_003013395.1 of Brevibacillus fortis. GTDB lineage: Bacteria > Bacillota > Bacilli > Brevibacillales > Brevibacillaceae > Brevibacillus > Brevibacillus fortis. The sequence goes on along the minus strand of NZ_PXZM01000018.1, from coordinate 152,634 downwards.
GAATTTGGGAGGTATCTATTTCAAACCCCAGTCCAACATAACCTTGAGCTTGCAGATTGTGACCGACATGAGGGCTCTCGACTAAGGTTCGGATACCCGCTTTAACCAATTCATTCGAGCCACCGATCCCTGAACGTTGGAGAATGACCGAGGAAAAAAAGCCAGCTGAGAGGATGATGCCTCTGCGGGCAAACTTTTTGTGGGAAACCCCGTCTTTGACAAATTCCACTCCAACTGCGGTGGGTGTTCCCTTTTTCTTCTTAAATAACACTTTGTTGACGGTTGCTTTAGCTAAAATGACCAACTTTCTTCGGCCAACCCCAAACTCATCGGGATGGAATTGATCTCCTTGGGTGACAATCTGGTCATTTAAATAGCCTGTTGCTGTTGAGGATCGGACAAATTGACCGGGGCTAACCTCTTTTTGAATAAATTGCGCTTTGTAAAATGTACAATCCCTTATGCCGGTATTATAGTCCTCAACAATCGGTGTACCCAAAACAGTGTTTGTTGCTTGAACTAACGTACTGATCAATCCATCAGGGGGAATTATCTGTTGTCTTAAAAAGATCGGACCTTTTGTTCCCCGTTCGTTAGGGTTTTGTGTCGCTCCTGTATAGGTTTCATTTTCTACAAATAGGGAGCTAATCTGGTTGTAACTCCATTGGTTTCCAACAAGACTAGCCCACTGGTCATACAGCTCTCTACTCCCACGTACGGAGTACATGTCACTAATTTCTGAGCTGCCACCTATGACGCGACCATTTGTTGAAATAAGTGGACGAGCAATAATTTGTTCTATTTCAGAAGTAACATTAAAACTAAACCTGTTACCGCGGGTTGTATTAATGGTGGCAAGAATGCTAGGGTTACTTAGCTCATTCGTCATATTTGTTCCTGCTTCAAGGACAAGTACAGAGGTATGTTTATCATCGGTTAACTTTTTGGCGATTACCCCGCCAGCAGTTCCGGCACCTATCACGATGTAATCAAAAATACTCTTTTTGGACACGTTATCAGTCCTTCCAATATCGATCATTTTCTGCATCGAACTATGAGAATAAAATTAAGAATGCGGACATTTCTAAATACAAACCATTGATTTTATTCATTCTTCACAGTCGGCACTTTAGAATATGCAAAATGATCTAGAATTGACTGGACAAATAGTGTAAGGAAAGCATAATGATAGTGAATCCAGCGAGATGGGCGTTTATCCGGTATCTACGAAAGTGGGCAGTCCCAAAAATGATGACCCTTCCTGCATTCAAAAAGTAGAGGTCGGGTCTTTGTTGATGGATTAACGATTCATGAGGAGCTGAACCTTTTGGCGTAATTCCTGTTCTGTTAACGGCTCCAATTGGAACAATGCCTCATAAGGATCGTCACCCGGAATATGAAAGTACTCGGCAAAAGCAGGTTCTGTTTTGATGCCACTTTGCTTGAGTATCCTGATTTGTTGATAGGCTTCCTGTCCTCCAATCGCTAACAACCGTGCTTCCATATCCATATGTCGATAGGCATTTTGCTTCTCGACGGCAACCGGTTGAGCAAATAATTCAAACCAAAAGTCAGCCGCGAAAAATTGGATGACACACGTGGCAATATCTTTTACGTTCATGTCGTCAGTGAGGGACGACGCCCGCTAGCGCGTCCCAAAAGTCGAGAGGTTGAGGAACCGCTACTGTTAGCGAATTTTTAATCACCCATAATTCTTGGTGAATTAAAATACACGTAGTATACTTACTGTTGTTGCCGGGTTTTTACATTTACCTGATCTGATAGTTTCTAAAAAACTAAAATGAAAGTGGAATGAAATTTCATAGAAGGAAGTGAACTGCATGCATGAGCAATTAAATTGACGGTATCTTTCTGTATATGTTCCGTCAATTTTTGTATCGTATCATTAAGGTTAGTTTAGAAAAGGGAATTCCCAATTTGGTAATTTTACAACTTCCCGATTTCGCTCTTGAAACTCTTATCCTACTCGTTAGTGAAAAATTCACTTAATTATTGGTGGCTGTATTCCATGTAACCAGTCTAAAATAAATGGGGCTTGATGAGGGTTTAGGCTACTTGGAATATCCTTCTTATGTATGAATTGAAGTCGTGTACTTTCCTCATTTCCTTGAACTGTACCTTCGTATTTTGTTACGTGAAAAATAATCTGTACACTAAAAACTTTGTCTCCATTTGCATATTGAGCAAAACCATTCTTTCCGGAATATATTCCAAACAACTTTATTTGACTGATTTTGAGATTAGTTTCCTCTAACACTTCCCTTCTGACAGTCTCTTCGAATGTTTCCCCAATTTCCAGAAGACCTCCAGGAAGACCCCAAATATCTCTTTTTTGTTGTAGTAGAATTCGTCCGCAGTCGTCTTCGATTATTGCCCCACAGCCAACAGTTAAAAGAGTTTCATGACCAATGTACTTTCTCATTGTTACTATATAGTCATTCAAAACAGCTTTACCTCCCAAGTACTTTTTCCAAGATAAATTCGTCATACTAAGCTAAACTCCTCGCTAGAATAACCTTGATCATGTGACTCGTCACTTAACAAAGGCAGCATACTAACTACTAGTTTTTGCTTCCACTCCATCGTATTACGTATGTAAGGGCGGCATAGAAATAAGACTTTCCATGCCGCCCCTCCTATTTCTTCATTTTTTGATGCTTCTCTCGAAAAAGCTCTCTACCATTTCTTCGGAAACATCCGCTAATGATCGGTACATATAAAGTGGCTCCTGATCCTTATCGATGAGCACGGACCGGACCCCTTCAAAAAAGTCACGATGCCGCAAGAAGTTATTTGCTAACACTAGATCTGTGGCAAAGCAATCCGACAACGATTTAAGTTTGCCTTCCGTCAGTTGCTTTAACGTAATTTTTAGTGATGCTGGCGATTTTGACAGGAGTGTCTCCTTTGTTGTCCTGGCAAAATCGCTTTGGTCCTTTTCGCATGCACAGATTATCTCTTCTACCTTTTCAAACGAAAAATAGTGATCAATCTGCTTCTGTAGTAATGGAAGCTCGCTTTCCTGTGCAGGTTTCTCGGAATGTTCATGAAGCAATTGATTGAGCGTGGCATCGGCATTATTGAGTTCCCACTCAACCTGTTCCAGATGGGCAAGAAAGCTTTGCATCGATTCGCTGGTCATGTAGACATCTGCACCATGGATATATATGACATCTTGAGCCTGGATGACGGTTGCAGTCATTGCCAGGTATCGCCCTATATGTCCGGGAGCCTTGTTTAAAAAATAGGCAGCGCCTACGTCGGGGAAAAATCCGATGTTCATCTCTGGCATGGCCCATTTTGTCCGCTCTGTCACGATTTTATGGCGTGCCCCATAGGTCAAACCTACTCCACCTCCCATCACGATGCCGTCAAGACACGCGATAATGGGTTTTTCATACGTATAGATCATCTGATCAACCTGATACTCTACTTCAAAAAAATGCTCTGCTTGATGCATGGCATCTTGACTAGACGCGGCCTCATAAAGAGATTTAATATCACCGCCCGCACAAAAGCCTTTTGTCCCGGCTCCTTTCATGACGACGACCTGTATATGGTCGTCTGCCGCCCATTCTTTCAATTTATCCCCGATCGCAATTAGCATGTCATACGTCAGTGAATTGAGAGCTTTGGGCCGATTCAGCGTAATGGTAGCTACTCCATTTTCACTGACGCAAAACAGCACCTCGTCCGTCATCATGGTCTCTCCTTTCATGAATGGGAAAATTGTGGCGAACGTTTTTCAACGAACGCTTGAATGCCTTCTTTCGCATCCGCTGTTAAAAAAAGTTCCGCAAATCGTTTCCGCTCGCGGTCCAGACTGGCATCCAATGGCTCGTCATATCCGTGCATGATGCATTCTACAGCGCGTGAAATGCTGGTCATGCTTTTCCCGTCTATAAATGACTGTGCGATAGCAACCGCTGTCTGTATCAATTCTTCTGGGGAGACAACCATCTGTACGAGGCCGATCTCGGCTGCTTCCGAAGCGCTCAATTGCTTGCTCGTTAAAATGAGGCGTAGTGCAGTCGCTTTGTTTGTCAGCTTGCTCAGACGCTGGGTCCCGCCAAATGACGGTATCAGCCCCAACTTCAACTCGGGCAAGCCAAGGATAGCAGTCTCTGAAGCGATCCGGAAATGACACCCCATAGCAAGTTCCAATCCGCCCCCAAGGGCAGGACCATTAATCGCGGCGATCACCGGTTTATTCATTGCCTCGATTTCATTGCATAGTGCCTGACCGGCCTCTGCCATGGACAAAGCTTTTTCCTCGTCTCCCAAAGCAGATACAAATTCTTTAATATCTGCCCCTGCCACAAAAAATCGGCCTGCCCCCGTCACGATGATAGCTCTCGTGTCATCATCATCTGTGAGCGCCGCAAACAAGGCACGCAATTCATTGATGCACGAAGATGACAACGTATTTGCTGGTGCATGATTCAGTTCAATCGTTGTAACATAATGTTCGTTCTTCACTTTAACAAATCGTAAGTCCATCTCTCTCATCCCTTCTGATTTTTTAAAACCAGCGTTCCGTTACTACTTTTTTGCGGGTATAAAATTGCACCCCGTCTTTGCCGTTAGTACCGAGATCACCGTAGAAGGACGCTTTATTCCCGGCGAATGAAAAAAATGCCATCGGTGCAGGGATATTCACATTCACACCGATCAAGCCCGCATCGATTTTTTTACGGAAATTCTGAACATGCTTGCCGCTGGATGTATAGATGACGGCTCCGTTTGCAAACCGGGATTGATTGGTCAGCTCGATGCCTTCCTCTAGACTTTTTACCCTGACGACAGAAAGGACGGGAGCGAAAATTTCGTCCTGCCATATCTTCATCTGTGGCGTCACATTATCGAAGATCGTCGCCCCTACAAAATAGCCAGATACGTCTGTTTCCACCTGCCGACCGTCTACCAGCAAGGTAGCGCCTTCTTCCACGCCGCTATCGATATAGCGAAGCACACGATCTTTGTGGACTTCGCGGATTACCGGACCTACGAAGTTTTGTTCCAAACGTCCGTCTCCCACCTGCAGCTTGCGTGTTTCTGATACGAGCGCATCCATGAACGAATCGGCGATTTCATCGACCACAGCCACCACCGAGCAAGCCATACAACGCTGACCACTGCTGCCGAATGCGGCTCCGACAACACCTTGCACCGTTTTTTCCAGATGGCAATCGGGCATGACAATCGCATGATTTTTAGCACCTGCCAGCGCTTGCACTCGCTTTCCGTGCGCTGTTCCGGTTTGATAGACATGTCTGGCAACCTGTTCTGACCCGACAAAGGAAATCGCTTGAACCTCGGGATGCTCCAGCAAGCGGTTGACGACCTCTTTCCCGCCATGAACGAGGTTCAGAACACCATTCGGAAACCCTGCCTCATAAAACAGCTCGACAAGCTCTCCAGCCAATATCGGCGTTCGCTCTGATGCTTTCAGGACAAACGTATTCCCGCATGCGATAGCGAGCGGAAACATCCAGAGCGGGATCATCATGGGGAAATTAAATGGCGTAATTCCAGCCACGACTCCCAGCGGATAGCGCCAAATGGTTCCATCGATACCTTCTGCAATAGAAGGTAGAGCATCACCCATCATGAGATTGGGCGTCGTTGTCGCCAGCTCGACAGCCTCGATTCCGCGCTGTACCTCACCGCGTGCATCCTTCAACGTCTTTCCATTTTCCATCGTAATAATCTGGGCCAATTTCTCTTTCTGCTCCTGCAACAACTGGAGGTATTTGTACAAGTATCTCGCTCGATTGGGAACGGGTACTTCCGACCATGTATGATAGGCAAGCTGGGCAATCTCTACGGCACGATCCACATCCGTTTTTGCTGACAAGGGTACAAACGCAATAATCTCACCGGTGGCTGGGTTGGGCACCGCTTCTATCTCTGTACCCGTGGAATCTACCCACTGACCTCCCATATGATTCTGCACTTTTTTCACGCCCGCCATGTTCATGTCACATTCCTCCGTTTCTTATTGCGCAGCATTCGTTTTCCCGCTGATTTTTTGATACAGAACAGACATGTCTTTTTCTCCATATCCGCTCTTCTCCGCTTCCTCATACAAGGCAAAGAGCATTTTGCTGATGGGCAAATCAAGCTGTTGTTTCTCCGCCAGCCCTAATGCGAAACCGAGGTCTTTGCGCAACAGCTTCAAGGAAAAACCTGGTGCATAATCGTCATTGGCGATAAAGCTTTTGTAATTGCGTTCGTAAATACGACTCTGGCCGTAGCTAACATTCAGCATGTCGAACAGCTTTTCCAGATCGAGATTGCTTTGCTTCGCTAACGTGAGCGCTTCCGCGACTCCTGCTGTATAGAAGCCTATGAGAAGGTTGTTTATGAGCTTTGTTGCGGTGCCGCTGTCAATCTGCTCGCTGACGTGAAAAATGTTTGCGCCAAGCTCGTTCAGGATCGGCAGTGAACGCTCAAACGCTAGCTTCGGACCGCCAACCATAAAGGTTAGTGTGCGATTGACGGCACCGATGACTCCTCCACTGACAGGGGCTGCCAAAAAGTCGATGCCTTTAGACAAAGCCGCCTCCTCGATGGTTTGATTGATTTCAGGAGCTACCGTGCTTGTATCGATCAACAGAATGCCAGGCTGACTGCTGTCAACCAGTCCCCCTTGGCGAAGATAGATTTCTTTGACAGCATCAGAGGAGGGTAAACTCGTAAAGATGACATCACATACACCAATCATTTGCGCAGCAGAGAAGCCAATGATGCCTCCTGCTTGTTCGAATTGAGCTTCGGCAGCCTTATTCAGATCTGACCCGTACACTGAAAAGTTTGATTCAATCAAGTTTTTTGACATAGGAAGACCCATATTACCGAGGCCGATAAAACCGATTTTTTTCATTGGACATCCCTCCATTTAGACAAAATAGTGGGTACGCTTAATGATCTCTTTGGCGATTGTACGTTTTTTGACAAACAAGTTCGTGTAAAGCGGCGCAGGAAGATGGCGAATTTCATCCAGTAACTGTTTTCTGTTCTGTTCATCAGTTGCCGCCGCGGAAATGATGGAGACGGCTGATTCTTCCACACGTCGATAGCCCTCTTCGCATAATACATCTGTCACCAACTGCTTCATCTCCCCGGACTCCGCCCCATTTTTGGCGATTCCCTTGCTCGTTCGCAGAAGGGCGGATTCCATCACATAAATGTCTTTTATGATGTCTGCCAGCAACCGCATATACTCTTGCTCATCTTCAATCGGTAATGAAGAATGGGTAATCGAGTCCAGGCTTCGATACAGCATGCGTTTTGACAGTTGAATAAATGCTTCGTTCCTTCCTGCATGTACGACGGTTTCCGGCTCCCTCATCATCGGTTGTTGCTGAATAAATTTCTTTACTAAAATTTTGGAGACAGTCAATCGATTTATTTCATTCGTTCCTTCGAAAATCCGGCTGATTCTTGCATCGCGGTATAGCCGTTCCACCTCGTACTCCTGCATATACCCATATCCACCGTGAATTTGGACAGCCTCATCGACAATCGCATCAAGCACTTCTGAGCTATTGATTTTATTTATCGCACATTCCATTGCATAATCTGCGATTTTCTCCATCCAGTTATCGCTAGTGGCAAACGAATCGATGACGTCATCGAGTGCGCCAGCCGTTCGGTAGGCAGAGCTCTCTGCTCCATAGATGGCTGTCGTCATGTTGGCGATCTTTTCCTGAATCATCGTGAATTCGACTAGCTCCTTGCGAAACTGCTTGCGCTCTGTCCCATAATTTACAGCTAGTTCAAGCGCTTGCTTGGCCGCGCCAATGTTGGAAAAAGCCAGCTTGAGGCGCGCCATATTCAAAATATTCAATGCAACTCGATGCCCCACACCAGCTGTCCCAAGTACATTGTCGTTCGGGATGCGCACTTGATCCAAAATCAGGGTCGCTGTCGAGGACCCCTTAATGCCCATTTTCTTTTCTTCCGGGCCGACCGAGACGCCGTTAAACGATCTTTCCACGATAAAGGCCGTCATTCCCATGCTCGTGCTGGCAAAGACGACGTATACATCGGCGACTTGTGCATTCGTAATCCACTGTTTTTCACCATTCAGCAACCATTCTGTGCCGTCCTCGTTTCGTACTGCGCTCGTTTTCGCACTAAGCGCATCCGAGCCTGCACCTGATTCCGTCAATGCGTATGCGCCGATCCATTCCCCAGAAGAGAGCTTCGGCAAGTACTTACACTTTTGTTTCTCAGATGCGAAATATACGTAGGGCAGGGTGCCCACTCCAGCATGAATGTTAAAGGATACACTGAAAGAGCCGCCGAATCCCATTTTTTCCGCAACGAGCCCGGCAACCTTTTTATTCAGGGAAAGACCGCCATACGCCTCTGGTACCTCAATACCAAGCAGCCCGAGCTCGCCTGCTTTTTCAAACAGCCTGCAGGTGGCTTCATGATTCTGCTGTTCAATAGATGGCAATTGAGGCACCACTTCTTTTTTGACAAACCGTTCCGTCGTTTTCGAGATCAGCTGTTCTTCGTCCGTAAAATCTTCCGGCGTAAACAAATGTAGGTACTCCTCGGTTTGCAGCAAAAATAACTGATTCCAGCGAAGCTCTGTTTGTTTCATCCTGTCCTCCCGCCTTCCTGATTGACGAAAGAAAAAAGGCGATGATTGTATTCACATCAAGACATGAGGTTTTGCCCAGAATGCTAATCATCGCCTTTCTATTTTTTTTTCATTTCTACATGTGAACGTGCGTGGGCCTATTGTTCCTTGGACAAAACCGTTTTTGCAATCTGGTTGTCCAAATTCTCAAATTTGTCATAGGAGATAGCCTGATAGAGTTCGCTTCTCATTTGCATATCAGGCAACCCTTCCTGTTGCGACCCTTGCATCCGAATCATCTGAAAGATCCGTTCATACGCTTTAGCGGCTACACGTAAAGACGTCACGGGATAAATCACCATCCGGTACCCCATGTCCGCAAATTGTTCTGCAGAATAATAAGGAGTTTTTCCAAATTCGGTCATGTTGGCAAGCAATGGTACAGACACCTTTTGCGCGAAAAACCGAAATTCTTCCTCGGACTGAAGCGCTTCCGGAAAGATCACATCTGCACCTGCCTCTACATAAGCCAAAGCGCGTTGGATGGCTCCTTCCACTCCTTCCTCTGCACGTGCATCCGTACGGGCAATGACAAGCAGTGATGGTGCCACTTCTTTGATGACCTTTATTTTTTGGACCATTTCCTCCGTTGTGACCAGCTGTTTCCCGTTTAAATGGCCGCATTTTTTCGGCAACTGCTGGTCTTCAATCTGTACAGCTGCCACGTTGGCTTCGAACATTTCTCTCGCGGTACGGGCTACATTCAAAACACCGCCAAATCCTGTATCGATATCCACCAACAAAGGTAGGTTCGTGGCACGGATGAGATCCCTTGCCCGGTCGGCCACTTCCGTTGACGTGACGATTCCCAAATCAGGAAGCCCTCTGCTTGCCGTGTAGGCAGCACCTGACAGGTACAGGGCAGAAAATCCTGCTTGTTTGGCAACGAGCGCAGCCATAGCATCATGTGCGCCAGGAATCTGCAAAATGTCTGATGCTGCGATTAACCTACGCAATTGATCTGCCAGCTCCTGTTGGCTGAAAGATTGGTCTACGATCCAAGCCAAATGGCTTCCCTCCTCCTCAATTCAGAAACAGATTGACAAATTCCGGTACACTCATTTTCTCCAATGCTTTCTGATCAGCGCATCCTGCTTCAATTTTTTGCTGTTGCTTGATTGGGTAATGGGTCCTTAAGTTGTTCGAAAACTTCTCGATAATTTTCGGAATCGCTTCCTCTCTGCGGAAACGATGTCCCAACGGATACTCGCACTCTTCAAGCTCCGTGGATGAGCCGTCTTTGAAAACGACCTGAACCGCGTTAGCGATTGAGCGTTTGCTCGGATCGAGATAATCGATGCTGTACTGTTTGTTTTCAACCACTTCCATTTTCTCGCGCAATCGGTCGATAATCGGATCGGAAGCCATTTCATCTTCGTAATGCTCAGCTGTGATATCACCTTTGATCAAGGCAATCGCCGTAATGTATTGCAGGCAATGATCACGATCAGCCGGATTGTGTAGCGGACCTACCTTATCGATAATACGAATGGCGGATTCGTGCGTGGTGATGATGATCCGATCTATATCCTCGATACGGTTCTTCACATGAGGATGCAGTTTGACAGCACATTCAGCGGCGGTTTGTGCATGGAATTCCGCAGGGAACGATACTTTGAACAGAACATGCTCCATCACATAAGAATCAAGGGGTCGCGCTAGCTTCACTTCTTTCTTGTTGAACAGGACATCCTGGAAGCCCCATCCCGGTGCTGAAAGGGCTGTCGGATAACCCATTTCTCCTTTGAGAGCCATCATGGCTAGGTGAACTCCCCGGCTAGTAGCATCCCCTGCTGCCCATGATTTGCGGGAACCTGTATTCGGAGCATGCCTGTAAGTACGCAGGCTCGAATTGTCTACCCATGCGTTCGATAAGGCGTTGATAATTTCGTCCCGACTTCCACCAAGCATTTTTGCTACAACTGCTGTGGTTGCAATTTTTACAAAAAATACGTGATCCAAGCCTACGCGGTTCAAGCTGTTTTCTAGTGCCAAAACGCCTTGAATTTCATGTGCCTTCACCATCATTTCCAGTACTTCTCGCATAAGCAATGGCTCTTGGCCCTCAGCGATTCGCACCCGACTCAAGTAGTCAGCAACCGCCAGGATACCACCAAGATTGTCCGATGGATGCCCCCATTCTGCGGCAAGCCACGTGTCGTTATAATCGAGCCAGCGGATCATGCATCCAATATTGAAAGCGCCTCGTACAGGATCAAGAACGAATGAAGTACCAGGTACCCGAGTGCCGTTTGGTACGACTGTGCCTGGCACAATCGGCCCAAGCAATTTCGTGCACTCCGGATAGCTGAGCGCCAAAATTCCGCATCCGAGTGTGTCGAGCAAGACATAACGCGCAGTCTGGAATGCCTCCTCGCTGTCAATTTCTTTATGAAGCACGTAATCAGTGAGTTCTTCGAGTAACGCGTCTGTTTTTGATCGTTCATTCAGCTTTAACAAGTGAATCATCCCTTTCATTGCTATTTGTTTTTGTGATATTCCTAGTCTTTATGCTAGTTTCGGTGTTAGGCACGCCGCTTGCCGATGTAATGAACGCGCGGTCTAAAAAGGCGATTATGGTTGTGCTGTTCAATGACATGCGCACATAATCCAACCGTTCTGGCGGAGAAAAAGATCGGTGTGTACAGCGGAATGGGAATCCCAAGCATCCAGTACACGGGAGCTGCATAATAATCGAGATTCGGGTAAATCCCTTTTTCCCGCTCCATGATTTTTTCTCCGGCTTCGCACATGCGATACAGCAGATCGTCACCTTTTGCGTCGCATAATTGTTGCAAAGCTTCTTTCATCAGGAGCGCCCGCGGGTCCATTTTCTTCATGTACACACGATGACCAAATCCCATGATCCGATCTTTATTGCGCAATTTTGTTTCAAGCAACTCTTCAAAATTCGAAACCGTCCCTGCTTCCAGAAGCATGTGCATCACTGCTTCATTTGCACCGCCGTGCAAGTTTCCTTTCAAAGATGCTACTGCTCCTGTCAGAGCACCATACAGATCGGAAAGTGTGGAGGCAATCACTCTCGCAGTAAATGTGGAATTGGGCATCTCATGCTCACTGTACAACACAAGTGAGCGATCAAAAATGCTTTCTTCCAACGCGGTTGGCTGTTTGCCTGTTATCATGTAAAAAAAGTTCGCACTGTACGACAGCTCCTGAAGTGGAGAAATCGGCTCCTGCTTGTTAATGATCCGGTAGCTATTCGCTACAATGCCTGGTACTTTTCCTAGCAGCTTGTATGCTCGATTTACATTCACCGCTCGCGTGCAATCATCCAGTTGAGAATCGTAGCCAGATAGAGCGGAGAGTCCTGTTCGCAAGCCATCCATAGGATGAGTGTGTTCAGGCAAAAGCTTGATAATATTCAGTACTTCAGCCGGTAGGTCGTACTCCTGCTTCAGCTTCGATTCCACTTCTGCTTTTTGTTCTGCATTCGGAAGTGCTTCATCAAGCAAAAGATGGACGATTTCTACGTAGCTTCTCGTCTTGGACAACTCGATAAGATCGTAACCTTTGATCACAATTTCTCCCTGTACGGTATCAAGAAAGGAAATCCTAGTTTCTGCCGCCACTACACCATCCAGTCCTGGAAAAAATCTCTCTTCAGCTCCCATTGTGTTCGTCCCCCAAGCCAAATAGAATTTCTTTCATATGCTTGAATGCGGTATCAAGATTTCGCAAGTACCTTTCTTTGTCTTCTGACCGGTCCACTCGTTTTATGATCTCATCGTGTAGCTGGGTATAAGTAGCAATCATCGTAGAGGGGGTTTCCACGATGAGATTGTTCATGATGCTTGATTTAAAAAAATTGGTAAAGTATTCGATTGATCCGAACAAAGAAACCCTCCTTCGCCACGCCATCCATAATCGGCCAATAAAAAAACAACTTCCAAAGAAGTTGTTAAGGCGCGAATGGGATACTGAAATAAGCATGTTAAAATGAAAAATTTTAAGCACGCTCGCTCATTTCGCACTTAACACCCCCTATCCTCGTAGGTATAACGATGTGTGCTGAAACAGGCAGGTCTCCTGGCTTATGATCATCGCTTTTCGAGCCTTCCCATTTCCATTAGAATGAAAACAGTGGTATCCTCGAATCGCTCCCAAATACAGTTGCGGGACAGCGCCGGACTCTAACCGAACTTCCCTTTTAAGCAGATAACCTATATCCCGTTATCTGCACCTGTTTGTACACGATATTTAGTTTTCGCTATAACTATAGCAATGATTCTAAAAGTTAACAATTGTTTTTATTTACAGTTTTTATTTTACAAAAAACGACATATATTCAATGAAAGAAATCGACTCCTCATTTTATTTTTACAATAATTAACAGTATTCATGCATCATAGGTGAAAATCGGTTTACCGATGAATTTTGATCTTACCCATGTAAAGTAGACAACTTTGAACAAGCCTATCTAACATCCCGAATTCGGCTTTCTACCGTATTCAGCGTTTTAATCAGGTCTGAAAATGGTGTAGAATATAGAAATTCTCACATAGTATTAGCTTATTTTGTGAACTTATTCTTTCAAATGAATCACGTGATAATTCATATTTCGATGAAATTTAGTATATGTAGTAAAAATATTATGTTTCACTGTCAGATCAAAGGTATCGACAAAATTTCTAATAATAAGACGAATTTTGCAATAGAACCATGTTCGCGCGTTCATCTTTCGACTTTTATGTAAAACAAAAAGTACTTTTTATTTCACTGGTTTATGGTATTTTCTCAGTTACAGTTCGCTGGACAGCATACAAGAAAATACCCCTAGGTTCTGGATGACTTAAGACAATCCAGAACTGGGGTCATAACGATTAGTATCTTTATTTCATATGGTTTGATGTACTGTTGGAAGCATACACCATTCTGTTTCTTTTATCATTTCGTAAACCGATACCCCACTCCCCAAATGGTCTCAACATAAGGTTGATCGAATGGATCCAATTCAATCTTTTGGCGTAGCTTTTTAATGTGTACAGCAACGGTGGTCGTATCTCCTGAGGCCTCCATCCCCCATACTCGCTCAAACAATTGATCTTTGCTGAATACTCTGTCCGGATGCTCAGCCATAAAAGTCAACAAGTCGAACTCCTTAGCTGTCAACGTGATCTCGAGCCCGTTGATCAATACTCTACGTGATACCTTATCGATAAATAACCCTCGAATGTAAACCTCATCCTTATTCTTATCTCGTTTTCCTGTTAAACGATCATATCGAGAAAGATGGGCATTTACCCGTGCCACCAGTTCGCTGGGGCCAAAAGGTTTAATGATGTAATCATCAGCTCCGAATCCCAAACCTTTGATTTTATCGATTTCCTCCCTTTTGGCGGAAACCATGAGGATAGGGATATCCTTGTGATCACGTACTTGTCTGCAGATTTCATAGCCGTCTACCTTCGGCAGCATAATGTCTAGAATCAGCAAGTCATAATTATGCATAAGCGCTCTTTGCAAGCCCTTTTCTCCAGATTGCTCGATGTCAACGGAATAACCGTTTACTTCCAAATAATCTTTTGCGAGCTCTGCAATACTTGGTTCATCTTCAACGATCAAAATCTTTCGCAATTCCGTCACCCTCTTTACTTACCACTTTTTTTAACGTAAAAGAAATGATTGTCCCGTTGTTTCTTTCACTAGTTGCCCAGATTTTTCCGCCATGTTCATGAATGATCTGTTGTGCGATAGACAATCCTAATCCACTCCCGCCTGTTTTGGTATTTCTTGATTGTTCAACACGATAAAATCGTTCAAAAATGTATGGTAGCGCATCTGCTTCTATACCTGGACCATTATCCCCGATATCGATCGTGACCATATCTCCAACCAAATACGTTCGAACTCCGATGTACCCATCTTCCTTATCCATGTATTTCACACTGTTCCAGATAATATTCGTGATCACTCGTTTCAGTTTATTCCGATCAGCCAGCACATAAAGTGGTGCTTGTCCTTCTCCTATTCGTTCAATTACTATACCCCGTTCCTCTACCTCCAACTGCAGTTCCTCAATACAATCGGACAGGTAGTCGTGGATTTCTACAGGTTCATATGTGAACGGTTCTTGTTTCAAGTCAAGCTTTGAGAACAAGAACAAATCATCGACCAACCGATCCATGTCAAACACTTTCTTATAAATGACTTGCAGGTATCGGTTCAATTTTTCAGGTGTACGTGCCACGCCATCTTGAATACCTTGGACGTATCCTTTGATCGCCATAATCGGCGTTTTTAAATCATGGGAAATATTAGAGATTAGTTCTTTACGATTCTCTTCGTAAAGGATTTGCCTATCGCGCGAATATTTGAGCTGTTCACGCATTTCTTCAAATGCGGAGCCGAGTTCGCCAATCTCGTCCTTGGAGATTACAGCCACACTGGAGTCCAGATTGCCGCTTTTGATTTTCTCTGCTGCACATTTTAAATTATCTATCGGTCGAATAATACTTCTCGACACGAAATAGGTGAGTCCCCCGTTCGTCAGCACTAACGCAAACAACAAGGCAGTAAAGATGAACGGATAAAATTTTCGCGTGGCATGTTCCATCGTACTCAAGTCCTTCAGCAAATAAATGCTGATTATTTCGTTTGTTTCCGAGTAATAGTTCAGTTGCTTATAGTAAAAGAAACGACTATCAAGCCGAATTTCCGGGTCTTGTTTGACAGACGAGCCAACTGCTGGAAGGGCTGCGATAATCGCGGGGTCCTTCAGAAAAGGAGATACATATGTTACCTGATGTTGATTTCGGATGATGAGTCCTGCGTTAATGCTGTTCAAAGATTGATCTGTTGCCGTTATAAACTCGGGGTCTTGCAGCTTGTGCGGTGCAAATTGGGACAAGACTTTAAGTTCAGTAAAGACATCGTCTTCATCTAGAGAATCTCTCTGTCCAATCTGGTCATGGTTGTAACCTCCCTTCAACTCGAAAACCTCCTCAGTGATTCGAAAATCACCGAAGTAAACAAGACTGACTAGCATGATGGCCAGGAAAAATATCACCAGTGGAAATATGGACATCACAATATACGATAATAGTAGACGAATACGTATTGACATTGGGCATCCTCCACATCCCTCGTGCTTTTTAGAATTAGAAAAACAATAAACGGATGTGATTAATAACGTACGGGAACCCTGCATTGGGGATCTTCCAAATCATCTCCATTTTGTTAACGACCGCATCTCGTTGCTTCTCGATAGTCGGTTGGAACGCTGGCTTTTTCATCGGAATTACTTTCAACATCAATACAGAGAAACCCCGTGTGATTCTTACATCGTACTAAAAAATCTTGCTGACTAACAGAATAGTGATTACAAAGATTACCGATAAGAATGATGATCTACGTTTTTGACGATAAGTCATTTACTCTTTTTGGTTTAGTTTATCCTTTTTTCGAAATAAACAAACGAGAGAAATGAGCAATGATAATCCTTCTTTCTTATTGAATACTCATCATTAACGCAAAATACCCGGAAATTGCCTGCAATAATCCCATGCCTACACTGAACAGAGTCGACATCTTCCTGACATACGAAAAAAGAATCAAACTTCCAAACAAGATAGTTACCACTGTCAAAAGTAATCCGATGGGAGTTACGGTCAGTGACAGATCAGGATTTCCTATCATTTGTCCTTGATACAGAAGAGTAAACAATGGAGACGTATTGGTCATCTGTAAGGATGTTGCTACATCGTGAGGAGGCTCCAGTTGCCCCATGTAGCCGGTGGCTGCAAAGATACCCAATACAAAAACACTTTCTGCGCGCAACCAGAAAACAGGTGAGAAATCCGGTTGTGCCTTGACTCGTTTCTTGAGTAAAAAACCGCTGACAAAACCAAACAAAAGCAACGGTAGAAACAACAGATGTTTGATTAGCAGTGCCTGACCATATGGAAGAATCACTGCATTCATATACTCTGGAGCTATGAACAGAGTCAAAATAATGCCAGTGGCAAGGGTAACGCCCGAGCAAATCATTGCGATCGGATGAAACTAAGCCAAGAAACAAAGCCAGTTAGCGTTTCCTTTTGAAAACCAAGCAACTACAATCAAGATCCCAATCCACAGACTAAGGGAAAGTACATGAAGAGAATGTGTGATAAATCCTCTTCCTTCTACAACAGATGCTGCGTGACTTCCCCATCCCATTGTCAGAATCAGCCCGCATATAACTGCAAGTATCACCCGAAGAACAGGCAGGAAGGTGAAGACTGCAATCCCTCCAATTGTAACTAGCTGAATGTTTCTAGGCACTAGAATATGCGGTTTGCTCCCATCAGATATGAGCTGCAAGAACAGAGTACCCATGTGCAAGGTAAGGCATGTATAAAAAGCGATTTCACTCAGTGTAAACATTACCTCACCTTGTTCCGGAAGACGTAGACCAAGCAAAGCAATGCCAATACGACAAGTATGGTAACTTCGATTATAGCAATGTTTCCCGTAAAAGAAGTTTGCGTGACGGCTGTTGCCTCAACAGGTGCAGTCGTTGCAGATGAGCTACCAGATTCGTTGGTATTATCTAGAACGGGTGTTTGTGTTTCGTTTGGATTTTTTACGGTAAAAGAGAACT
Source organism: Brevibacillus fortis (assembly GCF_003013395.1). GTDB lineage: Bacteria > Bacillota > Bacilli > Brevibacillales > Brevibacillaceae > Brevibacillus > Brevibacillus fortis. The sequence continues at coordinate 135,352 of NZ_PXZM01000018.1, read as the reverse complement.
TGCCATCAATTGGATGACCATCTGCTCCAACAATTTTCCAGTTTACGGTATAGCTCCCGTCTTCCAAAGTATCGACCACTTCAGATTTCATTGTTTTCCCGTCAATTTGGATGCTTCCGATTTCAATTGTTTCCCCTTTTTCATTAGCGAGAGAATATGTGCTTTTCTGCTCAACTTTTGTGTTAAACTCCAGGACGATTTCTCTAACTTCTTCAACGGTTTGCTTGTCTTGCGGGCTGGATGTTTTTAAACCGGTGTGGGCAAAGACCGACTGTGAAAATAGAAAAAGCGTACATACCACGAAAAAGAGAATGTATTTCCACATACCTAAAGTGCTTCCTTGATGTGTTTGCAACTGAACTCACGTCCTATTTTTATAGTTGGGAGAACCTCTACTATTGACGGAGAGGTTCTCAGAACATTTACATGAACTGATACAACAGCACTGCCTAGCAAGAGTGTAAAGATAAACGTAACACATGACAGAATAACTCTATGAATTGATCACTTATCCAACTGATTTTCCTGATTACTCGGGATGATTCCCTGAATGGTCTCCAACTGTAAATGGTGTGGATATTCCGTCGTAATTCATCATGGTATGCATACCATTAGCAGCATGCTTGAGATTATGGCAGTGGAGCATCCATAAGCCCGGATTATTAGCTTTCATCGCAATCTCATAGGTCTCTCCCGGGAATATATTAATTGTATCGAGATACACTGGGCTTCCCTCAAGAGGTTTCCCGTTCTTTGAAATCACTTGGAATGTATGTCCATGCAAATGCATCGGATGGATGTCTTTTCCTTTGTTTCTTAGTACGACTTTAACGGAATCACCTTTCTTCATTTCAATCGGCGGAATGTCCGGTGCGGCTTTTCCATTGATGGTGTAAACCCATTCCTTTTGTCCATTTAACAAGCCTAAACCCTCGGATAGATCCATTTCATACGTTTTGGTGAACTTCGAATCCACCGTGAACATTCCCTTTTGGGGAGTACCGTATTTCGAAAAATCGAACCAGATGAAGTTCTTCGGGTCAATGTTAAAGGCGGTTGGTTCTCCGTTTCCAATCGTTGCGGACATCATTTGATTAGCCTGTTTAGAAGGATCAGCATTAATAAGCTGTACACTGCCCTTTTGCGGCATTCTGAAACTAATGTCATATCGCTGGCCAGGCCCAATTGGCAGCAAAGTATTTTCGATAGGTGTTCCGCCGACAAGATCACGCCCATCCAGAGCTATCACCTGAAAACGTACGCCTGGAACTGTCATTAGATGGGTCTGATTCCCCGTATTGACGAGGCGAAGGCGGACCAGTTCTCCTGCTTTTGCGTCTAGATGCAGTCCCTCACTCGTTCCATTGAGCGTAAAAACGTCATAGTCATTCTGATCTGATAAAGCCTCCCATTGTTTTGTAGAAGGGGTCATCTTGCGGTCGTTCACACCATATGATTCAGAGGATCTTTTTGCAGTATTACCTTCATGAAATCTGTTAGAATCAAATTGATTTTTGTTACCATCCTTCTTATTTCGTTTGTCAAAATTATTATTATCGTCATTGTCATTGCCGTTATCCCTTGAATCATTACCATTCTCTTTTGTATCCCATTCGTGTAATGCTATCGTGTAATCCTTGTCGTAGGTAACGATCGCCTGCTTCGGTTCAACAACAATCGTTCCAAATAGACCTCGCTCTGTCTGCAAGGCACTGTTTTGATGGGAATGATACCAGTATGTGCCCACTTGGTCAGCATTGAAGGTATACGTATACGTGCCACCAGGTTTTACAGCATCTTGTGTTACTCCGGCTACCCCATCCACTGCTGCAGGGATATCTAAACCATGCCAATGGATGGTTAAACTCACTGGCAGTTTATTGGTCAAATTGACAACCACCCGCTCCCCTTGTTTTACACGAATTTCAGGACCTGGAGAGGTTCCATTGTACGTCCATGCTTCGATGGTTTTTCCATTACCCAAACGAATATTGGCTATTTCCGCTGTTAAATTGAATGTTTTGACAGGTGCATTCGTTTTCGGTGCAACTAAAGATGTGATCGGTATCGCTTTCGGATCGGTTGAGCCCATGCTCATTGTGTGTGATGCTGTCTGCGTTTGTGAAGTGGGGCTTACAGAATCAAAATTCGTTTTGAAACCGAGCAAATAAACACTTATAGCCCCAATTATTAAGACAGAAATAGTTGTTATCCCTTTTTTCATCGTAAATCTCCCACATTTAGATTTTTGGTGCAAACATACTGTTTTTTTGCATTTTCATTGATCACCTCAATTGGATTTCCAAAGTATCATTCTGTTTCATCATCATATCCGGTAAACAAAAACATTTTTTGAATCAATCTTAAAAAAACTTTTAAAAATATAGGATTTTTTATTAAATGAAGGGATCTCTAAGCGTGATTACGGCAAAACAAGGCAAATACTGATATGTCACTCTTTTGAAACGAAAAACTCGCGGATCATTTCCCGCAAGTAATTTTTCGTTCGTTAAGTATTAAATTATTGTTACTAAAGGATATTGAATTTTCTCATTGCAGCTTGCAGTGGGGTTTCACCATATATAACGGTTTCATACCGATAATTTCGCCTTTTTTTAGTCGTATCAAAAGGACAGGTTCATTCAATTTTTTCTTGTATGCTTTTTGGCCACCAATAAAGTTTTAATGGATCATGCGTCATCTTGTTAAATTGGATGATATAAAATGGAATGCCTTCATAATCAAACGGTGCGTACCAGTCCAAGTGCCCTTTGCTTACATTCTCATTAGCTATTCGCAGCCAATTTTTCGAGCAAAAGCAATTTTGGACTGATCGGTAGGATAAAGAAATATGACTCCTTTCAGCATTTTCACCATTCTAACAAAACTATCTGTAGTAGTTTTTTTACATTTAGAGTAAGATAAATTTGAATTATAGTAATTATTTTACTTTTATAGATTTAACTACCACCCTAGTTTGATAGCATGGTTACTGTCTTAATTAGAGGAGATGAAAAAATGAACAGACGGTTAATTGAGGAAGAGCTTTCAGCTTATACGGTTGATCCCCTCGCATTTCTTACAGAAAAGGCAAGACAAACCGATGTGATTCGATTACATCAAAAAAGTGGAAAAAGTATGTATTTTTTACTTCATCCCGATGACATCAAGGAAGTTTTAGTTACTCAACATCATCTTTTCGTAAAAGGACGTGGTGCACGGTTAGTTAAAATTATGCTGCTCGGGGACGGCATTATAACCACTGACGGAGATCAGCATCGGAAAGCAAGGACAATGATGAATCCTCATTTTCGAGCGAGTGATATTGCTAGTTATGTCAAGATTATGGTTCGTGAAACCAATGCAATGCTAGATCATTGGAGTAACGGTGGGATGATAAATATTAATCATGAGATGGCCAGGCTTGTACTTCGCATCACAAATCGGTCTCTTTTCGGATATGAAATCGAACAAGATATTGAACCATTCATTAATGGAATATGGAAAATCAGCGAGCTCATGCGGCACCAAAACACACCATCTCTTTCTGTCAAAAACCCTAGAAATATTATTAGAGAGCTAGACAAAATTGTTTATGGCATGATGGAAAAGTATCGCTCTAATCCAAAACAGTCCAGACATACTCTACTCGCCACATTGATGGAGTCTGATATGTCCAATGAAGCTATCCGTGATCAAATCATGTCAATGACAGCAGCAAGTTTTGAAACAACAGCGTCCGCTTTGACATGGACGTTATATTTACTCTGTCAGCATCCCGAATGCATAGAGAACATCGTGCAGGAAGCAAAAACCTACGAATGTGGGGATCGGTCACCAGATATCCATACCTTAAATGGATTGGTGTATACATCTGCCGTTATCAAAGAATCTTTGAGACTGTACCCCCCCTCTTGGGCACTTACTAGGGAAGCTACAGAAGATGTGAACATCCATGGCGTTATGTACCCACAGGCAAGTGATATCTATATACCTCAATACATACTTCACCGTGATGAGCGTTATTTTGAGAAACCAAATCAATTTCTTCCAGAACGGTTTCTTCCTGGCTCTCCAGCCCCATCTCCTTATGTTTATTTCCCGTTCGGTCTTGGTCCTCGAAGTTGTATAGGTATGAATTTTGCCATCATGGAAATTAGCACGGTCCTTTCGCTGCTTCTTAGTCGCTTTACTTTACACATTCCCGAAGACCAGCCCCCCCTTACACCACAGATCGGTTTCTCAATGACTCCGAGTAACCTATATGTACAAGCCAAAAGACAACATCCGATATTTGTATGATCATGCTGTTCGGTGAAAATATAGTTTTAGACTAGAACATAAAGTAGTGGACGGATGAGCTAACTTTGCTGATCGGGACAAAAAAGAAGCTAGAGAAAATTCCCTAGCTTCTTTACTATTTCGGGACTTTTTAGACAGCCCCTTTAATACAAGATCTTACGTCTTCCGAACGTAGTTGACCAAGAGGATATAGTCAAGCAAATTACGCAGGTATGGCAAATCTATTTCCGGATATTCAAAATTCAACTTTTTCAGATACGCTATCGTGAATGTCGATTGCTGGACAATCCTTGGTAGCTGCTGATCTGTCGTTCCCTCATTCTTGGCATACAACATCCTGACCCCAAAACTTCCTGATCCTCCATCTCCTCTCAGTGTTTGCTCGATGTATCGCTCCAAGTCTTCCGCTGCCATTACCCTAATTGAAAATCCACTCGCTTGGAAAGCATCATACAAACGTTGCCCCAATACATAATGATGGTTATATATATGAAACGTTTTTCCTTCTGTTTCCGTTTGTATGATGGATACAATGGCCTCTGCGCAAATATCAACGGGTGTAAACTCCACAGGCTGACTCAACATTTCCGAAGACATAATACCTGTTTCCATTATAGACTTCAAATTCATATAGAACATGTTTTCCTCGATATTCTCTTGGAAGACGCCGTCCGAAAATCTCCCTGTTAAATTCCCCACACGATAAACAGAACCTCTTAATCCTTTCTTCAGCTTTTCGTAGATCAATTTCTCCGCCTCAAACTTAGATCGGATGTACACATTATCCTTATAATTTTGACCTACATAGAAATCGTTTTCTGTGAAAGTAACAACACCTGGAGAATCCCCTGGGACAGTAGAGCCAGATACACTCATCGTGGATACATGATGAAGCGGAATCTGATTATATAAGCAGAAATCCACCAAATTCTGTACGATTAGCACATTCGATTTATCAAAATCTTCTTCGAATCCAAAATGTTTGACCAGTGCTGCCGTATTGATAACCGTATCTATTGTGTCTCCCAGCCGTAGAAGCTCTTCTAGCTCAATCCCTAAACCGCTGTCGGAAATATCACCAGCATACACACGAATCCGCTCAAACCAGGCTTGCAACTGTACCTCACTTGTAGACTTGTAATAAAACCGCATTTTATCCTTTAATCGGTTAAAGACCATCGTTCGATTACTACCGCGAATAATACAATGGATTGAGGCATCTGTTTTGGTAAGAAGCTCGTAGAGCACATGAATTCCAAGAAAACCGGTCGCCCCTAGTAACAAAACCTCGCCTAGCGTACGTCTTAGGACTTTGGACTGTGTCTCCTGATGTAATTCTCCACGAAGATCAATCCATTCGATTTGCGTATCATCTATCCCTGTTTTCCCACTTGATTTTCCGTCTATTTTCGCTGCGATTTCCTCTATTGTATGGAAATCGTAGAAATCCTTGATATTCAGATTCCAATTCAGTAAAAAGGACTTGGTCAACAAATTTAGAATCATCAAGGAATGACCACCAAGTTCAAAAAAATTACTGTAAATACCAATTTGTTCTTCAGGGATTCCTAGGACCTCAGCAAATAGACCTATCAACCGAGCTTGCGTCTGCGTACTTGCAGCAACTGGTACGTCTGTATCTTTCAACGTATCCGCCGGTTTAGGCAACAATTTACGATCCACTTTCCCATTTGGAGTGAGAGGAAAACGCTCCAGCTTCATAAGATAGGACGGAAGCATATACTGCGGTAACTGCTTGGACAGCTCGACTCTTAGTTCATTAAACGTTCGTTTTTGATCACCTGTGAAATAGGCGCATAAATAAGCTTGTCCCGCTTCGTCTTCTCTGGATATCGCCACTGCTTCGAGAACCCCATCTATCCCCAGCAGCTTCTCTTCCACCTCGCCAAGTTCAATCCGATATCCCCGAATTTTCACTTGTTGGTCGATCCTTCCTACATATTCAAGACTACCATCCGGTAGCCATCTAGCGAGATCACCAGAACGGTACATTCTCTCTCCAGGTACAAATGGATTTTCCACAAACTTTTCCAACGTCAAAGCGGGACTCCCCAGATACCCGCGAGCTAAGCCGACCCCAGCGATGCACAGTTCTCCCACAACACCTACAGGCTGCAAATTTCTGAAAGCATCCAGAATATAGACCTGATGATTTGAAATCGGGCAGCCGATCGAAATCTTACTACTTCCAGTCGGATCCAATACTACTGACCCAATCGTAGTTGCGATTGAATCTTCCGTCGGTCCATACGCATTGAAGTACATCAGATGTGGGCTCCACTTTAACACCAATTGTGGAGAAGATGCCGAACCAGCCGTTATTAATACCCTTAAATGAGACATCTGCTTTGGATCTAAATAAGTTGCATATGATGGTGGTAATGTCGCGATGGAAATGCGATGCTCCGCCATATACCTTTCAAATAGTTGAAAGTTAAGGATTGTGGCGTTTGTGGGTACAAATAAAGTCGCCCCACAAAATAGCGCTTGAAAAATTTCCCAAACAGAAGCGTCAAAGGACAGGCTGGCGAACTGTATCACGTTGTCATGCTCACGGATTGAGAGCTTTTGATCAAACAATGCTTTTAGGTTGCATACGCCTCGATGTTCAAGCATAACTCCTTTCGGCTTCCCGGTTGTTCCTGAAGTATAAATCACATACGCCAGATGATTTATTTCTGCCACCTGAGCTAAGTTAGAACCGTCTTCTCCGTCCCCACTTTCTTCGCCAAGTGTTATCCTCTTGCCGTCAAACACAACCCGATCCTTCAGGTGGTTTTGCAACAGCAAATGCTTTGCTCCTGAATCTGCCAGCATATAATTTATCCGTTCTTCTGGATAATTCGGATCGATCGGTACAAAGGCGCCTCCTGCTTTCAATATCGCCAGCACACCCACAATCATTTCGATTGACCGCTCAACCATGAGTCCGACCAAGTGATCTGGCTTGACTCCTTGTGATCGAAGTTTCCGGGCCAATCTGTTCGACTTCTCGTTCAGCTCGCGGTAGGTGAGGTGCTTGTCTTCATACACCACTGCAGTCATATCTGGCGTTCGCTCTACCTGACCCTCGAACAAACCGTGTATCGTCGTTTTGCGCGGATATTCACATACCTGAGAATTAAATTCTTCTCTGATCTTACGCTTATCCTTCTCTGCAAGAAGCTCCAATTCAGGTAAGTGAATGTATGGATTCTCCATAATTTGCGCAAGGAGATACATCCAATGCTTTTGTATCGAGACTACATCTGATTCATTGTACACACTAGCATTGTAGCCAAAGCAAACCTCGATATCCTCAGATGGTACGATAATCACATTAAAGTCATAGTTTGTTTGTTCTGCTGACTTTATGTTACGAAGGGCAAAAGACGCTCCTCCGTCGTTACCAAACTGCTCCAACTGCTTGTCCATCGGATAATTTTCGAAGACCATCAAATGCTTGATCAAGTCCTGCCTCTGGTCGCTAAGGGTTTGAATTTCATAGAGCGGGTATGTGTCATACGCAAGTGAGGCCAAAGCCTGCTCTTGTGTCTTTCTCATAACATCTGCAAAAGAATCTGTTTCCTCGGCTTTGATTCGTACCGGAATGGTATTGATAAAGAGGCCAATGATGCTCTCCACGCCCCTCAACTCTGCCGGTCTACCGGACACGACACTACCAAAAATGACATCCGCATGGTTGTTATATTTCTGAAGCAAAATCCCCCATGCCGTTTGTATTAATGTATTTAGTGTCACCTCGTGCTTACTTGCCATCTCTTGTAATCGTTGGCTCCATTCTTTGCCTAGATTAAATCTCAATTGTTTAGAAACATAGCCATCTGCCCCGCTAGAAGTTAAGCCAAAGGGGAGCTCTGTGCTATATTCGAATCCTGCCAAATACTCGCGCCAGTAATGAACAGCTGCTTTCTCATCCTGCTGATCCAACCACGCAATATATCTACTAAATGAAACAGTTTCGACATCCCTCGGCAGCTCATTTCTCATCAAAATGGAATACGTGTCGAATATTTCATTTAACATCAAAGACAAACTCCAGCCATCCATGATGATATGATGCGTATTCCAGATCATCTGGTATACTTGTTCTTCCTTACGTAGAACGAAAACCCGCAAAAGCGTATCCGTACCTAGGTCGAAGCCTCTAGCTTTTTCCTCTATGATCAGATTGGAGATATATTGCTCCTGATGGTCCTTCTCCATTTCTGTTAAATCCCGGTACAAAAACTCACTTTGTCTTTTTTTGAATACTACCTGCTGATATTCTCCATTTCCTCCGAGGAGAAAGTTGGTGCGAAGCGCCTCGTGCCTTTGAATGAAGCAGTCAAGACTTCGCTTAAAATGGTCGATATCCAATGCCCCGTGAAAATCAAATGACAATTCACTAAAATAAGTGGAAGGTTCCAATAGGCTTTGAAAAAGAATCCCCTTTTGCATCGGCGTGAGCGTATACACATTCTCAAGCTGACCACGAGGAGAAATTCTATCCGCCAATAAGTCTAACGCCTCAATAGTCATTCCCTTCATACCAATATCGCTAGGAGTCAACTCCGGTTTTTCTTTCCCCACACAATGACTTATAACTGCTTGGAGACTTTCTTTCAGTAGCACAGCAAAACTCTCTATCTCTTCCATATCGTATTGTATCGTGTTGTAACTGATAACAAATGAAAGTGTGCCGTTTGACACCACTCCGTTGATATCGATCGAGTACGTACTGTAGGAACGAGGGCTAACAAGGTTTCCACTTGAAAAAGGAGATTGCTGGAAAATGCTATTATGTTGGTTTTGATCGAATTGACCCAGATAGTTAAAGCTGATTTCTGGCGCGAATGCTAAATCATCGCCGTGGTGGAATGGATTCAGGTATTTCTCAATACCGAAGCCCATTCCTTTATGTGGAATTTGGCGAAGCTGTTCTTTTACATACTTGATTTGCATGCCAATTGAGAGATCTTCCCTTATCTCCAAATAAACAGGAAACTCGCTTGTGAACCAACCCACGGTACGGGAAATATCAAGATCTACAGGAATACCTTCCCGGCCATGACTCTCCAGATTAATTAGCACATGTTTCATACCCGTCCAATGGTGAATCGCCAAGCCTAGTGCCGTCAGGAGAAGATCGTTCACTTCCGTATTGTATGCTCGGTGCGTCAGCTTTAAAAGCTGTTCTGTTTCCACGTTGTTCAACAGAACGATTACGTTTTTAATGTCTTTGGCCACTGGCATCTCTTGGGTGTTTTTTGCTAGCAAGCATTCGTGCTGGAACCTGCCACCCTGCCTCCAGTACTCCCGATCACTCTGGAATAAAGAGCTCTGAGAGAAGAGGGACAACTGTTCTGTCCAATCTCGGAAGGAATCCGTTTTTTTCGGCAAACAAATAGTATCACCAGCAAGAGATTGCTCATAACCTGTTGCCAAATCATCAAGCAGGATCCTCCATGAAATCCCGTCCACCACGAAATGATGGATGACAATAAGCAAATGGTCTCCGTCCACGCAGCGGAACAAACCACCCTTCACCAACGGACCGTTTTTTAGGCAAATACTACTTTGGATCTCGTTAGCATGAATCTCTATATATTGTGCTGGATTTTTCATATTCCTGAAATCAAATACCTCTAAACTAAATAGTTCACCTTCCTGAACGCCCCGTATCCAAGCTTCTACCCCAGTTTCTGATTCCCTTAGTACCGTTCGCAGCGCATCGTGATGTACGACGATCTTTTCCAATGCTTCGCAGAGTGAACCTTCGTCCCACCCCTGCTTCCGAAATAGCATGACCGCTTGGTTAAAATGATGTGGATCAACAGTCCATACTTGATTAAACCAATGTTGAATCGGTGTAAGTTTACTTGGTCCCTCCACCGTTCCTTGTTCCGCTACTCTGCTAACAGGAACGATAAAGGCGCTTATTTTGGCGATAGTCGTATATTTAAATAAATCTTTTACGTTTAGCCTGTATCCCGCTTGATACAGTCTGGAAGCAACCTGAATCGATTTAATCGAGTCGCCCCCTAGTTCAAAAAAATGATCTCTGATCCCGATTTTTTCGACGCCTAGAACACTCTGCCATATCGATACGAGAACGCTTTCCACCGTATTTCTTGGAGATTCATACGAACTTTCGGTCATTCGCCTCCCTGAAGGTGCAGGTAGGGCTTTACGATCAACTTTCCCATTCGGAGTCAGTGGTAGCTGGGGTAGTTGTACAAAGTGTGTCGGTATCATGTATGCGGGCAGTTTTTCCAAGAGAGCATCCCTAAGTTCGTTACTAGAATAAGGCCGATCTCCAACAAAATAGGCGCACAGCCTCTTCTGCTCGTATTCATCACGTGTGATAGCAATAGCACGTTTTATACCAACTATGCTCAATAACTGCGATTCAATTTCACCCAACTCGATCCGGTAACCGTTGAATTTGATCTGGTCGTCTAACCGTCCCAAATATTCGACATTCCCGTCAGGTAACCATCTTGCCAAATCTCCTGTCCTGTATATCTTTCCGTTTAGCTGGTAAGGATTGTCCACAAATTTTTGAGACGTTTTTACTAAATCGTTGAAATACCCCCGACCTACGCAGTCACCACCTATATATAACTCTCCAACAACACCGATAGGCTGAGGTGCTAACTCCGCATTTAGAATGTACAGATGAACCGACGGCAAAGCTTTGCCAATTGGTACACGCATAAGTGGTTTGAATGTCGACTGTTCAAAATAGCAAGCATCGATACACGTCTCAGTCACTCCATAGCTGTTAAGAATTCTCATATGTGTACCGTACCGTTTGAACAATTTGAGATATTCTTCTACTGGAAAATGATCTGCTCCTATGACAAGTAACTGAAGACTATCGATGTCTAAGCGATTTTCATAAACATAATCCATAAATGGGATGACTATTGCTGGTGTTGTATCCCACGCTTGAATGTTATGCTTCCGAAACAATTCATACATTTCTGCTGGATTGAGCCTCGCATAGCTGGAGCAAAGGATCAGTTCACCACCGAATAAGAGAGCACGTATCCAGTCGCCGGTAAAGACATCGAATGAAAAGCTTGCCGTTTGTAGCCACCTAATAGCCGCATTCTCCAATTGGTACGCTTGATTCCAAGCACTTGCCATCACCATCATTTGCTGATGTTCAATCATGACGCCCTTTGGTCGTCCGGTCGTTCCTGAAGTGTATATGACATAGCCCAGATTCGTCGGCGCATGGATCGACACGAGGTTCGTGCTCTCTTCAGCATAAGACACTGATTCATCTAGCATGATCCACCTGCCTGCAAAGAAAGCCTTCTCCTTCAAGTGGGTTTGTGCAAGGAGCACTTCAACCTGCGAATCCTCTAGCATAAACTCGATGCGCTCCGCAGGATATCCGGGATCTATTGGCACAAAGGCGCCTCCTGATTTGAGGACTGCTAAAATACCAATAATCATCTCCAGCGAACGTTCCGCAAGTATACCTACTAACTGATCTGGTTGCACACATTGAGCCCGTAATGTGCGAGCCAGCCGATTGGCCTTTTCATTAAGCTCCTTGTAAGTAATCCGTTCCCCTTCGAACCACACCGCAATCTGTTCAGGCGTTCGTACTACCTGCTCCTCAAACAAGATGTTGATCGTCTTCTCCCGTGAATAATTGGCATATTCAGGACTGCTAAATTCATGAAGAATCTTTGTCTCTTCCGCTGGTGTTATCATTCGGATGTGAGCAAGCTTTGTTGAAGGATCTTCCACAATAGATCTGATTAATTGACTATAGTGCTTAGCCATTCGCTCGATCGTATCTGGATCGAACAAGGCAGTAGCATATTCAAAACTGCACTCCAACCCGTTCTCGCATTCAGTTACGTCAAAACTCAAATCAAATTTTGATATCGAATAATCGCTAGGGTACCGTTTCAACAGTAAACCATCCATTTGCACATCAAGATTTATCTCATTATGCAAAGTAAACAACGTATTAAACACTGGGTTACGGCTGACATCCCGCTGAATTTGCAGTCTATCTACCAACTGATCAAACGGATAGTCTTGATGTTCGAAAGCTCCTAGCGTCGTTTGTCTAACTTCTTCGAGAAAAGATAGAAATGATTGATCACCCCTCGGGTAGCTTCGGATAGCGAGCGTGTTCACAAACATGCCCATCAGTGGATAAAGGTCCTCATGGGATCTACCCGCAATTGGCGTACCCACAATGATATCTTCCTGCCCCGTATATTTATGAAGCATGAGAGTATAGACCGCGAGTAGTACCATGAACAATGTCGTTCCGGTATCCTCCGAGAGATGCCGAATTCCCTCTCTCGTCTGAGCTTCGATCACAAATCGGAAAGTTTGCCCGTTGTAAGTTTGAATAGACGGTCGTGAATAATCCAAAGGCAACTCTAGATTCGGGAGATCTCCGCTTAGCACATCCAGCCAATATGCCTCTTGCCGTTTCATGATATCCTGCAAGTTCGATTGCTGCCACACGGCGTAGTCTTTGTACTGAATCCGTAGATCAGGCAACTTTGTCCCATTATATAAGTGAACAAGATCCCTCAGTAGGATCGATATGGAAACCCCATCCGCTATGATGTGATGCATGTCAATAAATAGAAGATGGCGTTCACTCGTTATTTGAATGAGCCCAACCCTCAAAAGCGGTGCCTTCTTAAGATCAAATGGACGAATGAATGTCCTGAACAGTTTCGTTGCTTCCTCCTCACAAGCTATATGAAAGTCCAAAGCAAAGTCCACTTCCCGATATATTCGTTGCGAAGGCTCCCCTTCTACCATCTCAAAGCCGGTTCGCAGGGTTTCATGACGTGAGATTAAATCGCGGAATGCAGTCTCCAGACGGAATCGACATAGCAATCCCTCGATCAACAGCATGCCAGGCATATTGTAAATAAGTTTTCCATCCTCTAAGTGGTTTAATATATACATACGTTTTTGAGCGGAAGACAATGGGTACGACTCCCTGTCTTCGATTACGGGAATGGCGGTGTAGACGACTTTCTCTTTGCCTCTAATAACTTGAGCCATTTGCTCGATGGTTTGGGTCTGAAAAACTTCTCGCAAACTAAGGTTGATATGCAACTCTTTATGAAGCTTGGTCACCAGAGTAGCAGCCCTTAGTGAATGGCCCCCTATATCAAAGAAATTGTCCTCAATACTGATGCTTTGTATTTGTAGTACATCCTGCCATACCTCATGGAGTTTTTGTTCCAGTGCATTTCGGGGACCTACGCCCTCCTCTTCAGTAAGCATGCTTGTTTCCGGGGCAGGCAGTGCTTTTGAGTCGACCTTCCCGTTTGCAGTGAGTGGCAATCGCTCCATACGTATGTAGCAGGAAGGGATCATATATCCAGGTAGTTCTTTAGAAAGGATCGTTCTTAGTTGGCGAGGCGTCCAGTGCCCATCATCAACGAAATATGCGCAAAGTTGTACCTGACCATATACATCTTTCCAGGGTACTACCACTGTTTCCTTTATGGATTCAATATCCAGAAGATGTGTTTCCACTTCTCCAAGCTCAACGCGAAATCCACGGATTTTAACCTGATTGTCCATACGTCCTAAATATTCAATATTCCCATCTGGCAACCACCTTGCTAGGTCGCCTGTCCGATACATTCTTTTTTCCGGATCAAATGGGTTAGTAATGAATTTCTCTGACGTCATGTCAGGAAGGTTAACATAGCTACGAGCAAGTCCTACGCCACTAATGCATAATTCACCGGACACGCCGATTGGTTGCAAGTCAAAATCCGGACTTATGATATATATCCCGGTATTCCAAATGGGACGTCCTATAGATGGAATACTTGGGACATTGCCAGATTTCGGGTGAATAGCAAGTGCAGTAACTACATGTGTTTCCGACGGACCATAATGATTATGTAGTATTACTTCATTTTCTTGTAAAAATGATCTCAGATCTGGATTAATAACCAATTGTTCGCCAGCGACAATGAGGTGACGTAACCTGCCTTTAAACAAACCTTTTAATAAATCTATTTCTGAAGCCACATATTTTAGATAGGCGGTAGAAAAATATACGACTTCTAGTTCATTCTCTGCAATAAACTGAACGACTGCTTCGGGATTCCCCTTTTGCTCATCTGGTATTACATGTAGCTCGGCGCCACATAATAACGCACTGAAAATTTCTTGATAGCAGACATCGAAGTTAATGGAAGCAAACTGGAGTATCTTAGGGTAGGGAAGGTCCGTCATCATTTCAGTCTGTTGCCATTGAATTAGATTTGTTATTGTACCGTGTTCAATAATAATTCCTTTCGGCGTCCCGGTGGAGCCAGAAGTATAAATAATATATAGAGGACCGGGATCTTTTCTAGATCGTAGCACATGGGAAGATGACATACCTGTTGCAGAAGTGAGTGCTTGATCTATGGAGAGTACCGTTTGTTCATCATATAGTTCCTCTAACTTAGAGCCATCTGTGAGTATAAGAATTGGACGGCTGTCATTAAGCATGTATCGAATTCGTTCCTGAGGATAATCGGGATCAAGAGGCAGAATGACCGCTCCCGTTTTCAATATGGCCAGGATACTTAATAAATAAAGGTCTGAACGAACCATCATGACCCCTACAACACTCTCCTCGCCGACTCCCTTCGCTTGTAGTAATCGGGCCAATTGATTCGTTTTCCTATCCAACTCCGCATAGGTTAGCGATCTTTCTTTGAATACAATAGCTATGTTATCGGGTGTCAAAGAAGCTTGCTCTGCAAACATCTCATGAACACTCTTCTTCTTCAATTCTTTCTCTGTATCGTTGAAGTCTTCCAGAAGCACCTTTCTTTCTGACTGGTCCAACAGTTGCAATTCCTTCAATCTGATGTTTTTCTTGTCGAGAATTTCACTAATAATACACTTCAATCTCCAATAAATGAGATCGATTTCCTCATCGCTGAATTGGTCCGTTTTATAATCTATATACAGGGTAAGCTTATGTTCATTCCCTTCACGTATGCTTACCTGAAGTGGTTCGATTTGTTGTCCAGTGAAATGCCATTCTGAAATAACAGGTACTCCATTGATTTTATGAAAAGACTTGGAATTCAAAAAATTCAATGTAACATCATGTAGACTTTCAAGATTACCGTGCTTTGTTTGTAATATGGGAAACAATAGATCAAACGGATATTTTTGATGAATATAAGAACGTTTAGTCTCTTGGTGGACATAAGTCATCAGCTCGGAAATGGTTACGTTAGGGGAACTCTTCAGTCTAAGTGGTAGGGTAGATGTACACATGCCAAAAAGGGCTCGCTCTTCTTTGCCCGCTCTGTTGTATACAGGAGTACCTAAAACAATATCCTCAATATTATAAACTTTATGCAGATAGACATACATGACTGAAGTAAAGAAAGTATTGTACGATTTTTGATTGTCACTAATAAAGTTTCGAATAGATGCAGATTGTTCATCGGTAAACAGATACGTTTTCCGATTGGCTTTTATCTGCTTACTATCAGTCATTGCTCTTTCTGGTAAATCTGCATATTTTTCTAGCCAAAAATTCTCATTTTTGATAAACCTATCTGAAGAATCTAAGTATGCAGCCTCTTTTTCCAAATAATCGATATAGGAGAATGTGTGATTATGAAATGTATCTAGTAAAGACGATTGTAGGGATGGGTCTCCCTGTGCTTGATAGTAATCCCAAATGAAATTAACAAATAATGCATTTGACCATCCATCTGAAATGATATGGTGTATTTTAAAAATAAATCCTTGTCTATCCTCAATTTTGAAAAAATAAATTGCGAACAACGGGGTATCAAGCATGTTGTGTTGAAAATATTCCTTCGCTAATAATCTTCGGTCAAATTCCTCCCACGGATTTTCGTACATATTAAAATAAATGGTTTCAAAATGAATGGGATCAAAGTCAGAAAAATACTGTTTGATTTCTCCATCAACAGAAGATAACCTCAGCCGGATACTTTCATGCTTTCGCATGAAAAGAGTAATGGCTTCTTCAAGGACTTCAAAGTTAATGTCTTGTTGAACATACGAACTTATCGTTTGCAAATTTATGCTGGTGTCAGGATACAGATTTTCGATATACCAGATTCTTTTTTGTGCATGAGATAATCTGTAAAACTGATCGGGATTTTCGCTTCTCATTTTTTCCTCCACCTATTCTTTTTTTTGTGTATAGACAGAGAAAAGTAGCCTACTTTTTTCTGCCCCATATGAGGAGATAATTTCAGTGTGTAACCACGTTCTTTCAGGTGATGTTCAATCTCCGAACGTAATGATCGTTGAACCGTCTTTCCTGTCCCCACATTAAAATTTCACCTCCACAGCAATAAAACCAGAAACATCTGGCTTACAGTATTTTACAGCATTCGTGAATTGTATGTAAATATTTCCCTTCTAATATGGTATTGTCGGCATCCTTGAAGCAACCTACTACTATCGGAAGAACAAATTGGAGCGTAGGAATGACATTGCGGTTAACGGATTTCTTTGGAGCATCAACAAAAACAGACCAAAACTTGTACAATACAGTCTTGGTCTGTTTTTTCCGATACGCAATGCTCCAATATTCTATTAAAGTTAGACAAGAGTTTTTCGTTGAAGGTTGTTAACAATGAAAAACCAATTGTATCATTGTACCTTCACCGAGCTTACTTTCTATTCTTATTTCAGCGTCATGAATTTTCGCGATCTCCTTACATAATGAAAGTCCGAGCCCGAGCCCTCCTCCATTCGCTCTCGATCTCGATTTGTCGGACATAAAGAATGGCTCAAAGACTTTTGTTATGTCGTCATCAGGAATACCGATCCCTGTATCTTTCACTTCCAGAATAATTTTTGACTCAGTATTTCTGTATGAACGTAGAAGTATTTTATCGTTGTTCTTCGATGCTTTAATCGCATTGTCTATCAGGTTTGCAAGTAAAATTTTCATCAAATCCTTATCCATTAAAACACTAAGATGCTCCGTCGATATTTCCAGATCAATATTCTTTATGTTCAGCTTTGGAATAAAGGAATTTTTGATTTCCACAAAAAGTTCGTCAAGTTTTCCCTTTTTCAACTCAAAATCTTCTTTTCGCAAAACAATGAGCTCCATAAGCTTAAATGTCAGTTTCTCTAGTCGCTTTCCTTCTTCATAGATAAAGCTTAATGAGTTGATATAAGTCTTTTCATCATATTTATTCGTTCGTAAATAATCCGCATAGCCTATGATCGAAGTTAAGGGAGTCCTTAGCTCATGTACCAGGTTATCGATAAATCTTTGCTTGTCTTCTGAAGTTTTTTTAAGTTGGTTTACTTTATCTTCTACATCAACGGCCATCAAGTTGAAATTTTCCGCTAACAACCCGATTTCATCATTCGATTTCACCTTTACTCTTTCGCTGAAATTCCCGCTTGCAATTATTCTTGTTGACTTAATAAGTTTATTAATCGGTTTTACTATAAACATGCTCATGAGTATGGTAACGATGACCAAAATTGCTGAAATAAGAGCATTTAACTTGATTAAAAGGCTTAATAAGTCTTTTCTATTTTCATAAACACTCGAAATATCTTTAACGTAAGAAACCTTATAGTGATTATTTTCCAAGGAAATATTCTTAGCTATAAATAAGTAAGTCTTCTCCCCTAAATCCCGTATAATGTAATTTACTTTATCTGATGGGATGTTTAATTCTTCTCGATGAGTAAGAGTTATCTTGTTGTTTTTAAAATGACTGAAAATAACCTTATTATTTTCATCTATTACATCCAGATATACATCCTGTTCTCCGAGGTTGTTCAAGTAAGTACTAATCATTGAATCTATGTTTTGTTTGCCAACTCCTTCAGTATCCGGGTTTGAAGATTTTTGAACTTTAAGCAGATATAGATTTGATTCTAAAGAGTTAGCAAATCGATCCTGTTCACTTATTCCGGAACGGATCTCCATATTGAGATTTAGTTCAAAGCTGCTATCAATCAGGTATATGGATGCTGGTACAAAAAAGATTTCAAATATGATTAATGTACATAAAAATATCCTCTGCCAAAATTTCATTTATTCCTCCAGCCTATATCCCAACTTAAATACTGTTTTAATTTCATCTTTCCATTCCAGCTTTTTTCTTAGCTTTTGTATATGGTTGTCTATCGTCCGAGTCTCGCCAATGTAGTCATATCCCCAAATTTTTTCTATTAATTTTTCCCTGGTTAATACGATGTTTTTATTTTGTACTAAAAACACCAATAACTCGAACTCTTTCAAGGTAAGCTCAATCATTTCACCGTTCTTTTTCACCTGCATTTCTTGCAAGTGTACCTCAGTGTCTTTAAAATTTATGATGTTGCTTTTTTTATTGTAATGCCTCAATACATTTTCAATCCTGGCCAGTAATTCAATTCCTTCAAAGGGTTTCGTAATATAGTCATCTACTCCCGCTTTTAATCCATACACCTTATCTGCAACTGAACTTTTCGCAGTTAAAAAAATGACAGGTATCCCTAAAGGTTTAATTTTTTCAAATAAAGTAAATCCATCAACTTTTGGAAGCATAACATCCAAAAGAATTAGATCAAAACGATCGCTTTCAATTACACGTAGGGCTTCCTCTCCATTAAAAGCGATTGAACTCTCATAATTTGCCGTATTCAAATTCAATTTTATTAAATTTGCTACTGCGATATCATCTTCAACAACTAAAATTTTAATCATTCTGTTTTTACCTCATTCCTTTTGTAACGGTTAGATGGAGTAAGTACCATTAAGGGCACTTACTCCATCTAACCAGTCCTACAAAATCAATTTTCATTCACTTTCAGTTCTCTGAAATTCTCACGGTAATCTTTTTCTTCGGAAGGTAGAGGGATTAGTCTATCATAATTAATCTCGTAACTAGATACTGAATAATTCTTCAGACTAATTGTCACTGTTACATCCCTTCCATCTTCCAGATCGCAAAGAACACGTATGGTTCCGGAATTAGCAGTCTTGCTAACCTTCAGCGTATTTTCCCTAACATTTTTCTGTTGTTTATCAAAAAAGTTGATGACCGCAGATTTAACTTTCGCATCATCGATTGTTGTCTCTAAGCTTCGAGCTTCATTAGTGAAAGCAGTTAAAGAAACAATTTCACCTGTTTTTTCATTTATGACAATGCGATTAGAAGCAGCCATTGGCTGGTTTAAGTCTTCAGCACGAACAAACTGTACAACGATAACATTTGCCGTTTCTTTTTTGGCGTTTTCTTTTAATACAGCTGCATCTTCTTTTGAATATAAATCCATAAAAAATGTAAAATCTTCTTGCGCGTTCGTTCTATTAACACGTGCCTCACCAAAAGATTTCGCGTCAAGCCCCATATAATCTTTTAGAGCTTTGGTTGCAATTTTTACCGCTTCTTCATCACTAATCTTTCCATTTGCTACTTTGACTACATGATTTGTAGTGGTTTGATTTGTGCCATTTCCTTCTTTGCTTGCCAACGTTACGACCTTGTTTTTAGTAGAATGAACCGCGTTATCGCTTGCATATACAGCTGCTGTAGCACCGCCTATAATTGATAGTGCCATTGAAAAAACGAGAATACTTTTTTTGTTCATAGTAATGCCTCCTAAAATTTTTTGTTTTTGGTTTGTGCACGAAACCTTTGTTACAGTTATAGAATATAGGGGCAATATGTAAAAAGTATCTTTCAGTTGTCTCTAAGTTGTAAATTCTACTTCTTTCATTTCACTACGGCTACAAGTAGCATAATAAAGCGAAAAGAAGTTCAGGTAAAGGATTGGATTCAGGTGGTTCGCTTGCGAATATACAAAAAAGACTGCTTCACTGGCACAAGAAGCCGAAGCAGTCTTTTCTCTCTACAGCTACACCATCGTTCAAAATGCTCCTTATACAGAAGGAGTTGTGCTTTTCTCTCGTTCAAGTAATACACTTTTTATTTCCTGCATCACCGCTGGTCCCTGTGGCAAGATGAAGTTAGGCTGCATGGTGCCAGATGCTACTTCATAAGCCATAGCTTCTACTGGATCCACAACGATGTGACCGTCCTCTCGAAGCTGATTTACATTTCGCTGAACCACATTTTTCGTCCACATAAGGCGATTCATATTTGGAAAAAACATAACTGGTTTTGGATGCGCTAGAATAGTGGAGGTTAGCAAGTTTGGGGCAATTCCGTTAGCAGCTTGTCCAATGACATTCGTCGTCGCTGGCAAAACAACGAACAGATCTGCCCAACGTGCTAACTCAACGTGGTTCATTTTTTTCTCAAGACCAGGCTCTTCATCTGTAAATATCTCGTCACAGAAAAACAAAATCGTAGACGGTGGGACGAGCGTTTCGGCCTGTTCTGTCATTACTACTTTTACCTCTTTGAACAGGGATCGAAACATACTAAGATAAGCAGACACTCCTATAACGGCAATCGAGCCTGATATGCCGACCAAAAGGTTCTTCTCCTTTAGAAATGGATCGTGTGTCATCTCTCGATTTCTCCTCTTCTAGGCCAACAGGAATGGCTGATCCCATAATGGCTCTTGATCACTGCTTGCAGAAAGAAGAGCAAGACCAATACCAGCTGCACCTTCAAGGGCACCTGCCTTATTAAGCCCTACTTTTCCATCACCATTTGGTTCTATATCTTGATAACCAAAAGGAAGCGACGGATTAAAATTATCGACTAGGCACTTAGCTAAATACGCGATATGTGGTTGATAGCGTTCGTCATCTGTAGTTGTTGCCATTCTAAGCGTCATTTGCAAAAGTCCCGCTTTTCCATGACAAAACGTATCTGCGTAGAGATTCCAATCGCTTTCTGATCTCTTGAAAACATCCTCGTAAGCTTGAATAGCCAGATTACAATAAGCTGAATCTTGCAAAGCTTCACCGGCTAGATAGAGTGAACGAGCTACCCCTGGTGTGCCATAGCACCATGCATCACGTCGAAACGAGTGTTGGGAAAGTACTTCTTCCCCTAGCTCTTCCTCTAATTTCACTCTACCTCTCCACATAATCCCACTAGCGTCCTGTTCCTTCCACCGCACGAGCCATTCAGCTATGTTACGTATTGCCTCCCTCTGACCAGATACTTCTACTCCTTCTCTTAGAGCAAGTGATAATAAAGCTAGTGGTCCAGGAATTCCATGAGCAAGACCTACGTTAAAATTGCCTTTCGGATACATCTGTTTATCCTTGTCTAAATATTGCATCTCTTGAGTCAAGTACCACCCTGGTATTTTTATACCATCTTCATATTCTCTAGGTTGGCTTAGATATACGAGATATCGCAAAACATCCTGTAACGCAGAGTGAAGAACATCAATCTGTTTACTTGCTAGTAAGTACCGTCCAATGCCTGCTACACCTTTAATAGCATCATAGATATGAGGATTACTTCCCCCTCTTTTTTTATCAAGGACATACTCTTCTTCAAGGATGACCGCTGTTCGTGTAGCGAGCAATTGATCCAGTTGTCCAAGAAAGCGTTGATAATGCTCTCGATTGCGTGAAGCTACCAGCGTAGCAAAGCAAATACCTGCTACTCCACCACACATGGACTCACTAGAAATCCCTACTGCCTTAATTTTCTCTTGAAGAGCAAGAAGATGATCATGAGCTATAAGATTCCAGCCTTTATCAGGGAAATGTCGATCTAACTCAGCGAAAAAGAGTATCGTGCCAGGATATCCGTGAGAAAGAGTAGCAGCCCCCCAAGGATGTTGATGAATCGGTCCTGCGACACTTATGTTATCTTTGTTCATCACGACTTTTTCTACCTGAATGGGATCTCTCAAACGCGCGGCTACCTTTAGTGCAGTAGATAAAGCCTTTGTTCTTAGCTCTTCATTTTGAATCCCTTCCCATGCATGCTTAGTCGTAACCACCGGTTTATTTGTCTCCATACTCTCCCTCTCTCTTTTACATTTGTCCGACCATCTGTCTTGTCGATTCATCCGTTTCTTCCAAATAAAAAGAAGCCTGTATATGAAAAAGAGATGCATAAACGCCGTCTTCTGCCAGTAGTTCCTTATGCGTACCCGCTTCAATGATCTCTCCTTGTTTTAGGACAAGAATCTGGTTGGCATATCGAACAGTTGAGAATCGATGGGAAATAAATAAGCCCATTTTATTCTGGGTCAATTCACGGAACCGAGTGAATACTTCTTGCTCTGCTTGAGGATCTAGTGCTGCTGTTGGCTCGTCAAGAATGTATAAAGCAGCATCACGCATGTAAGCGCGGGAGATGGCGATACGCTGCCACTGCCCTCCCGAAATCTGATACCCCTCCGCAAACCATTTGCCAAGCTGTGTATGAAATTGTTGTGGAAAACGTTTAATCATTTCATCTGCTCCGGCCTGTTTGCTTGCATCGATAATGGCTGCTTCATCATCAGCTTTTCGATAGTTACCAAAGCCGATGTTTTCATTGACTGCCATCTCATATTTAATAAAATCTTGGAACAAGGCGCTAATTTTTTGGCGCCATTCATTCTCCTCATAATGGGAAATCGGCTTACCATCAAACAATATTTCGCCTTCTGTCGGTTGATACAATTGCGTAATTAATTTTACGATTGTCGATTTTCCTGATCCGTTCTCTCCTACTAATGCCAGCGTTTCTCCTGGACGAATGGCGAAGCTTACATTCCGTAACGCGTAGGCATCCACACCTTGATATTTGAACGAGACATTGCGAAACTCTAAACCAGACGCGTCCTTCTCAAAAGGAACGCTTTCTGCTACTGCTAATCTTTTCTCATCTGGCACAGATAAAAATGTGAATAACTGACTAATGTACAGATTGTTTTGATACATGTTAAAGATCGTTTGCATAAGATCTGTGGACGTTGTTTGAGTGTAAGAAATCGCCTGGATAAACGCGATTAAGCTGCCAACTGCAATCGTACCTAACATCGTTTCCCATACGACATACGACTGCATCGCTACTACAGCAATGAGAGACAGGGCCTGAAACCCAAGCGCCACCTTTGTCCTTTTAATCACCATTGCTTTGTCTTGATTAAAAAATCGCTCGTAATACTTCCGATATCTATCGACCAGAAATGGGCCTAGCTGAAAGGTTTTTAGTTCTTTTACTGATGAATCGCTGGTCAATAAATGCATCAGATAATATTGCTTACGACGATCAGAAGCGCGGTTGTGATCAATCATGAATTCCTCTTGTCCCAATCGAATAAAAGAGAAAGTCGAACAGATAGGTAGCAAGAGCAAAATAAGAGCTAGCCACCACTTCCAAGTGATCAGCATAGCGGAAACAGACAGTAATACAATCACATTACTAATAATACTTATCACCTGTTGAAATAACTGATAGGGGCGAAACGTGGAATCTTGCTTTGCCCGTTGAAGCTGGTCATAGATTCCTGCATCCTCAAAACTGGAATAAGGAAGTCGTGTAGCTTTTTGCATGATCAACAGATTGACATGATTGGATAGCAGTTCTTGATACAACGTTTTGTAGACCAGATCAACATGTTTGAGAATATCGCGGATCACGGCTAGAAACGCGAAAAGACCAAACGCGATGAAAAGCGGAACGATTCCCCCTCCCGAAGAGATGGCTACGGCCGCATCAATTAATGATTGCGTGGCAATAATCACGCCTACAGGAATCAAGCTACTTAGAATCGTCAATATCATAACATTCGCAAAGTACCGAGGATTTGTTTGATACAGTAAACGAAAAACACTCGGCCAATGAGAGAAGGAAGCAAATACATTTCGAATCGTGTCTAATCGATTGCTGTTTTCCTTAAATGGAGTCACCAGCATTCTCCCTCCAGTGAAGCTGGCTGTGTAAAGTATGGCGTACAAAGGCCATGGATTTATCTTCCATCTCTCGCCTTACTCCAAATAAGCGATTGCAATGCAAATGGATCAAGCTACCCATGACCATCGATGGAGAACTCCACAATGAATGGTTTTGTTCACACTCAACTACAAGCCTTCCGAAATCCTCCAATACATCCGCTCTCAAGGCCATCGCTTCACGAATGGCTTCCCCGCTTGGATGACTACGCAATCCTTGCCAATCGTTCCGCGGATCAGCGAGAGTAAGCAATGGTTTACGCCATTTTCGGAACTCTTCTCTCTGGGCATCCTTTTTCACACGCATTTCCATCCAAGCCAGTTGCTGTTCAAAACGAAGTCCGAATCTAGTCATCATGTCAATGATACTAATCGTTGCCAAAACATAGTCAGGTAGATACGTTTGATGCAACCGCAAGAATCTCAAAAGATTCGCAGTCGTCTGGCTATCTTTAGCAAATACTCGCTCCGCATCAGCCATGATCGATGGTCCACCGTATCTTTCTACTTCGCGATCATACGTATCAATGACCATTCTTTGAATAAATCCCTCTCGTTGACACTCTTGAATCCAAGGGTAAAGTTCTGCGAAAATCTCCTGCATAAGCTTTTCGGGCTTGCCGTGAAAACGGAGGCGAATATGATGGTCCGGGTCTACATATCGCATGAAAAACCATTCGTCTGCTACTCCTTTTTTAACCATGGAATCCGCAAACGCATGGATCTGATCAACGATAAATTCATCCTGTCTCTGGTGGCCCCCATACAGTTTTAAAAACAGCCAATCACTTCCAGGGAATTTTAAGTATTGCTCCTTAGATAGAACATTTTCATTTCGATACGAGGGGATATTTATTTTCTTCTCTATAGGTGGTCTCCTCAGTAATGGAACTACACATTCCATGGAAAAATGCCCATCTGGTCCAGTGACCCAATATTCTTCTGTACCCCCGATTTTTTCACGGAGTTGAATGTTATTTGACTTGAACAATTCTGTACGCAACTCTTCTACATGATAAGGATTATCCAAATCTAACAAAATACGGTTGTCACCGAATGCCATGTACACATATCGTGGTAGATCCCACTCCATTCTCCACTTAGTAAAAGCCTCATTCCAGATCTTGTCTTCTTTCGGATCTCCCTTCAGTCCCAGAGAATCTGGTATCAGCTTCCATATAGCAGGGGATAAGATGGTTTTTCCATATCGAACACGTGGCAAATACGGGGAAGCATCCATATTCCCCCAAGAGAATGGGTTCCAAAGACGTTCATTTTCCATAGAGACTTCACGCAAGAAACGATAAATATTTGGAGCATTCTTGAAATTAAGCATATTATCCGATGAGATAACTAGTTTCTTTCCATGTGTACGGGATTTCAGATAGAAATGCTCTATTGTGGCGCCTACTACAATATCCTCAAGCTGAAGGATATGCTGAGCCTTCTCAGAACAATTCGTGCCAATGGCCAGTTCATATCGGCTGAGGGATGGATGGAGAACGATATTGGCATGTCGTCCAACGGGTGAAAGATAATTGGCATCAACAAAGATCACATCTTCATGCTGTCCCTGTACTTGATTATGAATCTGTTCATGTTTCTCTATCGCTTCTGGTCCGAGTATATCGAGGAATCTACCAAACGATTGGCCCACCTTAGCTGAACCAGGCATGGGTGCTACCTCTAGTAGATAGTCTCCTTGATCGATTGCTTCCTGTGAGGGTGCGATGACCTCCACGTACATTTCCAAGGAATCTGGTGCGTATTTCGTATCGACTAGCTCTGTATCTAGTTGGTCGAGAAGATCATTCGTAATTTCTATTTCTCTCGTTTTTGTTGCAATCGCATGAACTACTTTTCTCATCAATCTAGCTTCACGCTTATCAGAATACTTGAGAGGCGATACTGGCTCTCTTCGACTACTTTGTGGAAACATATATCCTGCGGGTGCTCCTAGACCAACCTCATCACTAAGAAGCTCCAAAACGGGGACTTCTCTCGATGTTCCGTATTTCTCTAAAAAGTCCCTATGGTAGCTTCTTAGATGGGACGCTCCTCGTTGTGGTAAAGACATTCGCCACAGACATTCCACCGCTTTTGCTACTTCTTCACCTATACCCTTGTGTAAAGATGCGTTGTGATTACCTATATGGAGGTCTACTTGTACGGGCATCATGCTGGCTTCAAGATCCTTCATCTGCGCAATCAATTCTTGAAAGTCTTGTATACCAGTACCTATAGGATGTCTATCGTATTGGTTCATTTTTGCTTGAATCGCAGTTAATTCCGAATATATATCCTGTACACCATCAAGTAACGCAAGGCGCTCCATCACATAATCAAATGGAGTGGCTACTGTGAGTGGTGGACGTAATTCACTAATCAAAAATTCTTGAGAAAATAATTGCCACAGGAGTCCGGTTACTTTCTGTTCCCCCGCCTCAGGGTACTTTTCCATCAACCTAGCAATTAATTGTTCAAATCGGATCGGCTGTTTTGCCAGATCAAACACGGCATGCACAACTTCTGTAGCACGGATTGAAATTCTCTCTTTTTGTTTACCATCTAACCGTTTCATTTGACCGTATTCAGTGGCAAAAGTAAGCTCCATTCGCCCACCGAGCTGCACCGAAGCGTGATTTCGTTGTACTTTCAACTGTTTTACTACATCAAGTCGTTGCTCTACTCTCTGAATGATTGCAAGCAACCACTCCATATCTGGACGTGTGCGTTTTTGATGAAAATGTGAGTCTTTCAACGAGACGTTTGTCTTGTCAGTGAATGAGCCCATAGCAACACCAGCGAATAAGCCATATGGGGTAGAACGGGTACTCATCCTTAACAAAAAACGAACAAAACTAGATAGTGCCTGCTTGGTCTTTCGAGAAGTCGGATCGCCTTCTAAATTCGGCAATGCTTCGTACAGAGATGGACTAGAGATGAGAATAGCTTCTCGTACCTTTTCATCCCTCGCATATTCCTTTATAGCAGCCAGATAATCACTGGTTTTATTTAATTCATAGAAGATTTCTATAGGATACAGTGGTACCCGTAGCATAAAAAAGTCTGCTGAGGCATATAGGTTTCCCTCCTTCTTGTTCTCACGGTAGCGAGTAGTCAGCTCCCTTTCTAAAATTTGCTTGGCCATTCATACCCCTCTTTCCCATGCATGAAGTGAGACTATAAAGGAAGAACATCGCTTATCGCGATGCTCCTCCAGCGTCAACCTAAATTAGCAGCAGTTGCTTTGGCACCAAGTAACTGAGCAGCCTATAGTGCAAATGAGGTCGCTCAACACTGAATCTGATTGAACTTGATTTACCTCTTTTACTTGAACATCCAAATCAAATAGATCTTTTTGCATTTTTTGTTCCTCCTCTATTTTTTTGTTCGTAGCCAGAACTTCACGCGCGTTTGTAAGTGCTTGGTTACGCTTACAATAATAAATTAGAAATAATTTCCAGTAAAGGGTATTTTTTAAAAATTTTTAGAGTTTTTTTATATTTTTAAGCTTAACGTTTTTTTGAACAGAAAAAACCATATCTCATTGAAAAAACTCCAATGAAACATGGCTTGTCTCTCGTAATAAAGAAATCGTCTCAAGAAATTACTATAGGAAAACAAAAAGAACCGTATGAATACGGTTCTTTGCTTTACATTTTCAGATTACGCTTTTATGGAGTTCGAAACGATCGGCATTCATTACCTTCACCCATGCAGCTATGAAGTCACGCACAAACTTTTCTTTGTTATCGTCTTGGGCATAAACTTCTGCAATGGCACGCAGAACAGAGTTTGAACCGAACACGAGGTCAACAACAGTCGCTGTACGCACGACTTCACCTGTTTTGTGATCACGTCCTTCAAATACGCCTCCATCTACAGGCTTCCACTGTATTCCCATGTCTAGCAAGTTAATAAAGAAGTCGTTCGTGAGTGCGCCTACACGATCCGTGAATACACCGTGTTGTGTGTCACCGTGGTTTGTACCTATCACTCGCATACCGCCAACAAGCGCAGTCATTTCTGGTGCCGTAAGGTTTAGTAGCTGTGCCTTGTCTACCAGGAGCTCTGCAGGACTTACACTATACTGCTTCTTCTGATAGTTCCGGAAACCATCAGCGATTGGTTCGAGTACGGCAAAGTTTTCTGCATCTGTTTGCTCTTGTGTTGCATCGCCACGTCCAGGAGTAAAAGGAACCGTTACATCAAAGCCAGCATCTTGAGCAGCTTTTTCAACTGCGGCACTACCGCCTAGTACAATTAAATCGGCCATGCTGACTTTCTTACCAAAGTCCTCTTGAATGACTCCCAGGATCGTCAGCACTTTTTCGAGTTGTTTGGGCTCATTTACTTCCCACTCCTTCTGTGGAGCAAGACGGACCCGAGCACCATTGGCGCCGCCACGCATGTCTGAGCCACGAAAGGTACAAGCAGAAGCCCAAGCAGTTGTTACCAGATCGCTTATGGTAAGACCCGAGTCTAAGATCCTTGTTTTCAGTTCTGCTACATCTGCATCTGTTAATTCATATTCAGCAGCGGGTACAGGATCTTGCCAGATAAAATCTTCTGCTGGAACTTCTGGGCCGAGATATCTTGCACGAGGACCCATGTCGCGGTGTGTAAGTTTGAACCATGCAAGAGCAAATGCATTTGCAAACTCCTCTGGATTCTCATAGTAGCGCCGAGATATCTTTTCGTATGCTGGATCCACACGCAATGCCATATCCGCAGTGGTCATCATCGTTGGAACACGAACGGATGCATCTTCTGCATCTGGTGCAAGATGTTCATCAGCAGGATTTATAGCAGCCCACTGGTGTGCGCCTGCCGGGCTCTTGGTAAGCTCCCATTCATAGCCAAACAATAGTTCAAAGAAACCGTTATCCCATTGTGTCGGATTTGCCGTCCAAGCACCTTCAATACCGCTGCTGATGGAGTCGCGACCTTTACCGGAACCGTGTGAGCTCTGCCATCCTAAGCCCATTGTTTCCACAGGAGCAGCTTCCGGCTCTGGGCCAACATGAGCAGCATCTCCCGCACCATGTGCCTTACCAAACGTATGGCCACCTGCTACGAGTGCAACGGTTTCCTCATCGTTCATTCCCATGCGTTTGAAGGTTTCGCGAATGTCGCGAGCGCTTGCAAGCGGATCGGGATTCCCGTTCGGACCTTCCGGGTTCACATAAATAAGCCCCATCTGAACAGCAGCAAGCGGATTCTCGAGCTCACGATCGCCGGTGTAACGCTTATCTCCTAACCATTCCTTTTCAGCACCCCAGTAAATATCTTCTTCTGGATGCCAAACGTCCGCGCGTCCGCCTCCAAAACCGATTGTCTTACCGCCCATGGATTCAATTGCAGCATTGCCTGCTAGAATGTACAAGTCGGCCCAAGAGATCTTGTTGCCATATTTTTGTTTGATCGGCCATAGCAGTCGACGGGCTTTATCAAGGTTGGCATTGTCTGGCCAGCTGTTAAGTGGTGCAAAACGCTGTGTGCCAGTTCCAGCACCACCACGGCCGTCTCCTGTACGATATGTACCAGCGGAGTGCCAAGCCATACGGATAAATAATGGACCGTAATGTCCATAGTCGGCAGGCCACCATTCTTGGCTGTCTGTCATTAGATCATAAAGATCCTGCTTAAGAGCCTGGTAGTCCAACTTTTTGAACTCTTCTGCATAATTGAAGTCTTCGCTCATAGGGTTAGATTTTCTGTCGTGTTGATGCAGGATGTTCAAGTTCAACTGGTTGGGCCACCAGTGTTTATTCGACGTAGCACTAGGGTTGTGATTCGTAGTGCTACCGTGCGAAAACGGGCACTTTCCAGTGTTAGCGGTTGCCATAGAGTCCATTTGTCCCTCTCCCGTCATTTAAATTAAGTATTAAATAATAATACTTCTAAATAATTTATATAGCAGTTGATAAGAGAAATCAACATTTTTTTGCTCTTTTCAGCTTAAGGATTTATGGACAGTTGCGATTGGCATCGTATCGCAGCAGAGTGGGAATCGTAAGAACACGATAAAATATATGAACTCTTTCATTTCCGAAATGCTGATTCTAACGTATGCAGGGACTGGCTAGATTATGATCTTGTCACCAGTTCATTAGCCTCTATTCCATCACAAAAAGCCCACTATTCTCCTCATAACGGAATGTGTGGGCTTTTTTTGCGTAATCGTTTCAACTTCGCATCCTTGTTTATGTTAATCATGTTCTCTTGCCATGTGATCAAAAAGAATGGTTCGAGCACTATGAGACATGACATGGAATTCTCAGTCAGTAGAGTCCGGAGAAATCACTTCCCATTTTCCAAACAGTGTAAAACCCGCTGCTTTCGCCAAGGCAGTAGACGCATGGTTATCGAGTTGGCATCGGTACTGCGGTTCGTATCCCTGGCCATAGGCGTATTTGCAGATGGAACGCACCACTTTGCGGGCGTGCCCTTTTCCTCGATAGGACGTCAGAGTCAGTACGCCGAGATCTGCAATTTGCGCATCTTCCTCCCATGGATACATACTTGCAGCGCTGACCAGGCGATTTTCTTCAAAAGAGCCGAACACCGCCCAGTGATCCAATTCCACATAAGCGTCATACAAGTCTTGTTCCGATGCGGAAGATCTGAACGCGGAGAAAACCGTATCATCTTGCTCGGTTAGGCGGCGCAATTCACCTTCGAGGTTTTCTTGCAGCAATACGTTCTTATCAGCTTTTGAAAAATAAAAAAGATAATCTGCGCCATGCAGTGTGACGCCCGCTTCATTTAATTTCTGGCGAAAGGTCGACTCAGACAAGGATTGTTGTTGAGAAAGGCCTATTTTATCAGCCAGCGCAGGTGTCAAAACCGCCATAACACGTCCGTCGGAGGTTTCCAGCACCATGACCCGACTATCTTCGTCAAGTGCAGGGTTTTTGACAACAGTAAAAGCTTCATCGCTATAGAGGACGTCACCGTTTAAAAATTGCTCGCGCCAAAAGTCAGTGATCGTTTGAGAAAATACAGGTACACTACTTACTTGATCTGCCATTATGTACACTTCCTTATCCATTAGACTTACATGGAACACATTCTGTACCTTGACCTAGTGTCATGGCCACCAGCAAATCACCTTCTTTCTGGAAGCTTCTTTAGAAATTGCTCGATTTCATCCATATATCCAGGTATCGTAATTTGTCTCGGAGCGAAGAGACTAATGAGTACTGCCCGCATATTTGAATTAGCCGTTTGTTTGCTTAACATGGAGTGATCAGCGTCAGGAAAGACCGCTACGGTTAGCAGCTCGGGTTTTACGATATCGCGATATACCCTCTCCGTATCCTTTACATCAACATGTATATCTTCTTCACCCAGAATCAGGAGCACAGGCGAATTGAAATTGCGAAGGTCATCAGTGGCATCTGACAAGAAGTTTTTGCTCACAAATGTCCACCTGTCTGTTGACATCAAACTATTTTCGCGAGCGATTTTTACATACTCCTCATAGGAAGCCTGTTTTTCCAAAAGTGTGAGTACTTGCCGGTTATACGCCTCTTTGTCTTGCATTTCCGCTTCTGAGTACCCTTCTTTCACCATCTTTTTGCGTGTATGGTATTGCCCTTGACTTACCCAATTAATAGCAGGCGAAAGAAGAAGGCTGAATGCGAGCGGTTCCTTCTTGGCGAGCTTTGGAATGACCCAGCCTGCCTGGCTTGCTCCCCAAACCCCAATCTGTTTCTCGTCAATCATCGGCTGCTCTTTGGCCCAAGCAATAGCCTGACGCGCTTCGTCCACGCGGTCATCTATACTCTGGTGTAACCAATTGCCTTCGGAACCGTTCATTTCTCTCTTGTTAAGGGACAGGGAGGCGTAACCAAGTGAGGCTAACCGCTCCCATAGCGGCTTATAGCCATCGTCATGCGTGGCATCAATAGGTCCATCACCGTGTATAAACAAGACTAAGCCCAATTTGTTCGTGTAGTTTTTAGGCAGTACGAATGTACCGGTCAATTTGCCTTCCGATGTCTGAATTTCAATGGCTTGCTCAACCATTTCAAAGCTGTTTTGCTCCAATATGTAAAGTCCTGCACCGCCTAATAGCAAGACGATGATCATCATGGAAATCATTATTTTCTTTTTCATCTATTCTTCTCCTTGTGAAAAAATTTCAAAGTGAATATCTTAACCATACACCTTAGGTCAGACCTAAGGTCAAGTAATGGAATGATAAACGCAAATACAAGGAGTGTGAAAATATAAGGTAGATTGAACGGGTATTCAAAAGGAGTTATTATAGCCATGTTAAGTCTTCAAAGGGTGTGATCATTTATCCTTGCTGCCGCCTGAAAGGTCAGAGGATTGTAATTTGATCTTAGAAAGAGGTTTTTGACTTGGTATCATTAAAAATGCAAGATGCCCACGTTTTCGACAGTGAAAATAATATCATCGCGAAAGTCATGAAGGCATCCAACTCCGGAAATGAGGTTGGCAAAACCTTTGCTCTAGAGCTAAACGGAGAGCTCGCTGCTCTAGGTATAAAAAAAGGTCGTCTCTTCTTGGCAGATTACAGGTTTCAAATGAATGGTGAGGAATAACTGTACATTTTTCACTCCTCTCTTGGTTCCCCCCTCATTCGAAGAAGAGGCAGTACGGAAGAGAAAATAAAGTCCTAAACTGCCTCTGATTGGAAGGCTATTCAGTGGCGCGGATTCCCATCATTTCCTTACGACTAGTTGAATGACATGGGCTAAACCGGTGTGCGCCTTTCCTGCCACACGCTCTTGTTCGCCATAAAAGAAATGGATCACCTCATGACCTTTGCACCAAGCAAGAATTTCTTTTGGATCATAAAGCATTTCAAGTTCCCGGGGGCCGCCCGTACCATACTTTAATTGTTCCTCCGAGAATACCTCAAGCATTATAATCCCTTTCGACTTTATTGCCTTTTTCATTTTATTCAGAACCGTGATCTGAGCATTTTTATGAAAATGTCCATATACCATAATAGCGGCATCATATTCCTCGCTCGGCACATCCTCTTCCAAAAGGTCAATTTTTTGGGTATGTACGTCAACGGAATGCTTCAGAGCCAGTTTTTTCGTTTTTTGCAATCCGCTTTCCGCATAGTCAATCGCTGTCACTTCATGATTCCTTTTTGCTAAAAAAACTGCATTCCGGCCTTCACCCTCTGCAAACGCGATCACTTTTTGACCTTGTTCTAGCCGAAACGCTTGTTGTTGAATAAAAACGTTAGGTTCTTCCCCGTAATAATATTCTTCCGAATGAAACTTCTCATTCCAAATATTCTCCATACTCTCCGGCCTCCTGTCATTTCACTATTGCCAAATGTAATCATGGTGTTCGCCTTCTTGTTGTTGGATATGAAAGCTTGGTTGTTTTACTCCACTATCAAGGAGTTGTTATATCTATAATATCTCCGAAAACGATGGTGTGTCAAGGTCAATGACAGATCGGCATCACCTACAAAAGAGCCTTTCTTTGAACGTACCTATTGACCTTAGGTCTGACCTAAGGTATATGGTTGAGATATTCCACCACACCCATAGGAGTAACGTTTATGAAGAGTGAAATCACTATTAGCGAATTAGCCAAGCTTATGAATGTGTCTGTTCATCAGATTCGTTATTTTGAAGAGAAAGGGGTTCTTCTACCTGCTTACTTAGATAACAATCAGTACAGGATGTACAGCATGGATCAAGTTTACCAGCTAGCACATATTTTGTTGCTTCGCAAATTGGGAGTGCCTGTCCAGTCGATTAAAGAATGCATGACTTCCTATTCTGCAGATCAATACGGGCAGCTACTCAATCGTTCTTTGAGAGAAATAAATACAGAATTGCTTCGCCTTCAAGAGCTTCAGCATTTCATAACAAAGGTTTTGCATGAACAAAAGAATTTTCAATCACATACCAATCCCTACCAAATAAAGTGGCGGGACACCACCTATTTGGCACGTTGGTTGGAAATGGATTCACAAACGAAGCTAAGCGCCAAACTGTTGGCTGAACGGGCCAAGTCTGTCCCGAATTTGTTCGAATCGGACATCCATTATATCGAGGATGGTTCCAGTACCATAACTTTATACACGGAGACAGAAGCGCCTGGAGACTTTTCATTACCCAGCGGCAAATATCTTTCTACCCAGAGGCTGATCAATGAAGATGATGAGCTTGAACAAGTGATTGAACAGTTTTACGCCTATGCTGCAGCACAGTCTTATGTTATCCAGGAACCCTTGATTCTCATTGAAAGATCTTACTTATCCCTATTTAGTCAAAGCCAGCTGCACTATGAACTGCAAGCTTTGATCGAGCCGCATACCAATTCTGAAAGGGGTAACGGAACATGACTGTAACACCGATAACGATAGAGCCTATGCATTCCATGTACAATCAACAGACTGGTCAACTTCTTGTTCACGGATTTCGTGGTAAATTCCAGGCCCTTACGAATCTCAATGATGGCGAACTCGCTCTTTTTTTCGAAAAGATGTTTGACTATTCCCCTGCTGATCCAGCGAGTCAGCGAATGGTCGCTCTACAAGATGGAGAAGTTATTGGTTCGATATCCATCAAGTGGAAGTCCGAATCTGAGAGGAATCAACAGCTTCCTTCGTGGAAAAACTTTCGTCGTTTTGGAAAATGGAACCTCCTGAAAATGTTCATTGGGTTATCTTTATTAGACCATAAACCACAGGCTGGAGAATGTTATATTACAGACGTTGTTGTCCATCCGGATCATCAAGGCAAAGGAATTGGAAACCTACTATTGCAGTGGGCGCACAATTTCGCGCAAACGCAGCCAAGCCTAGACAAGTTAAGTTTGTACGTCGCAGGCAAAAACCCCCGGGCAGAGCAACTTTACCAGCGATTATCGTTCCATACGCAATTGCGAGAAAGCAGCTTTCTATCACATATTTTATTCAAAGAGAAAAAATGGAGTTACATGGTGAAGAGATTGAAATGAATCATGACAAAGGGCGAATCGTCTCTACTAGACATCCGCCCTTTGCTATTTCTATCGTTTTCACTTCATGTTGAGGTGTCTTTCAATTTCTCGAATATGATCATACTGGAAAGCATGAATCTGATGAGTACGATTGTCTCCACCCTTACGGAAGTTTTTTTGATTTTTCATCATGAGCGCCCTCCCTCCTGACAACATCCCCTAAGCAAATTCTACCCCTTGATAGGAAGATGAGTTTTAATAAGGATACCCCGCCATCAGGATCTTTGCTCGTACAGCTTAACGATTTCAATGATGGTGTTCACAGCCTTGACCATGTTGTCTACTGAAACATACTCGAATCGCCCATGGTAGTTTTCCCCGCCTGTGAAAATATTCGGTGTTGGCAACCCCATGTAGGATAGCTGGGAGCCATCAGTGCCACCGCGTATCGGCTGAATAATCGGCACGATTCCGAGGTTTTCTAGTGCTTGTCTAGCGACGTCCACTACTTCCATTACAGGTTCAATCTTTTCCCTCATGTTGAAGTATTCGTCTTTGATTTCGAGCTCAATTCGCTGATCTCCGTACTTTTTCTGTAATTCTTCTACGATACGAGCCAGCTCGGACTTTCTCTCCATAAACCGATTACGATCGTGATCCCGGATCAAATAATGAAGCCGTGCTTGCTCGACGTCGCCTTGAATGGAAGTTAGATGATAGAAGCCTTCGTAGCCTTCCGTCATTTCAGGAGTTTCATCTGCCGGCAGCCTTCCATGCAGCTCCATGGCTATTTTAGCAGCGTTGACCATTTTATCTTTGGCCGTGCCGGGGTGAACGTTCTTCCCTTTGCAAGTAATGATGGCTGATGCAGCGTTAAAGCTCTCGTACTCGATCCCGCCAAGAGGGCCGCCATCCATCGTATAGGCATATACTGCGTCGAAGGCGGGCACATCAAACTTGTCTGGGCCTCTGCCGATTTCTTCATCCGGGGTGAAAGCCACTCTTACTTTCCCGTGTTTCAGTTCTGGATGTCGAATCAGATAAGCCATAGCGGTCATGATTTCGGCAATACCGGCTTTATCGTCAGCGCCAAGTAATGTGGTACCGTCTGTCGTGATTAACGTGTGCCCTCTGTAGCCAGCCAGCTCTGAAAAATCGCGAGGCGAAAGGACAATATTCAGTGCTTCATTCAAGACTATGTCTTGTCCGTTATAATTTTCTATGATTTGCGGCTTCACGCCAGCGCCGGTAAAATCGGTGGCCGTATCCATATGAGCAAGAAAACCGATTGTTGGAATCTCTTTGTCTGTATTGGCCGGAAGGGTTGCCATTACATAGCCGTTCGAATCCATCGTCACTTCCTGCATACCTATGGCTTTCAGCTCGTCTACGAGCATTTGGGCCAACACGAGCTGCCCTGGTGTTGAGGGACAAGTCTCGCTGCTCTCATTGGACTGTGTGTCAACTTGTGCGTAAGAGATGAATCTATTTATGATCTCCGTTTTCATGGTCTATCTCAGCTCCAATACAATCGTTATAGGAAGAAGCACGTGTACTACCAAACCTATTCAAGAAAGAGACGATCTCGTGACAAATTCTACCACGATCTTAAATTTAGCGTCTATCATTTACTACAATTTTAGAGTGATCCTCAACTGCTCGATTGAATTCCAACCTTCTTGGGAGAAGCACACAAATAGCCCACTCTGCTCTTTGCAACGGGAGGAGTGGGCTATATATTTGTGCAATTATTCTTTCTCATGGTCAAGGAATGCCTCAAGCTCATCCAGCTTGCTCGACCAGAAGTGACGATACGACTCCAGCCATTTATCGATTTCTTGAAGAGGTTCCGGCCGTATCGAATAGATGCTTTTTTGAGAAACCGATCGCACCGTAACCAAACCAGCTTCCCGCATGATTCGCAGATGTTTGGAAACGCCCGGTTGACTTAATTGGCACTTGTCTACGAGCTCCCCAACTGAGCGTTCACGGATACGCAGTAAATCAAGCATAGTCCGTCTGTGCGGCTCAGCCAAAATCTCAAATATACTCATAGTTTTCATTCTAATCCCTGCTTTTATTGTTGTAATTTCGTGAAGTTGTCCGTTCGTTTTGCGTACTGCTCTGTCATCGGTATCGCCAAATCATGATGGGGGACGAATTTGAGTACAGTCAATGCCTCACCCCAACCTAAACACTTTTAATGGCGAAGCGTTTATATACGTTCGATGATGAATAGTAAGGGTCTCCATCTTATTATAACCCTCCCTTTTAACCGAAGTGAGAAGCGTATTTCTCGCGTATTTCCTTCATTCGTTCCCAAGGAAACTGACGAAACTGTTCAAGAAGGACGATATCCAACACATCAAGATGCACATGCCAGCCCGCCAAAAAATCGGGAACAATAGCGGGTCCGTAAAATGTGTGTGTGAGATGAAGAAGGCAGCCGTCCCCTTCTTCCTTTAAACTCCATCGCACTATGGAGTGTCCCGAAGTTTGCTCTAGCCATGTGTACTCCAACCCGTACGGGGGATCGACTTTGGTGAAATTGCCATGTACGAGATCTCCATTCTCCCACCGAAATGCAAGTTTGCCGTCCACATGCAAATCCAACTCTGCCTGCGCAGTTAACCATTTGGCAATTTGCTCTGGGCTCGTGATCGCTCTCCATACTTTTTCTACCGGATGTTTCAAATAACGCTGGAAGCTAACGATACGGCACTCATCCATCTGTAGAATCTTTCCGTCCATACAATCCCTCCGAGTAATCAAATTTACTTTTATTGGTTATTATATTACCATTTAGTTATATAACTGCAAAGTAATGAAATCAACGAAGTGATCTCCATCCTCATAAAATGAACAATGGGGATGGCTAGCATTCTGGTTTTGATCATGCTCAAGCTAAAAAGGGAATCGGAAGCTCCGGTGTTGGCTAGTTGATATCTCTATATGAATCTCAATGTTGTGGGGCGTTCTCATGTCCATGCATCGGGCAACAACTGTCCTTCTGCTACCAGCTTTGAGTTGCCTTCCAAGTAAACGGATTCGGCAGCATAATCTGTGAGATGGTAAGAAATTTTAAGTAGTCCCCCTCGAGTAAGCAGGTTCACAGAGGCGTCTACATGTCCTAAAATACCGGCAATGATTGCTGCAGCAGTCGATCCGGAACCGCACGCGTAGGTCTCTGCCTCTACTCCTCGCTCATAGGTTCTGATGCTAAGCGTTTGCCTATCAATCAGTTCCACAAAATTTACATTGGTACCATAGGGAAACTGCTGCTGATCATTTCTGACCATTCGTCCCCATTCTCTGAGCTGGTTGTCCGCTATCGCGAAAACATTTTCGACAAACCAGACCGTGTGGGGAACTCCGACAACACCGTAGTGGTAGACGCCGCTCGGTCCGTCCCACTCATATGGTTGATTCAGCTTCAGCGCTTGCAATTGAACGTCGGGGAACTTGACCTTCACGCCGTTTTGATTGAGCTCTGCCTGATAGATGCCGGCCATCGTTTCGAAACTCATCTTCGTCTTGGCTGCTCCGATGTGGTAAGCAAAGCGCGATATGCACCTTGCACCGTTGCCGCACATTTCTCCTTCACTGCCATCTGCGTTAAAATACCTCATCTTAAAATCAGCGATGTTGGAGTTCTCCAGCAGCATGAACCCATCGGCACCAATTGAAGTGCCTCGCCTGCAAACATTTTGGACAAAGCCTGAAAGCGCAACCTCGTTCAACAGGCCATTGCGATTATCTACTACAATAAAGTCATTGCCACAGCCATTCATTTTTTTAAACGGGATCCCAAGATCAAACATTTCGCTCCTCCTTTTATCCGATTTACTGTGCAAACCAAAGGTTCCGGGATTATCCAAATTCGCATCGATCAAATTACCTGCCTTGGCATAAGCATGAATGATCAGTTCCTTATTTCATCCAAGCGACTGCTCCACAGGATGGACTGGGGAGCAGTCACCTTGCTTTAAGAAGAATCGATTGCGGCAAATGATTGATAGAGATGACAAGCGACCGAGTGCCCTTCTTTTTCACTCAGCTTTGGCAACTCGACTTTGCATATTTCCATGCGGGAACGGCAGCGCGGATGGAATTTACATCCTTCCGGGGGATTAGACGGAGACGGGAGATCGCCCGACAACACAATTTGCTCT
Source organism: Brevibacillus fortis (assembly GCF_003013395.1). Lineage (GTDB taxonomy): Bacteria > Bacillota > Bacilli > Brevibacillales > Brevibacillaceae > Brevibacillus > Brevibacillus fortis. The sequence goes on along the minus strand of NZ_PXZM01000018.1, from coordinate 96,076 downwards.
CGCGTATCATCAGGATCGGTAATGGGTTTGGCTGAAAGCAATGCTTGTGTATAAGGATGCAGCGGTCGTCCAAACAGCTTCTCTTTCTCAGCAAACTCGATGATTTCACCTAAATACATGACCGCCACTTTATCGGCAATGTGCTCGACTACGCTCAAATCATGCGAAATGAAGACATAGGTCAAGGAAAATTGTTCTTGCAAATCCTGCAGCAAATTAAGGATTTGCGATTGAATCGACACATCTAGTGCGGAGACAGGCTCATCTGCGATAATCAGTTTTGGCCGAAGAATCAGGGCGCGGGCGATGCCAATTCGTTGTCTTTGCCCTCCAGAAAATTCGTGAGGATAGCGAGATAGATGCTGCTTGCTCATGCCGACAATCTCTATCGTTTCTTCCAGTAGCGCTTGTCGCTGCTCTCGGGGAACACAGTGCGCAATCAGCGGCTCCGTCAAGATGTGCCCGATCGTTAGTTTCGGGTTCAATGTTTCAAATGGATTTTGAAAAACCATTTGCATATTTCGCCTTACTGCACGCACTTCATTTTTGTTCATTTTTCCTATTTCGTTACCTTGGAAACGAATTTCGCCTTGGACCGGATCCAGCAAACGCAGAATACATTTTCCCAATGTAGACTTTCCGCAGCCTGACTCCCCGACAATCCCCAGCGTTTCTCCTTCATAGACGCTCACATCAATCCCGTTTAGAGCATGAACATAATGCGGTTGTTGAAGCCACCCTTTTTTCATGCGAAACAGCTTGCATAGCCCTTTCACTTCCAGGATTGGAGTCGTCATCCTCCTACCACCGAGCTTTCCTGGTCATGATCCTTGTCTTGGGTAAATAACCAGCATCGACAAGATGAATGCTGATCCACTGGATGGAACACAGGATTTCGCTCCCAACATATCGTCATCACTCTATCGCATCGCGGGGCAAACCGGCACCCATTGGGTTTGTTTTCCGATGTCGGCACACTACCTTTTATGCTGTGAAGCCTCTTTGCGCGTTGTCTTGGTGTCGATTGGAGTAATCCTACGGTGTACGGGTGCTTCGGATTGCGCAGCAGCGACCGTACGTCCGCTGTTTCAATCGCTTGTCCCGCATACATCACCATGACGCGGTCGCACACTTCAGCGACCACCCCTAAATCATGCGTAATCATGATCACTGACATGCCGATATCCTTTCTGATTTTTTTGATCAGATTCAAGATTTGCGCTTGAATGGTCACATCCAATGCGGTCGTCGGTTCATCAGCGATAAGTAATGACGGATTGCATGCGATCGCCATGGCAATCATCACCCGCTGCCTCATTCCTCCTGACAAACGGTGCGGGTAATCCCTGTAAATCTCTTCCGCTCGGGAGATGCCCACCACGGTAAGCAAATCCAGTACCCGTTGCTTTACCGCCGCTTTGCTATCACCCTCATGCTCGTGCAGTACCTCACTGATTTGTCGGCCGATCGTCAACACCGGATTTAACGAATGCATCGGTTCCTGAAAAATCATCGCCATTTCCTTGCCTCTGAGACTGCGCATCTCGGCTTCACTCAGCGTAAGTACTTCTTTCCCGTTGAATCGAATGCTTCCAGTCAAAGTGGCATTATTGTCCAACAGTCGCATGAGCGAGAGCGAAGTGGCGCTCTTGCCGCACCCCGATTCTCCGACAATTCCCAGCGTCTCCCCTCTTTTCACATGTAAATCAAGCTGATCAACAACCGTAATCGTACCCGACTCTTTCGAGAACCGGGTTGTTAGCCCTGTCACTTCCAATACATTGTCCATAAATGAAATCCCCTCTCCAATCCTCTTATTGCCCTTTACTTTTGCGTACGAGGATCAAAAATATCACGCAAGGCATCTCCCAACCGGTTTACTGCCAACACGACAATGGTGATGGCCAATCCCGGGTATGTCGCAAGCCACCAGGCATCGGACAAATAATCTTTTCCTTCATTCAACATGGTCCCCCATTCGGGAGTCGGCGGCTGCGCACCCAAGCCGATAAAGCCCAATGCAGCCGTATCGAGAATCGCTCCCCCGACGAACAGTGTCATGTAAACGAACAATACATTCGTAATATTGGGGAGAACCTGGAAAAGAATGATCCACCAGCTCGGCGTCCCGATCGATCTGCTGGCTTCCACATATCCAGACGACATGATGACGAGCGTCGCTGCCCTGATCAGACGCGCAAAGCTGGGAATCGAAGAAATACCGATTGCGATCATCGCATTGGTTTGACTCGGTCCAAGCGCCGCGACAATGGCCAAGGCCAAAATGATCCCCGGCAAGGCGAGCAAAATATCCATAATCCGCATGAGCAGGTGATCAATGAATCCTCCCACATACGCACTGATGACACCAATCATCGTTCCTGCCGCTACTGTGATGCCGACCGCCATGACAGCAACCACAAGCGTAACGCGCGTTCCGTATAATATACGGGAAAACAAATCGCGGCCGATCGCATCCGTTCCGAGAACATGCTTGGCAGACGGGCCTTGCAAAAAGGCTTCGTAATTACTTTCAGTAGGGTCATAAGGAGCGATCCAAGGCCCGATGATTCCGATCACAGAAATGAGTAAAAGCACCATCAAGCTTAGTTTTGCTGCTCGCTGTTGCTTGATTTTTCCCCAAAAGGCAAGCTTGGGAAAAATCGGGGATTTGGCTTGCGTCGCCCCATGTGCGACGGTTTTGGTCACCTCATTCAAGTTACCGCCCCTCCTTTTCCGTTATGAGGTCGACACGCGGATCAATCAAACCATAGAGGAGGTCGACCATCATATTTACCACGACATAGACGAAGCCCATAAGCAGCACAATGCCCTGAATCATCGGAATATCACGGGCTGAAATCGCACGAATAGCCAATGTGCCGATTCCAGGCCAGTTGAACACTTGTTCGATTATAACCGCCCCGCCCAGCAGAGTCGCGATTTGCAAGCCTACCACCGTAACAACAGGAATCATGACATTGCACAAGGCGTGTCGGAATAGGATTATCGACTCCCTCAATCCCTTGGCCCGTGCCGTTCGAATGTAATCATGGGAAAGCACTTCGACCATACCTGAACGCGTCAGTCTGCTGATCATCGCGGAAGACAAAACGCCCAAGGTACAAGCAGGCAAAACAAGATCCTTCCATCCCGTACCGCCCGCGATTGGAAACCAGCCTAATTGAACGGAAAATAACATGATAATGATTAACCCCAGCCAGAAGCTCGGCAGCGATAATCCGATCGAAGCTGCCGCCATCAGCATAAAGTCCAAGAGCGTATTCTTGTATTTCGCAGCGATAATTCCCATCGTTAAGCCAATCACGACCGCGATTCCAATCCCAGCGAAGGCTAGCTTGACCGTTGCCGGAAACCGTTCCATTATTTCCACGATGACAGGTCTTTCTGTTTGTAAGGAAGTTCCGAAATCCCCTTGAATGACCTTTTCGATGTAGGTCAGGTACTGATGAGGAAGGGGCTGATTTAGTCCCATTTGTTCACGTAACTGTTCCACTTGTGCTTTTGTAGCCTTTTCCCCTAACATGATCCGTACCGGATCTCCAGGAATAAAATGAACGAGCGCAAACGAAAAGATGGAAATGCCGAGGAGGACAATCACTCCTGATAGCATCCGATTCAACAAATACTGTTTCATGATTCGTTCACTCCTCTCTTCCAGAATGCGTATTCATTGTTACGGCTAAACTCGCTTGGGAATTTGGCGATAGGAGCCCATCATGCGAATTACCGTTTGACTTCCGTCTCGTATAAAGCGTACGGTTTGATCCGACCCTTCAACGTTCGCGAGAAAAACGTCTTCGTCGATAGCTTTTAAAGAGAATGAGTCCGAATGATCGACCGTTACGATCAGGGTGCCTGCCTCCACGCTTACCTGAAGATGAATTCCTTCCATAGAGCCGTACTCGCCCGCATATTCAAGCAGACGATCTGTCGGGAGGTCATATTCCTTATACGTGACATGCGTTGATTTCGCCGGACGATTCTCGATGCAGTGAAACGTGCCATGTGCCAATGCGGCAGCCGGCGAACCGCTGAGATTGGTGAGCGCCACGGCAGCCAATCCGTTCTCGGGGATGATGCTCATGTAGGCTTGAATCCCTTTCTCTCTGCCGCTATGGCCGAGCATCGCAGCACCGTAGAAATTGGGTGTAATCGCTACACCATACCCGTAATATTGGTTATGTTCGCATCGGAAATAAGGGGTGGTCATCTGCTGCACACTTTCCGTGCGAAGAATTCGTTCCTTGCCAATCAAACCTTTCGTTCGAAACAGCTCGGTGTATCTCATCATGTCGGTGAGCGTTGATTTTAATCCGCCGGATGATTGAAACGGCGGTGTCTCAAATAGCGGTGTCCTATCCTCGTACCCGTGCAGCTCCACCAAAGAAAAGCAACTATGCTGCATTCCCGCTGGTTGGAGAATATGCTCCTTCACATACCTCGAATATGGCTTGCCGCTTGCCCGCTCAACAATTGCTCCCAGTAGCGTATAGCAATCATTGGAATAACTGAACTCCGTACCTGGTGCGCCCAATAAAGGAAATTCCAGTTGTGCCATATAGGTCATTAATTCCTCATAGGTGTTTATCCCACGCTTGAGTGCTTCATCGACGCAAGATAATGGCGGCAAACCAGAGGAATGGGTTAGAAAGTTGTGAATCGTGATTGCTTCTGTTCCACTTCCCGTTTTTACATGAAACTCTGGCAATAAACGGGAAACAGGATCGGCAACCGTCAGTTTTCCCGCTTCCTGTAGCTGCATGATCGCAATGGCGGTGAACGATTTCGTAATCGAAGCGATTCCGAACAAAGTATCCACTGTCGCTATCTGACCTTGCTCGGCATCACGATAGCCGAAGCCTTTGGCATAAACGAGCTGTCCGTTTTTTGCCACTCCAATTGCAGCTCCAGGCACCTTGCTTCCCATCATTGTTCCTTGAACAAACTCCTCATAACTTTCGATCCATTCCTGATTGTTCATCACCTGTTCTCCTTGTTTTTTGTTTCCTCGCTTACTTAACCCACACGTCCTGATACAATTTCAGTCCGGATGGATCAAGCATCAGTCCCTGAACACGGTTGTTTAACACGACAAACCGTTTTTCCGTGTAAATGGGAATCCAAAACGCCTCCTCCACAGCTCGCTTCTGAAGATCTTCATAGATTTTCGCTCTATCGTCGCTCTTCATCGTCACCTGTCCCTTTTCCAGCAAGGAATCGATCGTTTTGTCATGGATAGCTGAACGATTCATCCCACCGATCTGAGTTGAATGCATGAACGGAAACAAGATATCAGGGTCATCAGCGACGTATCCATCTAGAGCCAAGTCAAATGTGCCGGCAGCAGTTAACTGGTCGACTGCGCTGCCTTCTAGAGTAATGATTTTCACGTCTACCCCAATCGCTTTGAACATTCCTTGCATCAACTGGGCAGGTTGAGACCATACTTCCATACTCAACAATTCGAGATGAAGCGGTTTTCCTGCTTTCTCCCTTATCCCTTGTGCATTCAGTTTCCATCCGGCTTCTTCCAAGAGCTTCACCGCATCCTCGGGGTTGTATTTGTATGCATATTGGGCAATGGATTGATCGTATCCGAACAAATTTGCTGGCAGCGGACCATCTGCAACAATTCCTTCGCCTTGCAGATGCGACTGCACGATAGCATCTTTCTTTACTGCCATTTGCAACGCTTTGCGTACGTTTTTATCTTGTAAAATCTCGTTATTCAAGTTCAGCTCGACAAACAGCCCCAAGCCGCGCTTTGTCTGCTCAAGTACTGTAAAACGATTGTTGTTCTTGAATTTCTTCGCGTCTTTCGCAGGCAGATCAGCGATGTCGATGGTTCCACTTTCCAAAGCAGCGACAGCCGTTTGCGGATTTCGAATCAATTTCAGAACTAATTTGTCCGGCCTCGGTGGTCCTTGATTTTTAAAGAAGGGGGTTGCCCAGCGATACGCATCATTTTGAATCAGCGTGATAGAATCTCCTGATTTCCAGCTCTCCATCTTCCATGGACCGACACCGACCGGATTCCTTCCGTATTGATCCCCAAACTTTTGCACCGCGTCCACCGAGAGCGGCTGCATCCAGCTCGCGGAAGTGAAATAGGTGAGGAGCGTGGCAGACGGTTCATTCAACTCCAAAATAAGGGTCTGATCATCTGGTGTTTTGATCGATTTGATGATGCCAAGAACCATCCCTACGCCTTTCGGAGCGATTTCCGGAGACATGGCCCGCTCAAACGTTCGCTTGTACGTCTGTGCAGTAAGCAGTGTCCCATCATGAAAGGTAACGCCTTGGCGAATGCGAAATGTCCATGTCTTCCCATCTTCCGAAATGGAGTACGATTCGGCCAGATGGGGCTTGACCTCGTTTGTTTGGGGATCTCTATAAAGGAGAGCCCCCCCTAGATTGAGCGCGACCCCCTCTGTGCTTAACGCTGTCGATTTGTGGACATCCAGTGTATCTGGTTCACTGGGAATCGCAACGGTGATCGTCCCGCCCTTTTTCTCGGATATATTGGCATCTTTTTTTCCTTCATCAGTATCTGGTTTCGTAGCAAGCGTCCCGCAGCCGGCCACGCTTGCCAGCAGTACGAAACAGGAAAGGACAATGCTCACAAACGTGGCGGTTTCCTGCTTTCTTCTCCCCATGAATGACACCACTCTCCCTTGTTTGGGACATATCCTTGCCTCCTACGATCTGAGCCAATCAACCGTTTTTTGATCCAGCTTTTTGACGAGAGCCGTCAGCAATTTCACCGTATTTTCCACATCATCATGATGGAGAATCGAAGCGTGACTGTGAATGTAGCGCGCAGGGATTGCAATGACGATGGATGGAGCCCCTTTGCCAACCATATGAGCAGCTCCTGCGTCCGTACCCGCACCTGCAATAGCAGCATATTGATACGGGATGCCTTCCTCTTCAGCCGTATCAAATAACAGATCCCGCAATTTCCGATTGGGCACGAGCGAGCCGTCGAATAGACCAATCGTAGGCCCGCCACCGCACTTGATATCAGGCAAATTAGGAGAGTCAGCGCTTCCCGGCGTGTCAAACGTTATCCCCGTCTCCAATGCAATGAATATATCTGGCTGCACCATATATGTGCTCGTGAATGCGCCGCGGCATCCCACTTCTTCTTGTGCAGTAGCGCCGCTAAATACGATGTTGGGGTGATCCGTTTGTTGTAACTGTTTCATTACTTCAATGGCTGTCAGGCACCCCCCGCGATTATCGAGCGCTTTTGCCATATACATCTTGTCATTCGCCATCACCGTGAAAGGGCAGATCGGCACAATCGGATCACCTGGGCGAATTCCCAGCTCCTTTGCCTGTTCTGCACTGGATGCTCCGATATCGATGAACATCCGCTCGATCTCAACCACTTTCTTTCGTTCTTCCGAAGACAGCAGATGTGGCGGTTTTGACCCGATTACGCCGACAATATCCCCTTTGCGTGTTTTAATGTTCACGCGCTGTGCCAGCATCACCTGCGACCACCAGCCACCAAGCGGCTGGAAGGCGACGAATCCATCCTTCATGACACGTGTTACCATGAACCCCACTTCATCCATATGGCCCATCATCATGATTTTGGGTCCATTGGCCAGGCCTGTTTTCCGCCCGATGATGCTTCCCAGATTATCTGTGAACACTTCTTCTGTAAGCGGTTCCAAGTACGTGTGCATTAATTCTCGCACTTCCTGTTCTTGTCCGGGAACTCCGGAAGCCTCTGTCAGCTCTTTCAGTACCTTTACCCAACTATTCATCCATATCTTCCTCTCCATTTGCCTGTTATCTCCAGCTATCATCCATGCGATCATAGGAACCGATGCGAAGATCTGCTTTTTCGTTCGCCAGTACATGCTTGGCTATACGCTCAGATGGGGTACGAGGCAATTCACTGCGGTATTCCCAATATCGTGGAACCTTGTAGTAAGCAAGATGCTCGGTGCAATAAGAGATCAATTCATGAGGAGGCACCGTTTGGCCCGCTTTCACTACCACGTATGCCTTGATTTCTTCCCCGCGTATTTCGTCTTTCACTGGAAGGCAGGCAGCAAATTGCACAGCCGGATGCATTTTCATGACTTCCTCAACCTCAGCAGCCGAAATATTTTCCCCGCTCCGGCGAATCATCTCCTTTTTTCTGCCGACATAATAGATGTATCCGTCTTCGTCCATTCGCACCAAATCTCCGGTGTGGAACCAGCCGCCCTGAAAGGCAGCGCAAGTCGCATCAGGATCTTTATAGTAGCCATCCATCATCCCCAAGCCCCGTAGGAGAAGCTCGCCTACCTCGCCCCTCGAAACGGGGCGGTTGTGAATATCAACAATGCGGACAGTCCGGTCTTTATCCGGGTTTCCGATGCAGCCTGTTCCGAGCAATCGGTCATGATCTTGTGGTTTTACCGAAATATCTCCACCTGTTTCTGTCATGCCAAAAACCTCATACCATGGCGCGCCCCATCGCTCTTCCAATTCGCGGTGCAGATGCGGGGGAATGGCCGAGCAAAGGATGGTGCGAACGTTATTTTCCCTGTCTAATGGCGAGCGTGGTGCTTTGACCATTAGCGTGGGCATGATCCCCAGGCAGTAGAAAAAGGTAACGCCATATTGTCGTACTTTCTTCCAAAATGTAGAGGGATGAAATCGATCGAGAACCACAAGCTGTGCCCCCACAGCGATCGCACCCAGCAAATTCCATTGCGGGTCCATATAATAAAAGGGCTGCGCCGTTAACAGTACATCTGAATTGGTCAAATTGGGATGCTGCTCGACCATCTTTCTTGCTATGGTGAGCCAATATTCATGTGAAAGCATACACCCCTTGGGGAAGCCTGTCGTGCCGGATGTATATTGGATGTTGACTAAAGTTTCAGGAAAAACGGTAAGCGCTGTTGGAGTCGTGGGCGCTGTTTCACACATCGTTCTGAAATCGACAATGTTGGGATCGTCTGATTGGTCTACTGAGAGGATTGTTTTGAGGGTTTGTAAGGAAGGTCTGATCTTCTGTAGCAGGGATATAAACTCTTGTGAAGTTACAATAACGATTGCTTCGGAGTGGTGGAGGATATACTGTGCATCGTACTCTTTGTAATTTACATTTATCGGCACTATAGTCGCGCCCAGTTTTGCCAACGCCAGCCAGGTAAGCGGGAATTCCGGCTGGTTCCTCAGCATGACGGCTACCCGATCCCCATAGCCTACGCCCAGCACTTGGAGCATGTTGGCGATCTGGTTGGAACGGTCTTCTATCTCCTTAAATGACAGTTGTTCATTCCATTCATCAAAGACAAGCCCGATTTTTTCTCCCCATCGTTTGGCCGCCCGTGCCGTCAAAGACTTGATTTCTTGCATGTCCAAAAGGTTTCAGCCCTCCTTCTCTATACCGATCCTTTTTTTCGGAACCATTCAGCCGCCTGCTTGGATTCGATCGTTTGCACAGTTGCCAGCGCATGCTCGATCTCCAATTCAAAAGCCGCCTCCAGATCGCATTGTGCCCCGCGATTTAGCGCAAATTTGGCTTTTGCAAGCGCTACTTGCGGGAGCTCAGCTAACCGTTTCGCACACTTGTCAGCTTCTTCAGCTAACACTTTATGATCCACTACCTTGTTGATGAGTCCTAGATGCAGTGCTTGCGATGCACCAAACCTTTCGCCCGAAAACAGCAATTCTTTCGCCCGGACCAGTCCAATCGCGATGGGAAGGATATGCGAGATTCCTCCGGTAACACTAAGTCCCACACTCACTTCCGGAAAGCCGAATTCGGCATCTTGAGCGGCGATGATCAAATCGCATCCGAGCGCAAACTCACACCCTGCTCCTAATGCATAACCATGGACCGCAGCGATCACCGGGAAAGGAACACGCTGGATCTTTCGTGTTATATCCTGAATTTTCTGTATATTATAACGGAGCTCAGCCTCATTTGCAGGCTTTTCTTCATGACGCAAATCATGTCCTGCACAAAATGCATTCCCGCGGCCAGCCAGGATTGCTGCCCTTACTCCTGCCCGTTCCAACTTATCGAGCGATCCATACAGCTCCTCTACCAATTGTGGAATCACCGCATTTAACCGCTCGGGGCGATTCAGGTAAATCCAGCCTATCTCTTGATGGATCTCACACTCTACCACCGCCTTACGTGTTGTCATTCTTTTTTACCTCCGCCTTTATTTTGGAAAACAATGCTTTTGCATTCGAACCGAGCACCTTTTCTAGCACCTCGGGCTTTATGCTTAATTCCTTCCATTCTGCAATCGCGCGTTTCAGAGGAAACACAGGCCAGTCTGTTGCAAAGAGGATTTGATCTTGCAAGAGGTTGTTTGCTAACCTGTACATCATCTCCCACCCTGCTCCATGCACCCCCAAATACTTTGGAGAAAGCCCGCCCAAATCTATCAGAACATTGGGGTGCTTGCGCGCTACGGCAACCATTTCAGGCACCCAGGGCCACCCCCCATGACACGCGATCAATGTTAATTCTGAAAAATCACAGGCGACTTGATCCAGCAACAGCGGGTGTTCATTCCGGATGGGATGAATCATCGAATAATTAATTCCCGTATGAATGGCTACTGCCAAGCCTAACTCGGCAGCCTTTGCGTATACGGGATATAATTTGCGATCATCGATCGGCATCTCAAAAAATGCAGGCTGGATGTTTACTCCCAGAAAGCCCAGCTCTCTGATGCGGCTCACTTGTTGGACAGCGCGCATCGGTCTGAAATGCTCCATTGAAATCGTACCGAATCCTGAGAAGAGCTCGGTGTGATCTGATATGACTTTTGCCAATGCTTCATTCAGTGCATCCCCATCCTCGCCGAATTCGTATTCTGCATGCATAATGGCGTGGTCTACTCCTGATTCTTTCATTTCTTGAATCAAATCGTCGAGCGTTTTCGCGATAGTCGAGCTTACTTGTAACACCGCATCATATTGAGCGACGTACTCATTTCGCATTTCACCTATGCGTGCCTCGCGGAACTGCTGTGGCAAGCGGACACGGGCATCAAGAATGTTCATGCGCAGCAGCCCCCAGCCATGGTTTCGTAAAAAAACGAGCGGGTTCAGGCAGATCCAAATCGGAGACAGTCAGTTGCTGACCGTTTCGCTTTGCCTGAACGAGTGCAAGCGCCATATCGGAAAAATTCAAGCTGATTTCTTCCAATGAATTTGGGCCATCGGGCGAGTACCAATGGGCGACACCCGTGCACATTTGAAGCAAAGCCAGGACGGCAAGCTTGGTATTTTCTATCGCAAATACGCCCCCCTCTAATCCGCCCGTTAAAATACGCTGCCAGAGGAGCTCATATTCACTGCGCAACCTGGCAATTTCTACGCGCGTATTTCCTGTCAGCGCACGGAACTCGGTATCTACTACTAGCGCTGTTAGCTTGTTAATGGCATGGCTGGTAACATGAAGCTGTACAAACGCTGCCAATTGTTGTTCGGGCGCTTCAAGCTCAGCGAGCACTTCCTTTGCATTTCCAAGAAGGGTCTGTAACCCTTCTTGCATGATGGCAACGAGCAGATCCTCTTTTGTTTTCATGTAATGATAGAGGGTGGAGGAGGTTACCTCTGCTTCTAGAGCAATATCACGTATGCTGGTTGCTTCAAAACCTTTTCTTGCGAATAGCCGTAATGCTGCTTGAAATATTTTTTCTTTCGTCAAAAAAGCGCGCTCCTTTCTACTGATGATTGCAGGAAACTAGAGTCTCACAAGTCCAGTTAGTTGTAGCGGCTACCCATCTGCTTTTTGGGTTTTGTCGATCGATCGATCGATAGGTTACTTGTAATCACCAATTTACTAATCATCCGATTCAATGTCAAGATTATTTTTTATTTTCTGACATTTGTTTCTGGCATAACAAAAATCTCCTCCGGTTTCCCATGAGGAGATCTGAATTCGTTAAGTGGATTTGATGCATTACTTCAAATATCTTCCAGTGATCGACTGTTCCGCATGGATGATTTGCGGAGGTGTGCCCTCGAAGACCACCTGACCGCCGTTGCTGCCTCCGTCCGGTCCCATATCGATAATCCAATCCGCTTGGCTGATCACATCAAGGTTGTGCTCGATGACGATTACCGTATTGCCGGCATCCACGAGGCGGTTCATGATCCCCAGAAGGTGACCGATATCTGACATATGTAGGCCAGTTGTTGGCTCGTCCATCACGTAGATGCTGCCCTTCTTATGCAGTTCGCTTGCCAGCTTGATGCGCTGGCATTCCCCGCCTGAAAGTGTGCTGAGTGGCTGGCCGAGTGTAATATAGTTCAGCCCCACATCACTCATCGCCTGAAGCTTCCGCACAACCTCTTTTAGCTCAAAAAATTCCAATGCCTGCTCCACCGTCATCTCCAGCACTTCTGCAATTGACTTGCCGTTTAGCTTGTATGCAAGTACCTCTTCCTTGAACCGTCTACCTCCGCATATTTCGCATGGCAGCTTGACGCTTTCCAGGAATGCAAGGTCTGTATACACAACACCCAGCCCTTGGCAGTTCTCGCAAGCCCCCTTGGAGTTGAAGCTGAACAAGCCTTGGTTGACCTTGTTCGCGGAAGCAAACGCCTTGCGTACATCATCCATGATCCCTGTGTAGGTCGCGGGATTCGAGCGTGTTGATACGCCTACCGCCGATTGGTCGATGACGATCGCATCTGGATGGTTGCTAAGGAATACTTCGTTAATCAGCGTACTCTTGCCTGAGCCGGCGACACCCGTAACTACGGTCAGCACTCCGGTTGGAATATCAACACTCACGTTCCGCAAGTTGTGCAGTGTGGCATCCTCGATGGACAGCTTGCCGGACGGCTTCCTGGAATCTTCCTTCAGTTGGAGCGGCCGCTTCATATGGGTGCCTGTCAGTGTCCCTGAGTCCAGCAGACCTTCGAAGCTACCTTCATACACGATGGTACCACCGTGGCTGCCGGCATGCGGCCCGACGTCGACGATATAATCTGCCACCTTGATCACATCGGGATCATGCTCGACGACAATGACGGTATTGCCTTTGTCGCGCAGCTTCTGAAGCAATTCATTTAACCGGTGCACATCACGGGGGTGTAAACCAACGCTGGGCTCATCAAAAATGTAAGTAACATCCACCAGACTGCCGCTCAGATGCTTCACCATCTTGACACGCTGCGATTCGCCGCCGGACAAGGTATCCGTCTCACGATCTAGCGTCAAGTAGTCTAGTCCGATATCCACTAGATGCTGCAACCGTTCCGTCAGCGACTTGACCATCGGTGCGGCGACCGAATCGTCAATCTCCTGAATGACGCGGATGAGCCGACCGACCTCCATAGAAGACATCTCTGCAATGTTGAGGCCATTGATTTTGCAGTTCAGTGCGGCCTGATTGAGTCTTGCCCCATGACAGCTGGAGCAAGAACCTTCGGAAATGAACGGCGCAACCGCTTTTTGTGTACGCTCAGATTTCGCCTTTAGATCCTGCTTGATGTATTTGTTGGTGAACTTCTCAATGACGCCTTCTACTGTAATATTCACGGCTTTCCCAGCGAATTGCATCTCCACTTTCCTCGCCTTGGCGTACAACAGCTGCTCAAGCTCTTCATCCGAATAATCGCTCAGCTTCTTGGCGGGATCGAAGCCCGTCTGCACAAGCATATTCCATTCCATGCCGTCTACCTTATAGTCCGGCAGCATGATTGCCCCTTCATTCAACGACTTTTCCATATCCAGCGCCTTGCTCATGTCGACGCTCAGACTGCGACCGATCCCGTTGCATTCGGGACACATGCCTTGGGGGTCATTAAAGGAGAACATATGCGCTTGTCCAACATTGGGTTGACCTATTCGGGAGAAGAACAGGCGAAGAATGGGAGAAATATCGGTAATCGTGCCCATCGTGGAATGGGAACCGCCGCCCAGCCGCTTCTGGTCCACGATAACCGCCATGCTTAGGTTCTCGATCGCGTCCGTATCCGGCTGCGGATAACGGGGCAGGAAATTGCGCACGAACATGCTGAAGTTCTCATTCAGCAATCGCGTGGATTCTGCTGCGATCGTATCGAAGACGATCGATGACTTGCCAGATCCAGATACACCGGTGAAGATCGTAATTTTCCGCTTGGGAATGCGCAAGGATACATTCTTGAGATTGTTTTCCCTCGCACCGGAGATTACGATATACTCCTGATTAGATTCGCTCATGCCAAACATCCTTCCGATAGTATTCATTTCTACTTATCTTTACATTGTACCATTCAGAAGGATATCTTCGCTTCTGGCTGTTCACGCTTACAACATACGCTTCCCCTACCTATTATTTCCAATGGACAGCCGTTACTTTCACCAAAGCACCCGCAAGGTGAGTATTATCCTCTAAGCATCAAGGCACAGACAAGTTCACCCTGTAGCATTCCCTTTCCTCCAGGTGGAATCTTGATCAAGCAATCGGAATCTCTAATGGATACCGTAACGCTTGATTGATCCATCCCGACAGGCTTTACGAACACCTTGCCATCGATTACATACGACTTTCCGCGAACATAGCGAGGATACGCATTTACCTTTTTAAAGTCTTCGCCTAAGAAAGCAGTAATTTCCCGCATGTAACGATGTTGAATACCCTGCATACCCAAGATAACGGGACGAACGAACAGCTCAAAACCAACAAAGCACGCTCCTGGATTACCTGACAAGGCAAACAAAAATTGATCATTCCAAACCCCTGCGGACGTAGGGCTTCCGGGTCGCATCGCTACTTTGTTAAACAAGACCTTCCCTTCCCATTTTTCAAATATATCTACGAGAATATCGTAGTCTCCTACCGATACTCCACCTGTTGTGATCACGAAATCCGCAGCGGAAAAAGCTTTAAGAATAAGAGTTTGTGCTTGGTCCGGATCGTCTGGGATGGAGCCCATCAGTAGCGGAATCCCTCCTGCCTCCCGAATTAGTGCCGCCAGCATGTAAGAGTTACTGTTTCGAATTTTACCTGGGCAAAGTGACGCATCTACAGGTAAAAGCTCTGAACCTGTCGCAAAAATCGCGATGGTTGGGCGCCTGTATACTTTGACGCGAGAGAAACCGAATGTAGCCAACAATGCGGTCTCACCAGCGAGTATTTCTGTACCTTTTTGAAGGACACATTCGCCCTCTGTGATTTCGTGGCCAATCGGAGTCAGATTCTGCCCAGGAAGGATCTCTTTTCTTATCGAAATGTATGTTTTGCCCTGCTCCTCGAAATCTTCTGTCATTTCCAACATGATGACTGCGTCTGCTCTTACAGGTACCATGGCACCCGTCATGATTCGCGAGGCAGTAGTTGGCGATATTTCTTTTGTAGGAAGCGCGCCACACGGAATATTGTCGATCACTTCCAAAAGAACAGGAGATTCAGGTGATGCTCCACGAGTAGAACTGGACATGATCGCGAAACCATCCATCCCGGAACGCCGGAAATGAGGCATGTTGTCAGGCGCAATCATATCTTCCGCCAACGTACGACTGTAGGCATTTTCCAATGAGACTTCTTCCACACCCAGAAGGTTCAAATGCTGCTCAATTCTGTGCTGCGCTTCCACGACTTGAACTGCATTTCGGCGAAATCGATTCACGTTTTCTACTCTGTCCATGTTCGTTTACACTACCCTCCAATTTGAGACATGCGCCTACCTGTTGGTACATGTGACTGACTCTCATCAACTAAAGCCTTAGCCATTTCGTGATTCTTTGGTTTGATATTCAATGCTCGGAAAAAGAGCTGTCGTACCGCTTCATCATCTCCAATGCACTTACGAACGTTAAACTCATCCGACCAATATAAGCAGGGCTTTATGTTTCCATCCGCTGTCAAACGAAGCCGGTTACAAGTTTCGCAGAAATGATCACTCACGGGATGAATAAGTCCAAAACTCCCCTTCGTGCCTTCCATTCGAAAAGTCTGTGCGGGTCCGTTGCCCTGCACATTATGACTCTCGGTCACTTTCCAACCCAATTGATGACAGCGTTCCAATACGGTGGACAATGGCAGATAAGATTGCTTCCATCTCATGTCGTTGTGGCCGATCGGCATGTACTCTATAAATCGAACTTGTATATGGCTATCTATCGTAAGACGAAGAAAATCTTCAATTTCGTCATCGTTGATATCCTTCATAAGAACAACATTCAATTTAATAGGATCAATCCCTACTTGTTGGCATGCTGCTATGCTTTCCATTACTCTGTGGACATCTCCACCGCGGGTAATGAGCGAAAAACGATCCGCTCTCAGTGTATCCAGACTGATATTCACACGGTTCAAGCCTGCTGCTTTCAATTTTTCGGCCTTTTTCGCCAAGAAAATACCATTGGTAGTCAACGCAATATCTTCGATGCCTGGAATGCCCGCTATCGCGGATACCAAATTTTCGATTCCTTTGCGGACCAATGGTTCTCCACCTGTCAGCCTTACTTTTTTGACACCCATTTCGGCCAAAACCCTCACAATCTCGGTGATTTCGTCCAATGACAGGATATTTTCATCTGGTTCAAATACCATTCCATCAGCAGGCATGCAGTAGACACACCGCAAGTTGCAACGATCCGTTACCGAAATGCGTAAATAGTCATGGACACGACCAAAAGCGTCCACCAATTCACTTGGCTTCACTGGCCTTCCCCCTTTCTACTTCTGCGATTCATCGTACCATTTTCATAGTGCAGGACATGTGATAAAACGCACACCGGTTGAATCACGAGCGTTTCTCTCCTTCCCTCCTATACTGATCAAGAAATTGATCTATCTAATACATAGACAGTCATCGCAATATCCTCTTCGATACTGATATCTGAAAAAATCCGCAAAATCTTTGCATGGATGATATCCTCGAGTTTTGCTACTACCGCAGGGTCATTGTAAATGTTCTTCACGAGCTTTGTGCGCGCATCGTGAACCATTCGTCTGCCTTCTTCAGATAGAATCATAAACTTTTCTACATTGGTCAGGTTCCCTTTCATCTCACAGATCACCCATGGACCACAAAAACGTGTAACGATTTCTTTTGGACCGTTACCGACGTATTCTTTTCGTATCTCACGAACCAGCATGCTGAATTGATGTTCGAGGTTTTTCGTCATTCGATGTTCTCCTTTCATCCGCTAGTTTGTTTTTACGAGGAGCCAACAACATGTAACAAATGATCAGGATAAGAATCACTAGCGATAGAATTAGATTATTCATTGCCTCATCACGATTGACGATGATAAAACGTATCGTGCCAGTAATGCCGATATAGATGAGGTATTGTAGCGGAAAGTGATACTCTTCCTTGAAATATTTGATGATCATAGAAACAAAAACAAAGTATAGGAAAAAGGCTAAGACTTCCTCTAAAATATCATGAACGTTAGTATTACCAAGAAGTGCAGCGGTCACAATGAAATACAGTTCGCGTACAAGATAGAAGCTCAAGACCAGTCCCAGAATGATGAGTGAAATATTTAGCATCCGTTGATAGAAGTGCACAATCAATGTCTCTTTCATCATTCCTTTAAGCCCTCTCCTAATCCTTTCAGCAGGTTAATACCAAAACCCATCGCTCGATTGATGTCAGGATCGCGAAGAGCTTTCATCAAATCGAAAATCCCAACCTTTTCTCCAGAGCGAAGAGCATCATCAGCCCTTTGAAGCCCCTTTGTAACACCGCTCATCAGTTTTTTTGTCATTTCAGGATCTAGCTCGGTTAACCCACCTGCGGCAGCCATCGCATTGTTCATCATATTGGTGACAGGAGGACGCACCATTTGCCCTACTACAATCTTCGCAATATCTTCCTTCGCCTCGACGGCGGCGTTGAGCGCTCCAAGAATTCCACTTTCATGGAGTTCTTGGAGCAGTTTGATCGTTGCTTGGATCCCTTCCGGATTTTTGGCGAGTGCTTGTATGACACTTTCCACTGTTTGATCTTGTTTTTCCTTTTCGGTAAGAACGGGTTCAACCACTTTCGTAATCGGTCTTGCCATTATTTTTTACCTCCCACAAAGTTTACATCTGCAATCGGTTCATAATCTTCTCTGGCCCATTTGCGTTCTACTTGGACACCCATCTGAGGGTTTCGCTTGGCATAACGGGGATTATACATAGGCAGTGGAGTCATTCCTTTTTCTTTGAGAAACTCCATGCATACCTTTGTTTGCTTGTATGCAGGGGTTTGCGTGCGAACGTCCCCGACGCTGCCAGTCAAAAGGTTAATGGCATTTTCATGGCTGACAGAGTGCATGGGTACATACAATTCTTTACCGCTTACTCGATCTGTCACGAGGACACGAAGCTTAATCGCACCGTATGGAGAGACGAGTCGAACTAAGGAACCGTCTTTTAGCCCCCGCTCACTGGCAAGCTCAGGGGAAACCTCCACAAACACTTCCGGTAGCTTATATTGGATGCCCTTTGATTTGTTCGTCATATTTCCTTCATGGAAATGCTCCAGTAGTCGTCCGTTGTTCAAGGTAAGATCAAATTCCGATGAATACTCCATAGGCCGGACATATTCAACGAGCGAAAATCTTGCTTTTTTGTCTGGGAAGTTGAATTGTTCTTTGTACAGAAGCGGCTCGTCAGTACCATCTTGTTGTACGGGCCATAGCAAGCTGTTCCATCCTTCTAAACGATCGTACGAAACTCCAGCATAAATCGGTGCCAGGCTCGCAATTTCGTCCATGATCTCACCAGGGTGTTGGTAATTCCAGTTTGCACCCATACGCTGTGCGATCAGTTGGATGATCGACCAGTCTGGTTTTGAATCTCCCAGTGGTTCCAATACTTGATACAACCGCTGGATACGTCTCTCGGTATTCACAAAGGTACCCTCTTTTTCCAGGGATGGAGACGCAGGTAGCACAATATCTGCAAATTGAGCGGTTTTGGTCAGGAATACGTCTTGTACGACAAAGAATTCAAGCTTGCTGAGAGTATCATGCACGTGGTTGGCGTTGGAATCGACCCAAGCCATGTCTTCACCCATCAGGTACATGGCTTTTAGTTCGCCTTTCTCTACCGCTTCCAGCATTTCGATATTGGTTAGGCCCGGCTTGTTAGAGATCGTTACGCCATACGCCTTTTCAAATTTGGCTCTCGCCGCATCAGCCGTAATAGGCTGATACCCTGGAAGCCAGGTAGGGAGTGTCCCCATGTCGCAAGCGCCTTGTACGTTGTTGTGTCCACGCAATGGATAGGCTCCTGCTCCTGATCGGCCGTAGTTTCCTGTGACTAGCAAGAGGTTGGAGATAGCCGCAGACGTATGCGAACCCGCGATATTTTGAGTTACGCCCATTCCCCACAGGATGCAAGTGCCATCTGCTTCGTGAATCATTTTGGCTGTTTGAATCAACTGTTCTCTAGACAGCCCCGTTACTTCCACTGCGTAATCCAGCGTATAAGTTTCAAGCATTTTACGATAATCATCAAAATCGTTTACCCGCTTTTGGATAAAGGCTTTGTCATGCCAGTCTTGATCGATGATGTACTTCGCGACGGCCGTCAGCCAGACAAAATCGGTTCCTTGTGTTGGATGAAGGAAAAGATCGGATCGTTCTGCCATTTCATGCTTGCGCAGATCAGAGACAATCAGTTTTTGACCGTATAATTTCTTTGCCCGTTTGACCCGTGTTGCCAACACAGGATGGCCTTCTGTTGGATTCGCTCCGACGATGATGACTAGCCCGGCACTTGCAATATCTTGAATGGTACCTGAGTCCCCACCGTGTCCTACCGTTGCCAGCAAGCCATCAGTAGCTGGTGACTGGCAATACCTTGAGCAGTTGTCAATATTGTTTGATTCGAACACCTGGCGCGCCAGTTTTTGCATGAGGTACGCATCTTCATTGGTTGTTTTGGATGAGCTTACGAATCCCAGCGCGTTGCCTCCGTAGTTTTGCTTGATGGAACTCATTCGCTCGGCAATCATTGAGAGTGCCTCATCCCATGTAGCTGGTACAAATGCGTCTCCTTTTCGAATCAATGGTGTAGTCAAGCGCTGATCACTGTTAACAAAATCCCAACCGAACTTGCCCTTAACACAAGTAGAGACACTGTTGACTGGAGAGTCTTCCGTTGGTTCCACTTTTAGAATGTGGCGACCTTTGGTCCATACCTCAAACGAACAGCCTACGCCGCAGAACGTACAAACGGTTTTGGTTTTCTTGGTCCGCGTTTCCCGCATGGCCGCCTCCACTTCAGAGATAGCGAAAATGCTGCTGTAGCCAGGCTCGACTTCTTTAATGAGATCGATCATCGGATTCAACAGGTCTTTTTTAATCCCTGATAGAAAGCCAGCTTCCCCGAGCATGGATTTCTCCATCAGTGCATTGCATGGACAGACCGTCACACACTGACCGCAAGACACACAAGAAGAGTCATTAATCGATTTATTGTCATCCCAGATCACTCTTGGAATCTCTCGTTCCCAATCGATGGTGAGCGTCTCATTTACCTGTAAATCCTGACAAACCTCCGTGCAACGTCCACAGAGAATGCATTGATCGGGATCATAACGATAGAAGGGATGCGACATATCTACTTCTTCCTTTTTTTCTCGGAACGGGCGTGTTTGATGGTCAATTTCGAGCAGCTCTGCCGTATTGTGCACCCGACAATTTCCGTTGTTGTTGTCGCAGACGGTACAATACAGCATGTGGTTTTCCAGGATCCGGTCCATTGCTTCTGCCTGTGCGCCTTTTGCCAGTTCGGAGGAGGTAAGGATGTGCATGCCTTCCTCGATAGGAGTCGAGCACGCTCGCATAATTTTCCCGTCAATCTCACACATGCACGTATCGCAAGTTTGAATAGGCCCTAAAATGGGTGAATAACAGATGTGAGGATGCTCTATTTCTTGCTGCAGTAGATAATCCAGAATCCGGGTTCCTTCCTCTGCTTCATGCTTCACTCCATTTAATTCAAAACTGATTTTTTTCATACCCTCTAAGACCTCCAAGAAAATAATAAAAGCCCACCATCAAACAACCTGGGCATGAACATGCGCAAATTGTTTAATGGTGGGCTAATTCCTAAGCATCCAAAGATACTCGTTATCCGTCCCAACGTACATATGAGTGAGATCAGGATGATTGAGCAATTCGTCATTACTAACCATCAATGATCATTTACGTCTACATTATATCACCGGATCTCCATGGAAAGCCAACTTTTTTTATGGAAGGATTGTTCACATGCAGATTTTCATTTCGGCAGTACCACCCCTATTAAAAATGTAGATGCTGCCGATCTGCTATGCAGCTTTCACATACATGCAAAATGCTTATCTGCTGCGTAGAGTGTGTCTCCGTCTCCTTTTCTAGTGAAGGATTGTCTTCTACCCGTCCACATACTTCACATACTCTTGACATGATATCTGCCTCCAAAATACCTTCTTATTTCAAATCCGCATGAAAGGGGGCATCAGAAAAAGCCACTTCATATCCCAAATCGCGAATTGCCTGTTGAAAATCAACAAATGACGCTGCTTTTTCATCATAGGAAACGAGTGCTTCTCCTTTTAGTAGGCTCACCTCTACCTGCTGTATGCCCCATACGCTGTGCAGGGTTTTGCTCACTTTTTCCGCATCATTTTCATCCTTCATTCCCTTAACAGAGATTCTGTCTGTATGCATGGTTAGGTCTCCTTGTTGTCACGCTTAATGAACCTGCTTCTCTGCATGATTCATTCCCTCGCCCATTCCTCGCAGGAAATTGATCATAGAACTGAGGGCCAATGTGACATTCGGCTCCATCATGGCCTTACTCATTCCTAACAAGCCCATCGGTTTATCGTTTTTGGTATCCGTCATCCTGTCTAGTCCATGATCGACGGCGTTCAAGATGTTCTGTAGTTTGTCAGGTTGCAACTTGCCTACGAACTGGAGTGCGTTCATCCCGTTTTTCATCATGTGATGCATACCCGGTTTATTGAGCTGCGACACTGCGATCACCCCAATATCATGCCGGTTCTTTAAAGCCCCTTGGAGGATATCCAACACACCAATCTCTTGTAATTCTTTTACAATGTCCAAAAGAGTAATCAATGCCTGATGGTTTTCACTCACGGCATCAAGCACCTGCTGTATGGCCTGATGTCGTTCTTCCTCTGGACTTGGCATATATCGTTCAATGTTTGAAATCGCTTTGGCCATCGGCTTGTCCTCCTGTTCCAAGTAAGTCGGGGATTGAAATCCAATCGTCGCGCTTCCATTTCTCTTCTACTCGAACGCCAAATTGTGGTTGTCGGTTTCCGAAACGATAATTCACTCGCGGAAGCGGTGGTTCTCCTTCTCGTTCTAGGATGTCCATTTTCACTCCCATTTCTTTGTAGTTTGGCGTATGTGTCATTTTGTCGTGATAACTGCTGGTAAGTCGATTGACAGATTGTTTGTCTTTTGACGTATTCATCGTCAAATACAACTCGTTTCCTTTCACACGATCTGTTACTAATACGCGTACTTCGACTTGTCCATACGGAGAAGAAAGGCGGACCAGAGCACCATCCTTGATTCCTCTCTCGACGGCCAGGTCTGGAGAAACTTCAAGCCACGGATTGGGAACCTTGTGTGAGATTCCCTCTGACTTATATGTCATATTTCCTTCATGGAAATGTTCCAGTAAACGGCCATTGTTCAGATGCAAATCGAATTCCTTGGTTAGTGTAAACATCGGCGGGGTCCAATCAAGCTGAATCAATCTTGCCTTTCCATCTGGAAATGGGAAGCGCTCTGTGTAGAGTAAAGGAGTTCCTTCTCCATCAGGCTTTACAGGCCATAATTGGCTGTTCCAGCCGTCGAGTCGCTCGTAACTGACACCTGCAAACATCGGAGACAAGCTAGCAGCTTCCGCCATAATTTCACTTGGATGCATATAGTTCCAGTTGGCTCCCATCTTGTTAGCAAGATCTCGAATGATTACCCAGTCTGGTTTTGATTCTCCCAACGGCTCAAACACTTTGTGTAACCGTTGAATCCGCCGCTCTGTGTTAACGAAGGTGCCGTCTTTCTCCAAGCTGGGTGAGGCAGGTAACACGACATCGGCAAAATGGGCCGTTTTGGTGAAAAAGATATCTTGAACAACGAATAGCTCTAGCTTCTCAAAGGCGGAGTCGACGTGATTGATATTGGAGTCAATGACAGCCATATCTTCCCCGAACAAATACATAGCCTTCAATTTCCCGTCAAATATTCCCTCTACCATTTGATGGTTATTAAACCCTGGATCTTTTGGTAATGTCACACCCCAAGCCTTTTCGAAACGAGCTCTTGCCCCGGTGTCCTGCACAGGCTGGTAACCGGGGTACCATGCGGGCATCGTGCCGAAATCACAGGCTCCTTGCACATTGTTATGTCCACGCAGTGGATATGCTCCTGCGCCAGCTCGACCGAAGTTCCCTGTAACCAACAGCAGGTTGCAGATTGCTGTACTGGTATCCGTTCCGGCAACATGCTGGGTGACACCCATCGCCCACAGGATACACGTACCGTCCGCTTCATGAATCATTGTAGCCAGCTTGATCATCTCTTCCTTACTTAACCCGGTTACTTCTTCTGCATAATCGAGCGTGAATTTCTGCAACGATTGGACGTATTCTTCATAACCGTTTACTCTGGTTTCAAGAAAATCCATTGCTTGCCAGCCCTGATCGATGATGTACTTGGTAATAGCCGAAATCCATACGAGATCTGAGCCTGGTTTTGGGTGTAGATACAAATCCGCTTTTTGAGCCAATTCGTTTTTCCGCAAATCGGCGACCGCCAGCTTTTGTCCAAACAGCTTATGAGCTCTTTTTACACGGGTTGTCAGCACGGGATGAGATTCAGCCGGATTAGCCCCAATTACGAGTACGAAACCAGCACTTGCGATGTCTTGAATGGTTCCAGAATCACCAGAATAGCCCACCGTCCGCATCAAGGCCATGGAAGCAGGCGACTGACAATACCGGGAGCAATTGTCTACGTTATTTGTTTGGATTACTGCACGGGCAAATTTTTGGAATATGTAATTTTCCTCATTGGTGCATTTAGATGAGGCGATGAGGCCAATTGAGTCTGGCCCGTATTTTCCTTTTATCTCTGTAAGCTTATTGCTGATAAAGGTAAGAGCTTCTTCCCAGGTTGTTTCTACGAACGTATCCCCGCTGCGAATAAGCGGCTTGGTCAAGCGCTCTTCGCTGTTTACGAAATCCCATCCCCATTTTCCTTTTACACAAGTAGAGACGCCATTTACGGGAGCTTCTACTTGTGGTTCAATTTTCAAGATTTTACGACCTTTGGTCCAAACTTCAAAACTACAGCCAACGCCGCAAAAGGTACAGACTGTTTTCGTTCGCTTGATCCGGCTTTTTCGCATGCTTGCCTCTATTTCAGATACGGCAAAAATTTCTTTGTATCCAGGCTCCACTTCTTTGGTGATATTGATCATAGGCTCCAGAACGTTTGCTGGGATACCAGTCATGTAGCCAGCTTCACCGAGCATCGATTTTTCCATTAACGCATTGCATGGGCATACAGATACACAATGCCCGCAGGAAACACAGGAAGATTGATCAATGGGCACATCGTTGTCCCAGATCACACGAGGATTCTCACGGTTCCAGTCAATAGAAAGCACTTCGCTGACCTGAAGATCCTGACAGGCTTCCACACATCGACCGCAAAGTATGCATTGATCCGGTTCATAGCGGTACATCGGATGGGAAAGATCGGGTGGATACGGTTTCGGTTTAAATTCATACTTCTGATGCTCAATTTCCAGGTATTCTGCCGTGTTATGAACCACACAGTTCCCGTTGTTATTGTCACAGACTGTACAATACAGTTCATGATTTCTTAAAATGCGCGACATAGCCTCCAGCTGTGCTTCTTTGACGAAGTCTGACTTTGTATTCACGATCATTCCTGGTTCACTCGTCGTGGCGCAGGATCGAACTAACTGGCCATTCACTTCCACCAAACAGGTATCGCATGTCTGAATCGGCTGAAGATTGGGATGTTTACAGATGTGAGGGATATAACAATCATGGGAAGCTGCAACATCCAAAATACTTTGTCCTTGCTCTGCCTCGTACGTTTGATCGTTGATTTGAATCGAGTATGATCGCCCTGCCATTCTTTCTCCCTCCTTGTATTCGAACTTATTCTGCCGAAAATATGAAAGGATATACATTTTTTGTGTAGCAAGTAATGGGGCCGTATTCCACTCTATGCATAATTTTCTATGAGGATGGAAGCCTATATTCAGGATGTAATGGATAAGGGAGCGAATCTCATGCAAGACTTCAACCTGAAGAACTATATTCAAGGGCTAGCTCATGCAGGAGATCTCGTAACCAGGAAGCTCAACCTAAATGAAGAAACGGCTCATTTGGTCTATTTGTCCACGATGTGTGATTCTGCCAAGATTCACCGCACAATCGTACATTCCTTTATCGAAAGCCATAATTTATCAGCGTTTAAAGCGGTATTGAAGACAATGCCTGGGTATGTGCATATTCAAGACAACGATCGATTGGCAGACAAGCTCATTCAAGGTTATGCCTTGCTGTTTCTCCCTCATGAAACCTGTGCAATCGAAGTTAAAAATCCCCCCACTTCCAAACCGCAAGAAGCGACAATCGAATACGTATTACAGGGACCTCAAATTGCCTTTTCCGAGGATATCGCAACGAACATTCAAATGATTCGAACCCGTTACCCGTTACAGGATTTACAGGTCGCATACATGAAAATCGGTACCGTGAGCCAAACCCAATTAGCAATGATCTATGATAAATCCAAGGTGGATGACGACGTTCTTTTGCGCCTGGAGAACAAATTGATGCAAATTGACGCGGAAGTGGTGCAGGCTTCGAATCAAGTTCAAATGCTGATCACGAAAAGATTTAATTTGTTGCCGACTGCCATGGTCTCGGAGAGGCCAGACAGAGTTGTATTTAATCTAAGCAAAGGAAAAGTCGTACTGATTCTTAACGGAACCCCTTTTGCCATCATAGTGCCTGCGGTTTTTTACGATTTCATGGCATCGATGGATGACATTTATGATATCCCATGGTTCGCCAGACCACTTATGATATTGAGATATATCGGAGCGTTCCTCACCACCTCTCTTCCAGCTTTGTACGTAGCGACTGTATCGTATAATCCCGAAATATTTCGTGCGCAATTGGCGATCGAGATCGCAGGTAGTCGTGCGGCTGTTCCTTATCCATCCTTTTATGAAGTGTTCTTCATGCTTTTTTTAATCGAGGCTCTCACCGAAGCAAGCATTCGTCTGCCAAAATACATAGGTTCTATGGCCACCACAGTAGGAGGTCTGATTTTGGGACAAGCCGCACAAATGGCGGGATTGGTAAGCAGTATTATGATCATCGTGGCCTCGGTGGTTGCGATTTCCAATTTCATGATTCCAATCAATACCATGAACTTTGCTTTGCGGGTGATTAAATTTCCACTTGTCGTGATGGCCATTTTTTTTGGATTGACTGGGGTGTTGACAGGATTATTTTGTTTCCTTATTTATGCAGTTAGTTTGCGAAGCTTCGGTCGACCCTATTTGAAGCTTTTCATAGGAGAAGCCAAAAAGAGCAGGTGAAAGGGTTGTCCCGTTATTTTTTTTATTTTGTGACACTGTCCATGCTGATCAATGCCATCCTTTTTGTACCGCGTATTCTGATGGACGAGCGTTATGACGGCGCGATTCTGTCCATGATACTCGGTCCGATCATCGGGGGCATTTTCATGTACATCTTCACCAGCTCTATGTTGAAGTTTCGCGGTCAGGGGTTGCCAGAAATCCTGAAGCAATCGTTACCCAAGACCATTTCTATTCCGTTGTTACTGCTTCTGGGCAGCGTGTCGTTTATTTCGGGAGCGCTTGTCTTAATCAATTATTCTTTCATCGTATCCAGATATCTCATCCCCAAAACACCGATCTATATACCGTTGATTCTTTTCGTCATGGTAGCGAGCTTCGGTGCCTTGCAATCAACCAAAACGGTTCTGTACAGCACGGAACTGATTCTGGTTCTGAGTTTGCCGTTACTCTTGTTTTCGATTTTCAAAGCGTATACGAACCAAAATATGAACTTCGATGAAGTAAGAGCAATGATCGATTACACGTGGATTCTTCCCAGCTGGAAAAGCTTATCCGTCTCGACTTATGCGGTAACAGGATATATCAGCTTGGCCATCTTTAATCGCGCGTTTACCGGTGTACAAACGATTCAGCATCGCTGGGCGGTACCCTGTCTTGGCTTTTGCATACTGCTGACAGCATTTTTTGTGCCTATTGGCATTTTGGGTACGGACGGCGTGAATGATTATATTTTCACATGGGTTGCTACGGCGGATGCGGTTCGGATGAAGTATGCATTTATCGAACGTGTCGTTTATATCTTTTTGCTCATTTATTTAGGTATCTCCTATTTATTCGCCATGACCACTTGGCATGTTGGATCTGAAATGATTAGCGGTTGTCTCCCGGGGCATCACGCCAATACATCAGCGGTCAACTCCGTGCTTCCTAACGCGATATGCTGTGCAGTATTTGGCATAGGTACAGTGATTGTTGGAAATTGGTTGGGGGAAGACGATCTATTCACGGTATCTTCTTATTGGATGATGATACGTTCACCAATTGATATTGTTATCGTCCTTTCGGTTTTCATGCTTAGCAAGTGGAGGAAGACTTTGTGAAACACGTCTTGGTTTGGCTGTCGGTATTGTATTTGCTTACGGGCTGCGGATTCAAAGACATTGATAAACGTTATTTAGTCATGGCGATCGGCGTCGATAAGTCGGAAATAAAAGAAAAGCCTTATCACGTATCGTTGAAGCTCGCCATTCCGACTTCGCAAATACAACCAGGCCAATCAAATACGTTTCATCTTATCAGCGACGATGCGTCCACCATGACAGAAGCGGTTCGGCACTTAAAATCTAAGGTGGATAAAGAGCTCGATTTTTCGCAGACCAAAATGATTGTATTCGGAAAAAAACTGGGCGAGGAACGACTGGATAAGGTCACGATCGATTGGTTTCTACGGAGACCAGAGATCCAAGGGATTGCATTCATGGCGCTAGGCTACCCGTCGGCGGAGCAGGTGTTGAATGTGAGACCCAAGTCCGAGCGGCTACCTGCAGACAGTCTGATCATGAGCTTCGACCAGGAGGGAACCGAATCGTCTTATATCGTAACCGAATTTTTGTTTGATTTTCACCGGCGGTTAAGTGAAAAAGGATTGGATCCATATTTGCCGATTATTCGTCCGCTGAAAGATACGTACTTGATTGATCAAGTGGCCATCTTTGACAAGGAGAAAATCAAAGCGATATTAAATCCGGAAGAAACGCGGATATTTAATGAATTATCCAAGAAAATCCGGAACTTTGATATCGAAACCAAGACGGATAAGGCCCAATTTGCTTTGAATGTGTCTTCTTTTGGATATTCGTACGACTTCGATGAACGAAATGATTCTGCGCCTAAACTTACGATGAATGTTCGAATAAGAGGAATATCAGAGGAGTCGAAGCAGTCTTTCTATCATTCACAATGGAACCGTTATAAGGAGGAAGCGGAAACAGAAACAGCGAAACGCTATCTTCACGTGCTTCGAAAACTCCAGTCTCTTAAAGTCGATCCTATCGGTTTCGGATTACGCTATCGGGCCACTCATTACCATGGGGATAAAGATTGGGAAAAATGGAAAGACATTTATCCCAGGCTCGATTGGAATATCAAGGTGAACATCGATCTTATCGGATCTGGGGGTGTCAAATGAGTACACCCCGCCATACAAATGAAAAAGCTGTCAGGGAACATCAGTTCCTCCAACAGCATTTCAGTATCACTGCAACAATAATTTTGCTTGCTTACAGTAAAGGCAAAATTGCGTTCGCGTACGCCTGTGCACCCTTTTGATTGGGATGACCAATAGAGGCGCGCTTGCAAATCTCGAAATCCAAGCCCGTGCACCCTGCTTCTGTGCAGGAGACGAGGCGCTCGGCTGCGATCAGGTCTTGAGGAGTCAGGTCCAAATTGATGCCAAATACATAGGGGTCATCCGTCAGAGCCGCGTGCTCGGGACCAAAATTCGGATCAGCGAAAAAGATACGCTGTTTACCAAGCTGTGCATTTCTCTCATCGATGGCTTTACGCAGGAAGACCTTCGATTCTGCTTCAAGCTGGGCGCTGCGCTTGTATACCTTTTCCAACTCAGCCGCACCGAGAATTCCTCCGGCTGCACCACCACCGACTCCTCCGACAATGGCCCCTACGCCGATCAGCAGTGCTTCCACCGCTGTCATATCGCTTTTTTCCGAAACAGGTGCATAGTACCCGGTGACGATAATTTTGGCGTTCGTGAATTTATTCGTAACGTCCTCCAGCAATCTTTTCATTCCCTTATACAAATGGTCTTCGAACAACTGTGTTAAATCTGCTGGATGGAAAGGATTCAGAACTGTCCGAACATCGACATCGTTCATGCCCCCGTCTAAAAGGATCAAGTCAACCATGTCAGGCTCACCGGAGAAATCAGCGCATTGCTGCAGGATCGTCGGATAAGAGGTAGGAACCTCGCCGTCAACAGGTGCATGAACTTCATCTTTACCAACTCCAATAATGGCGCCGGAATGAGCGAGTACTTGTGTATATTGCTTGATATTTCCTTCTCTCGCTTGAACGGCAGCACCCACGATGGAATAAAACTTCTCATGCTCTTGCAAGCCTTGCCCCCAGCTCACGGAATCGCCCATCACGAGCATATGGAAGGTTTCTAGGGTCAGTGGAATTTCATTGGAAGGTGTCCCATCGGAAAGCCGCACTTTCAGGGTCACCTGCTCACCCGCTGGATTGCTCTCAACATCCGCTGGTCGAATCAAGGTAAATTCCATTTGCGTCGAACTTAACATCTGTACATCGGGCATTTCTTGGTTGTTTACCAAGACGAGTGTCCCTTCGGAAAAACCGCTTCCGTTCACGATCATTTTTTGTCCAGGTCTCACCCGTGTTTTCACTTGATTTTCCTGCTGGGCGGAAATGACTTGTGGCTTCACGTAGACGGATGCCTTGCTGGAGAGAGTCATATCTGATTGTCGAACCTGAAGGGTATGGGAGCCTCCTGTCACAAAAGGCAAGACAAAATGGAGCCTGGTATCACTTACGACCTGGGTTTTGGTTTCCGTACCATCGATCAGTACGACATCGGTTTTGGTATAACGACTTCCTTCCAGCGTCACTGTATCACCTGCGAATGCATAGAGCGGGGATACATGGCTGATCGACGGCTCCAAGAGCTTGCGTCTGAATTCATCTGCGTCAATGGCTCGAAAGCTGACAGGATCAGATAATCTGCCTCCCGCATATCCGGTACGACCGGCATCGGCGTATGAACCCTGCGCTCCTGGTTGACCTGCCGTTCTCGGCCCGGGACCACATGCCGTACCGAATTTTCCATTCTTGGTGTCACCCACAGCGCCACCCGGTCCGCCTGCTCCTGGATTGCCAGGGATTCCGCCTGCCCCCGGGCTGCCCCCCTCAATCGTAATCGCAAAGCCTTGCGAATAATTTTGGATGATGGTTTGTGGCGCGTACAAGGTCAATCGCCCGCCAGCGCCGCCATTGCCTCCCGGACCTCCGTATCCCGCAGCACCGCCGCGCCCGCCGTTTCCACCGGCTCCTGCTCCGGCTTTGCAAAATCCTGCCCAATCCAATTCAGCTGGCTTGCCTTTTCCTCCTCTACCACCATCTTCTCCGTCTTGCCCAGGCCCACCTTGTGTGCCATCTTGCCCTTTCAAGTCAAAATGAGGACGTCCTGCCATATTGAGGACCCACAATTCGAGTTCAGGAGCAGCAGCGCCGTCGAATCCACGGTCTCCGGGCAATCCATGTGTTCCAGATGTCCCCGGAATGCCTGCAAGTGTCGAAGACATCGGTGCATCTGACGGTGTTATTGGTTTTTGGCGTTTGGCTGGAACATAGCGATAAGGACGCTCCCATGTAAACGTAACATTCTGTCCGACTGTCAACTTTTCGGCGATGATGATCAAGTAGCGTTGCGGATATTTCAAAATAACATTGGTTCCATCCTCGATATAAATTTCCGATGCGGCCCAATAGGCGGTGTCCACCGATATATTCAAGGCCGAAGCCGGAGACGGAGCAGCTAATGTAGCCGTCATTTTTTTCGGAAACGGGATGGTTTGCAACAGTTCCGCTTTTCCGCTCAACATTTGCAACGTTGGTGTAGATTTGGCAGCGTCGATTCGATACGCAGACTGAATCATGGTATTCCCACTGACGAGAGTGGGGCTTGGTTTCGTCAATCCCGACTGAGGTACTATTGTCCCCCTGATCTTGAGCGACCCCAGACTGGACAGAGACGTAACCCCGAAGGACTCTAGCACCGCTTTGTGATACGTCATTCGATCTTGAACCATTTGGGGTGCTGCTTGGAAGGATGCCGGATTTACGGCCATGGTCGTGATCCCGAGCGTATTTCCCCCTGAAGTGAAAGTGCTTGTAGAAGATGACATTCTTTTTTCCTCTCCTTTATCACAATGAATGAAATAGTTTGTGCGAGCCAGTCTCCATTGCACGGACGATCATTCTTCGCAAACGCCGAATTCCTCTAACTCCCGAAAGCTGATTTTTCTTCGTTGGGGATGTGGTGTCTGTCGTTGATGTGCCCATATGATTTCCACATGATTGCCTTCTGGATCAAGAAAAGAAAAACGTGCATTTTCGCTCTCCACATACGGACCATGTGCCAAAATACCGTGTTTCGTAAGCCTCGCCCACACTTCCTTGAAGTCATCCAGCGTATCTACCCAAAATGCCAGATGCACATGATGTGGATTGTTCAGGATGAGCAAATCGTGCCTGCCCGATTGCGGATCAATCGCCAAGCATGCCGTTTCGTCGCCAGGGTTCACCACTGCCAGTTCAAGTGCGGTTTCATAAAATGAGGCCAATCTGCGAACATCATGTGCATATAAGGAAATGTGACCCAAGCGGCTTAGCTTTGACATGTTCCCTCCATCCTTTCGTATTGACTCGCCTGTTTCATCCTAACACCGAGAATACTGGTCTCGATATTACTCGAAAGGATGTATCCAAAAGGATACCCTTGCGATAAATATGAGTACCCAGCATAAAAGAAGCGTAGTAAAATCGTAGGAAGAAATAGGAAAACCTTGTGATGGAGCGGGTGATGCTATGAATTATCAGGATAGCCTTGAAGAGCTGGAAAGTCGTCTGTTGGTAGGACGAACCGAGGAAATCCTTCATTTTTTGAAGTTGCTTGCGGATGAGCGGCGCTCCAAAAAAATCATGAATCTCTTCGGGACCGCAGGTGTAGGAAAAAGCTATTTGCTCGACGAGCTCAGGCGGCAAGCTCATCTGCGTCAAGCAGCTACTCTCTCTTTGGACAGTGAGCAATTTTGGCACACGCCTTCTGATTTTTGCCTGCATATTTTGCAGGCATTGCACGTTTATCACAAGGGAGATGAGCAGCATCCTTCCCAATTGTTGGAGGAATGCGTTTCGAAGCTGAATGAAAAAGCAGCTGATCAGAGACTTGTCCTCTTTCTCGACATTTACGAGAACTTGGACGGCTTGGACCATTGGCTGCGCGAATATTTTTTCAAACGATTAAGCGCCAATATTCTGATCGTGATCGCAGGGCGGCATCCGCTGTCTGAAGCTTGGCTTCTATCGCCCGGTTGGAGGCACTTCATCAGCAGGGTCCCCATACCCCATCTTCCTTACGATGCTGTCGAGCGGTATGCCCATTACTGTCATATTTTTGAACCAAGTATCATCCAAGAAATGTGGCGGCGTTCCAAAGGGCATCCCCTTACCCTTTCATTGCTGTCCTTTACCTTGCAGCCTAAAGATCAGGAAGGAAACGGTACTTTTTACGAGGAGATGGATACTCTACCCTTCGTCGTAAGCCAATGGCTGCGCGAAGTTCCCGGGGAGCATTTGCGTCCTCTCGTGGAAGCAGCCGCCGTATTGCGGCACTTCAATCAGGATAATGTGTCGTTTTTATTGAAAAGGGAAATCACGGCGTCCGAGTTTTTCCAATTGATCCGATTTTCGTTTGTACGGAAAGTGGACAGTAGCTGGACGATTCATTCCTTGATGAGAGAATCCATCGCCCAGGATATGAGGTCACGGACACCGCTTCATTTTGCAGATTTGCAGAAGCGGGCCGTTCACTATTATTATGAGAAGTTCACCAAGTCAGCTCATTCGGTCCGCACACCAGAGGCTTTGGAGCTTACCTTCTTTTTAGGTGACGCACTCATCCGCGCCTTTTTAAATTGGTTCGATCCATTACCCAAACCATTCGAATCGATCCACACTGGTCATCGGGAAGAACTACTGGAGTATATCCGCAATCAGCGGCGCTGTCCCTCCCCTAAAACGATCAAGCTGTTCGATCCGCATACAAACCGCCATTTTGATTTTCACCTGACAGCGGAGCAAACGTTGTACCCGTTGAATTGGCTTGATCTTGACCGCTTATTCTCGCTGGGATATGACGTGCTTCGCGTTCTGCGCAAGGAAAATGGAGCGATCTCGGCACTTGCCGCAGTTGTTCCTATCAACGAAAAAACCCTTCCTTACCTGATGGAACACTCCGGCTCTCGTTCCTATTTCACCGCTCTATCCAAACAAGCGCTAGAACGCTTCAGCGTGCCGGAAGACACACGGGCAGGCTGGTTTATTCACACGATTCATCAAGACGATTACGAGGATGTTTCCCAACATACAGCCATTGGCCATATGCTGCACGGTTTGATGTTCACCGGAGAATTTTTGTTGTGTTCACCTGCACCATTTCCTTTTTTCAAAGCCGCCCACGAAAGTTTGGGATTTGATATTGCCGAATTTGCTACCCACACCAACTATGACGGAGTAACACCCTCCCTCGTATTTTTCCGTGATACGCAAGGCGAACATCTACCCGCTTATTTGCAAAAGCTACTAAAACGGTCCGGACTGGATGCGGATTTGCGCCTGGAGGAAGAAGCGATTCCAGCTCCTACTCCAACTGCATCACCGGGTATAGTCACAACGTTGGACATTAGCATGCTGACGGCACGAGAACAGGAAGTGGCCGCCCTTGTTCTGGAGGGATTGACGAACGCGGAAATCGCTGGCCGCTTGTATTTGAGCGAAGTCACGGTAAAAAAGCATTTGAAATCGATCTTTGACAAGATGGATGTCAGCAACCGGACACAATTGGTGAAAAAAATGCTTGTGTAAGAAGAAAAAGAGGAACCGTCGATGGCGGCTCCTCTTTTAACTATCTGCTAATGGCTACGGAATGTCATACGGTCGTTCAAATAAAATATTCTCGATTGTCCCTACAGCCATTTCCGTCAACTCACGTTCCTGATCCACGTTTGTGAGATAAATAATCGTTTTATCTGCTTGAATATATCGTATCAAGTAGCTTCGATACCCCGGCCAGCCTCCACTGTGATGCACGACTTTTCCTGTCACCTGATTTTCACGCAGCCGCCAGCCATAACCATAATGAGAAAAACTGTTGTCAGTAAGCTGCACAGGGGAAAACGCTCTCTCTAGCGTTTCTTTTTTTACCAGCTTTTCTGTGTAAAGTGCTCTGTCCCACTTACGCAAGTCATCCAGTGTTGAACTGATCGCACCGTCTCCCTGAATGCCATCCAGATAAATAACAAAATCATGCTCACTTGATTCATCCGGTAACATAAATGCTTCAGATTGAGCAGAATACACGTATCCATAGGCGTAATGCTGGATCAACTCAGGAGAATATCTTCGGTTGTACACTTTCGTGTTTTGCATACCTAGTGGTTGAAATATCTGTTGCTGCAAGAAATCGGCAAATCGTGTTTCAGCTACGTGTTCTACGATAGAAGCCAATAAAGCATAGCCGGTATTACTGTACGTATGCTTTTCATTGGGTTGAAACAACACAGCGGGTTGATGCTTGATTAGCTGATCGAGTATGTCTTGATTCGTAGCCACTCGCGTTTTATCCCAACATTCAGAAAACAACTCCATGTAATCAGGCAAACCGGATGTGTGTACGAGTAGATTCTCTACCGTAATATCGGCATAAGGAAAATTTGGAAGGAGGTCGTCAACTTTATCTGTATAGTCGAGCTTTCCTTGCTCTTGCAAGATCATGATGCTCATTGCTGTAAATGCCTTTGAAACTGATGCGAGTTCAAATACCGAATCTGGTGACAATCTTTCAGCCGTTTCCAGATTGGCCATTCCTATGGAATTTTGATAATAAGGTTTCCCTTCTTCCAAAATCAAGATGTTGCCGTTCCAATTGTTTTGTTCGGCAAGCGTAGAAAAAAGCTCATCAAGCTGGCGGCATCTCGCATCACTTACGTTGGCTCGCTGTGTCATTTGTCGTTTCCCCCACTCGTTTTTTTATCATGAATATGAAATTGTCTCCCCCCAAATGCCATTCGAACAATCTCATGATTTTCACTCCTGATAAACCGTGCGGAGAAATCTGTTCCAAATCCCCGGATGACAAAAATATCTTCAGCAAATGGTCTCATTACGTAGTTTTCTCCCAAAAAAGAGAGCACCAGTTGACCATTTTCCAATCTAATCGGCAATGTACCAAACTCACTAGATTGATAATCCCCTACGAATGGATGCATAGCTTCCTCGGATAGGAAATCATGCTTGCTCTCCAGATGAGAGGATTCTGGAGGGCGGTTTTCCAGACTATTTAGCGCACCGGACATCACCGCCAAAACCGGCGACAATTCTAGATTGGACAGTGCGACTCCGGCTAGTCCTGTTTCGGGAAAGAAGCACATTTGAGCCGCAACCCCTTTAATACCACCACTATGTTCAACTAATTTTTTTCCGTAGTAGTCAGAGGTTATGACCAAGCCATACCCGTAAAATTGACCAGGTACCATATCAGTCGGAAAATAAGGGGTCATCATTTGTTGTACACTTTCAGGTGACAGGATACGTTTTCCCCCTGCTGTAAGCCCACTTTTGCAGAACATGTCCGTATATCGCAGCATATCCCGCACCGTTGATTTTAGGAATCCGGCCGCCCGGGAAGCGGGAGTATCCCACCAATTTGGCGATGGGATCACTTCCTTGTGATCGCCTCTGTCTCGCTTGATATACAGATTTGTAATATTTTCATACCCACTTAGCTCTTCTAGGAAAAAGCTCGTGTGCTCCATCCCGATTGGATCAATGATATGCTCCTTGACATAGGCCTCATACGACTTCCCGCTGACGCGTGTAATGATCGCTCCCAGCAAGGCGAAACAATCATTGGAATAACTGAACTCTGTACCTGGTGGCCCTAAAAGCTCTAAATCTAATGTAGAAATAACACTCATCAGGTCTTCGTACGTATCGATTGGTAGCGTATCATCTGTCTGGTCATGCAATAATGGAAAGTCTTCTACTTCGCTCTCTTCCAAGCTTCGCATCACACTTGCAAAAAACGTTGACAAGGGAGGAATCCCACTCGTATTCGTCATAAAATGATGAATCGTGATTTGCCCCACATCAAGATTTTTCAGACGGAACTCCGGCAAATATTTGACAACAGGGTCATGTACGGATAACTTACCAGCTTCCTGTAATTGCATGATCGCCACACAGGTAAAGGATTTTGTTATGGATCCAATTCCAAATACCGTATCGAGCGTAACTCCTAACTGCCGTTCCACATCACGGAAGCCAAATCCGTTATCATAGAAGATTTGACCATCTTTTGCTAATCCCATACAAACACCAGGAACCTGGCTCTCTGTTACCATGTTTTGAGCATACTTTTCAAAAGAATCTATCCATCCGTTATTTTGCATGCGCTTCTCTCCTTTGTTGACATGAAATTAGTTCTCGATCCAGCTATCATTATATGTCGGCATGACAGATGCCCACTTTACTCCTTTTACTCGAGAATTAATGACAGTAAAGGCCTTATCGTAATAGATAGGGACAACATACGCTTGCTCAATCAGATGCTTTTGTACATCCATATACACTTGCTTTCTGGCATCAATCTGTATGGTTGTTCGCCCTTTCAAAAGGAGAGCATCCAGCTTATCATCTTTTACCCCAGACAGGTTGTAAGCACCGCTGGAGTGAAAATAAAAATATAAAATATCAGGGTCATCATAGGCGCCCGATATCAGCGTTACATCAAAATTTCCTTTGACGACTTCCTGCATATACCCTGCTATTTCTAGATTCTGAATCATCATGTGGATACCCGCTTCTCCTAGCATGGATTGGAGCAATTGGGCTTCCTTATCTAAATCTGCAGTACTCAGCAAATTCAGACTAAGTGTTTTTCCGTCCTTTTCTCTCACACCACTTCCGTTTACTTTCCAACCAGCGTCGTCCAACAGTTTCTTTGCTTCGTCCACATTATACTGGTACCCGTACTTCTCTACGGATTTGTCATACCCTAGCGTAGTTGGAGATAACGGCGTATGGGCGACTTCGCCTTCTCCCTGCGTAACAGCTTGGACAATGGCTTCTTTATTGACGAGCATATTAAATGCTTTACGTACCTGAATATCTTGGAACTCCGGTCTCGTCAGATTCATCTCCAGAAGTAAGCCAACTCCAGGACGTAAGCGCTCTACAACTTGATAGTTCGGATTATTCCGATAATGATTCGCGTCTTTTACAGGTACTTCCGTTGCTACATCGATAGCACCACTCTCTAGCGCTGACATTCTGAGCTGGCTGTCAGCAATCGCTTTTATGACAAGTTTGCCGACTCTAGGAGGACCTTGATTTTCATAATAGGGCTCTCCCCACTGAAAAGCTTCATTTCTAACATAGGTGACACCTTCGCCCGTTTTCCAGCTCTCAAACTTCCACGGCCCTACTCCTACAGGATTCCGGCCGTAATCCTCTCCAGCCTTTTCAATCGCTTTCAACGATAACGGCTGCGTGATAGAATTCGCTAGCGCATCGCGAAAGGCAGCATTGGGTTCATGTAGTTCCAGAATGAGAGTCTGATCGTCTGGCGCTTTCACACTTTTTATGGGAGCCATTACTTCAGCGGCTGTTTTTGCTTTTGTCTGCGGATTGAGAACACGATCGAAGGCGTCTTTAAAACTTTTTGCAGTCAAAGGTGTCCCATCGTGAAAAGTAATCCCAGAACGGATCGTGAAGGTCCATGTTTTTCCATCCTCAGAAATATTATAGTCACTTGCGAGAGAAGGCTTGTATTCGTTTGTGGCAGGATCCTTATATAGTAGTGATCCACCGAGCAACCAGGTATAGACCCCAGCAGATCCAACAGACATGTGAGCGTCTAACGTATCCGGTTCATAAGGGTAAGCTACTGTAATGGTTCCGCCCGTTTTTGGTTTGGCACTCTCTTGTTGGTCGGCTGGCGCAGTCGTTTGCGTGCTGCAACCAGTCACAAGGGCCATAGATAGAGTGACCAATCCCCCCAAAAAGACATTGTACTTTTTTCGTTTGTTTTTCTTCATATGTCAGCATACCACCTCCTTCACTTTTCTTTTTGACCGATGACAGATGATTTCACCTCCTTCGCAAGCTGGAGCAAAGAGTACATTTACTCTTTATCCAGTTGTTGAAGCTTCCACTGTAATGCTTGGTAGAACAATTCATTTGTTTTCATATACGATTGCAGACTAGGATACAGGATAGAACAAATTCTTCTGAAACGTTCGAGATTTTCTGATTGGCTTGCAAGCATCCTTTCAGCAAACCGACGGAAAAATGAATGCGAGACAGGGAGTTCGTCAACATCGGCAAACATCACGACATACTCTTGAATATTCTCCTGTACGACAGGACTGTCTGGCGTTGCATGTTGCTCCGCTGCCTTCAACAACTGCTTATGGTTGGTAAGCATTCTGGCGCTCCACATCTCAACACTGATTTTAGGCAGGTGAACTACCTCCAAGAAGGACATAACATCATGCTTCATCTCCCGGACAATCTGTGGATCATTAAACATTTCCTCCAACTCATCTAATGCTGCCGTTTGTGCTGCCGAAAGCTTGCCTTCCAGCAATGAAGAGACGTTCACTCCTAGTAAAAATATTTCTCGCCATTCTATCGGAAATTGTTCAGGAAAAACGGACGAGAACATTTTTTCCAAAATAAACTTTTCCCGTTCCAATGCATCAGAAGAAATTGATTCAATTAGCTCGTGCATATAGCTCAGAGAATCATTTCCCCCCTTATTCTGCTTTGTTTGTTCCAAAATGGATTTCATGCTGGCAAGCGTACGCATTTGGATGTCCAAAGCTTCAATTTGCCATTCTATCGCCATATCAACAGGTATATCCCCAGCTAACATTCTCTTAATCTCATCAATGCCAAAGTTTAGATAGCGAAGGGTTAGGATCAGTTTTAACCGCCATATTTCCTCTGCCGTATACATACGATGACCTCCAGGAGTTATCTCAGCAGGTGAAAGCAGGCCGATCTCGTCATAATAACGAACAGTGGGTACAGAAGATCCTGTGATTTTCGCCACTTGTCCTATGAAGAACTTTTGATTTTGTGTGGTGTCTAATCTGTTCCTTGCATTTGCGTACACGTTACAACACCTCCTAGTCAATTATAAAACCTCAAGTAACTTGAGATTCAAGGGGCAATATGAGTCATGATCATACGTTTATCGTAAAAAATGACTGAGCCGGAATTTTGCCAGAGACAGTCCAGTGTTTCATTTTTCGACTCATCAGACAAAACAATCCAGCGGTAATCTATGAACAGAATGAACGCCCTGTTGCATACTCACATGATTGGACAGTTTGCACTTATTCATATAGATCCGTGCTTAGATATTTAAGGCCTGAATCATTAATCGTTAGCACAATATTTGCCCCTTTTTCGTTCCCTTTCAAAAGTTGTAAGGCAGCCGCCACATTTGCTCCTGAAGAAAAACCTGCAAATATTCCTTCTTTTTTTGCCAGTTCTCTAGTAACTTGTGTCGCTTCTTCATCTGTAACATGGAGGTAGTCTGTAACTAAGCTTTTATCCAAAAGAGGTAAATCCATGGAGTATCCCCCACCTTGGATCTTGTGATTGAGGTTAGTAGCGGTTTTACCAGAGTAAAAGGGAGCGGTATACGGTTCAATTAAATAACACCGAATGTTGGGATTATTCTTTTTTAACGCTTTTGCACAACCTGTAAAAGTACCACCGGAACCCGCAAAATCAAGGAAAACATCTACTTTTCCATTCGTCTGTTTCCATATTTCTTCCCCCGTGTGATATTCATGAGCATGAATATTGCCACTGTGATGAAATTGGTCTGCACGAAATGCATTTCTTTCTTTTGTTAGTTGCTGTGCTACTTCTTCTACTTTCGCAAGGTCTTCTCCTGAGACTTGCCCGATAGGGGAACCAGGCGCTTGGTCTACTAAAACAACTTCTGCTCCCAGTGCTCTCATCATCCTCGCTCGCTCCAATGAATTGCCTTTTGACATGACAGCAACGAATTTATATCCCTTGACTCCGCAAACAATAGCCAACCCAGTCCCTGTATTGCCACTCGTTAATTCCACAACGGTGTCATTTGGTTTTAATATTCCGGTCTTCTCAGCCTCTTCAATGATCTGCAAAGCGATTCTATCCTTTTTGCTAAAGCCCGGATTTAGATATTCCAGTTTGGCGAAAATATTTCCATCGAGATTTTCTGTAAGCCTAGAAAGATGGACCATGGGAGTGTTACCAATCGCTTGATGAACGCCTGCTAAAATCGTATTCTCCATAGACATAGCGCCTCTTTTCGTATATTTTGGACTATATAGTGCACGCTTCAAACTATATATAGCCTGATTGTAAAATATAAAGCACACACGTGCAATATAACGTCTGAATTATTTGGGGGGCATTTTGATGGAAGAATTTCACACAAATATTGGCGAGAACATAAAGCGTATTCGGAAAGAAAGAAACTTGAGCTTGGATAAAACTGCTGAAATCACAGGAGTTAGCAAAACGATGTTAGGACAAATTGAAAGAGGGAAGTCTGCTCCAACAATCACAACTCTTTGGAAAATAGCGAGCGGGCTACGCTTATCCTTTTCTTCACTCGTTAGTCAATACAAGCCGTCTGTTACGATTGTGAAAAAGAAGGAAGTAAATCCAATTGTTGAAAATAATGGGCAGTATCGTGTGTATCCACTGGTACCGTATAATCCTGAACAACAGTTTGAGATCTTCTCAGTAACCCTTGAACCAGGATGTGAGCATATAGCAGATCCGCATTCAACAGGGGTTGAGGAATTTATTCTCGTAAATGAAGGCACGCTAGAGGTTGTTGTCAATGAACAGGTTTATGTAGTGGAACCTGAGGATACTCTTATTTTTAAAGCAGACAGGCCGCACATTTATAGGAACATTGGAGATCGAATGGTAAAGTGTTCCATAGTCATTCATTATTCAAGTCAATGAAAAGAACGAGAAAAATGTCTCTCCTTTTTAAAAGCAAAGAGAAACCCTACTACATGTAGGGTTTCTCTTCCGTTAGATCACCATTCCCCATTCCTGTTTCCGCTCGTGGAGCGAGCTAGCAATAATCCGGTCCAGCAGCTGTGCAAAGGTCATCCCTGCTGCTGCTGCACTTTTGGGAAACAGGCTGTTGGCAGTCATCCCCGGTAATGTGTTCACTTCTAGCACATAAGGTATATCCTGACATAAAATCACATCGACTCTAGCATAGACCTTACACTGCAGCAA
Organism: Brevibacillus fortis; assembly: GCF_003013395.1. Classification (GTDB taxonomy): domain Bacteria; phylum Bacillota; class Bacilli; order Brevibacillales; family Brevibacillaceae; genus Brevibacillus; species Brevibacillus fortis. The sequence goes on along the minus strand of NZ_PXZM01000018.1, from coordinate 54,305 downwards.
TCGGTAGCTGGTAAGCGCCGCTTCGCGCACACGCTGTTCAATATCGGGAGGAAGGTGGATAACCTTCTCCTCCGCGCCGCCGTCCTCATATTTCGCTCTGTAGTCGAACCACTCTGAATGCGCGGAGTGAATGCCGATAATCGGTAATACCTCCCCATCCAAAATCGCGCAGGTAAGCTCTGTCCCTTTCAAATAGGGCTCAATCAAGATCCCTTGATCCAAATGGCTTGCCTCCTGAACAGCAGACAGCAGCTCCCTCTCATTATGCACGAGCTGGGTACCGATGCTGGATCCGCCCATGTTTGGCTTCACAATAACCGGGTAACCCATTTGCTCCACCGCCTGCGGATCATAGACATCCTGCCAGTAAAGACCTGCAGGCGTATGCATACCCGCCGTGTTCAGCAGCATCTTGGACAGTTGCTTATTCATACATAGGCTGCTTGCCAGGACACCACTTCCTGTATATGGAATGCCCAGTGTCTCCAGCGCTCCCTGTACCGTGCCATCCTCGCCATACTGGCCATGCAGTGCCAATAGCACGCAATCGATGCCTGCCTGCTGAACCTGTGTAATTACATCCGCTCGCTGCTTGACGACAATGGGAACTGCCTCATAGCGACTGCGATCCAAATGATTGATCATCTCTTGACCTGTCTGTAGAGAAACCTCACGCTCAGAAGAAATACCACCCATAATAACGCCTATCTTCATGATGACACCTCTTTTTTCATTTAAATGGTTGTGTCTTTTGTAATCGTTATGCCTTTAGAAAGCGACGTACCTGTTTGCCGATGATCTGAATACCTCGCTCAATATTTGCATCCGTTACTCGTGAAAAACCAAGTCGCAACGTATTTGTCCCTGTTCCTTCTTGAATAAAAAATTTGTCTCCTGGTGTAAAAATGACACCCTGTTCTGTGCAAGCTTCTAGCAGCTGGCGTGTATCTACGCCTGATGGAAAGGTAAGAAACAAATGCAAGCCTCCGTCGCCAGACAGATGCGCCAGAGGGAGATGTGCTTCACAGCATGCCTTCGTCAGTTCATATTTGCGCTTATATTCCATACGGGCTTTTTTTACATACTTATCGAAATTTCCATTAAGCAAATATTGATATAAGATCGATTGATCAATGGTGGATGTATGAATGGTACGAGCACGCTTAATGCTTTCCAGATTGTCGATCAGCGCCATGTCTCCAAGTACCCAGCCCACTCGCAAACCAGGGAACAATACCTTGGAGAAGCTACCAATATAGATGACTCCGTTTCCTTGCCCTGCTGTCGCGATTAATGGCGCAACATGTGCTCCAGAATAGCGCAGCTCCTCGTTGAATCCATCCTCAATCACCGGAATCTGATAGCGCATCATTAATTTCATGACAGCACTGCGCTTCGCCGGCGACATGACAATGCCTGTAGGATTGTGATAGGAAGGTGTCAAGTAGGCTAAATCGAAGCCGTTTGTCTGCTTCTGCAACACCGCCTCAAGCTGCTCCACATCAATACCATCACTCTCCATCGGGATGCCTGTAATCTCAAATCCGTGCAGCTTCAAATTCTTGATTGCTGTATGATGAGTCGGATTTTCACAAATGGCTGCTCCACGGCGCGCAGAAGGGCGCAGTGCCGACAACATAATGTCAAAGCCTTCCGTAAACCCGCTTGTAATCAGCATGTCTTTGCCGCTTAAATCGACGCCCTTATTCTCCATATATCGCATCAAGTAATCGATCAGTGGCTTGTAGCCCTTGGCATAGCCGTAGTTGAGCAGCACCTGCCCTTCGATTGCCATTCGATCCATAAAGGCTCGCTTTACATCCCCCAGATCAAACAACTGTTCATCCGGGGCAATGCTTGTGAACGAGATGGTTCCTTTATTGGCGCGAATACCCTGCTTCATTCTATCCAGCTCTACAGCCGATACAGCATATTCGTTCATTCGTGCTTCCCAGTCGATTTGCCAGACGATGGAGCCGTCAGCTCCTCCGTTATCTGCAGCTAAATGGCCTACCATAGCGGTAACATAGCTGCCTTTGCCGGGAATCGCATACGTAAACCCGTCATCCTCTAGCCCTTCATAGGCGGCTATGACTGTATTACGGCTCACCTTTAACAGGCCGCTCATTTCTCGTGTGGAGGGCAGCCTCTGATCCGCCTGAAGCGCGCCTTTGATTATTAAACGTTTGACGTATTCTTTCACTTGTATCGCAACTGGACGGTCACCAACAAGCTTGAAATCCTGGAACATCCTTCATCGCCCCCGTCTATAATGATGGCATGGAAGACGATAGAAAAAAAGAACCACCGTACTGGATTTTTCATCCTTCGGTGGTTCCTGCGCAGTAGCGGATAGCATTCGACCCAGCGGTAATAGGAAAGAAAAAAGAACCCACTTTTCCAAGGGTTCCTCTTTTGCAATCCTATTTTAGTTGGCTTATCATGAATCCTTCACCAAATGCTAAACGTTTTATGGTTGTTTTGCGCCATCATAATATATTTGTCCAATTGTTGGCTCACACCCAAAACGGCGTCACTTGAAAGACCATGTTTTCCTGCCATTTCAATCATTTGCTGTCGGAGTTGTTCGATGCTTTTTTCTAAATCTAAGTGATGGCGACTTGCTTCTTTTCCAGCACCCCAGATCGTACACTTGCTTTTAGAGGCACCTTCTGCTTCTCTTTTCGGGGTTATTCCTGGGGGCACAGGGACGTCCCTTTCTAATGAACTTGCGATAGTTTTTATGTTAAGCACCTCCTATGATTTACAAATTATGACATTAATAACTATAAATCAATATGCAAGAATTCACCAACTAAGAAAAAATTGAATAGAAAAAAACATCCTATCGAAAGGATGTTTTTTTGTGTCTGATCAACTTTTCCTAAAAATCTGCACCATGTTGATAATTAATAACGTGTGGCGCGTCAGACTTTTGGGGTTCGTGAACGATACCACTGCTAAATCCAAACGCTAGAAGGAGTGCTAGTAATACATATTTCATTTTTTATACATCCTCTCTACTTATCTCATTTTTTTGCATCCCTAAGGATACATCGTCTTCCATACTAGTTTAAGAATGTAGCTTCGGCCTTCTTTTCTCCTATTACAATTGCTTGATATTGGATGATTTGTGATGGCGAAGCAAGATGTCGATATTTCTCAAATAACTGTACACATAATAGTGCATCATGATGTCGATTCATCAAATCCGATAGAACTAAACAGTGGAGGATTTCATTGAGTCCACTTTCCATGCGTCCCTTTGCAAAATCATATTTTGCTTTGTGATATCGATATTGAAGGTGCTGAACCATATTCACCAACAAGGTACGTTCATGGAATCTAGCAATATCTTCAGAGAGGCGTACTAAAACCTCATCCACACAAAAATGGTATTTATTCGCAGCTTCCATAATCGTAACGAGGCCCGGCAGTATTTCAACTGGCTGTTCTGCCAGGTAGTCGGTATAATCCTTAATGATTTCTTCATTCCCCATTAATACTTCTAGTGTGTAAAAATTCGCCTTTGCAAAGACAGCAAACCGCTCAACGATTCTTCTCCCCTCATCGTCAAGAAGTTCAAACCAATGCAAATCAGCGTATGCTTGTACATATTCTTTTGATTGCGTATAACCCCCTTGCATCTCTAGGACCAATCCTTTATATAGATAGCCCATTCCGTAATAGTAAACGAGCGGACGTTCTGTTTTTATCAACTCTGCCGATCGATTTTTTCTTCGTTTTTGCAGCTCATCTTGATAGATAATTTTGGAGAGCGCTCTTAGCTCATCTGCGTAAGTTTCCGCCTCACTCCATTTTTGTAACGTGAAACTAACCTTCGCCAAATTTAATAAGGCGTCTAACTGATCAGTTTCTGGTAATCGCTTTCGATAGGGAGAAAAGCAAATAACAGCCTTCTCATTTTCATCAGCATTTGTCCCGAGTATTGCCTGAAATAACCGATAATGACTCGTCACAAACTGGGTAGAGTAGCTGTCTTTCTCGTTCTCAATCACGTACTCATAGAATGGCACCGCCTTTTCTAGTTTCCCATCCTCGTATAATTGCTCTGCAACAGTAAAAAGGATGGAGATATTTTTGGGATTCTCCAGCAATTGGGAGGCGACAGCTTCAATGCAATCCTTTCGCCCATTCTCAGCGCTTCGTATCAAGTAAGGTATCAATCGAGGGCGTGAGATTTTCCTTTCATATAAACATTCATCGGGGTATAGTTCATACAACCAGCCTGGCTCATGGCCAAACACCGCAGCTAGAGCGTCTAATTGACCTATGGTGATAGCACGAGGCGGATTTCCATTTAGAATCTCGCTCAATGTTCCAGGATTAATACCAGTTAAATCACCCAGTTTGCTCAATGTATAACCGCGCGCTCTCCGATGTTGTTCGATTTCTGACCGCAGCGACTGGTGCAATGTCCCTACCAGTCCCCCCATAATGGATCACCCTCTTGTTTTTCCTTTATTTTACAATCAAATGGTTTATTATGGAAGGTGCCCGAAACATTTCTTTATCATTTTAATAGTTTTTGCAAAGGGGCTCCCTTGCAAATAACCATAACAGAGACTGTTATGGTTAGATCCGAAACGTTCACTATTCCTTTTTCCCGATCAACAATTCCACTTCTTCGATCTTCTTCGGGATCTGCGATGAGAGCACCTCGCAGCCTTCTTCAGTTACTAGCACATTATCTTCAATCCGAATGCCAATCGCTTCTTCCTCTATGTACAGACCAGGTTCAATCGTGATCACCATACCGGGTTGCATGGCAGTACTGTAATCCGGGATATCGTGCGTATCCAGTCCAAGGTGATGAGACACGGAATGATAGTAGTATTTGGACAGCTCACTGCTCTCTTGGATGAGACCGAGACGTAGCAGGCCATCTGTCAAGACTTGTTTCGTGACATCATTTAGTTGTGGAAGTGTGACACCAGGCTTCACTGCTTCGATGGTTTTGATTTCTGCTTCGAGTACGAGTTGATAGATCGCTTTCTGACGTTCTGTAAAGCGACCATTCACGGGAAACGTTCGCGAAATATCAGCGGCATAGTAGCTCGATGCAGCACCGAGGTCGAGGAGGACCAAGTCACCATCTTCCGCAGGCTGATTATTCGCTTCATAGTGCAAGACAGTAGCATTGATTCCGCTAGCAATAATGGGTAAATAAGGAAGCTCGCGAACACCATGCGACTTCAACGTGAAATCATAGTGCGCCTCTAGCTCATATTCCATGATTCCAGGACGTGCATGCGACCACATGCGCCGGATTGCTTTATCCGTGATCGCAATCGCACGTCTGATTTCTTCGATCTCTGCCGGGCTCTTCACCATTCGCAGTTCTTTCAGCCATGAGCCCGCATCGTGAATCGGCAGGGTCCGGTATTTCTTCTGCGCGTCTTCGGCAAAAGTCTCCGCAGGGGTCAGCTCATCGTTCCACAGACAGCGATACAAGTCAAGATAGAGCGAGCCTTTACCTTCGCAGCGCCTCACAAAGGTTCCAAATGACTCGGGCCACTCATCGAGATAGTCAAAGTGTTCGATACCAGACTGCTCTTTGGCCTCTTGATCCGATAAGACGGCCCCTGTCCATTTCGCTTCCAGTTCATTTGGGCGCTGAAGAAATAACGTTTCGGTCACGGTGCCAGCGCGTTTCGTGATCATGAGAATGAGGTTGCTGCGCGAAATGCCGGTTAGATAATAGAAGTTGCGGTCCGGTGAAAACGGATATTTATCGTCATGGCTGCGTGTCTTGACAACCCCTGAAAACAGTACAAGTGCGCTGTGATCAGGCATTTTTTCCGCGAGTCTTTGACGGCGATTGATGAACTCTTTTGAATGTATCGTTATCGTCATTTATTTCCACCTCTTCGTTCGTGTTAGGTGAATCAAGTTCAGTATAATCTGGCAATTTTCAGTCGAAAAAACCAATCCATATTAGGATTGCAACAGATGAAATCCGGTAAGACATCAAACTCTTTAAACCTGCAATCGAGAAATGCCAGTAATATGCCCTAAAACACTTTCGTTAGATCGTCATGTATCCTCCTTTATTCTAGATTTTAGAATACTTTCATCATTTGGGAAACGACTTCCGCAATAAGCCTTTTATTGAGTCCATAAACAAAGAGCAGTTACTCTAGGTAAACTGCTCCTTGTTGAGGTTACTCGGTTACTCTTTTCGCCCAGCGCAGGTCCGGTGTGCCGGTTACACTAAAGCGGATGCCTTCGATCTTTTTGCTGTTGAGGTAGTTTTCGTTATTGAAAAATATCGGGATCACTGGCATGTCCTGCATCAAAATAGTTTCAGCGTCGTGCAGAAGCTTCATACGTGCTTCCTCGTTTTGTTCGACCTTTGCTTTTTCGATCAGTTCGTCAAACGTTGGGTTGGCCCAGTTGGTGAAGTTCCGGGAGCTTTTCCCCGTGTACAACTCCAGCATCGCGAGCGGATCGAGGTAATCGCCGCCCCAGCCCATGCGCGCAATTTGGAAGTTTTTCTGCTTGAATGTATCGATGTATGTTTTCCACTCCTGATTTTCCAGCTTCACCTGTACGCCCAAGTTCTGCTTGAACATTTCCTGTAAGGCCTCGGCGATCTTCTTGTGGTTCTCCGCTGTGCTGTATTTCAGTGTAATCGGCGGAAGCTCTGTCCAACCTTCTTCCTTCAAGCCTTCAGCTAGGAGCTGCTTCGCCTTTGCCGGATCAAACTGATAGTAAGGTGCAACTTCTTCTCGGAAGTCCTTGCCCGAAGGAGTTTTCACCCCGAATGGCGTATAACCGTACGCTGGGAGCTGACCTCCCTTGGTCACGTTTTTCGTCAGGATATCCCGGTCGATTGCGTAGGAAAAGGCCTGACGAACTTTCGCATTGGTGAATGGTTTTTCCTCTACGTTGAACGTGTACGTATAAATGCTGTAGTCCGGGAATGATTTGTACTCTTCTTTTTCTTTTTCCTGCTCAATCACGTCGATCGGCAAGGAGTCAATCAGGTCAAGTGCTCCCGTTTTAAACATCTGGTAGTAGGTAGTCGCTTCGTTCACCATCTTGAAGTGGACGGTGTCCATCGTTACTTTGTCTTTCTCCCAGTAGTTCTGGCTTTTGGCGATTGTCAGCTGACTATTGTGGTCCCAGCTCTCCACGGTGTACGCGCCATTGGTCACGATACCTTTCGCTTCCGCCGCCCAGTTTTTGTCCGCATTCGCGACTTTTTTGTTCACCGGCAGATAGGCGCGACTCATCATGATTTTCGGGAAATAGGTGATGGGGTCTTTCAGTCCGACGATGAGTGTGCGGTCATCCTTTGCTTTGATCTGAACGTCATCCGCGCTGCCTTTTCCCGTGTTGTACGCTTCTGCGCCTTGTATGTAGTAGAGCGCGGATGGTTCATAGGCGGCAGTCTGCGGGTTCAGCACGCGCTTCCAAGAGTATTCGTAGTCATGCGCCGTCAACGGATCGCCGTTGGACCATTTCATCTCGGGGCGGAGGGTAAACGTGTAGGTTTTGCCGTCCGGAGAGACTTGCACCTTTTCGGCTGCGCCTTCGCTGATGTCTCCATTTTGGCTGTATCGATACAATCCTTCGTACAGATGGTCGATCACCCAGTACGAGGTGGTATCGGAAGCGAATGCCGGGTCTAATGTGTACGGTTCACCCCGAAGGTTAGCGGTAATGACTTGTTTGACGGCTGCACTCGTCTGTTGATTGGAAGAAGCAGCCGGTTTATCGCTGCCGCACGCAGAAAGCGCAGGCACAGCGAGCGCCAGTAGTGTGGCAAAAGTAAGCAATCCCTTTTTCATTGATGGTTTCCTCCTTGTTCTCCTCTGTCTACTGTACAAGATGGCAAGCGATCCAGTGTCCCTGCCTCACCTCCTTCCAGTCCGGCGCTGTTTCGGCGCATACGCTTTGGGCCACCGGACATCTGGTGCGAAACGGGCAACCGCTTGGCGGATGAATCGGGCTGGGCGGTTCTCCGGTCAGTACAATCTGCTCCCGCTCTTCTCGCTGGGCAGGATGGGAGACCGGCATGGCCGAGATCAAGGCCTGCGTGTACGGATGTAGCGGCGCGGCAAACAACTCCTCGCTCGGTGCCAGCTCCATCATCTTCCCCAGGTACATCACGCCGATCCTGTCGCTGATGTGCTTCACCATCGACAAGTCATGGGCGATAAACAGATAGGTGATGTACCGCTCTGCCTGAAGATCGGCCAGCAGATTGACGATTTGCGCCTGAATGGACACATCCAGAGCGGAAATGGACTCGTCTGCCACGATAAAGCTGGGCTCCACCGCAAGCGCGCGGGCAATTCCGATACGTTGTCGCTGACCACCGCTGAATTCATGCGGAAAGCGCTTTGCGTGGCTTGGGTGCAGTCCTACCAGCTCCAGCAGCTTATAGATGCGTTCTTCCCGGGCTTTTCCTTTTGCCAGTCCATAGGAGTCTATTCCTTCGGCGATGATGTCGCCCACCCGTAAACGCGGATTAAGCGAGGCTTGCGGATCTTGGAAGATCAGCTGCATGTGGCGGTTTGCTTCCCGTCGCTCACGTCTATCCATCCTGGCAATGTCTTTGCCTTGAAACAGGATGTGCCCCGCAGTAGCCGGGTACAGTCCCACAATAGTCCTGCCCAGTGTAGACTTGCCGCAGCCGCTTTCTCCGACGATTCCGAGCGTCTCTCCTCGCCTGATTTCAAAAGAGACACGGTCAACAGCCCGAACACGTTGGCCGCCGCCAATCTCAAACGACTTGGCGAGATTCTCCACTCTCACAATGTTGTCAAACATGTGTCTCCCTCCCTGCTACCATCCACGATTCTGCTCTTTGGGCACGCGGGTCGTTCAGCCAGCAGCTCGCTTCATGCCGATCGAAATACGTTTTCGCTTGTGGCATATGATCCAGGCAAATTTCCATCGTAAACGGGCAACGGGCAGCGAATGGACAACCAGCAGGAGGACGAAACAGATCCGGTGGGGTCCCATCGATGGGGATCAGCCGCTCTTTTTTACCTGCAACGAGACGCGGTACAGACTGCAACAGCCCTTGCGTGTATGGATGGCGCGGGTTGTCAAAGATTTCTCCCACTGGGCCGCTCTCCACCACTACACCTGCGTACATGACCGCTACATGGTCGGCCACCTCTGCGACTACGCCCAGATCGTGGGTGATCAGAATGATCGAGGTATTCAACTGCTGCTGCAAGTCCTTCATCAGACGAAGGATCTGTGCCTGAATGGTCACGTCCAGCGCCGTCGTCGGTTCGTCGGCAATAATCAGCTGCGGATGGCAGGCAAGTGCCATGGCGATTCCGACACGCTGCCTCATGCCTCCGCTTAGCTCGTGTGGATACTGTTCAAACCGTCTCGCCACCTCCGGAATGCCGACTCTCGCAAGCAGTTTCAGCGTCTCTTCTTTTGCTTGCGCCTTCGTCTGCTTTCGATGCTTGATCAGCCCTTCAGCAATCTGCAGACCAATCTTCATCGTGGGGTTCAGCGAGGTCATCGGATCCTGGAAGATCATGCCGATCTGCGAGCCGCGAACCTGTTGCCATTCCAGCTTCGTCAGCCCAGTCAGCTCACGCCCACGAAACCGAATGCTGCCGCTTTTTACCTGACCGGATCGCGGAGGAATCATCCCCATCAACGCCCGAGCGGTCACACTTTTTCCACAGCCGCTTTCCCCGACAATTGCCAGCGTCTCTCCCTCCTTCACAGAAAAAGAAACGCCTCTTACTGCCTGCACCTCTCCGCCGTACGTGCGAAAGGAGACGTGCAACTGATCTACTTCCAACAATGGCTTCATGATGTACTCCCCCTCATTTTCTGATCCGCGGGTCCAGTGCGTCCTGCAAACCGTCCCCGAGCGCGTTGCACGCGAACATGGTTAGAGAAATCATGAATCCCGGAAAAAACAGCCGCCACCACTGCCCGCCAAGCATAACAGCCAGCGCGTCGTTGGCCATCGTTCCCCAGCTGGCAGTTGGTGCTTGCACACCCAGTCCAAGAAAGCTGAGAAACGACTCGGCGAAAATCGCGTGCGGAATCGTAAAGGTCAGGTTGACGATGATGACGCCGAGCGTATTCGGCAGCAGATGTTTAATGATGATCTTGGCATGGGAGGTTCCCAGCTTTTCTGCGGCTAGCACAAATTCCTGCCGTTTGATCTGCATGATTTGTCCTCTGACCAGGCGGGCCATGCCGACCCAGCCGGTTAGCGAAAGGGCAATAATAATCGTTGTGAGTCCAGGCTCCAGAACCACCATCAGCAGAATTACCACCAGCAGATACGGAATGCTGTAGAGTATTTCAGCCAACCGCATCAGGATGTTGTCCACACGGTCGCCTAGCTTGTTCCTTCCAGCCATGTAACCGGATATCCCGCCGATGCATACTCCGATCACTAGGTCGATGGCTGCTGCCGCCACACCAATAAACAAAGAGATACGGCCTCCCATCCAAGTACGTGCCCACATGTCGCGGCCCAGGTCATCCGTTCCAAACCAATGCTCGCTCGACAGCGGCAGATTTCCATTCGTCAACGACTGTTCATGCGGGCTGTGGGGAACTAGCATCGGACCGATGATCGACAGGGTCACCACTGCCATGAGCAGGAAGAACCCGAGCATCGCCAACTTATTGCGGCTTATCCGCTGCAATATCTCCTGCCAATACCCAAGACTGGGACGTTCCCGATTTTCTTCGGAAAGTCGGTTCCGGTCGACCGGTCGAAACAGGGAATCCAGTTGTGTTGCTTGATTGGCCATCTTGCTACTTCCCTCCACTCGTCAATCTGATGCGCGGGTCAATCACCCGATACAACAGGTCGATGATGTACAAAGTAAAAATGAGTACAAAGCTGTAAAACACTGTCATTCCCAAAATCACGGGATAATCGCGGTTAAAAATGCTTTCCACGAAGTATTTGCCGAGCCCAGGAATGGCGAAAATCTTTTCCACTACGAAGGTTCCAGTCAGCAGGTTGGCAAACAGCGGTCCGACAAAGGTAAGCACTGGCAACATGGCATTGCGCATCCCATGTCTGACGACGATGGAAAAGGTGCCAAGCCCTTTCGCCTCCGCCGTGCTTATGTATTCCTGCTGCCAAACTTCAAGCATGCTGGCTCGTACGAAGCGGGCGATAATGGCAAGCGGACCGATGGCGAGCGCAAGCGTAGGAAGAATCGAGTGCTCCCAGCTCCCCCACGCAGCGACGGGCAATAACTCCCATTTGACTGCCATGTACTTGATCAATAGTGGTGCCAGAATAAAACTGGGGACGGAGATTCCGATGATGGCTGCAAACATAGACATGAAATCCAATGTCCGATTGTGATAGAGCGCCGCTACGATTCCTAGTGTGATTCCACCCGCCAACGCTACAATAAACGACTGGATTCCCAGAATAGCCGAGGCGGGAAAGCCCTCCGCAATCAGCGTGTTCACATCCCTCGTCTTGGACTGGATAGAGGGCCCCAGGTCAAATTGCAACAATCCTTTCAGATAGAGCAGGTACTGTACCGTGATTGGCTGATCCAAGTTGTACTCCGCCCGCATATTCTTCACCACTTCTTCCGGAAGCATTTTGGCGTCAGACGCGAACGGGTCACCCGGAATCAGGTGCATGGTCACAAACGTCACCGTGACAATAATCCACAGCGTAACGATCATGAGAAAGCCACGCTTGACCGCATAATGAAGCATGTTGTTTCCTCCTTACATAACACAAAGTAAAAAGATATGAATACTACGGATTATAAATATAAAAATCCCCTCTCCGAAAAGAAGAGGGGCGATTGCACGGTTCCCACCTTCTTATCTCGCAGAATACATCCGCAGGAATTGGCACCGTAAGGTCAATTAAACCAAGGTTGCCGGGTTTCATCGGGCCAGTCCCTCCACCACTCTTGATAAGAATATTCTATGAAATTTAATTTCATCGTAAAATTATTTTTTATCTTATCACTTTACTCGGATATGTCAACGCTGTTCCATGACAATTGATTTTTCTTTATTTTTGTAGGAGGATGTCAACCCAAATCTTAATCGTGGTACCAAGGATCAGCAAGGCAAGAATGGTCTGGAGAATCCGGGTGTTCAACCGTTTGCTGACCTTCGTACCGATGGGCGCTGCCATGATGCTAGCGATTACCATAACCACAGATGGCCACAGCAATATGTCCCCCGCCATCCATTTCCCTACAGTCGAACCGATGGAAGAAAGAAAGGTGATGGCAAGAGAAGAAGCAATCGTAACTCTTGTCGGAATCTTGAGGATCACCAGCATGATGGGAACCAAAATAAAAGCCCCAGCTGCCCCGACAATTCCGGAAGAGACTCCGACAATCAAAGCGGATAAAACGGCTGTTGGTTTGTGAAAAGTAACTTCAGACTGTTCTTGTTCGTCAATCCGCTTTTTTGGCAGGAACATTATGGTTACAGCAATGGTAGCCAGAATGGCGTAAACGATATTAATGGCATCTGCGGACAGATATTTTCCTCCATATCCTCCAAGCAAACTCCCGACAATAATGGCACTTCCCATGTACAGAACGAGCTGGTAATGAATAAGCTTATCTTTGCGCAGAGCCCAAACAGCAGCTAGAGTGGCAAAAAATACTTGGACTGCACTTATTCCAGATACTTCGTGAGCTGTGTAAGCAACGAATCCAAGGGCGGGCGGAATGTACAGGAGCATCGGATACTTGATGATGGATCCCCCGATTCCGACGAGACCAGAGATAAACGATCCCGTGAAACCGATAACAAACAGTGTGATCATAAGGTCGATAGTCATACGCTCACCCTTTGCAATACCTCGCCTGGTATTATCCTCGATCTGCGAGGGCCAGACCGTCTATTTGCCATTTCAAGATTCCGCCGCTCAAATTCATTACATCCTTGAATCCGTTTGCCTTCAGAATGCTTGCCCCAATGGCAGAGCGGGCACCGGAACGGCACTGTACAAGAAGCGGCTTATCGTGAGGAATCTCATCCAGCCGCATTGTGAGCGTACCGAGCATGATGTGCTGTGCATCCCGAATGTGCCCTTCGTTCCACTCAGTGAGATTACGTACATCTACTACGTGAAGCTCTCCCTTTTCCACCCTTTCTGCAATCTCCAACGGTGTAACCTCATCGATTGTCTCGAGCGAAGACGCTTCCCTTTCCATTAGCTTGCCGCTGTCGATAAAGCTCTCGACATTATCAATCCCTACGGAATGTAAGGCTTGCAAAATCTCGTTCAGCTCATCAGGGGTAGCCAAGACATGAACCGCTCGATTGTAATCGACAATCCATCCCGCCCAATTGGCAAATGACTTGTTAAAAGGAATGTGGAGTGTTCCCGCCAGATGCCCCTTCGCAAATTGCTGGAAAGGACGCGTATCGAGAATCTGTCCGTTTTCCAGGAAATCCTCTACCGGTTCAAGTGAGTTGAACTCTTGGACCACAGGGAGTTCCTTGAGCAACGCAGGGCCTTCTTTATTCACGCGTTTCATCACTGCAAAATACTTTGGCGGCTCTGGTTGTCCATCCAGAAGTGCATGGACGAATTCCTCTTCATTGGTGTGTGACATTGCCCAGTTAAAGAGCTTTTCATAACCGACGGTGGAAGACGGTACGGCCCCCAATGCTTTCCCGCAAGCACTTCCTGCGCCATGAGCTGGCCATACCTGCATATAATCCGGCAATTGCTTGAATTTTTGGAGAGACTGAAACATGTCTCTTGCACCTGAATCGGACGTCCCCTTTATTCCCGCCGCTTTTTCGAGCAAGTCCGGTCTGCCGATATCGCCGACAAAGACGAAATCTCCCGTGAAGATCCCAATGGGCCGATCTGCATGACCACCGAGGTCCGTCAAAAGGAAGGAGATGCTTTCGGGTGTATGGCCAGGGGTATGCATGACTTCAAACAGCAAGTTTCCGATAAAAAAGCGATCCCCATCGTGAACAAGCTGATGGTTCAAACCTTCCAAGTATTGATATTTCCAATCTTCATCGCCCTCATTGGATAAAAACAGCTTCGCTTGATAAACTGCGCCCAGTTCGCGGGCACCCGATACAAAATCAGCGTGAATGTGTGTTTCGGTGGCGGCTACAATGGAAACCCCTTCTGCCTTGGCAACTTGAAAATATGGAGCTAGATTCCGGCTGGGATCGATGACAATGGCCTCACCGGTTTTTTGGCAACCGACGAGATAAGATGCATGTGCCAGCTTTTCATCATAAAAGTAACGCAACAGCATTGGTTCATTCCTCCTTTTACACGTATCTTATTTCTTTGATTTTTCCGCGAGTACTTCGAGGAGCGATTGGGTAAATCGAAGTGTTTTTTGGACGGTGGGATCCTTCATGAGCTTGAAAAGACGAAATACGGAAACCGGTTCGCTGTTACCTTCAGCTCGCACCTTTGCTTCCCGGATGACAGCCACCCCGTGCTCCACTTGGGAGGATACAGGAGCGATATACGCTTTCATACCAGCAAGCACATATTGCTGTGATTGTTTATCCTTTCCGAGGCTCTCCAAAAAATCAGCAGCTTGTTCGAGAACGCTGACATACTTAACGAGCTTGGGCATCTTTTCAAGCAAAGTGAACAGGGCGTCTATCGATTCTTTTTCCACAAAGAAACGGGACAGTTGACCATCCACTCGTTCAAACAGATACCGTAGTGATTCCTGATCGCGTAAGATCGATGTGGCTACTTCAAGTCCCTCTTCAGCTGCCAGGACGGTATCTTTTATTTTCGGGAGCTTTCGGATCAATACAGTGATCGCTTCCTGAACTTCTGGATCAGACAAATCCTCCAAAAACATGTCAGAGCTGCTCTGTTCCTTCCTATCGTTTAAAATGTTGCTCTCCCCCTCTCTTTCAACGCCGCCTTACATCAAACCTTTTAACATGCCATTCCAATAAAGAATGGGAAGCAGTTCTCTTTTCATCAGGTACATACTGAATCTCTCTTCAGACTGGTCAAAAGGAAAGGTTTCACACGGCATCTGGTTGTAATCAAATTCGGCCAGTACCAGCTTGTTGTACCCCGTTACGAGCGGGCAGGATGTATAACCGTCGTACTTTGCCTCCAATGGATAACCATTGATCAGGGCGAGCAGGTTTTTCACGACGACTGGCGCCTGTTTGCGAATAGCAGCTCCGGTTTTGGAAGTGGGAAGATTCGCGCAATCGCCAATGCCAAAAATAGTAGGGAATCTTTTGTGCACAAGCGTGTATGGATCGACATCGACCCAACCTCCTGCGTCTGCCAATGTACTGTTTTTAATGAAATCAGGTGCTTTCATGGGAGGGGTCACATGAAGTATGTCATACTTCCATACTGCCTGTTCTTTGGTGTCCAGATTCTCGAATACGGCTTCTTTGGTATCCGCCCGCACTTCTATGAGGTTTTGCTTGTACCTGGTTTCGATGTTTTTGCGCCGAATGACGTCATTGAGGGTATTTGCATACGTGGGAACGTCAAAAATACTTCCTTTCGCCGATGCAAAAATGATCTCTGATTGGTTGCGAACCTGTAGCTTACGGAAATACTCATCGGCCAGATACATGATTTTCTGAGGAGCTCCGCCGCACTTTACGGGTGTATTCGGGTGTGTAAAAATGGCAGTGCCGCCTTTAAAACTCCGGATGGCTTCCCATGTACTATCTACCGTGTGATATGCGTAGTTGCTACAAACGCCGTTCTTGCCAACGGCATCCTTTAGGCCCTTCACCCCATCCCAATCTATTTGCAGACCAGCAGCCACTACGAGATAGTCATAGGAAAAGATGCTTCCCTGCTCCGTACTGAGCTTGTGTTGTTCCGGTTGAAACATCGTGACCGCATCACAAATCCAGTCGACGCCTGCGGGGATTAGAGAGGATAGGTCACGCTCGGATTCTTCTTTTTTTGCGGCACCACCTCCAACTAATGTCCACAATGGCTGATAGTAATGCTTGGATGCGGGATCGATGATGGCGACTTGTCCCTTGAGCCTTTTGGAAGCCCGGACGATACGAGCAGCAACAGAGATACCGGCTGAGCCTGCTCCCACAATGACAATGGAATAATGAACTTGTTTTGCCATGCTTCCTCCTTCGACGACGATATCGTTTCCATTCGTATGATGATTGTTCAAGAGGTGCAATCTCTATCATTCAGTTTATTCCTCTTTCATTTTTTCCATATAGGGGAAGTCCCCTACTTTTTGAATTAGGCTATTAAAACGCCAGATCGAGATATCTATTTTTAATAGCATATTGGATCAATTGATGCTTGGTATCGAGCTGTAGCTTCTGCATGATATTCGTCTTGTGGTTCTCCACGGTTTTGACGCTGATCAACAGCTTATCTGCGATTTCCTTATTGGTATAGCCAAGCACAGTGAGTCTGACAAGCTCCTTTTCACGTACTGTTAAGACAGAAGGCAATTTTTTTGCATCTGATTTCAGCCATCGTTTGATGATCTCTTGCGACACGGAAGTTTTGTAAAAGCGCTTGCCCCTGTACACCTCCATAATGGCTTGAAACAGCAGCTCGCCATGGCTGTTTTTTAAAATGTACCCATGGACTCCGACGTTAATGGCCTTCTGGACAAAAATCTCCTCGTCATGCATGGTTAATATGACAATCTTCACGAAAGGATTCGACTTGCGAATTTCATTGCTCGCTGTAAACCCATCCAACCCATTCGGCAACGACAAATCCATCAGTACCACATCAGGTTCCAACTGATTGGCCTTAAGGATGGCGTCGTTGCCAGTATGACTTTCTCCGACTATTTTTATTTGAGAGTAACTTTCGAGAAGGACACGCAATCCCTTCCGAATCATGGTGTGGTCATCAACCAAAAGCACCCGTATCACACTGCTCTCCCTCCTTGTCCCAGTACCGTTACCTTGATCGATGTACCTTCGTGGAGTACGGATTGAATCTGAAGACTCCCCTCCATCTGATCCACTCGTTCTTCCATATGTTTGAGTCCCAGACCGACCTGAACCTGATCGCGAGCAAATCCGATTCCATTGTCCTGAATCAGCAAAGTCAGTTGGTCGTCTTCCTTGTACAGGATGACTTCAATGAGTGTCGCCTTCGCGTATTTCAGTGCATTATGTAGGGCTTCTTGGATGACACGGTACAGATTAATTTCCAAGATTGGCTGAAAATGATCACTGACATTGCTATAGGAAAAGGTTATAGAGACATCCTGATGTGCTTTGTTTAAGTTAGAAACAAGATGCCGAACCGTAGGAATCAGCCCCAGTTGATCGAGACTATGTGGACGCAGCTGTAAAGAATAGAGCTTGACGTCTTGTATCGCTTTTTCCAATTCATTCACGATCTCTTGCATGAATTCGCGGAATTGTCCTTCCTGGTTGATCCGCGCTTGAATGGCTTGAATGCCTACCGAAACGGAATACAAGGATTGTCCTACGCCATCATGCAGCTCCTGGGCCAGGCGCTTGTGTTCGTTTTCTTGGGCTTCTAGCGTTTTTTGCAGAACCTGCTTGGATATTCTGACCTCCTCTTCTTTTTTCTTGACCGTCATATCTTTCAAGACCAAGAGGACATCCTGCTTGCTTTGTTCGCCATTTTCATAGATGACAGCCGTGCTCATCTCCATGTCGACGTACCGCCCTTCATACGTGGGCATCGCAGAAAGAAAGTAGGGAACCTCCCGTTTGGCGAGCAAATAACAACGATCCTCTCCCTCTTCCAGCCTCCTGTTTTGGCAGTAGGAGCAGTACGGCACCTTTTCTCCTCGTTTCCAGCCAGTCATTTTCTCGGCGGATGGATTCATCACCATAATTTTTCGTTCCTGATCCATGAGAATAA
Organism: Brevibacillus fortis; assembly: GCF_003013395.1. Classification (GTDB taxonomy): domain Bacteria; phylum Bacillota; class Bacilli; order Brevibacillales; family Brevibacillaceae; genus Brevibacillus; species Brevibacillus fortis. The sequence continues at coordinate 36,463 of NZ_PXZM01000018.1, read as the reverse complement.
TCCCGTCCTGCAAGTGGTCGAAGATTTGCTTCAGATAACCGTTATCCATCGTCTTCCCTTCATCACCATACCGTTCAAATAAAGTGGGACATAGATTCATAGTAGGTCCTCCATACTGAATAGTTTCTAGAGATCATTTCTGTCATCTATCTTTGCTCGTATTTCTTCAATGATTCAATCGTAAGAGACGGGGAGCACCTTTCAAATAGGTACCTTCCCCTATCTTATGTGACGCTAAATGATGATCAAATAGATACTGCGTTTTGACTACATCTGCGTATGAAAAAGCCGAGTAACGGCTAGGTATCATCCCCTAGCATGTACTCGGCTTGCCACCTGAATATTCTCCAACGTGTCCAACGACGATTTACAGATAACAGTTATCGTAACTCAACAGAAGTTTTGCTTCGTTCATAGGCAAAAATGATCATCGTCACGCCTACAATTGCGCAAATCATATACATAAATGAATAAGAGAAAAAATCGGCGACTGGCCCCATGATGACTCCTCCCAGAGAAACACCCAAATCGGCCATCGCGATGAATAACCCGATTAACACGTTACGATCCGTTTTCGGCAGAACAAAGGTTAAATACGTAGTTAACGTAGGATAGAGAAGTGCTTGAGCAATTCCCATTAATATGGCTCCTACGTAGAAAAAGACTGCTCCACCCACGATAGAAAGGCTTACACTTAACGCCGCTGTTGCAAGAGTGAGCATAATTCCCACCATAAAAGATGAACGCCACGTGCCGTCTGACGGGATTTTCTTTCTCCATACAAGCCGCGATAATACGACGGTTCCTGCCTGAAGCATCAGGAAAATTCCCGCATTCCCGTAGTTGATTTGTACAGCGTATAGCGGTATAAAGGTTGTGACAGCGCCAAATATAATAGATGCCGCCAACATCAGGACGCTGCATTTACATAATATCGGGTTTTTGACTAATTGGCTCACGGAACCAAACATGGTTGCTCCTTGTTCTGTCTGACCCGGAGCAGGCTCGGCCACTTTTTGGTCCATTTTGGCACTATATCCCACCACTCCTGTAAGGATCGCAATGGTGACCATAGCAACTGTAAAATAATAACTGTCCCCCGCTTGCCAGATGCCTAAAGCGAGTAGTGGCCCCAGAATACCAGGCAAATAAGCGCATAAGGAATACATGGAAATCCCTTGTGAACGATCCTTTTCTGGCAACGCATCAATAATCCCTAGCTGTAAAGCCATGGAGAAAAAAGCGGTACACACGCCTTGCAGAATACGGGCAACGATAAAGCCCTCTAATTCCGTAAACGTATATAAAATGAGAGCTGCTCCATTGAAAATAAGAATCGTGCGGAGCACTTTGATTGGTCCATGTTTCTGGATGATATGGCCTGCCCACGGCCGGAAAAACATGGTTGTAAACAGATACGCTCCCATAACGAGCCCAATCGTTGTATTGGTCGCGCCCAACTCAGCACCCTTCAAGGGAATAATGACATTCAGAATAGAGTTCGCGCTAAAATACAACAGAGTCAACATATATAATCGTAAAAATGGCCAAGACAGAGCCCCTCTCATAGCTCTTGCTCCTTCCTCTGATTTTAAGCAATAATCATCTGCAGCAGTTTCTTTGTATATGTGGACTGAACATCTTTTAATTGTTCAACCTTCACGATTTCTTCGATCTCACCATTTCGAATGATGATCACTCTATCGCAAATATAGGCAGCAGCCTGTATATCATGGGTGATGAAGATATAGCTCATGTCGTAACGTTTTCTCAAGTTTTTCAATAATTCAAGCACTTGCATTTGCACAGACCCGTCCAGTGAACTGATTGCTTCATCGAATAGAATGCATTTCGGTTCTGTTGAAATGGCTCTCGCTATACATACCCGCTGAGCCTCCCCCCCTGATAACTCATGAGGATATTTCTTTCGATAGGAAGGATCTAACCCCACTTGACTTAATAAATGGTCAATCTCACTCCGAACATCTTCTCGTCCCTTTCTTTTCATTTGCAAAGGCTCCCGAATCGCGTCCTCAACCGTATAAAATGGATTAATCGAGGAAGTGTAATCTTGAAATACAGCACTGATGTTCCCTGTTCTCACTCTTCGGTCCTCTACTTTTTTGCCCGCAAACAAGATGGTACCTCGATCTGGCCTTTCAACTCCCAATAGCAATCGTCCTAATGTTGATTTACCGCTTCCGCTTTCTCCGATAATGCCGAGACATTCTCCAGGCTTGCATTCGAAGCTAATGTTTTTCAACACATGCTCTCTTTTCCTTAAGAACAATCCACCTTTTTCGTATGATTTCTCAACGTGATCAACCTTCAGCAACGCTAACTCCCCCCATAATTCTCTTAAAATGTTGATTCAGCGCAAGCTTCGTGGAGAGTAAGTAACGGGTATAGGTATGCTGAGGTTCAGAGAAGATGGCTTGGGTCGTCCCGTTCTCAACAATTTCTCCTTCTTTCATCACGAGAACGTCATCTGCCATTAATTTGACGATCCCTAAATCGTGAGAAATGAAGATCATCGAGCAGCCCATTCGTTCGCGTAATTGCCGGAACTGTTCAACGACTTCGAACTGCGAGACTGTATCGAGTGCTGTCGTCGGTTCATCAGCAATAATGATGTCAGGCTCCAATACGATGGTGAGCGCAATCATGACTCGTTGCAGCATCCCACCTGACAACTGATGAGGATACGTATTCATCACCTCGATCGGGTTTTTCAGCCTTACGCTTTCCATGGCATTTTTCATTTTGGTTGTGATTTCTTCACGGCTCCAGCCAAAATGTTCCACAAGCGTCTCCTGTAGATGAACGCCCACCACACAAGAGGGATCAAAGGCACGCATGCTGCTCTGCAAAATCATGCAAAGCTGTTTTCCCCTCTTTTTCCTCATCTCTTGTTCTGAAAGCTCCATCAGGTTTATTCCTCGGAGCAGAATGTCTCCCGATTGGCGAATCCCGGCTTTATTTAATCTCATGATGGCCTTGCAAGTCACCGACTTCCCGCTTCCGCTTTCTCCTACAATAGCCAAGCAGCTTCCCTGCTTTACATGGAATGAACTATTTGGAACAATCACTCGTTCATTGCGACTATCCCAGATTTTCAGGTTTTTTACCTCTAAAATGTTCGTCATCCGTTATGCTCCCGCCTTTCCTTCGAGCTTAACGACAGAGGCTGTTTCTAATCCTTGCAGCTTATGGCTCGAAGTCATTAATTTGGGATCTAAAACTACTTGAAGCGTGTCGGACAAATAGTTAATGGCCGATACTACGATCACGATGGTCAAGCCAGGAACTAACATCATTTCCGGGCGTGAAAACATGACTTCCCTCGCTTCATTTAACATCATCCCCCACTCTGCTTCCGGGGCTTGAATACCTAAACCGAGGAAGGAGAACCCCGATATTTGCAAAATCATCGAACCAAATGAACTGCTTGAAATGACTGCAATGTCGGGTAGTGTAACCGGAACAATGTGCCTGATCATGATGCCCAAATTGCTTGCACCGATAGCCTTTGAGAATTTTACATAGTCCGCTTCCGCATATTGCATGACAGACGTTCTGATGATTCGAGCAAACCACGCCCATTTTATCAATACAAAGGCGATGATAATATTTTCAAACCCTACGCCCAAAATGCCAATGATAGCCAAAGTCATTACATATCCTGGAAAGGAAAGGATCACATCGCAAACGCGCATCAAGAAAGCATCTGTTTTTCCTCGGAAGTAGCCTGCAAGAACGCCTACAATCGAGCCAATCGATACGGATAGGAGCAGGGCAGCGAAGACCCATAGCATGCTGGGACGAATGCCGTAAATCAGTCTGGATAAAATGCAGCGCCCCAGGTGGTCGTTGCCCAAAAGATATTCCCATGATGCGGATGCAAACCGAAGCTCCATATGTACTTCTTCGGGATCATGCGGCGCAACGAAAGGCGCAAATATCCCTGCTACTGTCGTCACCGTAATAATGGATAAAGATAAGACTGCTACCTTGTCTTGCCACACATTTTGTAATTGCTTCATCTAGAGACCATCCCTTAATTTGGGGTTCAACGCTGCATTGATGATGTCAGAAACCGTGTTGAACAGAATAAAAGAGACTGCCAGCACAAGAACATAGGCTTGGATGATCGGGAAATCTCTGCTTAAAATGGATTTGACACTTAAAGTTCCAAGTCCCGGCCAAGCAAAGATGTTTTCCACAACGACTGTGCTTCCCAAAATAATAGGAACCGCCATGCAAAATACGGAAATAGACACCTGCAATGAATTTCTGAGAATGTGCATCGTGATTTTCTTCTCCGTTAAACCTGATGCCCTGGCGTATAGAACATAGTCTTCATTCATGTTGCTTAACATGGAACTTCTGATCATTCGAAAATAAATGCCAGCATAGCTGATGGTTATCACAATCACGGGCAATATATAGCTTTTGTACGACTCCATTCCGCTTGTTGGAAGCAAATCCAGCTTGACGGAAAAATACCAGATCAGTAGAGCTGCGAGCCAATAGGACGGCATAGATGTCAGGCAAAACGAAATGCCTCTAACTGATTTGTCCACCCATTTGCCTGCATTCAACGCGCATGCCACTCCCAATACGATGGACAGTACTACAATGGCAAATGTCGAAACCAACGTCAGCTTTAAGGTATGGAGAAAGGCTGGTCCTAGCATAGACCACACGGGTTTTCCCGTTACATATGAATCTCCAAAATCTAGCTGCAAGCATGAGACAACCCAGTTAAGGTAACGAGTCAGAAAGGGTTGGTCCATGCCCAGTTTTGCCCTTGTTTGCGCAAGTAACTCATCTGTTATGGTGGGTATGCCTTGCGAATGCAGCACCACTTCGGCGGGGTCCAAGGGAGATAGATGAATGAAGCCAAACGTTACAAACGATATGACCAGGACCAAAGGAATCGATATCAATAACCTTTTGGTGATATAACTGCCCATAGCAAGCTCCTTTTGTGTATTTATTCAAAGTACATCCGCTCAAATGGAAGCTCGAATTGCGTTTGCTTAAACGAGATGCCCTGCAAGTTTTTCGGAGCCATGATCGTGACTCTTCCATTCGTAATCGGAATAAATACGGCTTCCTCATGGACAATGGTCAAAATATCGGCATATAACGATTTTCTCTTTTCCTCATCAGTCGAAACCATTACTTGTTCGATTTTTTTATAGAGCTCATCAGCTTGTGAGATGCCTCTTGTCGTATGGTAATAGGAAGACTTGGAAGTAAAAGCAGCGATTGTGCTCTGTGGATCATACGCGAGTCCCCATGTTTGATTGAAAAGCAGGTCATAGTCACCTGTAGACCTTCTCTTCGCAATCGAAGAAGACTCCTCGCCAATAATCTCCAGATCGATCCCAATCTTTTTTCCCGTATTTTGAATCAGTTCAGCCTGCGTTTTTTGCGTGGACGAATTCACATCATAATAAAGCTTCATGACTAATGGCTTTCCGTCTTTCGTTCTGATTTCGCCCACATTGCCGATAACCCAGCCTGCCTCCTCCAAAATCTTCTTCGCTTTTTCCAAATCGTATCCCCGCTTCTCTAATTTCACATTGGCGTAATGAACATTAGAAGAGAATAGGGTATAGGCTGCTTGTTCAGTACCTTCAAATATTTGTTTGCTGATGGTTTCTCTGTCGATCGCGTGCCAAAACGCTTCACGCACAGCCGTTTCATGTACAGGGCTCTCCGATTTACTGCTATTGGCAACAATTATGCCTGTATTCATGGGTTGACTGCGAATGATTTGGTGTTCACCAGATGCAGCGAATTGATTCATGGCTTCTACATCGAGACTATTGGCGCCCCGATCATCCGTAAATACAAAGTTGACTTCTCCCTTTTGCAGTGCCAAGAACGTAGATTCTCCTGCGGGAAGTACTTTGGCTGTGATTTTCTTTACTTTGGGCGCGCCGCCCCAGTAATTTTCATTCGCTTCAAATACAGCATACTGATCGACTTTATGCAGAGCGAGCTTATAGGGGCCTGTTCCGTTATAACCATTGACGCCATCTTTGGTTCCCCCGTTCACAAAGTTTTTGGGCGAGATGAATACATAAGGTCTCGTCATCGACAATTCGACCAGCGTCGGGTAATACGGTTCGGATAAGACCAGTTCAACGGTATACTCATCAAGTACCTTGCAGTCCATGATCTTTGTTGATAGCTTGATCCAGGAATGCTTGCTTGCATTGCTTTGCACCGCTTCTATATTCTTTTTCACTGCTTCCGCATTAAACGGCTCTCCATCATGAAACATCACGTTTTTTCTCAAATGAAACGTGTACACCTTTCCATCACCTGAAATTTCCCAAGATTCAGCTAATGATGGTTTGATCCCATCTGCTGTATTTTCTACTAACGACTCGTATACCATCCCTTGTGCTGGCATGGAGCCGGAGTAAAAATGGGGGTTCATATCGTTAATATCTTTCGAGGTGGCATATACAATCTCTTTCCCTGTATCGGTTGACTCTGTTTTTGCCGCATCACTGTTACTGCAGCCAACCAGCAGTACGATTGAGACCATGAAAGTCCTTACTAAAAATCTCATTCTTCTTGTCATATCATTTCCTCCTAAAAATACGTGCTAGTGTGGTTTCTTTGAGCCTATGCCCTTCCCAATCTCACTGCCTATCATCTTCAAGTCTTCCTCATAACTTTGCACCACGAATGCATCCGATAACCGTTCGCCCTCACGTGTTCGCGCAACTTCCGAAATTTTACGCTCGTAAGTATCAATGAATGTATCGATGGTCGGGCAACTGACATCTATAAATCTTGCAATGCCCTGTATGATTTTTATCCGATAGTAATCTTCCTTTGGCATGCGCGGGATATCCCAATACCCTTCTCTATTGACAAACATTTTCCTGATCGGGACAGCAGAAAAATCGAAGTATCTTCCATCTGAATCTGGCTCCGAAAAAGGATCGATCAGCAGCGAGGTATACCGAATGAACAATAAATACTCTTGCTGAATCGTTTCAAAATGAACGAAATTTTCGATATCATCACGTGATAGGCTCTCCAGTCTCACCGGATAGTTATCATCTGTCATGAACTTCAACAAATTGACCCCTTTCATATTGAGCTTTTCCACCACATTTGTGATCTCTTTCCATTGGGCCAGCATATCGCGAATGAGATATTGCGTGATGGGACCCTCTGGAAACATTTTGTATACATACTTTTTGTTTGTTTCCTCTCCAAATATCACGCGAAGAGAGAAATCATTCATAAATAGTGGCGGATGCACATACAGTGATATGTTTCTCGTTTCCGCCTCGAACGGAGAGTCCATGACTTCCAAATCGATACCTACTTGCTCATATAACTCACAAAATCTTTTTATATACTGGGAGGGAGAGTACGTCGAGCCAATATAAACTTTTTTCTTAACCCCTGTCGTTATGACACGATTGGAGGGTTTATCATGGAACCAGCGTGTATCACCAAGGTATGTAGAAAAACTGATAATCTCCGCATTTGAATGAATACTGTTTAGATAATGGCGTAGTAAACTGTTGGAACCAAAGGTCGGAGAAACTAAAACGATGCACTTTATTTGCTGTAAAACCTGATCATGGATTTGTTGTAAAACCTCTATATAAGCATCTGTTGTAACAGATAATAGGAAGGTATCCCATTCCCCTGTAACGGTCTCATATCCGTGGAATACATGATCGATCTGGCATTCGCCTTTCAGATTTTGATGTTTTTCATTTTGAATATCTACGAAAATTTGCTCGCTACTTTGTTTTAGTGCCGTAAAGAATGATTCGGAACGAACAGATTCACGCCCAACGATCCCAATGCAGCAATCCCCTTGTTTTTTTAGCAGGACAGCCATTTGAATGGAAGCAGGACCTGTTCCCAATAGCAAAACTCGTTTCAAAGCACCCATAGAAACCTCCTTTTACGATCAGCATGCAGCCGATTCTTTTTGATACAAAGCAATATCAAACACATGGTTGGGACGCAAGATGGTTTCAATCAGTCTCCATTTCCGCACATCTACCTCTCTCATGGGGTAGTTAAACAGGGACTTCATGTTATTGCCGTATCTCATCGCGACGATCACTTGGTCATTTGTCAATGGATGCAATTGTTCCAGCAGGTCATATTTATTTGCAACTGTCGAACTAAAAATGATATGGGTTGCATCCTTCGTCACATCAAGTCGTTCCACAAATTCTTTCTCCAAGCGGATAGGCAATCCACTTCCCAGCCTTTCTACAACACTCCGTCCTAATTCGATTGCCTCGCCATCAATGTCGATACCAACCACTTCCGCTCCAGTTCGCTTCGCAATCAACAATGGTGTCATGGGAAATGATCCTGAACCAACCATCAACACCTTAGAATCAACAGTAACTTGGAAACTCCCAAATTCTTCTTCAATGCAAGATTCTATGTTTTGAAAGTAGTCGGTCTTATCGGCAATCCCATCCAGCAGCTTCAGTGCACGATATTTCTCCATAATCGCAACGCAAATCGCCGACGATTTCCTTACATCCTCCACCAGCTGGTACAACTGACTTACTTTTAACTGTTCAAGCTTCTCCCAAGCGTCACTGTTTCTTTCATCCGTTATGAATGTAGAATACTCATCTATGATCTTTTCTAACTTCGAGCTGTGCTGGATGGTGCCGTCATATCGATCTGCTAAATGGTTGAACCTTTCAAGAAATGCAGTCAAATGTTGTTGCAACTGTTCTGGGCTATTCATTCCGTTCTCCCCTTGCTTCATAAATGGTGACACCTCAAACAGTATCTTGTATCTCGATGAATGCTTTGCCTCGTGCCACGATTCCGACTGCCCCCTCAATTTTCAGGCTTGTTACTTCTTCTCTTTGCCAATTGGCCGTCACATGAATTGTGCCTCCTGGTTGCCTGATTCGAGCATCGATATTGCCTTGCTTTTTCCAAGCCAGATAGGCTCCCAGTGAAGCAGTACCTGACCCACAACCTCTTTCCCAGATCATGCTATCTAATGGCGGAACAAAGATAAGCGGAGCCAATTCATTCGAATCTGGCTGATACAATAGCATCCCGATCAGATTTGCCCCTACAGTTACTCCAAGCAGCTTGGCTAAAGATTGCGCACTTTTTCTCACAGCCTCATTGAATTGGTCTACTTCAATCACGATGTGAAAGAAATCAGCATACCTCACAATCGCTACTTTCATTTCATCGCCATCATAGTTGATTGACTGCTGCTCGATCTTTTTAGGAAGAGGCATCGAAACTTGGCAGTAATATTCGTCTTCGATTCTTTTTACTCGACAAGCAACGAGATGATCTGTACCTGAAGCTTCTAAAACAATTTCGGTCAAAGCATTATGCTGTAGACCATTTTCATGCGCAATAAACGACGCTAATGCCATGCATGCATTGCCGCAAAACTCGCCCCCAGCCATTTGCAGAAGTGCTGCCGCTCCATATTTATTCGGTTTTTCGATAAACCCCACTTGTTCAGCATGGACACTATCGTAGGACATAATTTTTGAAGCGATGTGCGTATACTCTTCTGCTGGATGATTGTTTTTCACAAGAATGGTCATATTTTGTGTGGGATTAAACTTTATAAAATCGATTTCCCGTTTCATCACAATCTACCCTCTTACCAATTTTGATGTGCAGCTAAATATCCTCGTTCAAAACGAAATCATTACGATTTGTATCAAAAAAAATAAACCGTAACGATTACGATTAACAATGAGTAAATAATAACCAGCATTTGGTTCTCTGTCAACACCTTCGTCTGGTAAAGGTTTTTACATATATACCGAAGAAGAATACCTTGACTAAACAATAGAGAACAGGTAATCTTTACCCGCAACTATCAAACGACAATGGAAACCGGATTTTATTCTGCAGAAAGGTTGTATTGACATCATGGCGTTATCTCAACGTACCACCAAGAAACAGGTCAACAAAGAAAAGTCTTCTATCTCTTTGCTCTCTCTTACCGCGGGTTCTTTTGCAATCGGAATGACGGAATTTGTCATCATGGGTCTGCTGCCGAATGTTGCAGAGGATTTGGATGTCAGTATCTCATCTGCGGGTCAGCTCATTACCATGTATGCGCTTGGAGTAGCAGTCGGTGCACCAATACTGACAGTCCTCACCCACCGAATTCCCCAAAAGAAGCTACTCTGTCTACTTATGGTTCTATTTATTCTCGGAAACGGAATCTCTGTTTTTGCTCCAAACTATGCAATATTGATGGCGGCACGCATGATAACCGCTTTGACGCATGGGACATTCTTTGGAGTCGGGGCTGTTGTAGCCTCCAGTCTCGTAAGTCCTGACAAACGTGCCGCAGCCGTTTCCATTATGATGGCAGGTCTAACGATCGCCAATATTATTGGTGTCCCTCTGGGGACTTTCATCGGTCAACACATGGGGTGGCGATCCTCATTTGGCTCTATTGCGATTATGGGAATCATAGCACTGATTGGAATACTTATTTTCGTCCCAAACATGCGGCAAGAAAACACGGGGAGTATCACTGGGCAAATTACTGCTCTTCTCAAGCCTAAGCTCCTTTTGTACCTCCTGATCGGAGCACTAGGCAACGCAGGTCTATTCACCGTATTTACGTATATTACGCCACTGCTGACGCAAATTACCGGTTTTGCTGAGTATCATGTAACGTGGATTCTTGTTCTCTTCGGCTGTGGTGTGACCATCGGCAATATCGTCGGCGGAAAGCTTGCCGATTGGAAGCTGATGCCTTCCATACTCGGACTTTACTTGACCATATGCATCATTCTCACGCTGTTTACGTTTACCGTAAATAGTCCGATCTCTGCCGTAATTACCATTTTTCTATGGGGAGCTGCTTCTTTCGCTGTATTTCCAGGGTTGCAAGTGCGTGTGATGAACCTCGCTCAGAATGCCCCAGCGCTTGCTTCTACCTCCAGTCATTCTGCCGGAAATCTAGGAAATGCAGCTGGAGCTTTCATTGGAGGGTGGGTGATTACTCATCTGGATATTACCTCCCTCCCGTGGGTCGGTGCCCTGCTCGTAGGACTGGGCTTAATTTTGGGAATCGGTTCGTATATAGCTGAACGCAAGGTGCAACAAAGTCAAAAAGGGTACTCAATTTGAGCACCCTTTTTCTTTTGTTTTTGGTCTAAAGCCTTCCATACGGTTTTGCCAGGAGTCGCTCTAAGCTTTATGATCCTCTTCTCGTATCACTGATACATGAGCATTTCCCAAAATCTTAATTCCAATGATCAACATCAACATGATTAACATGATGCTGGCAAATAGCCAAAAAGTAACTTGAGCAGGATACTTATCCATACTCTGTCCGATAACAATTGGAATTAATGATCCCCCAAGTCCATTTGCGGCTAATAATATGCTCGTTGTCTTTTCAGTTTGCCCAGGAAAATACAAGTTGGTAATAATTAAAGCAATCGCAAACATCGCCGCCATAAATAAACCAAGGAAAAAACAGAGAACGAAGCTAAACCAGACACTCTCACTGAGAGTGAACAATACAAGTACAACTAGACTTCCAACATTAATTATAAGTAAAAACATGTTAAAAGTAAGCTTTTCAGAGATATAACCAGTTAACGCACGTCCTATTACCATAGCCAGCCAATAAATCGTTACCGTTATTGTCGCAAGAGAGTTCGAAACTCCCCATTCTTCCATAAAAATTGAAGGTAAAAAATGAACAATAGAGACTTCGCTCCCACCATAACAGAAGAAATATATTGCCGAAAACGCAATAATGAAAAAGGTCTTTTTCGTATAAGAACCCTTTTCTTTATTAACTGCTATACTAGTTTCATTCTCCTTTATTAAATATTCATCAAGTTCACCAAAAGACATTAATCGCCAACCAAGCATAACTAAAAATGAACTCAATCCTAAAATGATAAATGCATATTCCCAAATACCCTTACTTATAAGTGCACTAGAGAAAAGAGGCATGAATAACGCTCCGAGTCCAAAAGCAACTTCTAATTTCCCCATTGCGTTTGCTTGTTTCTCTTGAAACGTAACTAAAATAATTGCACCAATACAAGATTCAGCTAATCCAGCTCCAAATCCAGCTATTCCAACTAACGGAAATAACAAATACCAATTCGGTAAAAAGAATGCAAAAAACTCAAGACTAATCATAATTAAGCCAAGGACAACCACATTTTTGCGCCCTAGTTTCTTTACTAAGAGAGGCATGCTAAGTACACCAAGTAAAAAACCTACAAATTGACCAAAGACGAGTAAACCGCCATTGCTATAATTTTGCTTATAGTGATCGAGAATCTCAGGAAGGATTGCACCGATAATCACTAACGTAAAAGCAATTAACATATACGAGAAGAAGCTTATCCAAAGTAAACGTTTTGCCAACAATCTCTCCTCCTTTTCCTTATATTGGTTACCCAATAAGCCTGATATAGAATATAACAAGAACCTCGCAAAAGGTCCTTGTTATATTCTCACGAGCCTTTCTTATATACCGGAAGGTGCTGAGACCAAAATAGTTTTAATAGACGTAATCTCTTTTCTTTCGTTCGTAGCTGGATCAAATCCCATTAAGTTGTTAATAGCTGTATCAAAATTTTCAAGTAATACTTTCTCTGTTATCAAGCTAGATAATTCTGGAAGGTCTATCGCGCACGATAACGCTTTTTCCATCATATGATGCGCTTCCCCTGTTCCTATAATCGTAATACCTTTTGATAATAATTCAAAAGGTTTAATCTTAAACTCATAAGTATCATCAAAACCCATCGGAACAAGTCGTCCACCTTTTTCAATAAGTGGATAGGCCCAATCCAATTGATTACCTATGGCATCAAAAATAACATCGAATTTTCTTCCTTGGTTAATTCGGTAAATTTCTTCTAAGGTAAGTTCTTGAGGATGATATACATAATTGGTTATTTTGCGAGCAGCTTCTGTTCTAAAAGAACTAATTTCTGTGGCAACTGTAATTCTAGCCAGTTTTCGAGCAATCATCTGAACCAACAATCCAATTGGCCCACACCCTAAAACTAGAACGGAATCTTCTGGTTTTATATTCGCTTTTTCAATAACGCTAAGTACACATGAAAGAGGCTCAATTAAAGTAGCTCTCTCCCATTCCATTGAATCAGGTAATTTATAAACGAATCTATCTTCTCCAACGTAATATTCTCCAAAAGTCCCATGAGAACCGATACCCAACTGCCACGCATCAAAATCTTCACAATAGCACGTTAAACCCTTCCTGCAGTAATAACATTTTCCGCAAAATTGGGTAGGATCGATTACCACACGATCTCCTACACTTACATTTTTCACATCTTCCCCTATTTCTACCACGACTCCAACTGATTCATGTCCCATAATCATATTTGGAACAGCGCGCAACTTTCCCTTGAATACGTTCAAATCCGTTCCACATATGCCAGTTCCATAAATTTTAATTTTCACATCATTGTTCTTTTTGATTTGAGGTTCTTCCACTTCTCTATATTCTAAAATTTCATTATCGGTCCATACCAATGCTTTCATACTGTTCTTCGCTCCGTTTCCAAATAATTTGTTCCAATATATTTTGGTGTAATTCTTTGGTTGAAGCTGCTATACACGACTGTTGGTTGTTATAGCTAAGGTCGGTTAATAAAGTTTCATCCAAATCATTACCATATGCGTCAGTAATAATAACTCCTGCCTTTTTTGCTAAAAACACACTGGCAGCTATATCATATGGAAAGAGATGTAACACTTGTCCATTCCCTACTCTTTGAAAATCTGAAAGCAATTCCGGATAGTCTTTCAATAGTCTATTTCCAATATCCACATAGGCGTCCATCTGACCTGTAATAATTCGTGAGATAGAGTAGGAAGCGCTATTAAATATAAATACACCACCGTTATTGGCGGAATTATCAATCAAATGCCCGTAAGATTCAATCATTAACTTGGTCGGATGACCGTTAAACTCAAAACTCCAGAACATGTTCTTAATGTCTTTTCCATGACTTAAGTTTGGTAACTCACTATTATAACCTTCGAACTCGATAGAACTTGAAAAAATATCGCTATACATATAGTTTCCTGTTTTTAGTTCCATTAAAAAAGCATATTCAATATCTTTGATTTTACAATTGTCCTTATATTTTGCGAGAGCAATTGAAATACAAGACATTTCAAGCCCCGCAGCGGCAGGACGAGTACCATCAATTGGGTCTACAATTAAAATATAATTTGGGTCATCTCCAAAAACTTTAAACCCACCATCTTCCGTATAAAATGCGACAGGCTCTTTCTGATTAGAGATATAATCAAGAACCGCATTTTCTGCTGCAGTATCAATATTAAACTGTGCGTCTCCACCTGGAGAATACCCATTAACGATGCGGTTCTTCAAAGTCCCTTTTTGATTTTTTACTTTTTGATATACATATTTACCCAACTCTATAATATAGTCTTTCATTAAATTTCCTCCAATAGGCGAGTTAATTTATAGCATAGTTCTTCTGCCTCGCTTAAAGTGATAGTAAGAGGTGGACGAATCTTGAAGACATTTCCGTAGCCATATCTAGATGTTCTCAGAATGATGCCATGATCCATAGCACGTTTTGCAATATGATTGGTAAGCTCGACATCAGGTTCAAAATTATCTTTTACGATTTCGACGCCAATCATTAAACCTACGCCTCTTACATCTCCAATAAACTGAAATCTTTCTTTCATTTCTTCTAAACGACTCATAATATAATCTCCGACCACGGTTACATTTTCTAAAAATCCAGGTCTTCGTAAAATATCAATCGTAGCACAGGCTGCTGCAGATGCCATGACGTTCGAGCCATAAGTAAAAGAATGATGGTGACCAGGCATACCTACATACTTCTCTTCAGTAAGAATCGCTGCAACTTGGAAGCCAGTTCCACCTAACCCTTTAGCAACTGTCATCATATTCGGTTGTACATCAAAATATTCGGCAGCAAACATTTTACCTGTTCTACCAAACCCCGTTTGTATTTCATCAAAAATTAATGCAATATCGTGCTCATCACATAATTTTTTCAATGCCTTGAAATATCCCTTAGGTGGAACGATGTTGCCCCCATTTCCTGATATTGGCTCAACCATAATAGCCGCAACATTCCCCGTACTCGCATACTCAATAAAATCGTTAATTCTCTCCACGCATAACATTGCACAAGACTCAGATTTCTGATTATAAAAACAACGTAGGCAATAAGGATCTGGAACTTGCAGTCCAAATGAAATTTGAGGTGGAAACGGTTCTCTTCGAAAAGAATTTCCTGAAAGGGCCGACATCATATATGTTTGTCCCAAATGACTGCGGAACAAAGATATGACATCACGCTTTCCAGTATTGTACTGTGCAATTTTTATAGCACCCTCATTCGCTTCTGAACCACCGCCAACTTTTGGGTGTGCTCTTGTAAGATTACTAGGAGCAATTTCAACAAGTTTTTGTGCTAATGCATTTACCTCCTCTGTCTGATAAGAAGAAGTGACATGAATAAGCTTGTCCATTTGATCTTTTACTACATTAATCACTTCCTGATTGCTGTAACCTAAATTCAAATTAAACGTAGCTGATGCGCAGTCAAAATATTTTTTTCCATCTTGATCATAGAGATAGATTCCTTCGCCTCGTTCCATAACGACGTCATCTACTTTGTAATACAAACTATTAGGGTTTGTTGAGCTTTTAACTTTACTGTTCATTTTTACAACACTCCTATTATTTAGTAATGTCAAGTCTGATTGATTACCAAAATATTGAAGTATGTGTTTAAAAAAAACCAGACTCGCTGAAACGTGAACAAATCGAACACAACCGTTGCAAGTTGAATGAGCGATCACCGTTACTAAAGTACTGGATAGGTACGTCTAGTTAGTATGTTCCCAAAATCTTACATCCAAATAGTCAGCAGGCATGTCCAAAAGTAAACAGTTTCCATCTAGCGTTGCCTGAGCAAGAAACGTTTTGACGATCAGGCATGAGAATATTACGAGCAAACTTATATGTAGCTCTCATTTCCTTACCCTCCTTCGCTATTTTTTCCAATTATAACCAGTTGTTTTCTTGAAGTGAACCAGAACAAGACGAGAACGGATTGTAAATTTATGGAAAAAATAAATGCTAGTCTTAAAAACTAACGATTCCTTCTCGAAATAGACTAGTAACATCCCCACAAAAAGAAGCTACCCGAAGGCAGCCCCAAAATGGAGTCAAGATGTGAAACTATCCTGTAAGATCTGTAGACGGAATAGTAGAGCTGTTACTACCATAACGTGGCTACGCCTAAATGAGCCTCAATCATCATGCCAATGCCAAACCCCATCAAGCGCCAATAGTTGCAAATTCACTAGGATCACCTTCTTATTTCGAAATGGGTAACATGATATCCACGATGGTACCTTTGTTGATCTCACTTGAAATGGTGATGCTGCCTTGATGATCTTTCATTATTTTATTGCTGACAAGTAAACCTAAGCCTGTTCCTTTATCCTTCGTGGTATAAAATGGTTCGCCGAGCCTGGACAGCAACTCCTGGGAAATGCCACATCCATTATCGGTAAAGCGAATCAGCACGTGATTACTATGTAGACATGTGGTTTCTATGCGGATTTCGCCATTCGCCGTGATAGCGTCAAGGGAATTCTTCAGTATATTGATAAAGACTTGTTTTATTTGATTTTCTTCCCCATTGATCGCTATCGGTATATGGCTAAATATTGTGTGGATCGTGATGTTGTTTAGATTCGCTTCTGATTCGAGAAACTTTACCACACTTTCAATGAGGGGGTGTAAAAGAATCCGCTTCACATGAAGAGTTTGCGGTTTGGCCAGTACAAGCAGCTCACTCACGATAAAGTTGATTCGATCCAGCTCTGACAACATAATGTCTGTATAAGTAGAGACCTCCGACAGTGTAGGCTGTAAATACTGAATGAAGCCTTTTAATGACGTGAGAGGATTCCTTATTTCATGCGCGATACTTGCAGCCAATTCCCCGACTACTGACAGCTTCTCTGTTCTCCTGAGAAGTTCTTCGTTTTGCTTCCTTTCCGTAATATCACGTGTAACGTTGATGAAGTACTGACTTTCGCCATCCGAGCTAAAAAAAGGCATCCCTCTTGATTCGAGGTAGATCCATTTCTCGTTTTCCAGTTTGTATCGATACTCACATGTAATGGGTATATGGAATTGAAGCATAGTCGAAAAGCGCTCATAGACGAGTGATGCATCTTCTGGATGTATGTTTTGAATGATAATTTGGCTCGTGCCTAATTTCTTCAGATGTGAAGGTGAACTATACGATACGTGACCGTCCTTATCAATCACAGATATGAAGTCTGCTGTGTGTTCGGCAATGAATCTATACTGTTCTTCGCTCTTGCGCAGAGCTTCTTCAGACTGTTTTCGCTCTGTGATATTACGTGAAACGAACAGAAAGCTATCAACCTCTTTGTTCTCAGACATGATCGGAACACAGCGTGACTCCCAATACACCCAAGATCCATTTTTATGGCGTAATCTGATCTCCATTTGAACATTTTGGGGATGCGTAGAGATAAAAGAACGCAGATCGTTCACGATTTTTACATCCTCGGGGTGGATGAGTTCAAAACTATTCGTTTGAAGAAATTCATCCGGTGTATATCCCAAGTGCTGCTCGATAGAAGGAGATACAAAAAGATTATTCATGTGTACATCATGTTGACAAATAACATCGCTGGTATTTTCTACAAGGATGCGGTACTTTGCCTCGCTATTCACGAGTGCTTCTTCAGCCATTTTGCGGTCCGTAATATCTCTGGCGATGACTGAAGTGCCTACGATACTACCTTCTGTATCTCTTATAGGAGAAGCAGTTAGACCAACCTGAACGATTTGACCATTTTTTCGTTGACGCACGGTCTCATAGCCCGTAATATTTTTTCCTTCAAATTTAATCTCGTGAAAAATTTCTTTTGTTTCGTTTATGAGATCTTCAGGTACGAGACAGTACGGGTCATTCAGGAGATCTTGATATGTCCAACCATAGATTTTTTCAAAAGCACTATTCACAAAAAGTATATTACCCTGCATGTCCCTAATTGAAATGGCGTCTGTAGTCGTTTCAACAAGTGACTGAAGCAGCTCTTTCGTGTTGATCTGTTCTTGTCTAAGGTTGATTCGCAGAGCTTCTTTATCCATAGGTTTATACCTTCCTTAAACAAAGATTGTGAATAACGTTAATATTCTATGTTTGTCGAAAATATCCTTGAAAAAATATCTATCCCACTAAAAAGATACCGCCCCTTAAATAAGAGCGGGATGCCTTCCCCTATCTTTTTAAGTCGCTGCCTTAATACAGGTCGGATTATGTAAGAAAAGCTGGAGTCCAAACAAGAAAAACCACCTGACCATTTCTAGAGGTGGTTTCTATGATGTCTGGAACCATTTCCTATCGACTCGATTCTTATTGAGGGCTTTGCTCAGAAGCCATGGCACTGGCTTTCGTCTCATGAACGGTGCCAAATGGATGATGAGGTGGCGCGTAGATGGAATATACTTTTAGCGGCTTATTACCTGTATTGATGAGATTGTGCCATGTGCCCGCAGGGACCATGATGGCATCATTATCGTTGACTCTTTGTTCAAAATCTAAATGATCTTGTCGATCCCCCATCCGAACAAGTCCTTGACCTTCTTCTACTCGGATGAATTGATCCGTATTTGGATGATTTTCTAAACCGATGTCGTCTCCAACATTTATACTCATCAGCGTCACCTGCAAGTGCTTCCCTGTCCATAATGCCATACGGAATGTGTTGTTTTGCTTTGTGGCTTGCTCAATATTCACGACAAATGGCTTTGGCCCATAATCTCTCAATTCGATGGTATTCTGATAACGATTCCAGTTTCGATTCCCATTCGCATGGCTCCAGTTGTAATAATGAGGGCTCCAACCATAGTGAAAATGGTTGTTATTCCAGCTGGCAAGCACGGGATAATACCATTGATAGTGATGGTAATAGCTGTTGTACATCTCAATCTCCTCTCCAGTGTAAAGGATTTACCCTTTAGCCTATGTGGCTACGTAATAACAGGTAACTATTCTGAAGAGCAAATTCAGATGGTTCATCATATGCAGTTGCGTTGTGGATAATGGGTGAGGATATTCCACGTTCTTCCTTGCCTATACTGTAGTTATGATTGGTTGCCGGTCATCCTTTTACGGGTATCAATTTCTATGCCGGATAATCGTTTGGTAAAGGTCGTTCGCCAATTTGAGGACAGTTCCTCTACTTCCAACAGCTTTTTCATGCCGTCGATATTGTCTTTCTCTTGATGCATGATTCGGTTTGCATAAGAGACCGTTATCGATTTTGGATGCGAAGAGAGTCTTGTCAATCCATCCGTATGAGACACAAGCCCTTCTTTTAGCACGCGAAAATAAAAGCCAGTATAGCCGGTCTCTTGGACCTTAATCAACATTTCAGGTACACCGTATCGCACAGACAATTTGTAACAGGGCTGTCTCGGTTGACTGACTTGTACGACTGCTTCCCCTAGCTGAAAGGTGTCACCGATACAAACGTCTGTTTCTACTAATCCCCTGATCGTCAGATTTTCTCCGAATGCACCGATTGCCAGTTCTCTTTGTAATTCAGCTTCCCAGAATGGATAGTGCTCATAGGGATAGACGCATACAGCCTTTTCCTTCCCTCCATGGTGGACAAGATCTGCTTGCCCATCCCCCTCCAAGTTCAAAAAGGATAAATAAAGAGCTTTTGTCGTCGGAGTTTTGTAAATACCAGTAGAAACCTCTTTGTTTTGATACTGTACCTGTTTGGGCTTCCCTACATTTATTGAAAGGATTTCGATATTCACAAGAGATCACCTCATTCTTTCATGGAAATGTGCATTGTGCACGACATTCATATAAATTGATAATGGTTTGCTCTATAATAATAGGAAAAACCTATTGTTAGATCATGAATCACCGGAGGGATGGTCGTTGGAGCTCAAGCAATTAGAGTACTTTATGGCACTGTGCCAGGAGTTGAATTTTACTCGCGCAGCCGAGAAATTGGGCATTACGCAGCCTTCACTCAGTCAGCAAATCCGTCTGCTTGAGCATGAAATCGGTATGCCATTGTTTGATCGTGTCGGCAAACGAACGGTTATGACGGAAGCAGGCAAAACATTGCTTCACCATAGCTATAATGTATTTCATGAGTTGTCCCAGGCACGTGCAGCGATAAGCGAGCTGCAAGGTTTAAGCAGAGGCGCATTAAAAATTGGCGTACTGCTGACGGTCGTCAATTACTTGCTTCCGCCTACTGTTATCGAGTTTCACCAGCGTTATCCGAAGGTCGAATTATCTATTTTCGGGATGAGAACCGGCGATATTTATGAAGGACTTTTGAAAAACGAGTTGGATGTAGGCATTGTCTTCTTGCCTATGGAGCATGACGATCTGGAAACTATTCCGCTCCTTACAGAAAATCTGGCCCTAGGGGTACCTGTGGAGCATCCGATCGCGAAGGAACCATTTGTTCCGCTTGCGATTTTAAAAGAAACCCCCTCCATTTTATTGCCCAACACGTACTTTTTACGTCAGTTGATCGACGAAAAGTGTCGTCAGCTTGGATTCACGCCACAGCCTGTCTTGGAGATGACCACTATGGAATCCATTACGAATATGGTCGGACAAGGTGTAGGTGTCACGGTACTTTCGAAAGGCTACCTCGACTATATCGATGATAAACGGATCCGTACGATTCCGATACAACAGCCCAATATCACGGCGCAAATCGGTATTGTTTACCGGAAAAACAAGTATTTATGTGCAGCAAGCCGAGTTTTTATGGAGCAATTAATCACTACGGTTAAACGTGCTGATGTTCAATGATGCGGGAATCAAGATCAGTTTATGATGAGGCAAATGATTGTTCAATAGCGTTATTGTTATCATTTCGATAGGTATTACCTATGATTATCTAGTCTTTCCCAGAGGAAATATGCTCGGGGCATTCTTTCAAGGATGCTTCGTGCGTGAGATACTTTTCAATGAACGCGCAATAATGGGGTGTATGGGAATCACCTGTATTCGGCCGAAAATGGATGCAGCCAAGACAGGGCTCTGCTACCACCAGATGGCAATGTCTTTGCATCGCTGTGATAACGGAGCCGAGCGCGAGCTCGAAATCTTCTAGTATCTCATCTGGAATCGAATGAAGGGCTTCCTCCAGTGTGTACCCCCATTTTTCAAGCCTCGATGCAGCTTCTTTTCCCTTTTCAGTCAATTGAAGCAGGGTCACTCGACGATCTTCTGTTTTAGGTGCTTTTGTCATGTGCCCTTTCTTTACGAGTCCATTGATAATCTTTACGGCTGTCACATGCGTCGTTCCGATTGCCTTGGCAAAGTTTCCAATGGAAGCCATGTCGCTTCTCGTATAGAAAGTGAACAGCAGCGCTTGAATTTGTACGGGTGACAATCCCTGTTCATCACTCTCTGCCTGCGTCACTTTTTTTATCGCCTGGGACATCCGAAAGAGAGCCATCATGATACGGGCTGAGCGATTTTCCTTACGTTGTTGGGGATCAAACATCATGTTTTTTCTTACCTTCCATGTTCCATTTTTCTATCCATTGTAAATGGAAATATGGTCGTGTAAAAGCATAGGAAAAAGGAGGCCCTCAAAAGCACCCCCTTTTTCAAACTTAGCCGTTTTTCACATCTTCCAGGCTTGCCCCAAAGTTGATGTGGTAGACGTTCCCGCCAAGCACGAGAGCAGGTACGGATTGAATACCAGCCTGCTCTGCTTCCTCAGTTCGATTCCGCTCTGTACCAAGGTGGACAATTTCGATTTCGAGCTTTGTTTGATCCAGGTAGTCTAGGACAACTTGCTCCGCATCTACACATACTGGGCAACCTGCATGATAAAAAATGGCTTTTAACATTTGGAATCAGCTCCTATTGATTTTATGTAGCATTGCTACGTATTTGATTATAGGATCGACTATCTTTCGGAACAATTACAAATCCCCTATGGTTATCATAGGGAAACTCGATGATTGAATTTGCCTAAGGAGTTCGCAGGTTACATGGGATCACGAGTAATGAAACCTTTGAACACTTCAACCAAGGGGTACCGCCAGCAAAACGCGGTTATTATCTTAACTCCAATGTAGACTAATCGGGCTTTATAAACCAAAAACCAGTCAATAACACGAAAATAAAGTGTTAGACTGTTTTTGGTTTATTGCACTATCGTATCTGTCGATAAGAAAAACATTTCCGTCCATATTTCGTTCAATATAATCCGCCAATCCTGCCTTTGTACATACCGAACACCACCGTTTTTGTCGTGGCTACAGGGTATTTCTGTGGTGTTATCAACCTACTTTGCGTTCTGTGTCAGCTACGCTGGTACTGGGTCAACCACTTTTCTCAAACCAAAAGGGAAGGTGAGGAAAACGAAATGATTTTCCTCACCTTCTTTACTTTTTTAGACAGCCCCTCGTTTCTATTATCAATCTATTGTCTCAATAATAATTGCTAGAAACACTTATAGTAGCGTTCGTGTTATTCCTTTACGCAATCACCCTTTGAAAAAACGCCATGTGCCCTGAATCGTCAGGAGGATGACACCGTTTTCTTCCGTAAACTCCAGTAGCCCAAATCCATCTGCGAAAAACAGGTTGTCTCTAATTGGAACGCAGGTGATTTCCGTATCCTCGTCGATAAATACGGGTGTTTCGTCCCTAAGAATGAACGAAAAATGGAGGACCTCGTTTGTATAATTTCCTTCAAACGCTTGCCATGCGGACGGATCGGACTGAAACAACGTCTCGATCGTTCGCTGGCATGGCGAACCATTGATCATAATGAATGGCGCAGCTTCTCCTTCACCGCTAATAAATCCGACATTGTCAAGCGGGTTATTCTCGCCATCGCAGGTGACGAAGAAATGGTCTCTGACGTAATTCAGTGGTCTTTCTTCCCCATTCAATTTCAAAAATAACTGGTTGTCAGATATGGAGACGATGGCCGCTCCCCGGAGAGAACCGATATATGCTCCCTCACAGCTTTGCCATCCTGATTCATCAATGGATGACTCATGGAAGCTCGCTGCCGCGAACACCTGTGGTTTCTCTTCATGCAGTTCGAGCAGCAGACTGAGAATCTCATGTGCCTCCTCCCAGCCGTAATCTTGGGACGAGAGTGTAACGATACCGAGTCTATGCTCTGGTTGAAGCAGAAGCGTGCTGTTGTACGTACTGATGGCGCCCGCGTGCTTGATAATGGGAACCCCCTTGTAGGTATCCGTGAAAAAGGTCAGCCCGCTCGCTAGTCCTGACAAAGTGAAACGATCCGCCTGAAACGAATGCATTTCCTCAATGGATTCAGGAGACAAAACTTGCACATCACCAAAGCGGCCATTATTCAGGTGCATGATTGAAAATTTAGCCATATCAAGAACGCTGGACATTCCGAAATAGGACGGGTAGTTCGCCGCGTTTTCCGGAAAGTTGTGCTGGACGCGTAAAGTTCCGTCCGGATGGCGATCATGGGAGAGCGCCAACGGATACGTCATCGCTATCAGAGGATCGTACATGGTCCGACTCATATTGAGTGGGTCGAAAAGCCACTCTTTCATGAATTGGGAAAAAGGCGTGACTGTCACGCGTTCGGCTACATAACCAGCAAGATTCAGATGGTGGTTGCTGTAAGAGTGCAAAAATCCGGGGGGAGCAATCAGAGATAGCTGAGGAATGACTTCCCGGACATACTCTTCCAGTGCCCCTTGGTCTCTCTTGCCGACCATGTCGCCTCCATCTGGCAACCCGGTCGTGTGATTCAGCAGCATCCGCAGTGTGACTTTGTCGGTTGCCTCCGGATCACTGAGGCAAAATTCGGGTATGTAGCTTAAGATAGGCTCATCCAGGTCTACCTTTCCCGCCTCCACCAGCCGCATGATAGCGCTTCCCGTAAGCGGCTTGCTAACAGAACCGATTCGAAAAATCGTATCAGGAGTGACAGGTGCACCGCCTTCCTCCAGATTGGTGCTGCCGAAGCCTTTGGCATAGACGATTTCCTCACCCTTGACAACGGCTATGGCAAACCCCGGGACTTTCGTTTGGTCAAACGATCTTTGAATGACTGCCTCGATGCTGTCGATGGTTAACATTTCGACATCAACCTCACATTTTTTAATGAAATACAAGAGAAGATCTTTTCATATAAGGAAATTAATCCCTTTTTCTGATTATGAGAAAAGCTTCTGTACGAGTCAATAAGATTATGGAGGCAAAAGAATGAAGCGTATCGTACACGGCCCCTGGAATTGTTGCTTACGCTTGTTCGTCTCGTCGGATGCAGCTTCCGCCCACGCTTTGGCAGCGGATACGGGATTATCCTCCCCAGAAAAGTCAAGTACCCGCAAGCTGCTTTTGTGATATTCCTCCACAAATCTATGAGAAACAAAGGCTCTGGAATGCACTCCCGATCTGATGACCGGTTTCTTGGAAAACGCGCACAGAGCCCTATCGATATTCATCCATGTAGTCAAATCATCCCCGCTTTTTTCAACAAAATATGAACAATCAAGCCTCTTTCCGCCGAAGGAGAAATCGTGATGCTCCCCTCGTGATCTGCGACAATCGCTTGGGCGATGGCCAGACCGATCCCGCTTCCTCCCCTTTTTCGAGCACGGGATTTGTCCACTCGGTAGAATCGCTTAAAAAGGTGGGGAATCTCTTTTGCTTGAATACCGATCCCGGTATCCTCTACTACAATGTGCACAGCCTCTTCATCGCCATATGCTCGCACCTTCACTTGTCCTTCATCTGTGTATTTCCTTGCATTGTCCAAAAGGATGTCCAATAACTGTCGAATCCGCTCCCGATCCATAAAAAGAACAAGAGATTCTTCCCATTCAAAAAGCAGCTTAATTTGTGGAGGGAAAATGGGTACCCAAGCTTGCTTTACTTCAAGGAGCAGAGGAGTTAATGGCTGTACGAGTTTCGTTGACCCTAGCTGAGAGGTATGCTGCATTTTGGCTAGAGACAGCAGGTCATCAATGAGTTTGAAAAGTCGTTTACACTCCTGTTGAACAGCAGCGAGTGCTTCGTCCCTTACTTCGGGCTTGTGCTGCCCCCATCTTTGCAGAAGACTCACATACCCTTCAATAATAGAAAGCGGTGTACGCAACTCGTGTGATGCATCTGTGACGAATCGCTGCTGATAGACTATTGCTTCTTCCATGCGATCTAACAGCAGATTAAAGGCGTGGATCAGCTCGTAGATTTCGGTCTCTACGTGATGATGATGAATTCTTTGGGAAAGACGTTGAGGGAAAATGGAATGGATTTGCTGGATAAGATGATCGAGAGGCTTGAGTCCCCAGTTACTCAACCAATAGCCACCGATCGCCGAAAGAAGCAAGGTAAAAAAGGATGAGAGAAAAAGAATCGTCAGCAAGATGGAAAAATACCATTCAAGCGCTTCCGTCGTCGTAGAAATTTGCACATATAGAATCTCCGATGTGAACGGCAGTTGTACAGGTTCTTTTGCGACCAAGGTCCTTTCATAATAGACTTCAGGCTCTGTTCTCCAATTGGCTCCCTGTATCGAAGCGATTTCCTTGCCGTTTTGGTCGCTAATGTTTATGAATTGATTGACGTCAGCGTAATTGGTTAACAAACGAGTCAAATAGGTAATCGTTAGTGATGCTTCTTCGGTGATTTCCGTTTTCAAATCGGCTGCGATAGCTGTCGCCTTCTGATTGAGCAATTTTTGCTCATGTTGATGGACGAGATTAGAGGTGCTGAAAAAAATAAAAATGGACAAAAAGAGAAGCAAAACCAGCATACCAGAGCTAAATAACAGCGTGAGTCTCCATTTGAGTGAGTATCTGCGATGAGTAAGCACTGCGTTCTCCTTCTAATCTCGTAGTGTATATCCAATACCTCGAACGGTATGAATCAGTTTGACGGATGGATCACTTTCAATTTTGTTCCGCAAATATCGGATATACACATCCACGATGTTGGTATTCCCCATAAAGTCAAAACCCCAAACAGCTGTGAGAATTTGCTCTCGGGAGACTGCTTGCTCCTTGTTTTGAACCAGATAATGAAGCAAATCATACTCGCGTGGCGTTAACATAATTTCCTCTTCATCGATGAACACACGCCGAGCGTTGGGCTGGATACGCAATCGGTCAATCCGTATTTCCTGATTCGCTTTTGATTCCCGCTGACGCAATAAGGCCCGAATCCGGGCAAACAACTCTTCGATTGCAAACGGCTTAGCCAAGTAGTCATTGGCTCCACTGTCTAATCCCGTGACGATATCCGGAACCTCTCCGCGAGCCGTGATCATGATAATGGGGACGTCTTTGGTTTCCCGAATTCGTCGGCATAATTCTATCCCCGATAATTCGGGCAGCATGACATCGAGGAGGATGAGGTCGTACTCAACCGTCAGTGCCTTTTCTAATCCTGAAAGCCCATCGTATTCAATATCTGTCGAAAATCCTTCATTCTCCAACTCCAACTGTAAGTATCTTGCGAAGTTATGCTCATCTTCAACGAGCAACAAATAGCCTTTTCCATCTGGCGTGGGCATACGAATCATCTCCGTTTGAATATCTTACCAACAGTTTTCTCAGGAAACTCTCATGAAATTCTACCGGGAATCTTAGTTTTGTTCTGTACGATAAGAGCGTGGATGAGAAATACACAACAAGATCAACCATTCAGAAGGAGGAACATCATGACAAAGCGAAACTGGAAAGGTACAACTACTACGGTCGTAGCTATTTTAATGGGAACTTCTCTTCTCATGAACGGACAAGCCTACGCGGCTTCAGAGACAAGTCTCACCACCACAACTACACATAATCTGGATAAACAGTCAGTTGACGATCAGAACAATCAACAGGCAGCAAATGAGCAAAATGGTACTAACATCGACCTGACAGCCACTGAGGAAAGTACTACCGATAATAGTCAGAATAAACAGACGGAAAATAACGCTGCTCCATTCGATCCAAATGCAACTGATTCATCATCAACTATTTCTGATCCAAACACTGAGGATAAAAATGAGGCTACGACTACTTCCGCTTCCTCTTCCCAAATTGCCGATCAGGTCATTTCAAAAGGATTGAAGTATAAAGGTGTACCTTATAAATACGGATCGAGCAAAAAAACAACGCGTACATTCGATTGCTCTTCCTTTACACAGCGAGTGTTTAAAGAGGTCGGCGTAAATCTGCCGCGAGATTCACGTCAACAGTCCAAAGTCGGTCAAAAAGTCTCGAAAAATCAGCTGCAAAAAGGAGACCTCGTTTTCTTCCGTAGCTATGGCAGCTCTTCTTCTCGCATTACCCATGTAGCCATCTACGCAGGAGACAATAAGCTAATGCATACGTACGGTAAGCCGGGAGTTACGACAACAAAATTCAAAGGGACTTCCTGGGAAAAACGCTTTGAGCTTGGAAGACGTGTGATTTAAATATCTTCTTGGAAGAGGCAAAAAAGGCTGCTGAGCGCTTCAGCAGCCTTTTGCATTTATGGCCTTTAAATAGCGGAATCGTCTTTATTTTTCTGATGTGGAATGATTGTCTCCCTGTTCTATTTACAGGAACTCTGTCAAAATGACACCTTCTTGATTGTCGCCTGAAAGCACATACTTCCCATTGGTCGGTACTTGAACCATGATGCTAGTGGCCACTGGATAATAATAAATTTTGTAGTCGCCACCATTTATCGTCCCTGACACTTCCTTTGCCTCCCGCAAGTAATTCACGTACTCCTCCAAAGATAATTGACGCTCTTGCATAATGGCGCTGTGCGGCAAACCTACAAATCGGTAATGCCCAGGATTGTAAGGAATGCCAGTAATTGTGACCTTTTCCTTCGGATAGCGCAGAATGAACCCGTATTTCCATGCGTTTTCTTGTAGCCACTTCCCTTCAGGGGCTTGGTCCATTTTCATTTGTGTGGATGCAACGTCCAAGGCTGTACCCAGATGATGTTCGCTAAAACAATCTGGCAAAGTATCGTTATGTCCCTTTTCCAATCCTTGGTAGCCGCTCTTGATCATAAAATGCTTTACGTTGTCACTGCTTGCTGTTTTGACCATTTCGTTGAACGCCTCCGCTGCCTTCTCAGACAATTCAATGGAATTGTCTTGCAAGCGATAACCCTCAACCAAATAATTGTGCGAAGACAAATTGATCACATCGGATGGCACTCCCTCTGAATGGAATGCATCGTATTTGCTGACCAATAACAGATCTCCCTGATATATCTGGTCTTGTTCAACCCGAATCGTTTGGTATTTTGGGACAACTGCAGCATTTGCCTCTTTTTCTTGCCATACATCCTCTACGAGCGGTCGCAAGTATGGATAACTCAGTAGCAATAAAAGGATACCTAGTAAGAGAAATCGCTTTTTCATTTCCATTTCCTCCATGGTTCGAACGCACGTTGCTCTTTTTCAATCTGATGATAATGATAATAGGTAATGTTAAATGAAATAGTAATCAAAAGATAAAGTTTTCCTTAAATCATTTAATTGTAAACAAATAGAAAAAACAACCAATCTCACGTGGAGGACCGATTGTTTTTTCTATCAAGTATTGGGATAGGAGCTATTCGTGATGGACAGTAAGCAGCTCGCGAATCGGTGTACGCATCTTCGGCCGCGGAACTTTGTTGTCGTTGAAATAACCGAGATGCAACGTGCCCACAACTCTCTCTCCCTGCTTAACACCAACGGCTTGCAGAAACTTCGGATGCCAATTGTAATCGTTCGTCTTCCAGACTACGCCGACCTTTCTCTCCCAAGCTAGCAACTGCAAATTTTGTATGAACGCTGCTGCCGCCGAGAAAGCATCTTCGAACTGTTTTTGACGCGGATCTGCTTCGATGACAATCAAAAGATGCGCTTGCATGAGCTCGCAATATTGATGCATCATCTTTTCGCCCCACTTTTCAACCTCTTCCTTCGAGTAAGCCAACATGACAGCCTCAGCAAAGGTTCGGCGCCCTTCTTCCATAAACAAGATAAACCGCCAAGGCTCTTTTGCTGAGTGAAACGGTGCCCAAGCCGCGTCTTGCAATAGTTCGACGACCGTTTCTTCCTTCATTGGCTCCCCATTAAAATCCCGGATCGTCCTGCGATTCCGGATCGTTGCTGTCATATCCGATACGATTCCTTGACTCATGAATCCAGCACTCCTCTGCTACTTATTTCACTAGTGCATTTAACACATCTTCAACTTTGCGATCGTAAGCGATAGGTCCAAAGGTCATCCAATGATCTGGCGCCACTTTGTAAACGTGACCAGAACGTACGGCTGGCAGCGATTTCCATATATTAGTCGAGAATAGCTCCTCAGCAAGCTCTTTCCCACCGTCATCCACTACGACAAACAAATGATCGACATCAAGCTTTGGCAGTACCTCAGCGGAAATGGTCGCATGCCCAGCATTATCGCCCCAGGCAAGCTCTTTCACCAAAGCTGGAGGCTCGAGCCCAAGATCTTGATAGAGTACCGACCCAGCATAACCCTGTGGGCCACCGTATAATCGAATTTCTTTATTGCTGCGTACGCGGACTAACGCCACGGTTTGTTTCCCAATCGCTTTTTCAAGCTTTTGTTTTCCCTCAGTGATTTTTTGTTCATAGTCCGTCAGCACTTTCTCCGCAGTTTCACGCTTGCCGATTAAGTCCCCGACCTTGCGCAGTGTATTTCGCCAATCATTGGCTGCCTCGGCCTCGAATACATAAGTTGGAGCGATCTTGGCATACTTTGCATAATTGTCATTTTGCGCATAATTGGGGAGACCAAGTAATATCAGGTCCGGCTCCATCTCCAGGATCGCTTCGAAATTCATCGCACTCGTATCAAGCTTCGGAAGATCTCCGATGTTTTCATGCAAATATTTCAAGGTGAAAGCGCCAATTGTGGTCTGCGCTGCAGGTTTAATCCCCAAGGAGACAAGAAAATCCTCCATATACAACCCGATAATTTGCTTCGGCTCTGCTGGCACTTCGATCTCACCCATCATGTGTGTGAACTTGCGTACCGTTGAAGCGGATTGGGCACTTGCGTCCGATGAGAGAGTCGGCTCCGTGGTGGCTATGTTGCCGGAACCACCTCCGCAACCAGCAAGTAAAACGGACAGAACGAAACCAAAGCTGAACAACCATCTTTTCGATTGGCTCTGCATATAAATCCCCCTGTTGTTGATAGTGATTCTCATTAACAAAGAGAATTTTAGCATGCCATCAATAGAAGTGACATGCTGAAATGTTCGATGTTTTTTACACTTTTGTTCGGTATGTTCCCTCACTTGTCAATGCTGCCAGTACGTTATCAATTTTTGCGCAATGCGCATGCAGGCCGTACGTCATCCATATGTCCGATCTCACTTCATACACGTTTCCTTCGCGTACGGCAGGAACGCTTTTCCACTGTTCACTGCTCGTCATTTTCCATGCCTCCTGCCTCCCAGCCTCGTCTACAACAATTAGCAAACATTGTACATCCAATTCGCTTAGCATGTCGAACGTGATTTTTTTCATCCATTCGGAAGAACCCCAGATGAGGTCACGTACTAGGGGCGGTGGGCGTAAACCGAGGTCGCCATAGAGTACAGACCCGGAATAGCCGTTTGGTCCTCCATACAGACGAATGTCCCCATCTGCATAGACGCGAACTAATGCGACCGATCGATCTCCAATCGAATGTTTGAGGATACTTCTCGCTACTTCAGCCTTCTGGTTATATTCATGGATGGCTCGCTCAGCCTCGGATGCTTTGCCTAGTAATTTGCCGACAGTGCGCAGCGTTTGTCGCCAATCATCAACGGGGTTTTCAAACAGGTATGTGGGAGCAATGTTTGCCAACCGATCGAATCGTCCCTCTTCGGCAAATTGTGGAATCCCCAGCAAAATGATATCCGGCTTCTCCTGTTGAATGGCTTGAAAATCAGATTCATAGGGGTCAAAATGTCGTACCTCACGCAAAAATGATCCCAGATAGCGTTGTTGAAATCCTCCAGAAGCGAATTGAACCAAAGGCTTGATCCCAAACACTTTCAAGTAATCCTCCACAAAAAGTCCAATCACACGACTCGGCACTGTTTGCGTCATGCTAAATGCCTCAGGGTGCGACACTAGCAGCTTTTTCCCGAGGTTCTGGTTGATAAATTCTCTGGGGGAAATGCCTGTCATCTTCTTGAACTTGTTACTAAAATAAAACTCGCTGGCATATCCAACGCCCAGAGCGATATCGCGAATCCGCGCGTTTGATGTCAACAGCTTGTCCTTTGCTTTCTCGATACGAATCTCAGCCAAATATTCCATCGGGCTTTTGCCTGTCACTTTGCGAAATACAGTCGAATAATGACTTGGGCTCATTCCGGCCTCTTTTGACAGCATTTCACGACTGAGAGGCTTGAAAAAGTCTTGTTCCATAAGGCGGATCGTATGCTGTACCGCTTTCAAATTTTCGTTGCCCCGCCATCTTTCATTTGCTTCCCAGATTCGTTCCACCATGGATAGTAACTGACAATGGGACGAAAATAGATCGCGATCTCCTGGATTTTCATGCCGTTCACATAAGTTGCGGATCGCTTGTCCTAGTTCGCTTTCATTCAACTCTCCCGAAACGGGCAAGCAGAAAGGCTCTGTTACCACATGAACATTTTCATCCTCACAAACGGATGTTACTTTGTATCCGCTGAACTCAAGTTCAGAAACGGTCAGTTCTTCTCCTTCATCTGCCACCGTTTGTATGGTCATGCCCGGCGGTTTAAGAAAGCATCGCCCAGGGAATAATCGGTACTCTTGTTCTCCTATGCAGATAGAACCTTTTCCAGATTCGACAAACAAGAGAAGATGTGTATTCGATGTTTTGGTACCAACATGAGAAGGCAGTGGTCCTTTGTAAGTTGATAGAAGTACGAAAGAAATCGTCACTGATTGATCTGTTCTCTCTTTGCTAGTACTGCATATGCTGTCGGGTGCATTGAACATAAGTAATCCCTTCTTTGATAACGATTATCATTATCTCAATATTATCATAGGATGTGATTGCTCAAAAGCAGGTAAAAGGAAAGAGGAAACGTTGCCAATTGTTCCTCGTCTAATGGAGTGAAACTTCAAAAATTGATGAGGTGGATACCATGAATGTCAGACAAAATATGATGTCTCTTTCCATCATTGCTTTGTTAACCGTGTCATTTGCCCAACCAAGCTTTGCTGCAACGACTCCTTTTACGGATCTTACCCAATCGGGAGCGAAAGATAAAATTCTCGCCTTACAGCAACAAGGTGTGATCAAAGGCGTAGATGATGGCAAATTTGCACCTGACGAAAAGATAACGGCTGCTCAAGGTGTTCAACTGATCGTAAATGCTTTTGACTTGAGTCTGGCAGCGATCCGTTTTGTAAAGGCTCCTCAGGCAACTGACTTTTTTTCCAAAGCGGATAACGATGCTTGGTATGCAGAGAGTCTGATCATAGCGGCTGTGAACGAATTGGAGTTACCAGCTGATCTCGATCCGAATGCAGAATGGACAAAAGAACAGTTCATTCACCAGCTAATGAGAGTCATGGAGACCAAGGGTAATTTGCCCATGATCAAACTAGTGCCGGTAGAAATCCAAGATAATCATGAGCTCACCGTTGATTACCAAGGCTCCATTCAACGAGCTCTGTCTAGAGGGATTATCCACTTGGATAAGGAAAACAAGCTCCATCCGCAAAAGGCCATCACGCGTGAAGAGGCAGCTGAAATGATTTATCATGCCCTTGCGTATTTGAAGAACCATAAGCCTCTGACCTAAATCGAACAAAAAAATGCAGCACATCCTCGTGATGAGGGGCTGCATTTTTTGTTTATTTATCCAGTAATCATCCGATTCACTTGCCCAGTAATCAACAGCATCGCTTGCAAGACGGGCATCATGCTGACAAGATCATGCGAATGGAAGCGTACCGTACGTCCTTCGATGAGTTCAATTCCTGGCATCCAGCTGACAGCTGTAGCAAATTGTGATTTCGTAAACTCGACTTCTATCGTATTCTCTACTCTTTGCTCAAGCGGTTTAACTTTACTGCGATGGAGCAAGGCCTCTTTTGCTTGCTGTCGGATCAACTCTCTCGCACGAACAGGATGCATCGCTTGCGACGAGAGGCCCGTTATCCCTGTTTTCACGGCGACCGTAAAGACTCCAGGGATATCTCCTTCCACTTCTTTCGCTGTTTGGGAATCTCCGGTAACTAGTACGACAGGGACACCAAAGGCTCCTGCGATTGCTGCATTTAAACCTGCTTCGCCCACCTCTTTGCCATTTAAGGTTAGTCGATGGATAGCAAGGCCAGACAACGTATGATTGAGTACCGCATCTCCTGTACCTGCTTTTCCATGATAACCGATGAAAAATGCGGCATCGCAGCTGCTGTCGATCCCCTGCATCATACAGAGGGGTTTGAAAAAACCACGGATGACATCTGCCTGTGGGTGCAATTCTTCCAGAATGATATTGTTCATCGGTCCATGAGATTCATTGACGATAATTTGGGTAGCTCCTGCTTCCAGTGCACCCTCAATGGCCGCATTTACATCTTGTGTCAACAGTCGCCTTCCCGCTTCATAATGTTTGCGACCGGGGATGACATCCTCCCATTCGCTTAGTCCGGAGATCCCTTCCATGTCCAAAGAAATAAACACTTTCATGAGAACTGCCTCCTTGTCTGTGGTTAGGTTGCTTTCGGTAATTGCCGCGATCCCATCGCCAAGCGCTTGATTTCACCGTCTGAATTGCGAACAAAACGGATGAGCGAATCGACGTTGTGGCGCGTGAACAGAAACGTATCACCGCCAACGGCACGTAGTGGGAACACATCACTGCCTAGGACGAGTTCGAGTTGTCTATTTGCTTCATCGAATCTGACCGCTGCTACGTCTCCTTCTCCGGATTTATATGTACCGGGACATTGTTGCAAGTAAGCAAGCGGCACTTCAAATTCGCCGAACGTGGCGAACTGCGTCTCGAGCGGGCGACCGAACATGCTGTTCAACAATACTAATGTCAGATTGGTAATGGGGGCATCATCCATGTTGGTCAAAAGAATGCCAGTTACTCCCGCCTCTGGGACAATGAACATTTGCGCGGTGATCCCTTTTAAGCCGCCGGTATGGGTCAGTAAGGTGTAATCTTCTGAAAATGGAATCACGCCAAGTCCGTAACCATAGCTGCGACTCAGATCAATGCGGACATGCGGGGCAGTCATTTGCGCTGCGCTATCATCCGAGATGATTTTCGTCCCATTTGAAAGCCCGCCTGTCCGATAGACATCCGCATACCGAAGCATGTCACGTGCGGACGATTTGAGGAAGCCTGCTGCACGCATGGAGGGAGCATCCCACCAACCGGGGGCACGTACTACTTCACGAACGCCATCATTCATGCGGGGTGTGTACAGCATGGTCGTATTGTCACCCTCGCCTAATTCCTCCACATGAAAAACCGTTCTTTCCATGCCAAGCGGCTGTAAAAGATGTTCTTGTACATAAGCTTCGTATGTTTTGCCGCTGACACGCTCAATAATCGCCCCAAGCAAGCCAAAAGCCTCGTTCGAATAGCTGAATTCTGTCCCCGCAGGCCCTAACAACTCAAAGGGGAACTTTTCCATGTATGCCATGAGGGCGTCAAAGGAAACGATCGGATATTGACATTCTGCTTCAAAATGCTGGAGTAACAGTTCTGCTGTCGGATCGGCTTGTAAGCTGGGTAGCATTGCGGGAATGAGAGATGGAAGTGGTGGAAACCCGAGGGAGTGCGTCATGAAATGATGTATGGTAATGCTCTTTGTTTGGGCTTCGTTCGGTGTGCGAAACTCAGGTAAATAGGTGATAATCGGATCATGTACGGAAAGCTGCCCTTCTTCCTGAAGCTGCAAGATCGCCATACAGGTAAACGACTTCGTGATCGACCCGATGCCAAATACCGTATCCAGATCGATGGGAGCTTGCGTTTCTCGGTCCCGATAACCAAACGCTTTTTCATAAGTGAGTTCCCCGTCTTTGGCCACGGCAATAATTGCACCGGGAACCTGAAAATCATCCAGCAACCTTTGAACGTATGCTTCAAACGATGCTTCCCACTCATTCCTTTTCATGTCATGCCTCCTTGGGTTCATTACTTACAAACAGGAAAGCAATTTCGGTTTCGATTCCGAAGTATACACTTCAAAATAACCAAAGATATGAAGTTGTTGCACTAGGAGAATTATAAGCGTAGGATTGGAAAACGACAATATATAAATCTGAATATAAAAAATATTCATTACAAAACCTCGTCATATAAAAAATAGCCCTTCGTCGTATATGACGCTGGGCCCTGAAATGTTGCTGGTCAAATCCAGTATTCCTACTTTTCGCTTGTTTACGAGTATTCCTTGAATGTACCAACCCGATGAATCGGTTCATTGGTAGGCAGCCCCTACCATGAACCATTCGAGAGCTTCTGAAAATTCATGAGGAAGCTCTGACACCTGGAGGAAGGTACACATCTCGCTTACGATCCGTTCTCTGTTTTGCCCATATTGCTCTGTGAGCAGAGCTAGCTGCTCCCAATCACTGAGCTCCTTTTGAAAGGCAGCTCGATCCAATGGCCGACCGTGCGATTCCACGAATAGGATTGCTTCAGACTGGTACGCTTGCTTCAACACGCGCAGAAAACGGGAGGCTGTATAACTGCGCGGTCCGCCATAGACAGAGGGACCCAAGGCATCTCCTAGGAACAGCGTCTGATCCTCTTTTACGTACACATAGCACGAATCTTCCGAATGATCTCCTCCGACACGGTTCACCTGACATGTCACGCCACCAAGGTCGATCGTGATCGATTCATCGAATAGGATATCCGGCTCGACTATTCGGATCAAGTCCCGGTTCATTCCGTACTCTTTTTTGATGTTCGCCATCGTGCTGGCATTGATGATCTTCTCCTTACAGAGCTGTTCCATGACTTCATCCGACCATTCCAGCCCCATCAGTTTGCTCAATGAATGTGCGGTTTTTGCCTGCGCGATGGTAGGTAGATCCCATGCTGACATTCCGAATGTATGATCCCAGTGCCAATGAGTCAGTATGAGCAGATCTGGAAGACGAACGCCTAGCCTTTGCAACTCCTGACGAAACAACGCGGCATGCGCTGGTGAATTTCCAGCATCGATCAAGAGGGTTTTTCTTGCCCCCGTAATGGCTGCTAGGATGGGGCGATCCGTGTCATGACTTGCATGCATAATCAAGATATGCTCGGTAATCTGTTCGATCGTGGACATTTCCTCTCCCCTTTCCAAATACGCCAATTTGAGACTCCCACGGCTAA